>NZ_CP054212.1:0-1200000 GCF_013285385.1 Paramixta manurensis | reverse complement strand
CGTACAATATCCGATCCCGGTTACGCCACCGCAGGTACCAACCGCAAACCCGACCGGATGTTACTCGCTCACATTTGATATAGATCCCGCCTGGTTTGCTGACGGCAGCACACGAATCATTTTCGATGGGGTTAATTCAGCTTTCCACCTCTGGTGCAATGGCGACTGGGTCGGCTATTCGCAAGATAGCCGCCTGCCGGCAGAATTTGACCTTTCCGCTTACCTCACGCCCACCCATAACCGGTTGGCGGTACTGGTATTGCGTTGGAGTGACGGAAGCTATCTGGAAGACCAAGACATGTGGCGTATGAGCGGGATCTTCCGTGATGTGACGCTGCTGCATAAACCGGCCGCCCATTTTACCGACATCCAAATTGAAACCCATCTCAGCCCGGAACTGACTTCCGCCCGGTTACAAGTCAAGGTGTGTTCCAATTTGCGTCCTGCGCAAGCGCCCTCCTACCCGTTGGAGGTCAGTTTGTGGCGGGGTGAACAACAGATTGCTTCGCAACGCGGAAAGTTTGGCTCTCCGCCGGTGGATGAACGCGGGCATTATCCGGAACGCGCCTTACTGACATTACCAATTGACCAACCATTGCTTTGGAGCGCGGAAACACCGCATCTCTATCGCGCGGTCGTGGCGCTGTATGATGAAATGGGTACGCTAGTGGAAGCCGAAGCCTACGACGTTGGCTTTCGCCATATCGCTATTCAGCAGGGGCTTTTAACGCTAAATCACCAACCGTTACTGATTCGTGGCGTCAACCGTCATGAACATCACCCCGAAAATGGCCAGGTGATGGATGAAGCTACCATGGTGCGTGACATTCTGTTGATGAAACAACATAACTTTAATGCGGTACGTTGCGCGCATTATCCCAATCATCCGCTTTGGTATCGGCTGTGCGATCGCTATGGCTTATATGTGGTGGATGAAGCCAATATCGAAACGCACGGTATGCAGCCGATGAACCGGCTGGCTGACGATCCACGTTGGTTCAGTGCGTTTAGTGAGCGCGTCACGCGGATGGTACAGCGCGATCGTAATCATCCCTGCATTATCATTTGGTCGTTGGGTAATGAATCGGGCCACGGCAGCACGCATGACGCCCTTTATCGCTGGGTAAAAAGCGCCGATGAGACTCGCCCGGTACAATACGAAGGCGGCGGAGCAAACAGCAGCGCGACCGATATACTCTGTCCGATGTATGCACGCGTTGAGGTTGACCAGCCCTTTCCTGCGGTGCCTAAATGGTCGATCAAGAAGTGGATCGGTTTGCCCGGCGAGTCACGCCCGTTAATTTTGTGTGAATATGCGCATGCAATGGGGAACAGCTTCGGCGGCTTTGCGCGTTACTGGCAGGCTTTTCGTCAGTACCCACGTTTACAAGGTGGTTTTGTCTGGGATTGGGTTGATCAAAGCCTGACGCGCACCTCCGCTGAGGGCGAACGCTGGCAAGCCTACGGCGGCGATTTTGGCGATACGCCGAATGATCGACAATTCTGTATGAATGGTTTGCTGTTTGCCGACCGCACTCCGCACCCAGCCCTCTATGAAGCGCAGCGCGCACAGCAATTCTTCCAATTTGTTGTCGATGAAGATAATCCTTTTAGCTTTAGCGTCACCAGCGAATATCTGTTCCGGCACAGCGACAACGAACGTTTGTATTGGCGTATTGAGCATCAAGGCGTGGTGATTGCCGCAGGAGAGAGTGAGCTACTGCTGGCGCCGGGCGGCACCCAGCATATTACGCTCTCCGCACCACCGGGGCTTGCCGCCCGCAGCGGCGAAATCTGGCTTAATCTTGAAGTTCGCCAACCGCGGGCCACCGGCTGGTCTGAAGCCGAACATCGGGTGGCGTGGGATCAATGGCGGCTTCCCGCCGCGTTGGCGCATCCGCAGCCACCAGAAAATGGCATCGCGCCTCTCTTAACCACGCGTCCCGATCGCATTCTGGTTGAACAGGGTCAGCAACGCTGGGAGTTTTCCCCTCAACACGGTGAGTTAACCGCCTGGTACCACCATGGCCGACAATGCCTGATCTCGCCGTTGCGCGACTGTTTTGTACGTGCTCCGCTGGATAACGATATTGGCATTAGCGAGGCCACGCAAAGAGATCCTCATGCGTGGGTGGAGCGCTGGAAACAGGCGGGTTTTTATCAGCTAACGCCAGAGGTGCTGCGTGTTAACGCCACTCAACAAACCGATGCGGTACTAATAGAAACCCTACACGCTTATTGCTACCAGGGAAAAACGGCGTTTCTCAGCCGTAAGCGTTATTTAATGGCGGCAGACGGCACGCTAGCGCTGGAGGTTGATGTTGAGCGGGCCGACGATCTTCCTGCGCCTGCACGCATTGGCCTGCGTTGCCAACTTGCTGAAGCACCGGACTCAGTGAGTTGGTTAGGGCTTGGCCCGCATGAAAACTACCCGGACCGCCGTCTGGCGGCGCAATTTTCACACTGGACGTTACCGCTAGACGCGTTACACACGCCTTACGTTTTTCCTTGTGAAAACGGCTTACGTGGCGGCACTCGCCTACTCCACACAGGTTCACTTGAGGTAACGGGGGATTTTCATTTTTCGTTAAGCCGATACAGCCTTGAACAACTGCAAACCACCTCGCACCGTCACCTATTACAACCAGAAACCGGATGCTGGTTGCATATTGATGGCTTTCATATGGGCGTCGGAGGTGATGATTCATGGAGCCCATCCGTCGACACGGCATTTTTACTTAGCGCGCAGCGCTGGCATTACGCGCTACGTCTCACCCCTCGCAGAACGAATTAACTGCGAGCTTTCCGTCGACGGTAAAAACGCATCAGTTGCAGGGTGTTAATTAACACCACCACAGCGGTGCCGACAAAAACCCAACGAAAACCGATCGCCGCTGAAATTCCCGATCCCATCAGCGGCCCTGCCACATTGCCTAAATACATAAACGATTGGTTGTAGCCGAAAATACGCCCGGTGACCTGCTCACTGGCGTAGCGTAACAGTAACGTTTGTACGGCAGGTAACATCGCGCCATCAGCAAAGCCGAGCAAAAAACGCAGAATGCCAAGTTGCATGGCGCTGGTGACAAATGACATACCGATAAATAGCACCACCGATACGCAGAGTGTCGCTAACAAAATACGCTCGGTACCAATACGATCGCCCAATTTTCCAAGGCGCGGCGCGGAAAAGAGCGCTGAAATACCAGGCACAGCGGCAATGAACCCACTGATAAAGGCAATATTATGCGCATCCGGCGCCAGTTGGCGGACAAAAAGCGTCAGTATCGGGCTAATCGAGCCGTTGCAAAGCTGAATAACCAGCGTCGTAAAAAACAGGCTCACCACCAGCGCCGGGTTACTTAAAGACTGGAAAACCGCTTTACCGCTCAGCTTATCTCCTTTCTTGATTGGGCGATGACCGGTTTCTTTGATCAAAAATAGCGTAATCAGAAAACTGACTAATAGCAGACCGGCGGTAATCAAAAACACCGCACGCAGCCCAACCTCATCAGCTAATAAACCGCCCAATAACGGGCCGGCAATAACACCGGTAATTTGTCCGGTAGCAACCATGCTGAGCGCCCAACCGCTGCGATCGCGCGGAACCTGCGACGCGACCAGCGCCATCGCATTTGGAATATAGCCCGAAGTGAGCCCCATTAATGCGCGCAACAAAAACAGTTGCCATACGTTGCTAACAAACGCCTGCAGTAAAATTACCGCCCCCATGCCAAATGAGGCGCGTAATAGCATGAGCTTGCGCCCTTTACGATCGGCCAAACTGCCCCACATCGGGGAAACCACCGCCGAAACCATAAACGTGACGCTAAACGTCAGACCAGACCAAATATTGAGCGCACGATGAGAGTGAACGCCAAGCTGTTCAATATAGAGCGGAAGAAATGGGAGGATTTGACTGATAGCGAGGCCGGTAAAAAAACAGCCAAGCCAGACCGAAATAAGATTAACCTTCCAGGATTCCATTATGCTGGCGTAGTGCCTCGGATTAGAGCTGTGTTGGGTTAGTCTACCGGCAGCGTAAAGCGCTGGCGTAACAAAACTTGGCAATCAGCGGCATTTGGTTCTTTTTACTGTCGGGGCGGGAATTAGCGGTGCGTAATACACAAAAACCCGCACGAGGCGGGTTTTTGAGCGGGTGACAACCGCATATTGCTATGCGGCCTGGCACCGGATTGGCTTAGCGAACGGTAACGTTAGCAGCAGCCGGGCCTTTCTGACCATTTTCGATGGTGAACTCAACGTTCTGGCCTTCTTCCAGAGATTTAAAACCTTCGCTCTGGATAGCAGAGAAGTGTACGAACACGTCTTTGCTGCCATCAGCCGGAGAAATGAAGCCGAAACCTTTCTCAGCGTTGAACCATTTTACTAAACCAGTCATTTTGTTAGACATTTGTCTATCCTTCATTCAGTTACACGCCACTCAGGGCAACAGGGTTTGTTTACAGAGTTATGAGGCACTCAGGAAGGAGTCACTGAAGAAGAGATATCTGAGATAACGCTTTAACTGCAGACTGCTTTACTAAAACTGCTCGCATAATCGGACTGCCAGACAAACCGACTGGGGCATTTACTCATACTAGCCCCGGCGATGCAAGGATTATTTATGTTGGTTAATATCACAACACAAAACCACGCTTTCGCTTAATCTTTGTTGCTGGATCTGTTTAATTTTCCCGGTAATAATACCGTGCGTTAATATTAGTTAATAACATCACTGTTAACTATCCCCCACGAAGGAAAGGGAGTCCTCTTTATGTTGGAGCTTTTTCGTGCGATAGGGCTGGGATTAGTCATCCTGCTACCGCTCGCCAACCCGTTGACAACCGTCGCCCTCTTTCTCGGCCTCGCCGGTGAAATGAATTTTGATGAGCGTAATCGGCAATCGCTGCAGGCCTCTATTTACGTATTTATTATTATGGCCGTGGCCTGGTATGCCGGTCAGGCCGTGATGGACACCTTTGGCATTTCCATTCCCGGCTTACGGATTGCTGGCGGGTTAATTGTCGCCTTTATTGGTTTCCGCATGCTGTTTCCGCATAAACCGGCCGGTCAGTCGGTAGAAGCGGAACATAAACAGGGAGAAATCAATGAACGGAAGGCGGTGAATATCGCATTTGTTCCGCTGGCGATGCCAAGCACCGCCGGCCCCGGCACCATCGCCATGATTATTAGCTCAGCCTCGACGGTGCGTAGCGGGATCGATTTTTCTCCCTGGGTCGTCAAAGTGGCGCCGGTTGCCACCTTTTTTACCGTCAGCGTTATTTTATGGCTTTGCCTGCGCAGCTCCGGCGCAATTATGCGTTTGGTTGGCAAAGGCGGCATCGAAGCCATTTCCCGCTTAATGGGCTTTTTGCTGGTCTGCATGGGCGTGCAATTTATTATTAATGGCGTCCTTGAGGTAGTCACAACTTATTCAGCGCATTAAACCGGAACCGCCGCGAAAAAATATTTCATCGTGTTACTGACTTTTTTTCAAGGCGGTTCTATGTTTAAAAAACCATCGGCGGTATTTCTTTACCGCTGTCGGCAATGCGCTCTGATTTGCTGTCCTTAATTATTCTTTACGCCAGGATCTCAACGGTTCGCCGTGTGGGGCCGGCGCGGCTTTTTCGGAGGTTTAGCATGAGAACACAGCCCCCCAGCGCGGGACGCGCCATTACTGACTATTTTAATAGCCCGGCGTGGCACGCGCCGAAAGAAGCCGAACTGCTCGCCGCCGTAATGACTGAATTGATGCAGACAGGTCAGCCAACGACCACTCACTCATTGATTGCCAGCGTATTGCGTAAGCTGGAACTGGAAATGAATGAGGGGATGCTACAGGGCTATCGCCGCTTACTGGCGCAGTTAATGGAAGAGAAAGAGCAATAATTCCATCTCACTGTTGCTTACCGCTGCGCATGTATTTAAAACCACAAATACCAAAATAGTGCGGTTTCCGCCCGGCGTGAGTGCAAGCCGCGGTAGAGACAGCGATCAATACCGCCTAATTCGAAACCTTGCCGTTCATAAAAGCGGCAGGCCGCAACATTGTTTGATTGCGTTTCCAGCATCAGCCCCGCCAGGCCCTGCTCATGTGCCCAACGGATACCCGCAGCCATTAATGCCTGACCGCACCCGCAATGACGCTGGTTACGCTCAACGGCAATATCCTCTACCAATGCCAGGCCATTCCAGTGACGACTGATAGCCAGATAACCTGCCGCTTGTTCTGCAAAATGGGCAACGAATAACGCGCCATCAAGGCTATCCAAATAGGCGGAAAACTGTTGTGGTTGATTAAAGTAGGCTTTCTCATAAGGTTCAACCGCCTGCAAACACGCATCAATTGGGCGATCAAAAGCCGCCTGGACCTCTTCTGTGACGGTAAAACTGTAGTCGTGCAGAGCCAGCGATTCGAGCAAGGCGGCGCTAGCGGGCGCAACATGCACTTCGTGAAACGTTGAGTTCATAGTTGGTGTTATCCATTCACGGGGGCGCAAAATAAGTAATTTTGGCAGAAAGTTGCCGCTTCGTAAGGGAAAACCGCTCGCATAAGGCAAAAAAAATCCCGCACGCGGCGGGAAGAAAAAAGACAAGCTGTGCATTGCTTTGTGACGGGGAAATCACTGTTTTACCTTCACAGGCTACCCTGGCGGCGTGACAATCTGGTGACAGGCGGTGTATATCGTTAACTATACGAATGTTTACACGGCTACCCATTGCCAATCGTGGTCAGCCCGTTAAGATATGCGCACTTTCTACACCGAGGTGGCAATGGCGAAACGGTATCGCATCGCAAAGTGGTTTCTTGCCCTGGCTTGCCTGGTCATTCTGACCTGCATGGCCCAGCGCAGTGCCGGCTTGCAGATGCTACAAGCGCAGCTAAGCCCGCTTGCAACTTCAACCGTTACCGCCTATTCCGCGTCGGCCGAAGCACCGGTTTCACCTTGTGAGTTAAGCGCGCACTCCTTGCTAATGGCGCCCCCGTTGCTGTTTGAGTCGGTCTTACCTGCCTTAGCGCTATTGCTGGCTTTCCTCGCCATGCTGCGCGAGACACCGCTATTCTTTCCTCCACCGCGCGAATTTTCTTCGCCGGTTCTGCGCATACATCTCAGAAACTGCGTCTTCCGTGAATGACCGCTCGCTTTAACATCGCGACAAAAAATCATTTACGGAGAAAAAATCATGTTAAGGCATTTCAGGGGCTTTGTTCTCCTGCTGTTGTGCTGGCTGCCGGTCGTTCAGGCGGCAGATAGCGGCTGGCTACAAAACCCGCAAAATAACCATGCTCAGGTTCGCCTGCGCGCCGATACATCACCGGCAGGAAACACCCGGCTGTTGCTGGACGTGAAGCTGGAGAAAGGCTGGAAAACTTACTGGCGTTCGCCTGGCGAAGGCGGCATCGCGCCAGAAATTCACTGGCAATCTCCCGCGCCTAACGCCCGCTGGTTTTGGCCGACACCTGCGCGTTTTGACGTTGGGGGTATCACCACCCAGGGTTACCATGACCGTGTTTCACTGCCAATTACGCTCGCCGATACCGCACAACGACGCGTGGCCGGGACATTAACCCTCTCAACCTGTAGCAATGTCTGCATTCTGACCGACTTCCCATTTAGTCTTGATTTGACGCAGCCGGTAGATGCTCAGTTCAACCATGACTATGCGCAGGCGATGGGCCAGGTTCCGATCAGCAGCGGATTGACCGATTCACTACGCGTCGGGTATCAGCAAGGGCAACTGCAAATCGTTGCGGAGCGCGCTCAAGGCTGGCAACAACCGGAGATGTTTTTCGATACGCTAGAGGGTGCCAGTGTCGGAAAGCCTGTCCTGAAACGCGTCGGAAACCGGCTGGAAGCGCGGGTGCCGGTTACCGATGAATGGGGAGAAGGCGCGCCCGATCTAGGCGGAAAAAGCCTCTCGCTGGTGATTGCCAATAGCGGCCTTGCTCAGCAAAGCAGCGCCATTATTGGCGCGCCACTGTTAACCGATGCCGCGCCGCTTCCTCTCTGGCAAGCGGTGCTGATGGCGTTGGTCGGCGGTTTTATCCTCAACCTGATGCCGTGCGTATTACCGGTGCTTGGCATGAAATTGAGTTCAATTTTACATGTCACACAGCGCGATCGGCGTAGCGTGCGCGGTCAATTCCTGGCCTCAAGCGCCGGTATCGTCGTCTCTTTTATGGCATTGGCTCTATTAATGACGCTTCTCCGGCTCGGCAATCATGCGTTGGGTTGGGGAATTCAGTATCAAAACCCATGGTTTATCGGTTTTATGGTGGTAGTGACACTGTTATTTAGCGCCAACCTGTTCGGTCTGTTTTACCTACGGCTGCCCTCTTCGCTCAATACCCGGCTCGCCACCCATTCTGGTCAAGGATATGGCGGTCACTTTTGGCAGGGCGCGTTTGCCACGTTGCTGGCGACGCCGTGTTCTGCTCCCTTCTTAGGTACGGCGGTGGCGTTTGCGTTGGGAGCCTCATTGCCGTTGCTGTGGGCGATCTTTATCGCACTCGGGATCGGGATGAGTTTACCGTGGTGGTTGATTGCCGCCTGGCCCGGTTTGGCATTGCGTTTACCACGCCCCGGCCGCTGGATGAATGTTCTGCGTATTCTGCTGGGTTTGATGATGTTGGCTTCATGCCTGTGGCTGCTGAGCTTACTGCTACCAACGCTTGGGAAAACCATCGTAATGGGGCTGGCAGCTGTCCTATTAATCGCATTGCTGCTCGCCGCCTGGCGCCAGTTTGGCGCCCGCACCGCCGCGATTAGCGGTTTCGCCATCGTGGCGTTATATGGCGCTTTATTGTTTGCCGGGAGCACGCATTTTGGCGGTCAGCCAATGACCGATAAGGTGAACTGGCAGCCGCTGAGCGAGCAAGCCATCAATGAGGCACTGGCGCAACATAAACGTGTGTTTGTCGATGTCACCGCCGACTGGTGTGTGACCTGTAAAGCCAATAAATATCGGGTGTTGCTGCGTGAAGATGTGCAGCAAGCATTGATGGCGGATGACGTTGTCGCGTTACGTGGCGACTGGAGCCGACCGTCAGCCTCCATTACCCACTTCTTACAACGCCGCGGCAGTGTTGCCGTACCGTTTAATCAAATTTATGGACCGGGAAACCCGCAAGGTACGGTGCTTTCGCCGCTGCTTGATCGTCAAACCCTGCTTGACACCTTGTCCAATGCCAAAGGAAAAAAATCATGAAAAAATTCGCTTACGCACTGCTATTTATCTCTGCCCCGCTGTGGGCCGCCGCGCCTTTTACGCCAGAGCAAGAAGCGCGTATCCAGGATCTGATTCGCGAAACGCTGGTACAACATCCCGATATTCTGGCGCAGGCGGCAGATGCCTATGATAAGCAGGCTCAGCAACAGCAGCAAAATGTGGTTAAGCAGGTGGTGGCACAGAACAAAGCCGCGCTATTTAGCGATCCCGGTTCACCACGCATCGGTAAGAAAGACGCCAGGTTGACGCTGGTTTCTTTCACCGACTATAACTGCCCCTTCTGCAAACAATTTGATCCCCAGTTAGAAAAACTGGTGCAAAACCACCCCGATGTGGCGGTGGTGATTAAACCCCTGCCGTACCGTTCCGAAAGTTCGCTGACCTCCGCTCGCGATGCGCTAACCCTTTGGGAACAGAATCCACAACAATTCCTCGCGCTGCATCAACGTTTAATGGCGAAAAAGGGCTATCACGATGATGCCAGTATCAAAGCGGCGGAGAAGAAGGTCGGCGTGAAGATCGGCGAACCCAGCAAACAGAGCCTGGAAACCGTCAATCTGAACCTTAAACTCGCCCAACAATTAGGCGTGCAGGGCACCCCCGCAACATTGATTGGCGACACGATGCTATCTGGCGCGGTTTCGTATGCGCAATTAGAAGAGAGTGTGAAACACGCGTTGGCCCAGCAATAATGTCCCGGCTGAAACGGTGGTTTCGCGATCTCGCGCTGCTGGCCATAATGACGCTGGCGCTGGTCACAGTAATGGATAAGTGGCGGGCGCCCCAAGCGCCAGCCGCCTTTGCCAGCCAACCGTTGCCTACGCTTTATGGTGAAACCGTGACGCTGGATGCCCTAAGCCAACAGCGACCCTTGTTGCTCTATTTCTGGGCCAGTTGGTGCGGAATTTGTCGCTACACCACGCCCGGCGTCGCGGCGCTGGCGCAGGATGGCGGTAATGTGGTGAGCATCGCGCTGCGCTCTGGTGACGACAGCCGCGTCAATAACTACTTGCGCGCCAAACACTATGCGCTGCCTACCATTAACGACCCGCAAGGACGTTTAGCCGCGCAGTGGCAGGTCGGTGTCACGCCAACTTACGTGATTCTTTATCAAGGTAAGGTGGTGAGTACCACTACTGGCTGGACGAGTCGCTGGGGATTAAAACTTCGGCTCTGGTGGGCGCAACGCTAAGTTCTACTCGGTAAAAGGGGCGTCAACGCCCCTTATTAATTAGCCACAACGAACGTGAGTAATAATGCCCGCTTTATCGCCAATAAAATTCAGTCGGTGCGGATTAAAATCCATAGTGACCGCCGAATGATACGGAATGGCGCGCATTGGCGTGGCAAAGCGCACGCCATCAAGGGAGGAAAGCGGTTTACCAACGTAGGACTGCTGTGCCGCCGCGCCGCACATATCTTCTCCCTGCCCGCTCACCTTCGCCGTGTTCTGCTTCGGTGCGCTACTACACGCCGCCAACATCATTAATGACGCCACGATTAGTATTTTTCTATAAAGTTTCACCCATCACTCCCATTATCGTTATTTGAGCCACAATTATATCGTATCGACAGCTTATTAGACCTATAAACAAACTTAAAACATGATCATATGCCGAAACAAAGTGGCACAAATAGTGCAAAAAATATGCAGGCGCGCTTTATACTCTTTCTAAGATTAGTCTTAGGAGGTGATTATGGAACTCGCCATTTTTATTAGCTTTGCCATTGTGATGACCGTAGTGGCGGTCCGGGTTCGTTAGGCCCGGAGCCAACCATTAAACCCGCGATTCTTTCCGCAGATTGATTGACAGCAAATCAACGCGCTCCCTACGCGCGTTGATGCTGTTTCTTACCGGCTCACTGCTCGACAGCCCTGCTACCGGTTGATATATTCGGAGCACTTTTTCCCACAGAGCCGCTTATGAACCTTCGCACTGGCAGAGTTTTTCTAACGCTGTTTTACATCGGCAGCTTTGTGCTTTATTACCTGATCACTTTGATGATCACGCTATTCCCGAATTACACCGTTCTGCGTGCCGATGGCTTGCTGGTGCCGGTGCTCTGTCTGTTCGAATTCGCGGTAATTTATCCCCTATACCGTTTCTATATTGCTCGTCGTAGCGATATTCCTCTTGGCCGTTTAGCGCCTGCCTCCGCCTTACTCTATAGCGGGTTATTGTTGCTATTGATGATAGCGCAAACATGGTTTTTACAGCCGGAGCGGTGGCTGGAAGACCAATCCCAACAGTCATTACACGCGATACTGATTTTGTTGTTTTCCGCCGTATTGCTGGCGCCGATATTTGAAGAAATTTTATTTCGTGGGTTCCTGTTGCAGGGCTTTCTGGTGTGGGCGCCGAAAAGCCGTTTTGCCTGTATGCTGCTCACCTCACTGCTGTTTGCGGTAATGCATACGCAATATGTGCATTGGCAAACCTTAGTGATTTTAACGCTGTTTTCACTGCTGCTGTGCGCTGCGCGCTTGCGCTCCAATAGCCTGGCGTTGCCTATCTTTCTCCATATGCTGAATAACCTCATCGCTCTATTGCCTTCGCTCTTCGCCTCAACGCAAAACGGATGAAGCTCACACTATTCTCTTTCTCATCGGCTTTACCCCCGATGAGAATCAGCCAAGGCGTACCGTGACGGCGCGGCTTCAGGTAATATTTGGCGTAGCTCTCCGGTTCACTTTTTCAGGAAACACCCATGATCACCATGCTCGACGTGGCGAAAAAGGCGGGCGTGTCGAAAGCGACCGTTTCACGCGTACTGGCCGGCACCCGCTATGTAAAAAAGAGCACGCAGCAGCGTGTCTACCAGGCGATTGAAGAAACCGGTTACCGGCCTAACTTGCTGGCGCGTAATCTGGCGACGCAGAAATCGCAAAATATTGGTCTTATTGTGACCAACTCCCTGTTTAATGGCCCCTATTTTAGCGAGTTACTGTTTCAGACCGCGACGATGACGGAAAATTATGGTCGCCAATTAATCCTCGCTGACGGCAAATATTCCGCTGACGATGAACGGCAGGCCATCCAGTTTCTGCTCGACTTACGCTGTGATGCCATCATCATCTATCCACGCTTCCTTAACGTTGATGAATTGGCGGAAATCATCGATCAACACGCTACCCCGATCATGGTGGTTAACCGCCAACTCACGCGGCATCAGGCGCATTGCGTTTATGCCTGCCACCAGCACAATACCGTTGAAGCAGTTGAGTATTTGATCGCCAACGGGCATCGTGAAATCGCCTTTATTAGCGGTTTGCCAGAGTCGCCTACTGCGCAAAGCCGTCTGTCGGGCTATCAGCAAGCACTGCAACAAAACGGTATCGCCTGTGATGCGGCGCGCATCGTGCAGGGCGCCTGGTCGCTGGAAAGCGGCTTCAATGCCACCCGTGAATTGCTGGCGCGCGGCGTTAGCTTCAGCGCGCTGGTCGCCAGTAATGATGATATGGTGATAGGCGCAGCAAAGGCGTTTTATCAAGCTGGCATCGCCGTTCCTGACCAGGTTTCACTGCTGGGGTTTGATGACAGTAAAGTCACCGGCTATTTTGTTCCGCCACTCACCACGGTACATGTGCCGGTAGCGGAAATGATCCGGCACACCCTTGCGCAATTGGTGGCAATGCTGGAAGGGGAACCGGTGGAACCTCTGCCGCCCTTCGCCGGAAAACTGGTGGTGCGTGATTCGGTAAAACCCGGCCCATGGTTTCAGCGCTAAAAAAGGCGGCCGTCTGGCCGCCCTGCGTTCAGTATTCAATCTCCGGCGCTAAATTCGCGCCATTGCTGGCAATCACGCGTTGATACCAGAAAAAACTTTTCTTGCGATAACGCGCCAAGTCCTTGAGATCATGCTCATCCCGGTTAACGTAAATAAACCCATAACGCTTACCGATGCCCTGATGAGTACTGACCAGGTCAAGCGCCGACCAGGGGCAGTAACCAAATAGCGCAACACCATCGTCAATCGCTAACTGCAATTGCTCAATATGTTGGCGTAAATAATCGATGCGGTAATCGTCGTAGACCTTGTTACCCGCCTCTAGCGTATCAAAAGCGCCGAGACCATTTTCGGTCACGATCAACGGCAGATTATAACGCTCATAAATCTCGCGCGCGGTAATACGAAAGCCTACCGGATCGATATACCAGCCAAACTGATTACGTCCCAAATGGGGATTATTAGTGCCGACATATACCGTCCGGTCAATGCCCGCCAGTTGCTGGTCCTCTACTTGTTGTACCTCTTCTCCTTCGCGTGCTTCGCCGGGCAGGTCGGCCCCTACCGTCGCCGAAGCGTAGTAATTAAACGCAATGAAATCGGGTTTTCCGGCGCGCAAAATCGCCATCTCTTGCTCGGTGACCGCCGGAAGATACCCCTTCTCTTCCATAAACCGCCACGCCACGGCGTTATAACGACCATGGACCGCCAGATCGAGGTACAGCCAGTTACGAATCGCCGAGAAATTATTGGCTGCCAGCACATCTTCCGGTCGCGCGCTGGCGGCATAGACGCAGGAGATATTCGGCGCCGGGCCAATTTTGGCCTCCGGTAATAACTGATGGCAAAGGATCATTGCTTTGGCCTGCGCCAGCATCATGTGGTGGTTCTGCTGATACAGCATTTGTTGCGCGTTGGGCGTACCGGGCGGTAAGGTGCCGATGATCTCGCCCTTAAGGATCATGATGTTTTGCTCATTGATGGTCAGCCAGTATTTCACCCGATCGCCAAAACGCTCAAAACAGGTACGAGCATAACGCTCAAAAACGGTAACGGTGGCCAGATTTGACCAGCCGCCCTTCTCTTGCAATGCCCACGGCAGATCAAAATGATACAGCGTGACCAGTGGTTCGATACCATGACGGCAAATTTCATCAATCAAGCGGTCATAAAACGCCAGACCTTGCTCATTTAGCCTGCCATCGCCTTGCGGATAGAGGCGGCTCCAGGCGATGGAGAAGCGATAGGTTTTCAAACCCAGTTCAGCAAACAACTTAATGTCCTGTTGGAAACGGTGATAGTGGTCGCTGGTGACGGTGAAATCGGTAATCCCATCATGGAAACTGGCCTTATCGATCACCGATGGCCCTTTCCCCTCTTCATTCCATGCGCCTTCGACCTGGTAAGCCGAGGTTGAGGCGCCCCAAAGAAAATGGTCGGGAAACGGTTTTACTACAGCCTGTTTCATTTAACTCTCCTGCGGTAGCGACGGCCGAAGATCGGCCATTTCACGGCGTAACATCACAATCTCTTCCGCCAGTTCACGACAGAGCATGGCGTTCATTAGATGATCCTGGGCATGGACCAGAATAAGATTGACCGGTATTTTGCCGCAGCCTTCATCCGCACCGATTAATTCGGTCTGAATACGGTGCGCGGCGCGCGCGGCGGTGCTGGCCGCTAAAAGCTGTTCGTCCGCCTGCGCCCACGCTTGCTGGCGTGCGGCGCGTAACGCTTCCATAGCATGTGAACGGGCCTCGCCCGCATGGATGATCAACTCCATCACGGTAATTTCATCAATTTCCATTATGCGCTCTCCGCTGCGGTCAAGGTTTCGCGCTCTTGCTGCAGTAACTGGCGCTCGTACATGCGGAAAAAGGGGTAATAAATCAACGTCGATATGCCGACTAATACCGCCACTAAAATGATGGCGCGGAAATCCCAACCGGTAGACCAGGCGGCGCCTATCGGTGCTGGCGTGGTCCACGGCGCCAGTGAGATGACATGGTTAACCAGTTCGGTACGGGTTGCGGTATAGGCGATAGTGGCGTTAACCAACGGCGCGCAAATAAAGGGAATAAACAGCAGTGGGTTCATCACCACCGGCGAACCGAAAATCACCGGTTCATTGATATTGAACATGCCGGGAATAATGCTCAACTTACCAATAGTACGTAGATGTGCCGAGCGGCTTCGCAGATAGAGTAACACTAACCCCATGGTCGAACCCGAACCGCCAATAACAATGAAAAACTGCCAGAAGGGTTCAATAAAGACATGCGTCACCGGTTGACCGGCGGTAAGATCCTGTTGGTTAATGCCAAGGTTAGTCAGCCAAAACGCTTGTAGAATCCCGCCAACAATCACCGCGCCATGAATACCGGCAAACCACAATAGATGACACAGCAGTACCGCAATCAGGATCGCCGGTAAGGAATCAGAGGCGGAAATAATCGGCGCGAAAATCGACATAATCGCTTGCGGCAACAGCATATGAAACTGATGTTGTATCCACAAACTGAGCGGAAACAGGGTCAGGAAGATGGCAATAATCGGGATCAGCAAATCAAACGATTGACGAATTTTCGGTGGAACCTGTTCAGGCAGCTTAAAACCGATATTATGCTTTTGCAGAAAATGCATCAGCTCGGTAGAGAACAAGGCAACCATAATCGCGGTAAAGATACCCTCACCGCCTAACGACATGACCGGTAATCCTTTATTGGTCTGCGGCGCGGCGACCACCAGAAAAGCCATTAACGACAGGCTCGCCGCCATAAATCCGTTCATCTTATAACCTTGCGCCAGGTTATAGGCGATAGCGCTGGCAATATACAGCGCCATAATCCCCATCGTCATGTTATAGGGCATCATGATTTGTTCGGCGTAGCGGTCGGCCATGCCTAGCCACCATTGCGCAAAGGCCCACTGGCTGTTCGCGGCAAAGGGCGGATGGGCGAATAGCAACATAAATGAACCGACGATCAGGAAAGGCATTGAGGCAATAAAGCCATCTCGGATTGCAATAACATGGCGCTGGCTTGAGAGGCGCCCCGCGACCGGACTAATACGATTTTCTATGACACCAAACAGCGTTTCACTGAAGCTGCTCATGACAGTCTCCTTGCCGTTCAAAGGCGGTTTTTCTGCTGCATCTGAGGTTTAAAAACCGGCGTTCCACACCCGACAACGAGCAGAGATCGGCGCCGAAAAGAAAACGGAACAGTAATGTTAGAATTTTGAGTAACCACGGCCCGGAGAATATATTTATCGCCAGACCGTCTGGTGGTGAGCTTATGCCTGAATTAACTTCAGGGTATCATTCAGAATTTTGGCACCGTTCAGCATGCCGTAATCCATACTATTAATAACGGAAATAGGCTTATTCAGGCTATCGGCTATGGGTTTGAAATCGGCCAGTTTGTATTTGATTTGTGGACCTAATAAACAACAATCATATTTATCAATTTCTTGTTGAAACTCCTCAATACCAATCGCTTTAATTTCTAACTCAATCCCTTGATCTTTTGCCGCTTTTTCCATCCTTTGCACCACCATACTGGTGGACATGCCAGCGGCACAACACAACAGGATTTTATTCATTTCCCCTCGCTCCGGTTGACGTTTAATTAAGTGATACCGTGCGTGACTCATTTCTGCAACCGGTTTCAGAAAGCAATTTTGGTTGTGTGATTAATATCAAAAAAGTATTTTCATTACGATGGTGTGTGAGGTCGGTCACTTAATTCTAAGTGGGCGGGAATCAAATAAGGGCCAGGTAAAAAGATATAATATAATTCTCGTTTTCTCGCTTCAGCTCACATTTTCCCGTGATGAATGCTGTCAGGGTGCCGCGCTTACCGACCAGCAGGATAAAAATAGTGGTTTTCGGTGGCCCTAAATCAGATTAATCCGTCTATTGTTTATTTTTACCGCGTTCGATAATTGCGCTAAGCATCGTTGAGTTTCTCATCAACGTGATCCCCACTCAGTTAAAAGGACGTAAAGATGAAAAGCCTGCCGTTTATCTGGCGGTTTATGCCCTGTCTGCTACTGGCGGCGACAGCCGGTTTCGCGTCAATGAGCCAGGCGGAAACCGTGACGATTTCGCTGTCACAAGAGCAGGATGGTGGTGATATGGGGCGCGCGTGTATCTATGTTTATCAGGGCAAGGCGGAGTTCCGCGTGGTTAAACCGCAGGAGAAGTGCCAGCCTGAAATCACCATTGATAAAAGCACGCCTGACAATAAACAAACAATCAATTCAGCAGCCTCTACCGCTTTGTAATTCCCTGTTTCATGCCAGAAAAAAAGCGCGATGTCAGACATCGCGCTTTTTTATGCTGTTTAGCTCGCAAGGATAACCGTTTTGTCTCCCCTTTTAGCTACACTGGAAGTATTGAAAGGAATAAACACCGAACGTCCGTAAACAGAGACCGTGGTGAAAGGAGTTGAATATGTTGATTGGCTTCGTGCTGTTAGTCAGCGCGTGTGGGCATGATGATTGTGATGCGTTACCGGTGTCTGAACGCATTTATCCCACACGGGCCGCTTGTGAACAAATGGCTGATCGTATCCATCAGCGGCGCCCGAATGCGGTACTGATTTGCGGTGAAGTTCACCGCTAATCGCAAACCACCGGCGGTCGGGCTTGCCCGGCTGGCCTGGCGCACTTTCGATACCCGCGTCAGGTTGAATTTTTACGCCAACCAGGTCAAAATATAAGCTGTTTTTTTGTTCTCATTGTCCGTTGTGAATCCCATGAAAACGCAAAAACCCCGCCGCCCAACTGGTCGGTGGATCTATTACATTTTGTACGAAGGCATTCTGTGGCCCTGCCCGGTTCGTTGGGAGTGGGAGCAGGATTACGGCGGCTGGCTGCCTTTTTATTACTCGCCAACGTTTGAGTTTCTGGTTGGCGACCCGTCGAAAGCGCATCGTGTGGCGAAATCGCCCCTGCGCGCTCCGCAAGTCCGTGAGTACGCACTAGCCTAAGCAGAGGCGATATGACATTAGCCCTATCGCCTCTAGTGATCAACATGCAGAATTAGGTCTTGCCGTTCTTAATGAAGTTGATGATGTCATCATACTGTTTACCTTCAATAAAGTTGGTAATCGGCATGAAAATCATGTCCTTATCCGAATGAAGCTTCTTCGCCCGATCGACGAGTTGAACGTGCGTTATCACTAAATCCGCGTCGCCGGGGATCTCTTCAATTTTGGTATTGGCGACCTGCACATCGATCATCGCTTTGCGTAGTTTGTTTTTCAGCACCGACGCACCCATCGCGCTCGATCCCATTCCGGCATCACAGGCCACAATAATTTTATTAATTACCCGACCTGCGTTGTCACTCAACGCCAATACGCCTGTCGCGGCAGCCGATGGGTTAGCCACTTCCAGTTCGACCTCTTCCTCGGCCGGGCTTTTATCCAGTTTCAGCAACACGGTCGCAATCACAAACGCAACCGCCATGCCGGCAAAGAAGCCCACCAGGTTTCCGAGCATCGCGCCTTTCGGCGTCAACACTAACATGGCGAAAAAACTCCCCGGAGAAGGTGTGGCAACCGTTCCGCCGCCCAGCAGCATGAAACACGTTAACGACGTAGTAATCCCGCCCATGGTGGCAAACACCAGTACCGGCTTCATCAAGACAAAGGGGAAATAGACTTCGCCAATGCCGCCGACGCCTGCAATTAACGCTGCGGTCGGCGCGGTTTTTTTCGCCATCCCTTTACCGAAAAAGGAGATAGCCAACAACGTCCCCACCGAGGGGCCGCAGTTCGCATCTACCAGGAAGAGAATGGATTTTCCCGATACCGCGACCTGTTCCAGCCCCAGCGGCGCCATAATGCCGTGGTTAATGGCGTTATTCAGGAATAACACCTGCGCGGGCGCGACAAAGATCGAGATCAGCGGCAACAGATCATGGGCAATAGTCCAGTTAACGCCTGCCGATAACAGATGAACTAACGCGGTAATAATTGGGCCAATGATGATATAGCCTGCCAGCGTAATCACCAGTCCGACAATCCCCATACTGAAGTTACTGATCAGCATTTCAAAACCAGCGCGGAACTTACCGTCAAGGAATTGATCGACCTTTTTCATCAACCAGGCGGCAAACGGTCCCATAATCATCGCACCGCTCAGCATGGTAATATCTGAACCGATAATTAACCCCATCGTCGCCAGCGCGCCCATCGCCCCGCCGCGCTGTCCATGCACAATATAACCGCCGGTAAAACCAACCAGCAGCGGCAGCAAATAGGTCAATATCGGGCTAACCAACGCCCCCAGATGCGGATTCGGTATCCAACCGGTTGGAATAAACAGCGCCGTGATTAACCCCCAGGCTACAAACACCCCAAGGTTTGGCATCACCATGCCGCTGAGAAAGTTACCAAAACGCTGTATTTTTACCAGCGTGCTCTTATTTTTATGTGTCGCTTCAATTGTTGTGTTCGTCATCTTACTATTTCCCGTGAGTAGGGTTACGAGAGGGGATAAAACGAAACAATCTTTAAACTTATCTCGACTTTCCGCCGGAAATATTAATGGTGGTGCCACTAATATAGCTCGCGTGATCGGAGAGAAGATAAGAGACTAAATCGCCAATTTCATGATGTTCACCCGGACGACCCAACGGTATTGAACCGGTATAGTCGTTATCAATATTATTAGGATCAAGCCCACGCGTATAAGCGAGCGCCTGATAGTTTTCATCGTTATTCATATTGGTTCTTTTATTAATACCTGGCGCGACGCCGACAAAACGGATGCCAAAGCGTCCTAACTCTTTTGCCCACGAACGGGTAAAACTATTCAGCGCGCCTTTAGTCGCCGAGTAAATACTTTGCCCGGCCGATCCCTCGGTACCAGCTTCGGAGGAAATATTCACCACCGTGCCTTTTTTGCGGTCAATCATATGTCGAACCACGGCTTGCGTGCATAAAAATGGCCCCTTTTGGTTAACACGAACAATAAAATCAAAATCATCTTCTGATGCTTCGTAATGGTTATTTTTTTTATAAAAGTCGACTAACAGACGAGGGCGATTTACCCCGGCATTATTCACTAACCCGTCAATATGGCCGTAGCGCTCGATCACTGCCGCCACCATATTTTCCACGCTGGTTTTATTGGTAATGTCACAAGGAATGAACAGATCGGCGTATTCCGCCGACGCTTCGCTTTCATGCAAATCGCCAATCACGACAATGGCGTTGTTATCATGCAAGTTTTGCGAAATTTTAGCGCCGATCCCGGAAGCGCCGCCGGTCACGATAATGACTTTCCTCTCCAGGTTGAGCCAGCCTTCACTTTTCATTAGTTACTCCTATTCAAGGTTTGCATGAAGCTGCCACAAGCTATGCATATCAATGGCTTTCTCCTCAACCATTAACAGTGCGATAGTGTCGCCAAGCAGTAATAAAGATTGTTCAAACAGGCTGGTCATCGGCTGAACCGAAGGCACTTCTCCCGCCAGGTTTAACTTGGTTTGCACCGGAATTCGTACAAACAGATCGGCGACCTGTTTCATTGAACTCTCCGGATTTGAACCAATATGCGCCACTTTCGCCTTAAAGCCCTTCGCTTTCCTGGCGATCCCGAGTGGAAACATACTTTCACCACTCCCCGAGCCGACAATCAGCAAATCGCGCTCGGTAATCGCCGGCTCGGTGATCTGCCCAACCACATAGGTTTTCACGCCTAAATGCGCTAGCCGCTTAGCCATCGCTTCTAGCGCCAGCAACACGCGCCCGACGCCAACAAAAAAGACTTTGTCGGCATTTTCAATACTGCGCACCAGTTCATTGACACTTTCACTGGATACCAGGCTAAGCGTATGGCTTAGCTCAAGGATAATTTTTTCTTTTGCACCGACGTAATCCATAACCGCCTCTTCAATTGATTAATGCACCGATAGCCCCTGCGCTATCGCCAGATCTAGCTGTCGTTTGTTCTCTTCCAGCGTCCGTCCAGGGATGTACAAACTGGTGCTTCCTAACACCAAGTTACTGGCACCGGCGCGAATTAAGTCAGGAATCGACTCCAGGGAAACGCGTCCATCAACCTGAATACCAATATCCCGTTCAGTGGCGCGAATCCTGCGAGCAAGATCCTTTATTTTTACTTCTGAATAGGTAACCTGTTTTTCGCTTTTATCACCGGCAAAACCTGGGTTAATTAACATCAGCAATACGTTATCAAGCTGCGGTAATAAATACTCCAGGCAAGAAAGCGACGTCGCCGGATTTAATGCAACACTGGCTTTTACGCCCCGTTTTTTAATTAGATTAATTAAACGATCGGCATGTAGACTGGTTTCGTAATGGAAAGAGATTTGCTGTACGCCAATATCTAACACCTGCTGGATAAACCATTCATTATTGTTCGCCATAATATGTACATCGAACGGTAAATCGGTTTTTTCACGTAAGCGTTTAACCGTATCGATCCCCAATGGCATGCTCGGGCTAAAAGCGCCATCAATCAGGTCAATATGTAATGCATCAACACCGGCCTGGTTTAATGCCTTAACCGAACTTTCCAGATTTAATAAGTCCGCACACATAATTGATGGCGAGGTAATAATTTTCCTTTCCATTTCTTCCTCGATAATCCGATCGCATCACTACCGACCAGAATAATAGTTAAGACGTTTACCGCATTAGCGCAGCGGCAAAACAGTTAAAACCCAAGCACGGATAAAACTTCGTGTTTCTGTTTTGCATAACGCAGGCGGTGAATGTTGTCCTCTTCCATACAGGCAAGGGCAATCTGCGTTAAAATATCAAGATGCGCGCCATCTTTTCCGGCAATCCCCACCACCACGTAGGCCGTTTTATCTTCACCAAAGCTGACCCCTTCCGGTACCTGGATCACCGCAATACCGGAACGCAAAATCTCCGCTTCAGAACCATTAATGCCATGCGGAATCGCCAGGTTATTCCCCATAAAGGTCGACGTTACCTGCTCCCGCTCCAGCATGTAATCCACATACTTCTCGGTAACGTAACCGGCGGAAGCCAATAGGTTGCCAGCCTGACGAATGGCGTCAGACTGATTGGCAAAGCTAGCGCCTAACAAGATGCCGTTTTCATTGAGAATACCGCTCATTTTTCTCTCCATACGCATTTAATCGCAAGTTAAATCCAAAATATCGCAACAACAATCGCAATATTTCCACAAAACCCAAAGCTCGCAACGCTTTTGGTGTAAATTTTGAACGTAAATCACAATTTTTTTCGCATAGGCTTATGGCAAAGGCGGCCTTCAGGTACAGTAACCTGCAGCAGAACTTTTTCGATCACGGTTGAAAAACGACGCTTTTCCGGGAAGGGGATAAAAATAACCTTTTGATAATTAAATGATTATACAGAAATTACGCCATGATTTTTTAGAAAGGGAGTTACGATGGCCAGTTCTCTCACTATTGAGCGACGAAATAAATTAGCCCAAATCCTGATTGCGGAAGGCAGCGTTAAGGTTGGGAAAATTGCGGAAATGTTTGGGGTTTCAACCGAAACCATTCGCAAGGATCTGATCTATTTAGATAACAAAGGGATTGCGACCAAGGGTCACGGCGGTGCAATTGCATCAGGCAACATTCTCGCCATTGAACAGCCGCTGGCGCGCAAGAATACCGAACATTTGGATATTAAAGATAAGATTGCCCAAATCGCCACGCAACTGGTGCCGGAAAAAGGCGTCGTCATCCTTGATACCGGCAGTACCGTGCAGTGTGTTGCCAAAGCATTGGTTCTTAAAAGTCGTCTAACGATTATTTCTAACGCGATTAATATCGTGCAACCATTGAGCGGCACCGATAACGATATCTTTTTGGTCGGTGGTAAATTTCGCTCCAGCAGCCTGGCGATGGTGGGCATGTGGGGTGTGACGGCGTTCCAGTCGCTGAATGCCGATATTGTGTTTCTTGGTACTGACGGGTTGAAACACCGCAACGGGCCTTGCACCGCTTCGTATGAAGAAGCAGAAATAAAATCCGCCATGGTTAAAAGCGCGCGCTTGCGGGTTGTGGTTAGCGACAGCACCAAATTCAGTAGCTCAGGTCTGTTTCAATTCTGCGACTGGTCGGATATTGATTATTTCATTACTGACTCAGCGATCCCGGAAGAGGAGTTGAAAAAACTCGAAAACCGCACGGAAGTGGTGATTATTGACTAACCAACCGCCGCCAACATCCTCGCTGGCGGCGTCGGTTAATAACGACCAGGCTCCCTGGCGCTGGCCAATGACAAAACCGCTTAGCGGTTAATAATTTCCTGCGGAATCGGCTCACCGTGGTATTTCTGGTAGATAGCGTTGAGTTTGCCGTTTTTCAGGTTGGTTTCAATCCATTGATCAAGTTTAGCTTTCAGTTCTGGCTGGTCCTTCGGCAAACCAATTGCCAGATCAAAAACCTGCAGCGTCATTTTGGGCTCAAACGCTAACTTCGGGTTCTGCTTTTTGATCTGGTTAACCAGCGTCGCCGAGGTGGCGACGGCAAACGCCTGGCCGCTGACCGCGGCAGTCACCAACGTGGCATCATCATCGTAGCGTTGCACCGTGAAACCGCGCTTCATCGCCTCTTGGGTGAGTTGTGTATCCTGCGTAGTGCCACGCGTCACAGTGATCGCTTTACCTTTCAAGTCATCCCAACCGGCGATCTTCACCGCCGCAGGCGCGGCAATCACCGAGCGCAAGCCCGCATAAGCGCGTGAAAAGTCAATCACCTGCGCACGTTGCGGCGTAACCGAAAGCGTGGAAATCACAATATCCGCCTTGCCGGTTTGTAGATTGGGAATGCGGGTCGGCCCGGTGGTTTCAATAAACGTTAGTTTCAGCCCCCAATCTTTCGCCAACAATTGTGCCGTTTCAACATCGGAGCCGATGGGTTTCAGTTTGGCATCCAACATACCGGAGGGCGGCAATGACATGTCAGTTGCCACACGTAAGGTTCCTCTGGCTTTAATCTCTTGCCAGGCATTCGACGCCGCCGAAACAGAGTGCAGCGCCATGACGCTGAACAGGGCGCCCGCCAGGGCTATCTTTTTCGTTATCTGCATGGTTCTCTCCAGGGTTGGCTGAGGTTCTATCGCCACAAATGACTTACAACTCGTTCGAGATAAAATCTTGTAGTTCTGAGGTGGCTGGCTGTTGCAAAATCGAGGCGTCGCCACTTTCATGTACCCTTCCCTGATGCATAAAGACCACCTTGTCGGCGATTCGCCGGGCAAAATTCATTTCGTGTGTCACCATAATCATCGTCATTCCGCTGCCGGCCAGGCGTTCAATCACCCGTAGCACTTCACCGGTCAGTTTCGGATCCAATGCCGAGGTCACTTCGTCAAACAGCATCACTTTAGGTTTCATCGCCAGTGAGCGGGCAATCGCCGCCCGCTGTTGCTGGCCGCCGGAGAGTTGTTCAGGGTAACTCTCTGCTTTGTCCGCGAGCCCAACCTGCTCTAACACCGAGTGCGCCAGCCGCCGCGCATCTTGTTTTGGCTGCTTCTTCACCGAGAGCGGGCCAAGCGTAATATTCTGTTCAATGGTCAGATGCGGAAACAGGTTGTAGCTTTGAAACACGATCCCGACATCCTGACGTAGCCGACGGAGATCTAGATGCGGATCATCAACCCGATGTCCACACACTTCGATACTCCCGCCGTTGATCACTTCAAGACGGTCGATACAACGCAGCGCGGTGCTTTTCCCCGAACCGCTGGCGCCAATCAGCGCCACTACTTGCCCCTTATCGACCGAGAAGGAGACATCATTCAGCACCGAGATCTCGCCGAAGCTTTTTTGCACATTATTTAGCGTGATGATCGACATGTTGTGTTCCTTAATACTTAGGCCGTTCGGGCAATCGCGGCGGGCTGCCGTCTATTTTTTCTCTCGCTTGCGCTCCGCTCCAAACGGCGGCTCCACATAGAAACCGGAAAACACAGGCAGAAGTAGAGGCAAGCCACCAGCAAGTAAATGATAAAGGGCTCAAAAATGGAGTTATTAATCAACTGCCCGGCGCGGGCCAACTCCACAAATCCCACCACTGAGGCCAGCGAGGTATTTTTAATAATCTGCACCGAGAACCCAACGGTGGGCGGCGTTGCCAACCTGATCGCCTGCGGCAAGATCACCTTGAACAGGCGTTGGGTACGTGACAGAGCCAGACATTCTGCTGCCTCCCACTGCGCGCGCGGCACCGACTGAATACAACCACGCCAGATTTCGCCAAGATAAGCGCTGGAATAGAGGGTTAACGACACGCCTGCGGCAATCATCGGAGAAACGGAAAGCCCCAACTGCGGTAGACCGAAGTAAATCATAAACATAATGATTAACAGCGGCGTTCCCTGAACCAACTGGACCCAAGCGCTAACTAACCAGCGTAACGCGCGCACCGGAGAAATACGGCCCAGCGCCAACAGGAAGCCCACTAGCCCGCCGCCGCCAAACGCCATCAGTGAAAGAATCGCCGTCCAGAAGGTGCCCTGCAGTAAAAACCAGATATGCGCCATATTTAGCGAGATATTCATCAGTCACCTCTCACGCTGGGGTGCCAAGACGTCGACGACGAGGAAAAACCGCCAACCCAATTAACCAAAACGCCAGCCGCATCAATAACGACAGCGCCAGATAAATCCCGGCGACAATAAAGAACGTCTCAAAGGGACGATAGGTTTCAGACTGAATAAAGTTCGCGGTGGCGGTCAGTTCTTCTGCCGAAATTTGCGACGTCACCGAAGAAGCCAACATCAATAAAATAAACTGACTGGTCAGCGAGGGATAAACCCGCTCCGCCGCCGGACGTAACGCCACATGCCAGTACTGTTGCCAGCGAGAAAGTCCCAGCGTTTCCGCCGCCTCCCACTGCCCCTGGTGAACGGATTCGAACCCGGCACGCATTATTTCTGCGGTATAGGCGCTAACATTAATCGTCAGCGCAATCACCGACACCGTGAAAGCGGTAAATGAGAAACCGAGGCTCGACAGGCCGAAATAAACCAAGAAAATCTGCACCAAAAATGGCGTGTTGCGAATGGCTTCGATATACACGGCCGCCGCCCGGCGACACCACGCAAAGTGAGAACGTCGGGCCACGGCGCACAGTGTACCAATCAGAAAACCAGATACGGTGGCGATTACCGCTAACTGCGCGGTCAACAATGCGCCATCCATTAACATTTGCCATTGTAAAAAAATCGCCGTGAAATCGAGCTTCATCGCTTGTCACCCTGGTTGGTTAGCGGTTAGATCCCGTCCGGTCATGCGGTCATAGACTTTGAACAATGCCTGGTTGCCATGTCGGCCTTCGCCATGCGCCTGCGCGTCCAGATATTGGCTGGCGACCAGCGCGGTTGCCGGTAGTGGAACCGGTCGCTTCTGCGCTGCTTCTAACACCAGCCGTAAATCTTTCATCATTAAGTCAATACGAAAACCAGCCGAGGTATCGCCCTCAATCATTGAGGTGCCTAATTTGTCGAGCATCCAGGAAGCCGCCGAACCGCCGAGTAGTACTTCACGCATTTGCGACAGATCGATGTCGTAAGCGCGTGCCAGCGCCAGTGCCTCACAAATGGCCTGGATATTGATGCCGCAAATTAATTGATTGCAGAGTTTAACCGTTTGCCCGGCGCCGGATTGTCCGACATGATTGAGCGTGGTTCCCATGGCACGCAGATAAGGCTCTGCGCGGGAAACCCCCTCAGCTTCGCCGCCGACCATAATGGTTAGGCTGGCGTTTTTCGCGCCGACAGGCCCGCCGGAAACCGGCGCATCCAGCATGGTGACGCCTATTGCCGCCAGATCGGCGCACATTTTCCGTGTCGCTTCAGGGGCGATAGTGCTCATGTCGACATACAGTTTGCCGCGCGGCGGCGCTTGCAATAATCCCGCTTCGCCGCGAACCACCTCTTCAACTTGCGGCGTGTCCGGCAACATAGAAATGACAATATCGGCATCGCGGGTTGCATCAGCAAGGGTGGCAGCAACTTCTACGCCAAAGGCGGTCAAGGGCGTTACTGCCGCCGCGACCACGTCATAAGCGCGGACTAAGAAACCTGCCTGAGCCAGGTTACGCGCCATTTCCCGGCCCATAACACCCAACCCCAAAAAACCGACGCAACCTTTAGTGGAATGATTCATTAGATAAAATTCTCCCGAATTACCGATTAATTTTGCTGTTCAAGTCGGGTCAGTTTTTCAACGCGCCGGACAAAATCCTCTTCGGCGACGAATTGCGCCTGTAAAAAAGCCTCAATCAAGTCACGCGCCAGCCACGGCCCGACAATTTGTGCTCCAATACACATCACATTAACGTCATCATGCTCTACGGCCTGGTGCGCTGAATGGACGTCGTGGCAAACCGCCGCGCGAATACCGTTAATTTTATTGGCGGCAATCACTGCGCCAACGCCAGTGCCGCAAACCAAAATGCCGCGACACTGCGCGTCTACACGGACTTTGCTGCACACGGCGTGGGCAATATCCGGAAAATCCACCGGCTCAGGATCATGGCTACCGACATCCTCAACCTGATGCCCTTTTTCCCTCAGCCAGTTCGCCAATTCCTGTTTCAGTTGAAACCCCGCGTGGTCGCTGCCGATAACGATATTCATTCGGTATTCCTTTGATTATGATGGTTATTCCGCCAGCGGCGCCCCGCCCGCCATGCGAATAGTGGCCCGACGACGAAAATCCGCGCCGATTTCAAAATGGCGTCCCAGCAACTCATCGGCCCGCGCTTCATCGCGTTCGACAATCGCGGCGAATATCGCCCGATGGTGGTCAATTAAAAACTCTTCAATGCCTTCGACTTGAATAATTTGTTCGCGGCGATCAAGGTGTGAGCGCATCATCAGTGCGCTAATTGACTGATAGATACTGATTAAGGTGGCGGAACCAGAGGCATTCACGATCGCCTCATGGAAACGAAAATCCGCCTCGCCGCCCACTTCTGGCGTATGAATGGTGCGGATAATCTCCTGCAGACACTCGGCCAGGCGGTCATAGTCGCTTTGCGTTGCCCGCCGACAGGCCAGGCGCACCGCCTGCCGCTCGATCGCGATACGCGCCTGCATTACGTCATCAATGACATCCGATTGATGCGCCAATATGAAGCTAAAAAACTCGCCGAGCATCGAGACGCCAGGCCGTTTTACTACCGTTCCAACCCCATGTTTAATTTCAACCGCGCCGATCATCGCCAGCGCGCGGAGTGCCTCACGCAGCACCGGGCGGCTCACGCCCAACTGCGCCGAGAGCTCACGTTCCGGCAGCAGGCAATCTCCAACCTTGAGTTCGCCGGAAAGTAACTGCTCACGCAAAAAACCGACCACCCGGTCATAGCCATTGCCCGTTTCTTGCTTCTCGCGTCTTATCGTCATTCAGTGATCAACCAGTTATCTACCAGTGGTAATACCAATGGTAGATATGTTAATGAAATATTAATGTGAAGTTATTCACAGTTGTTTTTTTGAGCTAAGAGAGCGTCATCACAGATCGAGGAATAAATGCCGGGCGGTGAGGCGGGAGCCGCATATAGACGAAAAAAAGCCGGAGCAGCGGCCTGCCCCGGCTTTAAATGAGAGAATAATTACAATGACTTAGTATCTTTAACCAACACTGGCTGCGTGTTGTAGCGCGTGGGGAATAATTGCTTTAACTGCGTTAATTTGGGCATATCATTAATCACGATATACGGTGCCTCCGGGTTCTCGGTGAGATAATTTTGATGGTATCCCTCCGCCGGATAGAAATGTGCATTGTTTTCTATCCGGGTTACCAGCGGCGCACGCCAGGCGTGACTGGCGTTGAGCTGTTTGATATAGGCCTGGGCGACCTGCTGTTGCTCCGGCGTCTGTGGGAAGATCGCCGAACGATATTGCGTTCCGCTGTCCGGTCCCTGCCGATTTAGCTCGGTAGGGTTATGCGCCACAGAGAAGAAAATCTGCAATAGCGTTCCATAGGAAACCTGCGTCGGATCAAAGGTCACCTTGACCGACTCCGCATGACCGGTACTGCCAGTGCTGACCGTATCGTAATTAGCCGTTTGCGCCGAACCGCCGGTATAACCCGATACCGCGCTGGTCACTCCTTTGACATGCTGGAAAACGCCCTGTACGCCCCAAAAACAGCCACCGGCGAATATTGCGGTCTCACTGTGCGAGGTGGCAGGCGCTTCATCACGTACTGGCGGCGCAATGGTAACCGCCTGCTCCGCCCCGCCCCATGACCAGGCAACGTTCTGCCACATCAATGCGCCAGCGGCAATTGCTACGGCACATAGGGTTCGACGAAAATGCGTAGGTTGTCTTTTCATAAAGTCACTCCTCACCTTAACCAAACGTAAAGGCATAGGCGGAGACACCGGCATCAGAAAACTCAATGCTGAAGGTGTGGCTGCCTGCGTTATCACTTTGACGAATCAGCTGATATAAACGCTGGTCAGTCACCGTACCGCTACCATCGGCGGCCACGTCAGTACCGTGCATTGCACCCGGCGCTTTGCCATCCAACAACACTTTGAAATGTATTGGTTTGCCCTCTTTACCCGGGCCTAACACCAAATGCAGATCGCGAGCATGGAATTGGTAAACGATGCGGCCGCCGGCTTTATCCAGGCTGATATTTTCCGGCCCAATGGTCCAGCGCCCGTCAAGCCCCCACTCATTTGGCTTAAGCGTGGCCGGCACGTGATAATCGGCTGGCGCATCACCGGTGGCATTACCGGAGGCAAAATTTTCCGCCCGCATATAGCCAAGATAGGTTTCAGGCGAAGTATCCCCCTGGCCGCTGGCTGCCTCTTCGACGCCTTGCCCCTGTACCTGACTGATCGAGGTGTTGACGTTTTTCGCACCGGCTTCACGCAATAATTGCTGGATAACCTTTTCCGATTGATCATATTCACCTTCACCGAAGTGTTCGTAACGAATATGTCCTTTGGCATCAATAAAGTAGTGTGCAGGCCAGTACTGGTTTTCAAATGCGCGCCAAATACGATAATCGTTATCAATCGCTATCGGATAATCGACGCCCAGTTTTTTCGCTTCACGGGTCACGTTGCCAATATCGCGCTCAAAGGCAAATTCCGGCGAGTGGACGCCAATCACCACCAGACCCTGGTCCCGGTATTTATCCGCCCAGGCTTTTACATACGGCAAGGCGCGAAGACAGTTGATGCAGGAGTAAGTCCAGAAATCCACCAGTACCACTTTGCCTCGCAGCGCGGCGGCATTTAGCGGCGGTGAATTTAACCACTGTACCGCGCCATCCAGCGACGGCATTGGACCATCGTCTTCCAGTTGTGGCGTGGTGTCCGATGCTTGCTGTACTTTGGTCGCATTCGGCACATCATTCACCACCTTATTGCCTTTATCGGTGAAATGGTCGACCAGCTTTTGCTCGAAACCGCCGGTCGAGGCCGTCGATAACTGCGCCAGTACACCAGTATCCAGGCCCATCGCAATCGCGACGACGCCCACCAGCATTGCGCCGCCTAAGCCACGGCGAATCCACTCCCCGGCGCCGAGCGAACGTTTCATGGCGCTGAAGACTTTACCGCCAATCAACAATGCCAGCGCCAGTGAGGTTGCCGCACCGGCCGCATAGGCCAATAGCAATAGCGTTGATCCCACGTTGGCGCCCTGTAACGCCGCGCCAGTCAGCACCAGCCCGAGGATTGGTCCGGCACAAGGCGCCCACAACAGGCCGGTGGCAATTCCTAATAAGAATGAACTCCCAATGCGCGGCTGTTGCCCACCAGAAAGCTTCTCGGTTAAGCGGTTACCGGCGGAAACCAGCGGATGCATCACCCGGTCAGCCACGCGCGGGAACAGTAAGGTAATACCAAATAACGCCATTAACACTAGCGCCAACCAGCGCCCATATTGGTTAGCCGCCACCACCCAGCCGCCCCCCACCGCCGCTAATGTCGCGACCAGCGTAAAGGTGAGCGCCATTCCGGCTAGTAGCGGTAGGCCGCTACGCAAAAATGACTGATCGGAACGGGCGAAAACAAACGGCAGCACCGGCAAAATACACGGGCTGGCAATGGTTAAAATACCGCCGAGATACGCAAGAATAAGAACCAGCATGGAAAAACCTCTTACCCGGAAAGGGAGATCGTGTGCCTGGCTTAGGCTGAGCCTGGAATAAACGTCATTGCCAGACCATTCATACAATAACGTAAACCGGTTGGACGGGGGCCATCATTAAAGACGTGGCCAAGATGCCCGCCACAGCGATGGCAGTGAACTTCGTCACGCACCATGCCAAAAGAGGTATCACGTTGCGTTTCAACCGCGTTTTCCAACGGTTGCCAGAAACTCGGCCAGCCGGTATGGCTGTCAAATTTAGTATGAGAGTCGAACAGGGAGAGTTGGCAACCGGCACAGGCGAAAACGCCGTTGCGATGCTCGTCATTTAGCGGGCTGGTAAAGGGCGGTTCCGTCCCCGCGTCACGTAAGATGCGGTATTGCGCGCTAGTGAGTTTTTTTCGCCATTGTGCGTCACTATATTGCACCGCGAACTGCTCCGCCGCGACCGCGGTACGTGCGGAAAACATGCCCGGCAACACCCCAGCGGCTACCGCGGCGGTAACCGCGCCACTGCTAAGAATAAAACGTCGTCTGGTAATCATCATCACCTCGGAAGTGCCTTATAAAAAGGGATGACAGCACGATACACAGCAGAGCGTTACTAAATCCTCGCGGAATGTTCACAAAATTGTGATAAATAGCCGGATGGCAAAAAACCGCAGCAGAGAAACAGAAAAAGCCGCCAGCGGCGGCTTTACGACAGAGAAAGAGTTGAGAGCGGGTTTACCGCGATCCGCCCGGCATTAACGCCAGTGTGCGATCTCTTCGGAGGTCAACGGCAGCGGCTGCGCTTGCCCACTCTCAGAAGAAGAGACGGCAGCTTCCAGAACCGCCATCACGGCCAATGCCTGTAACGGCAGCACCGGATTATCCCCGTGACCGTTTAACGCATCGCGGATTTGCATATAGTATTGGCGCTGATCGCCATTTGGCGTTGCTATCTGACGTGGCGCCTCAGTCCCTTCAAACAGGGTCAGCGCATCCTCATCGGTACCCCACTCCGCGCTACCCGGTACCACACCGGCCAGCAATTGGCTTTCCTGGCGGTCGGCCTGCGCTTTTACCACGCTGCCCTTCTCTCCATGCACCACAAAGCGCGACACACCACCAGCAACCAACATGCTGCAGTGCAGAATTACCCGATGTGACGGGTAGTTAAGCACCACATGCGCCCAATCGTTAATTTCGGCTTTGGGTCGTAAGGTCGCGATATTTCCCTGCACGCTCTGCGGCAGACCAAACAACTGTAGCGCCTGATCGATCAGATGCGGGCCTAAATCAAACCACAGTCCGCTACCGGGCACATTTTGTTCACGCCAGCGAACACGCACTTCCGGACGAAAGCGGTCAATATGCGATTCGAAATGGGCTACTTTACCGAGATGGCCCTGTTCAATAACCTGCTTAATGCCGAGGTAATCGCTGTCCCAGCGACGGTTTTGGAATACCGACAATACCCGCTGCTGCTCTTCTGCTAAGGCGATCAGTTCACGCGCTTCACGCATATCAAGGGTAAAAGGTTTATCCACCACCACATGTTTGCCGGCTTCCAGCGCCACTTTTGCTAATGGCGCGTGCGTGGCATTGGGTGAAGCAATAACCACCAAATCCACCTCAGGGTGACGAATCGCCTCTTCCGGCGAAGCAACCACCTGCGCCTCGGGCAGATCGGCATGGACTTTATCGGCATCACGTGATGAGACCACCAGAAGATTTAGCCCCGGTGTCGCGCAGATCAACGGCGCGTGGAACGTTTTTCCCACAAAACCATAGCCAATCAGCGCCACATTGAGCGGTTTTGCCTGCATATTAGTCATATCTTTCTCCTGCGTTAGGAAAGGCGGTGACGTTAACATCGACGGTACTGTGTTCACCTAATTCGTCCCACGGACGGTCAATGAATAGGCGATCGATCGCCGATAACTCCGCCACCAGATGGGGTTCGCAATGATTAAGTTTGAGATGGTCGGCAACCAACCAATGTTGCGCGCTGGCAGCCAGCATGGCGCGTTTCACTTCGCCATCGGCTTCCTGGCTGGCGCTAAGACCGAGTTGCGCATGAATCGCGCAAGCGCCAAGCACCACAATATCGGCGCGATAGCGAGCCAACATGGCGAGGGTCGCGCTCCCGGCAAACAGACGTTGACGCGCATCCCAGCTTCCGCCCAGCAGAATAAGGTGAATGTCCGAGCGTTCGCTCAGGCACTGCGCCACATCCAGCGAGGCAGTAATTACTGTTGCAGGGCCACGCAGCGCGGCGGCAACCGCCAATACCGTGCTGCCGGCATCAAGGATCAAAGTGCTACCGGCAGGGATCTCCGCCGCTACCGCCTCTCCCAAACCGCGTTTGGTCTGCGGTAAGAGGCTATTGCGCCCCTGCCGATTCATCGCCGGAAGATCGAGCGCAATCGCGCCGCCATGATTTTTCTGCGCCAGGCCCTGACGTTCCAGTTCCACCAAATCGCGTCGTACCGTATCGGCAGAAACCCGCAGTTTTGCTGCGAGTTCGGCGACGCTCATTTGTCCCTTTTCACTGAGTGAATCAAGCAAATAGCGCTGTCTGGCTGCTTTATGCATGTTTCTTTTCCCGCAAATTACTGCACATAGCAGCAATATACAGCAAAAAACAGCACGCGCAAAGCCTCGCCTTGACGCCCGTCATGGCACACGGGTGAGTTTTAGACTCTCCTTAGTGCCCGACTGAAGAGGAAGTAGGCCAGCAATACCAGTGCGAAGGTTAACGCGGTGAGTAATATAAAATCATTACTCATCTCACTCAGCGTATAGCCTTTCAGCATCACTCCACGTACCAGCCGTAAAAACCACGTCATCGGCAGCAGAGAACCGAAGAATTGCGACCAGCCAGGCATGCCAAAAAACGGCGTCATAAAACCCGACAACATGGTCGAGATAAGAAAATAAAATGAAGACAGTTGCATGGCCTGTAACTGGCTGCTGGTAATGGTCGAGAAAATAATGCCCACCGCTAATGACAAAAGAATAAATAAGCCAATTAAAACCCCCAATGAAAACCAAGCGCCATGAAGCGGTACGCGCATGATTAAGGTGGCTACGCTAACAATAAGCACCGCCTGTAGGGCTCCAACCAGGAAGTATGGCAACGTTTTGCCCAACAACAGATCCAGCGCGGTAGCCGGCGAATTAATAATATGGATAATCGATCCGCGTTCACGCTCACGCAGCACCGACAGGCTGGTCATCAGTATCAAAATAATCGATAGGATCACGCCGATCAGCCCCGGAACCACATTGAAACGCGCCACGCCCTCCGGATTAAACATTTTATGAATGACCGGACTAACTAACGATTTTCCGTAAGTTTGCAACTCAGGAATCGCTTTCGTGTCATTACTGAAAACCGTATCCAATAAGGCGATCAATGCCTGCGTGGCGTTGGCGGTGGCGGCCGGATCGGTCGCATCGGTTTGCACATACAGCGACGGCTGCTTCTCTGCCAGTAGCGCTTTACCAAACCCGGCAGGGATCACCACCACAAACTGCACGTTGCCTTGCTGAAACCACTGTGTCGCCTGCTTTTCACTGTCCGCATGGCGCACAGCAAAATATTCAGTATTCGTCATACCCGCAATCAGCGTGCGACTCAGCGACGAGCGGTCATGATCGATTAACGCAGTGCGTACTTCTCGCGGGTCGCTATTCACTGAAAAACCGAGAATAAACAGATTGACGATCGGGATCGCAAAGATCATTAACAAGGTGATTTTATCACGTCGTATTTCAATTAACTCTTTTAAAAAAATCGAGAAAATACAATATTGCCGCTGAAAACATTTCATGACGGCATCACCTTTTTCATCAGATGAGCGAAAGAGTCTTCCAGAGTAGTCGAGGTCTTTTCAATCGCATAGGCAGAGGGTAATTGCTGCAATGCGCGATGTAACGACTGATAATCTTTCCCAGTGACATATAACGTGCCGCTGAAGATAACGGTTTGTTCAACCGGCTCCAGTTCCCCTAAAGCACACTCCAGATCGGTCAACGTCGGGCCGCGAACGGCAAATGTCGTCAAGCCTTGCGAACGGATGATGGTTTCTGCCGTGCCCGCCGCCAGCAATCTACCGTAGGACATCCACGCCAAGTGATGGCAGCGTTCTGCCTCATCCATATAGTGAGTACTGACTAAAATGGTCATGCCGTCGTTTGATAACTCATGCAATACCTTCCAGAATTCGCGTCGGGCATAGGGATCGACGCCGGCGGTAGGTTCATCCAATAAAATCACTTTGGGTGAATGAAGAATACTGGCGGCCAGCGATACACGCTGACGCCAGCCGCCGGAGAGATGCGCCGTCAGCACATTATCGAAACGTTGAAGGTTAAAGCGCGCAATCAGCCGCGCCACTTGGCGCCTGGCATTTGGAATATTGCGTAGCTTGGCTAAAAAATAGAGGTTCTCTTTTACTGACAGGTTTTCCCACAGCGTAAAACTTTGTGTCATATAACCAATCAACGGTTTGATTTTTTCACGCTGGCGGAAAATGTCATAACCGAAACAGCTTCCGTTGCCGGAGTCTGGGCGCAACAGCCCGCACATCATGCGCATTGAGGTAGTTTTGCCACTGCCATTGGGACCCAGAAACCCGGTAATTTTTCCGCGCGGAATATCCAACGTTAAATCTTTTACAACATGCTTAGTTTTAAATGACTTATTAATCTTTTCTAATCGGATACAGTAATCCATTACAACATAACCTCAACAGGCAACCCCAGACGAATCGGTTCTTGCGGCTGTAGAGTGGTTGCTTCAACCATAAACACCAGCCGTTCTTTTTGCGAACTGCTGAAAATAACCGGCGGCGCATATTCGGCTTTTGGCGAGATAAACTGGACTTTAGCATCAATGAGTGAGGGCGCCCCATCCACCTTGACCCGAACAAGGCTGCCAACGGAAACGCGCGCGAGTTTGGCGTGAGGGACAAAAAAGCGGATTTTTACCGACTCTGGCGGCAATAAAGAGAGAATTGGCGTCCCCGCACTAACCACCTCGCCGTCGTGGTGGATAATATCGTAAACTTCAGCAGCGACCGGGCTGAAAATTTGACGGCGACGCATTTCTAGCTGACTTTTTTCTACTTGCAGCCGCGAAGCTTCCATTTTTGCCTTTTGCGCCGCGATTTCATCGCTACGAGACGGCTGCTGTTTATTTTTCAACTGAGAAGATAATTCGGCAATCCTCTGCTGCTTAAGATGATTATCGGCTTGAGCTTGTTCCAGTTCAAAATCGGAAACATAGCCTTTTTCTCGAAGTTTTTCATATTTAGTTAATTTCGATTTCGCAATTTTCGCATCCTGCTTTGCCTGTGAAATTTGGGCAATGAGAATATCTAACTCAGCCTGACGCGCGCCCTTTTCCAAATTATTCAGCAATGAAATTTCCGAATTTAGTGTTTTATTGACAATTTCATGCTGTTTTTGCTGAATATCATCATCAAGCGCGGCCAGTTTATCGCCAGCGGAGATCTGCTGCCCTCGCTTTACAAAAATAGTGCCAATCCTGCCAGCGCTCTCCGCAGAGACATAAACGAACTCACCTTCCACATAGCCTTGTAAATAATCCCGATTAGATTCCTCACAGGCAGAAAGTAGTGTTACGCTGGCAATTGCCACAGAAAACAAAAAAGTATGAGAAAAAATATCCATATAAGCCGCACTTTCTTTATCGTTAAATTCACAACCAGTTTCAATCACTGTCCATTTTAAACACATATAATTGATGTCTAATTTCAATACGATCTTACATAAAGACTGTCGTTATGAAAGTGAATGCGCATCAATTTAGAACCATTTAAACCAGTTTCGGGTAAGTTTTATTTCCTTTTAGTTTCAGTATTCAGAAAGCCATGAAAATTCGCCAGATTTTTTTAAACAACGATACGTTGTTAGTCTCCCCGTCGATAGATGTTCCCGGCTCTTCCTGTACTGCATCGTCTTGCCGAGAACAACCTATACATTCGCTATTCATTATGTTGTACCCAATGCCAGGCACATTTTTCAGCACGTGATGGGGCTTGACACGATCGTCCAATATACTGCGCAGCGAAAGGATCACCTGACGTAAGCTGTTGTCCGTCACGACCTTATTTTTCCAAACACTCTCCATAATGGTGGCTTTAGTCACCGTGTGGCCGCCCTGTAAAAGAAGCAACATTAGCAGACGTGATTCGGTTGGCTTTAGCACCACTGTACGATGAGGAACCGCGTTTTCCCACGGCGAACTTAAAGGATAGGAAGTTAAAGTTGTCATTCCAACTTCATGATTAACAATAAAAAAATAATCTTTTCCGATGATGCGATAGATAAGTGCACTCATATTATCCTCCTTGTATGGTGCTTAACAGACCTTGCCCACAACCACTGGTCCTTATACTCTCCGGCTAACTTCCCCATGCCCCAGCAACGTTTTACTCGCTGTTTAAACACTCTTTTTCTTAGCTCTGCCCGGCAGGGTTATTTGTCTAAAAATCAACCTAATTCGAAAAAGCAGCAGGTCATCGCCGTCCTGATCTGCTGTTTAATGAACCCAAATCCGTCCGAAACACCAAATATGAATCTGGATCAATAATCACTATTACACACCAGAACCTCTTAGCAAGAAAATTATGTCCATAACACTATTTTTGATAAATTGACTTTTTTTTAACATCATTATGTTTATTTATCACTCAATGGTGGTTAAAAGCATCAATAACATGACGTATTATTGGCACTTTTTAACTTATGAAGATTATGACTAGTAAAATAAATTAAAATGACTAGCAAAACCAACTACTCATTTTCAATATGTATATCAAAACAGAGAGTTTGCAGAGGAATAAACAAGATATACTACTTGTAATAATGAATAACAGTTAAGAATCGTCCTAAATATTACTTCTCCCCATTACGTTCAGGTGTAAATAACAAATCACATAGCTAAATTCACTTTAGTTTCTAGTTAAATGCACTTTATTATCTGCAAGGTATTGGGTTAGTGACGCTAGCCCTATTTTTCATACAATCAAGACTTCATGGATAGATACTATGCTAAGTTCAACCGTTGCTATCATGCACCCTTACCCACTGGTGTTAGGTGCCCTCTCCTCTTTATTTAATAACGAAGACAGGTTTAACGTTATTCATATCTGCCTGAGCTATGAACAATTATTTAGTGCGGTCAGCATCAACAAGGTTGACTTGGTGGTGATTGACATTGAAACCAACACACTAAACGAAAGTAGAATCACGATGTTTAGTCGGCTGTTAAGCACCCGCGTGAATACGAAAATCGTTATCCTTATCGACAAGATACAAAATGAGATGATTAACACCTTAAAAGATCTGGGTGTATCCGCCATCGTGAGTAAAAAGGAGCAGTCTGGCGAACTATTATCCGCCTGCGATCGCATTCTGGCATTGAATGAGTTTTACGTTTCAGAAAAAATAAAAGATATTAGCGAAAAATCAGGCGAAGCCAGTTTCGGATTATCCGATAAAGAGATGGAAATCATTAAACTTATCGTTTCTGGTCATACACTCGCCGAGGTGGCTGAATTAAAAAATCGATCCCTCAGTACCATTTCAACGCATAAATACAATGCGATGCGCAAGCTTGGTCTTGGCTCCAACGCAGAGCTAATGAAATTTGCCTACGAAAATCATTTGCTTTCGTGATCAAACCGCAGAGATGTATGACATGTTTTTATCGGATGAATTATGAAGTTTAGAATCTCTTTTTTTATCGGCCTGTTTATCTCTCACTCGGCGACGGCGGATACTTTACTGGACGCCGTCCGCGCCGCAGGGGCATCAAATGCGGAGATTCAGGCGGCGATTTATCAACAATTGGCGGGCAATGAAAAACGCTGGCAAGGTTTGGCCGGGCTACTGCCAACCATCCAGCTTGGCGGTTCTTACACCCAACAGGATCAACCCCGCGCCTCCTACGCGGCGAAAGTCACACGGCATGATTCGAGCATTTCGCTTTCCCAGCCTCTTTTCGACCTCACTAAGTATGCCGATTACATGCGTGGAAAAGCGATGAGCGAAAGTGCCGAGATCGAACTGATGAAAGCGCAAGAGAAGCTGATTAGTGACGTTGCCGATGCTTATGCCAATGTGCTTTATCAACAAGAAGTGTTAAATGCAGCGCGCCATGCTTCGAAAGCTTATCAGCATCAACTGGCGCAAGCACAAGCTGCGATAAAGCTCGGCGATGCGACACGCATCGATATTGATGAAGCACAGGCCAATTTAGATGTTTCACAAGCCAAGGTGATTGAGGCGGAAAATGAACTGCTGACCGCCGGAGCACAATATCAGCGTTTAACCGGGCTTAATTACGCCCACATTGAGGCGATTTCACCACACTGTTTACTGCAAAATGCGCCTGAGGCCACCAACAGCGAAAAGGCCTTATTTAATCAGGCTTTGGCACATAATGTTGATATTAAACAAGCGATAACCCAGCTTAACATTGCCAAGTCAGACGTCTTCGCGACCCATAGCGCTCATTTGCCGGTGGTGCGTTTTCAGGCCAGTTACGGCACCAACTGGAGCCGGGGTGAAGGCGAAAATGAACTTGACCGCTGGTTCGGTACAACGTCAAAAACGACCAATACAAATGTTGGCGTAACGGTCTCAGTTCCGCTATTTAGCGGGGGTTTACAGCTATCACAATCGCGTGAGGCAGTGTACAAAAAAGAGCAAGCCCGTTATCAATTGATAGATATTCAGCAAAAAATTAAGCAAGAGCTGCGTACTTCGACACTGAATATCCATAATGGTCGAATGTTATTAACTTCCAGCCAAAAGGTAATTCAATCTGAAGGAAATAAAGTCAACTCTACTCTGAAGGGAAAAGAAATGGGGTTACGAACGCAAATGGACGAATTAAATGCCCGGCAACGCTATTACGAAGCGGTTAAAAATAACGCTGAAGCGCGCTATAAACTCCTCACCGCCAAACTTACCCGGGCGCGTATTTTAGGCGAACTCGGCCATTTATCTCTTGCAAAAATTACCTGTTCGAATTAATCCGCGGACGGAACAATCAGGGAATAAAAATGACAGATTCACTTTTCCGACAAGAAGCGCTGGATGCGCAAAAAAATAAAATGATGGGCTCCGTATCGCTCTATTGTCCGCCGTGGCGCTGGCTGGTGATTTCGCTGGTCGCCATCATGACAATGGTTGTGGTGAGTTTTCTTGTCTTTGGTAGTTACACCAAGCGTGAGACGGCCAACGGGCAACTTTTACCTAGCCAAGGCGTTTATAATGTCAGCGCGCCGGTAACCGGGACGGTGACCAAAATGTTGGTAAAAGAAGGCAGCCAAGTCACCCGGGGCATGCCGTTGCTGGAGATTTCATCCGAGCTATCAACCTCTCTCGGTCAAACCCGCAAGGTTGTCTATAACCAACTGCTGCTACAACGTACGCAATTGCAGGCCGAGCTGGCGGGCGCAAAGACCATTAATGAAGAGACGTTACGTGGATTAAACAGCCAACTGGGCTCATTGAATAGCCAGCAGCGTTTAATAAAGTTACAGCAGGTTAAACGTCAGCAACAACTTACCCTGGCAAAACGGCAACTGGAAAAGCTGCGCACCATGCGCCAGCAAGGGTTTGCCTCAAACCAGCAAGTGGATGAGCAAGATAATAATGTGCTGGAAGCCAGTGCCCGCCTACAGGATACCGATCGGCAGGCGATGGATTTAGAGCAGCGGATATTCTCGATTAAGCAACAATTACGTGAACAACCGCTTAATTCGCTGAGCCAACAACGCGATATTACGCGTAGGTTAGCGGACATTGAACAATCCATCGCTGAAAATGAGTCTCGTCGCGCGATTATTGTCACCGCCGCTCAATCTGGAAAGGTAGGAACCCTGCTGAGTAAATTGGGTCAAGTGGTCAATACAGGTCAGCCGCTGCTGTATATCCTGCCCGAAGGTAATCAATTACAAGCCCGGATTATGGTTGGTAGCCGCTCAATCGGCTTTATCAATCCAGGCCAAAAGGTCGTTTTGCGCTATGAAGCCTATCCTTACCAGAAATTTGGCGTGCAGCACGGAACCGTGGCCGAAGTCTCTACCGCCACACTCTCTCCACAAGAAGTGATGTCAATTACGGGTGACAACAATGTTCAGGAAAAGCTCTATCAAGTTACGGTTAATTTAGATAAGCAAGATATCTCCCTCTACGGTAAAAACGTTCCATTGCGTTCCGGTATAAGGCTAGAGGCCGACTTCTTAATTGAAAAACGTAATATTATCGAATGGGTATTTGAACCTTTATACGCTTTAGGCCATCGCCTTTAATATATTTATTCCGGATTTGATAGGAAATTAACACCATATGGATTTTCTTAAAGCATTAAATTTTGGTTTTCGTCGACGCTTGCCAGTGATACAGCAATCACAGGCTGCGGAATGTGGTTTAGCCTGCGTAGCAATGATCCTTAATTATTATAAATATAATATTGATATGGTGAGTTTACGTAGCCGTTTCTCTACCTCACTAAAAGGCGCCACACTGGCTGATATTATGCTGGTAGCCGGACGATTAGGTCTGGGAGGCCGTGCGTTAAGGCTGGAGGTGGATGAGCTAGTCAAACTCCGCAAGCCCTGCATCCTGCACTGGAATTTAAACCATTTCGTCGTGCTAAAAAGTGTTTCAAAGAAGGGAATTACCATCCACGATCCCGCACGCGGCGTGTGTGACGTTCCCTTTAGTGAAGTGTCTCGCTGTTTCTCCGGCGTCGCGTTGGAATTAATGCCCTCTGCGACGTTTAAACCGGCAGAGGAGAAACAGTCCATTTCAATGATGCGCTTGATTGGCAGCGTTAACGGTATCGGCGCAGCCATCGGCCAGGTTCTGATTTTATCCATTGCCTTAGAGTTATTCGGGATACTTTCCCCTTTTTATATGCAGTGGGTAATGGACCAGGTATTGGTTTCCGCCGATCGCGATTTGCTGACATTGCTTAGCGTCGGATTCATTTTTGTGATTATCTTGCAAAACGCTATTTCCGCGCTGCGCTCCTGGGTAACCACCTGGTTTTCCAGCCTGCTAAGCGTACAGTGGACGGCAAATGTCTGTTCGCACTTACTTGGCTTACCCTTATCTTTTTTCGAATCACGGCATATTGGCGATATTATTTCCCGCTTTGGTTCGATTGGTACCATCCAAAGCACGCTGACCAGCCGGTTTATTAGTACTGTGCTGGATGGCATTATGGCGACCGTTACGTTGGTAATATTGTTTACCTACAGTAGTTTGCTGAGTAGTGTGGTATTACTTCAGTTTGTTCTCTATGGCGTCATTCGCTGGGCCTCTTATCGTCCTTTCCGTCGAGCTAATGAAGATCAAATTGTGACCGCCGCCCGCGCCGAGTCTATTTTGTTAGAATCTGTACGCGGCGCCAAGGCGCTAAAATTAAACAATAAACAGGATATTCGCGTGGGTACGTATGCCAACGCGTTAGTGGCAACTACCAATAAAAGTATTGTGGTGCAGCGCCTGTCGATTAGCTTTAGTACCTTACACGGCGTTATTGCGGGGGTTGGCCGCATTGCGTTAGTGTGGTTAGCGGCAACGCAAGTGCTGGATGGCAATTTCTCCGCCGGTATGTTGATTGCTTTTATGTCCTTCTCCGATCAGTTTATTTCCCGCGCATCCGGCCTCATTGATGCGATGATTGATTTTCGTATGTTGAGGCTGCATGGCGAGCGTCTGGCCGATATCGTCTTAACCGAGCAGGAAAAAGATGGGCGTCATGGCGCTGAAGTGGCGCTCAAAAAACGGACTTTGACCACGCCGCCGAAATTAACCATAGAAAATCTTTCATTCCGTTATGCTGAAACTGAACCATTGGTTTTAAATAACTGCTCTTTCGAAATTCAACCCGGTGAATCGGTTGCCATTATTGGGCCTTCCGGGCAAGGAAAAACCACGCTGGCAAAACTATTACTAGGCCTTTTATTGCCAGAGAATGGATGCATTATGATTGACGATACTGATATACAAAAAGTAGGATTGTATCAATATCGCGAATCAATCGGCTGTGTGATGCAAGATGATATTCTGTTTGCTGGCTCTATTTCCGATAATATTAGCTTCTTTGATTCGGAGCCCGATCAAGAAAGGGTTGAACAAGCTGCAAAAATAGCGCAAATACATGAAGAAATATTGAAAATGCCAATGGGTTATCAAAGTTTGGTTGGTGACATGGGTTCGTCGCTATCCGGAGGGCAGAATCAGCGCGTATTATTGGCCAGAGCGCTATATCGTGAACCCGTGATATTAGTACTTGATGAAGCATCCAGTCATCTTGATGTCGAAAAAGAGCTATTAATTAATAATGCTGTTAAAGCGATGCAGATTACACGCGTTATTATCGCTCATCGCCCTGAAACGATTCGTAGCGCTGACCGTGTCATTATGTTGAATGACGGAGTAGTGCAAGAGATTGCCCCAGTACAGTTAAGTAGTTTGTAGTTATATTACCCACAACCATAGGATGGAGAGTACCATGCGTGAACTGAAAAAATCAGAGTTGAACAATATTTCAGGCGGTAAACTGGATTTATCCGGTCTGTATGATGGTAGTTTTATGAAAGACCTGAATGACTTTGTAAATAACACCCTTGGTGGTATTTTCGAAAATATGTTCACCGGTATTACTAATGTTGTCAACGACGGACTCAAAAAATTAAAAGATACATTTGATGAAGTGTTAGGCAAAAAAAAGTAAAACGCAGTTAATGAAACTATCAAAGCATCAGCATATTTATGCTGATGCTTTTTATGAGAAAACTTCAATATACCTCATATTTCTTCGTTCTCGACTCTCTTTTTTCAACCTGCTTCATTACTTCATCACCACTTAAAGCAGATAGATTACGTTACCCACGTCATTCCATTTATCAATCATATTTACGGAGTGATTTATGAGAAAAAATCATAACAAAGAAGAGTAATATAAATTCATAAGCTCAATAATAATAGGGAGGTAGGGAGCGTGAGGTGATAACAAAAAAGCCATTAGGTAGCGTGCTAACATTTTCAGGAGGAAACATGTTGCATAATATAATCGTATTTTCTTCGAATTCTTTCTTTTGCAGTGGGATCAAGAAATTATTACAACACCATAAAAGATACAAAGGTGATTTCTATCAATATACATCATTAGACCAGTTTCCTGCCAATCGTACTCGCCATAGCAATGACCTGCACATTATCGAAATAAAACCGCTAAGCTTTCTCGACCCGGTAAGACATCAGCCGATCAGGTTTTTAATCAATCCCAGGGATACCATTTTTATCTCCAATACGCGTAAAGGATCCCAGTCAGCGTTACTAACCAAACTGTTTGCCGGCTTTGGTTTTACCATCATCAACAAAAATGCCAGTTGTTCCGAATTTATTGCCGGCATCGAAAGGCTTGGAGCCAAAGCATTGACGAATACTTATCAGTCGACGTGGTATAGTCAGCATTTAATCAATTACTTATTTTACAACTTGAGCATCAGGGAAAACCAAATACTCAGGCTGATTATTTCAGGTAAGACCAATCAGCAGATTTCTCGTGAGATAGGCATCTCTGCCAAAACCGTGTCCACTCATCGCAGCAATATCTATCGCAAGCTCAATGTTAATGGCATCTCATCATTCTATCGCACGGTAAGCTTCTTCTATTCCGCGCGCTAATATCAGAATAGTGCGGGGCACTCATCGCCCCGAGTCCGCCAGCCTGTCAATATCTTGCGTGGTCATAATACCCTGAACATCTTGCCGACCCACGCTGTTTAGCATGGCCTTGCCAACCACTTCCGTGGTCAAAATCGTCCCCTTTGACCACGGGCGAATCAGTAGAAAGAGGGGCCCCAGCAGCCGGTATGTCCAACGATACAGTCGCGTCGAAGAACGAATACCTTTACCAGGAATAATGATGCCAGGGCGAAAAATAATCACTTGCTTAAATGGCAATTGGCGCAACGCATTTTCTGTCTGACCACGAACTCGCGCCCACATCACTCTCCCCTGCTCACTGCTATCCGCGCCGCTTCCGGAAACATAAATAAAGGTCATTTCTGGCCGACTATTGGCCAACTGCCGCGCCACGTTTAGCGTCATGTCGTAAGTAATCTGGCGATAACGCGCCTCTTCCATGCCCACCGCCGAAACGCCAATACAAAAAAAGCAGGCATCCACATCGCAGCCAGCGTCCGCTAAGCTATCCACCTTGCTGAGATCAGAGCACACCACGATGCGTACACGAGGATCGTCAATCACCAACGTCGGCGAACGACGGACCAGTAAGAGAATTTCTTTCACCTGCGTGGATTGCAGGCAAGCGAGCAACACGCCTTGCCCGACCATTCCCGTGGCGCCCAATATCAATACTTTCATCTCTCTATCCTCTGGCGTTGACCAAGCGCTGTGCTCATCCACTATAAAGCAAAACGGCCGCCGGGAAAGGGATTGCGCGGTAAAACCAACCACGGCGAAACTCACCGATCGTGATATGTTCTGATATTTACAACATCGCTATTTTTTTAACAAAAATAATGCGCATTGTGTATTAAGATAGCTCTATCTTCTACCGCGGAAAGAGGGTGGCGCGCAACGCCGCTGGCCGCGGTTGCTTCCCTCTCATTTGGACGGTTTGCTGGCGGGCCGGACGGGTTTAATTTTGGAGAAACTATGCGTAAGTTGAAGGGTATGTTGTTATCAGGCGTGATGTTGGTTGGGGCATTGCCTCTGCTTTCGTTCGCCGATGGGGAAAATCAGTCAGTCGGAGCGGCGCCGTCGCCAACGGAACAACCCTCACAGACCATGACGCCGGATCAGTCAATGTCCGCCCAGCAGCCCGATCAAGCTGCGCCTCCTGCCCAGGCCGATCAATCAGGGCCTCACTCCTTTGAAAGCCAGTCCTTTTTCGCTGACTTCAAACGTTTTAAAATTGGCGATACCGTTCCCGATCTCTATCGTTCTAAACACTATCAGATCGTTGAGTGGAAAAAACGTAACCTTCCGGAGCCCGATGCGGGCAGCCACTGGACCTATATGGGCGGTAATTACGTATTGATTACCGATGCCGATGGGAAGATTTTGAAAGCGGAATCTGGCGATATTTTCTTCTCACAGTAACCCTGCATTAGTGAAACAGCGAATCCCCGTTCACAGCGCGCGAAGGGGGATTTCACCACCTTGCGTCAGGTGATGGAAACGCCGGTGAATAACTTTTCTTCTGATTACGCGCATGGGATACTGTCTTTTTACTCAAAGGCGAAAAGATGAATGTCATTGAAAAGCTGGAAATAATGAAGCAAACCGGCAGCGGCGCCGAAAAAACGCTCAGCGCCTTCATTATGAACAATCTTTTTAAAATCGATAAGCTGACGTCGATCAACATCGCCAAAGTTACTCAAATCAGTCAACCCACTGTGGTACGTTTTTCAAAGAACTTGGGCTACTCCGGCTTCGCACAATTTAAATATGACTTAATGGCCAATGCGAAAAGCATCGGCAAACAACCCCGTGAAAAGTTTGAAATTGATTTCAGTAATGACATTAACTCAGTAATAAAGCTCAACAGCCAAAGTACGCTGGCCGGTTTTTTTGAGGTGGTGAAATCCAGTAAAAAAATCTACCTATGTTATCCACGCGAGTTAACCAACCTGGTGATGAGTATTATTCAGGATTTTAACGATATAGGTTACTTGTGTATGCCGGTCGAATACAATGCGGCGAAAAGCATTGTTGAAACCGCTTTGACCGACAGCGATACCTTTATTCTTCTCCCGTCGTTAAAAGAAAAAGTGCCCGATGAAATCGAGCTACTTTCAACCATTAAAGATGCGGAAGCCGCCTCATTTAAAGTTACGCTGGATAAGAACGAAAATTCGATTGCCGATGGGTTGCTGTATGCTTCAACGCTGCACTCGGGCGATATGGCGTTCATCGCGTTGAAAATGTCCCTGCAAACCTTGTTTTATTACACCTGTCAATATTGCTTTCTAAAGCACCTTTTCCCAGGCAACCCAACGACGTAATACCTTGCCCCATCCTATGCGGCCTGCTTTCGCTATAGATTAACCGCCAGACCACACTCCAGCGAACGGTGGACAGCTTCGCAGATGCGCGCCGATTGCAATCCATCTTCCGCAGTGGCGAGAAACGGCACATCGTCCAGTACGTGATCGACAAAATCATTCACTGGCTGAATACCGTAGCCCGTGGCCACATTATTAATATAATTGATAAAGTTATAGTTGGGCGTCGCGTTACGGGTTTCGCCAAATATCTCATAACCGCGATATTGCGCATCGGCACGGAAATACTTTTTCTCGGTGATCACAAAACTACGGCCATCGTTAGCTTTCGGAAAGGCATCGGGTAAACACCAGCCGGTTTCCACCGTCCACTGCGCGCCATTATCAAACGTGACAAAGCACTGAATCGTATCCCAAGTATCAATCCCTTCCGCCTGTAGTAACTTCTTCTGCCCGATGGCATATACCGTGAGCGCATTGGCGCCGTTCATATAATAGCGGATCAGATCAAAGCAGTGCGATCCGAGGAAATAGATCGGTGAACTTATATTGGCCCATTTTAACCAGTTACGCGGCACATCGATCACATCATCCATACTCATATAGCCGCGTAATACCTGCCCGGTTTCAGGCTTTTTCAATTCATTATGAATATGCTGAGCCATCCCGTCCCAGCGTTTATGGTAATCAATCCCCACCTTAACCCCGGCGCGCGCCGCCAGGCGAATAATCTCCTCACACTCGGCAACGCTGGTCGCCATCGGTTTTTCAATCAATACATGTTTACCGGCAGCGATGGCCTGCGCCGTCGGTTCGAAGTGCCAGGGGTCCGGCGTGGCGATCGACACAATATCAATCGGGTGCTGCGCAAACAGTTCATCCAGCGTTGCGTAGCCAGGCAGACCCGTTTCCCGCGTGGTTTTCTCGCGCAATTCACTATTACGTTCGCAGAATGCTAACAAATTAACTTTTGGGTTATAGCTATAGGCATTGAGATGATGCTTACCATAAATTCCGACGCCGACCACCGCCGCATTAACCTTTTCCATGACGATTCCTTATTTAAACAGACCGAATGAGAACAGATAACCGAGCGCTACCGCCAACGGTGCGGTAAACATGCGCGACAGTAGAAAAGCGGGCACCCCCAATCTGACCGTCTTTTCTTTGGCTTCCTGCATCGATAACCCAACCGGAATAAAGTCAGCGCCGACTTGTACGTTGATGGCAAACAGAGCGGGCAATGCCATAATCGCCGGAATGGTACCCGCGCCGATCATGGTGCCGACCAGTACGCCAACGACCTGTGCTATTGCCGCTCCGGGCGCTAAAATCGGTGATAAAAAAGGTAGGCCGCAAATAATGGCGATGAGAAACAGCCCCGTCAACGAACCGGCCAGCGGTGAAAGCGCATGCGCCGCCATTTTGCCGACCGCGGTTTCTTGTACGATGGCGATCAATACCGAAATAAACGCCATAAAAGGAATGACATTCTTTAAACACATCTCAACCGCTTCGCGCGCCGAAGCGTAGAGCATACTGACATAAGTCCCGATAACGGTGGCAAAGGCGGTCATCGAGTTTAACCAGATATTGCCGTTACTTTTTGCCGACTGAACCTTCTCCTGCGGGTGCTCAGTGTCGACGTGGCGATGTTCTGCGGACAAGTGGGTGCTGGCGACCTCCGTCGCGCGTTCGCCATCAAGGGTTTCGATCACGCTCACGTTATCTTCCGCCACATCGGAAACGTAAATATCTTCTTTAATATACGCCGCCAATGGCCCCATCGCCCCGGTCGGCAGCGTATTGATGGTTTTGATACGTTTCTGCGGATAAATACCGCAACGTAGAGAACCACCGCAGTTAACGACCACGCAGAGAATTTTGTCATCGGCAGGCATCGCGTCGAAGCCATTCACCACTGGCATCCCCAGTTCGCGACCAATTTTAATCGCGACCGGATCAAGCGCCTTACCGGTTAGGGAAAGAATGACTTTATTTTTGTCACTTTCCAGATACATATCATCGCCGAAACCTGAGTGACCTTTTTTTACCACAACAGTATTCATAGTATTGACCCTACATTTTATGAATTATCATTTTTCCCGAAAGTCGGGATTTTTCGGGTAGCGATTTTTTTTCCAGGTGAATGGCGCCATAGCCACGCGGCGTTGTTTCACCATCGAATATCAGCGTGGCGTGACCAAGCTGACACAGGTTGCTCCACGCGGCATCGCCGATGGCGGTAATCAGATAATTTTCCGTTCCGAGCTGTAAATAATCTTTCCCGCTAATCGGTTGCCGATCGTTGGCGTACTCTATTTCCTCTAACAGCAGCACATAATCCAGAAAGTCTTCTGGTGCGTCGCGATTGAATGTAATCAGCATGTTTTCATCAAGGCCCTCCAATACTAAACGTCCCATTTCGGCGAGGGTTGCTGAAAATAAAGCACTCATAAGACCTTCCTTTTAATTAAGACTGATTCTCTTTGTTTTCTAAGCGGGTATAGATAAATTCAGTGATAAAACCACGAATAAAGCCAAGCAAAACCGCAGCAGCGATATAGCGAATCGCTAAATCCGCCACCGGTAGGTTAAGCGTGGTCAACCCAGCCGCCACGCCAAGCCAAATGAATAACTCGGAAGGCACCACATGAGGAAACAGTGACGTCAGGGGATGCGCAGTGCTCCCCAATGCATCCTGATACGCGGGTTTACATCGTTCAGGTAAAAACTTGCCCAATGTCAGCGCGCCTGGGCTGCTTAAAAAGAACCAGGCAAAACTCGGAAGAATACCGTAGGTTAATATTTTAGAACGCCCCATTAAGGTGGCAAATTTCTCTATTTTTTTCTGACCAATCACTTTCATAATAAAGTTCACTGCCAGAATTAGCGTAATTAACATTGGGATGGTACTGCTAATCATCCCGGCAAAAATTTTCCCGGCACTTTGAAATAGATGGATAAAGCCTTCAGCAAATTCAACGATCATTACCAGCCCCTTATTATCAGCAGATGCATCATAATGTGTGGGTGAATATTTTTATTACGTAACTTAAACCGGCACTACGATTACGTTGATTTTTTCATGCACTCATCCCCGAAAAGCAATCGATTATATTTAATAGCATATTGTTTTCTCACTCTACCGTGATCATCATCACGCTACAAATAATTATCCATAATGTTATGAATAAAAATTCAATGCGATAAAAATACCTTCTCTCCTCTGGCCGACAGAAAACAGATCTTCATTTATAAACCGCCGCGAGGTAGAGTAGTGGGTGCGTTTTATTATGCTGGTAAATAATGAATATTATCGTGGTATAACCGTTAACAGGATAACGAACCATGACCGACAGCGTTTCCCTGGGTTCCTTCCTCAAAGGCCGCCGACTGCGGCTCGATCCAACCGCATTAGGCATTCCGCCAGGACGCAGAAGAACGCCGGGCTTAAGACGTGAGGAGGTGGCGCAGCGGGCGAATATCAGCGCAACCTGGTATACCTGGCTCGAACAGGGGCGCGGCGGGGCCGCCTCGCCACAAGTTCTGGAGCGACTTGCCCATGCGCTACTGTTAACCGAGGCGGAGCGAGAGCATCTGTTTATTCTTGGGCTGGGGCGTTCACCGGAAATTCGCTATCAGCCGGTCAGTGGCATTACGCCCCGCCTGCAACGCGTATTGGACGCGCTGGGAACCAGCCCGGCGATGATCAAAACCCCCACCTGGGATATTGTGGCCTGGAACCGCGCCGCCGCGACGGTACTGTCCGACTACAATACGCTGCCGCCGGAGGATCGTAACGTCTTGCGGATGATGTTTCTCAACCCCCGCGTCCGGGCGGCTCAGTATGACTGGGAGAGCATTGCGCGTTATGTGGTGGCGGTCTTTAGAGCCGATGCGGCGCGCGCCGGTGCCGAACAGCGCATGCAAGCGCTGGTGGAAGAACTTTGCCAGGCCAGCCCGGAGTTCTTCTCCATGTGGCGCGATAACGATGTCCGCAACTTCGGAGAAGGCGTTAAACGGCTGAAGCATCCGGTGCTTGGCGAACTGGCGTTGGAGTATTCCACCTTTGCCGTTGAGGGGCGTCCGGATCTGTCGATGATGGTGTATAACCCCATCGATCCCTGCCTTGTCGAACGCATTCGGGCGCTTATCCGGCAGAAATTCGGCTAAGCGGCCCGCCCCGGCCCGCTTCAGCGCTTCAGCGTTTCAGCGTTTCAGCGTTTCAGCGTTTCAGCGCAAGAAAATATCAACCTAATCGCCCACAGGCGGCCTGCAAACGCCGACATGCCTCGTCCAGCAATGTGTCATCTACTGCATAGGCGATACGTAAATAACCCGGCGTGCCGAAGGCGGAACCGTGTAGCACCGCAACCTGCGCTTCCGCCAGTAACCACTCGGCCAGCGCTTTATCGTCTGCCAATGGTTTGCCTTGCGGTGTGGTACGTCCGATTAGCTGCTGACAATTCGCAAAAATGTAAAATGCGCCTTCCGGTATTTGGGCGCTCAGGCCATCGGTCGCCGCCACCATATCCAGTACACGTTGACGACGCTGATTCAGTTTGTCTAACCACTCGGTGAAAAAATCCTGCGGCTGAGTGAGCGCCACCACCGCTGCCGCTTGTGAAATCGAGCCCGGATTAGAGGTACTTTGCGACTGCAACGTCTGCATGGCGGCAATAAGCCATCGTGGGCCAGCCGCATAACCCAAGCGCCAGCCGGTCATGGCGTGACTTTTTGATACGCCGTTCACCGTGAGAACGCGATCAGCTAACTGTGGGGCCACTTCGGCAAAGGTGGCAAACGGCGTTTGCCCATAGCGCAGCGGCTCATAAATATCGTCCGACATAATCAATACTTGCGGATGGTCAACGAGCACTTCCGCGAGGGCGGCCAACTCCCGCGCGCGATACACGGCGCCGGTGGGATTGCCGGGCGAGTTGAGAATCAGCCAGCGTGACTCCGGCGTTAGCGCCGCCGCCAATTGCGCCGGTTGTAGCTTCCAACCGTGCTGCTCTTCGGTGGCGACGATCACCGGCTCCCCTTCTGCCAACGTCACCATATCAGGATAAGAAACCCAATACGGCGCGGGGATAATCACTTGTTGCCCCGCATCAACTGTCGCCATTAGCGCGTTAAAAATAAGCTGCTTGGCACCGTTACCGGCAATGATCTGTTGCGCAGAAAAATGCAGACCATTATCACGCACGAACTTATGCGCGATGGCCGCTTTCAGCTCTGCGGTACCCGACACGGCGGTGTATTTAGTTTGGTGATGAATAATCGCTTCAATACCGGCATAGCCGATCCGTTCAGGCGTGGCAAAGTCCAACTCTCCCTCCCCTAAATTGATCACCCCCTTACCGGCGGACTCCAGTTCACGTACCCGATCAGAGATGGTGGCCGTTGGCGAAGGCCGTACACGCTGCATTCGTCGCGCGATCATGCTGTTATTCATAAATCCTCTTTTGTATTGAATGGTTCAACTAATACAATCCCAGCTAAGCCTTTCCCTTTTGCTGCCGGAGAATTGCCATGTCACTCACTTTTATCCTTGACGATGCCGCCGAACCGGCACGCTTTGGTATCACTGCCAGCCACTGGGCTAATCAACGCCGCGTGCCGTTGTGGAGCCTGCGCCCCGACTTTTCCGGTGATTACCCGGATAGCCATCAGCACGTTATTGCTGCCGGCTATTGCGTAACCAGCGGGCTGTACCGCAGCGAAACATTGGTACACGAGATCAGTGACCCCGCTCGTTTGCCCAGCCGCGACGCGGTGGTGGTACTTGCCGCGCGTGATGCTCAGCGTATCGCCGCCTTTGCTGGCGCCAGGCTAACCGGCTTGAGCCAGGGCGAGTTTCTAACGCTGCTGGACCACCAACAACAACCGTTATTACAGCTCTCTTCAGATGCATTTGGTCGCTGGTCAACAACGCGCCCGGCACCGATCGCACCGGCACGACAAATTCATCTCGGCCTGGTGGCGCGCGAAGCTGACCAACGGGCGGTTTATCCCGCTATCCTGGCGGCTCTCGGTGATGCTGCCGGGCAAATAAATAGCGGGCTGACAATCCATTTTTTGCCGCCTGCCACGCTCTCCGCCGACCTGGCGGAATTACGCCCTCTGGATGCGGTACTCCTGCCCGGCGGTGCCTCAATGGCGGCAGTCGCCGGGCAAATTCGCATCGCTGCCGCCACCTTCACCAGTGGATTACCTACCCTGGGGCTATGCCTTGGCATGCAGAGTATGGCGACCGCCGCAGTACAGCGCTCGGCAGGTTATCAGCACGCCATGTTGGCAGAAGTCGCACCCGCCGCCGCTCTACACAGCTTTATCCCCTTTGCCGATGCCCGCCATCGCTGCGGTCTATTGCCCTTCCGGGCAAACGCGGCGCTGCCGGGCACAACCAGCCTGATGCACTACAATCATCGTTACCATTTTAACCCGGCACTCCTGCCACAACTGGCGGCGAGCGGCGTAATGGTTAGCGCCGCAACCGGATTTATTGTCGATGCGATCTCACTGCCGACACATCCGTTTTGGCACGGCGTACAAGGGCATCCGGAATTACTCTCCTCTGCCAGCACGCCGCCCACTTTACTGCTCGCCTTACTGCGCGCCGCGCTTAGCCGACCAGAGTAACGCCACTGCGCCGATCGCTGGCCAGTTGGCGCATAACGTCGTTTAATGCCGCCAGCGCCTCTGTCGATACCGGCTGCAGCGGTTCTCGCACCGCGCCACCCTTGAAACCGCGGAGCGCCATCGCCGCTTTGACTAACTGCGGCTGACCGTGCTGGCGCGCCAGTGCGCGATAGTCGTACCACAATTGATGCAGTGCACTCGCCGTGAGCGCATCGCCCTGCTCCATCGCGCGGAAAGTTGCCAAAATCAGTTCCGGCAACGCCCCGCTGTTGGTGGTGCTAATCCCATCAAAACCACACATCATCGGGCCAAGAAAAGCCAGATCGGAGGCGCAGAACAGGCGCAGACGCCCGCGCAGGCGATTGGCGATCTGATCGATGGCGGTCGGATTAAGATCGCCCTGTTTAATGCCAACCACGCCCGGAATTTCCGCCAACTGTTCCAACTGCGCGGGTGAGAGGGTAATTCCGATGCCTGGCGCGTTATAAATTAGAATGCCGGTTTTCGACAGCGGCGCGATGGCGCGGAAAAAGGCGACGATCTGCGCATCGGTAATCTCACTGACAAACGGCGGCGTCACCATTGGCAGGCCGCCAAGATCGCCCGCCAATGTGGTTAACTCACGCACATCACGCGGATCGGAGCCGGCGCTGCACAGCATCACCGGTACCCGATCACCGACGCACGCCATCACCTCGGTGAAAAGTTCGCGCCGCTCCGCCAGCGTCATCACCGGAAACTCGCCATAGGTACCGCCAATCAAAATACCGTCATACCCTAAGCCGATGACCCGTTCGATGTTCTCGCGTAGCGCAACAAAATCGATGTTTCCCCGCGCATCAAATGGCGTCACGGTGATATTGAAGATCCCGCGTAGCCGTTCACGACTTTCGTTAATGTCTTTCATGATCGCTCCTTACAATAAGGTTAGAGGGCGAGCCAGCGTCCCCAACGCGCGATAACCTCTTTCGGTCACCACCACGGTTTCGCTGACGCCAACGGTAAATTCACCGTAGATACGTAAAGCCGGTGGGATGTGGAAGGTCATGCCGGGCTGCAATTCGGTCGTCACACCGTGGTATAAACTTAATACCGCCCCTTCGCCCCAGTCTGGCGCGAAGGCGACGCCAATCGAATAACCGGTGCGTTTTTTGAAATGTTCAGTGAAACCAGCGCGATCGATGACGTTTTGACACGCCAGGTGCGGCGCTTCACAGGTGGCGCCCGGGCGGATAGCATCAAGCGCCGCCTGTAGCGCCTCCTGGCACACGTTCTCCATCTCCAGGGCAATGGCGGGTGGACGGCCTAACCAAGCGGACCGCATTAACGCCGCATGATAACGATCGTGCGCGGCAGCCATCTCCAGAAACACCGGTTCATCCGCACCAAGCGTTCGCCGCCGCCAAGTACCGTGCGGGATCCCACTACGCGGCCCGCTGGAGACCAGCGGCTCCATGCCGACATACTCCGATCCGGCAGCTATCGCCGCGCCCATCATTGCCGCAACCAGCGCATTTTCATTGCTACCGGCGCGAATCGCGGCAATGCCGGCATTCATTCCGGCATCGACATAGCGTGCGGCAATGGCGATCTTCTCCAGTTCCGCCGCCGATTTCACCGCTCGCAGAGGTTCAATAATACCTGCCGCATCGGCCACCTGACCCAACCGTTGCTGTAACGCCTCATACACGGCAATCGGTAAAAACCAACCGCGTTTATCAATTCCGATACGCTTAGCCAGCCAGTGATGCTGTTGCAATTGGTTAAACAGGAAATCGATCGGATTATCGCCATCCTGGTAAACCGCCGCATCGGCGATAAAGGTGTTGGCGATAAAGTTGAAATACTCTAATTGGCGGATGACAAATACCGGCTCGCCTTCGACCGGTAACAACAGCGCCTGGAAGGTGTAGTAGCCCGGCGTTTGTTGGCCGGTTAGCCAGAAAATATTTTCCGGCCCGGTCACAATCATCACCTCAATTCCGGCCTCGTTCAGGCGTTGACGGGTACGCTGGATCCGCGCGGCGTACTCTGACGCCGGAAATGCTGATTCACTGCCCTGAATAACATTAATCGGTTGTGGCATGACTAAGCTCCTGAAGAAAATCGGCGCGCGCGGCATCGAAATGCACGCCCAGGCCGGGGGAATCGGAAAGGCTGACGTGGCCGTGGTCATAGCACAATCCACTGACCGGATCGTCAGTTAAACCATCGGCACCGTAGAGTTCGGCAAAGGTCGGTCTCAGTGCGCGGCACAGTTGTAACGCCGCTGCGGTAGCCGCGTGCCCCTCATTCATTTGACCAATCATGAATGGCACCCCGGCCTGCTGAAGCAGCCTTGCCGCCGTCAGCGTGGGGGCGATACCGCCCAGTTTGACCAGTTTAAGATGGCCCCATACGGCGCCGCCGCCAGCGGCAAGGCGCGCAATAGCAGCTTCACTGTTCAGGCTTTCGTCCAGCATCAGCGGCGTGCCATACTCGGTTAGCGATGCGATATACTGGTCATCGACTGGTGCCAGCGGTTGTTCAACGTAGCTAAGCGACAGTTCGCGTAGCGGCGGCAAATATTCTCGCGCCTGCGCCAGCGACCACTGCCCATTCACATCTATCGCCAACGAAATTGTCTCGCCAAAGCGTTGACGCAGCGCGCGCAGACGCGCCAGATCGGTGGCAAAATCCGCCACGCCGGTTCGCAACTTAAGCTGGGTAAAACCACGTTCAACATAGTGCTGCGCCTGTTCCAACATCTGCGCTTCACTGCTCCAAAATAGTGTCTGGTTGGTTGCCACAGCGGCTGGCGTATTGGGTGCGCCCAACCAGGCGGCGAGGCTTTGTCCCGCCCGCCGCGCCAGCAGATCATGCAGCGCCATATCCACCAGCATGCGCCCCGGCGCCAGTAATTCGCTGCCCGGCGCATGTACCGCTGCTAACTGGTCACGTAAATCAACGTTCCAGTTGTGGCGGGCCAAATAGTGCCGCACATTATTCACCACCTGCTGTTCGCTATAGCCATGCAGGTAGCGAATATTGAGGCGGACTTCGCCGACCGCCCGAATGCCATCGACATCAAGCGTTAGCCACAGGCAATCCAGCGCGTTAATCGCCCCGGAGGCCGCGGTATGCAACGTCACGCCCTGATAATGCAGCGCGCCGCGCCAGAGTCGAACCCTCACGGTCTCTCCTTCGGCGGTAACATCGCCTGCGCAATCTCAAGATAGATAGATGCAGCGGCAATAAACTCCGCCAGCGGCACAAACTCGTCTGGTTTATGCGCCACCGCCAGCGATCCAGGACCAATCACCACCCCTTTGGCGCCCAACGCGCGGAAATGCACTAAATCGCAACCGCCCTGGAAACCAAACGGCCCCGCTTCCGGCTGACCGTGGCGTCGGCAGGCCGCCAGCCCCGCCTGGACAATCGCTTCGGCCCCCTCGGTTTCGGTGGCGCCGCCGGTGGTTGGCTGCCAGGCAATAATTTCCGCCTCAACGCCGGATTGCGCCTGTGCCTGTGCCAGTAACTGTTCCAGTTCTGCTTTGACCGTCGCTTCTTGCTCGCCCGGTACCAGACGGCGATCGAGCAGTAACTCACAATTATCCGGCACCACATTGTCGGCATGACCGCCCTGAATGCGCGTCACGGTTAAGCTGGCGTTTCCCACCAACGGATGACAGCGACAGCGCACCTGTTGGTGATGAGCCTGCTCCACCAACCCAAGTAGCCGCGCCGCCTGATAGATGGCATTAATTCCCAGTTCAGGCGTACCTGAATGGGCGGTCACGCCTTTAACCCGCACGCGGGGACGCAGGCTGCCTTTATGCGCCGAGAAAGTCGCATTCGAAGTCGGTTCGCCGATGACGGCGAAATCAATCGTCGGCGGTGCATCGCGCACATAAAACTTAGCGCCTTCGCTGGCCACCTCTTCATCGGCGGTAAACACGCCCATCAACGTGCCGGACCAATGCTGTGGATGTTGCGCCAGTAGACGCAACGCCTCGACCATCGCCACCAGCGGACCTTTCGCATCACAGGCGCCACGCCCATAAAGACGCCCTTCGCTTTCGGTCAGAATAAACGGATCGGTACGCCAACCCGTACCGGCAGGCACGGTATCCAAATGGGTATTAAACGCAAAGCAGGGACCGGCACCATTGCGGAGTACCGCAATCACATTGGTGCGTCCGGCGGCATATTCGCTGAAAGCGAGATCAAACCCCGCCTCCGTCAGCCAGCGCGCCACGCACTGCGCGGCTTCCCGCTCCTGTCCCGGCGGGTTTTCGGTATTAATCGCCACCAGCTCGGCCAGTTGTTGTTTCATGCGCACGCTGTCAACCTGATAAGTGGTCATACAAACACCCTGGTTAATGTAAAATTTGATCGAGGAAACGTTTCGCGCGCTCACTGACCTGCCCGGAAAAGAAAGCGCTGGCGTTGGCGCGCTCCAGAATTTCCCCCTCTTCCATAAACAGGATTTCGTTGGCGGCACGGCGGGCGAACCCCATTTCATGGGTCACGACCATGCTGGTCATTCCTTCGGCGCTCAGTTCTGCCATCACATCCAGCACCTCACGGATCATTTCCGGATCGAGCGCAGAAGTTGGCTCGTCATACAGCATCAGTTCCGGCTTCATCGCCAATGCGCGGGCGATGGCGACGCGTTGCTGCTGCCCGCCGGAAAGCTCATCGGGAAAGTGGTCGGCGCGTTCATGTATTCGCACTTTCGCCAATAACGCTTCCGCCTGTTTACGCGCATCAATCCGGTTCACGCCCAGTACAGTCATTGGCGCTAACATGATGTTTTCGGCGGCGGTCAGATGGGAAAAGAGTTCGTAATTTTGGAACACCATGCCGATGCGCTGGCGCAGTTGATGCGGTGCGATTTCTCCCCGGCTCAGATTCTGACGGGCAAAGAACACGTCACCGCTGTCGGCCGGTGAGAGCATATTGACGCAGCGTAACAGCGTGGATTTACCGGAACCGGACGGCCCAATCAGCACCACTGTTTCACCGCGACGCACACTCAGCGAACAGTTTTTCAGCACCTTCTGACGACCAAAGGCCTTATCAATTCCCACCAACTCCAGTAGCGGTTTCACGTTCTGATTCATGACACCTCCCTCGCCTCACCCGACAATTTGAGCTGGCGCGAGCGGCTTTTTTGCCCTTTACGTCGTCGTTGTTTAGGATCAAGCGAACGCTCTAGCCATGACTGAAAGACCATAAAGAGGCTGGTGAGCAACAGATAGTAGATACCGGCGGCACACAGCGCTTCGAAGTAACGGAAGCTGGCGCTGGCGGTTTGGTTGGCGATCAACAACAGTTCCTGTACCGCAATCACTGAGACCAATGCGCTTGATTTCAGCATGCTGATCATTTGGTTACCCATCGGCGGTAGCACAATACGCGCGGCTTGCGGCAACACAATCTTGCGCATGATCTGCGATTGGGTCATCCCCAGCGCCATACCTGCGGTACGTTGCCCGCTTTTCACCGCCTGTAGGCCGGAGCGCAAAATCTCCGCCATATAAGCGCCTTCATTCAGCGAGAGCGCCAATACCGCGCAAGTAAATGCCGAGAAACGGATGCCGAATCCCGGCAATACGTTGTAGACAAAGATGATTTGAAACAGGACCGGCGTACCACGGAACAGCCACAGGTAGAACCAGGCGATGCCCTTTCCGACACGCAATGGCGCCTCTTGTAGCAACGCCAGTAGCAATCCCAGCACCACCCCGCATAGCAGCGAGCAGAGAGTAATGAGCAGTGTCATCCACGCGCCCTGCATAAACTCGGGCGAGAGGACGTACTGCCACATGAGTTCTATCGACATAGCATTCTCCGGTTAATCGCTGAAAGCAGATTAGAAAATGGCGACGGAGTCCGGGAAATTCCATTTTTTAATCAGTTGTTTATAGGTTCCATCCTTCACTAACGCCTGTAACCCTTTCTCTAATTGCGCCCGCGTTTCGCTATCGCCTTTACGGATAGCGAAAGCAATATGGGTATCGGCTTCAAATTCAGGCCCTACCGCTTCAAAGAGCCCCGGTTTTTCACTGAACAGCGCCACGGTACCCGGCGTGGAAAGATACTCAGCATCGGCACGCCCTTGCGCTACCGCTACGGCGGAATCGGTCGCCGCCGGGAAAGTCATGACATTAATTGCCGGTTTACTGGCAGCCAGACACTTCTTGTTATCCGCACGCGCCTGGCTCTCTTCGATCCCGCCGAGGGTGACGGCGATATTTTTGCCGCACAGGGAGAGGTCGCGCCCGGTTAGCCCGGCCTGATTGCCTTTACGCACCACCACGCGGCTACCTATTTTCAGATACGGCACAAAATCAACCTGCTCCGCACGCGTGGGATTGACGTACATCGCCGAGTTAATCATGTCGAGACGCTTGCCCTGTAGGGCGGGGATTAGCCCTTTAAATTCCATCTGCATCGGCGCTGGCGTCAGGTTGAGGTGTTTAGTCAACGCGCCGATCAGATCGATATCAAAACCGGTCAGTTGCCCGTTTTTGACGAATTCAAACGGCATAAAAGTGGCGGCGGTGCCATAGGTCAGTTTGCCCGGCGTGACGCTGTCCATCGCGGCCAGACTGGTGAACGGCAGGCCAGCGCCGAGGGTCAGCATCAGCCCGATGGCGCGGCAAAACATCTGGTGGTGTCTGGACATACTCGTCTCCTGGTTGAAATTTTATTGGATTTTATGAGTCAAATAATACAATTCAACTTATAGCAAAACTGCGCCTGAATGGTGCATTAATGCGCAAAAATAGTGCATAATTTGCTCTATTTCGTGCGTCCGATCACCTGTGATATTGTATATTTCGAACACAATAATGCACAAAAGGGAACGACCACCATGCAGTCTGCTTCTTCCGCCAGTAGTCGCCGATTAGCCCAGCAAATACTTGACCTGATATATGAAGCAAGATTCGATCCAGGTCATCATTTACGCGAGCAACAACTGGCCAATGCCCTCGGCGTTTCCCGTACGCCTGTGCGGGCCGGGCTAAAGGAATTGACGCGTCTCGGCGCGGTTGAAGCACGCCCGAACCAAGGCTTTTTCTTGCTGAAAAGCGCCGAAGAACTCCAGTCGCTGGCGATTGAACAGCCGAAAAGTAATGACCAGGCGCTGTATGAATCTCTGGTACGTGACCGGCTGGCTGGCGCGCTGCCAGAGTCCTTTACCCAAACCGAGATAGCCCAGCGCTATGAGGCGGATCGCGGCGTGCTTTCGCGCACGCTGTTAAAACTGGCGGAAGATGGGCTGATAGCCCGCAATGCCGGGCATGGTTGGCGTTTTTTACAAACGTTGGATACCAACATCGCGTTACGCAACGGCTATGGTTTCCGTTTGATGATCGAACCGGCGGCCCTCCTTTCCCTCCACTTCCGCCCCGACCGTCAGGCGCTCAAACGGATGCGAGCGCAGCATTTGTGGTTAATCACCCACCCGGATATTACCCAAGTGCCGCCACGGCAGATTTTTGAAACCGATGCCGCGTTTCACGAAATGCTGGCGGAAGCCAGCGGCAACCCCTTTGTCTTGCAAGCCATCCAGCAGCAAAACCGCCTGCGTCGGCTGCTCGAATTCGGCAGCTACCAAAATAAGCGGCGGGTAAAGGAGTGGTGTGAAGAACATGTCGCGATTATTGATGCAGTGCGGGAACAACAGCCTGAAAAGGCGGCGCAATTAATGCGCCAGCATCTACAGTCCGCCTGGGAGCAGGTTTCCGCACAGGTCGATAAGACGTAAAACGTTGCTAACGGCGTCTTTCCAGCAGGGTAAAAAATACCACCGTCATCGCCAGTACGATCAACAGCAGCATTAACGCGGCGGCGGCGCCTTCATTGAGCGACAAGCCAAGAAAAGCGCGCCGATAAGCGAAGAAACTCAACACTTCGGTTGCCGACCCCGGCCCGCCACGCGTGAGAATGTAGGGCAAATCGTAGGTTCTCAGTTCGTTAATCAGCTGAATCACTACTGCAATCGCCGCCACCGGGCGCAACATCGGCAACGTGATATACCAGAATTGCTGCCAACCACGCGCACCATCGATCTCCGCCGCTTCATAAGGCTCTTTCGGCAACGCCGCCAAACCCGCCGCCAAAATGAGCACCACGAAGGAAACCTGCTGCCAAACATCAATACAGGCCATACTCCAAAACGCCATCTCCGGGCTACCTAACCAATCGATGCCCGGAATACCGACGCTTTGCAACAGATGATTCACGATGCCTAAGTTAGGTTGCAGTAACATCCGCCAAATCAAGGCCACGCTAACCGGCGACATCGCCATTGGAATAGTGAGCAGCGCAAAATAGATCGGCCGCATCTTCACCACCCGGTTAAGCATTAACGCAATGCCGAGCCCAATAATAAATTCGCCCGCCACTGTCAGCACCGAATAGCGGATGGTCAACCAGGCCGCAGACCAGAATGCATCGTCGCTGAGCACCGAGATAAAATTGTCCAGCCCGGTAAACGGCGCCAGCGCTGGCATCAGCAGCGTGTAGGATGAAAATGCCAGTACCACGGCATACACAATCGGGAACCCCAGCACAATCGCCAGCGCCGTCAGACCCGGCGCGGCAAATGCCCAGCCGGTCACGCGAAAGCGGTCAACGCCGGAGAAACGTCCGGCGCGGCCTGTGGTGTCAGTAGAACGTAATGATTTGCTCATCAGCATGCGTTATTTCTTCATTAGCGAATCAAGTTGATCGGCAGACTTCTCTAATGCGCTATCGACCGAACCGGAACCGCCCGCCAACTGCGATAATTGCGAACCCAGCACATCTTCATACTTGGCGGAGTAAGCAAAAATCGGGAAGGATTTTCCAGACGCGACGATCTTTTCCGCGTCGGCATAGTAGGGATACTTCGCCAATACTTTAGCGTCCTTATACACATCGCTACGTACTGGCGCATGGCCCTCCAGCGCACGGGCAATGCTGACTTGTTTACTCTGCACCCATTGAATAAAGGTCCAGGAAGCGGCTTTCTCCTCATCGCTACTATTGGCCGGAATCCCCCAGCCCCAACCGCCGCTCTCACCGTGACCGCCAGGCATAGTTGTCAACGCGAGCTTGCCCGCCACCGCCGGACAGGCTTTTTGGTTGTCGAGCTGTGGCAACATCCACCAGTAAGAAACCATGCTGAACGCCTGCCCGCTACACATCAAGCGGATGGTATCGTCCAGAGTCGCTGATAATGCGCCGGTCTGTGCGCCATGCTGAATGGCGTCAACATACAACGTCATGGCTTTTTTACCTGCCGCGTTATTCAGCACCACCTTTTTATTTTCATCAAGGTAGCTGCCGCCGGCGCTAAACAGATAGTTGGAAAACTCCATGCTGTTCGGATCGCCGCGCTGGCCCTGCATGGCGGCACCGGCTTTACCGGTTTGCTGTTTGATAAACTTGGTTAGCGCCACATAGTCATCTAGCGTTTTCGGCAACTGTAATGGCTTATTGAACGCCGCCTGATATTTAGCCTGCAAATCTTTATCGTTCAGCATATCGGTACGGTAAATCATCCCCATCGAATAGTTATACATTGGGATGAGCTCGATCTTTTTCGGATCGCTATTGAGCAGCGAGACGGTAGAGGGAATAAAGGCAGACATATCGAAGCCGGATTTTTTCACTTCCGGCGTTAAGTCGGTTAACCAATTGGCACGGGAAAATTCACCGGCCCACAGGAAATCCACCTCCAGTAGGTTGTAATAACTTTGCGGTGAAATAAGCTGCGGCACCAATTTGTCATGCATATCGCCATAGCCTATTTTTTCAAATTCAACCTTAATATGGTGCTGCTGTTCAAATTCAGGCAGCATCTTTTCAATGATTTTCGTTTCGGGTACGTCTTCCATTAGCGCCCGCAGCACCACCTCTTTCGCCTGTGCCATTGAGCAAAATCCTGCCAATATTATCCCGGTTAACAAAGCTGTTTTTTTCTTGGTAAACATAATTCACTCCTGGTATAAATATGCCGGAATGCTAACGGCGACCGTTACAAAACAACTGAGGGTTATTTCACGCCGCCAAAGGTCAGCCCCTTGACGATATAGCGCTGGATAAAATGCGAAGCGATGATGAGCGGCAAGATCGCCAAAACAATACCCGCCGAAACTTTACCGATTTGCACACCATTAGAGGTCTGCAACGCGGCGAGTGCCACCGGAATGGTGGCGGTTTGCGGCCCACTCAGAACCACGGCGAACAAGAACTCATTCCATGACAGGATAAAACCCAATACGCCAGCCGCAGCCAGACCGGGTAAGGAGACTGGCAACACCACATACCAGAATGCGCCCCACGCCGTAGTGCCATCGGTCATGGCCGCCCATTCCAGGTCGACCGGTATTCCTTCAAAGAACCCCATCAGAATCCAGGTAAGAAACGGTAGATTCAGCGCGGCATACACCAGCGTTAGCCCAATTAAGGAGTTGGTTAGCCCCATTCCGCGCAGTACCGCGAAAGCCGGAAGGACTAGCGCGACCGCGGGCAGCATCTGCGTTGCCAACATAATAAAGCGTGCCGTTTTACCGCCAGTTTTAAAGCGAGCGAACGCGTAACCTGTGGCGGCGGCAAAGGGCATGGCCAGTAATACCGAACAAAAAGAGACAATCAAACTGTTGCCGTAATGCGTGAGGAAGTTATTTTCCCCCAACAAACCGGTAAAGTTTTCGCCAGAAAAGCCAGGAAACACCGCGCTGCTGTACGCCATTGATTCCGGTACCAGACTGGTGCGAACCACCCAGAGAATGGGTAACACCACCACAATACAGGCAATGATCAGACCGCAATGTAACCCTATTTTTCGCAACATGTTTCAGCTCCTCACGCATTAGGAGAGCGACGCGATCGCCGTGGAACCACATCCCCGGATACCGGATCGAACAGATGTAATGGCGTTGGGTCCATAAACACCGTCATGGTGTCACCCACGCGCGGACGCGTATGTTGATCCAGTCGGACGATGATCGGTAGCGTATCGAGAGTACCGCTGACGATATTTTCCGCGCCCAACGACTCAACGGAAGTGACATCCAGCGTGACCGGCTGCCAATCCGGTTGTTGTTGCTGCGCATGAAAATCTTCGGGGCGGATCCCTAATACTGTTGCTTGCCCAGCCAGATGCGCGTAATCCGCCTGAGCGGTCTCGGCGATCCGTAAAGCCGGTCCGCCTTCCAACTGCAACCACAGGCCGTTCTCACCCTTAATGACACGACAAGCCAACAGATTGATTGGCGGTGAAGAAAGAAACTTAGCGACGAAGGTATTCGCCGGGTTTTCATATACCTCCAGTGGCGCACCGGTTTGAATTAAATGCCCATCACGCATAATGCAAATGCGATCGGCCATCGTCATCGCTTCCACCTGATCGTGCGTGACATAAATCATGGTTTTTCCCAGGCGCTGGTGCAGCTTAATCAGTTCCCGACGCATTTCTGCGCGCAGTTGTGCGTCGAGATTTGATAAGGGTTCATCCAGCAAAAAGGCTTGCGGCTCCCGCACAATGGCGCGCCCCAGCGCAACGCGCTGACGCTGACCGCCGGAGAGCATCGCTGGTTTGCGGTTCAGCAACTTATCAAGCCCTAGCAGGGCCGCGCTTTCCGCTATTTTTTTCTCAATAATAGCTTTATCGGTACCACGCATTTTCAGGCCGAAGGCCATATTTTCCGCCACTGTCATATGCGGATAAAGCGCGTAGCTTTGAAACACCACGGCAATATTGCGATCGCGCGGTGCCACATTGTTCATATTCTTACCGTCGATCAGTAGCGTGCCTTCACTGATACTTTCCAGACCGGCGATCATTCGTAAGGTCGTGGATTTCCCACAGCCGGAAGGGCCGAGGAAGATCACGAACTCGCCGTCGGGTATGCTTAAATTCACATCACGAACGCTGTACTGGCCCTGGTTGTAGGTTTTCGACACGCTCTGTAACTCAATCGACGCCATACTTATTTACCCTTGTGACACCTTTCAGGAATCGCAGCGGAAACGCTTGCCGGATCTCCGGCCGCGAGCGATGTTGTTTGTAATTGTGCGTTTACCCGGTATAGACGCCGCCGGTAACATTTATGCCTTGGCCGGTCATAAAACGGGCAGAATCTGAACTTAAAAACGCCACTACATCGGCAACATCCTCCGGCGTCTCAAGACGTCCGAGCGGCGTTTGGTTGATGTAATCCTGAATGACCTGTTCGGCGGAAACCCCACGCAAAGAAGCCTCCCACTCGACCTCCCGGCTTTGCATCCCGGTTTTGACAAACCCCGGACATACCGCGTTAACCCGAATGCCCTCGGCAGCGAGCTCGCGGGCCAACGCCTGGGTCCAGCCCAATACGGCGAATTTGCTGGCGGAGTAGTGCGCCAATAGCGGCGCGCCCACTTTTGCCGCCAGCGAGGCGGTGTTGACGATTACGCCCTGCTTCTGCTCAACGAATTTGCGCGCCGCGATTTGATTAGTCAGAAAGATGCCGCGAATGTTGACATCGAAATTGAAGTCCCACTCCTCATCGGTGATCTCAAGCGCCCGTTGCATGGTAGAAACCCCGGCGTTGGCGATCAGCAGTTGGTAACCGCCCAACTCCCGCTCAACGCGGGCAAAACCGTCAATGACTGATGAACGGGAACGCACATCAACACCAAATGCAAAGCACGCTTCACCCAGCGCCTGCGCAGCATTTTGCGCCGCCTCCAGGTTGATATCGCCGAGCGCTACCTGCATTCCTTGCGCTAACAAAGCACGGGAAATCGCCAGGCCAATGCCGGTCGCGCCGCCGGTGACAATCGCGGTTTTTCCTTTAAGTCCGGGATAGATGGCAGGCACAAATAACGGGTTACTCATCGCTCTCTCCTCTTAGTTATGCTTATTTATTACACTATTAAAACAAACAAATCAAAACAAAATTAATTTGATTAAAACATTAAAGTTCGTATTATGTGTTCACATTGTTCGTTTTTGTTTGCTTTGATACTGTAAACGAACGTTCCCGTTCCCCACCCATCGTCTGGAGTAAACTATGATTTTCGATTTTTTCGGTAATAAGAAAAAAGCAGTGATCGCAATGGCGCATATTGGAGCCTTGCCCGGAACCCCGCTCTACCATGCCGATGGCGGCCTGAATAAATTGATCGATGACGTAGTGAGTGATGTAGAGAAACTACAGGCGGGCGGCGTTGATGCGATTATGTTCGGCAACGAGAATGATCGACCCTACGTATTTAGCGCCTCATTAGAGGGCGTCGCGGCGATGAGCGCCGTCGTACAGGCGGTTAAACCGATACTTAAAGTGCCGTTTGGCGTTAATTATCTGTGGGATCCCAAAGCCAGCGTCGCGATTGGCGCAACCACCGGCGCCAGCTTCGTGCGTGAAATCTTTACCGGGGTATTTGCCTCCGATATGGGCGTATGGGCACCCGACTGCGCGACCGCTTCACGTTTGCGCCATAATCTGGGGCGTGATGATATGAAACTGTTATTTAACATCAACGCGGAATTCGCGCACTCTCTTGATAACCGGCCGATTGAGCTACGCGCGCGCAGCGCAGTGTTCTCTTCAATGGCGGATGCAATACTGGTTTCTGGCCCCATCACCGGCGAACCCGCCGATCAATCCAACCTGCGCAAAGTGTGTGAAACGCTGCAAGATGTCCCGGTATTCGCCAATACCGGCACCAACATTGATAATGTTAGCGATATTCTGCAAATGGCGAGCGGTGTGATCATCGGCACCCACTTTAAAGTGGATGGCAATACCTGGAATGCCGTGGATGGTGACCGTGTGAAACGTTTTATGGATGTCGTTGAACGTCAGCGTTAATCAAAAAAGTTCAGGGGATAGTATGAGCTGTTTACTGGGCATTGATATCGGTACCACATCGACTATTGGCATCCTGATCCGCTTGCCAAATCAGGTTTTGGGGCTGGTTTCTCGCCCCGTGACGCTCTCCTCTCCACGTCCGGGCTGGACGGAAGAGTCACCCGAGCAGTGGTGGCAAAACGTAGGGGAAATTAGCCAAGCGTTACTGGCTGAGAGCGCCATTGATCCCAGCGAGATTGTCGGGGTTGGCGTAACCGGTATGCTGCCGGCGATTGTGCTGTTGGATGAAAACGGGCAGTTATTACGCCCCTGCATTCAACAGAGTGATGGACGTTGCGGGCAACAAGTGGAGCAGATGCGCGCTGAAATGCCGGGTGATGATTTTATCCAACAGGCGGGCAATGGGATTAATCAGCAATTGGTCGGCGCCAAAATACGCTGGCTCGAGCAACATGAGCCCGAGGTATTTTCACGCATTGCTACGGTGTTTGGTTCCTATGATTATATCAACTGGAAGCTGACCGGCGAGAAACGTATTGAACAGAACCAAGCGCTGGAAGCCGGGTTTGTTAACGTTAAAACCAACCAAATTGACGATCAACTGGTTAGTTTTGCCCATCTGCCGCGCCGCAGCGTTCCACCGCTTGCGCACTCTCATCAGGTTATTGGCCGCGTGCACGCACAAGCCGCACATCATACCGGTCTGGCTATCGGAACGCCGGTAATTGGCGGCGCCGCCGATATGATCGCTTCCGCGCTGGGTGCGGGAGTGATTGCGCCCGGCGATATTCTGTTGAAATTTGGTGGCTCGGTCGATGTGCTGACGGTGAGCGCCTCAGCGCGTCCCGACCCGCGACTGTATCTGGATTATCACCTCATTCCAGACCTCTATATGCCGAATGGGTGCATGTCGACTGGCGGGTCAGGGCTGAACTGGTTTATCGACAACTTTGCCGGTCAGCATCAACCGCAGGCTATGCAACAGGGTCTCTCGTTACATCAATATCTCGACACCCTGGCGGCGAAACGTCCGCCCGGATCGGAAGGGTTGCTGTGTCTCCCCTATTTTCTCGGGGAAAAAACCCCGTTGCACGATCCGCGCGCGCGCGGCGTATTTTTCGGCTTAACCTTGTCACACGATGCCGGACATGTCTGGCGCGCATTGTTGGAAGCCTACGCTTACGCCATTTTTCACCATATTGAGACACTACGTGATATTGGTTACCCCACTCAGCGTTTTATCGTCTCCGACGGGGGTTCCGGCAGCCGCCTGTGGATGCAAATTGTCGCCGATGTGCTGGGCGCGCCAGTGCAACGCCTGGAGGGACATCCCGGTTCCTGCCTCGGCGCGGCCTGGACGGCAGCCATCGGTGTCGGTGCCAGCGATGACTGGAATGGCGCCAGCGCCTTTGTCCGTTTCGGCGAAACGATCGCTCCTCAACCGGCCAACGTTGAGGTTTACCGTCAGGGCTATCTACTGTTTCGCGCGTTGTACGAACGCAATAAGCCATTGACACACCCTGAGTGACCAGCATCACACTAAACACACCCGGCCACTCTGGCCGGCCCTTCTTTGGTTCAGCGATCATTTCTTAATCCAAATCAAACAAAAGCAAACACTCTTAGTTCCATATAATGTTCATATCACATAGAATTATCCGTTCCGATCGCGGCATTCACCTTGCTTTGCCACGCATTTTAATCGAACAGATGAGTCATCAAGAGGCGGATTGTCGTGGCACTGAATGAACCACAGGGGAAAAGCGGCTTGAGCCGTGCGCGCTACCTTCCACAGGAGAGGAAAAATCATATCCTCAGCGCATTGGTAGAAAACGGTAGCATTACCGTTAGCGACATTTCCAGCGCGCTGGGCGTATCTGAGATGACAGTGCGGCGAGATTTAGTTGAGCTGGAAGCAGATGGTCGCCTGCTGCGGGTACACGGCGGCGCCGTATTGCCGAAAAATGATAGTCAGCCCGTGATGGATAACGAACCGGCGCTGTTTGAAGAACGTTTGAAACAACGTGCCGAAGCGAAAACGCGGATTGTCACGGCGGCGGCGGCGGTTGCCGCACGCTATAACACTGTCGCGCTGGATATTGGCACCACCATGCTGATGCTGGCGGAGCGTTTGGCCGGCTGCAGCCGCATGAAAATTTTCACCAACAATGTTCGCGCCGCGCATGCATTAGGCCGAAACCCGGTGTTGCCCGACGTCTATCTGGCAGGCGGCTTGATGCGGGAAGATGAGATGGCGATAGTGGGGCCTTCGGCCATCGCGCAATTTGAACAACTGTGGTTCGATGTCGCCTTTATTAGCGTCTCCGGCATTACCGGTGCCGGGCTGTATGATAGCGCCCTGGACGAGGCGGAGATGAAACGCGTCTATTTACGCCGCTCCGGGTACAAAGTGGTGTTGTGTGATGCGGCGAAGTTCCAACATATGTCGCTGGTGCATATCGCACATCTACAGGATGTCGATATGCTGATTACCGACCAACAGCCGCCGCCCGCTCTCGCCACCGCGCTTGATGTGGCTAACGTTCAACTAGTGATCGCCCCTGCCCCCGAATAACCCTGTGCGGGCGGCTAACTTTCCGCCCAATAACCAAACCGATGCTCTGGATTTTGACCGCATCACATTTCTTGCCGCCAGCGCGGGTTATACTTCTCGCGCTAATTGATAACCAGCTAATTATTTTCTTGGTTACTATATTTTATCCTGTGGACTTTTCTACAGGCTTTGCGGGCTTCAGGGCAGGAAAACCATCTCTCGATAATGAACAATTCAGAACAGCAACCAACGCCGTATCGCGGCATGATTACCCTCTCAATCATGTTAGCGACCATCATGCAAACCCTGGATAGCACCATCGCCAATGTGGCGTTGCCGCATATGCAAGGCGCGCTCTCCGCCTCGCAGGATCAAATCACGTGGGTTTTAACCTCCTACATTGTTGCAGCGGCCATTGCGACACCGCTTAACGGCTGGCTTTGCGATCGTTTTGGTAAAAAGAACGTGCTGCTGGTCTCGATTCTTGGCTTCACTCTCGCCTCCTGCCTGTGCGGCGTGGCGGTAAGTTTGCCGGAAATCGTCCTCGCACGCGTGTTACAGGGGATTTCCGGCGCGGCGCTGGTGCCATTATCACAAACCATTTTGTTAGACATTAATACCCGTGACAAACAGGGCTCGGCGATGGCCATTTGGGGCATGGGCGTGATGGTCGGCCCCATTCTCGGGCCGACGCTTGGCGGCTGGCTGACCGATAGCTACAGTTGGCGCTGGGTCTTTTTTATCAATGTCCCGATCGGCATGTTGGCGATGTATGGCGTATGGACCTACATTAAAACGCTGCCTTCAAAGGGCGCCAGAAAGTTCGATATGTTCGGTTTTGCCACGCTCAGCATTGCGATTGGCGCGCTGCAATTATTGTTAGACCGTGGAGAACAAAACGATTGGTTTTCATCGATTGAAACCCGTATCGAAGCAGCGGTAATGGTCATCAGCTTTTCTTATTTTATCGTCCACACGTTACTGACGCCGCCGGAAGAGTCCTTTTTCAATTTCCGTCTGCTGAAAAATCACCACTACTCAACCGGGCTACTGCTGATCTTTGTGATTGGGTTACTGCTGTACGCCACGCGTGCATTAATTCCGCCGATGTTGCAAAACCTGATGGACTACCCGGTCGCTACCGCCGGTTTGGTTACCGCGCCCAGCGGCGCCGGTACCATGTTAGCCATGCTATTGGTTGGCCGCCTGGTCACGCGGGTCGATATTCGTCTGTTGCTGTTTGTCGGCTTTAGTATCGCCGCCTTTTCGCTATGGCAAATGAGCCAATACACCATCATCCTGAGTGAATCCGATATTGTCTGGCCCGGCTTTATTCAAGGCGTCGGGTTGGGGCTGATTTTCGTCCCGCTGAGTACCGCAACCTTTGCCACCCTGCCGCCGGAAATGCGGGCGGAAGGCACCGCTATTTACAGCCTGATACGTAATATCGGCAGTAGTATCGGTATCTCGCTGGTTCAGACATTGCTGGTGCGCAATACACAAGTGGTGCATTCCGGCTTGGTTGAAAACGTCACGCCGTATAATTCCGCCTGGCGTGACAGTACGGTGGCCTCTATCTACGATTTGCACACGCAATCAGGGTTGGCGGCGCTCGATGATATGATCACGCATCAAGCCTCAATGATTGGCTATATTGATGATTTTTGGATGATGTTTTTGCTCACCGTAATCGCGATGCCGCTATTATTTCTGATGCGTGTACCGAAAAGATCACTCTAGCTACGGGGGTTTCGTCTGTGAAAACGCGTTGGAAACGAAGATTTGAAGTGTCGTTAAAGGATATCTGGTGGTACAATAGAAAGATAGCCACAGAAACTGTGGCATCTGTACAAATTTCCCTGGTGTTAGCTAATGTTGCGGCCTGACTCTCATGTAGTCAGGTTTTTTTTTGTGTTTCATTTTTATGCCTTTATTATATAGAAGCGAGTTAATCTCGTAAGTTGTACTTAGGTGCTGTACCTACCTGACCTTTAGTACATGCCAGCATTGAACCAGGGAATGCCAGTCACTCAGGGAGCCCGGAATGTCTTCTCTCTTTACCGATAATGCAATCATCACAGAAACCTTGCGTGATTATATCGACAGGAAATTAGTCGCTTATGGCAGCCCCGAATATGCCTATACCGTAGTGCATAAAAAAAACCCGTCTAATATTCTCATTATCTCCAGTTATCCGGATGAATGGGTGGATATTTACCGGGCTTCGAATCTTCACCATATCGATCCGGTGGTGCTCACCGCGTTCCGGCGTACCTCGCCTTTTTCCTGGGATGAAAATATCACCCTGATGTCGGATCTGAAGTTGACGAAAATTTTCTCGATGTCGAAAAAATACAACATCGTCAATGGCTATACGTTCGTGCTTCACGATCATATGAACAATTTAGCCCTGTTATCGTTAATTATTGATAATAACGTGAAAGAGGGGCTGGAAGATAATGTCGTGGCAAACCGTAACGCACTGCAAATGTTGCTGATTGAAATTAATGAGCAAATGCATATGCTAAATCGCGATGCATCACCAGCGCGTCAAAGTCAGCGGGAAGCCGGTGCGGATAAAGCCATTTTTTCCCCGCGCGAAAATGAAATCCTTTACTGGGCTAGCATGGGGAAAACCTATGCGGAAATCGCCGTCATCGCCGGTATTTCAACCCGTACGGTAAAATTTCATATGGGGAACGTGGTCAGCAAACTGGGGGTGAATAACGCCCGGCAAGCAATTCGGCTGGGCGTTGAACTGGAGTTGATTAAACCGGAGCTTTCGTAACCGGCAGCGCTAATGGCCATGACGTTAGCGCGCTAAAGTCGGTTTGTAGGGACTGATTAATCCGTTCGGCCAGTTGCGTCTGGCTCTTGTCATCCGTCGGCAAATAGACCAGATAGATGCGCTCTTTCTCGCTAGCCCATGCTTCCTTTAACGGCTCTATCTGCCAACCGGAACGTTTTAATATCGTCAACATCGCCCGGCTGACGATGGTGTAAATACCCTCGCCGCCGTAATGACGCACGTAATTAATCATCGATAAAAACAGGATGTAGCTGATGGGATAACGATCGCCCAACAACCGTTTGGCTCGGTCTTTATCCACAAAGAAGCGGCTTGATTCAATCTTATTCACCTCCAGCGCCACATCGCTAAAAAACGCCTGAAAGGTGTGCGTAATCATATTGGGATGGGCGACACCAATAAAACGGACGCTACAAACTAACTGACCGTTATACACGCCAAGAATATAACGCGTATTTTGGTTGTCATACTCATCAAATTCCTGGTCATTGATACAGGTGACTTCCCAGCCTAAACGATCCTTAAAGGTCTGCTTCCTTAACCGGTAAAGATCATCAGACAGTATTTCCGTCAGCTCGTCGTAACTGACATCGAATAATCTCAGCATGCCATCTCCCTGATAAAATTTTCATTGCCCACATGCGCCTAATGATCGGTCTTTAAGTAGTTGAAACGCGTGTTACGTCTGGCGCAGGCATCTGTAAGCTGAGATTTTAAAGGAAAAATCGCCGTAAAAACATCACCTATGCCGTAAAGGTGGCGGAAGAAGTGCAGAAGAGTGAAGCCGTACTCGGCTCAAGGTTCTTTATCGAAGCCCGGAAACTGAGGATATAAGAAAATAGCAGAAAATACCGGATAGCCCTGGCCGATATTCAGGCGGATATTTCAGCCCGGATAGTATATTGGCCTGACGATGGCTACCGTAAAAGCAGGACACCTAAGGTTACAGGCTGTTATCAGGTTAACTCAGGGCAAACGAAAGGCGAGTGGCACGCCGTTTAACATATCCAACGGTTGCAATGATTGCTGGCGCAACGCCTGCATATCCAACTGACGCAGTAACCGGGCAACCGGCGAAGCTGAACGCACCACCAGCACCGCGCTGGAAATCGCCTCGGCCAACGTCTGCGCCTGCGCGTTATCCAGCGGACGGATTTTAAGCCCCACTTTATCCAGCGGAATAAGCGAAGCCTCCTGGTGCCAAACGCCGGTATCTATTTCGCCGAAAAATACCGAGCGCGGCAGCAGCGTAAAATCCACTTCTACGTAATCATATTGATGTTCAGGAAACTGCGCTCGCGTCAGGCGCTGATGGTCGCTGGAGTGAAAATCAATACCGACCCGCAAACGCCCGCCAGGTAGGATATTAGCCTTTTCGACCACCACCAGACTGTCAGGACGGTAGTAGCTGCCGTTACCCACTTCAAATAATTCATAACCTTGCGCTTCGGCATTCGCCATCAGCATTTGCGCCGAGCCTGACGACAGCAACACAATATCTGCCGCCTCTTGATGAAAAGCGGCAAGGCGCGAACGCGCGCCGCGCAGGTAGCCGATAGTGGTGACGACGCCCCACTGGCTAGATTGTTGCACCAACGCGGAGGCGACCTGCGTCGCCTCCAGAGAACCGCGCGGCGGTAGCAAGATATGCACTGGCGGCATACGCGCCGCATCCCACAGCAGAGAAAAATCCCAACCGACCACAAACGTTCCCTGATGCCCACGTGAAACCAGCTTAACGGCGCCTGATTTCTTCAACTCTTGCAGCGCTTTCTGCACCGTGCCGGAGCCAATTTCCAACACCTCCTGATACCAGGAGGTGGTAGGCAGGCGGCCAGACAACCCAAGAGAAAGAATAGTGCGAGCGATAAACGCTACCGGGGAAAGCTGTTTCGCATCATTCGCGATAACCGTCATTGTTTCCGTCGACTCTTACTGTTCCAGAAGCCGTGACGCTTGTTCGACGCTCTGGTTTTCATGTACCACCGCATTCAGTGCGCGCAAAACGCTGGCCGGTTGTTGCGCACGAAAAATACGCCGTCCAAACATCACCCCTTTCGCACCCGCTTGCATAGCGTCGGCCGCCAATTGCAGCGTTGAGCGTGGATCTTCTCCGCCTGCCCCGCCGGCAAGCAGTACCGGAGTATAGCAGGTGCTTGTTACTGCAGCAAAATCCTCCACTGAACCAGGCCATAATGCCTTCACCAGGTCCGCACCAATATCTGCGGCAATTCGGCAATACATGCTCATGACTTTCGCGCTCAGCGCATCCGGATCGACCCCCTCCAACGCGGAGCGCGGCTCAATAATTACCGCAATGCCATGACGCTCGCATTCACGGACAATACGGGTATTCCGCACGATCTCTGCCTGCTCCAGCGCAGTATCTTTCTGCCCCAGGTACATATAGGTCATCACCGCATCAATACCGCTGGCGGCAACTTCACTGATCTCCGCCAATTGAGCCAATACGCCTTCGCTACGCCCATCTTTACCGGGCGTATAGATGGAACGCGCATGATTTTTCCAGTCCAGATGCAACACAAAACCAGGGCGATCGCGCCCAATGAAGGTGTTCTCTACCAGCGGAATCATCCCCGGCGACACCATCACCCCGTCAGCGCCGCGTAATTGCGCAAATACTGTGTCGATTTCACTGCGCGTTTTCAGCCCGGAGGGTGGGCCTGACATCACACCGTGAGAAGCGGCAACCACCACCGCACGCCCGGTTTCGGGGCGCAAAATACGTCCTAAGCGAATAGCCTTTCCGGTTCGGGAATCCATACTTGCTCTCCTTCACAAAGTTGAGAAAAAGCGAAAAATGCAATTTGCTGATTTCTGCAAATTGATCGTATATTAGCCTTAATTTGGATGTCAATGGAATACCCTCTGTACGTTTTCATCCCATTAAAACGCGCAGAACATGATTTTAAATTAGACAAGCAGGAGTTGGTATGTCTGACATTTCTCATCTTATTACCGCACTTAAGAACGTTATTCCTGAACCGCAGGTGCTGACCGATAGCGATAGCCTGCAGGCCTCCAGCCACGATACCTGGCCGCTGTCGACCAAACTCAAGCATTTAGGGTGCCACGATTATCAGGCCGATGTTGTGGTGAAAGTCACCGATGAACAGCAGATCCAACAAGTTTTAGCGCTGGCGACCGCCAACGATACGCCGGTTACGCCACGGGCGCTGGCCTCTTCGGTAACCGGGCAACCGTTGCCAACCCGCGGCGGTATCGTGCTGGATTTAAGCGCGATGACACAACAGCGTGAAATTAATACCACTAATCTGACGGTAGAAGTTTCAACCGGCTACAACGGCGGAAAGCTGGAAGACGAACTCCAGCAAATGGGCTGGACATTGGGCCATTCCCCCCAATCACTCTATCTCTCCAGCGTCGGCGGTTGGTTATCAACGCTGGCTACCGGGCAATTTTCCTCTTATTACGGCGGGATCGAAGATCTGATTACCGCTTACACGGTGATCCTCGCGACCGGTGAGCGGGTTCGCCTGCAAGCGTCGCCACGCGCCGCAATGGGGCCGGACTTACGTCAACTGTTTATCGGCGCAGAAGGCACCCTGGGCGTGGTGACATCGGTACAATTAAAGATTTTCCCGCTACCACAAACGCGCCTGTACGACACGCTGGAGTTGCCTTCGGTTGAGGCAGGTTTACAAATCATGCGGGAACAGGCGATGGCGGGATTACGCCCATTCCTGTTACGGCTCTACAACACGGTCGAAGCGCGCCATGCCATGCAAAATCCGGCGCAGGATAAGCCGGTAATGTTTCTTGGCACACAAGGCGTTGCGGCAGTTGCGCGCGCCGAAATGGATGCATTTATGGCGCTGGTGCATCGCTACGGCGGTACCTCCCTCGGTACCGAGGGCGTACTGAAATGGATGGATCGTCGTTTTGATTTTTCAACGGTCGAAAAACGACTCGCGACGCCTGGCGGGTTTGCCGAGACGATTGAAGTGGCGCACAACTGGGATGGCATCGCCAGTTTGTATCACGCTCTCAACAACGCACTCAGCCCAATGGCGGACGAGGTTCTGTCGCATTTCTCTCACGTCTACCCGCAGGGCACCTCAATGTACATGATTTTACTTGGACGCGAAGAGTCTGACCCGGCAGCGGTAGAAAAACTCCGCGCTATCTGGCGTGAAGCGATGCGTGTCTGCCTTGAGCATAACGCCGAACTCTCTCATCACCATGGCGGCGGCCTGATCCGCTCACCGTATGCGCGGGAATCACTCGGGTCGGCACACTTACTGTTACGCCGGGTCAAACAGGCGCTCGATCCAAACGGCATCCTGAATCCGGGCAAACTGGGGCTATAACTGAGGACAATCACGATGTGGTTTCTCGGCATTGATATTGGCACCACTCACATAAAAATCATCGGTATCAGCGAAGAGGGAACGCTGCTACCGGTGAAAAAGTTCCGCACGCCGGTAATGCAGCGCGACGGGCTGACCTTTCACGATGCACAAGCCGTGTGGCAAGCCCTGTCGACGTTGATTATTGACTATGCGCACCACACCGCACATGCCCACGGTTCGCTGGCCGCTCTCTCGATCGGCACGTTTGGCCAGGAGGAGTCCGTCGCGGTAAACCGTCATGGCGAGATGATCTACCCCTCTCTCGCCTGGTGGGAAAATTATCCTGAAGCGGCGTTGGAAAGTGAGGTTCACCACTGGCTCGATAGCCCGGAGCATTACGCCGTCTCCGGTATGCGCTCACGCCCGAACCAAAGCCCGGCGCGGTTAAGCTGGTTACGTAAACATCATGCCGATATTTGGCGGCAAACCGCACAGTGGGTGGATTTCGGCAGCTACATGATGTGGCAATTAACCGGTGAATGGCGCGCCTCTAGCTCGCAAGTCACCCATTCACAATGTTTCGATTTACGCGCGATGCAACCGCATGAACCCACGCTGACGCGTCTTGCGCTGCATCCTGAACTGTTTCCTAAAACGGCGGACACCGGTGAATGTTGCGGCGAAATTCTGTCCACTGCTCTGCCCGGCGTCGCGCTCTGCTCCGGCGCCAGTGTATTTATCGGCGGACATGATCAGATCGTCGCCGCCTGGGCGGTACAAAACCGACAGCCCACTAACGTGTTTGACTCCATTGGAACCTCTGAATACCTGATGGTATTGACGCCTCACTTCCCGGATGCCGCCATCGCCTGGCAGTTAGGCGTGGATATTGAACGCACCTGGCAAGCCGGAGAGTTGGTGATGGGTTGCGCCACGCCCTCCGGCAAAATTATCCAAACGCTTACCGAACTGTTCTATCAGGGCGATTATGATCGGCTTTTCCATGACCTGCTTGAGGAAGGACGGACGCCCGGCGTATCAGTATCGGTCAATGAAGATGAAGCGCTGGGATTGTTTTCACTGCACCACCTCAACGCAGGTATCCAACCGGCGGATGTGGTGCAGGCCACGCTGAATCAGATTGCCGACCGTGCCTTCCAGCTCCTCACGCAGATGTGTGAAATTGGCGCGATCCGCCCACAGGATGCGGTGTTGATGGGGTCACTGTTTCAGCGCGAGGAAATGCTGGCGCACCGTAAACAGCGCTGGCAAATGCCGCTGTTCGTCAGTGAACTCACCGAACCGGTCGCCACCGGTGCCGCCATGATCGCCCGCGAAAGCTGGCTTATTGCGACGCATCGGGAGAATCGCCTATGAATGTGCTGATTGCCTCGTTGAATACGGCTATTGAACGCCTGTTGCTGGTTGAGCAGCAGCGGCCTGGCGAAGTACACCGCTTGCTGGATGATAAAACGCTGGCGGGTGGCAAAGGCGTGAATGTGGCGCGGGTGTTACGCCAACTTCAGCCACACATGGAAAATGCGCCGACACCGCTACTGATTGGCTTTCTTGGTGGAGCGACCGGTCGTTTGTGTGGCGAGTTGCTGGAACAAGAACGGCTGGCGGGACGCTGGTGCGAAATCGCCGCCAGCACGCGTATCTGCGAAGTGGTGACCGAGAAAGCCGCGCCGGAAAAAGCCAGTGTCTACAACGCCGTCGGCCCGGTGATTCAACCTGATGAGCACCGCTCCCTCCATACGCTGCTGGCGGATGAGATGCCGCGCGCCCATGCCGTAGTCTGCACCGGTTCGCTGGCGCAAAACCTCACGCCGGATGAATACGGGCGTTGGATAACGCTGGCACGCGCGCATGGCGTGTTATCGCTGCTCGACACCCACGGTCCGGCGCTGTTGCAATCTGCCGCCGCCTTGCCCGACATCATCAAAATCAATCGCGATGAGCTACAACAGGCCAGCGACACCTCAGGGCAAGACTTACCCCACGCCTGGCTGAAACAAGGCGTGCGTTGCGTGATTATCACCGACGGTCAGCGCCCTACCCTCGCCCTAACGCCGGAGGGCAACTACCAAATCACGCCGCCGAAAGTGGACACGGCCAGCGCGGTCGGGTCCGGCGATGCTTATTGCGCCGGGCTGATCGCCAGCCTACTTGCGCGCCCTACGGCCGGCTGGGTGGCGCATCTAACGCTGGCTGCGGCCTGCGGCGCGGCCAACGCCGCCAGTCCAACGGCAGGTCTCGCCGCTGAGATCGATTTATTGACCTTACAACAACGCTGCGCGGTACGCGCGGTTTCGTCCTCGCCACGCTCACCCGCTTAATCACGGAGAGTATTATGGTCAGTCATGCAGATGTCGCCGCCAAAAACCGCTGGATGCGTAACGTACTGCTCATCGCATTCGTCACTGCGGTTGGCGGGTTTTTGTTTGGTTTTGATAACGGCAGTATTTCCGGTTCGGTTGGTTTCTTGCAAAGCAGATTCGGCCTGGATGCCAACGGCGTCGGTTGGGTCACGTCATCGATTATTGTCGGCTGCATCCTTGGCGTAGCGCTGGCAGGCCCGCTCTCCGATTCGGTGGGGCGTAAGAAAGTCCTGCTGCTGACCGCGCTGATTTTTATCCTCGGCGTATTGGGAGAAGCCATGGCCGTCTCTCCAGAGATGCTGGCGTGGTTCCGCATTCTGGTCGGCATCGGCATTGGCGTTGAAACCACCATTGCGCCACTCTATATCGCCGAAGTCTCCCCGGCGCATATTCGCGGACGGTTAGTTTCGCTTAATCAGTTATTTAACTGCGTCGGCAATCTGGCGATTTTTTCGATTGCGGCGCTGATCGCTAATAACGCCAGCGAGGGCTGGAATATTGAGTATGGCTGGCGGGTCATTTTCGCCACCGGCATTGTGCCAGCAGTGATCTTTTTTATGCTGTTAGCGCGAGTGCCTGAAAGTCCACGCTGGCTGATGCGCAAAGGTCGTGATCGCCACGCGCTTGAGGTCTTGCTTACCATCAACCCGGATGAGCCCACCGCTAAAGAACAGTTACAGGCGATTCAATCCGCCCTGCACAGTGAACCGAAATCGCGATTACGCGAATTGTTCGCCCCGCGCCTACGCAAATCGCTGGTGATTGGTTTTTGTGTTGCGCTGTTCCAGCAAATTACCGGCATCAACGCCATTTTCTATTATGCGCCGGAAATCTTTAAAACGGCGGGCGTGGATGCGGGCGGAGCGATGTCGTTTACCGTTCTGATCGGCCTGACGCTGGTGATTTCAACGCTGGTTTCCATGTGGATAATCGACAAAGTGGGTCGGCGCTCGCTGCTGATTTTTGGCTCTATCGGGATGGCGATGACGCTAGGTGGTACCGGCCTGTTATTCCGCGCCAGCGAGGCGCACACCACTTTATTGTTACTGTGCATTTTGGCGTATGTGGCGATTTTTGCCGTCTCCTACGGTACCGTCGCCTATGTCATCATTGCGGAAATTTTCCCGATTCATGTACGTGGCATTGCCGTCTCCATCGCGACCTTCGCGCTATGGGGCGGCAACTTTATGGTTTCGCGTTTCTTTCCGGTCTTAGTGGAAAATATTAATGCCGCAAATACCTTTTTTATTTTCGCGGGTATTTCGGTGGTGGCATTAATATTCGTGCTGACGACTGTGCCGGAGACCAAAGGAAAAACACTGGAAGAAATTGAACTGGAATTACACCGTAATTAATCACCATTAGAAAAAGGAAAATAGACAACGTAATACGCTAATTCGACGGCGATTAACTACCCATACATTACTTTCGGAGAATATGATGAGACCAGGAAAAATATTACATCCACAGGTTGCATCGGCTTTAGCCAGTTTAGGGCACGGCGATATCATACTGGTAACTGATGCAGGCGCGCCTATCCCGGCAGACGCCAACCGCATTGATCTGGCGTTCTATGCCGGTAGCGTTGATATTCTTGAAATATTACGCGTATTGCGGCAGGAGATTTTTATTGAGAATGTCATCTTTGCCGATGAAGTCCCGGCAGGAAACCCCCACCTTTTTCAGTGGGTCAGTGATATTTTCACCGGCTCCGGCGCCGATTTTACCTTAATTCCACATCAGCAATTAGTTTCCGAACTTTATCACACGGCGAAAGTGATTATTCGTTCAGGTTCTTTAATGCCGTGGGGAAATTTTGCGCTGGTGGCTAGCACCGATCCCGACGCCTGGTTTGATGACTCGATGAAGATCCTACCAGAATATGTAGAGAGATCGCATCGCATTAAAACTAACGCGGTTCCAAGAGTCAATAAAACTCACTGACTGGTGTAAACCATGAATACTACATATCGTATGAGTTATAAATTGTGCCTGATTGCCTCGTTGGCCGGGCTATTATACGGGTTTGATTCCGCCGTAATTGCCGGGGCAATATCTCATCTCAGTAACTATTTTTCACTTGATGCCATCAGTACCGGATGGGCGGTTTCGTCAGTGGTATTAGGGTTCATGATTGGCGCGTTTAGCGGGCAGTTTATTACTAACTCGCTTGGCCGGAAGAAAGCGCTGGTGCTTACCGGTTTCCTGGTAACGTTATCCAGTATTTTTACCGCCTTTCCCTACAACTTTACTCTGTTTATTATTTTCAGGATCGTGGGCGGGATCGGCGTAGGTTTAGGCTCGGCCACCGCACCGGTTTACATTGGCGAAATAGCCGCACAAAAAGTGCGGGGCAAAACCTTAGGCTTTTACCAGATGATGATCGCATTTGGTATTTTAGCGGTCTATCTGGTTAATGCGCTGGTCGCCAGTTGGACACCGAGTCCTGAATGGGCAACGCAGTACTCATGGCGTTATATGTTGGGTGCAATGTCGATTCCGGGTTGCCTGTTTATGATCCTTGCCTGTTTTTTACCGGAATCCCCGCGTTGGCTAATAAAGAAAAACCGGGAAGAAGAAGCCAGTCAGATTATCAACGCTATTAATGGCAATGAGTATGATAGCCAGGCCACGATTGCCGAGATTAAACGATCCTTCCAACATCAAAGTGCTACCGTAAACAGCGAGCGTCTATTATCAAAAAAATATCGTCGGGTTTCATTAACCATTCTCGCGATGGCGCTGTTGGCTAATCTTTGTGGCATTAATGCGGTGTTATATTATGGCAATATCTTGCTGGAAAATATCGGCATAGCGACGGAGAAAACCGCTTACTATCAGCAAGTAGTTATTGGCATTGCCTTCTTTGCCGCCGCAGTGTGGGCAGTTTATCGGATTGAGAAGTATGGCCGCCGCAAGCTGCTGATAATTGGCTCGTTGGTTTGCTTCCTCTCCATTACGCTGTTGGGTATATTGATTTGGCTGGGCGTCACTAATCTGTTTATGCTGGCGATTATGATTGTATATATTCTGTTTTTTGGTGGCACCGTTGGCCCCATTTTATGGATAATCATTCCAGAACTGGCCCCTAATATGATTCGTGACAAACTGATGTCGTGGGCGACCTTTCTTATCTGGAGCGGCAGCTTTATTGTCTCACAAACCTTTCCAATGCTAACGCACAGCGTGGTACTGAATAAACTCTTCAATGGCAGTTTCCCTTTCTTTTTGTATGGTTTTTGTTGCCTGCTGTGGTTCTTGCTGAATGTCTTTTTCATCACCGAAACGAAAGACAAATCACTGGAGCAGATTAGTGCCGAGATGAGTGCTGGCTAACCCACGCACCAAAGCAAGTCACGTAGAAAAATATGTTATGGTCTCCGGGCGCTTAACGCGGTAAATCACCATCTGGATCGGAGGATAATGATGACATCAGCACATCCCACCGTCGCGCTCGTTGGGCCAGGGGCCAGTGAAGGCCCTGGCTAATGGTTAACGCGGGAAGGAGCGATTACGCGGGGACTCCGGGACATAATTTTATTTAAGTCCGTGATTTATGTTGTTTTCCGCAGAATTAGGTGCGCTGTCACCAAACTGTCATCTGACATCTTAATACTCCTTTTTATTTTTTGGAGGCGTTCGATGTCACTCCTTTCTGTTATCACCTTACCACTGCGGCTGCGTACCGGTTTGGCGTTACGTAAGCCGCGCTGGCTGGCCAGCTTACTGAGCCAGTTTCTCCTGTTTATCGTTCTGTTTTGTTTACTGCAATTTGCCAGCGTATGGCTATTAAGCCAGCACGTCACGCAGACACAAACTTCACTGGAACAAGCCAACCATCTGCGCGAAAGGCTGACGCTGTTGGATAAAGCGCGTATTGAATTGCTCACCGCCAGCGACAACAGCCATCGCGCCGGTATCTATTTGATGCAGGACAAGGAGAGTGGCTCGGTGGACAGTTGGAAAAGCCTCGCCGCCGCCGCCAATGATTCACTCCGACAGGCGCAAACATTATTCGCGGCATATCATGCCCGAGCCGATAGCCCGCTGGCGCAGAGTTTCGCCCTACTGACCGAGGGTTTACAGGAGCAACTAAAAGGCCTGGCGACCAACGACATTAACGCGTTTTTTATGGTTCCAATGCAAGCATTCCAGCAGCAATTTAACGATGCCTGGTTTAGCGAGATCCAACAGGCTAATCATCAGCTTAGTCAGGTTAACCACAGCACGCTCAATACCCTCAAGCAGAGCCGTAATATGTCTTTAGTGGTGAATGCCTTGCTGATGGGGCTATTACTGCCAGGTGCGTGGCTGTTGATGCGTGGCGTGCTGTTGCCATTGCGGCGCGCCAATGCCCAACTGGCGCAGATTGCTACCGGTGACTTGGTTGCCAGCCTTGAAACGCCGCGCCGACAGTCGCTGGAAACTCGCCAGTTATTTCACTCGATTGATACCATGCGCCACGGCTTACAGCAGATTGTCAGCGATATTAATAGCGTGGCGATGAGCGTGGCGGCCGGGGCTGAAAATATGCAACAGCATAATCAGCAAGCGATGCAGCAGCACCAGGCGCAGAATGCCAGCTTTCACCATTTATCGCAGCGTTTGCATCGCGTCTCCGAAGAGGTGGAAAATGGCGCCCAGTTCTCACAACATGCGACGCGCGAAGCGCAGTCGGTCGATGAACTGATGCATAACTGCGCGCGCGAAGTCGGTAACATGGAAATGCAGATGCAGCAAATTGTCGCTGCATCGGGCGATATCGCCGGAATTGTCGGCATGCTGGATAACTTGTCGTTACAGACGCGCTTGCTGGCACTGAACGCGGCCATCGAATCTGCACACGCGGGCGCATATGGCCGCAGCTTTTCGGTGGTGGCGAAAGAGATTGGCTTGCTATCGCAGCAGAGTGGGCAATCTACCCGGCAAATCGATGGCCTGATTCAGCACACGCGGCAGCATGTTAATGACGGTTTCGATAAGGTAAAAACCCTTGAAACGCTGTTTACCCAAATCAGCGGAGCGGTATCCGGCGTGGTGGTACAACTGAATGAGTTGCAGCACAACACCATGGCCCAGAGCCACCGCGTAAGTAAAATTGCCCAGGAAGTGGTAGAAATGAGCGCCCAATTGCAGCAAAGCGAAGGACTTAATGCCCGGCAAGTACAAGCTGCCGCACAGTTGCGGGAGCTCTCCGATCGCCTGGCGCAGCGCGCGCAGCAGTTCCGCCTCACCGCCGCATAAGCGGCGCTATGCCAGGCATAGAGGGGGTTTAACCGACGGGGGTTAGCCCTGAGTTAGCGACTCAGGTAGTAAAGTCTTTAATGCATCAGCCCCGCAAGCAGGCGGATAACAGAATCATACAACTGGCGACACTCGCCCTCTTTTAGACCGGATTGTCTGGTATGCAATGTAAGTATGAGGTCATGAATTCCAAACGCGCGATCGTCCGCGATAAACTCCCCGGCAGCTGAACCTATCAGGGCATATAAATCCGTGGTAAGGCATCTTTCATCGGCCACACTACCTCCAGGGTTGGATATTTATACAGTGTGACAGAGATTGTTTCGCGACGATACTCTTTTATCTTTATCGCGGGCAGCGGCAGAGGAAGCTCTCAGGTGTGTTATCTCTTCCTCTGCCCTGACGGTTTTACTTCTTCTCCGGCCACGCCACCGAAGGAATGCCGTTATGCATTGGTGCCGCAAACAGATAGCCCTGAAAAGTGGTAATGCCCGCAGATTCAAGCCACATCCACTCTTCCGGTTTTTCAACCCCTACCGCAGTGACCGATATTTCCAGCGAAGTGCAGCACTGGATAATCGCCTGAATGATGGCTTGGCGAGGACCGCTTTTATGTACATCCCGGATAAGATCGCGGTTTATCTTCACCCGATCGGGTTGAAACTGCGCCAGCAACAACAGGCCAGCAAAGCCGGCGCCAAAGTCATCGATCGCCACGCTAATGCCTGCCGCCTTAAGTTGCCTGACTGCACCAGTAAACTCTTCCAAACGTGAAATGACTTCGCTTTCAGTAAACTCGACCAGAATCTGTTCGGGCACCAAACCGTTCTGCTTAATTTCTTGCAGAAGAAAGTTTACCGCTCCCGGTACATTTACCAGTGTCATGGGTAAAAGATTGACCGACAGCATTTGTTTCCGCAGGTTTAACGCGGCCGCCATGGCGAAAGCGACTTTCTTACTGCTGAGATCGGCGGCGTAAATATCATCGCCAGATAGCGCATTGAAATAGGTTTCCGGTGAGTTGCCGTCCGGCGTTCGCAGAAGTGCTTCCAGCGAGACCACTTCGCGGGCGAGTGGATCAATCACCGGTTGAAAAGCAAAGCTGCATGCCACCTCTGCGATTGGCGGTATGCTCTCAGATGACAGTACATCCTCGTCAGGAACAAAATCCCAAGAGTCGCCGGGCGGAATTTCGAAATAGTTTTGTCTTTCCGTCGCCTCAACAAAGGTGCGGAAGAACCGTAGCGCACGATCGTCATAAGCCAGTTGATATTTTGAGGTACTTTTGTTCAATACTTCCTGGAGCACCTTATCCCGGTCATGCTCTCTTAAATCAAACAGTTCCATCCCTGTGCTACCGAACCGGCGCGAAGGCGCATAGTCACACAACAGCTCAACCAGATTATAGTGACGCGTATCTTCACAAATACGTCGATAAATCGCGAAGACGCTCTCTTCTGGCCCTTCAAGCAACTGGAAAAAATGCGTACCGTTGAACAGCAAGATGCCGGTTACATCGGCATGGCTGTTTTTCACATTTGCCGCCGCGACCATGCTTTCTAATGTACTGACAGGGACGCCATCATCGATATGGCTACGGTAAATGATAGTTGTGAGCATAAGGTTCCGGATTGGAGGAAGCGGATAAAAGGTTACCTTAACAAATACTTTGGCCCTACGTCGCGCAAGATTCTTCCCAATAACAGCGTTAAAAAACAGAGGTTAGCTTAACAAGGCAGAAGCGATGACCTGTTGCCGCCTCTCCCGTCTTAGTCTGACCTTAGGTTCTGAAATAAACCAAATAGCACTTTTTGCATAAAGCAATTTTAACTAACCGGTCACCATACTTATACAAACAAATTAAATCTGTACAACTTCTCTATCGAATTTTCCTTTGTCTGATTAATAAAGAGGGTCTGGTATGCGTCAGAACGGCTATGCTCCGAATACAGAAAACGCTATTGCTCAATATTTCAACCAGGCGACTTTACCTTCGCAGCAGGAAACGCTAGGACAGATTGTAGTCGAAATCCTCAAGGATGGCCGGAACCTGAACCGGAAATCTCTTTGCACCAAACTGCTTCGCCGCCTTGAACTGGCATCTGGGGCTGAAGAAGAACGGCACTATCATACGTTGATCGGTCTGCTGTTCAGTAATGAAGCCTGAAAAGCCAACCGGGCAAATCATCAGATTGCGATGTGTTAACACTGACGGGCCAGTTATCGTAAACTGACTTTCTTTTCAGGAGAACAGGTTCATGCCGCGTTAAAAATCCGGAACACGGCGGCAATCAGAGATGCAGTTATGAACAGAAGTGAAATCGATCGGCTAACAGATGAAATCATTGGAGAGGCGGTTCTGTCTCTTTTTAAAGAAAATGGCCCGGTAACTAACCAGTCGCTGATTGGGCAGTTACGTACCATGGAAGCGGGTGAGCCGAACAGGCAGCGTCGGGAACTGATTGCGCGTGTTATTACAGAAGTCAAAAATAACATGGCTTCTGGTCGGCGTAGGGCTTTGCGTGAACAACAGAGTGGCGATAATGTTCACCCCCTGTTTGGAAGTAAACCGCTGTCGGAAACCAATAAAAAACACTGACATTCTGGTTGTCAGTAATAATGAATAACGATGTAGGTACAGGAACAGCGTTATGTCTGAAAAAATTGATATTCACTCTGCATTATATGATACCGAGCTGGCGCAATACTTCCGGCGCGCAGGTGATATGTTGGCCGAGGAGTCGGCATTATTAGGCACGATAATTCGCAATATTGTTGCCGAGGACGGGCATTTAACCAATAAAGCCATCATTTTATCGCTGATCAACGCATTAGAACTAACCAGCGATGCAGCGCAAGCCGACAGGATTTATAAGACACTGGAGATTGTTGTCAATCATACGCTTGACGACGTTTAAAGTGTTTTAAAACAGAATGCTTGCGGGCCATTAATCGTAAAGCCAACGCCCCGCTTTGGCGGACTCAATGAGCATTTTTATGGTTAGTGGAGAAGCTTTGTGCCGATCGGATCTTAATCTATTAGGTAATATGCCATTGGGTAAGAAGGGTAATATCTGTATAGGGAAATATTTCCGCCAGTTAATTGAGCTACAATCAACATTAAAAACTTCTGCATACTTATCAAGCAGTTCATAAACATCTTCGCGAACCGTTAGAAACTCCCCGGTACTGAGAGATGAATCAATATCAAGATCTTTGCAGCGTAACTCGTCTCTTGCAAATTCTAATACAGCAGCATCTAATAGCTTCATATCCTATCCTCAGGTCGAACCATGAGGTTGTAATGCCAGATAGTCCTGTGTGAAATTAGGGTGATATCATATAACGTGATCGCAACCCCTACCCAAGGTAACCACCTTCCAATCAGACCTCCTAAACTAGATGTTCTCGCCCATTGACCATTAATTAACGTCTTCCATGTAGGAGACCGCCAGCGAGTGTCTAACCGATAAGAGATCATCCTGCGTAGCCCTAATGATAGAAGACTGGTTCCGCGTGTTGCTGTATTGGGTTTTCCTGGAACGTGAATTAGGTTAAAGCTACCTACGATTGTGGCAAATGCAAAAATATCTATACCGTCTAATTGCTTTTCTGCCTCATCGACCAGAATCCAGAAAGCAAGTTCGCCAGGTGATAAGTTCCACATCCCTTTATAAAAATAGCCGTTAATCTGCTCAACCGTATCCATACTCACGCATCCATGTTATTAAGCACGCCTCATCATAGCGCTCGGTCTGTAACCGTTCCAGAATTTGGGTCACATAAACCATAAAACACCATGATGGAGACATCAACAACGCGACAAATGTATATAACTATTCGGTTGATAAAAGACTATTACTCGTAGTACTCGGGCTTTTGATGGTGAATCGCCACGGATAATCTAGACACTTCTGAGCCGTTGATAATATAGGTTTTCATATTCAGCCGGTGGCATCTGCTCGCTCGAACCATGCCGACGCTTACTGTTATAAAACATTTCGATATAATCAAAAATATCGCTTCTGGCTTCGTCTCTCGTTCCGTAGAGCCTTTTCTTAAACCGTTCGCGTTTCAGAAGCTGGAAAAAGCTTTCCGCAACCGCGTTGTCATGGCAGTTACCGCGACGACTCATGCTGCCTTCCAGACCGTGTGATTTCAGGAACGACTGCCACTCATGGCTCGTGTACTGACTGCCCTGATCAGAGTGAACCAGTACCTGCTTTTGAGGATTACGCCTCCACACCGCCATAAGTAATGCGTTCAGGACAATCTCTTTTGTCATGCGGGGTTGCATTGACCAGCCGATAACTTTTCGGGAGAACAGGTCAACCACCACGGCCAGATACAGCCAGCCTTCGTGGGTTCGGATGTAGGTTATGTCCGTCACCCAACGCTCATCCGGTGAGTCCGGATTGAACTGCCGCTGGAGCCTGTTGGATGTCACGATGCTGGCTTCTCCTTTACGTGCACGTGGGCTGCGGTACCCAACCTGAGCTTTTATTCCGGCACGCTTCATCAGTCGCCAGACCCGGTTCACTCCGCACTGCTGTCCGGTATCACGTAGATCGAGATGGATCTTGCGATAACCATAGACGCAGCCAGACTCAAGCCAGAACTGTTTGATCTGCCCGGTCAGCATCTGGTCTGTCTGGTGACGCTGTGAATGTGGCTGCTTAAGCCAGAAATAAAATCCACTCGGATGGACATCCAGAACCCTACAGAGCAAACGAACAGGCCAGCAACGGCTGTTGTCGCGGATAAAGGCGTACCTCAGTCGGACAGCTTTGCGAAGTACGCCGCGGCTTTTTTTAATATGTCCCGTTCGTCCGTAACCCGCTTCAACTCTTTCTGAAGACGGCGGATCTCGGCCTGAGCATCTGACTGTTCATTATGAGTGGAAGAATCCGGACCGTACTTCTTTATCCAGGCGTAAAGACTGTGAGTGGTGATATCGAGACGTGTTGCAACACTGGAAACAGAATGACCACGATCAACAACCTGTTTGACTGCTTCAATTTTAAACTCTTCAGGATAACGCTTACCGCTCATGGGCACCTCTCTTTAAGTCATCTTAAATGACTCTGAGGTGTCTGTTAAACCTGTGGCGATTCAGATCTTCAATAAAGCGCACCGACCTATAGTTTACGCTGTTAGGATCCTTAAGGGTCGAAGCTATATCTTGTTGACCAAAACTGATAGCTTCATCATCAGATGGCTTACAACCAAGTAATGTTGACGACAGCAATCCTATTGCTATAAATATTAAGGCCTTCTTCACATCTCCATCCCTAAGCATGACCAGAAAAGTGCATAAATGCCATTACAATTACAACGATGGCTACCAATATACCCACTCTTTTCCACGCCACCTGTGTTCCAGTATATTTCGATTGTGGACTTACTATTACAGAGGATGAAACCAAAACGGGTTCTACTTCGCTGCCACAATGCTTACATTTTAACGCCTGAAATTTGATTGGTTCTGCGCAGAACGGACAGTCTCGCAATCCCTCTCTAGCCTGATTATTTGCTAAACCTTCCTGGCTTGGAGAGATTAGAAGTACATGGATTATCGCCACGATGAACAGGAGGGCTCCATACAACCACCAAGTACCAAAGGATCGGCCTTTATTTTTCGCGATAAATGCCGGAATTAAACCAAGCAATACCGCGATGACAAGAACACTCATTTCATCCCTTTCCGATAGACAGTAACAAGTCGCCACATGTTAGCACCGCATTCCCTTAAGTTCATGCATAACGATCACTTACTGATCAAATGTCAGGATAAGTTCTGTGTGTAGGCCCGGGTACGCTGCCGTGACCTGCCCCCAGGATTAGATACAACCTTCAGTTAGTAATGTCGGTTGGTGACCCTGACCCCGAATATGCTCCAGGCATAATCAGGAATAACCGGCTTCAGGTTGGTTGCTTATTCTGGCAACCGACAGATTTTTCGGCAAATTCGGATGGGGTCATCCAGCCCAGCGCAGAATGGGGACGACTCTGGTTATAGTGTATGCGCCAGGCTTCGATTTTGCACCGGGCATCCTCCATCGACATAAACCAGTTCTCGTTCAGGCATTCCTGCCGCAGCCTGCCGTTGAATGATTCCACCGTGGCGTTATCCGTGGGCGTACCCGGTCGCGAGAAGTCAATCCGGATATCACGTTCGTACACCCATTTATCCAGCATTTTTCCAGCAAATTCAGAACCATTATCAGTTTTCAGGAGCTGTGGTAAAGGACGTCTGAGCGCAATGGTGTTCAGCATTTCTGCCACTTCTGTTGAACGCAAATTCTGGCCCACGCAAATTCCCAGGCATTCGCGAGTATACAGGTCGATAACTGTCAGCAGGCGCAGCCGTCGCCCGTCTGTAGTGGCACAGTAAATTTGGCCACCTGATTAAAGGTGATATTCTCACCACAACATAAAACAGGTGACTTAATGAACAAGAAAACTAAGCGTACTTTCACCCCTGAGTTCAGGCTGGAATGTGCACAGCTGATTGTTGATAAGGGCTACTCATATCGACAAGCCAGTGAAGCGATGAATGTCGGTTCTACCACTCTTGAGAGCTGGGTGCGCCAGCTCAGGCGAGAGCGGCAGGGGATTACGCCCTCTGCAACTCCCATTACTGCAGAGCAGCAACGTATTCGCGAGCTGGAAAAGCAGGTTCGCCGCCTGGAGGAACAGAATACGATATTAAAAAAGGCTACCGCACTCTTGATGTCCGACTCACTGAACGGTTCACGATAGCCGCCAGACTGAGTGACAGCCACACGGTTGTCAGCCTTTGCTCCGCGCTGGAAATACACCGTAGCAGTTACCGGTACTGGCGAAAACGACGCGATACTGTCAATCCGGCGCGAGTCAGGTTGTACAGCGAAATACGCCGGGCGTGGAACCAGAGCCGGGGCTCAGCAGGCGCACGCACTCTGGCTGAAATGCTGACCCGGAACGGCGTTCCGATGACCCGTTACCGTGCCGGGCGTCTGATGAAATACCTGAACCTGAGCAGTTGCCAGCCCGGAAAACATCAGTACAAAAATGCCCGTCAGGAGCATACCTGCCTGCCGAATCTGCTCGAGCGTCAGTTCGCTGTACCGGAGCCAGACCGGGTATGGTGTGGAGATATTACGTATATCTGGGCTGGAAATCGCTGGTGCTATCTGGCGGTTGTTATGGATCTTTTTGCCCGCAGGGTTATCGGCTGGAGTCTGTCAGCGAATGCCGATACCGCACTGATAAGAAGTGCTCTGCGGATGGCCTATGAGACGCGTGGTCAACCGCGTGATGTCATGTTCCATAGCGACCAGGGAAGCCAGTATACAGGCCTTAAATATCAGCAAGTTCTCTGGCGTTACAGGATAAAGCAAAGCGTCAGTCGTCGGGGGAACTGCTGGGATAATAGCCCCATGGAACGCTTCTTCCGTAGTCTGAAAACAGAATGGGTGCCGACGAATGGTTACGCAGGTAAGGATGAGGCCCGGCGACAAATCGGCGGTTATATCCTGAATTACTACAATAGCGTCAGACCTCATCATTACAACGGGGGGCTGACGCCGGAAGAATCAGAGAACCGATACCGTTCTTACTGTAAAACCGTGGCCAGTATTACTTGACCACTACACTTTTGTGGTTATCGCGCCAGCCTTCCCGCCTGAGCATCACGTGAACCCTGCGGTAGCCATAGTGGACCCGGGTTTCGGTGATCTCCCTGATGCGCAGTCGCAGCGCACTGTCGTCTGTCGCAACGGAGCGGTAGCGGAACGAACTGCGGCTGACCTGCAGCGCAAAGCAGGCCTGTCTCTCACTGGCACCGTAGCGGGTCTGTAAATCCCTGACCTACTCGCGCAGGCGTGCCAGCGTCAGCTCTTTTTTGCCAGCACATCCTGAAGCATGGCCTTGTCGAGGCTCAGATCGGCAACCAGCTTCTTCAGGCGAAGGTTTTCCTCCTCGAGCTGTCGCATATGTTTCAGTTCTGAAGGAGAAATCCCGCCGTACTTTTTGCGCCAGGTGTAGAACGTGGCATCGGAGATGCCCAGCTTGCGGCAGACTTCCGGTACGGGCGTACCCAGCTCAGCCTGCTTCAGGGCAAAAACTATCTGCTCTTCGGTGAATCGTGACTTTTTCATCGGCACAACCTCCGCTCGTGGGGGAGTGAATATCATGCCGGAATTCTGTTTCTGAATGGAGCAGGATTTCGGGTCAGGGTCAGAGCATGATCATTCCTTTCAGATAGCAAAAACCCGCCGTGTGGCGGGTTAAGTGTATTGGGTAATTTTTTTTATTTTGTAATGATAGCTCTCACCTGCATCTTTAAATAAGTGCTCGCTGCCAACAGCTAATCTCTGCTTGAGAATGTGTAATTCACCTGCCGCATACTCGCTTTCAAGCCAATCAAGTCCAGCAATTGTCTCAAAGCTTTCATATAGAGAAAATTTGTACTCACGTGCGTCCCTTGAGCTATACACCGCGCCAAATCCAAAGCGGTCATCAGTCTCATCAATAACTCCGCGTTCGGTCAGTCTTACATCAAGCCATAATTTATCCAAAGGGAATGGTGCGTATTCCAGTTCTATTCGATACTTCATTATGCTCTCCATCGGAAACTCACCTAGATAATCCTAGCACGATGTGGGTGTAAGCTGGTGCAAAGGCTTGATGCTCGCAACTTAATTTGCTGCTACTGCTGGCATATATTCATTTGGAGTTAAGTAAAGCTGAGCATCATGATCTAAGGTAGTGTCGAGATAAGGCGCAACGTAAGCAGCAATGCCTTTATAAGCACCGAGTCCATCAGGTGTAGAAGATGTAAGAGCTATTTGGGTCTCCCAGAGTTCATCAGTGTTTTTAGCTTTAAACTTCGCAAAATCATATGAATTGAGAGCGATAACTATCGTATAGAAAGTATCTGTAACCTGCGTTGTATAACTTCCCGTCACGCCATATGTCGGCGTGTAAGTTGTAGTAGTGTTCAATGTTCCGTAACCATTACCATATGTGTTCACCGTCCCATAGGTAGTAGCAGAACTAACGCCTGTTTGTCCCCATGTAGGAACAGTCACATTCCGTGTAGAGCTCTTTGCACCTGTGCGATATAGGTTCAGAAACACAATTTGGCTTGCCTTATCCGGGTCATTTTCAAGTACAAACCCCCTTGATGATAAAGATTGCCTTAGAACCTGAGCCACCTGTTTATATAATATGCTGTTTTTATTGAAGTCATCCTGATTCAAAGGAACCATCATGTAAGTCTTAGGCAGCACAGAGTTTGCTGAAATCGCTTTGATACCCACCAGATCCCTTGGCTGACTAGCGCAGCCAACAAGTGACAGCCCAACCAATAGCCCTAAAAGCTTCTTCATCATAATCATTCCATCATCTTTTATGAGAGTTATCCTAATCATTTGTTGGAAAAATGGGAAGATACCGAAGCGGCAAAGCCATGAGCACTGATCATCTATCAGGATGGGAACGCAACTTAAGATAACATTTAATCAGGGTTTGAAATCCTGAACGACTGATCTCATTTCAATGATCTATAAATTTTAAAGTTTTTGATTTAGTCAGGTATTGAAAAAGCAGATCGGCCGCCATCATAAATGGGTGTTCGTTTACACAGAGCAAATCACCCGACCGGATGGCTCAAAAACCGATGTTGTCAGAAAAATGCGTTGCGATGCAAATACAGCCTGGCGCGCTGCTTTGAAAGGGGCCGGGATTGAAGACTGCCGTTTTCATGATCTGTGCCATACGTGGGCAAGCTGGCTTGTTCAGGCCGGAGTGTCGATCTCGGTATTGCAGGAGATGGGCGGCCGGGAGTCAATCGAGATGGTTCACAGGTATGCACACTTGGCACCGAATCATCTGACCGAGCACGCGAGGAAATCGATGCGATTTTTAGCGCTAGTGTCCCAAACCTGTCCCACATGGAAAATAAGGAGGGTACTAATGATGCCTAACATATTGAAATGGTGCGATAATAGGAACATAACACAACCTATATAACCATTGATAAGTATAGATATTTTCTTGTTTCATCTTTATAAATGCCCCCTTTTGTGCCCCCACCTTGTTTTTCATGCGACTCGATGAGCCTTTCACCGAGTCGCCAATATCACCAATTTTTTCACAGACCGTACAAATCTTCTCGGCTCTTGAAGTCTTTCTCACTGCCGCGATCGGCTAAGAACAATATTACTTACTTTCCGATACGAACAACTGTTCATTAATCCGCATGCTCTCCTGGCATGAAGGATATCTGTCACGGTCAAATATGGCGCTTTTTCCTGTGAGATAAATCCTGTGCGATCGATACGTACTAACTCATACTTTTCTACCAGAAAGTTAACGGCATTAGCCAGAGTGATACCGGCATCGATATGTTCCTGTATAACGGTTTCATCACAGAACGGCGTATCGTTCAGGGTCAGACCATAGTGTTTTTCCAGCAGGCGTGTAAGTAGCATTTGCCAGACAGCCACTGGAGACAGACAGGGCTTTGCCGCCCGCGAAATTGTAGCAGGTAGAGTTTTCATGTTTGCTCTCGTGAAATTCGTTAGCGTTGAGTGGGATAAATGGCGATATATACGTAGCCGCAACTACCAAAGGTATCGGCTTCGCAGGTAAAACCGTTGTGGTACAGGGTGACACAGTGGGCATGGCGAGGATTCATTTCACCAGTGGTCAGCATCGATTCCATCTGACGGATAAAATGCGGGAATGCGACATCCAACTTCAGGCATTCGGCATCACTAAACTTACCTGTGATACTTGCCCGGTCAGCCAGATAGTGCAGCCGGTTGCCCTCCTGCACCAGACGTGCTCCCAGGCGCGGCGTGATATCCCGCTGCAGGCCCCATGTGGTGTTGTTCATTTATAACCTCCTTTATTGTCAATTCAGGATAATACTCATCAGGCAGGCATACGGTCCGTTGCGGTCCTGGCGGCGTTCGGCGTATACCGCCAAGACTCCTGTGATATCCGGAACTTCCCTGCCGCTGTAATAACAGACACTGCCATGCCACTGGTATCTGCCGGTGCAATAGCGAAAAATGCGGGAGGCCGAATGCTGACGGTATATGGTCATCGCCCGGCGCTTACTGATAATTTTCATGTAATACCTCACAGCAGACCGTGTTCTGCGAACGAATAGATTTGCCTGCCGCCGACAATCAGATGGTCAGGTACGCGGATATCAACGAGCTGAAGTGCCTGCACCAAACGCTGCGTGATGGTCTTATCTGCCTGGCTGGGTGTGATGTCACCGGAGGGATGGTTGTGCGCAAATAACACTGCTGCCGCATTGAAGTACAGGGCGCGTTTGACCACCTCGCGGGGATGTACCTCGGTACTGCTAATAGAACCGGCAAACAGGGTTTCGTGGGCAATCAACTGGTTCTGCTGGTTCAGATACAGCACCATAAACTCTTCGCGCTCCAGTCCCGCCATTTTCAGTTTCAGCCAGTCACGGGCAGCCTGAGTAGAGGTGAATGCCACGCCTGTTTCGCGCAGGTGTCGATCAAGCAGTGTTAAAGCGCGTTTTACCGTGCGTTGTGCGGTTAGTGGAAGTATCGGACTTAGTGGGCTAAGTGACTGTTCCATCATGGGTATCCTTAATCAATAATGCGCAAAATGGCACTGTATTCAGGGTGCTGCAGGGCGTAATCCCGCAGGCGGTAATAGTGCTCAGTCATGGCATCACATTCGGTGCGACAGGCGTGGTGGCTGTATTCAATCAGGCAGACAGCGATACCTGCGGCTTCCGCGCTCATATCTGCATCGTTGCCGTTCAGGTAGTTAAACAGACGCCAAATCTCATCACTGTCAGACTCGGGGGCCATAAATGCACCACCGTTGCTCAGGGTGTAAAACGACCAGATACCACCGCTGTACTCATCACAGAAGCGGTCCATCCAGGCGAAAATACGGGGTTCCAGCGTTATACACTGCGGGATAGCGCCAAAGTGCTGTGGCCAGAAGCGGATGCGCTGTTCGTCAGGTACTGGTGTTGCAGTAAGGTCAAATTGAGGTTCATTAGCGGGCATCAATTCGCGTTGAGTTTCTGTCGTCATGGATATTCTCCGTCAATAAAAAACGCCAGCGACGATAGCTGGCGTATGGGGGATATGCAGGAATGATGAATGGGTGTGGTCAGCAGGAGGATGCTCTGAGGATTCCATACTGCCGGATATAGCGATTAAGTCCTTCACCGGCATCGGTTTCAAAGCTCCACGCCCGCCAGACTATTCGACCTTCAGAGTCACGAACTACCAGGCGGAAGTGAATGCACTGTTCATCTTCTATAGCGACGTTTTGATTCCGGCTGGTAATAGCGTCGGCCTGCTGTCGGGTGAAAGGGTTCGACGGCAGTAATTGAGATTCAGGCATTCGATGTACCTTAAAAGCAAAAACCCCTGACGCAGATGCGTCAGGGGTTTTGAGAGAGTGTTGTTATGCGGGTTCAGTCAGAACCCCGTCTGTACCTTATACAGCCGCAAAGTTTTGCTACCCCGGACAATCTTCACATACAGGGCATTATCTTTTGTGCCACGCACAAACCCGGCCTTCACATCCCCTTTGCAGTCGCCGCCGTCATAAGGGATGTTAAGTCCGGTGTTAAATACCAGGTCAATAAGTCCGAAACTTAAATCTTCACAGGCTGGACCGGGCATGTCTTGAATCAGGGCAAACTTACGGTCATCACTGACATCAGCCATTGAGCAGACTGTAGTGTTGATGTCATTACCCTGGCACCAGTATTCCTGGCCGGGATTGTCTTTATCCATCAGACTTTCCGGAAGCTGCGCGGCGCCGGCGCTGAAAGCCGCGAGCGAGAGAATTAAAGCCGGGATAACAGAGGTCAATATTTTTAGCATGGCCTTCTTCCTGAATAAATGCGAACCGGATTGCACCAGATATACCTGCAAGCCATCTGGCGCGGTTAAAACATCTGTAACCAGATCCTCAACAGTTACCGGTTCGGCGGCAGAGTTCAGCCATACTCTGCTTTGCCACCCATTGCTGCAGCTCCCTGTCTTTTTGAGAACGCTTAGCCTCCAGCGCGGCCTGTTGTTTGGGATTGACACAGTTATCAGGCACGACCATCAGGGTGTTTGGTTTAAATTTTGTCCGGGCTACTCGCACTGTCTCTGCCGGGTCATCAGTTCCACTTGCTCGCTGCTGTGCCTCGTCAAGCAATGCAGCCTGTGTATCAATCAGAACGAAACCACATGCCTTTCCCTCAGCCTGGTAGACAGATGTCAAATCGGAGGAAGAACCACTGGCTGTTTTGAGCGCCAGTTTGCGTACCGTTTTAGTATTTTTATCGGCCAGAAAATAGCCTCCATTGTATCCCTGACGTAGCAGGAATTGCCGGGTCCAGGGATAATTATCGATCACTCTGGCACCATACAGCGCGTTGCTAAGGGTATGGTTGTCCAGACCATCAGCTGATTTCCAGCCATCTGCCTGCATGTACTGCCAGGCCTTAACCGTACCCACGATATTTTCAGCGGCTACTGGCAAAACTGTTCCGACGCACAGGCTGAGCGCCAGCGTGGTTGCAGTGAGTAATTTCATCTTTGCTCCTTAAAGGGTGAAAAACCGTCGTCACCGACAACGAAAAGTGAATGGAAAGTTTGAAAGTGAGGTAAAACCCGAAGAAAATCTGGGTGTGACAACAGGTTACGTACCTGTGTATCCGGGACAAAAAGCTCAGGGTTGAATGTGACCGTGTGAATATCACCCAGCGTGAAAACCGTTATATGTCCCTCATGTTCACCGGTCAGGTACCAGCAGCCGTCGCTGCACACCAGTCGATAGGGAGCCAGACCAGTGCAACGATGACCCTCTGCCAGTAGCGTTACCCGACGGTGTTCTGTGATGGCGCGAATCAGTCGCGTAAAGACTTCAGGCTGTGCTTGCGTCCTGACGTTGGTGCTGTGCCAGATAAGGCAGGGAGACTCGCTGGCGCTCAACAGAGAGTTGACCAGTTGGTTGTCTATATCCGGAAAAAGCGCCTCCACACCGGACTGACGGACAAAAGTCTGCACTGTCAGCTCCCTCTGACGGCTGCCGGACAGCAGACGACATTGCCCGTTACGGAATTCCAGATCGAGATAGGCCAGACGCTCGCGAAAATCCCGACGCAATGTGCGCACTGACACGCCAAATTCGGCGGCCAGTGTCTGTATGACCAGCGTTTCTCCCGCCACAAGACGGCTGATAATCAGCGACAGCCGGACCGCAAGGCGCTCATGGCGGCGCTCAGACTGAGACATGAGAGGCGTTCTCCACCCTGTTAATGGACTGAAAATTAAGTGATTAGTGTAACGAGAGGGTCGGACAGGATACGGACAGCGGAAGCGGTATTTTTTCTGCATGCTGAATGCAATCAGAATGCGGTTCCGTAGCCTTATCAAGGAAAGACTGCCTGGAAATCGATCAACGAACGGACAGGGGGTGTCCGTATGCTGCTGGAGCTAACATCCATTTGCCTCAAATCCGGAGAGCATAGCTTCCGCCATTACCCACAGCGCCCGGTTGAGCTTCACGTCGCCGTCGATACCGCGCACGGCGCGGGTATGCGTTCGCCCGCCTTTTGCACTCCGGCCACTGAGCCCACCCTTAATCAGGTTCTCCTGAATACGCTGGTATGTGGTCCACAGGTCATTGCTCTCATCCTGCCAGCGCCGGGGGGAAAGCACCTGAGGTGCTGTCACTGGCTGGTGGTCCTCACCGAAACGGTACGTCAGTGCAGCCTGAGCCAGAGCCTGTTGTGCCGGTGGCGACAGCATCAGAGACTGCATGGCATCCCGCTTCTCTTCCACACGGTCAAAAATCCCCAGGACTTCATAAGCCCCCTCAATCACCTGACTCACCACATCCCCTTTGTGCGGCACCCGCACCTCACCAAACGACTCGCCACAGACAAGACCGTTCTGGCACACCGCACGGAATAATCCCGGCAGCATCTGGTACGAGCTGGTGCCGTCATGAGAGTTGAGAAGAATGATTTCCGGGACTTGCTTGCCGGTAATTTGCCCCTCCCGACGGAGGCGCAGCATGTGTTTTGTGTGCTCACGGCGACCAGGATCACGCACCCGGGTCTGGCAGGCAAAGAACGGCTGAAAGCCTTCGTGCTGCAGGTTTTCAAGAACGGTAATGGTTGGTATCCAGGTATACCGTGCGCTACGTGACTCATGCTTGTCCTCGCTGAATACGCTGGGCACCACACGAAACAGCTCTTCACGGGTTAGCGGACGATCACGACGGATAAGGTTTGCTGCGCCAAAGCGCGAAGCCAGACGGGTCATAAGCAGACTCCTCATAACAGGAAAATAATAAAAGAAAGCCCCGTCGCACAGGCGACAGGGCTCAGGAAATAACGGATTAAGTTGCTAATAATTCAAAAGAAGAAATTCCAGATGGCGCGGGCGACCGATACCACGGTATCGCGTACAGTCTGGATTATTGTCCGAACCGGGGCTGGTATCAGGGGCATGGAACTTACTGTATCCAGTACCGAGCCGACCGTTTCACCAAAATCGTCACGGGCTTTTTTATTAACGGCATCGGTACGCAGTGGAGCACTAAGCTGTAGCGTCACCGGGCTGCTGGCCTCGCGTGGCAGGCAACAGATCATCCGTTCAGCCATCACCTGCAGCCCCCACTGCAAACGTACCGACACCGCGCAGACAGGGTTTACAGGTTGGAAGAGTTCATGCAACTGGCAGATTTTACGGCTGATATTTTGTTTCTGTTCCGTGGATAAGTGCTCTCCGCAACTGGTGGGCTCAGCCTTATCGGCCTGGCTGATAACAAACAGCACCTTATGCCGGTAAGACTCACCGATCACCTGATGATAAAAATGTTCATCCACCGCCAGCGCCCGGTCATCAGCCTTAATCAGCCACAGCACAAGGTCCAGCCGGGGAAGCTTTTTACGGTAGAGCGCGGCATACTCAGCATCCCGCAGTTTGGACTCCCCAACACCAGGCAGGTCCATAATTGTCATAAAGCGTTTGCCGAGCTGCAGGCGAAACCGCAATGGTTTTCGAGTGCAGGCCTCTACATCACTGACCGGCGAAACATCTCCGGAAAATAGGGCATTGCATAGGCTGCTCTTGCCCGAGCCAGTTTTACCCATAATGCCAATCACCGGCTCATAGCGAGTAAGCTGGTTTATCTGTTGCAGAATACGCTCTGATGCCCACTGCGGCAGGCCAGAAAGCGACTGCTGCAACGACTGTAAACCTTCAGATCTTTCCATCATTACTCCTTTGAAATGAAAACAAAAACGGCAGAACCATGGGGTTCTGCCGTTAATGGGGTATGTTCAAATAGATGATATATATCTGTATAATTTTTAGATAAACCCACGAAATAAAGTATGAATTCAGGAATGTTTTTTGGCTTTTTCTGTTGTTACCATTAACCCGGCATACTCATGCTCAATAAGTGAGGCCACTAAAACTGACTCCGACTCTCCATATATTTCTGAAAGCCTGGCAAGCTTCTTTTTCACTCTGACAGAAAGCTTTATTTCCGTATTATTCTCTTTAACTTGTCTGCGAAACAGCTTCTGGTTCCAGGCTTTTTCCAGTTCATTCATTAGCACTACTTTATGTTTATGTGAAGAGTGTGGAAATGACAGTAAATCAGAGAAATTCTGGCTCAATTTTTTTCGACCATCCTTTAAATAACTCAGCTGCTCATGAGTCCAGCCCTCCCACAGATCAAATGTTGCGCAAATAAATTGCCAGCGTTGCATGTTATTAATCGGATTTGCCGGAGGGGCAACTGCCTTCTTTTTCATAATGTCCCATACCCACAGACATTGTTTTTCATCATTTAAATCCACCCATGAAAAAGCCTCAGGAAAATCACTACTTGCCTGAGCCCAAGCTATGTTAATTTCCTTTATTAATTTACGCCGAGTTAATACATCTTTTTCACATAATTCTTTCACTATACGTTCAATGATGTTATCAGTACCGGTTATAATCCCTTGCAAGAAAGGAGTGTAAATTCCATTAGCGTAAAAAAAGTCTGCCGGCATTATCCTTTTTGACATTGACAACTTTCCCAAAGTTGCATTTTCAGATCCTGACGCAAGCTCTTTGTTTAATACCCTCTCAAGACCTTCATTTATTTCAAATTCCTTATCTGTTTTATCTTTACTCAGCTCACTCAAATTAACTTGCGGTGCCATTACTGAAAGTGATGCTTTTTTGTTCTTTTCGACGCCTAGCGAAATCTTTTCCATTCCCAGAACCTTTGCGGAAAGTGGATTTCGTTCGTACAGATGTTCGGACTGAGAAATCTCCGACTCAGGCCTACTTAAAGAACGAGCGATATAGAAAAAATAGAAGCTTGCAGCACGTGGATTTTTATCCAGCCACTTCATTTTCCTTCTCAATGCGTTGTACTTATCTTGAGCAGTAAATACCTTTTCTTTGTTCACATATCACCCAATGACACTGCTAGAAATGAATCCATTATGATGAATAAACGCAGATAATCAATAGTAAAAATGACTACTAAAAGAATTATAAATGTATAAAAAAAGAAGTTATTACGTAGTAATATCGTAGTAATTAATTTTCCATCCAGAATAAAATAATCAATGAGTTATGAGATTTTTACCTGTCATTACCTTACGCTTGTAGTGTTTTAATGGGCCTGAGTTATGAACATAGTCTGTATGAACGGATTTACAACGGCAACACGACATTCTTCATGCTGCGATGTTGAGAAAACTCACACTCAGCGTCACCTCTCCGCTCTCCATACGAATTTCTGCAACTTAGAGTAAGCGAGCTAGCTCATAACGGATTAGGTTGCACCATGTCGCATCAGGTGCTGCCGATTACAGACATCACATTCGTGTCGTTTTTGATAATTAAGGTTAATTAATATTATAGTGGAATTGTAGTCATACCCTCTATCCACTGTATATTCACCACTACCCTTACCTTTAACCCAGAACTAAACCCGGAATGGATGACGATAAAGATATCGGAGCCTGTTAATACTATTCTCACAAAAAAAACAGCATCAGGTAATCCTTTGAGACAAAGCCAAAGGATTACTAAAATGCAAAAACACTACCCATTCTTCCAGAACATCATCCCAGATGATTGCCTTCTGAATTTAGCCAATCATCATCTCAACCAGGTTCTGAGTCGGTACTCAAAGGTGCTGGCTTTTCGCATGGACTTCAGTTATCAGAAAGGAAGTAACAGATATATCCGTAATTCAACACTGCAGATACAGGATGATCTTCGTGAGTTAATGAATGCTATGATAGCAAAACCTGCTATTTGCGGGTGTTTTTGGGTATTAGAGTGGACAAGAGGAGGTGCGGTTCACGCACATGCCATTTTTTATATCGAAGGGCAGAAGCATAAAAAATCATTCCCCTTCATGCTTGAAGCAGAAAGTGCTTGGGAAGATATAACACGCAGTGAAGGAAAAATTAGATGGTGCCACGCGGAGAGTTATCACAAGGACAATATAAATACAATTGTAGATCACAGAAATGATGCAGACGTGGAAAGCCTCAGGCGGATAGTCAGTTATTTAACAAAAGAAGACCAGAAATATGGAAATCCGATCTGGGGATGCAATGAGGTTCCACCTCCTGCACGACAGGGAAGACCCAGGAAATAGATAATCGGCTAATACTATTTTTTACGGCACCACCGGTACCTATGCCGGAGCGGGCAGTAACAGGAATAAGCCCCTCTCCGGTTTCCAATTAGATACCGGAGAATCAAACCATGACTATTCAAATTTCCCTGCTCGAAGACCAATTCATCGATATGGCATTCATCACCCGCCTGCTGGGGGTCAGTGATAAGTGGATTTACCGACTCATCAAAGAGGGCATATTCCCCAAACCTATCAAACTGGGGCGAAGTTCACGATGGCTACAGAGTGAAGTAGAAGCCTGGCTACAGGCGAGAATCGACGAATCACGCAGCTAGATACCTCTCCTTACACATCACTTTCCTGACAGGCAAATTCTTTATCCGCTCATTGCGGAGGCTTTCGGCTGCCTGTCATTCAGTATTCAGGGATAATTCACCATGAAAGTGACGAAGACGCGATATAACAGTTTGCTAGTCAGCTATCAACGTTGGCTAAACGGGTTCACAAAACTGGCCATCATAAATGGCATATGTCATCCCAATATCCAGGCCAGCCACCATCTGATGGTGGGCAGTCTGTACTTTCCCGGCGCAGGGCAGATGACTGCAGTGGTACCACAATGCCTTTACCGACTGATTTACGGAAGTCAGCATCCAGAGCCAGTGTCGGTATTGACTGATATGCAAATCAGCCTTGAGACAAAGCAAAAAACTTTACTGCACCACCCAATGCTGGAAGGGATATTACTGAGTGAATGTATCCGCCTCAAACAACGCCCACTGGCAAATAGGCTGATTAGCCTGTTACAACAATTCAGTTCACCGGAGCATCGCCACAAACTGGTCTGGCTATGTTGGTACGATTTGATGATGGGTGCGACGCTGGAGGACTGGCTGGATCACCTGAAACGTAAGGCACCTGAAGATCTAGGCTTGTGGCTGATTGGACGGCAGGAAGAAAACCTATCCCTCACGCAAATGATGGATGAATATCTGCTATTTACCGGCCATTAATATCAGTTCCGATCTGTGCCGAACCGCTTTACTGCTAGGAAAAAAAAGCAGAGTTCCTCCCCCCTTCCAGTCCAATGGAACGCTTCTTCAGAAGTCTGAAGAACGAATGGGTAGCTCGTCCGCTTTGAGCGAGGAGCGGAAATGGGTAAGGGATTGACAAATCCTATGTGCAGATGGTTGTATTGTGCAACTATAATTGCAAGGTAATGCTAATGATTTCCGAACCAAATAACATACAAAATATACGTGCGGCATCACGCTTAATGGTGCGAGAGCTGGGTTTCATGAACCAAAACTTGGCTGCAACTGACTACCCTCCTTCAGCAGTTCACTCCATGCTTGAAATTGAAACGCATGGATCACTGACAGCCGCTCAACTGGTCCAGCTCCTGGGGCTAGAGAAGTCCAGCGTCAGCCGCATGCTCGCTAAACTTGTCGAAGCCGGAGAACTGAAAGAAAGTCCTTCTGCTGAAGATGGCAGGACGAAACTGCTTAGCCTTACCGGGAAGGGCAGAGATACCGTGCATAACATAAATACTTACGCTGACGAACGTGTCGGAGCAGCACTTGGCATGCTCGATCCACTTACACAAGAAACTGTATCACATGGCCTTTCTTCTTATGCCAGCGCGCTGAAAGCCTGTCGCGAAAATATCGAAGGTAATATCAGAAATAATGTCAAAATAGTCACGGGTTATCATGCAGGTATGATTGGCCGTATTGCTGAAATGCATGGCCGCTATTACGCCAGAGAACATAACTTCGGCAGTTTTTTTGAAGGTAAGGTTGCTGCAGGTCTTGCTGATTTTTCTGGCCGCCTGGACAAGCCTTGTAATCAGATTTGGCTGGCAATGGTGAACGAACGCATAGTCGGCTCAGTTGCAATTGACGGTGAGGATCTGGGAAATAAAGAGGCTCATCTGCGCTGGTTCATCCTTGACGATGGATGTCGTGGCAGTGGAGTGGGTAGAAAACTCATTGGAGAAGCTATGAGATTTTGTGATGAACAGAGCTTCACTTCGGTACAACTGTGGACATTTAATAAACTTAAAGCGGCAAGACGTTTGTACGAATCATTCGGATTTGAATTGTCGAAAGAATGGGAAGGTGATCAGTGGGGTAGTACTATTACTGAGCAACAGTTCACAAGAAAAATCATCTAAATGATCCTGAGCATTTACCCTTTGGACATGATTTTATTGACGGACTTTTCTTAATTGTTCTCCCTATCCCAAATTAGTCATGTCCGCATCTGGCTGTGAGCGGATGTTAATGAGATCGTGGGACCAGTGAGCATCGCCAAGTAAGCCCAAAATCATGCTCGTTGATTTTGGGCTTTAGATACTTTTCACATCAACAAAACCCGCTTCCAGGCGGCAGATAAAACTTCGTCAGGAGCTTAATTTATGCTGCTTTTTTGCCAGCAACTCGTTAACAATACCTAAGAAGGCAAGCCCGACGGGAACAAGGGATCCCCACAGGACGGCGTTCCAGCCATAGAGACTGAGCAGGGCTCCTGACGAAAAAGACCCTACAATCATCACCCCAAACACGACAAAATCGTTCAGGGACTGGACCTGGGTTTTCTCTTCGGGACGGTGATATTCAATGATCTTCGCAGATGCGCCGGTAAAGCCAAAATTCCAGCCGAGACCTAGCAAAATCAGCGACAGCCAGTAGTGGAAAATATCGGTTCCACCAAGTCCGGCCAGGACAGAGCATGCCGTGATAACCAGACCCGCAGCGGCAATACGCATGGCGCCAAAGCGGTTAATTAATTTGCCGGTGAAAAAGCCCGGACCGTACATGGCAATAACATGCCACTGGATACCGAGATTGGACGCCTGCTGAGAAATGCCGTGCATGTGCATCGAGAGTGGTGCTGCCGTCATCAGGAAGTTCATCACCATATAGGTTACCGCACCGCTGAATACGGTCCTGGCAAAGCCCGGCTGACGGACTATTTCGCTCAGAGGTCGTCCACCTGTTCCTACCGTGCTGACGGAATCTATCGTTTTCACGCCTTTAAGAATGAACGCTGATATAACGGCCACGAGCGCCTGGGCGATGAACGTGACGGCAAAGGTATGAGGCGGCCAGAGGTGCATCGTTCCGGAAACCAGCATAGGACCAACCACGCCAGCTATCACTCCTCCTCCCATAACCAGCGACAGGGCCCGGGCCCGGCGTTCGGGCGTAACGCCATCCGTTGCGGCAAAACGAAAGCTTAGCGCGACCGCCGCATAGGCACCGCCCATAAATGCAGCAATGCAGAACAGCAGGAATGAGCCGATGAAGACGGCCAGAGCAGCCGTCAGTCCGGTAATGACGCCTGCCCCGGTGCCGACCATAAAAGCAGCCTTACGACCATTTGTCCGCGCCAGTGAACCTAACGGCAGGATACAGGCCGCCATCCCCAGAACAAACATGGTGATGGGAAGAGTGGCCAGCGAACTGCTGGGAGCCAGTGCGTTACCAACAATCGCGCCTGTCGCATAAAAGACGACGGAGTTAGCACCGGCGAGAGCCTGTGCGGCCGACAGGCGTATAATATTATTTTTCTGGTCTGCTACAGGCAGGAAATGTTCTGCGGACATGTGATTAATTATCCTGATTCATGGTGAGCACTATCCGGTATCGCGCCAGCCCCTGCTTCAGTCTGCTGAGCGCCTCATTTGCTCTTTCAAAGGGCAGCAGCTCTGTGACGGGCAACGTCTGAAAGAGGTGGCTGAACTGCAGCGCGAGCTCGGTTTGTGCAGGTGTGCTGACGAAGGATCCTGTCAGGGTGCGTTCAGCGCCGATCATCATACCCGGCGTGACCTGCAGCGGCGTTTGTCCGGTACCCAGCAGGATAGCTTTTCCCCGGGGGGCCAGGGCGGACAGAAGAGCAGATACCGTTTCTGAAGCCGGTGCCGTTGCCACAATAATATCCACACCGCCGTCATTTTTCAGACGTTCTGATGCGCTTTCCTTAAGTGTATCGATGTAATGATGTGCACCCAGCTCAATGGCCGCTCGTTCTTTTTCGCTACCCCGCGCCACCACCGTAACATCAAACCCCATTTTACGGGCGTATTGAACGGCCATATGGCCAAGGCCACCCATTCCGAGAACCGCCACTCTGTCGCCCGCCCTGGCGCCAGAATTACGCAGCGCGTTGAAGGTTGCGGTACCGGCGCAGAGAATCGGCGCGGCATGTACGGAAGAGAGTGCTGAGGGGATGGCTATCAGCGCGGTATGCCGCATGACGACGTACTCTGCGTAGCCGCCATCACAGCTGAGTCCTGGCGTAAGCTGGTTTTCACAGAGATGAAAAAGCCCGCTGCGGCAGGGTTTGCAGTGCTGACAGTACCCCCCCAGACGCCCGACCCCCACCCGCTGACCGGTTTGCCAGATATCGGGTACCCTGTTCCCCTTCCGGGCAATAAACCCGACAATTTCATGTCCCGGTATGCGGCCGGGTTGGCCCGCCTGCGGCGCTTTTTCCGCGTCCCGGAGATCGGCACCGCATACGCCGCATGCTTCAATTCTGATGAGCACCTCATCCGGGCCGGGAGCGGGTATCGGTCGCTCTGTCATTTCCAGCACCCCGGGAGCAACGATCTGCATAGCGCGATATTTTTTATTCATAAATTGCACCGGAAAATTTGGGGTTGTCAGATGGCAAGGGCGACAAGAAAACGGGATACCATGTTATAGGCGGCGACAGTGGCAACCGCTTCCACGGTATCTTTTTCACCTAACAGGCTTTTCAGCGCCCCGATGACGTTCTCCTCAACCACGACGTTCCGAGTGGACTGGTCCGTAAGATGTATCAGCAACGTTTCGGTGTCATTAAAGATGTGTGGCGCGGAGGATAACCGCAGGGCTTCTGCTTTTTCAGCCGTTCCGCCTGCATCCAGATAGGCAGGGTAGTGCACGTTCCATTCAAATTCTGCTTTATTCAGCCAGGCAACGCGCAGCATGATCAGTTCCCGGTATTCAAGGCTGAGCGAAAATTCCTGACGTACCCGTACCATCAGTTCGTTCCAGCCCGTGGCCAGGGGGGCACTCTTCAGTAATACCCGGTCAATACCTATCAGTTTTCCGCCGGGCCGACGGGCCTTTATCGCGTTGAGAAGATTGGCGTCAACGGGCTCTCTATCCTGCCAGGGGGTTACTCTTGGTGTGGTCATATCATTTTTTCCTGTTGAACAGAACAATCCAGCCGCGTCAGCTCAGTATTAAGTCACCTTCGATCAGCATATTCTGGGCCAGTAACCACCGGTTCAGGGAGGAGTCAATCACTCGCTGATGGACCCCTTCAAACTGATACACCGTGCCGCTACCGCTTACGTGGATGACATACACAAGCCTGCCGGAGGCATCCTCTGCAGGTCTGTCACCGGAGGCCGGTATACCCTTCGGAAGGTGCCCGTCAGTGTGAATTTCAAGATGCGTAAGGGCGAGACCTTCAGCCCTGGCTTCGAGAATAAAGGCGGCCATCATGCAGGCATTAAACGCAGCGAGCATCAGCTCCTGGGGGTCAGGAGCCAGCCCTTCGCCACCCAGCGAAACCGGTTCATCGGAATCGATAACATGACTTTGCAGGGCAGGCGGAGCGTTGTCTGCGGAAAAGGACTGGCAGAGCGTCCGGCTGGCCATGCCTCCCTGCCACGAGGTGACAAGGTCATAATGCGCGGTCTGGATTTGCATAAATACTCCAGTGCCGCACGCGGGTGAGCGCGTGCGGCATGGTTATCAGGCGTTACGGCCAGCCATCACGCCACCATCGATATCCCAGATAGCGCCGGTGACCCAGCCAGTCTTGTCAGAAAGCAGGAAAGCAACGGTTTCCGCGATATCGACCGGGGTACCCACGCGGCCGATCGGGTGGAAGCTGTCAAAGCTGTTCATCACGTCCTTCACGTCGTCTTTCGGAATGAAGCCTTCGTAAATCGGCGTGTGAACAACGGCCGGAGAAACTGCATTCACACGGATCCCTTTTTCACCCAGTTCAATAGCCAGGTTTTTGGTCAGCGCGTGCAGACCCGCTTTTGCCATTGAGTAAGCTGAAGACGGTGTGGCACCGATGGCCTGCTGTGCCCACATGGAGCCGATATTAACGATGGAGCCTTTGATACCGGCCTCCACCATATTGCGCACCACGTCACGGGTAATAAAGAACGTCGCGCGGTTAATGTTCATGTACATGTCATAGTCTGACGCTTCATGTTCGGTGAACGGTTTCGGGAAAAATACACCAGCAGCATTGACCAGCAGGCTGATATCCTTGTGTTCGGCATTAATGGTATTCACCACGTGCTGCATACCTTCTTCTTTCATCAGGTCGGCAACGATGATGGAAACCTGACCATCTGCAGCCAGCGCCTGGCGGGCCTGCTCGGCTTTGTCCTGGCGATTGCCAACCAGCACAACGCTGCCGCCATTTTTCAGAACCAGCTTCGCCGTTTCGAAGCCCATACCGCTTGTACCACCGACCACTAACAGTTTTTTACCGGCAAAAGATGCGTTCATCGCTAACCTCTTTAAATTCATATGGTTGTCATTGATGAAAAGCCGCGCTCCTCATCGTGTGAAATCAGAATGCCACCCGGGCCCCTGATTGACGACTGAGAAGAAATTGCGACTCAGGAAAGAAAATCTTTCTCGCTGGCGTATACTGAGGAAAATAATGAATCAGGATAACCTTGATGCGATCGCTAAACCGACTTAAATGGCTGCATGCTTTTGAAGCCACCGCCAGGCACGGCAGCTTTACCGGCGCGGCACAGGAGCTGGGCGTTACGCCCGCCGCAGTAGGCCAGCTGGTCCGCTCGCTGGAAGACTGGGTCGGACACCCGCTTCTTCACCGCACCCGCTCAGGAAAAGAGCGGCTGACGCTGGTTGACGAAGCGCAGGAGGCACTCCAGGACATCACGCAGGGGCTCGACAAACTTGAAACTGGATTAAACAAGCTTCGTGGTCGCCGGTCGCGCTCAGTGGTGGTGGTGACGGCATCACAGGTACTGATGATGAACTGGTTGATGGATCGCCTGAACCGGTTTTCGGAAACGCACGAAAATATCGATCTGCGGCTTAACGTCACGGAAAAGCTGATGGACGTGTCGCACGGCGAGGCGGATATAGGTATTCGCTGCGGCCAGGGCGACTGGCCAGGCGTGAATAAAACCTGGCTAATGGATGAGGAAGCGGTACTGGTCTGCAGTCCCCACCTGGTGCCGTCCGGGAAAATGGCCTGCAGTGAATGGCTCGCCAAGCAAAAACTCATTCATGATGACACGCCCCACCCGGGGGCGGATTTTCCGTCATGGAATGATGTCCTGATGGCGGTCGGTGCCCCCGAAGCGCTGGAAAGCGGGCTGCATATTAACTCCACCTCAGCGGTGATTCTGTCGGCCCTGAGCGGCAGAGGCGTGGCCATCGTGCGATACGCTCTGGTGAAAAAGCTTATCGAAACCGGACAGCTGGTCCAGCTGCATCCTGACCACCGGTGGCCGCTCAAGTGGTCTTATTATCTGGTCACCCCGCAGCAGAATGTAATGCGTGATGAAGTAAAAGTTTTCCATGACTGGCTTCTTCAGGATGTCGTTTCAGACCGCTCATAAACCGCCTCATCAGGCATCATGCTGTCCCGGCAATCAGTCCAGCCGCGTGATGCTTTATTTCCTGCTATACCACGACGTAGAATTTCTTCTCTGCTCCGCAAGATTATCTGATTTGTTGAAGCTGTCTGGCTTTCTGATAATCGCCCTCAACGAAAGGTAATACAGGCCGGGTTTTTAACCGGGCGTGTTACCTCAACCCTGAGCGAAGGAGAGAACGATGGCGTATCTGCAAATCACCCTGGATATCAGTAATGAAAACCGTGCGGCAGCCGCGGGGGTATACCAGAAATACAAAACCCCGTTTCTGACCACCATCGAGGGTGCCACCTCTAAAGAGCTGCTTGTCCGTGACGAGGATGTCCAGGTGCTGCACGGCTTTAAGACTGTAGCGCAGGCGCAGGCATACCTTAGAAGTCCGCTGTTCACGCAGGATGTCGTTGCCGGATTAAAACCCTATTTAAACAGCGCGCCTGACGTACGTATTTTCGACGTCATGTAATGATTTTTCTGAGACAAAAAATAACCGGAGTTTTCAATGTTCTTAAACTGGAATGAATATCGCAGCGGCCTGCTCGCCACCATCGGCAAATTTGCCAAACTGCAGCCAGAGTTTATGAAAGGCTTTCAGCAGATGGATAAAGGGGCGTCAGAAAACAAGCACCTCGATCCCAAAACCCACGAGCTGATTGCACTGGCCGTGGCCGTCACCACCCGCTGTGACGGTTGCCTGGCCGTACACGTCGACGCTGCTGTTAAGCACGGTGCCACGCGCGAAGAGATCGCCGAAGCGCTGGCCGTTGCCATTAACCTGAACACTGGCGCAGCGCTGACATATACCGCGCGTGCTCTGGATGTTTACGATAATCTGCCGAACAAATAGGCCTGCAGACGGCCCCTGCGGGGCCGTCTAATCACTCACTATGATGTTACTGAATTCTGATTTTTCGCAGCGTGCGATCGTTACTCCGGACGATTATCAGTGGATACCTTCTCCCCAGCCCGGCGTTAAGCGCGTGATGCTTGACCGGATTGGTCGCGAGCAGGCCCGCGCAACCAGCCTTGTCCGGTATGCGCCCGGATCCGAATTTCCCGCACACAACCATCCCGGCGGAGAGGAGATTCTGGTGCTCGAGGGGACTTTTACCGAAAACGGGGTCAACTATCCTGCCGGCTGGTATCTGCGCAGCCCGGACGGTTCTTCTCACCAGCCCTCAAGTCGCGACGGCACAACCATTTTCGTCAAGCTGCGCCAGATGTCTGCCGATGAACGCCAGCCGGTCAGGATAAATACGCAGGAGGCAGCTAACTGGCACGGTCAGCCGCAAAGACAAGTCTGCCCTTTATTCTCTGGCACCTCAGAAACCGTTCTGCTTCAGAAAATTGCCCCGGGCGAGCGGATCTTCTGTGCGCCGCTTGTTGGCGGAGTAGAGATCCTTCTTCTGCAGGGGGAACTCCATGCGCCGGAAGGTTGCTATGGGGCAGGAAGCTGGCTGCGGTTTCCGCCGGGTGATATGCCTGCTCTTATGGCCACCGCCTCTGGCGCACTTTTTTATCTGAAAACGGGACATCTTAGCCCGACAACCCTGACCGGAGCGACATTATGAAGCAGAGCGCTGTTATCATTGGTGCGGGCATAAGCGGCCTTTATGCCGCCACGCTGCTTGAAAAAGCGGGTGTTGATTATGTGATCCTTGAGGCTCGTGACAGAACGGGCGGGCGCGTGCTGTCAGGCCTGGAACTGGCGGGCACCTCCGCTGGCATTCATGTAGATATGGGGGCAGCGTGGTTCTGGCCTGATATTCAACCGGACTTCGCGCAACTGATCGAGCGGCTTAATCTTCCGGTAATCGCGCACGGCCGTCCGGGTGACATGCTCTACGAACGCCAGCTGGATTCGCCCCCCGAACGCTACCCGGCATGGGAGAGCTCCCCGGCGTCTTTCAGGCTTAAGGGAGGAATGCAGGCGCTGACGGCGGCACTTAAAAGTCAGATCCCGGCTGAGAAGATTAAAACCGGCCATCAGGTGGTGGCGGTTTCCCGGGCTGGCAAGAAAGTGCAGATCCATACCCGGTCCGAAGGCAGTAAAAAAGCCGTATTTTCCGGTGAGCATGTCTTCCTCGCTTTGCCTCCTGCCCTGGCAGCTAAAATAGATTTCATACCCGCGATGCCGGAACAGGTGCTGTCGAACTGGCGGAAAATCCCGACATGGATGGCTCCCCATGCAAAATATGTCGCTGTATATAAAACAGACTTATTGCATGAGCGGCAGCTTTCCGGGAATGCAGGAAGCCGCGTGGGGCCAATGGTTGAGATCCACGACGTATCCGAGCCAGATTCGGGCAAAACAGCGATTTTTGGTTTCATTGGCGTACCGGCAAAATCGAGATGGACTGTCAGCGAAGCTGTGCTCAAAGGCCTTTGCCGGGAGCAACTCGTGCGCTTATTTGGACAGGATGCGGCAGAGCCCGAAGCTGAGTATATAAAAGACTGGGCGGCCGATCCGTTTACTGCAACGGAATTTGATCTCCTGCAGGAGGTCGGGCACGCAATGCCTGAGCAACTTCCCGCCAGGGGAGAGTGGTCTGGCGAGATGACAGGTATCGCCAGTGAATGGTCGCCGCAATTCTCGGGCTATCTGGCAGGCGCAATTGACTCCGCGTCCATGGGCGTTCAACGCTGGCTACAACAGAAATAAACCGCAAAATTGGGGTGCTACCGTCCGGTCCGAAAAGGGGTTGTTAAAAAACATAAGTATCCGGTTCGATAATACACAGCTATTAAAAACAGCTGGCTTCTGAAACGTCCGCTTCTGGCACAAAGCCGACCTTCCCCCCTCCCTAAAAATTAATGAACACATCTAATAAACCCTAGCTAATTACCCCATCTAATCGAATAAATCAGTTTGCGTTATGCTTTTCCAACACAACAGCTGAAGGATATACGCTTGATGAGTTATCGGATGCGCTTTCTCGTAAGGCTGATGAGCGAGGGGCAACGTCATTCAAAATCCTGTCGACAACGGGGGATAACAGGCTACATGGGGTTGCTGAAATCTATAAGTAAATCATAAGTATTCCGAACAGGATGTGACACAGCCCTCTTATAGTGAGCGTCGATTTATGTTCAGAACAGAAGACATCTGGACTGACCCCGCCCCGATAAAAGATCCTGCCCTATGGTTGGGCTGCCCCCACAACCGTACATAGTTCGGGTCCTCACAATGAGACCTATTTAAATGCCTCCTGACTTAAGCCACCTAGAAGGATGACTACCAAAACAGTGGCAATTCAAATCGTTTACTTTGAGATGAATCACTTGAATGACCAAGGTTGTTTCACTACCAGTGTTCATCACATGGCTATGAATAGTAGAATCCAAGCATAAATTAACGCTTAGAAAAGTTGAGCTTATGAGATTCCACCCTGAAGGGCCTTCCATACCCGATATCCTCTTAGAACGCTGTGATACAGGTCGAGTTGTATTTCTCTGTGGCGCTGGGGTTTCATTACCTTCAGGGATGCCAAGCTTTGTAGAGCTTACCCAGCATGTAATTGAATACTTTGACCCACCACACGATTCAGAAATCATGGCAGCATTTCGCCCATGGCTTCACGACCAATCTTCGGCTAATGTCCCTCTCGACCAAATTTTCAACCTCCTACATCTGGAATATGGCAAGGATGAGGTGAATGCTTTGGTATCAAAGCGTCTGGGGACTGCAAGAACTGATATAGAGATTGGACGTGAGCATGCCCTGATTAAAAGAATTTCCTCAAATCAGAGTGGTGTCCCACAGATTGTCACAACGAACTTTGACCGACTGTTCGAGGATAACCAAGCGCAAGATAATCTAACTCGATATGTGCCGCCAGCTTTCCCAAATCTGAATTTCGGTTCGACAATTGAGGGAATAACATATCTTCACGGCCGCCTGGTCGACGAAAATGCTGTAAACCATCCTTATGTGCTGAGCAGTGCAGACTTTGGACGAGCATATCTTTCAGAAGGATGGGCGACCAATTTTATTAAGCTTCTTCTGGAACGATACATCGTTGTTTTGGTCGGTTATCAGGCAGAAGACCCACCAGTTAAATACCTCCTTCAGGGTCTCAATCATGATGGCCAGTATGATCGTTCCAGACTTTATGCATTTGATCGCGGCCTTGCCGAGGATATCGAAGCCAAATGGCGTGACAGAGGAGTTACAGCCATAGCCTATTCCGATCATCCAGCTCTTTGGAAGACTTTGGAAGCATGGGCTGAGCGAGCAGATGATCCACGTCGATGGCGAGCTTCTATTATCGCTAAAAGCCAGCAAGATCCGAAAGTTCTAGCACCGTATGAACGTGGTCAACTTGCCCATATACTTCGCACTACACAAGGTGCGAAATTGTTCTCTGAAGCTGTTCCTCTTCCCCATCCAGAGTGGCTTTGTGTGATGGATGCAAATATTCGGTCAGCCAAACAGAAGAAAAGATACTACGAACTTGATGACAATGATGCAGAGACCTTCGATCCACAAGAAGCTTATGGGCTTGATGACGATCTGCAAGATATCTCTGAAGATGAACATAAACGTGGAGTGAGTAACGATAATCTCCTTGAATGGCGCGACGAAGATGATAATCCGTCAGATTACCATCGCTTGGCTGGATGTTTGGAGACAATGCCGAAACGATTGAGCCATCTCATGGCCTGGTTCTGCAAATCTCTTGATAGCCCCGTGATGGCTTGGTGGGCTATCCGAAAAATCAGCATTCATCCTCTACTACTACAAAATATTGAACGCAATATTGAGCATTCAACATCAATCCACAAACGCTCCCGTCAACTGTGGAGCTTAATTCTTGAACATCATAAAGATCCCCGCAATCGTCGTTATGACGTCGATTGGTACGACTTAAAAGATCGAATTACAAACCAAGGCTGGACAACTGGTGTTTTACGAGAGTTTCGTAGGGTAATGACACCCCGATTGGAAATGAAATTGCCGTATGGATTGGGTGAAGTCAGACCGCCAAGCGGCTCCTGGGAGGAAATTCAGTTCAACGAATTAGGCCAATTTAAAGTTGTGTTTACCGAAAGACATGATGACGATTTAGACGTACCTGACAATGTATTACTACAAGTATTTAGTGCTTTAGAAGCGCAAATAATAATTGCCTCCGGGATGTTAGAGGATATTGATACGTACTACTTTCCAAGCCCAAGTTGTTATCCAGAACGTGCAGTTGAAGGAGAAGAACATTTCGCGAAAGGTGCGGAGATATTGACATGGTTTGTCCGCCTTTTAGACCGAGTTGTTATGAAGTGGCCAGAATTGGCTAAGGCACACGTAACAACTTGGCCGATAAAGGAGCCGTTTTTCTTCCGAAAGCTTAGACTTTATGCATTCAGTAAAACAGGCGTCTTTGAGGCTGACCGTGTTGCCGAAGAGCTTTTGTCTTTGGATCAAAGTGGATTTTGGGACACAAATGTTACCCGCGAACTTCTTTTTCTGCTCACTGATCGTTGGGAAGAATTCTCGCAAGAAAATCAGAATCGAATTATAGAGAATATTTTAACCGGTCCGAACCATTTACTTTATTTTCCTGAGGAAGACATTCCAAAACAAAGGGAGATACTGGCAGCTAGATACGCTCGCTATCTCGAACTAAGCGGCTGTAAAATGTCCACTATTCATCGTGACCAACTAACTGCGATGATTAAAAGAATTCCTGACTGGAATGATGGCTGGGCTACATCTGTTGTCATCAATTGGGGTTCACGGACAGGTTGGGTTCGTACAGACGAAAAGCCAGATATAATCTTAGATCTTCCAGCAAACGAAATAATCCCAAAAGTAAAAGAGATACTTAAACGAGAAGATGACAGCTTTACTAGTAGGCAACCCTTTGTCGGATTGATAAAAGAAAACCCGCGTAAGGCTTTGTCTGCACTAGCTATTGCAGGGAGAGGCGGTGATTACCCTAAGGAATTTTGGTCGCCAATGATAAGTGAGTTACCTAAAGATCTTAAACCAAGGGTGAGACGAGTATTCCTGAACCGAATTGTGCGGTTGCCAGTTACAGCTTTGGTCGAGTTACGACATACATTAAGTAACTGGCTTGAACAAAATTTAGCTGCGACTCTTGAATTTGATGAGGATCTCGGGTGGGCAGTTTACGATCATGTCATAGAGGGCATACTGAGCGGTGGGTCTGATGCAACACGGAGTGGTTTCGGAGAAGTTATCCGAAATGGTGAGGTTGTAATACAGTCTCGGCGTACATTCAACCATGCAATCAATGGTCCTGTCGGTAAATGTACTCAAGCGCTTTTTCAAGTAATGCCAAGTGAAGAAAAAAAAGCTGGTTCGCTTATTCCGTATTCTATTAAATCTCGTATTGAACGTCTTTTTACTGCACCAGGAGAAGGTGCGGACCACACTATAGCTATAACGACTCGCAATCTAAATTGGCTAATGTTTGTTGATCCTGCATGGGCAAAAGAATGGCTTATACCTATTTTGGACTTAAAACATCCTGCAGCAGAACCAGCATGGAATGGTTATCTTCATTGCAATGATATGCCTTCGATTGCAGTAGCTGAACTTATTAAACCCTATTTTCTTAACCTTATACCTTGGATCGAATCTCTTTCGTGGGAAAAAGATTATTCAGTTCGAGCTTCGCAATGGCTTGGTTTAATGAGAATGTTTCACCCTAATGAACCCTCCAGTCCTTCCAGGAATGAAATGCGCTCCATATTACGAGAATTATCTGACGAGGCTCGAAATCGTTTTATTTCTTGGTTAGGATTGGTCGGGCAGAAAAACGAGAGTGGCTGGGTTAAGTATGTGATCCCATTAATCAGAGAGGACTGGCCCAAAGAACGCCAATATAGAACCACGAGCTCTGTAAAAGCATGGGTTGGTTTACTTGACGATACTGGCGATAAGTTTCCGGAGGTTTACGATTCAGTAAAAACATACTTAGTACCAATCGAGACAATTGATCACTTGTTCTACAGATTCACTAGGGAGCTCGGTGGTAAAGAAGCAATTGCAGCTATTTTTCCAGAAACCACACTTGATTTAATGGACAAAATAACACCACAGATATTCACGCGTACATCAGGAGAGCTGCAGAGGATTCTTGAGCTAATTGAAGATACAGATACAAGTCTGACCAAGGATTCGCGGTACTTACGGCTTATTGCACTAGTTGAGAACAATTAGCCTTTATGGTTTTTTACCATTGTTGATTACTCATCAATCAGCAAAAAATTTCGACATGCCGTAGCGCTTAACGTCTGTTATTGACTAAGAGAAGAAGCAGGCGTTAAAGTTTGGTAAAGGAGCGCCTCTCATCATTCCTTCTGCTATAAATAATTTATGGAGTATTATTGAAATTGCTCAAATATACCATGCAACCCAATAAACTTTATTTTTAGCTCAGGATCATGCCTTAGAACAGTCTCCAGTGAGTTTCTCTCATAAATTATTGGCTGCGCTTGTATTGAGCCGTTCCATGATGGCAAAAGCAATAAAGCAGATGTATCCAAATCAATACCCCACCAATCGTTAACGTAGCAATTTAAAAAATCCACAAGAGCCTTGATCGCAATAAAAGCATCTTTTTCAGTATATGTTTCAGGATCAAGTGATATACCTGATATATTACTTTTAACTTGTTCGGAGTGACTATTAGACTGGTGTTGATAAGCGATTTTTCCTTCACCCGGTTTAGTTTCTATTGTATCAGTGAAAATTTTAATCTTGGGATGTACCAATGCATTTCGTTGTGCTATTAATTCTTTTATTATTTGTGTTTGAGTGGTTCCACGAGGTAAAGATATGTCTTTATGCCATTGAAGAGTATAGTCAAATTTATCAAGTGAAGAGAACCTGTCAATTTGATCTTTTAACTTTTGCGATATTTCTATAGAAGATAAAAATGAGTTAGCTGCAGCCTCAATAGCGTAGTTAATTGAAAGTATACTTGATTTTGCAAGTGTTTTTTTGATGTGTGTTTTTTGTGTTGCAACTGATAATTCATAAAGAGTTATTGCATCAGAAAAAAGCTCAAAAAAGCTGTTCTTGGTTATTTCTACTTTTCTTTTCACACGCCGCCTCCTACTTAAAAAATAAAATCATATAGACACAATACAATTTTCTATAATCTTTACATTCTACTATTTATTGATATCAATGGCTATAGAGAATTGGAACTGGGATTTCTCTAACCAGCTTAGATTGCCTCTTTAAATACACTTAACCTTGAAAATCAATAAGTTATAAATCACATTTATAAGAGACATGTACTCGTCTAAAATGCCGCAACCGGTTTATTATACCTAAAAAATGAATGCTGTGCATTATTAAATATTATATGAGACAATTAGTTGCATATAAAATCAAACACATATCCAAAGGGATGGCACTTCAAGGTTTGCAGCATCATTAAACGTGAACCTATTAATTCCACCTCAAATTAACTAATAAATAAGATATGATTTACGTCTCTTCTGTAATTTATAAACATTATATTTAATAGTTAAAGAAATTAATAATAAACTTGAGTGTGATTCATAAAAATAATTATTATTTTCAGCCCCTCCATTATGGAGGAGCAATAATTGTAGAATTTGCCTGTATTCCTAACGATCCAGTTAAGTTTAGAGAAATCTAATTATGAAGCACTCCTGAGAGCAACCCTTCCAACTTTATCAATATAATCCGCATACCACTGCATCATCTCCCTCCTGCCCTCCAAATACAACGCATGATTGTACGTTCCGCGAATCGCATTCTTATCGACATGCGCAAGCTGAGTTTCAATCCACGCCGTATTGAACCCTTCTTCATGCAAAATCGTACTCATCGTGTGCCGAAAACCATGTCCAGTAACCTTTCCCGTATACCCAATCCGTTTGAATACCTGATTAATACTCGCTTCACTCATCGTCTTGCGGGGATCATTCCTCCCAGGAAACACCAGATGATATTGCCCAGACATCACTTTGAGCTGCTGTACGATCTCTAGTGCTTGGGTAGAGAGGGGGACAAGGTGAGGCCGTTTCATCTTCATACGCTCTGCAGGTATTTCCCACACCGCTTTTTCAAGATCAAACTCACTCCAGAAAGCACCTCGAAGCTCGCCGGTGCGAACTCCCGTAAGGATCAGCAGCCGAGCGGCAAGCACAACCAGCGGGCTTCCTGTATAGCCTGAGAGAGCTTCGAAGAAATCAGGTAACTCCTCAACGGTAAGGAAGGGGTAATGTTTCGATTCATGCCCTGACATCGCACTGGTTAGATCTGCAGCAGGATTGTATTCCGCGCGTCCGGTAACGATGGCATAACGAAAAACTTCACTGCAGCGCTGGCGAACCTTCTTAGCCTTCTCTGTCGCACCACGGCTTTCCATTCTACGCAGCACATTCAGCAGAACCAGCGGTTTGATTTCATTCACCGGCTGCTGGCCGATATAGGGGAAAATATCTTTATTGAAAGCTTCGATAATGTCGGAGGCATAACCTTCTGACCATCGACTCACCTTCGTTCCGTGCCATTCAAGCGCCACTGCCTGAAACGTATTATTGAGCTGCACATCCCGAACCAGCTTTTCTTCTTTCTTGGCAAACGATGGATCGATACCCTCGGCCAGCTTTTTCTTGGCTTCATCGCGTAGTGCCCTCGCTTGTGCAAGAGACACTGCCGGATAGACCCCAAAAGCCATACGCTTCTCTTTTCCATTGAAGCGATACTTCATCCGCCAGTACCGAGAGCCAGAGGGAACGACTTCAAGATACAAACCAGCACCATCTGCCAGCTTGTAGGCTTTCTCTCTGGGTTTAGCTGCATCTACCTGTCGCGCATTTAGCTTCATTGGGGGCATCTCCCTGGACCGAACACAGAATGCCCCCACTTATGCCCCCAACTGTGACTTGATTCCAGTTGAGTACAGTTGATAACAGGAGATAAGATACGGGCCAGAAACCGCAGTATACGGGTTTTAAGTTGATTTCGGTAGACTTGGGAAGAGTTTGAAATGGTGCCGATAATAGGAGTCGAACCTACGACCTTCGCATTACGAATGCGCTGCTCTACCAACTGAGCTATATCGGCGTTTAGGAGAGAAACTACGGGGCGATACGTTAAGAAAAACTCGGCCGGGAGTCAATAGCTGTCCGCTCGGATGCTGATTTTCTCGCCAGCCGTCAATATGTTAGCCGCGAATGGTGTCGTCGCCGTATGCAATCCATTTATAGGTGGTCAACGCTTCCAGCCCCATCGGTCCACGCGCATGCAGTTTCTGAGTGCTAACCGCGACTTCAGCGCCCAGACCAAACTGCCCGCCATCGGTAAAGCGCGTGCTGGCATTCACATACACCGCCGATGAGTCCACCTCATTCACAAACCGGTTCGCATTACGAATACTGCGCGTCAGTATCGCGTCGGAATGCTGCGTACCGTATTCACGGATATGCGCAATCCCTTCATCCAGCCCATCCACCAGCTTCAGGTTCAGATCCAGCGACAACCACTCGTCGCGGTACTGCGCTTCGGTGACTTCGCTGACTTCCGCCGGGCCATTTTGCAACAGCGACAATGCGCGCGGGTCGGCATGCAGTTTCACGCCCTCTTCCGCCATACGCTGGCTCAGCACAGGCAAAAAGCGCTCGGCGATGGCGTGATGAACTAAAAGCGTTTCCAGTGAATTACAGGCGCTGGGGCGCTGTTTCTTGGCGTTAACAATCACGTTTAACGCCGCGTCGAACTCTATCGATTCATCGACATAAATATGGCATACGCCAATTCCGCCGGTAATCACCGGAATGGTGGATTGCTCGCGGCACAGTTTATGCAACCCAGCGCCGCCGCGCGGGATCAGCATATCGACATAGCGATCCAGACGCAGGAGTTGATTCACCAGTTCACGATCCGGGCTTTCGATCGCCTGCACCGCACCGGCGGGCAGACCGTGCTGTTGCAACGCCGCCTGAATCACGCGTACCGTGGCGCTGTTAGTACGGTAAGTCTCTTTTCCACCGCGCAAAATGGTGGCATTACCGGTTTTCAGGCATAGCGAAGCAACATCTACCGTCACGTTAGGACGGGCTTCATAGATCACGCCAACCACGCCAAGCGGTACGCGACGGCGTTCAATACGTAAGCCGCTATCAAGCTGACCGCCATCGATCAGTTGCCCAACCGGATCGGCCAGACGGCAGACTTGGCGCACGTCATCGGCAATGCCTTTTAGCCGTGCCGGGTTTAACGCCAGCCGATCCAGCAACGCTTCGCTCATGCCGTTTTGGCGCGCATCGGCCAAATCCAGCTCATTTGCCGCGAGGATCTCCGCGCTCTGCGCTTCCAGCCGCTCGGCAATGGTCAGAAGCACTTGGTTCTTTTGCTCGCTCGACAATACCGAAAGTTGATATGACGCCGCTTTCGCCGCTTTACCCATTTCCTCAAGCATGGAAAACCCCTTAACTAACAATCATATCGTCGCGGTGCACGGCAACCGGACCATATTCATACCCTAAAATATCGCTGATTTGCTGGCTATGATGGCCGGCAATCAAACGTATGGCATCGCTGTTATAACGTGATACGCCATGCGCAATGTCACGCCCTTGCAGGCTACGAATGCGGATAACTTCGCCCCGGGAAAAATTACCGCTAATCGCGCGGATGCCTTTTGGCAATAGTGAACTACCGCGCTCCAGAATGGCGGCCAGTGCGCCATCGTCAACGGTAATCTCACCGGCAGGCGGCGCGCCGAAAATCCAGCGCTTACGGTTTTCCAGCGGGGTTTGTAGCGCATGGAAACGTGTTCCAACCGGTTGACCGCTAATGACATCGCCAATCACACCTGGCCGTCCGCCAGCAGCAATAATCACATCAATCCCGGCACGGCAGGCAACATCGGCGGCCTGCAACTTGGTCGCCATCCCGCCGGTTCCCAGGCCAGAGACGCTATCACCGGCGATGGTACGTAACGCATCATCAATCCCATGAACATCGCTAATTAATTCAGCTTGCGGATTATTACGCGGATCGGCGGTAAATAGCCCTGGTTGATCGGTTAACAGCAACAGCTTATCCGCACCGGCCAAAATCGCCGCCAGCGCCGAAAGATTATCGTTATCGCCCACTTTTATTTCTGCGGTGGCAACCGCATCGTTCTCATTGATGACCGGCACAATATTATTGTCCAACAACGCACGCAGCATATCACGCGCGTTCAGGAAACGTTCACGTTCTTCCAGATCGGCGCGGGTCAACAGCATCTGCCCAATATGAATGCCATAAATAGAGAACAGTTGTTCCCAAAGCTGGATCAAACGGCTTTGCCCTACCGCTGCCAACAACTGTTTAGAAGCGATGGTCGGCGGCAGTTCGGGATACCCCAAATGTTCACGTCCGGCGGCTATCGCGCCAGAGGTGACGATAACAATTCGATGTCCCGCCGCGTGCTGCTGCGCGCATTGGCGAACCAATTCAACAATATGTGCCCGATTTAACCGACGCGATCCGCCGGTCAGGACACTGGTCCCCAGTTTGACTACCAGGGTCTGGCTGCCGCTCATTATTTCCTGCCGTTGCTAAAAAAAGTGTGCAAGCAGACGTTTTATCAGGTGTCAGGCGCGATGCCAACAGCCAGCGCGGGAAAAGCGCGAAAATTACCTGCGCTTGCGGGCTGACAATAAAAATGGCCTTCATCGGAAACACGAAAAAACGTCATAAATCTTTCATCTCAAACGGTTAAAACGTTCGTGCAATTAAAACAGCCTTCGTGGCAATACTGACGTTTACTCCGGGATGATTAGCAAATGAAGAAGAGCGCTCTGGCACTTTTAACCGCGTCACTGGCCCTGTCGGCTACGGCACACGCAGCAGAAGTTTATAATAAAGACGGCAATAAACTGGATCTCTATGGCCGGGTTAAAGCCCAACACTACATTAGTGATAATGATGGGGTGGACGGCGACCAGTCTTATATCCGTTTCGGCTTTAAAGGCCAAACGCAAATTAACGACATGATTACCGGCTATGGACAGTGGGAATATCAGGTAGCGGTAAACCACGCGGAAAGCGAGGGTACCGCTGGCACCAAAACGCGTTTAGGTTTTGCCGGTTTAAAATTTAGTGACTATGGCTCTATCGATTATGGTCGCAACTACGGCGTGTTGTATGACGTCGAGGCGCTGACCGACGTGTTCCCGGAATTTGGTGGCGATGGTACCGCGCGTGCCGATAACTTTATGACGCAACGCAGCACCGGCGTCGCCACTTATCGTAACAATAACTTCTTTGGCCTGGTCGATGGCCTGAAGTTCTCGCTTCAATATCAGGGGAAAAACGACACCGACAGCGGTAACAGCCGTCCGGATGTGTTAAGGCAGAATGGTGACGGCTACGGCGGATCGCTGGGTTATGATTTCGGTGACTCTGGCGTCAGCATTATCGGTGCCTATACCAGTTCCGATCGTACCGACAGCCAGCAACTGTCCGCCTATGGTCATGGCGATAAGGCCGATTCGTGGGGTGGCGGTCTGAAATATGACGCTAACAACATTTATCTGGCGGCTATTTATACCGAAACACACAACATGACGCCCATCAGCGGCACATCGCGGCTGACTGGCGCCTCAGTGAATGGTGCGGCAAACAAGGCGCAAAACATCGAACTGGTCGCGCAATATCAGTTTGACTGGGGTCTGCGCCCTTCTCTGGGCTACGTGCAAACCAAAGGCAAAGATATTGAAAACGGTATTGGCGACGTGGATTTAGTGAAATATATCGACGTGGCGGCGACGTATTACTTCAACAAGAATATGTCGACCTATGTGGATTATAAAATTAACCGCCTGAGCGACGATAATAAACTGTCATTGAATGACGATGATGTCGTGGCGCTGGGTCTGGTGTATCAGTTCTGATGTAACACGTTCTGGAGTGAGCGGGGGCAAAAGTGATTTCGCCTCCGCTACTCATGACTTAAGCGGTAAGTTTTACCGGCTCATCGGCGAAATGCTCCGCCGGTTCCAGTTTCAGGCTCATCTCAGCCAACAGCGCTTTTAAACGCTCGTGGAATTTACGCAAGGTCTCTTCCAGCTTCTCATTATTCTCTTTACCTTTGATTGCCGAAGCACTCCAGTTGCCTTCTTTATCGTACAAACCGAAATAATATTCATAAGTAAAGCGATCGGCGTGGGCCTCAAGCTCCATCCACCAGCCCCAAAATTCACGGCTCTCAGGCGCAGGTTTTACATTGACGCAAACGGCCAGGCAATCGAAGAAGAAGCGATTATTTTCGCACTTATTCTCGCGTATATAGGGCCCCAAAGCAGTGAAGCGTTTCATGAGTCGGCTCTTGGGATGTCCACTGGGTAACGTCATAGCTTAACCTCCTTTAATGGGCCTTTATTGTTAGCAAAAGGTTGAATAATAGCAACTCATCTCTGTAGCCGCTTTGCTAACCAGTCACAAATTTGGTGTAGCGCCTGGTCAAAGTTTTTCATCACTGGCGAAAACGTAATCGGCAGCAGTTGCCCTTGCGCCGAGGAGTTAACAATTAGTCGTGACTCTTCTTCCGGGCTGAAGGGGTCATCACGCCAAAACCCGGCCAGCATCGGTGTCGGAGTCCGTCGACCCAATAATCCCTGGGTTTTAAGCGAATAACGATTCAGTTCGATGCGTAGCGCGCTATCGCTGGCCGTTGCCATACCAAGGCGGCTCGCCAGCACATCCATATACATCGCCGGTACCTTCTCCTGGCGCTGTGGATCGCTTAACAAACCATGCACCACCGGCCCAAGGCACGCAACGCCGCGCAGTTTAGCGGCTTCCAGCCAAGCTAAACGCACCGCGACATTGGCCCCGAAACGATAGCCAAAGGCCGCGACACGGGTATGATCAACCCACGGGACGGAAGACAACCCGCGTAACACTTGCTGATGTAAAAAGCTGGTGTCCTGGGTCAGCTTCCATTTTGCCGAGAAGCCGACCGATGGCATATCAATGGTTAGCATGGCGATGCCGCGCGGCGCGAGGTAATCATGAAACAGGCGATAATAGTCGGTTTGCAGGGCATCCAGACCGCCGCACATCAACACCGTCGGATACGGCGCTTCAACACCCGGCGGCATATGTAAAAACCCGATAATCGGGCTTCCGCCTTCTACCGGAAAGGTTAACTCTTTTAGCTCACCGCTCAAACGGCGTGCCGCCTCTTCATAGGCGCGGTTCGCCAGCGTTTGTGCCTGCTCAGCCAGTTCATCGCCTTTAATATGAGGATACGCCGCCAGGCTATACAGGTTGCTGGCGCGTAACCAGTGCTCGCCGGAACGCGCATCATCGGTGGCATCTACTGCCGCCTGCTGCCACACAGATGCCTGTTTCGACCACTCGTAGATCCAGTTACCGCCCCGATAGCCAATCACCGTATCAAGTAAGGCATCGTTGGTATGCTCCGCCCGGCTGACGGCGATACGCGCCAATACTTCGCTAATCTCCTGTGGCGACAGCCCGCGCCATGTCCACATCAGGCGGTTAAGCATCCGATACCAGCCGGTATGGTTTTCGCCATCCAATGTTGATTGTACCGCCACAGTCGGCGAGGGGCGGCGGCGTACCAGCGTGGAGGTTTCCGGGTGCTTAAAGCGAGGTTTGAACAGCTCCTCACTGAGATTTTTCGCGTTCACGATTGGCGGACTCCCACAGCGTTAACATGACGAAAAACCAGTTTAGCCTGGTGGATACAGCCAGGCGAGATGTAGAAACAACAACGCCCGGCAGAACCGGGCGTTGCAATGACCATAATCAATCAGCTTTTAACAATTGGCGGAATATAGACCACGCCCATGTCCCACGGCTGCTCAATCCAGGTATTTTGGGGGATATCAACCACATAATCGTCTACCAACGGGCGGCCTGCCGGCTTAGCGAAAATGGTAACAAAGTGTGCTTTCGGGTACATATCACGAATCGCCTGCGCGGTGCCGCCCGTATCCACTAAATCATCAATTACGATAAACCCTTCGCCATCACCTTCCGCACGCTTCAGCACTTTCATTTCGCGCTGATGATCGTGGTCGTAGCTGGAGATACACACGGTATCGACATGACGCAGCCCCAATTCACGCGCCAGTAACGAGGCAGGAACCAACCCGCCGCGGCTCACCGCGATAATGCCTTTCCACTGTTCAACAGGGAGCAGGCGTTGAGCCAGTTTACGGGCATGGATCTGCAACATGTCCCAAGTGACGACGTATTTTTCGCTCATAAAAAGAATCCCGGCCAGCAAACGTGGCTTAAAAATGTGCAATGGGAAAAAGGTTGCGCGAGATTATAAGGATATGGCGCGTTAAAAACCAGCATCGGCGCGTTTGGTTGCAGGATTTTAGCGCAGTCGATGACGCACCAGGCCAGAAAGAGTGATATTCTCAGGCAATCACGTCAGAGTTACTGACGGCGATCTTTACTTAACATTTTGCGACGAAGCGCTAACCCCGTTTCGCTGACACAGGAGACTTGTCGTGTCTGAATTGTCTCAATTATCGCCACAGCCGCTGTGGGATATTTTTGCCAAAATCTGCTCTATTCCGCACCCTTCTTATCACGAAGAAGCGCTGGCTGAACATATCCTGTCCTGGGCGAAGGAAAAAGGCTTCTGGTGCGAACGCGATCAGGTCGGCAACATTCTGATCCGCAAACCGGCGACGCCGGGTTTTGAAAATCGTCAGCCGGTCGCGCTGCAAGCGCACCTTGATATGGTGCCGCAGAAAAATAATGACACGGTTCATGATTTCACTACCGATCCTATTCAACCTTGGGTTGATGGCGAGTGGGTCAAAGCACGCGGCACAACGCTGGGTGCGGATAACGGTATCGGCATGGCTTCGGCCTTAGCGGTACTGGCCGATGACAAGGTTGAACATGGCCCGTTAGAAGTATTGCTGACCATGACGGAAGAAGCCGGTATGGATGGCGCGTTTGGTTTGCAGCCAAACTGGCTACAGGCAGAAATCCTGATTAATACCGATTCTGAAGAAGAAGGCGAAATCTACATGGGTTGCGCCGGCGGTATTGATTTCATCACTACCCTGCCACTTACGCGTGAAGCGGTACCGGCGGGGTTTGAAACGCTGAAACTGACGATTAAAGGTTTGAAAGGCGGCCACTCCGGCGCGGATATTCATCTCGGCCTCGGGAATGCCAACAAGTTGCTGGCGCGCTTCCTTGCCGCGCACGGCCACGCATTAGATTTGCGTTTGATTGATTTCACCGGCGGCACGCTACGTAACGCCATTCCGCGCGAAGCTTTCGCCACTATCGCGGTGGCTGGCGATAAAATCGATGCCTTAAAAGCGGCAGCGACGGGTTACCTGGCGATCTTGCAAAATGAGTTAGGGGCGAAAGAAAAAAATATTACCGTCCTGACTGAGCCGGTTACCCACAGCGCACAGGCGCTCACCGCCGATAGCCGTGACCGTTTCGCCGCGCTACTCAATAGCACGCCTAACGGCGTTATCCGTAACTCCGACGTGATGGCCGGCGTGGTTGAAACCTCATTAAACGTTGGCGTGGTATCGATTAGCGATAATCAGGCGGAGATCATCTGCCTGATCCGTTCGTTGATTGATAGCGGTAAAGATTATGTAGTTGAGATGCTGACCTCGCTGGGCCAACTGGCTGGCGCTAAAACCGCGCCAAAAGGTGGCTATCCTGGCTGGCAGCCCGATGCCAACTCACCGGTTATGGCGCTGGTGCGTGAGACCTATCTGACCCTGTTTGGTAAGACGCCGAACATTCAGGTGATCCACGCCGGGCTAGAGTGCGGCCTGTTTAAAAAACCGTACCCGGAGATGGATATGGTTTCTATCGGCCCAACCATTACCGGCCCGCACTCGCCGGATGAGCAGGTACATATAGAAAGCGTGGGATTATATTGGACGCTGTTGACCGAGTTGCTGAAGGTGATTCCGGTTAAATAAAGTCTCAATCCGTGGCGGCCGGGCATGTCTGGCCGCTTCTCACAACCCCAGCAGCAACTGCCGCTCAAGCTGTGGGTTCAACAACGTGACATGCAACCCGACCAGCCGCACGCCACGGCCGCCTCGCCGTTGATCCCAGGTTTTCTGCGCCACCGCCACCAGATCCGCCTTATTTAACATCGGCCAGACATGCTCTTGGGTCGTAAGCTGGAAATCATTAAATTTCAACTTCACGCCCTGCCGCGCAATATGCCGATCCGGCTTAATTTTGGTTAGCCGCCGCTCCAGTTCATCGTACAGCACATCAATAATTTCCAGGCACTGTTGCCAACTGTGAATGTCTTCCGACAGAGTACGCTCGACGCCCAACGACTTGCGCTGCCGCTCAGTAATGACTTCGCGCTCATCAATCCCGTTACAACGCTCCCACAGCACCCGACCAAATTTACCAAAGCGCTTTAACAAGGCGGCAAGATCGGCTTTTTGTACATCGCCACAGGTTATGAGACCCAGTTCTTCCAACTTCTTTGCGGTTACCTTTCCAACGCCGGGGATTTTTGCCAGCGGCAAGGTAAGCAAAAACTGCGGCATCTCCTGCGGCGTAATGACAAATTGGCCGTTGGGTTTATTCAGGTCCGACGCGATTTTCGCTAAAAACTTCACCGGCGCCACCCCGGCCGAAGCGGTCAAATTTAATTCACGCGCAATGGTTTCCCGAATCTCGCGCGCAATTAATGTAGCTGACCCATAACAGTGCGGGCTTTCACTGACATCAAGATACGCTTCATCCAGCGAAAGAGGCTCAATCAAGGAGGTATAGCGGGAAAAAATTTCACGAATTTGGACCGAGGCTTCTTTATAAGCGTCAAAACGCCCTGGCAACAGTTTCAAATGCGGGCACAGTTTTAGCGCCATGGCGGTTGACATGGCGCTATGAACGCCATATTTGCGCGCCGGATAATTGGCGGTACTGATCACGCCACGCTGCGTGCGGCTGCCGCCGATCGCCATCGGAATAGCGCACAAGCTGGGATCATCCCGCATTTCAACCGCGGCGAAAAAGCAGTCCATATCAACATGAATGATTTTGCGCATATCCCCTCCACAATAACTGTATAAGTATACAGCACCAACCGGAGAGTTCAATCGATCCCGCGCGCGCAAAACGCGACGTTAGGCCGGTTCCCGGCTTTTCATTAACGAATACGCCTAAATTACCGCTTTGGATCTTGATAAAAAAATAGACAATGTTAATGTGGCGCAGCGATAGCGGATTTTTCCGATAATGCATGTTACAGACGCCACTCGGCGTTGCAGGTCAACCCCTCTTTATCAAGGGAAACAGAATGGGCAAAATCGCACTGTTTTTTGCGATGATTCTTTTGCCAGCCCTCAGCATGGCAAGCACGCCTGAACCAGTTCAACCACTGGCGCCGGTCAGCAAAGAGTTAAAGAAACAATTATTAGGCACCCCGGTCTATCTTCAGATCTTCAAAGAAGAACGTACGCTGGAGTTATACGGCAAAATCGGTAACGAATACCGCCTGCTGGATAGCTATCGCATCTGTAATTTCTCTGGCGGTTTGGGGCCAAAACGCCGTCAGGGTGATTTTAAAAGCCCGGAAGGGTTTTATAGCGTGAAGCTGAATCAGCTCAAGCCGGACAGCCGCTTCTATCGCGCCATCAATATTGGTTTTCCCAACCAATATGATCGTCAGCAAGGGTATGACGGGAAATATTTGATGATTCACGGCAACTGCGTTTCGATTGGCTGCTACGCCATGACCAATGCCTACATGGATGAGATCTTCACCTATGTAAATGCCGCGCTACGCAACGGCCAGTCGGAAGTGGAAGTCAGTATTTATCCGTTCCGTATGACCGAGAGTAACATGCAACGCCACCGTAACTCTTATTACGCCAGTTTCTGGAAACAGTTACAGCCCGGCTACGCTTGGTTCGCCGCGCACCATCAGCCGCCGACGGTTTCGGTTAACTCTGGAAAATATGTGTTGAACAGTAGCCCGGCGATGAGCCCCGCGACCAACACGTCTAACTCATTCCTCGCGCTCACCAAGGCAGAATAACGCCCACTCGCCTGGCTCAATTTTGTGCCAGGTTTCATTGCCGGTCAGCGGCTGAGTGGCAATCACTGTGACCACGTCGTTAGGCGTGGTCTGCTTCTGAAAATCAATCTCCACATCTCTATCAAGTAAGGTCGCCTTGCCAAATGGCGCGCGGCGCGTTATCCAAAACAGATTGGTGGAGCAAAATGCCATCAGATAGCGTCCATCCGACAGCAGCATGTTGAAGACCCCTTTGGTTCTTAACTCCGTCGCCAACTCTGCGACGTAGCGAAACATCGCCGGGAAATTAGTCGGCGTGCGCGGATACCGCTGCGACAAGTTATACAGCAGCCAACAAAAGGCTTTTTCACTATCGGTTTCGCCTACCGGTCGAAAATGCCCGGTCTCCAGTTGACGATACCCTTTCAACTGCCCGTTATGGGCATAGGTCCAGTTACGGCCCCACAGTTCGCGCGTGAACGGATGCGTATTTTCCAGCGACACTTTCCCGCGGTTCGCCTGGCGGATATGCGCCACCACCGAATGGGACTTGATCGGATACTCCTGAACCAGCCGCGCAATTGGCGAGTTAAAGCTCGGTTGCGGATCTTTAAATGTGCGACAGCCTTTGCCCTCGTAAAACGTAATTCCCCAACCATCTTTATGCGGCCCGGTGCCGCCGCCGCGCTGTATCAGCCCGGTAAAACTAAAACAGATGTCTGTTGGGACGTTCGCGCTCATCCCGAGCAGTTCGCACATAGTGACGCCTCTGTGAAGATATTCAGCGGGCGGGAAACCCCGCCCCGACAACCGGAAACGACCTCGCGCCGTTTCCCTTATTTCACCATCTCTTTTTCAATCAACAGCATCAGGATATGAATCACTTTAATATGAATCTCCTGGGTACGATCGGCATAACCAAAATGTGGGACACGAATTTCAATATCCGCCGTTCCGGCCATTTTCCCGCCGTCTTTACCGGTTAGGGTTATCACTTTCATCCCCTGCGCGCGTGCGGCCTCAATGGCTTTAATAATGTTAGCGGAATTGCCGGAGGTCGAAATCCCTAACAGCACGTCGCCCGCCCGGCCTACCGCCTCAATATAACGCGAGAAAACATACTCATAACCAAAATCATTACTGACACAGGAGAGATGGCTAACATCCGAAATCGCAATCGCCGGATAACCAGGACGGTTCTCACGATAGCGGCCCGTCAACTCCTCGGCAAAGTGCATCGCATCGCAATGCGAACCGCCATTGCCGCATGACAATACTTTTCCTCCCGCTTTAAACGCGTCGGCCAGCATCACCGCGGCACGTTGAATGGCGTGAATATTCGCTTCATCGCTGAGAAATTTATTGAGCGTATCCGCTGCTTCGTTGAGTTCGGAACGAATAATATCCTGGTACATAAAGGCGTCCTTTGGATGAGTAAGAGTCGCAATCCAGTTTACCGGAATGCCTATAAGGCGGGAAGCGCCGCAGCAGGTCGATAGCTGCTTTGACTTTTGATGCCAACGGAGTGTGAGCCAGGTTGTAATTATTATGTAAACACATTGCTAACAAACCTTATCTGCTCTAAACCTGTAAGGAGACTCAAACAGGTCAGACCTCTTACTACTTACGGAGCGGTTCATTATGATGGTTCTCAGTATTGTCGCGACGATTGTGCTGATCGGCGCACTCTTCTATCACCGCGTTTCGCTACTGCTTAGCAGTCTGCTGGTGCTGGTATGGACGGCGGCGATGGCAATGTTACACCTTTGGACCCCGTGGCTGCTGGTACCGTTGGCGATCATCCTGGCGCCGTTTAACCTGCTGCCGTTGCGCCGCGCGCTGTTCTCTAAACCGATGCTGCGTACCTTTCAAAAGGTGATGCCGCCGATGTCGCGTACCGAAAAAGAAGCGATCGAGGCAGGTACCACTTGGTGGGAAGGCGATCTGTTTCGCGGTACGCCGGATTGGGAAAAGTTACATCACTATCCGCAGCCGCGACTGACAGAAGAGGAGCAAGCCTTTCTGGAAGGTCCGGTAGAAGAAGCGTGCCGCATGGCAAATGATTTTCAGATCACCCATGAAATGGCCGATCTGCCGCCGGAACTGTGGGCATATTTAAAACAGCACCGCTTCTTCGCCATGATCATTAAGAAAGAGTATGGCGGGCTGGAATTTTCAGCCTACGCGCAGTCGCGCGTATTGCAGAAACTGGCCGGGGTATCCGGTATTTTGGCGATTACCGTTGGCGTACCGAACTCACTCGGCCCCGGTGAGTTATTACAACATTACGGCACCGATGAGCAGAAAGATCATTATCTGCCGCGGCTGGCGCGTGGGCAGGAAATTCCTTGTTTCGCCTTAACCAGCCCGGAAGCGGGTTCCGATGCTGGCGCTATCCCCGATACCGGTGTGGTATGTATGGGTGCCTGGCAAGGCCAGCAGGTGCTGGGCATGCGTCTAACCTGGAACAAACGCTACATTACGCTGGCACCGATCGCGACTGTGCTCGGGCTGGCGTTTAAACTCTCCGATCCGGAACATCTATTAGGTGAGACGGAAGAGTTAGGCATTACCTGTGCGTTAATCCCTACCCAAACGCCGGGCGTAGAGATTGGTAAACGCCATTTTCCGTTGAACGTCCCGTTCCAAAATGGCCCCACCCGTGGGAAAGATATTTTTGTTCCGATTGATTACATCATTGGTGGCCCGAAAATGGCCGGCCAGGGCTGGCGTATGCTGGTGGAATGTTTATCGGTTGGACGCGGAATTACCCTACCGTCTAACTCTACCGGTAGCCTGAAAAGCCTGGCGCTGGCAATTGGCGCTTACGCCCATATTCGCCGCCAATTCAAATTACCGATCGGTAAAATGGAAGGGATTGAAGAGCCGCTGGCACGTATTGCCGGTAACGCCTATGTGATGGATGCGGCGGCAACCTTAATTACCTACGGCATTATGCAAGGTGAAAAACCGGCGGTGCTGTCCGCTATCGTGAAATATCATTGTACCCATCGTGGGCAGCGCGCCATTATCGACGCGATGGATATTGCCGGCGGGAAAGGAATTATGCTCGGTAATAATAACTTCCTTGCCCGTGCCTACCAAGGCGCGCCGATCGCGATTACCGTTGAGGGCGCCAATATTCTGACCCGTAGCATGATCATCTTCGGCCAGGGTGCCATTCGTTGCCATCCTTATGTGCTACAGGAAATGGCGGCAGCACAGAGCAATGATGTGGTGGCATTTGATAAAGCACTGTTCAGCCATATCGGTCATGTCGGCAGCAATAAAATGCGTAGCCTGTGGCTTGGCCTGACAGCGGGACGCACCAGCCGTTCGCCCACTCGTGATGCGACACGCCGTTACTATCAACATCTGAATCGGATTAGCGCTAACCTTGCGTTATTGTCTGATGTTTCAATGTCGGTATTGGGCGGGAGTTTGAAACGCCGTGAGCGTATTTCCGCCCGTTTGGGGGATATTCTGAGTCAACTGTATCTGGCCTCCGCCGCACTAAAACGTTATGAAGATGAAGGACGTAATGAGGCCGACCTGCCGTTATTACACTGGGGCGTGCAGGATGCGCTTAATCAGGCGGAAGTCGCTATGGATGACCTGTTGCGTAACTTCCCTCAGCGTCTGGTGGCGGGTCTGTTGCGGGTGGTGATTTTCCCAACCGGTCGTCACTGCCGTGCGCCATCCGATGGTTTGGATCATCAGTTAGCGAAAATCCTCCAGCTGCCCTCCGCGACCCGTACTCGTTTGGGACGTGGTCAATATCTGACGCCAAGCGAACATAACCCGGTGGGTCAGTTGGAAGCGGCGCTGCACGATGTGATGGCGGCAGAAGTGATTCACGATCGCCTGTGTAAGCAGTTGAAAAAACATCTGTCGTTTACCCGACTGGATGAGTTAGCACAACGCGGCCTACAGGAAGGATGGATCAACGCCGAAGAGGCAGAAACGCTAACCCGCGCCGAGGCAAGCCGTCTGCGTTCAATTAACGTGGATGAGTTCGAGGCGGATGCGCTCGCGACGCAGCCAGTAAAGTTACCGGCGGTTAGCCGCAGTAATGAAGCCGCATAAAACGTAAATAGTTAAGGCCCGCTGACGGGCCTTAACTCGCCCTCCCTTCAGGAAAGAGAAACGCCGTTGGTTTTCTGGTTTAAACCAACCAGATTTATGAAAAACCGCCTCATTTCCCTTTTTTAGCCGTCTAAGCGTCTTGATTGCCAATTGCCATGCGCATGTTATAGTGAGGCCTTAACGTTTTACCGCATCCCCGTCAACGACTAAGGTCAGTCAGTTATGAGTCATTACCCGTTGATTCCCGAGAGTAAACTCCCGACTCTTGGCACCACCATCTTTACCCGCATGAGTGCGCTGGCTGCGCAACACCAGGCGATTAACTTGTCGCAGGGTTTTCCTGATTTCGATGGTCCGGACTACTTACAGCAACGTCTGGCCTGGCATGTCAGCCAGGGTGCCAATCAATACGCGCCAATGACCGGCGTTCCCGCACTACGTACCGCCATTGCTGATAAAACCGCTGAACTGTATGGTTATCGCCCGGATGCGGAGAGCGAAGTGACGGTGACCGCTGGCGCCACTGAAGCGCTGTACGCGGCGATTACCGCGCTGGTGCGGCCAGGCGACGAGGTGATCTGTTTTGATCCCAGCTATGACAGCTATGCCCCTGCCGTCACGCTCGCCGGCGGGGTATTAAAGCGCCTTGCCTTGCAACCGCCCGCTTTCCGCGTCGATTGGCATGCTTTTAGCGAACAACTTTCGCCGCGTACTCGTCTGGTGATCCTGAATACGCCGCATAACCCTTCAGCGACCGTCTGGCAGCCGGACGACTTTGCCGCGTTATGGCAGGCTATCGCGCCGCATGAGATCTATGTATTAAGCGACGAAGTCTATGAGCATATCTGTTTCGATCCGCAGGGCCATGCCAGCGTATTAGCGCATTCCGGGCTACGCGCGCGCGCAATTGCGGTGTCATCTTTTGGTAAAACCTTCCATATGACCGGCTGGAAAGTGGGTTATTGCGTTGCCCCGCCCGCGTTAAGTGCGGAAGTCCGTAAGGTGCACCAATACCTCACCTTTTCAGTGAATACCCCGGCGCAACTGGCGCTGGCAGATATGTTACGTGCAGCGCCGGAACATTATCGCCAGCTTCCTGACTTTTATCGCGCGCGTCGCGATCGGTTTGTTCAGGCGTTAGCGAGCAGCCGTTTTGAAGTGCTACCGTGCGAGGGCACTTATTTCTTATTAGTGGATTACAGCGCCATTTCCGATCTGGATGATGTGAGTTTTTGCCAATGGCTCACGACCGAGGTCGGCGTGGCGGCTATCCCACTGTCGGTATTTTGTGCCGCCCCTTTCCCGCACAAACTGGTGCGACTCTGTTTTGCCAAACAAGAAGCCACGCTGGATGCGGCTGCGGAGCGGTTATGTCAACTTTAAAACTGAGCGTGTTGCAACAGCCGTTAGTCTGGATGGACGGTGAAGCGAATCTGGCGCACTTTGGTCGCCTACTCCAGCACATCCGCCAGCGCGATATGATTATTCTGCCAGAGATGTTCACAACCGGTTTTGCCATGCAGGCGGCGGAAAACTCGTTGCCGCAGGCGCGCGTGGTCGAATGGCTAAGCGAGCAGGCGCAATCCTGCAATGCGCTGGTTGGCGGTAGTGCGGCGATTAAAACCAACAAGGGCGCTGTAAATCGTTTTTTGCTGGTTGAACCGAACGGTACGCTGCATTTTTACGATAAACGCCACCTGTTTCGGATGGCGGATGAACATCACTATTATCAGGCGGGCGAGCGGCGTGAGATCGTGGAGTGGCGCGGTTGGCGTATTTTGCCACAAGTCTGCTATGACTTACGTTTCCCGGTATTTTCCCGCAATCAGAACGATTACGACCTCGCGTTATATGTGGCAAACTGGCCCGCGCCGCGCGCCTTGCACTGGCAGTCTCTATTGGTTGCGCGGGCGATTGAAAATCAGGCCTATGTCGCGGGCTGTAACCGCGTCGGTAGCGATGATAATCAGCATCAGTACAGCGGTGACAGTGTGATCATCGGGCCAAAGGGGGATATTTTGGCGAGCGCCGCGCCGCATCAACCGGCACAACTGGATGCCGACCTCTCGCTGGAAGCGCTACGGGACTATCGCGAAGCCTTCCCTGCCTGGCGCGATGCCGATCCTTTCCGGTTATAACCTCTATCGCCCTTTCGGTGACGAAAGGGCGGATCCTTTGACTACTTCGGTTGCCAAAGCGCAACATCGCGCGCGTTAATCGCTTTCGGTAACAATTTGGCCTGATAAAACGCATCGGCTATTTTCTGCTGTTCAGCCAGATCCGCCGCCGCAACCGGCAAGACTTGATAGCTGCGATGTGCGTTTGCCTTGGCGACAACGGCCGCATTCAGGTTGCCCCACAACGGCCCAAGAATAGCCGCCGCCCGATCGGGATGCGTTTTTAGCCATTGCGCCTGACTGAGCAGTTGGTCATAGACCGTCTGTAATACTGCGCCATGCGCCTGCGCGTATTTGGTCGAAGCCAGATAGTAGCGCTGATAGTTAGCTAACCCCTCGCCGGTAGTCAGAATACGGACCTTTTGTTCGGCCTGCGCGCTGGAGACAAACGGTTCCCAGGTTACCCAGGCGGCAACGCTGCCATTTTCAAACGCCGCTCGCCCATCGGCAGGCGTTAGCCATGCGGGAGTAATATCGCTGAAGCGCAACCCCGCCCTCGCCAGCGCCGCAATCAACAAATAGTGGCTACCGGCTGCTTTCGTGACGGCAATTTTTTTCCCTTTTAAATCCGCCAGCGTTTTAATCGGGGAGTCGACAGGCACCAAAATGGCCTGCGCGCCAGGGGATGGCGCTTCACGCGCATAGTAAGTGAGCTGGGCGCCTGCCGCCTGGGCAAATACCGGCACGGTATCGGCAACATCGGCAGAAATATCCACATCCCCCAAATTAAGCGCCTCCAGCAATGGCAGCCCGCTGGAGAACTCATGCCAACTAATCGTAATGCCCTGTTTTTTTAGCGCACTATCCAGTTCACCGCGCTGTTTTAGCAGCGTGATCAAGGTTGATGACTTTTGATAACCAATACGTACTGTTTGTTCCGCCGCCTGCAGGTAACCCATTGCGAACAAACCCGCAATCAGTAACCCGGCCCGCAGTGAATAAAGCATCCTCATCGTTTTTCCCGTATTCATGACTTAAAACGCCATAAGAGACAAACGATGCGCCAAGGGTCAAATAACAAAAGTAAGCATGGTTATTCACGTAACGGCAAAGCCGGGTTCGGCTGGTAGCGCATTAACTCGCCAGCGTCGACGCCAGTTCAGAAACCGCCTGCGCCCAGGCTTGCAGCGCCAGCGCCACATCATCTTCATCGACCGCTTCCGCCGGATGATGGCTAATGCCGCCCGCACAACGGACAAACAGCATCCCTACCGGCCAGCGTTCGGCTATCGCCATTGCATCGTGGCCTGCGCCGCTCGGCAGCGAGAGCGACCGCCCTTGCACAGCGCTGACCGCGCGCGTCAACGCGTTTTGTAAAACTACATCGCAGGCGGTCGCGTGCGTACAATAGTACTCTTCAGTACTGAACCGTACGCCACGTTGTTCGGCGATCGCCTGCCCCTGCGCCAGTAAATCCGCCAGCAGCGCCGCCAGTGCTTCATCTTCCGGGCCGCGCACATCAAGCGTGAGTCGAACCTCACCGGGAATAACATTCGCCGCGCCTGGCGCGCAGTGCAAGCTGCCCACCGTGGCGACCAATTGTGGATGATGCCGCGCGGTGCTCGCCTCAATGGCCACCATCCACTCCGCCGTCGCGGTCAGCGCATCTTTGCGTTGCGCCATCGGTACCGTTCCGGCATGACCGGCTTGGCCAGTAAACGTACAGTTAAGGCGCCGCGCGCCATTGATCGCGGTGACAACGCCGAGCGCTAATTCTGCCTGTTCCAGGCAGGGCCCCTGCTCAATATGCAGTTCAAGGTATGCCGCGATATCCTCCGTCCGGCGTGCCGCCTGCGCAATTTTCTGCCCATCCAGTCCGGCGAGGCTTAACGCCTCGCTCACCGTCACACCGTTCTCATCAGCCTGTGCGAGCCACGTAGAGGGCCAGTTGCCGGTTACGCCACGGCTGCCCAACAGAGTAATGCCAAAACGCGTTCCCTCTTCGTCGCCAAAACCAATAATTTCAATCGCCAACGGTAGCCGTAACTGATGTTGATGCAGGAACTGTACTATCTCAATCGCGCTGACTACGCCCAGCATCCCGTCATAGCGCCCGGCATTCCGTACCGTATCAAGATGAGAACCCAGTAATAACGCAGGCGCATCGGCACATTCTGCTTCATACCGCCCGCAAATATTGCCGACCGCATCTTGCCAAACGGCCATTCCCGCCGCCCGCATCCACTCGCCCACGCAGGCATTCGCCCGCAGATGCTCCGGTGATAAATAAACCCGCGTCAGTTGCCCGGCGGTGGCGCTGATCTCTGCCAGCGCATCACAGCGCGCCATCACCCGTGCCGCCGCGCGCTGTGCGTCGGCAGAACTTATCAGGCTCATTCGCAACTCCCGTTCGCGTAATGGTCCCACGCCGCCTGCATCGCCGCCCCTTGCGTGGTGGAAAAACCGAGGCGATTCAGCACCGCTTCTAGCGCCGCCAGCGTTTGCAGCACACAATCTTTCCGGGCGTTATAACCCATGGTGCCGATGCGCCATACCTTACCGATTAGCGGGCCAAACGAGGTACCAATCTCAATGGCGAAATCATCCAACAGCAATTTACGCACCTGCTCGCCATCAATGCCCGCCGGGATCATCACGCCGAGGACATTATTCATCTTGTGGCGTAGGTCGCCAAAGGTTGCCAGCCCCATTCCCTGAATGCCTTTTAATAGCGCATCGCCATGCAGGCGATGACGTGCAATGCTGTTCTCCAGCCCTTCTTGTAGAAGAATGCGCGCGCACTCACGGGCGCCAAACAGCGCGGTGGTGGCTTCGGTATGATGATTTAATCGCTCCGGCCCCCAGTAATCCATGATCATGCCAAGATCGAAGTAGTTCGAGTAGACCATCTCCTCTTCGCCCTCTTGATGCCCGGCAGTACGGATCCCCTGCTCAACGCATTTGCGCCGCCGAATAACCGCCTCCATACGCGGGCTGAGCGTCACTGGCGAGGTGCCGGACGGGCCACCGAGGCATTTCTGCATACCCGCCGAGACCGCATCCAGCCCCCAGGCATCGGTTTCTAACGCATTGCCGCCAAATGAAGCGGTCGCGTCGGTATACAGCAGCACATCGTAGCGTCGGCAGATGGCGCCAAGCTCCGCCAGCGGTTGCAGCATGGTGGTCGAGGTATCGCCCTGTACCGTTAATAGCAGGCGCGGGCGCACCCGCTTAATCGCATCTTCAATTTGATCCGGCGTGAACACCTCACCCCACGGGACTTCCAGAGTATGAACCTCGGCACGGCAGCGGCGGGCGATTTCACAGAGTAAATATCCGAAACGGCCAAAAACCGGGATCAGGACTTTATCGCCGGGACGAATTGCCGATAGCAATAGCGCCTCAATCCCGGCGCGTGACGTACCATCAATCAACAGCGTCCAGCGGTTTTCCGTGCGAAACAGCGCCCGGTAGAGCGCCATTACCTCATTCATGTAGTGCGTCATCGCCGGATCGTATTGACCAATTAGTTGCGCTGACATCGCCCGCAGAACGCGCGGGTCGGCATTAATCGGGCCGGGCCCCATCAATAAGCGCTGCGGTGGGTTAATTTGTGGATAATGCGTGATATCCATAGCGGGTTCCTGTTTACTTTAGTTGAGGCCGCGCACCGAAGAGATAAACTGTTTTAGTTCTGGCGTTTGTGGCTGGGCAAACAGCGTCTTACTGTCGCCTTGCTCCCACACGCGCCCTTGATGCATAAAGACAACACGGTCGCCCACTTCACGGGCGAAATTCATTTCATGCGTCACCAGAATCAATGTCATGCCTTCGGCGGCAAGTTGTTCCAGCACTTTTAATACTTCGCCCACCAGCTCAGGGTCGAGCGCAGAGGTAATCTCATCGCACAGTAACACTTTCGGCGACATTGCCAGCGCGCGGGCAATCGCCACCCGCTGCTGTTGTCCGCCAGACAAGCTGGAGGGGTAATAGTCGAGACGCTCGCCTAACCCGACTTTTTCCAACATCTGACGCGCCAGGTCACGGCACTCTGCCACCGATTTTTTTAACACCCGGCGCGGCGCCAGCATCACATTTTCCAGCGCAGTCATATGGGGGAACAGATTAAAACTTTGGAATACCATTCCGATGGAGCGGCTAATTTCCCGCGCCTGCGTATCGCGATCGGTAATCGTCATACCACCCAGTTTGATACTGCCATCCTGGTAGCCTTCAAGGCCGTTCATACAGCGCAGCAAGGTACTTTTACCAGAACCGCTACGCCCAATAATCGAAATCACCTCTCCACTATCAATATCCAGATCGACGCCTTTCAGCACATGGTTATCGCCGTAATATTTTTGCACCTGATTAATGGTGATCAGCGGCATTGAATTTTCTCTCCAGATATTGGCTGTAGCGCGACAGCGGATAACACAGCAGGAAATAACCCAACGCCACCAGCCCGAAGACTTTAAATGGCTGCAAGGTAACGTTATTCAAAATGGTGCCAGCCTTGGTTAGCTCAACGAAGCCGATAATCGACGCCAGCGCGGTACCTTTAATGACCTGCACCGCAAACCCTACCGTCGGCGCAATCGCTATACGTAACGCTTGCGGCGCAACCACCCGATAAAGTGTTTGCCCGAAACTTAATCCCAGGCAGCGGGCCGCCTCCCATTGCCCTTTTGGCAAGGCCCGCACGCTGCCATACCCAATATCGAGTAAAAAGGCGCTGGTATATAACGTGAGCGCCAGCGAGGCGGCGGTCCACGGCGAAACATCAATGCCAAACAAGGCCACGCCGAAAAAAGCCAGGAACAACTGCATCAATAGCGGCGTGCCCTGAAACAGTTCGATATATGCCCGCAGCAGCCGTTGCGGCCAACGGCGGCGTGAAAGGCGCACTAACAGTAACGGCAGAGTGACCAGCGTACCGCCGCAAAAAGCGGTCAGCGAAAGCAGTACCGTCCAGCGCAGCGCCAATAGCAAGTTGCGTACAATGTCCCAATCGGTAAAGGTTGCCATCAATATTGTTCCCCAAACCATTTGCGCCCAATTGCCAGCAAACATTGGCGCATGGCGATCGATAGCGCCAGATACAGTGCCGTGGTGACAAAATAGACCTCAAAACTGAGAAAGGTACGTGACTGGATAAGACCGGCGGCGAAGGTTAACTCCTCATAAGAGACTTGCGAAACGACCGAGGAACCGAGCATCACGATGATGCATTGGCTGACCAACGCCGGATAAATACGTTTGAGCGAAGGTGGCAAAACCACCCGGAAAAAGATTTGGCTGCGGCTCAATCCCAACACCCGCCCGGCTTCCCATTGCCCTTTCGGCGTAACCTGAATCCCGGCGCGAATGATTTCGGTACTGTAAGCGCCAAGGTTAATCAGCATCGCTACTAATGCCGCTTCCCCTGCGGTCATCCTCACGCCAAGGTGGGGTAAACCAAACACGATAAAAAAGAGCTGCACCACAAATGGCGTATTACGGATCAGCTCGACGTAAATCCCCCACAGGCGGCTGGCCCAACCCGGTTTGCCACTACGCAGCGCGGCGCCCACAATCCCCAGCGCCACGCCGCCGACCGTCGCCAACACCGTCAGTTTCACGGTAACCCACAGGCCAGCCACCAGGTCAGGCCACCAAGGCCATAATGCTGAGAAATTGAGCGACCCGATCATGTGCGATCCTGAGCGCCTAAATCAGCCGGCAGCGGGGCTTTCAGCCAGGTTTTCGACATAGCGTTTAAGGTGCCGTCTTTCAGTGCCTGCTCAATCAGCGCATCCACTTTCGCTTTCAACGCCGTCTGGTTTTTTTGCATCCCGATAAAGCACGGCGAATCCTGCAGCATAAATTTGGCGACCGGCGCTTTATCCGCGTTTTGCCGCGCGATGGCCGCCACCACCAAATTGCCGGTAGCGATATACTGCACCTGGCCGGAAAGATAGGCGGAGAGCGTGGTGTTGTTATCTTCGTAGCGTTTAATTTGTGCCGCTTTGGGTGCCAGACCGCTTAACACCATATCTTCAACCGCGCCACGCGTAACGCCGATGGTCTGCCCGCTGAGCGCCGCCGCATCTTTTAGGTTACTCTGTTTCGGGCCAAACACGCCGAGGAAAAAAGGCGCATAGGCACGGCTGAAATCGATGACTTTTTCACGTTCGGCATTTTTCCCGAGGCTGGAAATAACCAAGTCCACCTTATCGGTTTGTAGGTACGGCACCCGATTGGCGCTGGTTACCGGCACCAGTTGTAACTTTAGTTTCATCTGCTTTGCCAGGTACTTCGCCATATCAATGTCGTAACCCTGAGGCTGTAAATCGGTGCCCACTGAACCAAAGGGTGGAAAATCTTGGGGTATCGCCACGCGTAAGATGCCGCGCTGTTGGATGGCGGTAAGCTGATCGGCAACGGCTTCACTGACCTGCGACACCAATAACACTGCACCAAGCACTGCCATTATTACTTTCTTCATTCTCGTCACCCTGGTTAGTCATAATGAAACAAAAGATTCTTATAATCCATTTCTGCAACTAACGTGCCATAAAAAGACACAGCGCTGGTCAGGCAAGAAAGCCCAATGCCATCAGGGGAAACAACAAACCGGGATGGAGGAAAAATGAACCAAAAAAGTGCAAGGCACCGAAAAGGTGCCCCGTTAGCGTTGTTCCAACTCATCCAGTTGCTGGTAAAGGTCAGCAATTTGATGAATACGCTGCCGCCCTTGCGACAAGCGTTCATGCAGTAATGCATTGGCCAATAAATTAATCAGCCCCATTGCCGCCGCGTAACTATCAAATGCCGAGACACTATCCAGCGGCACGGAGAAATGCCAGCGCACTAATGGCGCGATGCTTTGCGCCTGTGGTTCGCTCAGGGCTAACACTGGGATAGTAAGATGCTGTAATTGCCGCAGCAGCGGCTGAATAATGCGCGGACGGCGGCGAAATGCGACCACCACCACCACGTCCTGCGGGGTAATATCCACCACCTCTTCCGCCAGCGTCTGTCCCGGCTGCGGTAAAATAGAGACGTGTGTGCGAGCCTGTAGCAGTTGCTGGCGCAGATGTAGCGCGACCGGATACGCGTTGCGCAGGCCAACAATAAAAATGCGCCGCGCCTGCGACAGCGCCTGAATGACCTCACCAAATTGCTGCGCATCGAGGTGGTTAACCCAGCGTGTTAGGTTCGCCATCTCCTGTTTATAGTGACGAGACAGCAGCGTATTGCCTTGCACCGCGTCCCGATTGTCGGTTAACGGCATACCACTCTGGCGCAGAGTACGTAGCTCCTCACGCATATCCTTATATTTTTCATAGCCGAGACGTTTAAACAAACGGCTTACGGTGGCTTTTGATACGCCGCTGAGCCGCGCCAATTCAGCGCTGTTATAGCTGATCAGATCGTCAAAATGGTCGAAGATAAAATCTGCAATGCGCTGCTCCTGCGGCGACAATTGCGCATAACAGCGCTTTAAACGTTCATCAAGCTGTTGCATTATGGTTCGTTCCTGTAACTTTCGTTTCAACCAAACATAACATACTTTGTCATGATGCCATCAACCGGTATCACGATGATGGCACGACCTGGAACAGCTCTTGCTTCCCACCTTTGTGTGACCCGACAATAAGAGAATGCAATGATACAGAGCAACATGGCGCCGCAGGGTATGGCGGTCGCGCCGCATCATCTGGCCAGCGAAAGCGCGCTGGCGGTACTACGCGAAGGCGGCAACGCCATTGAAGCGATGGTGGCTGCCGCAGCGACTATCGCGGTGGTCTATCCCCATATGAATGGATTGGGCGGCGACGGATTTTGGCTGGTGATGCCGCCCGGCGGCGAGCCAGTGGCGATTGATGCCAGCGGCGCCGCCGGTTCGCTGGCGCATTTCGATTTCTATCACGGTGAAAAAAAGATCCCACATCGTGGACCCAAAGCGGCGTTGACGGTTGCCGGTACGGTTAGCGGCTGGGCGGAAGCGCTACGTCTCGCCCAGGAACTCGGCGGAACAGCATTGCCGCTGCCCCGGCTACTGCGTGATGCGATTCGGTATGCCGCAGATGGCATTCCGGTGACCCAATCTCAGGCCAACGCCACCGCCGCCAAACTGGATGAATTGCGCGACCTGCCGGGCTTTGCCGCCACCTTTCTCCCGGATGGTGAAATACCGCGCACCGGCAGCCGCTTCACCCAGCCAGCCCTGGCGGATACGCTCTGCCTCCTTGCCGATGAAGGGCTTGATAGCTTTTATCGCGGCACGCTGGCGAAAAAACTGGCGCGGGAAATGTCCGATCTTGGCATGCCGATTACCCTCAATGATTTGCAGGCACACCGTGCCAAACGCCGTACGCCGCTACGCGTCATGCATCAACAAGGCGAAGTGTTTAATATGACGCCGCCGACACAAGGTCTGGTGTCACTGGCGATTCTCGGCATTACCGATCATTTGGCTATGGCACAAGCCGATGAGGCCCAAACGGTGCATCGCCTGGTCGAAGCGACGAAACAAGCGTTTACCCTGCGTGACCGCTATATCACCGATCCGGCGCACATCGAAGAAGAGTTACAAACGCTACTGGAACCCGAACGCCTCGCGGCAATGGCGGCGCAAATTGATGATACCCGCGCTGCGCCCTGGGGGACCGGACGCGGCCCGGGCGATACGGTGTGGCTTGGCGTCATGGACAGCAGTGGTCTGGCGGTCTCTTTCATCCAAAGTATTTATCATGAATTCGGCAGCGGCGTAGTGCTACCGGATACCGGCATTGTTTGGCAAAACCGTGGGGCGGCCTTTAGCTTACAGCCGGGCCATTTACTGGCGCTGGCGCCCGGTAAACAGCCGTTTCATACCCTCAATCCCGCGGCGGCGCGGCTGCACGATGGCCGCACGCTGGTCTATGGTTCCATGGGCGGAGACGGTCAGCCGCAAACTCAGGCGGCGATTTTTACCCGCCATGTGGTGCAGGGGATGCCTCTACAACAAGCGGTGAGCGCGCCACGCTGGCTGTTAGGGCGAACATGGGGCCAATTGTCAGACTCTTTGAAAGTGGAGGGCCGCTTTTCGCCACACACCGTGGCAACACTGCGCGCGCTCGGTCATGAGGTTGAATTACTGGAAGACTTTAGCGAAGCCGTCGGTCACGCCGGCGCCATCGTACGACACAATAACGGCATGTTTGAGGGCGCCTTTGATCCGCGCAGTAACGGTAGCGCCGCTGGCTTTTAACAGGAGAAACTATGAACCATCCCGCTGACCTCGCGGCCTATATCGCCCAAATGGAACAGATGTTGGACCTGGAACTGAATGAAACTCGCCGCGCCGAATTACTGACGCAAATGACGCGTATCGCCGCGATGGCTGAGCCGTTGATGGCGTTCCCGCTGGATGATCGGCTAGAAGTGGCAGGAGTCTATCGGGCATGAATCTCTCTTCTCTTTCCCTCTCCCAACTGCGTTCTGCGCTAAATAACGGCGAACTCAGCGCGCAGGAGATTGCCCAACAGACACTGGCGGCTATCGAGCGCCATAATCCGGCGCTCAATGCCTGGACCGAAGTGACGCATGAACGCATGCTACGCGAGGCCGCCCGTCTTGATGGCTTACGCCGCGATGGGCAGCCGCTTCCCGCGCTGGCCGGCATCCCTTATGGGGTTAAAAATCTGTTTGATGTCGCCGGTTTCAGCACCCTGGCGGGCGCCAGCTTATTTAGTGACCGTCCGCCCGCGCGCGCCGATGCCTGGGCAGTACAAAAGCTGGCAAAAGCGGGCGCCTTACTCAGCGGCATGCTGAATATGGATGCCTATGCCTACGGTTTTACCACCGAAAATAGCCATTATGGCACCACGCATAACCCCCATGATCCCACCCGTATCGCCGGTGGATCTTCCGGTGGCTCTGCCGCTGCGGTTGCCGCCGGGCTGGTGCACTTCGCCCTGGGCACCGATACCAATGGCTCGATCCGCGTCCCGGCGTCTTTATGCGGTATCCTCGGCCTGAAACCCACCTTTGGGCGCCTGTCGCGTAGCGGTAGCCATCCTTTTGTGGCGAGTCTTGACCATATTGGCCCGTTTGCGCGTTGTAGCGAAGATTTAGCGATCGTCTATGACGCATTACAGGGACAGGATCCACAAGATGCTTTTCAGGCCAACGCCGCGCTCCAGCCAGCGCTGCCGACGCTGGAACAGGGCGTGGAAGATTTACGTTTTGGCGTTGCAGGCGGGTATTTTCAAACCTGGTGTAATGACGATGCCCGCCAGGCGGTTGCCAGAGCCGCACAAGCGCTCAATGCGCAGGAGGAGGTCACGCTACCCCATGTTGATCTTGCGCGATCCGCCGCCTTCATTCTGACGGCTTCGGAGGGCGGTAACCACTATTTACCCGCGTTGCGCAGTATGCCGGAACGCTTTGAACCTCACTCCCGCGAACGTTTACTGGCTGGCGCTATGTTACCCGCCGCCTGGTATTTGCAGGCGCAACGCTTCCGCCGCCATTTCCAACAGCAAGTGTTGCCGCTATTTGAAAGCGTCGACGTGTTGATTGCGCCCGCCACGCCGTGTAGCGCGACGCTTATCGGCCAGGAAACCATCCATATTAACGGCACTGATCTGCCGACGCGCGCCAGTATGGGCATGTTGACGCAGCCCATCTCCTTCCTCGGGTTACCGGTGGTCACCGTACCGATGCAGACCGCAAGCGGTTTGCCAATCGGTATTCAATTAATTGCCGCGCCGTTTAACGAAGCGGCGTGTTTACGTGCTGCCCGCGCGCTGGAGCAGCAAGGTTTGATTAAGGCGCAAGCCGCAACAATGAGCGTAGAGCCATGAAAAGTGAATATATTGACCGCCCGGCGATCCTTGCCGAAGTGACCGCCGCCTTTTATCGCTATGAACAGGCGTTAACCGGCAATGATATTGAGGTACTGGATGAGTTATTTTGGCACGATGACCGAACCGTTCGCCTCGGTGCCGGCGAAAATTTATACGGCATTGAAGCGATTCGCGACTATCGTGCTTCTCGCCCGGCGACCGGGCTGGAGCGGACATTGCGTAATACAGTGATCACTACTTTCGGTGAGGATTATGCGGTGTGTAGCACCGAGTTCACGCGTGAAGGCAGCGATAAGATTGGGCGCCAGCAGCAGACGTGGGTAAAATTGCCGTGCGGCTGGCGGATTGTGGCCGCTCAGGTTAGCGTAATGAGCTGACTCGCGGGTTCTGCGCGTGGCGCGGGATGCGTAGCAATCCAGTGCCCGGCAATTTGTTGCCGGGTACAAATCCAAACCTTGTCATGCTGCGCCACATAATCCAGAAACCGCTGTAGCGCGCGAAAGCGCCCTGGCCGGCCCAATAAGCGGCAGTGCATCCCAATCGACAACATTTTAGGCGCGGTTTCTCCCTCGGCATACAACACATCAAAACTGTCTTTAAGATACGTGTAGAACTGCTCGGCGGTATTAAACCCCTGCGGCGTCGCAAACCGCATATCATTGGTTTCCAGCGTATAGGGGATAACTAAATGTTGTTTTACCGTGCCATCCTGACACGCCACTGGCGTCCAAAACGGCAAATCATCTCCATAGTAGTCGCTATCATAAAGAAAGCCGCCCTGCTCCACCAATAAGCGACGGGTGTTCGGGCTGTCACGGCCGGTGTACCAGCCGGTAGGTGCGTTGCCGAACAGCGTGCGTAAGGTTTCAATCGCTTGCTGCATATGCTGGCGTTCGGTGTCTACATCAATATGTTGATAGTGGATCCAGCGCCAACCGTGGCTGACCACATCATAATTCGCTTCTTTGATGGCCTGCACCACTTCAGGGTTACGCGCCAGCGCCATTGCCACGCCGAAAATGGTGAGTGGCAGGCCACGCCGTTGGAACTCCTGGTGGATGCGCCAAAAACCGGCGCGGGATCCATACTCATACAGCGAATCCATCGACATATGGCGATCGGCATAGCTTGCCACGCCGATGATGTCAGACAGAAATTGCTCTGAACCGGCATCGCCGTGCAGGACATGATTTTCGGCGCCCTCTTCATAATTCAGCACGAATTGAAGCGCAATACGCGCTCCGCCAGGCCAGGCGGCATGCGGTGGCTTACCGGCATAACCGCGCAGATCGCGCGGATAGTGCGCGTGGAGATCAAAGGGCTTATTTTCTACGGCATCTGACATCGCATTTTCCCGTGTTATCGCGGCGGTGGATTAATTGAGATGGCTAAACGCCTCGCTCAATGGCTTAGCGAAGGGATAATCCAGATCGCCATGTTTACTGGTGGATAAGCCGAGCGCTACCAGCGACTCGATCATTTTGACCGCCGCGCCGACGCCATCAATGACCGGTATTCCCAGTTCTTGCGTAAGCGCTTTTGCCAGTGTTGCCATTCCGCCACATCCCAGCACAATGGCACCACTCCCGTCTTCACGCTTCGCCTGGAGACAGCGTGCCCGGACCTTCTCTTGCGCTAATCCGCTGCCATCTTCTAGCGCTAACACCGGCAGATCTATCGCATGCAACGCGGCACAATGGCGCTCAAATCCATACTGCTGCAATAAGTGTCGGGCAATCACCAGCGTGCGCGGTAGCGTGGTCACAATCGAGAAACGGGTCGCCACCAGCGTCGCCATATGCATTGCGGCTTCGGCAATCCCCACCACCGGCGCAGACGCTAACTCACGCGCCGCCAGCAACCCCGGATCGCCAAAGCAGGCAATGACATGCCCGCTCACGCCTTGTTCACGGCCTCGTTTGATCTGTTCCAGCACGCCGACGGCGGCGATCGCTTCATCAAAATGGCCTTCGATGGAGGGCACACCTTGTGTCGGCGAAACGGCGACAATCTCAGTTCCCGCCGCTGCCACCGCGCGCGCCGCGCGACCAATGGTTTCCGTCATTGCCTGACTGGTATTCGGATTGATCACCTGAATAACGATTTTTTCCATCTTTAACGCACTCTCATGTGAGCAAATAAGCGGGTGAAATCCGGCAGCATGTCACCGCCGCGCTCAAAATGCAGCGAGGCAACTATGTGATCGAAGTGATGCTGTAGGGCGGTGGTCAACGCGACGAGATTTTTTTCACGTAACAGGACAATTAACTGGTCATGATCATCGCAACGACATCCTTGCTGCCAGGGCGCGCCCCAGGCGGCAATCACCAGTGAGGAGCGCTGCGTCAGACGCGTCACCATCTCGGTTAGTACCTGATTACCCGAGATGGCCTGTAGTTGGATGTGAAACGCGGCCGACAGGCGAATTGCCGCCGGGCCATTATGTGCCTCATGCGCCTGCTGCTCTTGCTGAACCAACGCATCAAGCGCCGCTAAATGTGGGGGCTGGCAGTGTGTCACTATGTCCGGTAAGTTGGCGCACTCTAGCAGCGCCCGGGTCCGAAAAATATCGCGCGCCTCCTCCACATCCGGGGTGGCAACCTGTGCACCGCGTTTGGGCGTCAGATTGACCATTTGCACTGCAGCGAGGCGCTGTAGCACTTTCCGAATGCCGGTACGGCTCACGCCAAACACCTCTGCCAACGCTTCCTCAGGCAATTTACTGCCGGGCGGCAACTGATGTTCCACCATCGCCGAGAGTAAGGCCTGATAGATAGGTTCATCCTTATCATTCAGGTCTGAGGCCGTCTTTAGGCCGCTTTCACTTTTCATTACCCGCTCCGGTAAGGGTTTTTGCATACAGAATCGTATACATGTTTTTTTATTTATGTATACAAAAAATCACTGATTGGCCTAGATCCTGCAATACCTGTTGCGAGGCAATATCCAACCGATATGTGAAGAGGAGCAGGTTTCATGCCAAAACATTCAGGCGTTACCCCGGCGTCGGCAACCGAAGCCAACGCACACTACAGCCCGCGTTTATGTAATGACGATCTGGCCCCGACGCGCCAGCAAAACTGGAATTGGTACAACATTTTTTCTTTCTGGATGTCGGATGTACACAGTATGGGAGGCTATGTGGTCGCCGCCAGCTTCTTTACGCTGGGTTTGGCGAGTTGGCAGGTATTGCTGTGTTTATTAATTGGCATCTGTATTGTTCAGTTGGCGGCAAATCTGGTGGCAAAACCGAGCCAGATGGCGGGCGTGCCTTACGCCGTGATCTGCCGCCAGGCGTTTGGCGTGTTTGGCGCGAATATCCCGGCGGTGATTCGCGGGCTGATCGCCTTTGCCTGGTATGGCATCCAAACCTGGCTGGCATCCAATGCCATGCTGTTGATGTTATTAAAATTCTTTCCCTCATTAACCAGCTTAACCCACAGTAGCTGGCTTGGCCTGTCTCAGCTTGGCTGGATCTGCTTTGGCATCATGTGGTTACTGCAGGCGTTAGTGTTCTGGCACGGTATGTCGGCAATTAAGCGTTTTATTGATATTGCCGGTCCGGCGGTCTACGTCGTCATGGTCGCGCTAGCCGGATGGATTGTGTACAAAACGGGTATTAGTGGCATCTCGTTCACGCTGGCCAGTAAGCAATTGAGCGTTAGTGAACAAACCTGGCAAATGATTACCGCCACCGCGCTGGTGGTGTCTTATTTCTCCGGCCCGTTGCTGAACTTCGGCGATTTCTCACGCTACGGTAAAAGTATGCGGGAGATTCGTCGCGGCAACCGTTGGGGATTGCCGTTCAACTTCCTGCTATTTTCAATTGTGACGGTCGTCATCGTATCCGGCTCGCATTCCCTGTTTGGCAAAATGATTACCGACCCGATTGAAACCGTGAGCCGGGTCGGTAACGACGTAGCGGTAGCCATTGGTCTGCTGACGATGATTACCGCGACAATCGGTATTAATATCGTGGCCAACTTCGTGTCACCGGCGTTTGACTTTTCTAACTGCGCGCCGCAAAAAATCAGTTTCCGCACCGGCGGGATGATCGCTGCCGTCGGCTCGGTATTACTGACGCCGTGGAACCTTTTCCAATCGCCAGAGTTAATTCACTACACCCTGGACGTACTGGGTGCCTTTATCGGCCCACTCTTCGGCATTTTGCTGGCGGATTTCTATCTGATCAAACGCGGTGAAATTGTGGTTGACGATCTCTTCGATGCGACGCCGCAAGGCCGCTACTGGTATCGCGGAGGCATTAATCCCAAAGCGGTCATGGCGCTGGTTCCGGCAGTGGCAGTTGGACTCCTGTTGAGTTTTATTCCTTCGCTACATGCGGCCGCCAACTTTAGTTGGTTTATCGGCGCTGGTTTAGGCGCAGGCGGTTATCGCTGGATGGCACGTGAAGAGCGGCCACGCGCACTGGGTAAACGCTTTGCCGATAAAATGACGATGCAGAAAGAATAATTATCGTCGCGCTTAAACGACGAAAGGCCGATTCATTGCTGAACCGGCCTTTACAAATTTTGGCGGAACGGACGGGGCTCGAACCCGCGACCCCCTGCGTGACAGGCAGGTATTCTAACCAACTGAACTACCGCTCCGCGCTGTGTTCCCCGTCGGGAACGAGGCGCATATTAAGGGCACTTCGAAGTGCCGTCAACGCTTTTTCGTAAAGAATAGATCATTTGTCGTATTTTTCATCAGGGATGCTTTTTTTCGACTAAAAATGAAGCGCTTAAGCGCGCCACAGGCAACTGCCGCCCTTCTTCATGACTAAATCAAGCCGCTGTTCATGCGCCATTACTTCTTCGTCGCTGGCGTGCAAAACGCGGAGTGCCGCCGCCGGACGTGTAATGCGTTGAATGGTTTCTTCACCGCCCTGCTTTTCGCTTTCCCCTTCCATTGAAAATGTCAGCGAGGTTTGCCCGCCGGTCATGGTCAGGAAAACTTCCGCCAGAATCTCGGCATCGAGTAATGCGCCGTGCAGCGTACGCTTACTGTTATCAATTTCGTAACGCGAACAGAGCGCATCCAAACTGTTGCGCTTACCCGGGAAGAGTTTGCGCGCCATCAACAGACTATCGGTGATTTGACAGAAGGTTTCGGTCTTCTCAATGCCGCGTTGCAGTTTGGCGAACTCATAATCCATGAAGCCGATATCAAACGACGCATTATGGATTACCAGCTCTGCGCCGCGAATATAATCCAGAAACTCATCGGCAATTTCGCTAAAGGTCGGCTTATCCGCCAAAAACTCATCGGCAATCCCGTGTACGCCAAAGGCCTCGGGATCAACCAAACGATCCGGCTTCAGATACATATGAAAGTTATTACCGGTCAGGCGGCGATTGACCACTTCTACCGCACCGATTTCAATAATGCGGTGGCCTTCGTAGTGGACCCCCACCATGTTCATCCCGGTGGTTTCCGTATCAAGTACAATCTGGCGTGTAATTGCTGTGCTCATAGGGCTCGTTTATGTCAGACTTGGCGTTTTGTCAGAAGGAAGTCTACCAGAGATGCGTAAACAGGTAGAAATTTTCACCGATGGTTCTTGTCTTGGCAACCCTGGTCCTGGGGGGTATGGCGCCATTTTGCGCTATCAGCAACATGAAAAAATGTTTAGCGCCGGTTTTCATTTAACCACCAACAACCGGATGGAGTTGATGGCGGCGATTGTGGCGCTAGAAGCGCTCAAACAGCCCTGTGAAGTCGTGCTCAGTACCGATAGTCAATATGTCCGGCAGGGGATTACCAGTTGGATCCATAACTGGAAAAAACGCGGCTGGAAAACCACCGATAAGAAGCCGGTAAAAAATGTCGACCTGTGGCAACGTCTTGATGCCGCATTAAGCCATCATCAGATTAAGTGGGAGTGGGTAAAGGGCCATGCCGGCCACCCGGAGAACGAGCGCTGTGATGAACTGGCGCGCTCGGCAGCCGAGAACCCGGCTTTTGACGATGTTGGGTATCAGCCGGGATCGTGATCATTAAAGTGGCGAAACTGGCGTGTCGCACTGGCGGTTTGCCGTAATTTCACTTTATGGAGGCTCTTCTTCGCCGGGTTCATGGTTAACGGGAAGGTTCGTTTGCGCGCGACAATAATATTCAGGCAACCGAGCGCCGGTAGGTGCGCGCTGATCACTTTCCCGCCTTGCCGGTTCCATGGCAGCACCTGAAAATGCGTCCGTTGCATCACTTCATAATTGAGTAAGCTAAGCCAGTCCAGCACCCGAATCTGGCTATACATCCGCCCGCTCCATGGCGCACGGCGATGTAAGCCCGGCACCACTTTCCCAACGCCGAGCAGACTAAATGGATTGAATCCGCTGATAATCATCCAGCCATCATCAATTAACACCCGATCGACCTCACGCAAAATACTGTGTGGGTCATGGCTCCACGCCAACGTATGCGCCAGCAAACACGCATCGACCGATTTCGCCTCAAAGGGCAGCCGCATTGGGTTAGCGATAACCTGTAACGCCGAGCCCTCCTCCCCCACATTGACCTGATGTGAAATAGAACAACCTTCGGTATTAATTTCCGCGCTGAGGCTACCAATTTTGAGCAAATGAAACCCATACAGCTTGCCAAGGCAGGGCTGTAGATGTTGGATTAGCGCATCGCGGAAATAGTCCCCCCATGGCATATCGCTCCATGAGTGCGGCGCGTTGAGAATTTGGCGTGTTTTAGCAGGCTTCATGCTTTACCATCTTGATTCCTTCACGACCTTTGCGAGGTGTCTATGAATCTTACCAGCATTCCTGCCTTTCAGGATAACTACATCTGGACGCTAAATGATGACGATGGTCACTGCGTGATTATTGATCCCGGTGAAGCGGCGCCGGTACTCGCTGCGTTGGCGAAAAACCGTTGGCAACCCGTAGCGATTTTACTGACTCACCACCATCACGATCACGTTGGCGGCGTAAAAGAACTTTGCGAAAAGTACCCGTCTCTAGTGGTATATGGCCCTCAGGAAACCCAAGATAAAGGGGCTACCCATATTGTCAGTGAAGGCGATCGGCTACCTATTTTGGGGCGCGAATTTAGCGTTATCTTTACTCCCGGTCATACTTTAGGACATATCTCATATTTCAGTTCACCTTATCTTTTCTGTGGCGATACGCTTTTTTCCGGCGGTTGCGGACGCTTATTTGAAGGGACGCCAGAACAAATGTATGAATCTTTTCAGAAGCTTGCAGAACTCCCCGATGAGACACTGGTTTGCTGTGCGCATGAATATACGTTATCCAATTTGAAGTTTGCGCATGCCGTTTTACCACAAGATGCGGATATTGAGCGCTACTATCGAGAAATTAAGGAGTTACGCGCTAAAAACGGCGTTAGTTTGCCGACAAAACTGGCTCTTGAACGTAAAATAAATGTTTTTTTACGCACACAAGAGACTGATTTACAAAGACAACTTGGGTTCGAAATTGCGCCACAGCACCCATGGGAAGTATTTGCTCTGTTACGGCAGAAGAAAGACCATTTTTGATTTTTCTGGTTGTGTTGTTTACGGCGAGCACGTATGATTGCTCGTCTTTTAAGCAAACTATTGACACACACATGAAGGCTAAAGCGATCTTACTCGCCTCGGTCTTGCTGGTTGGGTGCCAGGCGTCAAGGCAAGATGCCAACATCCCGGAACAGCATGCACAGAGTTTGTCTTCGGCAGGTCAAGGTGAAAATGGAAAGTACTCAGATCGGATGTTGTCTCCGCGTTGGCAGGATGATGGAACGGGCCTCGCACAAGACCTCGATCTTTGGAATTTCATAAGCGACGAGCTGAAGATGAAGGTTCCGGAAAATTCCCGGATCCGTGAACAAAAACAAAAGTACTTAAAAAACAAGAGCTATCTCCACGATGTAACATTACGGGCAGAGCCGTATATGTACTGGATTGTCGAGCAGATTAAAGAACGTAAGATGCCGATGGAACTAGTACTACTACCCATAGTGGAGAGCGCTTTTGACCCCCATGCAACCTCTGCGGCGAATGCTGCGGGTATTTGGCAGATAGTGCCAAGCACGGGGCGAAACTACGGTTTGAAGCAGAACCAGTGGTATGACGGTCGACGGGATATTGTCGCCTCAACAAAAGTTGCGTTGGATATGATGCAGCGGCTTAACGGCATGTTTAACGGTGATTGGTTGTTAACCATCGCTGCTTATAACAGCGGTGAAGGTCGTGTGTTGAAGGCGATAAAACAGAATAAGGCGCGAGGGAAACCTACCGATTTCTGGAACTTGTCGCTGCCGCGTGAAACCACGGTTTACGTGCCGAAGATGTTGGCTTTGGGCGAAATCCTGAAGAACAACAAACGTTATGGCGTCCGTTTGCCAACCCCGAATGAAAGCCGCGCGCTGGCGCGAGTGGAAGTGGGTCAGCAGATCCAGTTGACGCAGGCGGCCGAAATGGCAGGCATGTCGCTGACAAAATTGAAGAGCTTTAATACCGGCTACAAACGCGGTGCCACAGCGCCTAATGGACCTCATTACATCATGGTTCCTAAGTCGCATGTTGCACAGTTACGTAGCTCGCTGGCCTCTGGTGACATCACCGCTGTTCAACCCACGCAGTTGGCGAAGAACAGTGTTGCTACCGGCAGCAGCAGTTATAAGGTTCGTCGTGGCGATACGTTGTCGGGCATTGCCAACCAACTGGGCGTTTCGGTGAAAACGTTGCAGCGCGCGAATAACCTGCGCGGCGCTAACATTAAACCGGGTCAAACGCTTTCTGTTGGGGCGGCGAAAAGCGCCGAACTGGCCGATAACGGCAACAGCATCACCTACCGTGTTCGTAAGGGTGATTCTCTTGCCAGTATTGCACGGCATCACGGCGTTGAGATTAACGACGTGCGCCGCTGGAACAGCGTGCTGGGTGATACGAAAAACATTCAGCCGGGCGATAAGCTAACGCTGTTTGTTGACAATAGCGCAACGCCAGACAGCTAGGTTTAAGCCGTTATAAAATAAAAAAGAGCCGCTTCAAGTCGGCTCTTTTTTTATGCTTTTTTTCGGTTAAAGGCGTTCAGGCTTGGTGGTTTGGAACTCAACCAGTAGTGGATTATGATCGGAAGCTTGGGTAACCAGCACCGATGCCTCGCTAACATTCATATCGCGATAGAAAACAAAGTCCAGCGGGCGACCAAATGCTTTGCGCCGATGATCATCAGTAAACCTCACCTCACGCAGCCCCATCTCGCGCGCAAAGCGGTACAGCGCGTTAATCCGCTGGCGGCTCCAGGCATTAAAATCACCGGCCATAATCACCGGCCCTTGATGATGCAAAATTTGTTCGCCTATCGGGCCAAGCTGTTTGCTATAAACATCAATACCGAGGCTGAAGTTCACCGCATGGATATTGACCACCATTAACATACTGTCATCCGGCAGCGGATAGGCGGTGATCAGCGCGGATTTCGCCAGACGCAGTAACGGCTCGCGTTCGCGCAGTGGACAACAATATACCGGATGAGCGGCAGCCAGCGTCATTACCCCAGAGGGATGTTGTGGTAAAACGAACGCGGGAACCTGGTCGGCAGCGAGATAATTTGAGGTGGCAAAATGGATCAGTTCTGGCGTGGTCTGCGCTTCCTGCAACAACACCAAATGCGCATGTTTGCCGAAGTTTTGTAATACCGACATCCAATCAGCGCGCTGCTGTTTAAAGATATTCCACACTAATACACGCAGCGTGGCTTCCGTCGAGATAGGCGTGCCCGGCGGCAATGCCTGACCAACATGCAACATGGCGCCAGGCGGGAATATACGCTCCGCTGGCTGGCCTGCAACATATCTCATGGCATAGGTTTTTTTCCGCACTTTTAACGTCTGTCCCCGCGTGTTTTCGTGTTCTGGTTTCCTTACCCAGTTATAGGGGCTTTAGGGTGTACTTTCAATCAATGATGCATAATTCCCCGGCGTAGACCGCAAGCAAATGTAAAAGGCCTGAGCAGGCCCACTCAATGTTTAACTTAACGCTGGCGCATTGCGCTTATCCAGACGCCCGCTATAGATAATCATCAGCAGCGCGACCAACACAATCAGCGCACCAATCCAGGGCGTTTGTGCTAATCCATACTGTTCGACAATATGCCCGCCGATGACCGAACCCAGCGCGATCCCCAGGTTAAATGCCGCGATATTTAATCCGGAAGCAACATCTACTGCGCCTGGCGTATAACGCTCGGCTTTTTGTACCACATAAACCTGTAGGCCGGGCACATTACCGAAGGCGAAGATCCCCATCACCAATACGGTCGCCAATGCGGCAAAGTGCAAGCTGGCGGTAAACTGAAACACCAGCAGCAGGAGAGAGAGTGCGGCAAAGATAAAAGCCAGTGCCGGTACCGGTCCATGTTTATCCGCCAGTTTACCGCCCCAGATATTCCCAATCGCAACCGAAATACCATAGCCTAGCAGAATCAAGCTCACCGCTTGCGGCGTGAAGCCAGCCAACTCCTGCATCATCGGCGCCAGAAAAGTGAAAGCGGTAAACACGCCACCATAACCTAACGCGGTAATCGCGTAGATCATCAACAACCGTGGATGCGTTAATACGGTAAGTTGCTCCTTCAATCCTGCGACTGCACGGTTTGGAATGGTTGACGGCACCAACATCAGGCTGCTTACCAGGGCGATAACACCAATCGCTGACACGGCGAGGAAGGTTTCACGCCAACCGAAATGCTGGCCAATAAATGTTCCGAGTGGAACGCCGGTGACCAGCGCAACGGTCAAACCGCCGAACATGATGGCAATCGCCGATGCTGCCTTCTCTTTGGGCACCAGACTGGTTGCAATAGTCGATCCTACCGAGAAGAAGACGCCGTGTGCCAGGCCGGTCAACAACCGTGCAATCACCAATGTTTCATAATTCGGTGACTGCCACGCAACCAGATTTCCAACAGTGAATAATGCCATCAGCCCTACCAATAGGCGTTTACGTGGCATTTTACTGGTTAATGCGGTTAACACCGGCGCTCCAATCGCGACACCCAGCGCGTAAATGGAAACCAGTAACCCGGCGGAAGGTAGCGTAATGTTTAATTGTTGCGCAATGACAGGAACTAATCCGACAATCACAAATTCGGTGGTTCCTATCGCAAAAGCGCTGATGGTTAATGCGAGTAAAGCTAACGGCATATCAGGCTCCGATTAATAAGTACGTTTTGTTGGTGCCCAGTATCCCGCCATGCTTAAATAACAAAAAGATGTAAAATAACAATTAATTTTTGCGAAAGGAGCAATAATGAAAGCCACCTCAGAGGAGTTAATCATCTTTGTCGCGGTTGTGGAAAGCGGGAGTTTTAGCCGGGCGGCGGAGCAATTAGAGATGGCTAATTCTGCTGTTAGCCGTGCGGTAAAGAGGCTTGAAAACAAGTTAGGAGTAGAGTTACTGACCCGTACAACGCGTCAAATTAGCCTGACACAGGAGGGTGAGGCCTACTTTCGGCGGGTACAGAAATTATTGCAGGATATGGCCAGCGCGGAAAATGAGCTGATGGAAAGCCGGGAAGTACCGCGTGGGTTGCTGCGTATCGATGCAGCCACGCCCGTGGTATTGCATTTATTGATGCCACTGATCAAACCGTTTCGTGAGCGCTTTCCTGAAGTGACGCTGTCGTTAGTTTCATCCGAGACGTTTATTAATTTGATCGAGCGAAAAGTCGATATTGCGATTCGTGCCGGTACCTTGAGCGATTCCAGCCTACGCGCTAAACCACTCTTTATTAGCTATCGTAAAATTATCGCCTCGCCAGCCTATTTAGCTGAGCGTGGTATACCAAAAACCGTTGAAGCGTTAGCGGAACATGATTGCCTGGGGTTTGTCGAGACGCCGGGGCTTAATCGCTGGCCGGTCGCACAAAAGGATGGAGAACTGTATAACATCAAGGCATCGACCACCTCAAACAGTGGAGAAACACTTAAGCAGCTTTGTCTTAGCGGCAATGGTATCGCCTGCCTGTCGGATTATATGATTGATAAAGAGATTGCCGATGGAACGCTGGTTGAGCTTTTGGCGGAGGAGATATTGCCGGTCGAGATGCCGTTTAATGCGGTTTATTATAGTGACCGGGCGGTGAGTACCCGCGTTCGCGCATTTATTGATTTTCTAAGCGCGCAGGTGAATGGACAGCCCCCAAGGGCGTAAGGGCTGTCCTGCAGTGGCAAATCGAGGGTTAATCCCAGTTTGGCGCCAAACCTTCCGGGCTCACCAAACGTTCGCCGCGATCCAATTCGGCGATCTTCGCCATGTCTTGCGCATCCAGTTTCAATGAAACTGCCGCCATGTTGCTCGCTAAGTTTTCACGTTTAGTGGAGGAAGGAATTACCGCATAACCTAACTGCAGCGCCCACGCTAAAATAACCTGAGCTGGCGTGGCTTGATGTTTTGTTGCAATAGCTGCAATCACATCATCTTTTAGCGCTTTACCATAGGCCAGCGTCATATAGGAAGTGATGTGGATACCGTTCGCTTTTGCGAAATCAACCACTTTGCGGTTCTGCAAATAAGGGTGCAGTTCGATTTGGTTGGTGGCGATTTCATCCGCGCCTACCGCCTCAATAGCCTCTTGCATCAGTTCAACGGTAAAGTTAGAGATACCAATTTGACGGGTTAAACCGGCTTTTTTCGCTTCAACCAGTGCCAGCAGGGTTTCTGCCACCGGCACCGCTGCGCCCGGCGATGGCCAGTGAATCAGCGTCAAGTCGACATAATCGGTGCGCAGTTTCGCCAGGCTCTCTTTCAGGCTTGGGATCAGTTTGTCTTTCGACAGGTTTTCAATCCAAATTTTGGTGGTGATAAACAGTTCATCACGCGCTACGCCGCTCTCTTCAATCGCTTGCCCAACGGCAGCTTCGTTTTCATAGATTTGTGCGGTATCAATGACGCGGTAGCCGAGTTCCAGTGCAGTTTTTACTGAATTGATTACTACGTCGTCTTGCAGGCGGAAGGTGCCCAGGCCAAATGCCGGAATAGTCATAATATCCTCGTGTTCAAGAGTTATCAGAAAGTGAGGAGAGTATGACAGGGTTATTATTGATGAAAAATGAGGTTAAACGCATAACACTTTTGCCTTGCAGGCAATAGTTTCTGTTTTCTGGCGGCTAAAAAAGAAAAAACCCTGACATTGCTGTCAGGGTTTTTCGTGTTTAAGTGGCGGAACGGACGGGGCTCGAACCCGCGACCCCCTGCGTGACAGGCAGGTATTCTAACCAACTGAACTACCGCTCCACCGATTCTGTACTGGTACCAACGTCTTCATCGCGCTGATATCAGGTATTTCTCCCGCTCCGCGTCACCGGAGGGTCTTATCTGATGCCTGGCAGTTCCCTACTCTCGCATGGGGAGACCCCACACTACCATCGGCGCTACGGCGTTTCACTTCTGAGTTCGGCATGGGGTCAGGTGGGACCACCGCGCTAGTGCCGCCAGGCAAATTCTTGCTGCACGGAACGAATATAACGCTCTGCTGCTGCGTTGCCTGCGCTTGCAAAGTCAGTCACATACCTTATGTATGCTCCCTCCTTTCCTGCGCTGGTCGCCTTGCTTCAGCACGTTCTCTTTCGTTCCCGCAAATGCTTTTATCCGGTAAACTCGCTGAAAATCAAAACCGCGTCTCTCAAGAACGCCTCTGGCGTTGTAAGGTTAAGCCTCACGGGTCATTAGTACCGGTTAGCTCAACGCATCGCTGCGCTTACACATCCGGCCTATCAACGTCGTCGTCTTCAACGTCCCTTCAGGACCCTCAGGGGGTCAGGGAGAACTCATCTCGGGGCAAGTTTCGCGCTTAGATGCTTTCAGCGCTTATCTCTTCCGCATTTAGCTACCGGGCAGTGCCATTGGCATGACAACCCGAACACCAGTGATGCGTCCACTCCGGTCCTCTCGTACTAGGAGCAGCCCCCCTCAGTTCTCCAGCGCCCACGGCAGATAGGGACCGAACTGTCTCACGACGTTCTAAACCCAGCTCGCGTACCACTTTAAATGGCGAACAGCCATACCCTTGGGACCTACTTCAGCCCCAGGATGTGATGAGCCGACATCGAGGTGCCAAACACCGCCGTCGATATGAACTCTTGGGCGGTATCAGCCTGTTATCCCCGGAGTACCTTTTATCCGTTGAGCGATGGCCCTTCCATTCAGAACCACCGGATCACTAAGACCTGCTTTCGCACCTGCTCGCGCCGTCACGCTCGCAGTCAAGCCAGCTTATGCCTTTGCACTAACCTCACGATGTCCGACCGTGATTAGCTGACCTTCGTGCTCCTCCGTTACGCTTTGGGAGGAGACCGCCCCAGTCAAACTACCCACCAGACACTGTCCGCAGCCCGGATTACGGGCCAACGTTAGAACACCAGCCATTAAAGGGTGGTATTTCAAGGGCGGCTCCACGGGAACTGGCGTCCCCGCTTCAAAGCCTCCCACCTATCCTGCACATCAAGGACCAGTGTTCAGTGTCAAGCTGTAGTAAAGGTTCACGGGGTCTTTCCGTCTTGCCGCGGGTACACTGCATCTTCACAGCGAGTTCAATTTCACTGAGTCTCGGGTGGAGACAGCCTGGCCATCATTACGCCATTCGTGCAGGTCGGAACTTACCCGACAAGGAATTTCGCTACCTTAGGACCGTTATAGTTACGGCCGCCGTTTACCGGGGCTTCGATCAAGAGCTTCGCGTTGCCGCTAACCCCATCAATTAACCTTCCGGCACCGGGCAGGCGTCACACCGTATACGTCCACTTTCGTGTTTGCACAGTGCTGTGTTTTTAATAAACAGTTGCAGCCAGCTGGTATCTTCGACTGCCTTCAGCTCCGTGAGCAAGTCACTTCACCTAACGACAGCGTGCCTTCTCCCGAAGTTACGGCACCATTTTGCCTAGTTCCTTCACCCGAGTTCTCTCAAGCGCCTGGGTATTCTCTACCTGACCACCTGTGTCGGTTTGGGGTACGATTTCGTGTTGCCTGATGCTTAGAGGCTTTTCCTGGAAGCTGGGCATTTGTTACTTCAGCGCCGTAGCGCCTCGTCGTCACACCTCAGCGTTAACGGCCTTCCGGATTTACCTGGAACGCCCGCCTACATGCTTAAACCGGGACAACCGTCGCCCGGCTAACATAGCCTTCTCCGTCCCCCCTTCGCAGCAACACCAAGTACGGGAATATTAACCCGTTTCCCATCGACTACGCCTTTCGGCCTCGCCTTAGGGGTCGACTCACCCTGCCCCGATTAACGTTGGACAGGAACCCTTGGTCTTCCGGCGAGCGGGCTTTTCACCCGCTTTATCGTTACTTATGTCAGCATTCGCACTTCTGATACCTCCAGCAGCCCTCACAGGCCACCTTCGACGGCTTACAGAACGCTCCCCTACCCAACGAACGTATCCCTAAAACGCCTCGACTTTAATGAACGCATTGACGTCGCTGCGCTCCGTCAATCGTTAAGCCTTACAAAACGTTTTAAGTGATACGTTCGCTGCCGCAGCTTCGGTGCATGGTTTAGCCCCGTTACATCTTCCGCGCAGGCCGACTCGACCAGTGAGCTATTACGCTTTCTTTAAATGATGGCTGCTTCTAAGCCAACATCCTGGCTGTCTGGGCCTTCCCACATCGTTTCCCACTTAACCATGACTTTGGGACCTTAGCTGGCGGTCTGGGTTGTTTCCCTCTTCACGACGGACGTTAGCACCCGCCGTGTGTCTCCCGTGATAACATTCTCCGGTATTCGCAGTTTGCATCGGGTTGGTAAGCCGGGATGGCCCCCTAGCCGAAACAGTGCTCTACCCCCGGAGATGAATTCACGAGGCGCTACCTAAATAGCTTTCGGGGAGAACCAGCTATCTCCCGGTTTGATTGGCCTTTCACCCCCAGCCACAAGTCATCCGCTAATTTTTCAACATTAGTCGGTTCGGTCCTCCAGTTAGTGTTACCCAACCTTCAACCTGCCCATGGCTAGATCACCGGGTTTCGGGTCTATACCCTGCAACTTAGCGCCCGGTTAAGACTCGGTTTCCCTTCGGCTCCCCTATGCGGTTAACCTTGCTACAGAATATAAGTCGCTGACCCATTATACAAAAGGTACGCAGTCACCCCATAAATGAGGCTCCCACTGCTTGTACGTACACGGTTTCAGGTTCTTTTCACTCCCCTCGCCGGGGTTCTTTTCGCCTTTCCCTCACGGTACTGGTTCACTATCGGTCAGTCAGGAGTATTTAGCCTTGGAGGATGGTCCCCCCATATTCAGACAGGATACCACGTGTCCCGCCCTACTCATCGAGCTCACAGCCAGTGCGCTTTTGTGTACGGGGCTGTCACCCTGTATCGCCGGCCTTTCCGGACCGTTCCACTAACGCACAAGCTGATTCAGGCTCTGGGCTGCTCCCCGTTCGCTCGCCGCTACTGGGGGAATCTCGGTTGATTTCTTTTCCTCGGGGTACTTAGATGTTTCAGTTCCCCCGGTTCGCCTCATGCCACTATGTATTCATGACATGATGATGCACCGAAGTGCACCGGGTTTCCCCATTCGGACATCGCCGGCTATAGCGGTTCATATCACCTTACCGGCGCTTTTCGCAGATTAGCACGTCCTTCATCGCCTCTGACTGCCAGGGCATCCACCGTGTACGCTTAGTCGCTTAACCTCACAACCCACAGGCGTCCTTCTCATCCGGTTTCGTAACGACTGCGCGTCGTAAGGGCCGCGTTGTGCAGTGCTCGCAGATGCTCACATACTTCAGTATGCTCCGCCCTGCTGCGCGCTGACGCCTTGCCCTTACTTAGCTCGTTCGTTACTCCTTCGGAGCAGAACCGCTTTCGGGTGTAAGTATTTGAGAGACTCGTGAACAACCTTGCGGTCATTCATCGTTTCAATTTTCAGCTTGTTCCGGATTGTTAAAGAGCATAATACTTCGCAGCATACTGTCGCCAGTACACTCTGAAGTATCGGATTTCACGACGTATATGGTGGAGCTAAGCGGGATCGAACCGCTGACCTCCTGCGTGCAAGGCAGGCGCTCTCCCAGCTGAGCTATAGCCCCATACAGTCACTTGCAGAGACCTTTTTACTACCCACTCGGCTGAGTGCTTTTCTTCCGGAGAAGATAATTTGTGCTCAGGCAAGGCGTGGTACCGCGACGCATAGTCAACTATGCGAGCCGGGGCCACAACGCAGCATGAGTACAAATTTGGTAGGCCTGAGTGGACTTGAACCACCGACCTCACCCTTATCAGGGGTGCGCTCTAACCACCTGAGCTACAAGCCTATAAAGGTATCCTGCTCGTTCTTTTTCATCAGACAATCTGTGTGGGCACTTCGCGGGAAAGTATCTTCAGGTAAGGAGGTGATCCAACCGCAGGTTCCCCTACGGTTACCTTGTTACGACTTCACCCCAGTCATGAATCACAAAGTGGTAAGCGCCCTCCAAAAGGTTAAGCTACCTACTTCTTTTGCAACCCACTCCCATGGTGTGACGGGCGGTGTGTACAAGGCCCGGGAACGTATTCACCGTGGCATTCTGATCCACGATTACTAGCGATTCCGACTTCACGGAGTCGAGTTGCAGACTCCGATCCGGACTACGACGCACTTTATGAGGTCCGCTTGCTCTCGCGAGGTCGCTTCTCTTTGTATGCGCCATTGTAGCACGTGTGTAGCCCTGGTCGTAAGGGCCATGATGACTTGACGTCATCCCCACCTTCCTCCGGTTTATCACCGGCAGTCTCCTTTGAGTTCCCGACCGAATCGCTGGCAACAAAGGATAAGGGTTGCGCTCGTTGCGGGACTTAACCCAACATTTCACAACACGAGCTGACGACAGCCATGCAGCACCTGTCTCACGGTTCCCGAAGGCACAAACGCATCTCTGCGTTCTTCCGTGGATGTCAAGACCAGGTAAGGTTCTTCGCGTTGCATCGAATTAAACCACATGCTCCACCGCTTGTGCGGGCCCCCGTCAATTCATTTGAGTTTTAACCTTGCGGCCGTACTCCCCAGGCGGTCGACTTAACGCGTTAGCTCCGGAAGCCACGAGTCAAGCTCACAGCCTCCAAGTCGACATCGTTTACGGCGTGGACTACCAGGGTATCTAATCCTGTTTGCTCCCCACGCTTTCGCACCTGAGCGTCAGTCTTCGTCCAGGGGGCCGCCTTCGCCACCGGTATTCCTCCAGATCTCTACGCATTTCACCGCTACACCTGGAATTCTACCCCCCTCTACGAGACTCAAGCCTGCCAGTTTCAAATGCAGTTCCCGGGTTGAGCCCGGGGATTTCACATCTGACTTAACAGACCGCCTGCGTGCGCTTTACGCCCAGTAATTCCGATTAACGCTTGCACCCTCCGTATTACCGCGGCTGCTGGCACGGAGTTAGCCGGTGCTTCTTCTGCGGGTAACGTCAATGACAAAGGTTATTAACCTTCACCCCTTCCTCCCCGCTGAAAGTACTTTACAACCCGAAGGCCTTCTTCATACACGCGGCATGGCTGCATCAGGCTTGCGCCCATTGTGCAATATTCCCCACTGCTGCCTCCCGTAGGAGTCTGGACCGTGTCTCAGTTCCAGTGTGGCTGGTCATCCTCTCAGACCAGCTAGGGATCGTCGCCTAGGTGAGCCGTTACCCCACCTACTAGCTAATCCCATCTGGGTTCATCCGATGGTGTGAGGCCCGAAGGTCCCCCACTTTGGTCTTGCGACGTTATGCGGTATTAGCCACCGTTTCCAGTGGTTATCCCCCTCCATCGGGCAGATCCCCAGACATTACTCACCCGTCCGCCACTCGTCGGCAAAGAAGCAAGCTTCTTCCCGCTACCGTTCGACTTGCATGTGTTAGGCCTGCCGCCAGCGTTCAATCTGAGCCATGATCAAACTCTTCAATTTAAAAGTGTCTGATGCTCAAAGAATTAAAACTGTTTATAAAATCAGTAGTCACTCTTCAAGACTTGATATTTTGTTGCATCCGCAGATGCTTACGATATCAATCCTGCGAGTGCCCACACAGATTGTCTGATAAATTGTTAAAGAGCAGTGCGAACAGCGGCTTAACCGCCTGTCGCGAGGTGGCGTATATTACGCTTTCCTCCCGCAGAGTCAACCCCGTTTTTCAGAAGTTTTCCCGCGCCTGACCCGGTTCGTTTAACCGGTCGCTGCGACCGTTGTGCCGTGTCAGTGGTGGCGCATTATAGGGAGTGAACGACGGAGTGCAAGAGGAAATCAGTAATTTTTTATCGTTCGCTTTAACTTCGTACAATTCGCCGTTTTTTAGCTCTGTTTGAGGCGTAAAGGCAGGTCAGCCAGACTATCTATTACCCAATTGGCGGCAGCTTCACTTTCCGGCGTCACCGCTTTCCCGCTACGCACTAACACCATTGTACCAACGCCTGCCGCTTTTCCGGCCAACATATCGTCAAGCTTATCGCCCACCATATAAGACGCGGCCATATCAATGTTCAGTTCTTGCTGAGCGGAGAGCAACATGCCGGGCTGCGGCTTACGACAATCACAACGCTGACGATACTTCTCTTCTACTGCCTCCGGATGATGAGGACAAAAGTAAATACCATCCAGGTCTACCTCGCGATCCGCCAGCGACCAATCCATCCATTCGGTGAGGCGCATAAATTGGTCCTCAGTAAATTTACCACGCGCAATACCGGATTGATTAGTCACTAAGACGAGCGCAAAACCCATATTTTTTAATTCGCGCATGGCGTCAATAACGCCATCGATAAACTGAAAATCATCGATTTCATGGACATAACCGTGATCGACATTTACCGTGCCATCGCGATCAAGGAAAATTGCCGGAACTTTATTCGCCACCTGGAAACTCCTGCTACAAAATTTGCCGTCTAGTATCGCATGATTGCGTGAAAAGCGAGAACGGCAGTTTGAATGACTGCGATTGATTTAGACGTCTGGATGCCTTAACATCCATTTCAGCTTCGCCACGGCAATTCGAAGCATCACGGACAACTTTACGACGATAACAAATAACTTAATGATTAAACTTACAAATATTACCAAAGTGTTCCAGCAAGGCACGAGGAAGATAACCGCACTAACGGATGTCAGCCTCCATGTGCCCGCCGGGCAAATTTATGGCGTCATTGGCGCATCAGGCGCGGGGAAAAGTACCCTGATTCGCTGCGTTAATCTGCTTGAGCGCCCAACCTCCGGTAATGTGTTGGTTGACGGCCAGGATCTGACCGCGCTATCGGAAAGCCAGTTGACTAAAGCACGCCGTCAGATTGGCATGATTTTCCAACACTTCAATCTACTTAATTCCCGTACCGTTTTCGGTAATATCGCGTTGCCGTTAGAATTAGGCAGTATGACACGCGACCAAATCAACACCCGCGTCACTGAGCTACTGGAACTGGTTGGTCTTTCCGATAAGCGTGACGCCTGGCCCGCCAACCTCTCCGGCGGACAAAAGCAGCGCGTGGCAATTGCGCGAGCGTTGGCAAGTCAGCCCAAAGTTCTGCTTTGTGATGAAGCCACCAGCGCGCTGGACCCGGCCACCACTCGCTCGATTCTGACCTTGCTGAAAGATATTAATCGCCGTCTTGGCCTGACTATTTTGCTGATCACGCATGAAATGGATGTGGTAAAGCGCATCTGCGATCGGGTGGCGGTCATTAGTGACGGTCAATTGATTGAAAACGATAGCGTGAGTGAAATTTTCTCTCATCCTAAAACGCCACTGGCGCAGCAGTTTATTCAGTCAACACTGCATCTCGATATTCCGGAAGATTACACCGAGCGTCTCTCCAGCGAAGCAGGCAGCGAACGTGTTCCACTCTTGCGCCTTGAGTTTACCGGGCAGTCAGTCGATGCGCCGCTGTTGTCAGAAACCGCACGTCGCTTCAATGTTAATAACAATATTATTAGCGCGCAGATGGATTACGCAGGCGGCGTTAAATTCGGCATTATGTTAGCGGAAATGCACGGCGACAACGCCAGCACTCAGGCTGCTATTGCGTATTTGCAGGAACATCACGTGAAAGTTGAGGTATTAGGTTATGTCTGAGGCAATGGTGTGGTTGTTAGGCCGGGGCATATGGGAAACCCTCATGATGACTTTCGTCTCGGGCTTCTTCGGTTTTGTGCTGGGTCTGCCGGTCGGCGTCTTACTCTATGTCACCCGCCCCGGGCAAATCGTTGAAAATGCGAAGCTGTATCGCGTAATGTCGGCCGCAGTGAATATTTTCCGCTCGATTCCTTTTATTATCCTGTTGGTCTGGATGATTCCGTTTACGCGTCTGATTGTCGGCACATCAATTGGCTTACAGGCCGCTATCGTGCCATTAACCGTTGGTGCCGCGCCTTTTATTGCCCGTATGGTCGAAAACGCATTACTGGAGTTGCCATCTGGCCTGATTGAAGCCTCACGCGCGATGGGGGCAACGCCGATGCAAATTATCCGCAAAGTCCTGCTGCCGGAAGCGCTGCCGGGCTTAGTTAATGCCGCCACCATTACCTTAATCACCTTAGTCGGTTACTCGGCAATGGGTGGCGCAGTAGGCGCAGGCGGGCTTGGTCAAATTGGGTATCAGTACGGTTATATTGGCTATAACGCGACCGTAATGAACACGGTTTTAGTGTTACTGGTGGTTCTGGTGTATTTAATTCAATTCTGCGGCGACCGTATCGTTCGTGCGGTCACGCATAAGTAAGCACGCAACATCCATTATTTCGATTAAGGTTAAGGAAGGGATATGTCTTTTACATTTAAAAAAATTGCCGCTGTGGGCGCGCTGATTAGCGCAATGGCGTTGGCAGGCTGTGGTCAGGAAGAGAAAGATCCTAACCATATTAAAGTCGGAGTCATTGTCGGCGCCGAGCAACAAGTTGCCGAAACGGCACAGAAAGTGGCCAAAGAAAAATATGGTCTGGATGTTGAGCTGGTGACCTTTAACGATTACGTGCTACCTAACGAAGCGTTAAGCAAAGGCGATATTGACGTTAACGCCTTCCAGCATAAACCTTATCTTGATGAGCAGATTAAAGATCGCGGGTATAAACTGGTTCCGGTCGGCAATACTTTTGTTTATCCGATCGCCGGTTATTCTAAAAAGATCAAGTCGCTGAATGAGTTGCAAGAGGGCGCACAGGTCGCCATTCCTAACGATCCAACTAACCTTGGTCGTTCCCTGTTACTGCTGCAGAAAGTGGGCCTGATTAAATTGAAAGATGGCGTTGGTCTGTTGCCAACCTCGCTGGATATTACCGAAAACCCGAAAAAGCTGAAGATTGTTGAGTTAGAAGCGCCGCAGTTACCGCGTTCACTAGACGATCAGCAAATTGCGTTGGCGGTCATCAATACCACCTACGCCAGCCAGATCGGTTTAACCCCGGCAAAAGATGGGATTTTTGTTGAAGATAAAGATTCTCCGTACGTTAACCTGATCGTGGCGCGCGAAGACAACAAAGATGCGGAAAACGTGAAGAAATTCGTCCAGGCTTATCAGTCTGATGAAGTGGCGGCAGCGGCGAATAAAATCTTCAACGGTGGCGCCGTGAAGGGCTGGTAAATTCCTGCGGGAAATTATCTCTCCGGGCGGCGAAATGCCGCCCTTTGTTTTACAGCAGATACCCGCATGACTTGTCATTTTTCTGATTGCTTGCTTCAATAACGCCACTTTTTAAAACATGAGGATTTTCCCATGCGCGCTCTACCGCTCTGTTTGTTAGCGCTTTCGCTGACAGGGTGTTCTTTGCTGCATAAGCCATACCAGCCAATTAGCAGCCCAACGACGCAGCCCACGCAGTCTGAGCCTGCGCGCAGCAAGCCCGCGCCGCGCCCGGCGCCCGTGAAGCTTTATACCAACGCCGCCGACCTGGTCAGTAAACCTTTCCGCGATTTAGGTGAAGTCTCCGGCGAATCCTGCCAGAGCACCGCACAAGACTCTCCCGCCAATCTCAACACGGCACGGAAAAGAATGCAGATTCGCGCCTCATCAATGAAAGCGAATGCAGTCCTGCTGCATAAATGCGAAATCGTCACTGGCGCGCCAGGGTGTTATCGCCAGGCCGTTTGTCAGGGTTCAGCGCTAAAAGTTTCCGATCAATGACATCGTTTTCCTTCACGCAAATTGGCGTGATCCGTTCGCCCTGGAAAGAGAAATTCGCCGTGCCCCGTCAGCCTGGCCTGATTGAGGACGGCGGCGGCGAACTGCAGTTGCTTTCGCCCTATAATCAACCCGAAGCGGTGCGCGGGCTGGAAGCGTTTAGCCATATTTGGCTGCTGTTTGTTTTTCATCACACGATGGAAGGAGGCTGGCGCCCTACGGTTCGCCCTCCCCGGCTGGGCGGTAATACCCGCCTCGGCGTGTTTGCCACCCGCTCAACCTTTCGTCCCAATCCGCTTGGCATGTCGCTGGTTGAACTAAAAAATATTCGCTGCGAAAAGAACAACGTCGTACTGGAGTTGGGGAGCCTCGACTTGGTGGATGGAACGCCGATTATTGATGTGAAACCCTATCTCCCCTTTGCTGAAGCCTTGCCCGATGCGCAAGCGGGCTTTGCACAACAGGCACCGGCAGCGACGATGCCGGTCACCTTCTCCGCGATTGCACAACAACAACTCACGCAACAACAGCAGCGTTACCCCCATCTGGCACGTTTTATTACCCAAGTCTTAGCGCAAGATCCGCGCCCGGCTTACCGCCAAGGCGAAGAGCCAGAACGAGAATATGCCGCCTGGCTACTGGAATTTAACCTGCGTTGGCGGGTCACGGCTCTCGGTACCGAGGTTATTGCCATCGATCCGCGCTAATTTGTTATTCTCTCCCTTTTGAGGATCCGGACACGCTGGTACACTAGGCGCCAGCTTTTTTGGTGGTTTTCTTTCTGATAGTTCCGTCCAACTGGAATCGTAATAAATGCGTACTACTCAATATTTGCTCTCCACTCTGAAGGAGACGCCATCCGACGCAGAAGTCATCAGCCATCAATTGATGCTGCGCGCCGGGATGATCCGTAAGCTGGCATCCGGTTTATATACCTGGTTGCCCACCGGTTTACGCGTACTGAAAAAAGTTGAAAATATCGTACGTGAAGAGATGAATAACGCTGGCGCCATTGAAATTTGCATGCCGGTAGTGCAGCCTGCCGATCTCTGGCAGGAGAGTGGGCGTTGGGAACAGTACGGCCCTGAGCTACTGCGTCTGGTCGATCGCGGCGATCGCCCTTTCGTTCTCGGCCCAACCCACGAAGAAGTGATCACCGATCTGATTCGCAACGAGCTGAGCTCCTATAAACAATTACCGCTCAATCTGTTTCAGATTCAGACCAAATTTCGCGATGAAGTCCGTCCACGTTTTGGCGTGATGCGTTCGCGTGAGTTCATCATGAAAGATGCTTACTCTTTCCATACCTCGCAAGAATCGCTACAAGAAACCTATGACGCCATGTACCGCGCCTATAGCCAAAGCTTTAGCCGTATGGGGCTGGATTTCCGTGCGGTGCAGGCCGATACCGGCTCCATCGGCGGTAGCGCCTCGCATGAGTTTCAGGTCTTAGCGCACAGCGGTGAAGATGACATCGTGTTCTCTACCGAGTCAGATTTTGCCGCCAACATTGAGCTGGCGGAAGCCGTTGCGCCACAGGGCGAGCGCCCGGCGCCTGGCCAGAGCATGACGCAGATTGATACACCGAATGCGAAAACCATCGCTGACCTGGTGGCGCAGTTTAATCTGCCGGTGGAAAAAACCGTCAAGACATTGTTGGTAAAAGCGACCAAAGAGAGCGGTCACCCCTTGGTGGCTCTGCTGGTACGCGGCGACCATGAGTTGAACGAAGTGAAAGCCGAGAAGATTGATGTGGTTGCCGCACCGCTAACCTTCGCCAGCGAAGAAGAGATCCGCGCGGTATTGGGCGTAGGGCCGGGTTCACTGGGGCCGGTTGGCCTAACGCTGCCTATCTATGCCGATCGCACCGTCGCCCATATGAGTGATTTTAGCGCTGGCGCAAACATTGATGGCAAACACTTTATCGGTATTAACTGGGAACGTGATTTACCGCTGCCCAAGGTTGCGGATATTCGCAATGTGGTGGAAGGCGATGCGAGTCCGGATGGTAAAGGCACGCTGCTGATTAAACGTGGTATCGAAGTAGGTCATATTTTCCAGTTAGGCACCAAATACTCGGAAGCGATGAAAGCCTCGGTACAGGGCGAAGATGGTCGTAACCAAATCCTGACCATGGGTTGCTATGGAATCGGTATTACGCGCGTGGTTGCTGCATCAATCGAGCAAAACCATGATGAGCGTGGGATCATTTGGCCCGCCGCGCTGGCGCCTTTCCAGGTTGCCATTCTGCCTATGAATATGCACAAGTCTTTCCGTGTCAAAGAGCTGGCGGAAACGCTGTATGACACGCTGCGTGCTAAAGGGATTGATGTCATTCTTGACGATCGTAAAGAGCGTCCGGGCGTGATGTTCGCCGATATGGAACTGATTGGCGTTCCACACACCATCGTGATTGGCGATCGCAATCTTGATAACGAAGAGATCGAATATAAAGCGCGCCGTGAAGGCGAAAAGCGGATGATTAAAACCGACCACATTATCGATTTTCTGGTCGGCGAAATTAACGGTTAACCGGCTTTAAGCATCAAGCCCCCTTCGGTGTCAGAACGGCGCAACTTGCCGTAAGACATCGGAAGGGGGCTTTTTTTATGCCTATTGTCATCATTGGGCAACCATGCCCGATCACGTTCGCTCGGTATTAACCGGCACCAACACAAATCGCTGCCCGTGATTCTGTAACGCGCCCTGGCGAGTGACCATCTCCAGCCCCTGATTGGTGGGGCGGAAAATCTGTTTTTCACCGGTCATTTCTGTGAGCGTTAATTTATCGGCAGTACGCGCCCATTTGCCGTATTGCGCGGTGCGCACGCTATTCGATGCGGTATCTCGCTGTTCAAGAACGTAGGTACCGTCGAGGCTTAAAAATAGTGATGCCTCGGTGGTGCGGCAGTCATTATTGCACGGCAACATACCGTGATAACTCTGCTGCATTGGCTCCAGCGGCGGCTGTTGCCAAGCGGTACGGTTGTTACACCCGAACAGCATACCCAGCGCCAGCGTGGCTAACATCGCCAGAAGGATATTTTTCACCGTTCAACTCCTGAAGCTCAGAGGTCTGTAAGCGTGCGGCTCAGCGAACCTTGCCGCGCAGCGATTTGGTAATGCTTTTGCGTAACTTACCTTCCAGACGGCGTTTTTTCGCCGCCAGCGTTGGACGTGTTGCGCGGCGCGTTTTTTCCACCACGGTTAATTCACGAATCAGGTTTTCCAGCCGTTTTAACGCCGCTTCCCGGTTCATTTCCTGGCTGCGATACTCTTGCGCCTTAATAATCACCACGCCGTCGGCGGTAATTAAATGGTGACGAGCCGCCAGCAACCGCTGCTTATAAAAATCCGGCAGTGAAGACGCGGAAATATCAAAACGCAGATGAATTGCCGTCGAGTTTTTATTCACATGCTGGCCGCCCGCGCCCTGCGCGCGTACCGCAGTAATGTCCATTTCCGCATCGCTAATTGTAACGTTGCGCGATAATTCAATCATGCCAGTTTGCCGTCAATCAGCCAGTCGTCGAAACGCAGCTCCAAATGGTTTTGTGTATCTGACAGCCAAATCGTTCCTTCCTGGAGTGTCGCCTGCAAAGACATATTGCGGGCAGCAAAATCAGTTAGCGCATTAAGCTGTTCATCACTCAAAAAACGAACGGTAAGATTAGCCTGTTGCGCCAGCTTTTCTCGCTGTTGCTGCCACCAAATTTGGGCCGCGCGCGCATTGTATGCATATAAGTATACGCAAGATGATCGACTACAGGCTTTTTTTACTCTTCTCTCATCCGGTAAGCCAAAATCAATCCAAGTTTCAATACCATGGTGATCGTTTAGACGCCATATTTCCGGCTCATCATCCGCGCACAGGCCACGGGTGAACTGCAATCGCTCATCGGCATGACAAAGCCACGCCAGCAAACGCAGCATCAGACGTGTTTCAGTTTCCGACGGATGGCGCGCCAGCGTTAAGTTGCTATCAAGAAAGACGTTGCGATCCATATCGGCGACGTTAACCGTAGCTTTGTAGATAGTTGCTTTAAGTGCCATGCGATCCCTTATAAAAGTGAATCGCCATTGTAACCCGATGTGCCAGCAAATCACCCTGCCCCAGGCTGATTTCACGTAAAAGCCTGTGTTATAGTCGCTCACTAGCCAGAGATTTATGCTCTGAGAGGAGGTGCATGTGCAAAAGTATTGTGATTTGGTTCGCCGGAAATACGCCGAAATTGGCAGTGGCGATCTGGGATACGTGCCCGACGCCATTGGCTGCGCGTTGAAAGCACTTGATGAGATAGCCGCAAATTCTGCGCTAAACTCTTCTATCAGGGAACAGGCGGCTTTTGCTGCCGCAAACTTACTGGTGAGCGATTATGTTGACGAATGAAATCTATAAACCGATCAATTGCGATGATTACGACAACCTTGAACTCGCCTGCCAAAAAAATTGGATGTTGTTGCTGGCGTTAAAAAACGGTGAGCAACTCAAGGCCACGGCACAAGACATGATCACGCGGAAGAACGTGGAGTATCTGGAAATTGATCTCTCTGGCGAGAGGCGAGAACTGCGCCTCGACCACATCGCCAGTTTTAGCCATCCTGAACTTGGCACCGTGGTCGTCAGCGAGTCTGATTAATACAACCTGGGCGGGTTTCCCCCGCCCTTAGGGTTTTAAGCTGTGATAATACGCCGCTAAATCGTCCATATCCTCATCGGTTAATCCTGCCACAAACGCTTTCATCACTTCCGCCTGACCACCGCTACGCCCGCCCTGTTTATAGTCCTTTAAGGCCTGAACCAAGTACGGCGCATTCTGCCCGGCAAGGTTGGGATAGAGCGGAACCGTACTTTTCCCTTCTGCGCCATGGCAAGCCACACAGGTGGCTGATTTTTGTTGCCCTGCCGCCGCATCCCCCGCCGCCAGCGTAGGCTGCGTCAGAAACATTAACGGCAGCGCCAGTAACCTTTTCATTGCCTTTCTCCATTATGATGTCGCCAGCTTACATGCCAGCCCACCTGATTCTTCGCCTCACCAAAGCGCGTAACAAAAATACCCGGCGCAGCAACCAACTGCTCGCCATAAAAAATCAGCGGCGTGCGTTCTCGCTGCCAGGGCGGAATGGCTAACTCCTGCCATATTTTTTTCACCGGGCGGCTACCGGCGCGCCCAACTATCTGTATATGCCCCTGCGCCTGGAAACGGACGGAAACGGATTCCCCTTTCTCCGGTAGACGCAGTACCGTTCCCTGTGAGCCGGGTATCAGTTGGCCCAATGATTCAGGAAGATCTAAAGGTTGCCGAATATCCGGCCACGCCAGAATTAACTGACGAACCGGAGGCTGAAGCGCCAGCCAATAAAGCGCGCCACGATAACGACGAATCTCAAACGCGCCGAGACGTAAACGCGGCGCGGCATCTTCACGGCTGGCGATCACTTCACGATACAGGCGCTGCAGCGCATCACGCGAGGGCATATTTCCTCCGCATGCGGCAACCCAACGGCGTAGCAGCGCACTGCGCCGCGCTTCGCTCATGCCAGGGAACGTCGCTACGCACAGTGAACCGTCCGGCTGAATCAACTGCGTTAATGACTCGGCTAGCAGCTCATCAATCAGGTTTTCCTGCTCTGCGCAGAGCGCCGCGCTGCGAGCGCTCGCTTCGGCGAAATGGGGCCAGCGAGCGGTCATTTGCGGTAAAATGCGTTGGCGTAGAAAGTTACGGTCATAACGCGTGTCTTGATTGCTTTCATCTTCAATCCAGCGTAACGCATGCTCTTGTGCCCACTGTTCAAGCTGTTGGCGTGGTTGCGTTAACAAAGGGCGTACTAATAAATGCCCATCGAAATCGGTTATTTGTGGCATCGCGGCCAAACCTGCCGGGCCACTACCACGCTTAAGCGCCAGTAAAAAAGTTTCGCATTGGTCGTCAAGATGCTGCGCCGTTATCAGACTCTCCGCAGTCAGCAAATGCCGACGAAAAGCAGCATAGCGCGCCTCACGGGCGGCAGCTTCGACGCCTTTTTCATGCGTATCCAACTGGACATAATCCACCACCAGCGGAACTTGCCAAGCCGCACACTGTTGTTGGCAATGGGCCACCCAACTGTCGGCTGATGGGCTTAATCCATGATGAATATGGATTGCGCGTAGCTGTAAATCGGGAAGACGCTGACGGAGTTGTACCAGTTGATGAAGCAGTACCGTGGAGTCCAGCCCGCCGCTGTAGGCCAACAAGCACTGCCGTTGCCCGGCTAACTGCTGTTCAAGATGTGCGAGAGCTGACATGCCAAACCTTTGATCAACGGCGGGTCATTAAGGATATGACCCGTTACGGGCAGCTATTTTACGCCTGGTAGAGTTCCAGCGGCAAATGATCCGGGTCGCTAAAGAACGTGAAGCGTTTATCGGTGAGTGGATCAAGGCGGATCGGTTCACAGACCACGCCCTTTTGCGCTAATGCCTGGCAAGCGGCATCAAGATCGTCCACCGCAAAAGCCAAATGGCGTAATCCGCACGCTTCGGGATGGCTAACCCGCGCCGGTGGATGCGGAAACGAGAACAGTTCGATAACGTAAGCGCCGTTCAACGCTAAATCGCCTTTCCACGAATCACGTTCCTGCCGATAAACTTCGTTTTCCAGCGTAAAACCTAAAATATCGCAATAGAACGCTTTGCTGCGCGCGTAATCACTGGCGATAATGGCGATACGATGAATGTGCTTTAATCCTGGCATATTAGCTCCTGATAGCGGTTTTGCCCGCACCTTACGCCCTCAATCGCCGCTCAGCAAGGGCGCAGAGTCTGGAATTAGCTCACCTGGGCATTTTTCAGAACACGTACCCGATAGCGCCCTTCACTGGTTAATTTCGCACCATGAATATCGGTTTCAAACCCCGGATAATGCTCGCCTATCGAACACAACATCAGTAAAAAATCGAGCACCGCGCGACTTTCCGCCGTGATCATTTCTCCCGGCATCACCAACGGAACGCCTGGGGGATAGGGCAAAATCATATTGGCCGAAATCCGCCCTACCATTTCACTAATATCCACCGTTTCCACGTTGCCTTTGACCTGTTGCTGATATGCCTGGTGCGGCGTCATTTTCATTTCAGGCAGCACATCAAACGCACGCAACATCAGGCGTGGTAAATCATGTTGACGAATTAACTGGTGGATCCCTTGCGCCAGGGTCTGAATGCGCATATCGCGATAAAAATCAGGATCTTCCGCATACAGATCCGGCAGCATATTTTTCACCCGTAAATTGAGATCATAAGCGCGTTTAAATTCGGTTAGCCCACGCAGCAACCCCATAGCCTTGGTTTTATCAATACCAATACTGAACAGAAACAGCAGGTTATATGGCCCGGTCTTTTCCACCACCACGCCGCGCTCATCCAGGTATTTCGCCACCAGCGCGGCGGGAATGCCCTCCTCCGCCATGACGCCCTGTTCGCTCATCCCCGGCGTAAGGATGGTGACCTTAATCGGGTCGAGATACATATGGTCGCGGTCGGCATCGGCAAACCCATGCCACTCCTCTTCACCGGGCTGAATCGGCCAGCATTCGGCTTCATCAATCCCATCCGGTTGCCAGATATCGAAAAACCAGCCATCACTCTCTTCCCGCAGCCGCTGCACTTCACGACGGAAATGCAGCGCACGCTCCACCGAACGATTAATCAAGCGCCGCCCCGGATTCCCACGCAGCATCGCCGCTGCGGTTTCAATCGAGGCAACGATGGAATAGTTTGGCGAAGTGGTGGTGTGCATCATATAGGCTTCATTAAAGGTCTCTTCATCGTAATCCCCTTTGATATGAATTAACGATGCCTGAGAGAAAGCCGCCAGCAATTTATGCGTAGATTGCGTTTCATAAAACACTTTGCCCGCCATGCGTTCGCCGCTCATCCCACTTTTACCGGCATAGATCGGATGGAAATTGGTATAGGGTACCCATGCGGAGTCAAAGTGAATGGATGGCACCTCCAGCGTCTCTTTAATGTACTGCGTGTTATACAGCAGCCCATCGTAGGTGGAATTGGTAATTACCGCATGTACCGGCCAGGCGGCATGTTCGGTTTGCGCAACCTTCAGCGCGATGCTTTCCCGCGTAAATTCTCGTTTGGGGATGCCACCCAAAATCCCCAATGCATTCCGCGTGGGTTTTAACCATAGCGGAACAATGTCGCTCATCATCAGCAGATGAGTCAGCGATTTGTGGCAATTACGATCGATAAGTACCGTGCTACCGGACGGAGCAGCATACATGCCGACAATTTTGTTCGAGGTTGAGGTGCCATTAGTCACCATATAACTCTGCTCGGCGCCAAATGTGCGCGCCACATACTCTTCGGCTTCAAGATGTGGCCCGGTGTGATCGAGCAACGAGCCCAATTCGGTGACTGAAATAGAGATGTCGGCTTTTAAGGTATTGGCGCCGAAAAAATCATAAAACAGGCTGCCAACCGGGCTTTTTTGAAAAGCGGTTCCCGCCATATGCCCTGGCGTACAGAAGGTATATTTCCCCTCTTTGACATAGGTAAATAGCGCTCTGGTTAGCGGCGGCGTGATGGTATCAATATATTCATTGGTGTACTGGCGGATGCGTTGCGCAATATCGTTTGCCGCATCCAGCGCATATTCAAAAAACCAGACAGCCATACGCATTTCATTAATACTGACATCCATAGTCGAATGGGTATTAATAAAAGCATATAACGGGAGATACTCATTTAACTGGTTAATTTCGCTACATAAATCCAAACTGTACTCATCCCAGTCAAACACCACGCCGCAAATACGCGGGTTGTGCTCAACCAGTTTAAACAGATCGTTAGCGTCCTTCGGATAGATGGTTTTAAAGCCCTGAACCACCAGCGCATCTTCCAGCTCACGAATTGGCTCATCTTTATAGAATGCGTTATGTGGCCCCATGATCGCGATAATATTCACTACATCCTCCTGGTGTGTTTATCCATTTCCGGTTGGGTTTACGGGCTTGACCCAAACTTAAAGCGTAGAAGATTTGTGAGAGGAAGTGGGCCGGTAGAAATGTGAAAGGCGGGACAAGCCCGCCTTTTTAGGATAGATGCTGAAAATGACGAAAATATTAGGCGTAGCCGTAACTCATCAAACGCTGATAACGACGATTGAGTAACTCTTCTTTGCTCAACACATCCAGATCGGCGAAGTCGGCCAACAATTGCGCCTTCAGTGAGGCAGCGGTCGTGATCGGATCGCGATGCGCGCCGCCCAATGGCTCCGGTATCACGGTATCAATCAACTTCAGCTCTTTCAGACGCGGCGCAATAATCCCCATCGCTTCCGCCGCTAACGGCGCTTTATCCGCGCTCTTCCACAGAATTGAGGCACAGCCCTCCGGCGAAATCACCGAATAGGTGCTGTATTGCATCATATTCACTTTGTCGCCAACGCCAATCGCCAGCGCGCCGCCGGACCCGCCTTCACCAATCACAGTACAGATAACCGGCACGGTTAAACCGGACATTTCACGCAGGTTACGGGCTATCGCTTCCGATTGCCCACGCTCTTCAGCACCAACGCCTGGATAAGCGCCCGGCGTATCAATAAAGGTAATGATCGGCATGTTGAACCGCTCAGCCAGCTCCATCAAACGCAGCGCTTTGCGATAACCTTCCGGTGCCGGCATACCGAAGTTGCGGCGAATCTTTTCTTTCGTTTCACGGCCTTTTTGATGGCCGATGATCATCACCGGACGCCCGTCCAGACGCGCCGTGCCGCCAACGATCGCTTTATCGTCGGCATAGGCGCGATCGCCGGCCAGTTCGTCAAAATCGGTAAACACGTTACGGACATAGTCCAGCGTGTAAGGACGCAGCGGATGGCGCGCTAATTGCGCAATCTGCCAGGCGCCTAAATCCGAGAAAATTTTACGTGTCAGCTCAACGCTCTTTTCGCGTAGACGCTGCACTTCCTCATCCAGATTGATATCGTGTTTTTCATCCTGACGGCCAACCGATTTAAGGGAATCGATTTTCGCTTCAAGCTCTGCGATTGGCTGCTCAAAATCCAGGTAATTAAGACTCATAATGTTCCTGTTTTAGTCAAACTCCAGTTCCACCTGCTCCGAACCTATCAGCGACCGTAGATCGTTTAACAAACGATCGCTGGGCGACACGCGCCATGCTGCGCCAAAGCGCAACTTCGCCCGCGCATCCTCTCTCTGATAGTAGAGATGTACCGGAATTGTCCCCGAACGATGGGGTTCCAGAGACTGACGGAGACGGTTTAAAAGCTGGTCATCAATTTGCCTGTCCGTCAGCGAGATAGCAAGCCCGCGCGCGTATTTTTCGCGTGCTTCGTCAATGTCCATCAGCTCGCGGGCGGTCATTTTAAGGCCACCGCTGAAGTCATCAAAGCTGACCTGTCCGCTAACGATCAGGATACGGTCTTTCTCCAGCAATTGCTGGTATTTATCTAACGCATCTGTGAACAACATCACTTCCAAACGACCAGAACGATCATCTAGCGTACAGATGCCAATACGGTTACCGCGTTTGGTGACCATCACGCGGGCCGCCACCACCAAACCGGCTGCCGTGGTTATTTTGCCACGCTCGGTCGGGTGCATGTCTTTCAGGCGCACGCCACCGACGTAGCGCTCAATCTCTTTCAAATATTGGTTAATTGGATGACCGGTAAGGTACAGCCCCAATGTCTCTCTTTCACCATCCAGCCGGACTTGCTCAGGCCATGGCGTAATGCTGGCATAAGATTGTTCCACCTGCTCGGGTTCTTCCGCCAACACGCCGAACATATCCGCCTGACCAATCGCTTCTGCTTTCGCATGCTGGTCGGCGGCTTTTAATGCATCGCCCAGCGCGCTCATTAGCGCGGCACGATGTGGACCTAAGCGATCGAATGCGCCGGACATGATCAGCTTTTCCAACACCCGCCGGTTCAATTTCTTGGTATCGGTTCGGGCGCAGAGATCAAACAACTCACGGAAGTAGCCGTCTTGATTACGCGCCTCAATGATGGCCTCAATCGGCCCTTCGCCGACGCCTTTAATCGCGCCGATACCGTAAACAATTTCACCCTCGTCATTGACGTGGAAATGATACAGACCGGAGTTAATATCCGGCGGCAGGATTTTTAGCCCCATCCGCCAACACTCATCCACCAGCCCAACCACCTTCTCGGTGTTATCCATATCGGCGGTCATTACCGCCGCCATAAATTCGGCCGGATAGTGCGCTTTAAGCCATAGCGTTTGGTACGAAACCAGCGCATACGCGGCAGAGTGCGATTTGTTAAAACCATAACCGGCGAATTTTTCCACCAAGTCAAAGATCTTAATCGCCAACTCCCCGTCGATCCCGCGTGCTTTTGCGCCATCTTCAAAACCACCGCGCTGCTTCGCCATTTCAACCGGGTTCTTTTTACCCATTGCACGGCGCAGCATATCCGCGCCGCCCAGGCTGTAGCCCGCCAGCACCTGCGCAATCTGCATTACCTGTTCTTGGTACAGGATAATACCGTAGGTCGGCTCCAGTACCGGCTTCAATGATTCATGTTGCCACTGAATATCAGGATAGGAGATCTCTTCACGCCCGTGCTTACGGTCAATAAAGTTATCGACCATCCCTGACTGCAGCGGCCCTGGTCGGAACAAGGCGACCAATGCGATCATATCTTCAAAGCAGTCTGGCTTCAGGCGCTTAATCAAATCTTTCATGCCGCGCGATTCAAGCTGGAATACCGCGGTGGTTTCCGAGCGCTGCAGCATATCGAAACTTTTCTTATCGTCCAGTGGAATAGCGGCGATATCGATCGGCGGCTCGCCCTGTTTCTCGCGACGAGCATTGATCATTTTCAATGCCCAATCGATGATAGTGAGGGTACGTAAACCAAGAAAGTCGAACTTTACCAGCCCGGCATATTCGACATCATTTTTGTCAAACTGCGTGACCGGATGGTGACCATTTTCATCACAATACAGCGGGGCGAAATCGGTAATTTTGGTCGGTGCGATAACCACACCACCGGCGTGTTTACCGGCGTTGCGCGTGACCCCTTCGAGCTTACGCGCCATATCAATCAGCGCTTTAACCTCTTCATCTGCCTCATAAATTTCCGGCAGTTGCGGCTCAGCGGCGAAAGCTTTTTCCAGCGTCATGCCCGGGTCGGGCGGCACCAGTTTGGAAATGCGATCAACAAACCCGTAGGGATGGCCCAGTACCCGGCCTACATCGCGGATGACCGCTTTTGCCGCCATAGTACCGAAGGTAATGATTTGCGATACGGCCTCGCGACCATACATTTCCGCGACGTGATCAATCACCAGATCGCGTTTTTCCATGCAGAAATCGACGTCGAAATCGGGCATGGAAACGCGTTCCGGGTTAAGGAAACGTTCAAACAGCAGATCGAATTCCAGTGGGTCGAGATCGGTAATTTTTAACGCATAGGCAACCAGTGAACCCGCGCCGGAACCACGCCCCGGCCCCACTGGCACGCCGTTATCTTTCGACCACTGGATAAACTCCATCACGATCAGGAAGTAGCCGGGGAACCCCATCTGGTTGATCACGTTGAGTTCAACGTCGAGACGCTGGTCGTAAACCGAACGTTTCTCTGCCCGCACAGCCGGATCAGGGAACAGAAACTCAAGCCGCTCTTCCAGGCCTTGTTTCGATTTCACCACCAGGAAATCTTCCGTGGTCATCTCACCGGTTGGAAATTGCGGCAAGAAATACTCGCCTAAGCGCACCGTGACGTTACAACGCTTAGCAATCTCAACGCTGTTTTCCAGCGCTTCCGGGATATCCGAAAACAGCTCGCACATCTCTTCGGTGCTGCGCATATATTGCTGAGGGCTGTAATTACGCGGGCGCTTTGGATCGTCCAACGTGAAACCATCATGGATCGCCACGCGAATTTCATGCGCGTCAAAATCTTCTTCGTTCAGGAAGCAGACTTCATTGGTTGCCACCACCGGCACGCCTTGCGCAATCGCTAACTCAACCGCGGCATGCAGATAGCTCTCTTCATCCGGTCTACCGGTGCGGATCAGTTCCAGATAGTAACGATCAGGGAAATGCTGTTGATAGAATGCCAGGCACTGTGCCACCAGCGCCTGATTACCACGCAGCAGGCTTTTGCCCACATCACCACAGCGGCCGCCAGAGAGAAGAATCAACCCCTCCTGACACTCCGCCAGCCAGTCGCGATCAATAATCGGCCCGGCAACGCCGTACCCACGTTGATAAGCGCGCGAAATTAATAACGTCAGATTTTGGTAGCCGATATTGTTGCTGGCAAGGACGGTGATTTGCGAGAGCTCATCACCCATCAGCTCACTGGCGACATTAAAATCCGCGCCGATGATCGGTTTTACCCCGGCACCATGTGCCGTGCCATAAAATTTGACTAACCCACACAGGTTGGTGAAATCCGTAATGGCAAGAGCAGGCATCTCCAGCGCCGCCGCTTTTTTTACCAACGGCCCGGTTTTCGCCAGCCCGTCGACCATCGAATAATCACTGTGTACGCGCAGGTGAATAAAACGTGGTTCGGCCATATCTTCTTTCCGATGAATAGGGTTAAAGCGGCATTACACCGCGCGAACGTCGGCCAGGCTTAGCACTTCGGCATCCAGCAGCGCGTTGCGCACCGGCGCAAAACTACGCCGATGGTGCGGCGTGACGCCATGCTGCGTTAACATCGCCATGTGCTGTGCCGTCGGATAGCCTTTGTGTTGCGCGAACCCATATTCAGGAAATGCCTGATCAAGCTCGACCATTTCCCGATCGCGCGTCACTTTAGCAATAATAGAAGCCGCGCTAATTTCTGTGACCAGGCTGTCGCCTTTAACGATAGCCAGCGAAGGCATCGGCAACACCGGGCAACGGTTACCGTCAATCAGGACATAGTCTGGCGTCAGTGATAATCCGGCGACCGCGCGCTGCATTGCCAACATAGTGGCATGCAAAATATTTAGCTGATCAATCTCTTCCGGCTCGGCTCGCCCGAGGCTCCAGGCCAACGCTTTCTCTTTAATCTCTTCATACAGCGCCACGCGGCGCTTTTCTGATAATTTTTTTGAGTCGGCTAAACCGGCGATCGGCCTTGCTGGATCGAGAATCACCGCCGCGGTCACCACCGCGCCGACTAACGGACCGCGTCCGACTTCATCCACGCCAGCGATAAACCGCGCGTCAGGATAAATAAAATTAGCCATTGGCCAGCTCCAACACGGCTTCCGCCGCTTGTTCATCCGCATTCCAACGGATTTGGTGATGAAGTTGGTGAAATGTCGCTAACAATTCGTCGCGCATTTCGCCGCCGCGCAATAACGGTTCTAACGCCGCGGCCAGCTTTTCCGGCTGGCACTCGTCCTGCAGCAGCTCTTTAACCAGTTCGCGACCTGCCAGTAGATTGGGTAACGAAACATAGTCGGTTTTTACCAAACGCTCCGCCAGCCAGAAAGTGAAAGGTTTCATACGATAACCCACCACCATTGGACATTTCGCCAGCATACACTCTAGCGCGGCAGTCCCCGAGGCCAGCAACGCGGCGTCACTGGCGATCATCGCTTCACGCCCTTGACCATCCAGCAAATGGAGCGGTAATTCTGGCGCGACGTCTGCTTTTATTTTTTCAAATTGCTCACGACGTTTCGCATTCACCAGCGGGACGACAATTTCCAGTTCGGGCCACTGGCGGCGCAGAAGCTGTGCGGTTTTCAAAAAATCGGCGCTCAGCATCTCAACTTCCGCGCCGCGACTGCCAGGCAACAACGCCAGACAACGCGCTTCAGGCGCAATACCTAGCGTCCGTCGCGCCGCCAGCTTATCCGGCTGCAGTGGCATCGCATCGGCCATGGTGTGGCCAATAAAGCGGCAGGGAACCTGGTAACGATCGTAAAAGGCTTTCTCAAAAGGTAAAAACGCCAATACCAAATCGGTGGCGCGACCAATTTTAAACACCCTTTTTTGCCGCCATGCCCAAACCGAAGGGCTAACGTAGTGAATGGTGCGAATACCGCGCTGCTTTAAACGCCCTTCCAGCGTGATATTAAAATCTGGCGCATCAATCCCGACAAAGACGTCAGGTTTAAGTTGGCTAAAGCGGCGCGTGAGATCGCGGCGAATTTTGAGTAACCGGGGCAGACGCCCAAGCACCTCAACAATCCCCATCACCGCCAACTCCTCCATCTCATACCACGCCTCGCAACCTTCGGCCTGCATACGTGGCCCGGCTACGCCGACAAATTGTGCGTTGGGATGTTTTTCTTTCAGTGCGCGAATCAAACCGGCCCCTAGAATATCGCCGGAGGTTTCTCCGGCGACAAGGGCAATCGTTAACGGACGCGCTGGCATGGATTAACGAATCAAGCCGCGCGTCGAACGAGCAAAAAAGTCATAAAACGGCTGTACTTCAGGCTGCGCACGCGCGAGCTCAGCGATTTCCGGCTTCACCTCATCCAGCGTTTTACCGCTGCGGTACAGCAGCTTGTAGGCATTACGGATGGCATGCAACCCTTCTTTACTGAAACCACGGCGCTTTAACCCTTCGATATTGATACCAAACGGTGTGGCATGGTTACCCTGCGCAATGACATAGGGCGGAACGTCCTGAACCACGCCGGAACAGCCGCCAATCATGACATGCGCGCCAACGGTACAGAACTGATGAACCGCCGTCATACCGCCGATAATGGCAAAATCATCAACCGTGACATGACCGCCCAGTGTGGCGTTGTTCGCTAAAATACAGCGATCGCCAACATGGCAATCATGCGCAATGTGCGCGTTCACCATCAACAAGTTGTCATTGCCAACAACTGTCACATCGCCGCCCTGAGTGGTGCCGCGATGGATAGTGACGCTTTCACGGATACGGTTACGATCGCCGATTTCGACACGCGTTGGCTCACCGGCGTATTTTAAGTCCTGATTCACTTCGCCAATTGAGGCGAACTGCCAGATAACGTTATCTTTACCGATGCGCGTATGGCCATTGACCACCACGTGTGATTTCAACACGGTACCTTCACCAATTTCGACATTCGCGCCGATAAAGCAGAAAGGACCAATGTGAACACGGGCGCCAATGATGGCCCCCTCTTCAACGATGGAGCTTGAATGAACTACGGCGGTTTCGTCAATCACTGGTTATGCCTCCCGGCTGCGGGCACACATCATGGTTGCTTCACAAGCAATTTTACCGTCAACCGTTGCGACGCCTTTAAAGCGCGTCACGCCACGGCGCGTTTTTTCGAAAGTCACTTCCATGATCATTTGATCGCCAGGTACCACCGGGCGCTTGAAACGCGCTTCGTCGATACCTGCGAAATAATAGAGTTCGCCTGGCTCGAGTTTACCAACGCTTTTAAATGCCAAAATACCGGTTGCCTGAGCCATTGCTTCCAGAATTAACACACCGGGAAAAATTGGCTTACCCGGAAAATGCCCCTGAAAAAACGGCTCGTTGAAAGACACGTTTTTTACTGCACGCAGATACTTGTGTTCTTCAAACTCCAGTACGCGATCAACCAGTAAAAACGGGTAACGGTGCGGCAACAGCTCTAAAATCTCTTCAATCTTCAGAGTATGCGTTTCAGTAGTCAAAATACTCTTCCTGTCCTAAAAAATTCTGATGGCATCAATAACGCGGCCTGCACAGATTAAAAAAATCTGTCAGCAGGCCGCAAATCGGGTTCTGTGTACCTGGCTTCCCTGCTTAGCACTTTACAGTACTCGAAAGCCGGTCAGACGCGGGATGGCGTATTAGTCTTCTTTGCCGACTTTACGCTCGATGGCTTTTAAGCGCTTGCTCATTTCATCGATATTCATCACCAGCGCTGCAGTTTTACGCCAGGTTTTATTGGGTTGCAGCGGAATACCTGAAGAGTATACCCCAGGTTCAGTGATCGGACGCATAACCATTCCCATCCCGGTTACCGTCACCTTGTCACAAATTTCCATATGACCATTGATCACACTGGCTCCGCCAATCATGCAATAACGACCAATTTTCAGGCTGCCCGCCATGATAACGCCACCCGCAACTGCGGTATTGTCACCAATCACAACGTTATGTGCAATCTGACACTGGTTATCAATAATAACACCATTCCCGATTTGAGTGTTATCCAACGCACCGCGATCGATAGTGGTACAGGCGCCAATTTCAACCCGATCGCCAATGATTACCGAACCTAACTGCGGGATCTTCACCCAGTTACCGCGATCGTTGGCATAGCCGAAACCATCGGCGCCAATCACCGTACCGGACTGAATCAAGCCGTGTTCGCCGATCACAATCTCGTGATAGATGGTTACGTTCGCCCACAGGCGCGTACCGGCGCCAATGCGGGTATTTTTACCCACGAAACAACCAGCGCCAATGACGACGTTGTCACCCAACACCACGCCAGACTCAATCACCGCATTAGCGCCAATCGCGACGTTATTGCCCAGTTGCGCGGAGGGATCAATCACCGCGCCAGGCGCGATACTCTGCGCGGGTTGCGGCGTGGTATCCAATAACTGCGCCATACGTGCATAGGTCAGATAGGGGTTTTTCACCACCAATGCCGCGCCTTTACACCATTCCAGATCGGCTTCCGTCAGCACCACGGCCGAAGCGTGACATTGGGCGAGTTGCTCGCGGTAGCGACTGTTGGCTAAAAAGGTTATCTGCCCTGCCTGGGCGGATTGCATAGAAGCAATGCCGGAGATGGCGATATCGCCATCTCCGTGCAGGTCTGCCTCAAGTTGCCCGGCTAAATCAGCCAGTCGAATTGAAGACATCGATTATTTAACCTGTTTCAGAACGTCTGCGGTAATGTCTTTCGCGTTAGAAGCATAAGCCACCGCGTTAGCATCGATAACTACATCGTAGCCATCATCATCAGCAACTTTCTTCACTGCATCCTGGATACGGCTCAGAATCTTGTTACGTTCTTCCATCTGGCGGCGGCGGTTATCTTGCTCAAAAGCCTGTGCTTTTGAAGAGAACGCTTCACGCTGCGCCATAATGTCTTTCTCCATGCGGCTACGCTCGCTCGCCTTCATGGTAGAACCATCGCGCTGCAGACGCTGCATTTTTGCCTGCAGGTCACGTTCCTGGCTCTGAAGATCGTTAGCACGACCTTTAAATTCATTTTCCAACTGCTTAGCAACAGTGGCACGTTGCGGTAACTGTTGGAAAATGCTGGAAACGTTCACCACTGCAATTTTATCAGCAGCCTGTGCGCCCGCTGAAACGGCTAAAGCAAGACCCAGACCTGCGGCACATAACAACTTTTTCACTATAAACTCCTTACCATCAACGTTTGTGTCACAGACACATATTTTGCGTGCGTCGGCGAGACCAAGACCGCCTCACCGGAACACACGCGATCTCACTCTGCTTCCGTGCTACAGCATTACCATGTTTTACCAATGTTAAACTGGAACTGCTCCGCACTATCTCCATCATATTTCTTAATCGGCTGGGCATAAGAGAACACCAACGGCCCCAACGGCGACATCCATTGCAATGCAATACCGCTAGAAACACGAATATTGCTTGGATCGCTATAGTCAGGAATACCGGCGGCACGCGTTTCCGCCGTATTTTGCCAGTGGGTATCCCACACGGTACCGGTATCAACAAACAATGAGGTACGAACCGAGTTAGCATACTTCTCACTGATAAACGGCGTCGGCGTAATCAACTCCAGACTCGCCACCGCCATGGCGTTCCCGCCGACCGCATCATTTGAATCACAGAGCGGTTGGCTACCAGAACAGGTACTGGAGTTGTCATTAAGGTACGCGGCTTTCGGACCAATGTTGTTCGAACGGAAACCACGCACCGAGCTAGAACCACCGGCGTAGAAGTTTTCGTAGAACGGCATCTCTTTACCGCCCAGCCCATCACCATAACCTAAGCGACCGCGGCCCAACAGCACCCACGTTCTGTCTTGGTTAATCGGCACATATTGCTGCGAATCCAGCGTGACTTTGTAGAACTCGTTATCTGAGCCTGGAATCGTCACTTTACCATTCAGGTTGGTACGGTTACCCGCCGTCGGGAAATAGCCGCGGTCAAGGTTGTTATAGGTCCAACCATAGTTGAAGGTGAAGTCATCCGCTGAGAAGCTGTTGCGGCGCGAGAGGTCCGGATGCTGTCCCACCGACTCAAGATAGCGGAACATCGCTATCTGCGGCTGCATACGCGACAAGCCGTTGTGGACATACCCTAAGCCAACGCGTAACGTGTTGTTTTCGTTAACCGGGAAGCCAAGCGTACCATCCAGGCCGTAGCTCTTGTTGGTATAGTCAGACAGGTCTGCGTCATCCGCTCTAAAGTCATTATAGAACAGACGCCCGCCAAGACTGACGCCATCCACCGTAAAGTACGGATCGGTCAGCGAGAACTCCGCATAGGTCTGGAAATCATTCTTGGTACCGCTAATGCCAACGGTATTCCCGGTTCCCAGCCAGTTGTCCTGCGTTACCCCGACCTGGAAGCTGACGCCGCTTTCAGTACCGAAGCCGACACCAAAGTTAAAGGTACCGGTGTTGCGCTCCTTAACTTTGTAAACCACGTCAACCTGGTCCGGCGAACCCGGCACGCGCTGCGTATCCACATCAACGGTTTCAAAGTAACCCGTGCGGTTCAGACGTTCTTTACCCTGCTCAACCAAGTTGCTACCCAGCCATGCGCCTTCCATCTGACGCATTTCACGGCGCAGAACCGAATCTTTCGAGGTGTCATTCCCTTCGAAACGCACCTTACGCACGTAATAGCGGTTACCAGCATCAACGTTGATATGCAGTTTGACGGTTTTATCCGCGTCGTTAATTTCAGGCTGCGTCATCACGCGGGGATAGGCGTAACCATAACGACCGAGCAGTTTTTTCACGTCATCTTCCATACGTGTCACTTTCGTGCCGTTATACAGCTCGCCTGGCTGAATCTTAGTCAGATTCTCAATTTCCGCAGAGTGACCGGCCATACTGCCGTTCACCACTACCCCGGAAATCTTATACTGATCGCCTTCGGTAATATTGACGGTGATATAAATGCCTTTTTTATCCGGCGTCAAACTCACTTGGGTTGAATCAATATTGAAACGCGCATAGCCGCGGTCAAGATAGAAACTACGTAACGTTTCCAGGTCACCGGCCAGTTTCTGTTTCTGATACTTGCGATCGCCAACCAGGTTCCACCACGGCACCTCATCGCGCAACTGGAAGCGTGAGATCAGCTCGTCAGAACTGAAGGCTTTGTTGCCAACAATATTGATCTGCTGAATCTTGGCGGATACCCCTTCGGTAAACACCAGCTTCAAATCGACACGGTTACGCGGCAGCGGCGTGACCACAGCTTTTACGCTAGCGCTATATTTACCGACGCTATAGTAAAAGTCCTCCAACCCCTTCTCGATGGTTGAAATGGTGGTGCGATCCAATGCCTCGCCGACGCGCACGCCGGACGCTTCCAGATTCTGTTTGAGCATGTCATCTTTCACCGCCTTATTACCGGAGAAAGTGATGCTGGCAATTGTGGGACGCTCTTTCACCTGTACGATCAGCGTATCGCCATCGCGCAGGACCTGAACATCTTCAAAGTTTCCGGTAGCAAACAGTGAGCGAATAGTATTACTGATATCGTCGTCCGATACCGTATCACCTACACGAACAGGCATGCTAAGCAGAGCCGCACCGACGGCAACTCGCTGCAGCCCTTCGAAATGAATGTCCTTCACTACGAACCCGTCTGCACCGTATACGGTGGCGCTGCTAAACAGCAGCGACGCTATGAGCAACTTTTTCATCGCCATCGTTGTTATGCGTTCTTCCTAACACGTCCCTTGCCTGAGTAGCCTTCCGGTCACTACAAGCGTGAGAAATCATTGAAAAGTGCAAGCCCCATTAACAACACCAGCAAAATCGAGCCAATGCGATAACTGAAGTCCTGAACTCGCTCGGACACCGGTCCTCCCTTGATCTTTTCGATCGCCAGGAAAAGCAGATGTCCACCATCTAAAACCGGTAGCGGGAAGAGATTGATAATCCCGAGGTTCACGCTAATCAACGCGAGGAACATCAGATAATAAATCACCCCATATTCCGCTGACATTCCGGCACCTTGCGCGATAGAAATCGGCCCGCTCAGATTATTCAGCTTCACCTCACCGGTTATCAATTTACCCAGCATGCCCACGGTTAACTTCATTAGCTGCCAGGTTTTCTCCCCGGCCTCGCCAATTGCCGCAAACGGACCATACTGACGCACCGTTTTATATTCGTCCGGCAACGGTACCACGCGCGGAATGACCCCCGCGAAACCTTCCGCCTTACTGCCCGGCTTGGCTTCTGGCGTCAAATTAAGGTGAATAACTTCACCCTGACGCTCGACGTCTAATGCCATCACTTCACCCGGATGATTACGTACCTGGGTGACAAACGTCTGCCATTCGGCAAGTGGCTGACCATCGACTTTAACGATCCTATCGCCGGCTTGCAAACCTGCTTCACTGGCGGGTGAGCCTGATTGAATTTCCGCCAGTACCGTTTCAATCTGCGGCCCGCGCGGCTGAATCCCTAACGCAATCACCGGATCTTGTTTATCCGGTTCAAAGTGCCAGTGACGTAAATCAACCCGCTTCACAACCGACTGAGAGGAACCAAAGGGCGCGAGGCTAAGGGTGGTTTCACTGTCACCAATTTTCCCCACCAATGCCATACGCACAGCATCCCAATCAGGCGTTTCGATACCGTCGACTGCTTTAAGTTCCATGCCGGGTGTAATTTGCGCTTCGGCAGCCACCGAACCGCTCACTATTTCGCCAATAACCGGACGAACGCCAGGGACGCCATGAATAAAGACCAGCCAGTAGGCAAAAACGGCAAACAGAAAATTTGCGACCGGGCCTGCAGCAATAATTGAGGCGCGTTGTAACACCGTCTTATTATTGAAGGATTGATGGCGCAACTCCGGCGGCACGCTTTCCACCCGTTCATCCAGCATTTTGACGTAGCCGCCAAGCGGAATCAGTGCGATAACATATTCCGTACCTTGACGATCGGTACGCCGCCACAGCGCCTTGCCAAAACCAATGGAAAAACGCTCGACCTTTACCCCGCAGCGGCGCGCCACCCAAAAGTGACCAAACTCATGCACGGTAATCAGCACGCCGAGCGCGACAATGAAAGCGGCAAGACTCCACAGAATGTTCAGCATCGTAACAACGTCCTCACAGCGACCTGAACACCAGCAGAAGCAGGCAGGCAAACACCGGCACCGCCGCCGTCAGGCTATCGATACGGTCAAGAATACCGCCGTGCCCCGGAATCAGGTTACCGCTGTCTTTAATTCCCGCTTCACGTTTGAACATACTTTCGGTGAGATCGCCCAGTACCGAGGCCAGGGCGGCAATAATGGAACAAGCAAGCAGAACCCCGAGCGTCACCGGTAATGGCGCCCACAGGCTAAACAGCCAAGAAATGATCGCTGAGGTTATCAAACCGCCAATAAAGCCTTCCCAGGTTTTCCCCGGAGACACTTTCGGCGCCAGTTTATGTTTGCCGAACAAGCGCCCAAACATATAGGCGCCGGAATCCGCTCCCCACACCAGAAACATGACATACAGCAGCCACCATGCGCCGGCAAAATGATCGGACTCGTAATGATACTGCCGTAGCGCCACCATGCCCCAAAAGAAAGGCACAATAGTCAGAATACCAAACAGCAGACGCAAAAGACGGGAGTGCCGCCAAAGCCCGGCGGAAACCGGGTACGACAACACCATTAGCAGCGCTAAGACCCACCAACCCAATGAGGCCTGGAGCGGCAGACTAATTTGCGGCAAATGAACGGAATGTTGGTACGGAGGAAGCGTAAACAGCATAAAAGCGAGAAGCAGGCCGCATAAAACGGCCAGCCAAATACGTTGGGTGCGAGAAGCAAAACCCGCAAACTGCCCCCATTCCCAGGCGGCTAGCATACACACCACCAGAGTGGTAATAGCAAAACCCACCGGCGGTAACAAAAACAGGGCAGCGATCACCACCGGAATTAATATGAACGCTGTAATCAGACGAGACTTCAGCAAAGGTTACCCCCAGGGCGCTTAGGCGCCGCCAGGTGCTGCGCCGCCAAACCGGCGCTCTCGATGAGAGAAAGCATTCATTGCACCTTCAAAAACTTGTTCATCAAAATCAGGCCAAAGAACATCAGTAAAATAAAACTCAGCATAGGCAATCTGCCACAACAGGAAGTTACTGATACGATGTTCTCCCCCGGTCCTTATTACCAGATCCACTGGCGCCAGATCGCTCATGCAAAGCAGCCCCGATAGGGTATTTTCTTCTATTTGGTCAGGCCGGAGCAACCCTTCCTGTACCTGCCCGGCAATTTCTCTGACGGCATGGATAATATCCCAACGGCCGCCATAATTCGCGGCAATGTTGAGCGTTAGTCCATTATTTTGTTGAGTAAGTTCCTCTGCGCGACGAATGCGCTCTTGTAAGCGCGCGTTAAAACGGCTGATATCGCCAATAATGCGTAAACGGACATTATGTTTGTGCAGACTTTTAACTTCACTGTCCAGCGCCCAAACGAAGAGTTCCATCAGCGCCATCACTTCCTGCGCCGGGCGATTCCAGTTTTCGCTACTAAAGGCATAAAGCGTGAGTGCTTCCAGCTTATTGCTCACGGCGAAGCTTACGGCACGACGAACCGATTTCACTCCCGCTTTATGACCAGAGACGCGAAGCTTGCCCTGGTTTTTAGCCCAACGGCCATTGCCATCCATGATGATGGCCACATGACGAGGCCCTGCCCCTAACTGGTCATCGGTATTTAGTTGATGTTCGGACGACATAACGCGTATTTTTTTCCTTAAATCAGAAATACACCGGTTTCCGAATACATTACCCGCGAGCCGAAAAAAAGCCGTGATGTTCACGGCTCTTTTTACCGCTTTGGCTGTGTAGATCCGCTAAACGGAAGCCAGCGACTATACCAGTTTCACCTTGCGCCCACAAATAGCGGCAACGCAAATCGCTGAATTAACGCGATGAAGCGAAACGCGATATCTGTGCTTCCGCCGCCGCGCGCGCCTGCCGATCGATGTCAATCACCGCCTCAACACTTTGCGGCTCCGCACAGGACAGCGATGACAATACCGCCTGAATAAGTGCGGCAATATCAATAAATCGGATGCGATTATTCAGGAACGCGGCAACCGCAATTTCGTTAACGGCGTTCAGCACGGTGGTGGCCGCCTGCCCGTGTTCACAAGCATCCATCGCCAGCTTGAGACAGGGATAGCGAGCATAGTCAGGCTCAGCGAAAGTCAGCGCGCCCATGCGGGTAAAATCCAGCGGCGTGACGCCCGCCTCTACACGCTGTGGCCACGCCATCGCATGGGCGATTGGCGTACGCATATCCGGCGATCCTAATTGCGCCAGAACGCTGCCATCCCGGTAACGCACCATTGAGTGGATTACCGACTGCGGATGTAAGACCACTTCCATTTGCGCATCGGTGGCGTTAAACAACCAGCGGGCTTCAATGTATTCCAAACCTTTATTCATCATGGTGGCGGAGTCGACAGAAATTTTTCGCCCCATCGACCAGTTCGGATGCGCACATGCCTGGTCTGGCGTAACGGTTGCCAGCGCAGATAAAGGCGTCTCACGAAAAGGTCCACCCGATCCCGTAAGAATAATCGATTCAATCCCATTATCCTTGAGGTCAGCGTATCCCAACCGCTGCTGGATGGATGCAGGTAAACTCTGAAAAATCGCGTTATGTTCACTGTCAATCGGCAGCAATTGCGCCTGCGAAGCGCTCACCGCGTCCATAAATAAACGGCCGCAAGTTACTAAAGATTCTTTATTGGCCAGTAACACCGTTTTACCGGCCCGAATCGCCGCCAGCGTCGGCATCAACCCTGCCGCGCCGACAATCGCGGCCATCACTTGATCAACCCCATCCAGCGCGGCCAGATCGCACGCTGCCTGCTCGCCAGACAAAACTTCGGTATCCACATTGAGCGCCTTCAGTTGCGTACGCAACGCGTGGGCCGATCGCTCGTCCGCCATCGCCGCCCAAGTGGGACGGAAGGTGGCGCACTGCTCTGCCATTAACGCGACATTTTCCCCGGCAACTAAGGCCTTGACGGAAAACAAATGAGGATTTTGTCGAATCACCGCCAACGTACTGGTGCCGATCGATCCGGTTGAACCGAGAATAGTCAGTTGCTTCATGAGGCCGCTCTATATCGAGGTCAAGTGTACTGCCGCTCACATCACAAGGTCAGCGCGTATAAATACGAAACGCCGCCAGGCGGCACGTTCAGCTAGCGAACGGCGCCCGAACGGCGTTTCAATGGCGTAGGATGGAATTAGAAATCCATCAACTCCGCTTCTTTTTCTGCCAACGCGGCATCCACTTTTTTAATGTACGCGTCAGTCATTTTTTGGACATCGTCCTGTGCGCGACGCTCATCGTCTTCGCTGATCTCTTTATCTTTCAGCAGCGCTTTAATTTTGTCGTTAGCATCACGGCGCACGTTACGTACTGAAACGCGCCCTTGCTCCGCTTCGCCACGCACCACTTTAATCAAATCTTTACGACGTTCTTCCGTCAATGCCGGCAACGGCACACGAATATCGCTGCCTGCTGAACTCGGGTTCAGGCCGAGATCGGAAGTCATAATCGCTTTTTCTACCGCCGGACTCATTGAGCGGTCAAACACGTTAATTTTTAACGTGCGGGAATCTTCAACCGTTACACTCGCCAGTTGACGCAGCGGCGTTGGAGTGCCGTAATATTCCACCACGATACCATCAAGAATCGCCGGAGAAGCACGGCCGGTGCGGATTTTGCTGATATGATTTTTGAATGCTTCAACGCATTTTTCCATGCGCGTATCAGCATCTTTTCTAATGTCGTTAATCACGTTGGAACCCTTGGATTCTGTTTGATCCGCCAGATCTTAACAGGCTAAGATCCGTTCAAATAATCGTCGATAATCCCGATCGGTGTGCGTTGGTTAATGCAACGCACCGTCAGAATATACCCCATTTTAACCTGTCACGGGTATTAATGCGTAATCAGAGTGCCTTCTTTTTCGCCCATTACCACGCGACGCAATGCGCCAGGCTTATTCATATTGAAGACCCGGATTGGCAGTTGATGATCGCGCGCCAGCGTGAACGCCGCCAGATCCATTACTTTCAGCTCCCGCTCCAGCACATCCTGGTAGGTTAATTGTTCATGCAGAGTCGCATCCGGGTTCTTCACCGGATCGGCAGAATAAACACCGTCCACTTTGGTGGCTTTCAGCACCACATCGGCTTCAATTTCAATGCCGCGCAGACAGGCTGCAGAGTCGGTAGTAAAGAATGGATTGCCGGTGCCGGCAGAGAAGATCACGACACGGTTGTTACGTAGCAGGCTGATCGCTTCCGCCCAACTGTAATTGTCACACACGCCATTAAGTGGGATAGCGGACATCAAACGCGCATTCACATAAGCACGATGCAGCGCATCACGCATGGCTAAACCGTTCATTACGGTGGCTAACATCCCCATATGGTCGCCAACAACACGGTTCATACCCGCCTGCGCCAGCCCGGCGCCGCGGAACAGGTTACCCCCACCAATGACGACGCCAACCTGAATGCCCAACTCGACCAGTTCTTTGATTTCCTGCGCCATGCGATCAAGGACGCTGGCGTCGATGCCAAAACCTTCAGCGCCTTGCAGTGCTTCGCCACTCAGTTTTAGCAGGATTCGTTGATATACAGGTTTTGCATTGGTAGCCATGGTCATTTTTTCCTGGACGCTATCATGAAAAAGGAGGTGTTAAATCCGATCTATCATCCGCTTAGTACGGCGCTAAATCTATTGGGATGAGACTGAAAAAAAACAGTGCCCATACGTTGGGCAAAAAAGAACCGCCGGGTGGCGGTTCTTTCGGACCATTAAGACTGCTTAGACATGGCCGCAACTTCTGCTGCGAAATCGCTTTCGACTTTTTCGATACCTTCGCCCACTTCAAAGCGGATGAAGTTAATCACGTCAGCGCCTTTCTCTTTCAGCGCCTGACCAACGGTTTTGCTCGGATCGATAACGAAAGCCTGACCTGTCAGAGAAACTTCGCCGGTGAATTTCTTCATGCGGCCTTCAACCATTTTCTCTGCGATTTCTTTCGGCTTGCCAGACTGCATGGCGATATCCAGTTGAACCTGGAATTCTTTCTCAACCACATCGGCAGACACATCTTCCGGCTTAACGAATTCAGGCTTGCTGGCAGCAACGTGCATAGCAATTTGCTTGATCAGCTCTTCGTCTGCACCTTTCGCGGAAACCAGAACACCGATACGCGCGCCGTGCTGATAGCTACCCAGTTCTTCGCCTTCCAGCACCGAGACACGACGGATGTTAATGTTCTCGCCAATTTTCGCGACCAGAGCAACGCGCTCTTCTTCGAACTGCGTGCGCAATACTTCAACGTCAGTCACACGATCGTTAATCGCCGCATCCAGAACTTTGTCTGCGAACGCCTGGAAACCTGCATCTTTCGCGACGAAGTCAGTCTGGCAGTTAACTTCCAGAATCACGCCATAGTTGCCAATGATTTTGGTTTTGATCACGCCGTCAGCAGCAACGTTGCCCGCTTTTTTCGCTGCTTTGATCGCGCCAGACTTACGCATATTTTCGATAGCCAGCTCGATGTCGCCATTCGCTTCAGTCAGCGCTTTTTTACAATCCATCATGCCAGCGCTGGTGCGCTCACGCAGTTCTTTTACCAGAGCAGCGGTAATATCAGCCATTCTCTATTCCTCGGTTTACGGTGACCTAATCAACCCGATGTTATGTCAGGAGGACAGGATAGTCGCAGGAGTTTTTTACCCCGCCAAACAGCGTCTGGCAAAGTAAACGATAAAAATAAAGGGGCCATAATCGGCCCCTTCTACAGATAGCATCTGATTTCTAAGGGCTCTTAAGCAGAGCAATCCTTAATTAAGCAATTACGCGTTTTCTAAGGACGTTTCTTCTGCTTGTTCAACCAGATCCTGAGAACGACCTTCGCGTACGGCTGTCGCTACCGCAGTCAGGTACAGGCTAACAGCACGGATCGCATCGTCGTTACCTGGGATAACGAAATCAACGCCATCCGGATCGGAGTTAGTATCAACGATAGCAAATACCGGAATACCCAGGTTGTTTGCTTCTTTGATTGCGATATGTTCGTGATCGGCATCGACCACAAACAGCGCGTCCGGCAGACCGCCCATATCTTTGATACCGCCCAGGCTGTTTTCCAGCTTGGCCAGTTCACGAGCACGCATCAGTGCTTCTTTTTTGGTCAGTTTGTCGAAAGTGCCGTCCTGAGACTGAGTCTCGAGATCTTTCAGACGTTTGATGGACTGACGAACGGTTTTCCAGTTGGTCAGCATACCACCCAACCAGCGGTGGTTTACGAAGAACTGGTCGCAGCTCAGTGCAGCATCTTTTACCGCTTCGCTTGCAGCGCGCTTAGTACCAACAAACAGAATCTTACCTTTACGGGAAGCGATTTTGTTCAGTTCAGCCAGCGCTTCATTGAACATTGGTACGGTTTTCTCAAGGTTGATGATGTGAACTTTGTTACGCGCACCGAAGATGAACGGCTTCATTTTCGGGTTCCAGTAACGGGTTTGGTGACCGAAGTGAACACCAGCCTTGAGCATGTCGCGCATGGAAACAGTTGCCATGATTACCTCTAAATTAAGTTTGGGGTTGGGCCTCCACGTATCCCTAACAACCGACCTCGCAAGCCCTCAGGCTTTAAAGGCACCCCGGCGCAGGTGTCGATACGTGTGTGTTGTTTACACATAGTGAGATTTATGCGTTTCTCCGTAGCCAAATGTGCCTGACAGAGAATCGTCGGCGCGCTTTATACCACAAAGCGCCGGTTGACGCCAATAGTTGTTATTTCGCCAATCGCCCCCATTCTGCATTTGGCAGCATCAGGACGGGCTGCTAACATGACACCACTTGCACTATTATTGTCGAAAATTACGACAACTGCGGACTAAATTAATGGCAATTTCAATTAAAACCCCAGAAGAAATCGAAAAGATGCGCGTCGCAGGCCGTCTCGCAGCCGAAGTGCTGGAGATGATCGAGCCACACGTCAAACCCGGCGTAACCACCGCTGAACTGGATCGTATTTGCGACGATTATATCGTTAATGAGCAACACGCGATCTCCGCTTGCCTCGGTTATCACGGCTTCCCGAAATCGGTGTGTATCTCAGTTAATGAAGTGGTTTGTCACGGTATTCCGAGTGACGAAAAAGTCCTGAAAGATGGCGATATCGTTAATATCGACGTCACGGTAATTAAGGATGAGTACCACGGCGATACCTCTAAAATGTTTATTGTCGGTAAACCGACTATTCAGGGCGAGCGTCTGTGCCGTGTCACGCAAGAGAGCCTCTACCTGGCGTTGCGGATGGTTAAACCGGGTATTCGCTTGCGTTCGCTGGGCCGCGAGATTCAAAAATATGTTGAAGCGCAGGACTTTTCAGTGGTGCGTGAATATTGTGGTCACGGTATTGGCAAAGGCTTTCATGAGGAGCCACAGGTTCTCCATTATGATGCGGATGACGGCGGCGTCGTGCTTCAGCAAGGCATGACCTTCACGATCGAACCGATGGTTAATGCCGGTGATTACCGCATTCGCAGCATGAAAGATGGCTGGACGGTGAAAACCAAAGACCGCAGCTTATCCGCCCAGTACGAACATACCATTGTGGTGACGGAAGATGGGTGTGAGATTTTAACGCTACGTAAAGATGATACGATTGAGGCCCGTCTGGTCGCGCCAGCCGCGTAAAGGCTCTACCCTCTCCGGCCCCATTTTTGGGGCCAAAACACCCGCCTCCCCTCTCTGCCCAACCTGCCATCAATAATCGCGCTTTTCCCGCCGATATTTTTATGCTGATAATGGCACTTCTATGCCCTTGCCCATGTTGTGACCAGGAGAACGTTGCCCCGATGACCGATACTACTGTAAACCATTTGGCTGTTTCTCCTGGCGACTGGGATGACACGCAGTTAACGCGTGAGCAGTTAAAACTGCTGCTGGAGGCTTTTCAACAACAGATGGCCGATGCGTTTGACGCCGGAGAGCCGGTTGAATCGCTAATTGATGCGCGCACGATGTTTATTGATGGGCTACTACGCCGCTTGTGGCGTTTTTATGGCTTTGAAGGCATGAGCGACCTGGCATTGGTCGCCGTTGGCGGCTATGGGCGAGGAGAACTGCACCCGCTATCAGATGTCGACGTACTGATTCTAAGCCGCCAACCGCTGCTGGAGCGCGACGCACAACAGGTTAGCGCATTGCTGACCCTGATGTGGGACCTCAAGCTAGAAGTTGGCCACAGCGTGCGTACGCTTGAAGAGTGCTTGCTGGAAGGGCTTTCCGATCTCACTATTGCCACCAACCTGATCGAATCGCGCATGCTTATCGGCGATGTCGCGCTGTTTCTCGAATTACAAAAGCATGTCTTCAGCGATGGTTTCTGGCCCTCCTCACGCTTTTTTGCGGCAAAAATCGCCGAACAGCAAGAGCGCCATCAACGCTATCACGGCACCAGCTATAACCTTGAACCCGATATTAAAAGCAGCCCCGGCGGCCTGCGGGATATTCATACTCTCCTTTGGGTTGCCCGGCGCCATTTCGGCGCAACATCGCTTGATGAAATGGTCGGCTTCGGTTTTCTAACGCAAGCCGAACGCAATGAACTTAATGAGTGTCAGGATTTTCTGTGGCGTATTCGTTTCGCACTACATCTAACGTTGCCGCGCTACGATAATCGGCTGTTATTTGATCGTCAGCTTAACGTGGCCCACCGCCTGAATTATCAGGGCGAAGGCAATGAGCCGGTCGAACGCATGATGAAAGACTTTTATCGCGTTACGCGTCGCATCGGTGAGTTAAACCAGATGTTGCTGCAACTGTTTGACGAAGCGATTCTGGCGCTGGATGCCACCGAAAAACCACGCCCAATTGATGATGATTTTCAACTGCGCGGCGATTTGATTGATTTACGTGATGAAACGCTGTTTAGCCGCCATCCCGAAGCGATTTTGCGCATGTTTTACGTCATGGTGCGTAACCCGAATATCAACGGCATATACTCAACTACGCTGCGCCAGTTACGTCATGCCCGTCGCCATCTGAAACAGCCTTTGTGCAGCATCCCGGAAGCACGCCAGTTGTTTTTATCCATTTTACGCCACCCCGGCGCGGTCAGCCGGGCCCTGGTGCCAATGCACCGCCACAGCGTACTGTGGGCCTATATGCCGCAATGGAGCAATATCGTCGGCCAAATGCAATTCGACCTGTTTCATGCCTACACCGTGGATGAACACACCATCCGCGTGTTGCAGAAGCTGGAAAGCTTTGCCGATGAGCAAACCCGCCCACGTCATCCCTTGTGCGTAGAACTTTGGCCACGCTTGCCGCAAACCGAACTGCTGCTGATGGCGGCGCTATTCCATGACATCGCCAAAGGGCGCGGCGGCGATCACTCAATTTTAGGCGCGCAAGATGCGCTAGAGTTCGCCGAGCTTCACGGCCTAAACTCGCGCGAAACGCAACTGGTTGCCTGGTTGGTGCGCCATCATCTGCTGATGTCAGTCACCGCTCAGCGTCGGGATATCCAAGACCCCACCGTTATCCAGCAATTTGCCGAAGTAATGCAAAATGAAAACCGCCTGCGTTACCTGGTCTGCCTGACGGTAGCGGATATTTGCGCCACTAATGAAAACTTATGGAATAGCTGGAAACAGAGCCTGCTGCGCGAACTCTTTTTCGCCACCGAGAAACAGCTTCGGCGCGGGATGGAAAACAGCCCCGATTTACGTGAACGAGTGCGTCATCATCGTCTACAGGCGCTGGCATTACTACGCATGGACAATATTAATGAAGAGTCGCTGCACCGTGTTTGGGGTCGTTGCCGCGCGGATTATTTCTTGCGACACACGCCAAATCAGTTAGCCTGGCATGCGCGCCATCTAATGAAACACGACCTCAAAAAACCGCTGGTATTGGTGAGCCCGCAGGCTACGCGCGGCGGCACAGAGATTTTTATCTGGAGCCCGGATCGCCCCTACCTGTTCGCTACTGTGGTGGGTGAATTAGATCGTCGTAACCTGAGCGTGCATGATGCGCAAATCTTCACCAGCCGCGACGGTATGGCGATGGATACCTTTATCGTTCTGGAACCCGATGGCAGCCCGCTGGCGCCCGATCGCCATCGGTTGATCAGCCAGGCGCTGGAACAAGCGATCACGCAAACGACCTGGGTACCGCCGCGACCGCGCCGTCAGTCGGCCAAACTGAAGCATTTCAACGTCGATACCGAGGTACGTTTCCTGCAATCACATAATGAACGCCGGACATGGCTTGAACTGATCGCACTCGATCAGCCCGGTTTACTGGCGCGCGTAGGTGAAGTTTTCGCTGATTTAGGCGTCTCGCTGCACGGCGCACGCATCAGTACCATCGGCGAACGCGTCGAGGATTTGTTCATTCTCGCCAATAACGAACGCCGGGCGCTGGAACACGATTTGCGCGAAGAGCTACAACAACGGTTGACAGAGGCCCTCAATCCAAACGATAAAGTGTGACCCAACGCATTTTTATTGTTAACAGAACGGCCTACAGGGAGCGCAGCAAAACCGCCTGTTTCCCTGGGACGATTTGACACAGGAAATTTGACTTAATGCAACAATTACAGAGTGTTATTGAAAGCGCATTTGAGCGCCGTGCCGATATTACGCCCACTAGCGTGGATAGCGTAACCCGTGAAGCCGTCAACCAGGTTATCGCCCTGCTGGATAGCGGCGCATTACGCGTGGCGGAAAAAATTGAGGGCCAGTGGGTCACTCATCAGTGGCTGAAAAAGGCGGTGCTGCTCTCTTTCCGCATTAATGACAATCAGGTAATTGATGGCGCAGAAAGCCGTTATTACGACAAAGTGCCGATGAAGTTTACTGACTATGATGACGCACGTTTCAAAAAAGAGGGGTTCCGCGTGGTGCCGCCTGCGGCAGTACGTCAGGGCGCATTTATCGCACGTAACACTGTGCTGATGCCCTCTTACGTTAATATCGGCGCTTATGTGGATGAAGGCAGCATGGTTGATACTTGGGCAACCGTGGGTTCTTGTGCGCAAATCGGTAAAAACGTTCACCTCTCCGGCGGCGTAGGTATTGGTGGCGTGCTGGAGCCGCTGCAAGCGAATCCGACCATTATTGAAGACAACTGCTTTATCGGCGCACGTTCTGAAATCGTTGAAGGGGTGATTGTCGAAGAAGGCGCGGTCATTTCTATGGGCGTTTATATCGGGCAAAGTACCAAAATCTATGATCGCGAAACCGGCGAAGTGCATTATGGACGCGTTCCGGCCGGTTCGGTGGTGGTTTCAGGCAATCTTCCCTCGAAAGATGGCAGCTACAGCCTCTATTGTGCGGTTATCGTGAAGAAGGTGGATGCGAAAACCCGTGCTAAAGTGGGCATTAATGAACTGCTGCGTACTATCGACTAATTCTCGTCCGGGCTGCGTCCTGCAGCCCGTAAAAAAAACTTTACACCCTTTCCAATAAAACCTGTTTCGCGCAGCGAATTAACAGATGCTATTGCGCAACTTCTGAGCGATAATCCGCGCCAGTTAATTAATGGTATTGGCCTGTAACTGCTGTCCGGACTGCTACTTTTGCGGCTATCTTTAGCGCTGGAGTACGGAACGAGCGAGCCAAGTGAAGACAAGGCGTAAGCGCGCAGCCAGCGCAGTGGACGGTAGTCCCTAAGCCTGGCGAGCACTGCACAACGCAGTATTCACGACGCGCAGCCGGCACGACAGAAACTTCACTTAGGAACAAACGCTATGTATGACAATTTAAAAAGCCTTGGCATCACCAACCCCGACGACGTGGATCGCTATAGCCTGCGCCAGGAAGCGAATAACGACATTCTGAAGATTTACTTCCGCAAAGATAAAGGCGAGTTTTTTGCCAAAAGCGTGAAGTTTAAATATCCGCGTCAACGTAAAACTGTGGTTGCCGATAACGGCACTCAGGGATACAAAGAAGTACAGGAAATCAGCCCTAACCTGCGTTATGTGATCGATGAGCTGGATCAAATTTGCCAACGCGATCAGGTAGAAGTGGATCTGAAGCGTAAGATTCTTGACGACCTGCGTCATTTAGAAAGCGTGGTTTCTAATAAAATCGCCGAGATCGAATCCGATCTGGAAAAATTAACCCGCAACGGTCGCTAATTAATATTTTCAACCGGCATCATTAACGCCGGGAAAGCGATAAAAAAACCGCCGGCTGCAAAGCCCGGCGGTTTTTTATTGGCTACATGAATTACTGCATCAGAAGGTAAATATTGCTGTCGCCGCGTTGAATACTCAATGCCAGTACGGAGGGCTTGGTATCCAGGATTTTACGCAACTCACCCAGATTGCTGATGGTTTGCTGATTAACACCGAGGATCACATCATCCTTTTTCAGACCAATACGTGCCGCAGCGGAATTTGGCTTCACGTTATCCACTTTCACGCCTTTCTGCCCGTTAACGTCAGAATTACTCAGGTCAGCGCCTTCAATACCGGTGTAAATTGTCGCGGAATCCACTTTATCTTGCGTGCTTTGCTGCAACACGACATCAACCGTTAACGGTTTGCCGTCACGCAACAGACCCAGCGCCATTTTGGTCCCTACCGGCAGTGAGCCCACTTCCGCGCGCAGGGCCGCAAAGCTGGAGATCGGTTTGCCGTTGATGGAAACAATCACATCGCCCGCTTTAATACCGGCCTTCGCCGCAGAAGATTTCGGCAGCACCTGGCTGACAAACGCGCCGCGTTGCGCATCAACTTTCATTGCCTTCGCCAGCTCAGAGTTGAGCTCGGTGCCCATAATGCCCAGCTCACCGCGTTTTACCTGGCCGTATTCAACCATCTGCGCGGTGAGGTTTTTCACCATATTACTCGGAATCGCAAAACCGATGCCGATATTGCCGCCATCCGGCGCCAGAATTGCCGTATTAATACCGATCAGCTCACCGTTAAGGTTGACCAGCGCACCGCCGGAGTTACCACGGTTGATTGCCGCATCAGTCTGAATAAAGTTTTCGTAGTTTTCCACATTCAGGCCACTGCGGCCCAACGCGGACACAATCCCGGAGGTTACGGTTTCGCCTAAACCATATGGGTTACCGATGGCGACCGTGTAATCTCCAACGCGCAGATTATCGGAATCGGCAATTTTAATCGCACTCAGGTTTTTAAAGCCTTGCAACTGCACCAAAGCAATATCAGAGCGCGGATCTTTACCAATCACTTTACCGTCATAACGACGACCATCACTCAGTTGTACCTGGATTTTAGTGGCGTTATCCACCACATGGTTATTGGTGACCACATAACCTTTTTCAGCGTTAATCACCACGCCGGAACCCAGCGCACGGAATTTCTCTTGTTGCGTATCCCCGCCGCCATTACCGCCGCCGCCGGATCCTCCGCCCTGACACATTGGCGTGCCCTGGAAGGGTGAACCGTCCTGGCAGAAGGGGGAATTATCGCCAAAAAATTGCTGAAACTGCTGAGGTAAGCGAGGCGTGCGAACGGTGGTGCTCCCCTCAACGTTAATACTGACTACCGATGGCATCACCTTTTCCAGCATTGGTGCCAGGCTCGGCAATTGCTGCGTGGAAGAAGAGGCGGTTTCCGCCGCGGTTGCTGTAATCGGGCTCATCGCCATGCCCAGGCTCAACGCCAGCGCACTCAATACTAAAACTGTTTTTTTCATTCGTCTGTTTCTCATGTCCGTATCGTTAATGCTGACCATTGCTGTGGTCGTGATGATGAGATTAAATTTTTAACGCGAAGTTCATGATTAAACAGTCGCGAAAGGTAAAAAATTATTGGTTCTCTTTACAAAACTCCGCTTATTCCACCGCCATTAAGCGCCGGTACTCATCCCAGGCATACAGATCGGTCATGCCGCTGATATAATCCTGAAGTAAACGCGCACGGTAATAGCGCTCCCATATCAGCCGTTGATATTTATGCTCAATAATTAAATTACGCATATGTTGCTGATAAGCTTTACGATGTTTACCGGAAAGTTTATGAAAAAGACGTGTCTCAATCGGGTGCCCTTTAAGAAAATCATCATTGATAAGCGCGGTAAACTCCTCGTAATTTAGATTGAGGAGCGGCTTATAAATGTCCAACAATCCTTTAATCACCCGATATCCCTGTAACTCCAGTTGCTCTACCTCTGCGTGGTTAAAAACATGTTGGCGGGCAACGGTTTTAAATAACCCCAACAGCCGCCCCTCTTCACCATCATCTTCTAATAAAGAGTGATTAAAGTGACCGGCAAAAATAGCCTCCAGGTTTTCAATAAAGCGTTTCACCGCATAGGTGACTAACACGCCTTGTACGTTAACGCGTAACGACATAAAAAACTGGTCGCTTTTACTGCGCATCTTTTTACTTTCGGCATCCTTCCAGGCATAGCCAACGGTGCGACTAAAGGCATCGCCGCTTTTTACCGTTCCCCAACTTTTTTCCAGATACTCATACAGTGCGTCGACATTGAAAATATCTTTTTCCACCGCATCATCAAGGTCGGCGATACAGTATGAAATATCATCTGCCGCCTCCATGATATAGGTCAGAGGAAAACGGTGATGTTCATCCAGATTGGTCGCGGCGCGGAGATCGGCAATATACTCCTTTTCTGACAAGTAGAAGCCCGGCTTTTTCATCAACGTACTAAATGCCGCCGGTTTTTCTTCCTGCCACCACGCCGGAGCGGTGTATTTTAAAATACAGGCCACCTGCGCATAGGTTAAATTAAGTTGTAATAAGGTATGGACGAGACGAATCGCCTGCGCGTTGCCTTCAAAATGGCAGAGATCTTGGCGAACCATGGCATTTAATTGCGCAAAATCCGCCTGCTGCTGCGGATCTTCTACGCCTGCGACCAGCGGATCAACTAATTCGGGCGGCAGGTTATCATCAAACCAGTCATTAATAGCCGACTCGCCAAAATGCCCAAAAGGCGGATTGCCGACATCGTGTAGCAAGCAAGACATTTCCACCAAACTTTCAAAGGCGCCGGACAGTTCTTGTAAACCATACTGCGCCAGGCCGCCGCGTGCGCGCAGCGTTTCCAAAATCTCTTTGGCGATATAGCGACCGGTTTGCTGGACTTCAAGGGAGTGCGTTAAGCGTGAACGTACTGCGGCGTTACGTTCAAGCGGGAAAACTTGTGTTTTTTGTTGTAAGCGCCGAATCGCGGCGGAGTTAATAATTCTGCCGCGATCGCTCTCAAAATGCCGGGTGATACCATATTCACCCTGCGGATCTTCACGGCTACTGTAAGGCCGCAAAAAGACAATCTTCGTCCTGAAATTAATCGCTGCCATTTCGACTCCTTCTTCATCGCATGAAATATTCTCCCGCCAGGCATGATAAACTATGCACCATTTTTGACGATAAATTCCACAACATTAGCGGGTATCTCTATGAAAGCAGGCATTATTGGCGCGATGGAGCAGGAAGTCACTCTGCTGCGTGACAAAATTGAAAACCGTCAAACGCTGGCCGTGGCTGGCTGCGAAATTTATACCGGTACGCTAAACGGCGTAGAAGTGGCGCTATTGAAGTCAGGGATTGGTAAAGTTTCGGCGGCGATGGGTACCGCACTTCTCCTGGAGCGCTGCCAACCCGATTTTGTGATTAACACCGGCTCAGCCGGCGGTTTGGCCCCCAGCCTTAACGTTGGCGATATCGTGGTTTCCGATGAAGTACGCTATCACGACGCCGATGTTACCGCTTTTGGGTATCAACCTGGTCAGATGGCGGGGTGCCCGGCAGCCTTCGTTGCCGATGAAAAACTGATTGCCGCCGCCGAACAGTGTATTGCCGCATTAGACTTGCATGCGGTGCGTGGGTTAGTTGTCAGCGGCGATGCCTTTATTAATGGCGCCGAGCCGCTGGCACGCATTCGCCACACCTTCCCGCAAGCCATAGCCGTAGAGATGGAAGCCACCGCGATTGCCCACGTTTGCTACCAATTCTCAACGCCATTTGTCGTCATCCGCGCGATTTCCGACGTCGCCGACCGCGAGTCACACCTCAGCTTCGAAGAGTTTCTCGCCGTAGCGGCAGCGCAATCCTCCCTGATGGTTGAAACGCTGTTAAACCATCTTGCGCGCGCTTAAACACCTTCTGCTCGGCATATGTTTGCTGGTGCTGTCAGCAGCAGCACTGGCAAACAGCGCACCGCCGCGTGTGGTGACTCTCGCGCCCCATCTTACCGAGTTAGCCTTTGCCGCCGGTATTACCCCGGTTGGCGTGAGCGCATGGTCGGACTATCCCGCTGCGGCGAAAAAGATTGAGCAAGTCGCCAACTGGCAGGGAATTAACGTTGAACGCATCCTGGCGCTAAAACCGGATGTGGTGTTGGCATGGAGAGGCGGTAACCCGCAGCGCCAGGTGGCGCAATTACAGTCGCTGGGTCTGAAAGTCGAGTGGATTAACGCGAACTCCATCGAAGAGGTGATTACCGCGTTGCGTCATTTGCAAAACTGGAGCCCGCAGCCACAACAGGCGGCAACACAGGCCGATGAGTTAGCCAAACGTGTCGATGCGCTACGCCAGCGTTATGCCAACGCGCCGAAAAAAACGGTTTTTCTACAGTTTGGTTTCCAACCTTTATTTACCGCGTCGCAGGCAACTTTACAAAACCAAATAATCGGCCTGTGCGGCGGAGTGAATATTTTCGCGCATAGCGCCGTGCCCTGGCCACAAGTCAGTCGTGAACAGGTGTTGATGCGCCATCCGCAATTTATTGTGATCGGCGGTGAAGCTAAGCAGATTCAGCAGGTAGAGCGTTATTGGCGCCCCCGGCTCAATGTCCCGGTGATTGCCGTTAATGATGACTGGTTTAGCCGCCCAGGCCCGCGAATTATTCTCGCCGCGGAGCAGCTTTGTCAGGCACTACAGGCGAAAAAACCCTCCTCCTCCCATTAGAAGCCCCGCGTATCGCAGCCTGTGGGCTAATAATGACGGAGAATCTATCAAGAATGGGAAGGTAACCCGCGTGAGACAGTTAATTACTGTTGAGAGGTAACCCGAGCCGAACAAGTTTGCGCTTGCCCGGCGGCAGGTTTAGATGCTGAAGGAGGAGCCGCATCCACAGGTGGTTTTCGCATTCGGGTTAGTCACCACAAAGCGCGACCCTTCCAGGCCCTCGGTATAATCGACCGAGCCGCCAACCAGATATTGCAGGCTCATTGGGTCAACCACCAACGCGACGCCGGATTTCTCAATCGTCATATCGCCTTCGTTGATTTTGTCATCAAAGGTAAAACCATACTGAAAGCCACTACAACCGCCGCCGGTAATGTACACCCGCAGTTTCAGATCCGGGTTGTCCTCATCGGAAATCAGGTTTTTTACCTTGCTGGCCGCCGCATCAGTAAATTGTAAGGGCAGTGCTACTACTTCATCACTCATGTTAACGCTCCGAATATCATTCAAGCTGCCGCCTGAAAGGTCATAAATCGACCATAATTAACGGTCATTATCTAATACCCTGGTAGCGCAATCAAGTATTAGCCCTGGCAGTTTGTGCCCCCGCCTTCCGCCTGCACCTCCTGGCGCTGTTGCTGCCTGGCCAGCGTTCTGGCGAGAAGCGATGAGTAGAGCGGCTTACCGCCAAAAAACTGCGCCAGTAATGTCGCACCCAAACACGTGATAATCATCGGCAAAATCAACTGATAGTTATCGGTCATTTCCAGCACCAATACGATACCGGTCAAGGGGGCGCGCACCGAGGCGGCAAACAACGCGCCCATGCCCGCGATAGCAAAGGTGCCCGGCTGTAAATGCAAGGCGGGAAACAGCGTCGCGGAGGCCATGCCAAATGCCGTACCGAGTAATGTGCCTAATGCCAACATCGGGGCAAAAATTCCCCCCGGCGCGCCAGAGCTAAAACACAATAAGGTGGTGACCATGCGGGCGATAAAAATAAACAGCAACATCCCCACACTGTAACTTCCCGCCGCCGCCACCGGAATCAGGCTGAAACCGCCGCCCGCCGCCTCCGGTTGAATAACCGCCAAAATACCGCACAGGCCACCCAGCCCGGCGCCAAGCAGCAGCGCTTTTTTCATCACGCCGCCATGCCAGCGTTGAAAAAAATCCTGGGTGCGGTAAATCAACGCGTTAAACAACACGCCAACTCCGCCAAAAATCATCCCCAGTAGCAGGTATAACCACAGCGTATTCACCGGCGCATTCGTCAACTTCCCCACTTCAATAACCGCATGCTCGCCGTTGAAAATACGGAAGACAATGCTCGACATAATCACGCCAACGAACACCGCTTTAATCGAGATTAAACTGTAACGAAACTGCAGCCGCATCTCTTCAATAATGAACAAGATCCCCGCCAGCGGCGCGTTGAAGGCGGCAGAGAGCCCGGCAGCGGCACCGGTCGCCAACAGAGAATGCCGGGCTTCTGCGCTGCGCAAACCAAATATATCCAACACCATGCGCCCAATATTGCCACCAAGCTGCACCGTCGGCCCTTCACGCCCAAGCACCATGCCCGCCCCCAAGGTGCCCATGCCGCCAATAAATTTGACCGGGATGACACGCCACCAGCGAACCGGACGCAACTCCTCCAGCGCGCCTTCAATCTCAGGGATCCCTGAACCGGCGGCTTCAGGCGCGAAACGACGCACCAACCAATATCCCACGACCGCCAGCAATGCCGAGAGAATAAAGGCCAGCGGAAAAGTTAGCCATAAATGGCCCTCGGTGTGCTGCAACATGCTTAGGCGCATCACCTGTACGCTATTTACCGCTTTTTCAAACGCCACGCCGACCAAACCTGCCAACGTACCGGCAATACCCGCCACCACCAGGATCGCCACCGGCGTTTTATCGCGTCGTAATAACATGCGCAGCAAATCGCCACGCCGTAGAGGAACGACCGGAAGATCTTCGGTTGATTGTGGGGACTGATCCATTCCGGCAACGGTTGAAGGCGGTATCTGTGTCATAGCATGCATAAACAGGAGAGAGTAAAGGATCGTATCATACCGATATGCCGGGTGCGGGTCGCGCCAAAATCTCCGCTAATCGCGTCAATCGCGTAACTCACCTTTCACCCGGTCGACAAGTTCCCTTAGAATGGGGCAGCTTTTTTCCAAAAATCAGGAGCCGACCCATGAGTAAGTCCGAAAATCTGTATGCCCAGGCGCAGCGTTCTATCCCCGGCGGCGTAAACTCGCCGGTGCGCGCGTTTACCGGCGTTGGCGGCGTACCGCTTTTCATTGAGCGAGCAAACGGCGCTTACCTCTATGATGTTGATGGCAAGGCCTATATTGATTATGTCGGTTCCTGGGGGCCGATGGTGCTGGGCCATAATCATCCGGCGATCCGTAGCGCAGTCATTGAAGCGGCCGAACGCGGCCTGAGTTTTGGCGCGCCAACGGAAATGGAAGTCAAAATGGCTGAGCTGGTTTGTGAGCTGATGCCGAATATGGATATGGTGCGGATGGTGAACTCCGGCACCGAAGCCACCATGAGCGCGATTCGCCTGGCGCGTGGCTACACGCGGCGCGATAAAATTATTAAGTTTGAAGGTTGTTACCACGGGCACGCCGACTGTCTGCTGGTAAAAGCGGGTTCCGGCGCGTTAACGCTGGGTCAACCCAACTCTCCCGGCGTCCCGGCCGATTTCGCCAAACATACCTTGACCTGTACCTATAACGATCTGGCTTCAGTACGTGCCGCTTTCGAGCAGTATCCACACGAGGTCGCCTGCATCATCGTTGAACCCGTCGCCGGTAATATGAACTGCATCCCGCCGGAGGCAGATTTCTTACCAGGCTTACGCGCATTGTGCGATGAGTTTGGTGCCTTATTGATTATTGATGAGGTGATGACCGGTTTCCGCGTCGCGTTGGGCGGCGCGCAGGCGTATTACGATGTGGAGGCTGATCTAACCTGCCTCGGGAAAATCATTGGTGGCGGTATGCCAGTCGGCGCTTTCGGCGGCCGCCGTGAAATCATGGATGCGCTGGCGCCGGTTGGCCCGGTTTACCAGGCGGGCACCCTCTCAGGTAACCCCATCGCAATGGCTGCCGGCTTCGCCTGTTTAAGCGAAATTGCGCAACCCGGCACGCATGAAACCTTGTCGGAGTTAACCACCCAGTTGGCGAATGGCCTGCGCGAAGCCGCCAAAGCCGAAAATATCCCGCTGGTCGTCAACCATGTCGGCGGTATGTTTGGTCTGTTCTTTACCGATGCGGAAAAAGTTAGCCGTTACGAGGATGTCACGAAGTGCGATGTCGCGCGGTTTAAAACCTTCTTCCATTTGATGCTGGAAGAGAAAATTTACCTCGCGCCTTCGGCTTTTGAAGCGGGCTTCATGTCGCTGGCACATACTCAGGAAGATATTCAGCGAACCATTGACGCCGCACGTCGCTGTTTCGCCCGCTTGTAGTCTTACATGAGCGCGGCACGCCGCGCTCATCCCTTAATCTCGCTTCGACTATATCGCCTTTCTGAGCAAATACACGAAATACGGCGCGCCAAAAAAGGTCGCCATTAATCCGGCCGGAATCTGGTCGGGGAACGAAAGCATTCTGCCGCACCAATCGGCAAACACCATCAACCCTCCGCCCAATAATGCCGCCATGATCAACTGTGGCAATGCACGCCGAAAACCCAGCATACGCGCCATGTGCGGCGCCATTAAGCCAATGAAACTCAGTGGCCCAACGGTCAACGTTGCCGTGGCGGTTAAGATCGCCGCCAGTAGCAACAGCGCCAAACGTGAGGGCGTTAACGCCATCCCCACCGCACGTGCAGTCGCGCCGCCGAGCGGTAGAATCGTCAACCAACGGCGCGTCAGCGGTACCAGCAGGAGCACCACCGCGGCACATGCTGCAGTATGCCAAGCTTGAGTGGCATCAACATTATAGGTTGAGCCGGAAATCCAGGTGAGCAACGAGGCCATCCGCGGATCGCCGCTTGCCAATAACAGCATCAGCAACGTGGTAAAGGCGGTGCTTAATGCCATTCCGGCCAGCAGCATACGCTCGGGTGAAAAACCGCCACGGCTGGCAACCAGCATAATAATCAGTAATGTTAGCCCCGCGCCGAGGCTTCCCGCAGGAAGTAGCCAGCCAAAGGCATTATCTGGCACCAGAAACAGCATCATCACTACGCCAAAAGCGGCGCCGGAACTGATGCCTAACACCTCGGGGCTCGCCATCGGGTTACCGGTCAAACGTTGGATCACGCAACCGGCAACCCCCAATATGACTCCGGCGACCAACGCGGCAACCATACGTGGTGCGCGCCACGGTAACAACTGCTGCCACAAGTCACCGCTTGCCCACACCCATCCCTGCGCATCCCGCCCGAAAGAGAGTGCAGTCGCCAGCAGTAGCAGAAGCACGCCGCCGCCCAGCAGCCCCCACCATACAATGTGATGGCGCTCTACCGGGATATGATCGCCCTTATCCAGCGCTGGCGGTACCGAACCGGTACGTAAACGCGGTAATAGCCATAGCAACAGCGGCGCACCAATCAATGCCGTTGCCGTACCAGTAGGAAGTTCTTGCCACACATCGGTCAGCCAACTCACCGTTTGGTCGGCCAGCCATAACAATAAAGCGCCAATCAACGGCGCGAGCACCATACGAGCGGCTAAGCGCCGCGCCCCGAGCATACGCGCTAGCAGAGGAGCAAACAGACCGATAAACCCGACTATTCCTACCGAACTCACTAATATTGCGCTCAGGATAATCGCTAACGCCAACCCGGCCAGACGGACCAGGGACAATGACAGCCCTAGATTTTTCGCGACACCATCATCTAACCCCATCAGGGTCAACGGGCGGATCAAGAGTAAAGCCAGCAAAAAACCGGCTAACAGACGTGGCCAGAGGAACTGAACGTTACTCCAATCCTGCTGGTTTAATGATCCGGTGCTCCACAAAAACATATTTTGGAGCTGGTCGTGATTGAAGATGGCAAAAATCTGGTTCACCGCGCCGCAATAAAGGCTCATGACCAGCCCGGCGAGAATTAATGTCACCGGAGAAAGACGTTTGCCCCATGCGATACCAAATACCACTAACCCAACGATGACTGAGCCGCTCATCGCCGCCACTTGTTGAGTCAACGCCCCGCCCGGCAGGTTCCACAGTGTAACGACGGTGATCCCCAGTTGGGCGCCGCTCGCGACCCCAAGGGTGGTGGGCTCTGCCAGTGGATTACGTAATAACTGCTGGAATAGCAAGCCGACCAGCCCCAACCCAGCGCCGACTAACAGCGAGATACTTAAACGCGGCAACAAACTATAGTGAAACACCATGTTCTCGATCCGATCCGGATCGGGCGCGCGCAAGGCCGCCAGCCACTGTTGCATAGGTAAGTGGCGGTTAAGGTTAAACAGGGTTAACAGCAGAGCCAAGATAAACAACAGGCCGAGCAGCGTGATAGAAAAGCGGATATGCCGTTTCATTACGCCTCCAGCGCGTGATCAAGCGTATGGCAAAAGCGCATGGCCGATAAGGTTGCGCCGTAATACCACACCGCCGGGACACGCTTAAAACGCTGTTGGCGTGCAAAGTCGAAAGATTGCCACAGTGCGGTAGAAGTGACCTGCCGCATCACCGCAGCATTATCATGTTCGAAGCAGATGACATCGGCACCCTTGATAGTCGCCAGACGTTCAAGGCCGATTATCGTGCTGCCCCAGAAGTTGGTTTCGCCCTGCCAAGCATTCTCAATCCCCAGTTCATCCATCACCTCAAGAAACAGGCTCCCTTTGCCAAAGACAATCGCGTGGCGGCTATCGAGCAATGACATCAGTAATAACGGCCTTGGCGCGCGTGCTGCCAGCCGAGTGCGCATCGCGGCGATAAAGTCATCAAATTGCGCCAGATGCTGATGCGCCCGCGACTCAAGATTAAGACGCTGAGCCAATTGCAGTAGTGAATGACGAGCAGTGGTAAGCGGCTTGCCGTCTCCTGAGTTGAACGCGAACCCCATGCTCGGCGCAATGCGGGCCAGCTTAGCCGGAGAGGGGCCATATCCCTGTGAATAGAGGATTAGCGAGGGATTTAACTGGGTGATTAATTCCATATTAGGTTCGGTACGTAGCCCGACATCCAGTGTGGAGGCGGGGAGATCTGGCGTGGTTACCCATACACGATAATTGTGCAGCTCTGCGGCGCCCATCGGGGTAACGCCAAGCGCCATCAATAATTCAACGGTTAACCATTCCAGCGTAATAATACGCTTTGTGTCAGGGGCTTGCGCCCGGGCTACGCCGGTCAACCACAATGGCGAAAGCGCCATCGCGGTAAGCATACGGCGGCGGAAAATATCCGGCATAACAACGTTCCTGCGATCAATACACAAAACTTACCGGCGCCCCGCCTTGCGGATGCGGCAGAATCCCCATCGGGATACCGTAGATACGTTCCAAGACGTCGCCATCCATAATTTCTGCCGGTAATCCCTGTGCGATCATCTCTCCACCGCGTAGCGCCACCAAATGGTCGCAATAACGTGCGGCCATATTGATGTCGTGTAAGACGGCAATCACCGTTAAACCACGCGCATGACTAAGCCGTTGAATGAGCGCCAGCACCTCCACCTGGTGGGCGATATCCAGCGCCGAAGTAGGCTCATCCAGCAGCAGGCAGCGGCTATTCTGCGCCACCAGCATCGCCAGCCAGGCTCGTTGACGCTCGCCACCGGAAAGGCTATCCACCAAACGTTTCGCAAAGGGTTTGAGCCCAACTAACGCTATCGCTTCATCCACACGTTCACGATCTTCAACCCCATAGCGCCCTAACGCGCCATGCCACGGGTAACGCCCAATCGCGACCAGTTCGCGTACCGTCATGCCTTCCGCCGCCGGTAGCTGTTGTGGCAAATAGGCCACCTGACGCGCAAAGCTCTTACTTTGCCACTGCCCAACCGGCAGATCATTCAGCAACACCTGTCCTGCGCTGGCGGCATGATGCCGACCGAGCATTTTTAACAGCGTGGATTTCCCGGAACCGTTATGCCCGATCAAGCCGGTCACTTTTCCCGCAGGGAAGTTTAGTGAGAGCGGATGCAACAGCGTACGACCCGGCACGGTAAAACTGACGCTATCTAACTTGAAGGTAGTCTCTTGTGCGAGCTGATGGTGCATGATTTTCTTCTGGTGTAGCGGGCACCCGGAGGTGCCCGGTTAAACATTAGAAACGGAAAGTCGCCGTTCCCACGATTTGGCGTTCTGCGCCCCAGAAACAGCCTTGTTGCGCAAAGCAACTGGAAACATAATGACGATCGAAAAGGTTATTGATATTTAACGCAATCGAAGAGCCGTCTAATCCAAAGCGGCCTAAGTCATATTTCACTACCGCATCGGCGAGGGTGGCACTGCCCGCCTTAAAGGTATTATCCGGATCGCCATAGCTGGCGCCTAAATAACGCGCGCCGGTTCCCAACGTCAGCCCTGAAACCGGCCCGGAATGGAAGGTATAATCCCCCCACAAAGAGGCCATATTGCGGGGAACCTGTACCGGCTGTTTATCCTGCAAAGTCGTGTCTTTGGTGTATTTCGCGTCGGTATAGGTATAAGACGCCGTCATGTTGATATTGGCATTAAGCGCCGCTTTCGCTTCCAGCTCTACGCCACGCGAACGTATTTCTCCGCTGGCAATATTAAAAAACGCATGTGAAGGATCGGCAGTCAGGTTATTGGTTTTGGTCAACTGATAGAGTGCGCCCGTCACTACGATCGGACGATCTTTCGGCACATATTTTACCCCGGCTTCGTATTGACGGCCTTTTGATGGGGCAAATGTACTACCGCCAAAGTCGGCGCCGGAGTTAGGCTCGAAGGATTCGCTATAGCTGATATAAGGAGAAACACCATTATCAAACAGATAGTTCAGACCGGCACGCGAGGTGAATTGACCGTCTTTACGGTCGGTTGAAGTATTAGTACTACGCGTTAAAGTCGATTGTTTTAACCAATCGTAACGGCCGCCAACGGTGAGCACCCATTTGTTCCATTCGCCCTGCTCTTGTGCATAGAGGCCAACCTGTTCCTGACGGTTAAGCTGGTAACCCGGCGCAGAGGCGAAATCAAAATCGTTAAACACCGGGTTATACAAATCCAGCGCAGGCGCAGAACCAAACAGTGCGCTAACGTCATTGCGTGTCCGTTGATAATCGACGCCAGTCAGCAGCGTATGGCTCACGCTACCGGTAGTAAATTTACTCTCTAACTGGGTATCTACGGCAAATGAATTGAGTTTTTCGCGTGAAACAATGGTGCCACGGCTAAGATAATGGTTCAGGTCGCCGGGGGCAATTCCCGCACAGCTTCCGGTTGCCGCAGTACAAATATCGGTGCCGTAAACGCTGTTTTGATCGGTGCGTAACTGCATATAACGCAAATTCTGACGCACGGTAAAGGTATCATCCAGCGCGTGTTCAAAGCTGTAACCCACCATCCGCTGTTGGCGCGCATACATATTATTGGTCGCACCTTCATTAAATTTGGGCGAGAGACGCGACCCATTTGGCAACGGGTCAACCGTGCCGCTGCGCGGTAACCAACCGTAATACCCCAACGATGGCTCATTTTGAATGTTCGCCAACAGGGTTAAGTTAGTTTTATCATCCGGACGCCAGCTAAAAGAGGGCGCCAGCGCAAAGCGTTTTGAATCGGAGAAATTTTGTTGCTCATCCGCATCACGCGCCAGCCCGGTTAAACGATAGCTGTACTCACCGTTATCATCCAGCGGCCCGCCAAAATCAAAGCCGGTTTGAAACAGGTTATCGCTTCCCATTTTAAACTGAACTTCGCGCAAAGGTTCCTGCGTGGGACGTTTGCTCACCATAGAAATAATGCCGCCGGGGCTGCTCTTTCCATAGAGAACCGAGGTAGGTCCGCGCATTAGCTCAACGCGTTCCAGCATGTAAGGATCGACTACCGCTTCGTTAAAAAAGTCACCCTGCAGCTTCAGCCCATCTAAATAGTTATTCTGATTAACCGAGCCAAAACCGCGAATTAACACCGCGTCATAGGTATTTGATGCGCCGCGTGACGCTACAGTAACGCCCGGCGTATAGCCCAATGCTTCCTTAACCGACTGAAACTGATGCGTTTGCATTTCTTCATTGGTCACCACTGAAATGGACTGTGGCGTTTTTTCAATCGGCGTATCGGTTTTGGTGGCGGTCGCGCTGTGCTTTGCGGCAATAGTGGCAGCTGGCCCCCAGGCATTTTCCTGCGGTTCGGCGCTCTCCGCGTTCACAACTAAGGTATTTTCAGCGTAAGCAACTGACGAAACGCTACTGATTCCCAGAGCAATTAGCACCGCCAGACGATGTTTCGTGGTCTTGACCGGCGAGCCGCAGCGGAAGAAAGGATGGTGCGCATTAAACATGAGTGTTTCTCTGAATAAATTAAAAGACAGCAGATGTGATGCAAACGTAAACGAGAATTATTATTATGCAGGTCGAATAATATGCGAAACGCAGGAAGTTCTGCAACCATTAATCCGCTGTGGGTGCGGGTTTGCGGAAGGAATAACCAGAATCAATACACGGTTATCTACCCATAAAAAAAGGGTGGCATCTCTGCCACCCCTCTGTCATAGACAGTATTACTTACTGCCAAACATATCTTTTATCCAGCCAGCAACGCCATCGCTCCCTTTCTGCTCATCCTGTTGCTGTTGTTCCAACTGCTGCTGCTGTTGGACTTGCTGCTGTTGCTGCTGACATAGCGCGTTCGCATCGGTGGTCCACACCGGAAGAGTACGCCAGGTACTGCTGCCGGTACCGCACACGAAATTACCGGCGGAATCCACATTCATCTGCGCGGTGTCTTCCGGCGGCGTCAATACCAGCGGCATCGGTGCCTGATTATCCAGATAACGGCGATAAAGCTGCATCGCACCGGAAGCGCCATACAATTTGGACGGCTGATTATTATCACGTCCGACCCACGTTATCGCGACCTCTTTCCCATCAACGCCGGCAAACCAACTGTCGACCAGATTGTTAGTGGTACCGGTTTTACCCGCCAAGTTCGCATTCGGGAAACGTGCGCCTAAAGCGTGCGCAGTACCCCGGGCCGCAACTTGCTGCATACCGTACAACGTCAAATAAGCCGCCTGTGCCGGTTCAACGCGCTCAGCCTGTGGGAAGCTCTGATACATAACCGTACCATCTTCCGCAATCACTGAACGTAAGGCGGAAACCGGCGCGCGATTACCACCGCTGGCGATCGACTGGAAGGCTTGCGCCACTTCGATCGGCGTGAGGTTCAGCGCCCCCAACAGCATCGCCGGAACCGGATGAAGCTGATCTTTCGGCAGCCCCAGTTTCGTCCAGGTATCCACTACCTGATCCAGACCGAGCGACATTCCAAGATTAACCGTCGGCACGTTCATCGAGTTAGTAAGCGCATCCACCAACATCACCTTACCGCTAAAGCGATGATCATCGTTCTGCGGTTTCCAAACTTGCCCGTTCGGTAATTTCAGCGCAATCGGCTCATCGCCGAGCCAGGTATTCAGACGATATTTATCCGGCTGCGCGAGCGCGGTCAAATACGTCGCCGGTTTCGCCAGCGAGCCGATAGAGCGACGTGCCTGCAATGCGCGGTTATAACCGGCAAATTGCGGATTCGCGTCACCCACCATTGCCCGAACCTCGCCGCTAAACCGGTCAACGATCACCATCGCGGTTTGCAGATCTTTCAGGCCACGCTGTTTTTTCAGCGCCGGAACCCCCTCTTCTACCGCTTTTTCCGCCGCATCTTGTGAGACGGGATCAAGGGTGGTGAAAATTTTCACCCCGGAGAGATCTTTTACCTTATCGCCCAGTTTCGCCTGTAACTCATTACGCACCATCTGCATAAACGCGGGCTGTGGCGTGATCACGCCGCCTTTCGGTTGCACTCCCAGCGGCCGGGCGCTGAGCATATCGTACAGCTCCTGGTCGATAACTTTTTGCTGCTGAAGCAGACGCAACACCAGATTACGACGTTCCAGCGCCAGCTTCGGATTGCGCCACGGGTTATACAACGACGCGCCTTTCACCATGCCAACCAGCAACGCCTGCTGATCAAGGCTCAACTCATCGACCGGACGCCCAAAGTAATACAGACTGGCCAATGGGAAACCACGGATCTGATCGTTCCCCGCCTGACCAAGATAAACTTCGTTCAGGTAGAGTTCCAGAATGCGGTCTTTGCTGTAACGCGCATCCATAATCAGCGCCATATAGGCTTCATTGGCTTTACGCCATAGCGAACGCTCATTGGTGAGGAACAGGTTTTTGACCAGTTGTTGCGTCAGCGTACTGCCGCCCTGCACCGCTCGTCCGGCGGTAATATTCGCCAGGAAAGCGCGACCAATGGAGTAGAAACTGATGCCATCATGTTGATAGAAGTGGCGGTCTTCGGTTGCCACCAATGTATCCACCAACAGGTCCGGGAAACCGGCGCGTGGTACAAACAGACGCTGCTCGCCATTTGGTGATTGCAGCATGGTGATCAACCGGGGATCGAGACGGAAGAAACCAAAATCGCGATTACTGTCGAGGTTTTTAATTTCGCTCAACGTTCCGCCGCTAAACGAGAGCCGCGCGCGGATCTGCCCCTCTTTGCTATCCGGAAAATCAAACGGGCGGCGGATCATTTCGATGCTATTCGCCTGCACCGTAAACTCGCCCGGCCGCGTCATCCGCGTTACCTCACGGTACTGCGTCCCCTCCAGCAGCGCGATCATCTCCTTTTTGTTATAGGACATGCCTGGCTCAAGGCTAACCATACGGCCATAAACTGCCGCAGGAAGCTGCCACACTTTGCCATCAATACGGCTGCGGATTTCGGAATCCAGGTAAACACCGTAGGCCGCCATCAGCACCACGAAGATCAGAAACAGCTTGATAAATAACCCCAGCCAGCCTCTTTTCTTGCTCGGCGGACGCCTTTTTCCTTTACGTGGCACCGGTTCTACCTCCTCGTACTCATCATCAAAATCATCCTGATCGTCATCGTAATTATCGTAATCATCCCTGCGGCGACCTCTTCCTGCCGTCTTACGCGGCGGTTTGGGCTGTTTTCCCTTACGCCCAATAGGTTCGCGATCGTTCCCAGACATTCGTTTCATTTCTCCAGGGATAGCCATCGGCCAAGCCGACTACTCTGTTCTCACCGCACCCATTCGGAAAGCAGAACCCTCCGAAACCAGGATGCTTCTCCACCTCAAGAAGGCGGAGAAAACTTTTTTGTACGCCGCGTAGGCAACGCATTGGCCGGGTCATCCGGCCAGAGGTGCTTTGGATAGCGCCCTTTCATCTCTTTCTGCACCTGCGGATACGCCCCTTGCCAGAACCCCGCTAAATCACGAGTAATCTGCAATGGCCGCTGCGCCGGGGAGAGCAACTCAAGTACCAATGGCACTCGCCCCTGCGCCACGCAAGGATTGGCGGCCTCGCCGAACATCTCTTGCAAGCGTACCGCCAGCGCGGGCGGTTTTTCCGCATCGTAACGGATCGGGAGCCGACTACCGGTCGGCACAGTGTAATGAGTTGGTAGCTCACTATCCAGCCGCTGACGTTGTGACCATGTGAGTATTTGTAATAATGCCTGTAAGAGGTTGACCTGCCGCAGACCACGTAAGTCTCGAACCTCGCCCATTTGCGGCAATAACCAAGTTTCCAGCGTCGCCAGTAATTGTTCATCACTGCTGGCGGGCCAGTTCTCTTCAGGCAGCCAACGGGCAGCACACAACAGGCGTAAACGCAGTTGCTCTGCTTCCGGCGTCCAATTCAATACGGCGAGCCCCTTCTCACGGATCCAGCGCAACATCGCCGTATGTAGCGTCTGCGCGTCCGGTTTTGTCAGCGGTTGCGATTTTAGCGTCAACACGCCGATCTTTTCCCGCTGCCAGGCACGTAATGTCCCTTTGTCTTCATCCCATTCCACCTCGGTAATGGTACGAACTAAATGCGGACAGGTTCTGACCAAAGCATCAATATCCAGCGGCATCGCCAACAAAATACGCGCATCAGGCTGTACGCTGCCCTGCAATAATAGCGGCGCGAATACCCATTCATAACGCGTCAGTGCCTGTTCGCTATCCAGTTTCACGCCGATCCCATTGGCAAGCTGATAGCGCCCCTCTTCGCCGCGACGACGCGCGATGCGGTCGGCAAATGCGCTGGCGAGACACGCCGGGATTAAATCCGCATCGGGTTCACCGCCACCGCCGCCAAGGCGTTTTTTCAATTGTTGCGCACGCCGCTGCCAATGCGCCAACGGACGATAAAAAGCATCACGCAGATCGGCGCTGCCGTTACGCGGCGGCTCCTCCAAGATGGCCACTAACAACGCGGCCGTTGCTAACGCGTCGGGCTGTGTTTCAGCATCAACCAGCATGGCGGCAAAACGCGGATCGCTACCGAGTTGCGCCATCTGCCGCCCTTTCGCACTCAGCTTTCCGTTGTGATCTGTGGTGCCCAGCGCGTGTAACAATTGCCGGGCCGCGTACAGTGCCGCTTCTGGCGGCGTATCCAGCCAGCGCAGCTGCGCCACGTCATGGCATCCCCACAGTAATAAATCCAGCCACAGGCCGGTCATCTCGCTGCGCGTTATCTCTGCCTCGCTGTTCGCCATTGCGCGTTCAGCCTGCTCTTTAGCAATTAAATGCAGACAAATACCGGGTGTAAGACGCCCGGCGCGACCGGCACGCTGTATCATTGAGGCTTGACTAATCCGTTGGGTTTCCAGGCGGGTCAGACCGGTTCGCGCATCGAAACGCGCCGCGCGTTCTAGCCCACAGTCAACCACCAGACGAATCCCCTCAATGGTTAAACTGGTTTCCGCAATATTGGTTGCCAGCACCACTTTGCGTCGCCCGGCTGCCGCAGGCAGGATAGCGCGCTGCTGCGTGCTCAGTGGTAATGCGCCATATAATGGACAGAGATCAACATCACTGCCGACGCGTGCTTCCAGCAGCGTTTTGACGCGTTCTATTTCACCGACTCCGGGCAAAAACAGCAGTAATGAACCGCTCTCTTCACGCAACACCTGCGCGACTTCAGCGGCAACCGCTTCATCAAAACGTAAATGTGCCGGGCAGGGACGATAGCGCCGTTCAACCGGATAACTGCGCCCTTCAGAAACGATCAATGGCGCATCAGGCAATAACTCGCTCAGCCGCTGGTTATCCAGGGTTGCCGACATTAATAAAATTTTCAGATCATCACGTAAGCCAGACTGTACATCCAACAGCAACGCCAACGCCAAATCCGCCTGTAGGCTACGCTCGTGAAACTCATCCAGTATCACTAATTGCACACCTTCCAGCATCGGATCGTGCTGCAACATACGCGTCAAAATGCCTTCCGTGACCACTTCTAGCCGCGTATTCGGCCCGCAGCGGCTTTCCGAACGCATCCGGTAACCGACGGTTTCGCCCGGCTGTTCACCCAATAATTCGGCCAAGCGCTGTGCAACATTACGCGCCGCCAGCCGACGCGGCTCCAACAGCAAAATACGCCCGTCAAAATCAGCCTGTTGTAAGATTTGTAACGGCAGCCAGGTCGATTTACCGGCGCCGGTTGGCGCAATAAGCAACACTTGGGCAGATTGCCGTAACGCCGCCAATAGTTCAGGCAATACGGCACTCACGGGTAAGGCACTCAAACGAAAACTCCGTTACGGACGTGGTCTTAAGATGGCGAGCATTGTAGCATTCATCTGAATTCTTTACCGGAGCCTGCTATGAACACACGTCGTTTATTTTTCGGCATTGGTTTGCCTGATACGCTACAGCAAGCGATTATCCGCTGGCGTGCCGACGTGTTTCCCGCTGAAGCAGGGCGCCCGATTGCCGCCGCGAACCTGCATCTAACCCTCGCTTTTTTGGGCGAGGTTAGCGATGAGAAAGCCGCCGCGTTACGCCGTTTAGCCGGGCGTATACAACAGCCAGCCTTTCACTTACGGTTGGATGATGCCGGGCACTGGCCGCGCGCGGGCGTAGTTTGGTTAGGCGCGCGTCAGGCGCCGCGTGGGTTGTTACAGTTAGCAGAGATGTTACGTTCACAGGCCGCCCGTAGCGGATGTTATCAGAGCCCGCAACCCTTCCATCCTCATATCACATTGCTGCGTAATGCCACGAAACCCATCGCGTTACCGCCTCGCAATTTCCAGTGGCAGTGTGAGGTGAACCACTTTGCGCTTTATCAATCGGTTTTCGAACAGGGACGCACCTCGTATGCAGAACTGGCACGCTGGCCGTTAACCCTCTGAATAGGATGTATCATGGATTATCAACCAGCTTTACGCCCGGCTCGCTTAGTCATGCGCTATAAACGTTTTCTTGCCGATGTAGTAACGCCCGAAGGAGAGACACTGACCCTACATTGCGCGAATACCGGCGCGATGACGGGCTGCGCCACGCCGGGCGATGCCGTTTGGTACTCCACTTCAGATAGCCTGACGCGTAAGTATCCACACAGTTGGGAACTGACGGAAACGCGGCAAGGGCACTGGATCTGCGTCAATACACTACGCGCCAATACGGTGGTACGCGAAGCGCTGGTTTCTAATATAATTCCGGAATTATCCGGTTATGAATCGCTGAGCGCTGAGGTCAAATATGGCGCCGAGCGGAGTCGAATTGACTTTTTGCTCCAGGCAGGTACGCGTCGCAACTGCTATATTGAAGTGAAATCCGTGACGCTGTTACAGCAAGGAAAAGGGTATTTTCCGGATGCGGTGACCGAACGAGGTCAGAAGCACCTGCGTGAGCTGACCAAAATCGCCGAAGCGGGCGATCGGGCGGTTCTATTATTTGCCGTTTTGCATTCGGGGATTGAGGACGTTTCCCCCGCGCGTCACATTGACGCACGTTACGCAGAACTACTGGTACAGGCCCGGCAGAGTGGCGTTGAAGTGCTCTGCTATAAAGCGCAGTTATCACCCGCGGGCATCGTGTTAAATACGCCGCTGGTTGTAGAGTTGTAATATTGAGCGCAATTTGCTGTGATAGGGTTGTTCCGCGCGGTGCGCTAAATACGCTGTTCCTCACAGGCTTGTCAAGGCATGTTCAGGAATAATTGCCAACCTTAACTGCTTCTGTTATTTATAGCGGCCTGTTTTTATCCCCTTTGGGGATCGATAGTGCGTGTTATCCAGGAGAAACAACATGCAAGAAGGGCAAAACCGTAAAACATCGTCCCTGAGTATTCTCGCCATCGCTGGGGTGGAGCCATACCAAGAGAAACCGGGCGAAGAGTATATGAATGAAGCCCAGCTGGAGCACTTCAAGAAAATCCTTGAGGCCTGGCGCAACCAGCTCAGGGATGAAGTGGACCGTACGGTATCTCACATGCAGGATGAAGCGGCAAACTTCCCTGATCCGGTCGATCGTGCCGCTCAGGAAGAGGAGTTTAGCCTCGAACTGCGTAACCGTGACCGCGAGCGAAAGCTGATCAAAAAGATCGAGAAGACGCTGAAAAAGGTTGAAGACGATGATTTCGGCTACTGTGAATCCTGTGGCGTTGAAATCGGTATTCGTCGCCTTGAAGCGCGTCCGACCGCTGATTTATGTATCGACTGTAAAACGCTGGCGGAAATCCGCGAGAAACAAATGGCCGGTTAATGGCATAAGAATGTAGCAGTGAAGAAGGGGCAACTTGCCCACTTCACTGCTCATTTTCTCTCTGTTCATGTCGACATCGTATATCGGGCGTTTCGCCCCCTCTCCTTCCGGTGAATTACATTTTGGTTCGCTGATTGCCGCGCTGGGTAGCTATTTGCAAGCCCGGGCTAATCATGGCCGTTGGTATGTCAGGATTGAAGATATTGATCCGCCGCGTGAAGTGGCTGGCGCCGCGAACACTATTCTGCGTCAACTGGAGCACTATGGTTTGACCTGGGATGGCGACGTCTTATGGCAATCGCAACGTCATCACGCTTATCGGGATACGTTGGCCTGGCTGCGCGAACACCGTCAAAGCTATTTTTGTACCTGTCCCCGTAGCCGTATTCAACAGCTCGGCGGCCATTATGATGGCCACTGCCGCGATCGGCATCTCGGCGCGCAGGGTGCGGCACTCCGCTTACGTCAAACTACCCCGGTCACACATTTCCACGATCAATTACGCGGTGAGGTTAATGTTGACCTGGCGCTGGCGCGGGAGGATTTTATTATCCATCGGCGCGATGGCTTATTTGCTTATAACTTAGCGGTCGTGGTCGATGATCATTTTCAGGGCATTACGGAAGTGGTGCGCGGCGCCGATTTAATTGCGCCGACCGTGCGGCAAATCGCACTGTACCGGCAGTTGGAATGGCCGGAGCCGACTTATCTGCATTTACCGTTGGTGCTAAATCACGACGGTAATAAACTGTCGAAACAAAACCATGCGCCCCCTTTGCCTGATGGCGACGTGCGTCCGGTGCTGATTCAGGCGCTATCCGTGCTTGGGCAACCGGAGCCGGAGGGGTGGCGTGACGCTGATTTGGCGACCTTGTTACAACGCGCGATTGCCGGTTGGGATGTGTCAAAAATCCCGTGTCGCGATGTTGAGAAAACCGATGCGATGACATCGGCATTCTCAAACGGGCCGCGCCAGGCTATGATTAGCCGCTAATTTTATCATTGCCGTATTTTCGTCACTATCGAGGTGTCCCATTTTTACCCGAGTTGCTAATTTTTGCCGGAAAGTCCTGAACCGCGAAGATGAGGCGTCAGTTGAGGTCGAAGAAGTGAGTCAAATGACTATCATCCCTCGCGAAAGCCATACTATCTCGCGCAAAGACATCAGCGAAAATGCCCTCAAAGTGCTCTATCGCCTGAATAAAGCCGGATACGAAGCCTATCTGGTTGGCGGCGGCGTACGCGATTTACTGCTGGGTAAAAAACCGAAGGATTTTGATGTCACCACCAATGCCACGCCGGAGCAGATGCGCAAACTGTTCCGCAACTGCCGCTTAGTGGGCCGCCGTTTCCGTTTAGCGCATGTTATGTTTGGCCCGGAGGTGATTGAGGTTGCGACCTTCCGTGGGCATCATCAGGAAGAAGCGGCGGAAGAAGATCGCAATAATTCTCAGCGTGCGCAAAGCGGTATGTTGCTACGCGATAATATTTTCGGAACGATTGAGGATGACGCGCAACGGCGCGACTTAACCATCAATAGCCTTTATTACAGCGTGGCCGATTTTACCGTTCGGGATTATGTGGGCGGCCTGAAAGATTTGCAGCAAGGCATTGTGCGCCTGATTGGTAACCCGGAGACCCGCTACCGCGAAGATCCGGTGCGGATGCTGCGCGTGGTGCGTTTTGCCGCGCGGCTGGAAATGACCATCGCTGCGGAAACCGCCGAGCCGATTCCGCGCCTTGCGACCCTGTTGCATGATATTCCGCCCGCGCGCTTGTTTGAAGAGTCGCTGAAATTATTGCAGACCGGTTATGGCTACAGCACCTATTTAAAACTGCGCGAATACCAACTTTTCCAGCCGCTGTTCCCAATTATTACGCGTTATTTCACCGAGCAAGGTGATAGCGCGATGGAGCGGATGGTAAGCCAAGTGTTGAAAAATACCGATAACCGTATCCATAACCAGATGCGTGTCAATCCAGCCTTCCTGTTTGCCGCCATGTTTTGGTATCCGCAAAATGAAACCGCGCAACGCATTGCGCAGGAAGGCGGCCTGGTTTGGTATGATGCTTTTGCACTCGCAATGAATGACGTGCTGGATGAGGCCTGCCGCGCGCTGGCAATCCCGAAACGCATTACCACGCTGGTTCGCGATATTTGGCAACTGCAATTGCGTATGTCACGCCGTCACGGCAAACGCGCGTGGAAACTGATGGAACATCCTAAATTCCGCGCGGCTTATGATTTGTTAGCGCTGCGTGCCGAAGTTGAAAATAATAGCGAATTACAACGCCTCGCCGCATGGTGGGGTGAGTTCCAGGTTGCCGCGCCGCCGCAGCAGAAAAATATGCTGAATAACCTTGGCGACGATCCTGCGCCGCGTCGACGTGCGCGCCGTCCGCGTAAGCGTCCTGGCGGGCAGAGCCGTGAAAACAGCGGCAACGCATGAACCGCGTCTATTTGGCTTTAGGCAGTAATCTCGCTGACCCACTGCAACAGGTGCAAAATGCGCTTGCCGCCTTGGCCGCCATCCCACATACCCATTTGGTGGCAACGTCTGCGCTTTATCGTACACCGCCTTATGGCCCCCCCGATCAGCCAGATTATCTTAACGCGGCGGTGGCACTGGATACCACGCTAAGCCCGGAAGCGCTGCTTGACCATACTCAGCGTATTGAGCAAGAACAGGGCCGGGTACGTAAGGCTGAGCGTTGGGGGCCACGTACCCTGGATCTCGATATCATGTTGTTTGGTACGCAAACGTTAAATAGCGAACGTCTCACCGTGCCGCACTATGACATGCACAATCGCGCTTTTATGTTACTACCGCTGATCGATATCGCACCGAATGCCTGCTTCCCTGATGGCACCACCATTCGCACCGTATTAGCACAACTTGACAGTAGCGCTATTTGCCGATGGTAATGCACAATAATCTTCCGTTACGCCGGCGCTTCATCCCAGGCTGACCGGGCCAAAGTACGCTGCGCCGACAGAATAACTCGTCTTTTGTACAGAGGTTGTCATGAAACCCACCACCATTTCTCATCTCCGCCAATGGAAACAAACCGGGCGCAAATTTGCCTCGATTACCGCCTATGACTTTAGCTTTGCCAAACTGTTTGCCGATGAAGGTATGCAGGTGATGCTGGTCGGTGATTCGCTTGGTATGACGGTACAGGGCCATGATTCAACGCTACCCGTGACGGTTGCGGATATTGTCTATCATACTCAAGCCGTTCGTCGTGGCGCTCCCCATGCCTTGTTGCTCGCCGATCTGCCATTTATGAGCTATGCCACCCCGGAACAAACCTTTGATAATGCGGCGCAGTTAATGCGCGCCGGCGCCACCATGGTCAAACTGGAAGGGGGAAAATGGCTGGCTGAAACGGTGAAACAGCTTACTGAGCGTGCGGTGCCAGTATGCGGGCATTTGGGGCTTACGCCGCAATCGGTCAATATTTTTGGTGGTTACAAAATCCAGGGGCGCGATAGCGCTGCTGCTGACCAACTGCTGGATGACGCTCTGGCGCTGGAAGCGGCGGGCGCGCAGCTAATGGTACTTGAATGCGTACCTGTAGCGCTGGCGAAGCGCGTTACCGAAGCGCTCACTATCCCGGTGATCGGTATTGGCGCCGGTAATGTGACTGACGGGCAAATTTTGGTCATGCATGATGTGTTTGGCATTACCGGCGGTCATATTCCTAAATTTGCGAAAAACTTCCTCAGTGGCAATGGCGATATTCGCGCGGCGGTGCGTCAGTATATCACTGAGGTTGAAGAGGGCCGCTATCCGGCCGAAGAACACAGTTTCCAGTAAACCGGGAGAAAAGTTGTGCTGATTATTGAAACGCTGCCGATGCTGCGCCGGGAAATCCGCCGCTGGCGTCAGGAAGGTAAGCGCATTGCGCTGGTTCCTACCATGGGCAATCTACATGATGGTCACATGACGCTGGTCGATGAAGCTCGCGAGCGGGCCGACATCGTGGTTGTCAGCATTTTCGTTAACCCGATGCAGTTTGAGCGGGCTGACGACCTGGCGCGCTATCCGCGTACCTTGCAGGAAGATTGCGAAAAGCTGAACCGTCGGAAGGTTGATTTGGTGTTTGCCCCTGCCCCGGCAGATGTTTATCCGAAAGGGTTAGATACGCAGACTTTTGTCGAAGTACCAGGGCTTTCCACGCTGTTGGAAGGCGCCAGCCGTCCGGGACATTTTCGCGGCGTCTCGACCGTGGTAAGTAAATTGTTCAACCTGGTTCAGCCTGACCTCGCCTGCTTTGGCGAAAAAGATTTCCAGCAATTGGCGTTGATCCGCAAGATGACGGCAGATATGGGCTACGATACCGAAATTGTCGGCGTACCCACGGTGCGAGCCAAAGACGGGCTGGCGTTGAGTTCCCGCAATGGCTATCTCACCGCCGATGAGCGTAAACTGGCGCCAACACTAAGCCGGGTGATGAACAGTATGGCGGAAAAACTGTCTAATGGTGAGCGCCATATTGAAGAGATTATCGAAGCTGCTGAAACCGAGTTACAGGAAAAAGGTTTACGCCCGGATGGGTTAGCAATTTGCGATGCGCAGACACTGCTACCGCTCTCGGTCGATAGCCAGCAGGCAGTAATCTTAATGGCCGCATGGCTGGGTAAAGCACGGTTGATTGATAATCAGCAGATTGATTTAACGCAATAGACAACGGCCGGTTATCAGGCAATACTGTGGCGTTTTTTTGATTAATTGCAGTGAAGAACAGGGTAATAAAGTTATGGTACGCACCATGTTGCAAGGCAAGCTGCACCGGGTAAAAGTGACCCAGGCTGACTTGCATTATGAAGGTTCCTGCGCCATCGACCAGGACTTTCTCGATGCCTCCGGCATCCTTCAGTATGAAGCGATCGATATCTATAACGTGACCAATGGTCAGCGTTTTTCGACCTATGCGATCGCCGCTGAGCGCGGTTCAAAAATTATTTCCGTTAACGGCGCAGCGGCGCGTTGCGCTTGTGAAGGCGATATTTTAATTATCTGTTCCTATGTGCAGATGGCAGACGCCGAAGCGCGTGAGTGGCAGCCGAAAGTGGCTTACTTCGAAGGCGATAACCAAATGAAACGTCTGGCCAAGGCGGTTCCGGTTCAGGTTGCCTAATTAGGCAGTCAAAATGCAGAGCCCGGAGAACCCAGGCTCTGCAAAATAACCTTATGCGTTGCTATAGCTGACACCAACCTAAGCTAGTGGTTATTTAAACAACTTATTAAACTCTTCCCACAGTTTAACTTTGGTATTCTCTTGACCGAAGAGTTTCAAAATACCGTCTGACAAATAATCCCAAAAACCTGGTTTTTCTACCTGATATTCCAGTGATTGAGCCGGGGCATCCGGGAGCAACTTACCACCAACGACTTTATGCAGTTCTGTTTTTTTAATCAGTTCCATTATTTTCACCCTGGTTTAGTAGGTCATATCTATACCGCCGATTGAGGTATTCTTTTGATTTTCCACCTCAAAAGACAGCGAGAATGTTGATTTCAACGATAGAAAGTGTAACGCGACTGACGGTGTTTTCTCATTCCGAAACCCATCCATAGTTTTTAAAAAACCTTACGATAGGTACCTAAAAAATTGATGAAAATATCAAGACAGGTGCGTAAGCCGCTGCGTGAAGAAGGTTGAATAGTGATAATGAAAAAAACAGGGTTAAATAGGTTTAACCCTGTAGTAAGGTGCTCTACTGAAAGTGATTTGGTTATTCTTAGGCGGGGACCATATTGAGATAAAGTTTATAGTTCTCTTCCCAATCAATGCTTTCAATCTCCACGCCATAACCTTCCAGTATTTCGATAATATCCGGCGTTAGGCCTTCTAACATCTGGGATTTCCAGCCGTCAAAAGGGAGATGCCTCCAGCCAGATTCAGACGGATAGATCCCGCCGGAGACATACTGACAAGCCGTTTTTTTTATTTCTTTCATAAACATTATCCTTTGCTGTTAACAAGAGTGTAGTGCTATTCATTAATACTGAAGTTAATGCAGGATCATCTATAAAAATCCTTAAAAGATAAAACTCAACACTAAAAAACAAAACAGCATCATATAATTTTTTGTTATCATTTAATTATACTACCTGCTGATAAAAAGAGTACGCGCAAAAAGTCCATTTAATTTTAATTAATCACCCAATTTGTATCGCAATAATAACGATGCCTTTTGATTGGACATAAAAAAAGCCAAGTCAATTTAATGACTTGGCTAAGTAACAACTAATACTGATAACTGGCTGATTTTTTAATCAACCACCTTAAGGGCTACGTTCGCAAACCTCGACCACGTTGAATAAGTACCCACACCAGAATGTAGAACACCACAATGAAGGCAATCAGCACCGACAGAGTAAATGCCAGTGGAACATCATTAATTCCCAAGAAACCATAGCGGAAGCCACTGATCATATAGACCACTGGGTTCAATTTCGAAATCGCCTGCCATATTGGTGGCAACAGCGTTAACGAATAGAACACACCACCCAAATAGGTCAACGGCGTGAGCACAAAGGTCGGGATCAGGCTGATATCATCAAATGTACGTGCAAATACTGCATTGAGCAGCCCCGCGAGCGAAAATAAAATCGCGGTCAGCAGCAGTGTTATCGCCACCATTAGCCAGGAGTGCACATGGAATGGCACAAAGAAGAGTGACACCGCCGTGACCAGAATCCCCACGCAAATTCCGCGCGCCACACCGCCGCCCACATAGCCGGCAATGATAATGTGCGTCGGCACCGGTGCCACCAGCAACTCTTCAATATTGCGCTGAAACTTCGAGCTGAAAAAAGAAGAGGCGACATTCGCGTAGGCGTTGGTGATCACCGCCATCATAATCAGGCCCGGCACGATAAACTGCATGTAGGTGAACCCATGCATATCGCCAATGCGGGAGCCAATTAAGTTACCGAATATGATGAAGTACAACGTCATGGTAATGACCGGTGGCACCAGCGTCTGAATCCAAATACGCGCGAACCGGTTAATCTCTTTACCCCAAATACTTTTTAGCGCGACCCAATACAGATGCGTCATGCTTTCTCTCCTTTCTGGCCCTGCACCAAACCGACAAACAGCTCTTCCAGACGGTTCGCTTTATTACGCATACTCAGCACCTGTACACCCTGCGCGCTAAGCTGGCTAAACACACTGTTCAGCCCCTGCTCACGCATCACCTCCACTTCCAGCGTCGAGGTATCTACCAGCCGATACTGAAAACCTTCCAACTCTGGCAACGGACTCTTGGTCGCCAGATCGAGGATAAAGGTTTCCGACTTGAGTTTTGACAGCAGGCCTTTCATTGAGGTGTTTTCAACCAACTCGCCGCTTTGAATAATGCCGATATTGCGGCACAGCATTTCCGCCTCTTCCAGATAGTGCGTGGTGAGGATAATAGTAGTGCCCTGTGCGTTTAACTCTTTCAGAAACACCCACATGGAGCGGCGCAACTCAATATCCACCCCGGCGGTCGGCTCATCCAGAATCAAAAGCTTAGGTTCGTGCATCAACGCACGCGCAATCATCAGTCGACGTTTCATACCGCCCGATAACATCCGGGCGCGCTCGTTGCGTTTGCCCCACAGATCGAGTTGATTGAGGTATTTTTCTGCACGTTTCAGCGCGTCATGTTTCTCAACGCCATAGTAGCCCGCCTGATTGACCACAATTTGTAGTACCGTTTCAAACGGGTTGAAGTTGAACTCCTGCGGCACCAGACCGAGCTGACGCTTGGCGTTCACCACATCGTGTTCCAGGTCATAACCGAATACTCGCACCTTACCGGCGCTTTTATTTACCAGCGAGCTAATAATCCCGATAGTGGTGGACTTCCCTGCCCCGTTTGGCCCAAGCAGTGCATAGAAGTCGCCTGCTTCGACATTCAGATCGATCCCTTTCAGCGCCTGTACGCCACCGGGATAGGTCTTGGTCAGCTTTTCTAGTTCCAGTGCATAAGTCATAGAGAAATGCATACCCTGTTTGTATGGTTTTGTTTTTGCCGTTTAAAATTACCAGGCGTTGACCTATAGTACGTCAACGCATTTTGACGTGTTACAAGGCAATACCTAAATGAACGAAATTGATACGCTCATCAGCAATAATCGCGAATGGTCAAAGTTGCTGGTCAATGAAGATCCCGGTTTCTTCGAACGTCTTGCCCTTGCGCAAAAACCTCGTTTTTTGTGGATTGGCTGTTCTGACAGCCGCGTTCCCGCTGAACGTTTAACCGGCCTGGAGCCGGGCGAGCTGTTTGTTCATCGTAACGTTGCCAACCTGGTGATTCACACCGATTTAAACTGCTTGTCCGTGGTGCAATATGCCGTTGAAGTGCTGGAAGTCGAGCACGTCATTATTTGCGGTCACTATGGCTGCGGCGGCGTGCAGGCGGCGGTCGAAAACCCAGAACTGGGGTTAATCAATAACTGGCTGCTGCACATTCGCGATTTGTGGTACAAGCATAGCTCGTTACTCGGCCAACTTCCGCCTGAAAAGCGTTTCGATAAATTGTGTGAAATCAACGTAATTGAACAGGTTTATAACCTCGGTCACTCAACTGTCATGCAATCGGCCTGGAAACGTGGGCAGAAGGTCAACATTCACGGTTGGGTTTACGGTATCCACGACGGTTGCTTACGCGACCTTGGCGTTACGGCAACGAATCGCGAAATTCTTGAACAACGTTACCGCCACGGTATCTCTAACCTGCTTAACAATCCTGACCGTCATCGCTGACAGGCGGGCTGCATAATATAACAGGCCGGCGGGGCCGGCCTTGGTTGATTGTGCTGTTAAGCAGCGGTTAAAACCCGCGTCGCTTAAGGCTCCAGGATAACGACCTTCCCAACGTATGGCAGATGGCGATAACGTTGAGCGTAATCAATTCCATATCCCACCACGAACTCATCAGGGATGGCAAAGCCGACGAACTCAACCTTCACATCCACTTCACGACGTTCCGGTTTATCCAGTAAAGTACAAATCGCCAGCGACTTCGGTTCACGTAGACGCAGAATCTCCCGCACTTTGCTCAGTGTATTGCCGGAATCGATGATGTCTTCCACAATCAGGACATCTTTTCCGCGAATGTCTTCATCAAGGTCTTTCAGGATTTTTACATCACGGGTGCTGGACATACCGCTGCCATAGCTGGAAGCGGTCATAAAATCCACCTCATGCGGTACGTCAATTGCCCGACATAAGTCGGCCATAAACATAAACGAACCGCGCAGTAGGCCAACCAGCACCATTTCACTGCCGCTGTCACGGTAATGTTCGTTGATCTGTTTGCCCAGCTCGGCAATACGGGAATGGATCTCCGCTTCGGAGATCATGACTTCTACGGTGTGTTTCATAGCATTCAGATTGTTGCGTAAGGAAAGCGCCGCAGTCTATCACATTTCACCGCACGCCGCGTACCGACACGCACGATTATCCGGCGCATCGACGCGGCAATCGCCCCCACCATCACTCAGCCGTATAGACTGCTAAAATAGAGTTTTATCGAATTTCATCATGCAAATAGTTTTAAACTTAGAACGTTAATTCATTTATCAGCGCTCTCAACCGCATGTTAGCTTATGCTCAATACAGTAAGGCATGCAGAAATATCAGGAGATCGCATGACAGCCGCACATTCTAAAAAAACCCATATCGGCACGCGTCCGCTCCAGCCGGAAACGCAAATGCTTAACTATGGTTACGACCCGGCGCTTTCAGAGGGCGCGGTTAAACCGCCGGTGTTTTTGACCTCGACGTTCGTGTTTAAAACCGCAGAAGATGGCCGTGACTTTTTCGATTACGTTTCCGGCCGCCGCGTGCCACCGGAAGGGATGTCTGGCGGCTTGGTCTATTCACGCTTTAATCATCCGAATAGCGAAATTGTGGAAGATCGGTTGGCGGTTTATGAACGTACCGATAGCTGCGCGCTGTTCTCTTCCGGTATGTCGGCAATTTCTACCACGCTGTTAGCCTTCACTACGCCAGGTGACGTTATTTTGCATTCTCAGCCGTTGTATGGCGGTACCGAGACGTTATTGAGTAAAACTTTTCGCCAATTGAACGTGAGCGCGGTCGGTTTTAGCGATGGAAACGATGAAAGCGCGGTGCAGGCCGCTGCCGATGAAGCAATGAAACAAGGAAGAGTGGCGGTTATCCTGGTGGAGTCACCAGCGAACCCTACCAATAGCCTGGTTAATATTGCCCTTATGCGGCGCGTAGCGGAAAACATTGGTCAACGTCAGGGGCACCGCCCAATTATCGCCTGCGATAACACATTGCTGGGGCCGGTATTTCAGCGCCCGATTGAACACGGCGCGGATATTTCGCTCTATTCGCTGACCAAATATGTTGGCGGCCATTCCGACCTGATTGCCGGCGCGGCAATGGGCAGCAAAGCGCTGATGAGCCAAGTGAAGGCGCTGCGTAGCGCCATCGGCACCCAACTGGACCCACACTCCAGTTGGATGATCGGCCGTTCGCTGGAGACGCTGTCGTTACGCATGGAAAAAGCCAATAGCAATGCCGAAGCGGTAGCGGAGTTTCTGCACAGCCATCCGAAAGTAGAAAAGATCCACTACTTAGCTTTTCTCGATCCGGCTTCTGCGGCGGGCCAGACATATCATCATCAATGCAGCGGCGCCGGTTCAACCTTTTCGTTCGATATTCGCGGCGGCCAGCAAGCGTCGTTCCGTTTTCTTAACGCGCTTCAACTGTTTAAATTAGCAGTTAGCCTGGGCGGAACCGAATCACTCGCCAGCCATCCAGGCAGCACCACCCACTCCGGCGTGCCGGCTGATGTTCGCCAGCGTATCGGCATCAATGATTCGACGATTCGCTTGTCGATCGGTATCGAAAATAAAGAGGATTTAATCGAGGACCTGCGTCTGGCGCTGGAGCAAGCGTAACGAGTCTCTGCGCGTATAGGGGCGATGGCAACTTCGCCCCTTGCGTTGGCACTTAGGCGACGGTAAACCCTAACATCATGCCGGTATCTTCATGTTCCAACAAATGGCAGTGCGCCATATACGCTTGTTCCGCGCTGGCGGCATGATTAAAGCGCACCAACACTTCGCTACGCCACCCATTGACACTCACCATATCTTTCCATCCCTGCCGGTGTGCAGCAGGCGGTTTACCATTTTCCGACAAAATGCGGAACTGTGCGCCGTGGATATGGAAAGGATGCAACATCGCATCACCTTCGCCGGAAATGGTCCACTTCTCATACTCGCCACGCCGGGCGGCAAAAGCAGGCTTGTGCATATCAAACGCCAAGCCATTAATTTTATTCCCTGAACGGAAGTCATAACCCGCCGCAGAAGAGGAGCCTTCCTCCATGCCGCTCATCCCTTTCATACCCGCCATTCCTTGCATCGCATCATGATTCATGGCGTCATGCTTCATTGCGCCATGATCGGCCACCATTGCGCCATGCGCCTCCATACCAGCCATCGCTTTGTGACCATATTTATCCATTAATGCCTGCATACCCTGGCTATCCAGTTGCGGATCCATCATCAATTGCAGCCAGCGATCGGTAGTTTTATCAAGCGATGGAACCGGCGGGACGGCAACCAATTTGTCCGGCAGCGAACCACTCGCCAGTACGGTTAATGGCTGAATACTCAATACCGGTAACGGTTGATCGAACGGCGCTAACGTCATCCCGATCTGTTTCACCGGCAGCGTCACTAAATCAAACGGTTTACCGTCATGGGTGTCGACCAATACCTCAAAGCGTTCGCCGGGCAATAATCCAATCTCGGAAACTTTCACCGGTTCCGCCAATAACCCGCCATCGCTACCAATAACGTACAGAGGGCGCCCATCGCTGGCGGCAATGTTCAGAGAGCGCGCGTTACAACCATTCAGTAAACGCAGGCGCAGCCAGCCGCGCGGTACCGCATGATGGGGATAGGATACGCCATTAGTCAGCATCATATTGCCGAACCAACCCACCGCCGCGTGCATAATATCCAACTGATAGTCAATTTTTGCGCCATCCGCGCTGAGCTGTTTATCCTGTAAAATCACCGGAATATCATCCACGCCCCACAACTTAGGCAGTAACAGCTTTTCCGCTTCGTTATCCCTAATTAGCACCAAGCCCGCCAGCCCCTGAGCCACTTGATAACCGGTTTCGCCGTGCTGATGCGGATGGAACCAACAGGTCGCAGCAGGCTGGTCGGGAGTAAAGGTGACCGTGCGCTGTTGCCCCGGCTCGATGCGCGCCTGCGGCCCGCCATCAACCTCACCGGGTACTTCCAAACCGTGCCAATGTACGGTGGTGGCATGCGGCAAGCGGTTAGTGACCTTAATCGTGACGGCTTTGCCGCGCTCTAACTGCAACGCCGGGCCGAGCAGATTCCCGTTATAACCCCAACTCGGCACCCGCTTACCGTTCCATTGTGTGAAACCAGCCTGCGCGGTAATCGCTATCTCACTGCGCGCATCGGCGGGCAGCAACGCAGGCACTGGCAACTCAGGCCGTTCAGCAGCCATTAAACCACGGCTCCAGAAAGGTAATGCGCCAGCGGCGCTCAGTGCGGCGGTCAGTTTGAGAAAGTCACGGCGTTGCATATCCATATCCTCTGCGATTAACAAGCGGGCATCTAGCCTAAACCCTTCCCCAGCGGTAAGGTCAAGTTCAATCGGTGACGGAAACCCTCTCCGCCGGGTTATTTTTTCATCTGATGCCGTTCAATTGCGCGAAATTGCCTGAAGCAGGCGGCTATCTGTGCTAACTTCAGGTAATTGCAACCTCACGAGAACCGTTATGAAGAAAGGCATCAAGGTCCTGCTATTAACCGGGCTACTTGGCTTCTCCTCCACCAGTTTTGCCTTGAGCGAATCCGAAGCGGAAGATTTAGCCGATCTCACCGCCGTGTTTGTCTATTTAAAAAATGACTGCGGTTATCAGGATTTACCCGATGCACAGATTCGGAAAGCCTTGGTCTTTTTCGCGCAACAAAATCGTTGGGATTTAAGTAATTACGCCAGCTATAACATGAAGTCGCTGGGCGAAGATAGCTATCGCGATCTCAGCGGGATTGCCATCTCTAATGATAAGAAATGTAAATCGCTGGCACGCGACTCTTTAAGCCTGCTTGCCTACGTTAAATAACCCTTCTGTTCCCGCTTTCCCGCCGATAATTTGACCGTGCAAGCACGGTCAGAGTTAGCTATGATGTGCCGCCCATTTTCATGGCTATGTTTTGAGAGGAGAGCCCCGTCATGGCCCAAAATGAGATGTGGTATGAAACCCTTCATGCCGGTTTCGGACAATATTTCTCGGTAGATAAAGTGTTGTACCGCGAGAAGACCGCACATCAGGATCTGATTATCTTCGAAAACGCCGCGCTTGGTCGCGTTATGGCGCTGGATGGTGTGGTACAAACCACCGAGCGCGATGAGTTTATCTATCACGAAATGATGACGCATGTACCGCTGTTAGCGCACGGTGCGGCAAAGCGTGTGCTGATTATCGGCGGCGGCGACGGCGCGATGCTACGTGAAGTCTGCCGTCATACCGCGCTGGAAAGTATCACCATGGTTGAGATCGACGCCGGGGTGGTGAGTTTCTGTAAACAGTACCTGCCGAATCACAGCGCTGGCGCTTATGACGATGCCCGTTTTCAATTAGTGATTGATGACGGCGTAAACTTTGTTAACCAGACTCACGAAAAATTCGACGTGATTATCTCCGACTGTACCGACCCGATAGGGCCGGGAGAAAGTCTGTTTACCTCAGAATTTTATGCCGGTTGTCGCCGCTGCCTTAATGAAAATGGCATATTCGTCGCGCAGAATGGTGTGTGTTTCCTGCAACAAGATGAAGCGATTAATAGCCACCGTAAGCTGGGCCACTACTTTCGCGACGTTAGCTTTTATCAGGCGGCAGTGCCGACCTATTACGGCGGGATTATGACGTTTGCCTGGGCCAGTGATAACCCGGCGCTGCGTCAGCTCAGCTCTGAAACGTTGCAGGCGCGTTTTGCGGCTGCGGGGTTAACCTGCCGATATTACAACCCGGCAATCCATACTGGCAGCTTTGCTCTGCCGCAATACTTGTTGAATGCATTATCAGATGACGCTGAAGGTGCATTTTAAGGGGGTGAACGAAATTGCAAAAGCTGAAACTACATGGCTTCAATAACCTGACGAAAAGCCTGAGTTTTTGTATCTACGATATTTGCTATGCGAATACTGATGCCGAGCGTGACGGCTATATTGCTTATATTGATGAGCAGTATAACGCCAACCGCCTTACTGAAATTCTGACCGAGACCTGTGCGATTATCGGCGCGAATGTGCTGAACATCGCGCGCCAGGATTACGAGCCGCAAGGCGCCAGCGTAACCATTCTGGTTAGCGAAGAGCCGGTTGATCCAAAAGATATCGATACGTCTGAACATCCCGGCCCGCTGCCAAATTCGGTGGTCGCCCATCTTGATAAAAGCCATATTTGCGTACACACCTACCCGGAAAGTCATCCACAGGGCGGGCTCTGTACTTTTCGCGCCGATATTGAAGTTTCCACCTGCGGGGTGATTTCACCGCTCAAGGCGCTGAATTATTTAATTCACCAGTTAGAGTCCGATATTGTTACCATTGATTATCGCGTTCGGGGATTTACCCGCGATATTAATGGTGTGAAACACTTCATCGATCACGAAATTAATTCCATCCAAAACTTTATGTCGGAAGATATGAAAGCCATGTATGACATGATGGATGTGAACGTGTACCAGGAAAACATCTTTCATACCAAGATGTTATTAAAAGAGTTCGATCTAAAACACTACCTTTTTAACACCAAACCGGAAGCATTAAGCCAGCAAGAGCACAAGCGTATTACCGACCTGCTGTGGAAAGAGATGCGTGAAATTTACTATGGTCGCAATATTCCGGCGGTGGGTCTGAAAACGCCGTAATCGCCTGGAGCCGGTCCAACCGGCTCCCTTTGCGCTTTACTCACCGCGCATAAAGCGACGGTAGGCATTTACCACCTGCAAAAAGTCTTCAACGCCGCAAAACGCCAGGCTTTCTTCATCGTAATAACTCATGCCTTCTTCCATTTCGTCGCCTTCAACGCTCATACTGTTGGCGCGAATCATGACCTCTTCATCATCCATCCACAGCGTATATTCGTGACCAACGCGCTGCCATTGGCGCTCGCTGCCATCAATTTGCGCCACTGCGGCTTCAACCTCATCCAGCAGCGCTAAATTCTCCTGCACCTCTTCATTAAACCAATGGCCTACCGCCTCATGCCCCATCGACATGCGGACTTTTACCCCACCGGTCACATCACGTAAAAATTCATATTCCATCGCGCTTTCCTCCACCACTCCGGCCGCCATTATCGCAGCCTGGCGCGGGAAAAACAGCTTTTCACCCGCTGATCACCACTATGGCGTAATTTCGCTCTGCGGAGATTGACGTAGCGACAAGAACCAGCGGAAAAGATAAAAAAAAAGACCGGGCGGAAGCCCGGTCTGGTGAGAAGCGTATTCGCTTAAACGGCGGTCTGGAAGATCACGCCATCCGCTTTCTCGGTATATTGACCCAACTGGTCAAAATTGAGGTAGCGATAGGTATCCAGCGCGGTTTTATCCACCTGCGCCATAAACTGCTGATACTCATCCGGCGTCGGCAGTTTACCTAACAGAGACGCAATCGCCGCCAGTTCCGCCGAGGCCAGGTAGACATTGGCGCCGTTACCTAAGCGGTTCGGGAAGTTACGCGTTGAGGTTGACACCACGGTTGACCCGTCGGCAACGCGCGCCTGGTTGCCCATACACAGCGAACAGCCCGGAATTTCAACCCGCGCACCGCTCTTACCAAAGACACTGTAATAGCCCTCTTCGGTTAACTGTGCCGCATCCATTTTGGTCGGCGGCGCCACCCACAAGCGGGTCGGCAAAGCACCTTTATGGCTGTCCAGCAGTTTGCCTGCCGCGCGGAAGTGACCGATGTTAGTCATACAGGAACCGATAAAGACTTCATCGATCTTTTCACCCTGCACATCGGAAAGCAGACGCGCATCGTCCGGATCGTTCGGCGCACACAGGATCGGCTCTTTGATTTCCGCCAGATCGATCTCAATCACCGCCGCGTATTCTGCGTCGGCATCCGCTTCGAGTAGTTGCGGATCGGCCAGCCATTTCTCCATCCCCTGAATACGACGTTCCAGCGTACGACGATCACCATAGCCTTCGGCGATCATCCACTTCAGCAACACGATGTTTGAGTTCAGATACTCAACAATCGGCGCCTGATCCAGTTTAATGGTACAACCCGCCGCTGAACGCTCGGCAGAAGCGTCGGATAATTCAAACGCTTGCTCCACTTTCAGTTCCGGCAGACCTTCGATCTCCAGAATGCGACCAGAGAAGATATTCTTCTTCCCTTTTTTCTCAACCGTCAGTAACCCTTGTTTGATGGCATACAACGGAATCGCGTGCACCAGATCGCGTAGGGTGATACCCGGCTGCATTTTGCCTTTAAAACGAACCAGCACCGATTCTGGCATATCCAGCGGCATCACGCCGGTTGCGGCGGCAAACGCCACCAAACCAGAGCCTGCCGGGAATGAGATACCAATTGGGAAACGGGTATGTGAATCCCCGCCGGTACCGACAGTATCGGGCAGTAGCATACGGTTCAGCCAGCTATGGATAATCCCATCGCCCGGACGCAGCGAGACACCACCACGGTTCATAATAAAGTCAGGCAACGTGTGGTGCGTCGTGACATCAACCGGTTTCGGGTAAGCGGCAGTATGGCAGAAGGATTGCATCACCAAGTCGGCTGAGAAGCCGAGGCAGGCCAAATCTTTCAGTTCATCACGCGTCATCGGCCCGGTGGTATCCTGCGAACCGACCGAGGTCATTTTAGGTTCGCAATATTGACCGGGACGGATACCCTCGGTACCACAGGCGCGGCCCACCATTTTTTGCGCCAGCGAGAAACCGCGCGTGCTCTGCGCCACATCTTTCGCCTGACGGAAAACATCGCTTACCGGCAGACCCAGCGATTCACGCGCTTTGGTGGTCAAACCACGACCAATGATCAGCGGAATACGGCCACCAGCGCGGACTTCATCAAGCAAGACGTCGGTTTTCAGCTCGAAGTTAGCCAGCACTTCGCCAGTCTGGTGATGACGCACTTCACCTTTATAGGGGTAAATATCGATCACATCACCCATATTGAGGTTGTTCACATCCACTTCGATCGGCAGCGCACCGGCATCCTCCATGGTGTTGAAGAAGATCGGGGCAATTTTACCGCCGAGCACCACACCACCCGCTTTTTTGTTCGGCACGTTGGGAATATCGTCGCCCATAAACCACAGCACGGAGTTAGTCGCGGATTTACGCGAAGAACCGGTTCCCACCACATCGCCCACATAGGCCAGCGGGAAACCTTTCTGTTTCAGGGCTTCAATCTGCTTGATTGGCCCAACATTACCGGCTTCGTCCGGCTCAATACCATCACGGGCATTTTTCAGCATCGCCAGCGCATGCAGCGGAATATCCGGGCGTGACCAGGCATCCGGCGCCGGTGACAGATCATCGGTGTTAGTTTCACCAGTGACTTTGAATACGGTAACGGTAATTTTTTCCGCCAGTTCCGGACGTGACAGATACCAGTCAGCATCGGCCCAAGCTTTTAATACCTGTTGCGCATGGGAATTACCCGCTTTCGCTTTCTCTTCTACATCATAGAAGCTATCGAACATTAGCAGCGTATGGGACAACGCTTTGGCGGCAATCGGCGCCAGTTTGGCATCATCCAGCGCATCAATCAGGGGATGAATATTGTAGCCGCCCTGCATGGTGCCCAACAGTTCCACAGCTTTTTCAGGGGTAACCAGAGGAGAGGTCGTTTCGCCTTTCGCGATAGCGGCCAGGAAACCGGCTTTTACATAGGCCGCTTCATCAACGCCTGGCGGGACTCGATTGATTAACAAATCAGACAGGAATTCTTCTTCACCCGCTGGCGGGTTCTTCAGCAGTTCAACCAGCGCGGCCATTTGGGAAGCATCTAATGGTTTAGGAACAATCCCCTGGGCTGCACGCTCGGCAACGTGCTTACGGTATTCTTCTAGCACGACGTTCTCCTCGCTCTCATTGTATTAGGCTCACCGGCCACCTCTTCACGATAGCGTGATCAACGTCCTTGTGTAGGGTAAGGTGCCCGGTTCCGCGTGGGGCAGCATAGCAGGATTTCGTCTGCTTGTTAATCCGTTTACAAAAAAGCAACATCCCTTTAATCCGCCGCCGCCGCCGTGATTTTCCGCGTGATTCCGCGCCTTATGGTGGCTAAACGATGAAAAAATTTATCCGCTAAACGGTTGCGATAAGCGGTGTTGATAACCGTACCGTATGAAAGGTCGATTAAAAATAACCGGCGTTGAGGTTTGGTTGACGAACGCGGTTTACAGCGTCCGCGTGCGGCACTATAGTCTGACGCACATTTCTTAGGAGAACCTTTTTTGGACACTCAGTCGTTCTAATTAAGGCAAGCGCGTTGCTTGCCGCCCGGCAAGCAGCGAACCTCTCCGGCTCGTCTGCTCTACTTATAGACGAGGCGATAACCATGTTGATAGTCACCCATACTCTGTTCCCTCCCGGCGTAAATTAACGCCGCCGCAGCGCTGCAAGCTGATTTGCAACGATGCTTTTCTGCGCCTGTTCACAGGCTATTTAGTTCGTTATCGCCCTGCGCGATTAAGGAGACGTCATGGACGAGCACCCCGGTACGCAACGTAATACGCGTTGCGTGGGAGTCTGAGCCCGCCTCTTCCTCACGGCAACGCATCTCACTGTTTTCACGCCGATCTCGTCATGAGAGAGATCGCCGTGCGTTTTATTCGGAGTAAACGAGATGACGCAAATTATTGACGTCGCACAGCAAGTGCGCCCAGAAGAACAACCGAAAACCGCCCGCTGGGCGATTGCCGCCGAAGCGCAAGTCAGCATTGAAAGCACACTGAGCCGCCTGAACAGCAATCCAAACGGCCTAACGGTGCAGCAGGCCGCAGCGCGGCTGGCACAATTTGGCCCCAATCAGGTGGCGCAAGAGCAAGCGCCTCACGCGCTGTTACAACTCCTGCTGGCGTTTAATAACCCGTTTATTTTTGTCCTGAGCGGGCTCGCCATAATCAGTTTCTTCACCGATTACTGGCTACCGTGTCAGCGCGGTGAAGAAACCGATTTAACCGGTGTCACCATCATGTTGGTCATGATCGCTTTCAGTGGGCTGCTGCGTTTTTGGCAGGAGTTTCGCACCAACAAAGCAGCCGATGCGCTGAAATCTATGGTGCGCACGCAAGTCAGCGTACAACGCCGTACGCGCGATAATAATAAATCCCACATTGCCGACGTGCCTCAGCATCAGTTGGTGCCCGGCGATATTGTGCTGCTCTCTGCTGGCGATACCATTCCTGCCGATCTAAAACTGATTTCGTCACGCGACCTGCTGGTCAATCAATCCACGTTAACCGGTGAAGCGTTGCCGGTAGAAAAATGCGCCGGCAACCAGAGCGCGGACGCAGCAGTGACATTGAGTGAAAACCAATTGTTAGCCCAGCCCGGCATCTGCTTTATGGGATCATACGTGGTCAGCGGTAACGCTTGTGCGGTGGTCGTCGCGACCGGGAATCAAACTTGGTTCGGTTCACTGGCGCGGCACTTGGTGGGGAAACGCGCACCCACCGCTTTCGATCGCGGTGTCAATAACGTTAGCTGGTTATTAATCCGTTTTATGGCGTTTATGGTGCCACTGGTGTTATTGATTAACGGTTTTACCAAAGGCGACTGGCTGGATGCCACCCTGTTTGCGCTAGCGGTCGCGGTTGGCCTGACACCGGAGATGTTGCCGATGATTGTCAGTACCAATCTGGCAAAAGGCGCGATGATGCTGGCAAAACGTAAAGTGGTCGTCAAACGCCTCAGCGCCATACAAAACTTTGGCGCTATGGATGTGCTGTGTACCGATAAGACCGGCACGCTGACCGAGGATCATATCGCGTTAGCCCAGCATCTTGATCTGAATGGCGATCCCAGCCATTACGTCTTGCAACTGGCCTGGCTGAATAGCTTTCATCAAAGCGGTTTGAAAAACCTGATGGATCGGGCGGTGCTGGAGTTTGCCCGCAATCGTTATGATGTTCCACGCGATTATCGTAAGGTCGATGAATTAGCCTTTGATTTTGAGCGCCGTCGGTTATCGGTCAGCGTTTGCGATCGCTTCGGTCAGCATTTACTGGTGTGTAAGGGCGCGCTGGAAGAGATGCTGGATATTACCCGCTATGTCTCGCATCACGGCCACCCGCTTGAGATGGATGATCGGCAGCGTGATGCCCTCATCGCCAGAGTGGCTGATCTTAACCAACAAGGGTATCGCGTGCTGCTAATTGGCACGCGGGAACTCGGCGCTAAGGGCTGGCATCAGCGTCTCAGCGCAGAAGATGAGCGTGACCTGACGCTGTGCGGTATGCTGACCTTTCTCGATCCGGTGAAAGCCAGCGCCGCCGGGGCGATAGCAGCGTTACAGGAGAGTGGCGTACAGGTGAAAGTGTTGACCGGTGACAATCCGCTGATTACCGCCAAAATTTGTCGCGACCTGGCGCTCGACATTGGCGTACCGCTATTGGGCGACGAGATTGAGCAGTTGAGTGATGAACAGTTGGCCGATCGTGTTGCGTTACATACGCTGTTTGCCCGGCTGACGCCGTCACAAAAAGAGCGCATTGTCAGGCTGTTACAGCAAAAAGGCCATACGGTAGGTTTCCTGGGAGACGGCATTAATGATGCGGCAGCGCTGCGCCAGGCGGACGTCGGAATATCCGTCGATAGCGCCACGGATATTGCCAAAGCCTCCGCCGATATTATCCTGCTGGAAAAGAGCCTGCAGGTACTGGAACAAGGTGTTCGAGTTGGGCGGCAAACGTTCGGTAACATCATTAAATACCTCAACATTACCGCCAGCTCTAACTTTGGCAACGTGTTCTCTATTTTGGTCGCCAGCGCGTTTATTCCTTTTTTACCGATGTTGGCGATTCAGTTACTGCTGCAAAACCTGATCTATGACTTGTCGCAAATGGCGCTGCCGTGGGACAAAATGGATCGCGAATATATGCAAAAACCACAGAAGTGGGATGCCAAAAATATTGGTCGTTTTATGTTGTGGATGGGCCCGACGTCCTCGCTGTTTGATATTACGACGTTTGCCGTCATGTGGCATATTTTTGCCGCCAACAATGTCGAGCACCAAGCATTATTCCAGTCTGGCTGGTTTATTGAAGGATTGCTTTCGCAAACATTAGTCGTGCATATGCTGCGCACGCAAAAGGTGCCGTTTATTCAGTCCCGCGCCACCTGGCCGATTATGCTCACGACATTCGCGGTGGTTATTATCGGGCTTGGGCTGCCGTTATCGCCTTTTGCCGGTTGGTTTGGCCTGGTTTCGTTACCGGCGCTCTACTTCCCGTGGCTGTTGGCAATATTATTCAGCTATGGGTTACTCAGCCACAGCATAAAGACATTTTATATCCGTAAGTTTGGCCAATGGTTTTAACCGCCAAATGGGGGCAAGAAAACGTGCTTGCCCCCGCGTTCCAGCGCTTATAGCGCTTATAGCGCGTGATTATTGGGATGTGCGAACAGATCTTTCATTTCGGTCGACATCTCAAAGTTCATATTCAACCCTTTTGGCGGGATGGGTTGCATAAACCATTTTTTATACCAGCCCGCCGCTTCGCCTGAGGTTTGCGCTCCGGCAACCGTATCATTCACCAGCGCAGCAAACTGAGGATCATTTTTACGCATCATACAGCCGTAAGCCTCATGCGATTGCGCGGTGCCCACGATGACCCACTGATCAGGATGCCGTGCTTTAGCGCGATCGCCCGCCAGTAAAGCATCATCCATCATAAACGCCGCCGCCCGCCCGCTTTCCAGAGTCTGGAAAGATGAGGTGCCGCCCTCTTTGGCGCTGATGATGCGCATCTTCATGTTTTTATTGCTGTTTAGCTGGTTTAACAAAATTTCGGACGTAGAGCCGCTACTGGTCACCACCGCCTTGCCCTGTAAATCAGGAAAGTCGTTGATACCACTGCCTTTTTTAGCCATCAAACGCGTACCGGCTACAAAGATTGAATCAGAAAAATCAACCTGTTGCTGGCGCTCTTTATTATTGGTGGTGGAACCGCACTCGAAGTCATACACCTTATTATTAAGTAGCGGAATGCGGTTGGGCGAAGTAATCGGCAAGAAAGAGACTTCGAGGTTAGGTTTGTTCAGTTTCTTTTTAATCGCCTCAACGATTTTGTTGGAATACTCCTGTGAATACCCCATTACATTTTTACCATCATCCTGATAGGAGAAAGGCACGTTCGACTCACGATACCCAACCACCACGACATTGCTGTCGTTAATTTTCTTCAGAGTGCCAGCCAACTCTTCCGCCCCGGCTGCGGAAACAGCGACCAAACCGACACCCACCACCATCGCGTTAAGTAACGCACGCTTCATACACAACCCCTTAGTATTCGTTTTATTAGGCTTGTCACTATGCAAAAAACACGCCACTCACCGGCAAGGCTTTGACTGCGCCCTCGCGACGTGAGGCAGCGAACAGTATTGTCTCAAAATGGGGAGAAATGCATGCACAGCGTGCAATTTATCCGAGGTTGCTCGAAAAGATTCTGGCGCGCCCTGACGGCAAGCGCGCTCTGCGTTACCCTTTCCCCGCTTTGCTATACTCACTGCGAAAATAGTGATTAGCACTGAGGTTAATAATGAAAATTAAAAGCTACGCAGCAATGAAACCCGGCCAGGCTTTAGAGCCATATGAATATGATGCGGGTGCGCTGGACCATGAAGATGTAGAAGTTGAAGTGGATTACTGCGGTATTTGTCACTCCGACTTGTCGATGATCGACAATGAATGGGGTGTTTCGCGCTATCCGCTCATTGCTGGGCATGAGGTGATTGGGCGCGTTTCCGCCCTTGGCGACGCGGCGAAGAACAAAGGGTTACGCCTTGGGCAGCGGGTGGGCATTGGCTGGACGGCAAAGAGTTGCCAGCACTGTGATGCCTGCATTAATGGCGATCAAATCAATTGCCGCCAGGGCGCTACGCCGACCATTGTGAATCATGGCGGTTTTGCTAATAAACTACGCGCGAACTGGCAATGGGTCATCCCGCTCCCGGAAAGTCTGGATATCGCCTCGGCGGGGCCGCTGCTGTGTGGTGGGATCACTGTATTTAAGCCGTTGCTAATGCACCATATTTCGGCCGCCAGCCGTGTTGGCGTGATCGGTATTGGCGGTTTGGGCCATATCGCGATTAAGATCCTGCGCGCAATTGGCGCTGAAGTGACGGCCTTCAGTTCTTCTGCGGCGAAAAAGCAATCTATTCTCGATATGGGCGCCGATCGAGTGGTGAATAGCCGCGATCCGGAAGCCTTGAAGGAGCTCGCCGGGCAGTTTGATCTGGTTCTGAGCACCGTTGCGGTGGATCTCGACTGGCAACCCTGGTTTGAGGCGCTGGCACCGGGTGGAAAATTCCATACGGTGGGTGTCGTCATGAAGCCCTTCCCGGTAAATTCTTCGACGTTGATTAAAGGCGACCGCGCGATCACCGGCTCGGCAACCGGTTCTCCGGGTCAGATGCGTTCACTATTAAAACTGGCATCGCGCGCCGATATTGCGCCGACGGTGGAGTTTTTCCCGATGTCGAACATCAATGAGGCGTTGGATCATGTGCGTGCCGGGAAGGCGAATTATCGCGTCGTATTGAAGGCGGATTTTTGAACGGAAGCAGAGACCGGGCGGTAACCGCCCGGTTCGCAACATTAAAACCAGGGAATGGTCGCTTCGCGGCTTAACCCATAACTACTGAATTTCCCGTCACGCTGTAACTCCTGTAGTTCGCCATGCTGAATAAACAAACGAAACGGTTGATGGGTCGACAAACTCTTTAGTTGGATAAATGGCAGTTTGCAGCGGTGATCCAAGGCAGTTCGCAAACGCATCTGTGCCTCTTCTTCCGTGATCCACCCTTTACGTACCGAGCGGCGCACCAAGCGCTGCGCGTTACTTTTCACCTGTACCCGAGACACGGTACGCCAGCCTTTAATCGCCGGTGGTACGGTGCATATTGCCGAAGGAGTACAATAATCCGTTAATCCCGCCTGCCAGCGTGTGGCGTTCAACTCTTCAAGCGCAGTTTGAAGTCCGTGTAAACGGATCACCCCGCCCGGCGTACCGCCATACTCCGGGAAGCTCACGCCAATATCACCTTTATCACGCAGACCTAACGCACGATGAAGTTTCGCGAACAAAGCGGCGACCAGCATCGACTCGGTAAATTCGGGGTCGGGTAATACGCGAATATCCAGATAACTTTCCATGCACCGATCCTTATTCAGCTTTCTCACCGAACACGCCGCCGCGAATCAGCACCGCCATCACATAGTGTTGTTGTTCTGGCGCCGGTTTATCGCCTTTAATCACCCAATTATCCAGCAAGGTATAGAAATCCATTTTCTCTTTCGGCTGGCGGCAGGCGATGCCACGGCTGGTTACCGAGCCGTAGGGTTCAACCGCAATCGCGCCCAACGCATCAACCTGCGGATGCCAGGTGTCTACCGTGCGTAACGCATTGCCGATTTTCTGTGAATGGAGCGCTGCAATACCGCCAACCTGATACAGCACTTTGCTTTTAGTACTGTTACTGTCCAGCACTAACTCTTGTGAAGGGAAAACCTCTTGTCCCTGCCCCAATCGAACATAGGCTTCTACATTCAGTAACACAAAAGTGTCACCTTTTAGCCCTAGCTCAATCTCGGCCGCCAACGCCTTCAAATCAGCGTCACGATGGTTAAAATCCCGCAGCGCGAAATCATGGGCGTTAAATTCCCACCTTTTCGTCCCTGTAACCACCACGCGAATTTGTTCCGCGCCGACACGGTTACGCCACAAAAAGCGTCCGTTAGCCAGATTTGCCGCATAGCGCAGCGCCAACTCCCCGAATCCGTGTTCCGCAATATACCCGTCGATAACGCTTTCCAGCGCATCCTGATACTGCTTATCGTTGCACACCGAAGGGGTGGATAAATTACCCAAGACTCGCAAACTGAAAGTCATTTTTAGTGTGTCTGCATCAGCCGGTAGCGCGGCAACATCCACGCGTTGCAGGTTGGCTTTCTGAATCTCGGCATCCAGTTTTGCCGGATCGCTGGCAAGCGCATTTTTAAGCCGGTTGGAAATGGTGCCGCGCACCGCTTTTTCCTGAACCCCAATGGGTTGCCAGGTTTCTCCCTGCCAGATACCGGCAGCCAGTAGCGCATCGGAGTTTGCCAGTTTGCGTTCAAAAGCCAGTACCGAAGCGGTTTTAATTGCTGAAACTTTAGCCATAATATCGTCCCTTAAACTATGTCGAAGTAGTATGAATCATCTTCTGGTTCTTCATCCGGCAACGCCTGCCCACGGCAGTAATAACCGGTTTCCGTCGTGTGGTAACGCCAAAGCAGCTCGTCCGCATTCTGAATACGATGCAGACCACGCCATTCACCTACGCCATACACCGCTTCCGCAAAGCAAAATGGCGATGCGTCGTCACGTGCATTGGTCACGGAACCCGGCGGATAAAGCGGAGAAATACGTTGCCAGCCGGTCATTAGCGGCACCAGATAACCTGGTTGAGGTTTTGCCAGATATTCCCAGCTTGCGGCATCACCGGGTTGTTCACCGCTCTGCGCCGCCATTTTTAATGCGGCAAAATCTAGCCACGCATCAACCATTTCTCTGTCAGCATTGCGTTGTTTTAGCTGCTGATAATGTTCCTCAAGCCAGCAGGAGCGGTCTTGCAGAGCAAAGCCCGGCATCAAACCATAGAGATAATCTTTCAGCTTTTCTGCACGGCAAACCTGCACCTTACGTAATTTTGTAATGCTACCGCCCGCCAGTTTTTGTGTCTGGCAAAGGGGTTGCAAATGTGCGGCCAATTCACGCATCCCAACATCGCCATTAGCAATATTGCCGTGGCACTCCAACACCAGCGAAACGGTGAAGTGCATCCGCCCCTCTTCGTTGAACGAAGCCGTTTTCCCTTCACGGGTTAGCGGATTACGCGTCAGCGCAAATTGGTAATCGCGTCCGGAAGAGTAGGCGTGAACCTGATGCTGATGGCAAATTACTCCGCACCCCTCCAGGCGCAGACCGTGGCTGCGTTGTAATTTGCGTGACAAAGCATGTGTGTAGCCGAGAAAATGCGTGATCGCCGGAAAGCCCCACGTCAGGCCTGCTACCGCGTTGGCGTTTTCCACCTGCAGCCACGGTAAAATAATCACATTACTCATCGTGATATCTCCTGAAAACCTGCTCCATTTCACGCAGGCGGCGGCGGAATAAGGGTTTAGTTTTCCATTCGGTTAATTCCGTTTTGCCCACGCTAAGGTCGGCACGGCGCAGATAACCGTTTAACCATTGTGCAAAATCTTCCGCGATGGCTTCCTGCCATTCATCTTTGTCGCGTTCCGCGCAGAAAACCGCATCCGATTTAATTCGCCACGGATCGAGCCACAGTTGCTGATGAGGCTTTAATTGGCATGCTTCGTTCTGGGTCCAGGCCGCCCACTCTTTTCGTTGAATATCGGCGGCCTGGCTGAACAGCACATCGATGATTTGATCGATATAGCGATCACGGGCACGGCGAATAGAATGATTTCTCTCCTCGCCGGTTTTGATAAGCAGGTTAATTAGCTGAGAGCGTAGCGCACGGGTCGTGCGTTCGAAAGGCCCCTGTCCAAACAGGGTCTTTCGATTATACGGTGGCTGTTTCTGCGTTTCCCATTGCGGCGCCTGGCAAGACAATAACCAGACACGCCCGCCGCGACTGCTGTTCAGCGCGGAGATATTTTGCGGTTTGGTTCCGCCAAAATTCATGACGGCCGTTTTCGGGAAGATCACCAGCGGCTGCGGATGCCATTGGCCCGCGCGCCGCGCCTGCCAGGCGGCTTTACTCTCCTCGCTAAAACGCAGTGCGACCATACGTTGGTGCAATGCTTGCGCCAGCGAGGAGGAAAAGAGCGGATTAAGCAGATGATAACCGTCACCAACCGGGAAATAGACCTGTTTGGCAAGCTTGTGTGAGGCGGGTTCTCTGGTGGTTAACGCGCGCGAAAAACCGTCTATCCACTCTGCCAGTTGCTGTGGATTTTCCGCCAATTCAGACAGCGGGCCGGGTTCTTTACGCTTCAGGCAGGACAGTAACGAATCGCCCTCTACTTCGGTTTGCAGCAGCTTCGCAACGTCCAGTGCGGCAGCGTTTCCGACCGCATCAGCGACAGTTTTATGTAGCGTAGACGTTGCCAGATAACCTTCAGTAACGCTGTTCTGTGTAAAAATACTGCTGCTTTTCGCATCGCCGTGTGTGAATTTTGCCGCGTGGGTCACCAGGCTTATTTGTCCGGCGCGGCTAGCCGCATCGGTTAACCAGTTACGGACTTCATAACGCTGTTCCAGTTCACGGCGCTGCTGCAAGATTTCACTCTCTGACGCGGCGTCGGTGGTAAGGCGTTTTGCCGCCTCCTTATCAAACGCATCAAGCTTGGTTTGCCGTCGCGCCTCAATGTAGTGGACGATAAAGCCTTTCAGTCCCTGTAGTGCCATTGTTCCTCCCAATACGGTGGCTAAAGATCGCGAAATACCCCAAGTAACGGATGCCATAACCACGCCTGGTGATCATCTTTATCACCGGTGCGCAGCGTAATTTCCCCAAACCGTTCGCACACCGCCGCCAGCTCCATATCCAGGCTTTCCGCCAGAGCCAACAACACGGTGGCGTAATCCGTATCAACCCATGCCGCTACCCCCGCAGCCAAAGTGACTTGGTGGTATTTAAAGATGCCTGGATCTTTCCAGCCAGCGGCTCCCTCATCACGCGCCATAAATATCGGCGTATCGAACTCATCTTCCATCCGCAGGAAAAACTGACTCTCTGGTTGAGAACGGCGAAAGGGTTTACGGCGCTGTAGTTCTCCGCTCCAGTTCACCGGTAGCCGCCACCAATGCGCGGCAACGGGATATTTGTCGCCCTTGCCGAGTAACTCCTCCCACAGTCGTGCATGTTCAAGCGCAATAAACGAGTCGTATTGCCCACTGACTGGTGGCTTTGGACGCCCATCTAAAATACGTGGAACAGCATTAATAAAACGATAGTGTTCCGGCGCCAGTAAATCGGTGAGATCATGGCTGGTGAGCATAAAATCAGTGGTTTCAAAACCGGGTCGGCAGTAAACCGGTTTATTTTTATCACCCCGTAGCGCCCGAACATTTTTATTTAGGATCAGTAGGTTATTGCTTTGTGGCACAACCTGTCGGTGGCGCTGAATACGCCCGGCAAATTGAATCAATGCGCGCATTGAACTCGGCTCCGCAATTCCCCAGTCGGCATCCCAATCACGCCCCACCTCGACCACCGAGGTGCCCAGCACCACAAAAATATGGTGCTGAGCCGGATGCTGTCGAACGGCCTGAGCAATTTTCGGGGGCAACTCAGCTGGCCGCTCGCGATTGCGGGTAAAGACGCCATCCAAGTGCTGTTCAATATGTGACCGCACCGCCAAGGGATATTGACTGTGATACACACAGTAATGGATGCAATAATTCTCTGGCGAAGGAAGGCCCATTAATACCTGAGCGGTAGCGACTAAAGGGTTAATGTTCGCCATCCGGACTAGACCGAGGGAAACCGTTTTGTCGCCGTAACATTGCTGCCGATGTAATGCATGTAAATTAAGTATTTCAGCACGCAACTTAGTCGCCAGCGCATGAATAACCTCATCACTACGTGTCGATACAGGAACGACGTTTATCAGCTTGGCCTGACGCAAAGTCGGCTGTAGCGGCAGACGCTTTGCTCGCCGCCCGGCAAACTCACAATGCGCGCGATAAAACTCAGTCGGTTGCCCAAACAAACCTTCGCAGGATTTCTCTTCATCAAACTCATCAAACCAAGCGCAGCACACCTCCAGCGGGGTTCCTGGTTCACCGCAGGCCTGCTGATAAGCTCTACGTCCGCTGAGATAAGCGCTATACAACGCCAGTACCTGTGAAGGCGGCAGTGTCGCAGAAGAGAGTAGCACCCGGCTGCCAAGCATACCCGCCCAGTTCACTAGCCGACAAAGAGCATGCTGATCGCTAATATCAAAATCATCCGGCTCGTCCAGCACCAAATCACTGGTTAATAAACGTAACATCGGGGCGATTTGCTTCCCGCCGCGCGTCCCCTCGGTGGCGGGCATCAGGTGGTCAATGGTCGCGACCAGCACCGGCGCATTAATCAGTTTGCTGAGCTTTGGATCGCTATCCAGCACATGACGTAATGGCCCCTGATTTATTACGCCATCGTAATGAACGTACTGATGCTCTGCGAACAGCTCATCGGCAGATGCGCTGCCCTCATCGGTTTCTTCATTATTACGCGCGTGTAACTCCCGCACCGCGGAAGAACCTATTAACACGGCAAGATCGTCCTCGTCCAAACCGAGCCGGGTACGCAACGCATCGCCGGTTTGTAGGGTTAAGGTGCGTAACCCAAGCGCTACGGTAAAACGACATCCCTGCTCTTCTCCAGCCAGGGCATACATAATTCGCGCATTGGCCAGCGTTTTTCCACAGCCGGTGGAAGCCATATTGATGCCGAAAAAACCCTGCCTATATGAACGTTCGCGCAAGCCTGCTGCGACATCCCAGGCCTTGTTTTGCCACTGAAATGGCTTATCCGTTGCCCGCTGACGAAACCCTTTGTGGCGGGCAATAGCAGGCAAATGCTCCCGTAATATTGGTAGAGTGCGCCCCAGCAATAAGGCATGATGCGCGACAGCCACGTTGTGTTCATCCAGCTTTTGCTTTAACTGTTTGGTACTACGATCGGTATTCGCCCACGCCGCATAATCCGTATCCTGCCAGGCGAGGTGCGGTGCTTGCGCGGAGTAAAAATGGTCAGCCAGCATCAGGGCCAGTCGCGCCAGGTGGACGGTAAAACCCTGCTCCAGTTTCCCAAACTCATGGAGAGATGGCGCGTTCGCCGCGCGTTTTGCCAATTGCCGGGCTTTTTCACGCCATGTGTTACTTTGCAACGGTGTCCCGCCGGGGAACGTCCAGGCGCGCTGGAAATCCTTGTCATTCCAGCCATCTTTATAGTTTAAGGCGTTCCAATCCACATTAAGCTGGTTCGTTAACCAAGATTGCGCGCCTGAGAGAGGCGGTTCATTTTTACCCAAGAACTGCGGTAAACGATGGTGGGAAAGAATTAGCCAGGCCACGACCTGTGCGAGGGGTGGTAAACCAGCAAAGGGGCTATCCGTCCAGTTTTGATTATCCTGACGCAGACGTGCAAGCATGGCGGCTTCGTCCCTCGCCTCCAGCCTGCCCAGTTGTGTTAACCACTGAGCGTCGGTTTGCGTGCCAACCCACGCCTGAAATAAACGGACTGAGATCCATTCGTGCCGAAAAGGCTGATAACGCTTTACTGCTTTGCCAGTCAGGCTCTTCTGAAACAGCGCCCCTGCCTTACCAAAATCATGAAACAACCCGGCAATCGCCGCCAGTAAGGCGATACTCTCTGCGCTGTGCCAGTGATGTTCCGAGCGCTGGCGCAAAATATCGCCAGTGGTTCGATTCGTCGGCACACGGCCCTGCGTGTTAAAACGACGTAAGTTACCGACTACCCACATTAACTCACTCTGACCGTTTTTTTTCAGCCAGTGACAGGCGATGGCGCTATTACGGCGCGCTGATTTACGTAACAGCTTGCGCAGCGTAGTTAACCCTTCCAGCGTGATAGTGGTTTGCCATACGCTATCGCCAGTGCGCTCAGCAAACTGATCGAGAATGCGGCAGGTTTCTATCCGGGCGCGCTTACTGCACTGTGAGATAATCAGCACATTCATGGTGCTGCCTTAGCGAGTGTGTTGGCAGTTTGTTGTAAGGTGGCGATCATCAGGTCCAGCGCCTCTCCTTGCTGAAAACCGTTAATACAGCGCTGGCGGAATGCCTGCTCCTCTTCGCCCGCCATCGCGGCGATAAACGCCTGTGGCATGACTAACGCATCTTTAACCAAGTCAGCCACATCAAATACTAAACCACCGCGACGTGTTTTACCGTGCATCACCGCCAGCCCGTGAGGTATCCCGGTCACCCATGTTGCAACCGCCCCTAGTCCATAAGCCAGATAGTTACCATGATCGAGAAAACGGTTAGCCATATCGGTTCCACCGCCTCGTTTAGCGCGCGTAAAATCACCATAGCCCACAGTGCGACTCACCAATTTGTATAACGCTTTGGTCAGCCAGGCTTCTTGCAGCATTAATTGATTATGGGTTTCCGCACGTTCCATTTCTTCGGCTGCCCGATCCAATAGCGCTTGCAACGCAGCGTGTTCAAGCGGGAAAGCCGTTTCACGCTGCATTTTGCTGCCTGACCAGTGTTTTGCTATCTGCTTTAACCGCACCTGTTGAAACTGTTTAGCCGCCTGTAAACGCAGCGGCTCATCGAACCAGAACCTTATCCAGTTTTGCAGATATTCGGTGGGACGATACTCACTTTGCGGAGAGAGCCATGAAACCTCAATATCCACCTCATTTGCCGCGTATAATGGTGTTCCGCCTCCGCCACAAAAACCTACCAATACGCCAGCCCGCGCAAATTCGCGCATCGCGGCCTGAGTGATTGAAGTGCCGGTGCCCAGCATTACTACCGTGGTGTTGGCGATCGGGATATTCCAGTACAGCGATTCTTTGCCTTGATCGGTAACGTACTCCACGCGACCACCATTCACTAATACCCGGCAGTACTGTAAGTAATAAATGTTAGCGCGCTTAGAGTGCAGAATGGTTTTAAGATCGGAGGGACTTATCACGGGTATTCCTTTCCCTGAAAGATAAAATTCTTTAATAAGTATCTGATTTATTGATGAGTCATACTGCGATGTAGTTAACAAAATAGCCGCTTGAAGGTGGCCAATGTGATTTTCGTCATACATCGATAAAAAATCGTTCTTTCCTCTTACTGGCATACATAAAATTTCTTATTTCAGATGGTTACGCGGTCTATGCTGTGACTGGATTTGGTGGCGGCAGCCATCTGCTTTAACGTCTTAGTTGAGCCACACGCTAACATCTTTTTCTGGCCTAGCTACAACTTTTCCTGATATACATCTACGTATGTATAAATCAACAAGGCTATGAATGAATTAGCGTAAGTTGTGATAGCTATACTACAGTTTTATTCAATTTTATACGCTGAGCCACTAGCAATAAGGATATTCCATGCCAGCATTATCGCTTCCCTGTACTATTTACCAGACACAGCATAGATTTAATGATTACGGTGCCGATGATATGAAATGTGGTGAGCTTACTGAAAGGCAACTCAGAACAGAATTTGACCTTGATGATGTTTCTGATGTGGTGAATCCGTGGACCGGTGAGGAAGTCTCCTTGTTCAGTGCATTTCGTAAATCTCGCGTCAAAAATAAACCTGAAATTGCACGCCTCCTTTTCAATGAATTCCTTCGTTTGTCGATGCCAGCTTACTATCTGGGAAAACGGCAACTGTTTATCGACCTGGTTAAGCATTTCTATAACGGAAGAGGAAATCCATTTTCGAGCCCTTTTTTGGAGCAAGCCTATCGGCAGCAAATTGAAACTGATGCGGATCCTCAAAGAAGCTCATTATTAATAATTAAAAACTTCCTTTCTACTAATATTGACTGGGAAAATAACACCCTTTCTTCCGAAAAAATCCCACTATTGACGCACATCTTATCAGGTATGTGTATTGCCCAAATTCAATCGCATGCAAGATTATTTTAATGGCTTAGGTGTAACAATACACGATGTTTATGCTACAGAAATAGCATTGCAATCAATAGACATAAAAGATGGAAAATTTTCAGCCATAGTAATGTACAATGCACAAGACCACTTTGGATTAGATAAAAATGATATTATGAGAAGAGAGTTTCACTACATTAGATTTTTCAGAATCTGGTTTGTACTTCAACACTGGGAGCAATTTGGATTCAAACCCTTTTTCACCAACTTTAAGGCTGAAATTGAAATTTCCGGGATAAAACAATGAAAAAAACAAGTAAATTCGTTCTCATATTCGTTTTTTTCGTAGCTTGCTTGTATATTATTTTTAGATTAAGCCTGCCAACCTTGATTGTTGCCATACATAAAGATCAATATGTTAACAACATTCTGGTCGTAAACCCGCCACTCACTGATAAAGCGAAGATACATTGGTGGAAAAAAAACAAAGCTAAGATAAAATCCTATTTTGATATACCAAGCAGTCGTTCTGACGGCACTTTCACTATAATATTTTGGGATTTTGGAGATGGATACTCTCCACTTACACCCAGAAATTTAGATATGCTTCCCGGTAATAACACTGACTACTTATATTGCTTTGATGATATGAAAGTCAAGGCAAACTGCATCGAGAAAAAACAAATAATGACTATTACAAAATCCACAAGCGGAAGAATATACATCACTACAAATAAAAGATATTTACTTAAAGAAAACGGTAAATTTATTGAGGAAAAAGAATGATCGTGAAAAAAACTTTGTTCTACAGGACAAATTACTATTCAGACAATCAGGCCTGCAAAACTAAAGTTTATTTTATGACTGCCGGTATGGCAGGGAATCTCATAGTAAACGGCGGTCTCGCAGTAAACCATTTCCAGGCTGCCTGTGCGGCAGTGAACCCGCGCTTCAGCACAATGCTGTCACCCTCGTCTTTCTAAGCTGCCTGTACGGCAGTGAACTTCGCGACCAATCAGGTTAGATGCGCCCAGCGGTTTCTAAGCTGCCTGTACGGCAGTGAACTGATTGAGTTCAGCGATACCGACACGTTATTCATTTCTAAGCTGCCTGTACGGCAGTGAACGCGAAAACACGGGGTTCGCATCACAAACGCGTTTTCTAAGCTGCCTGTACGGCAGTGAACCTTGGCTTGTCTAACTCTCGCATGTCCCTTAATTTCTAAGCTGCCTGTACGGCAGTGAACCGTGATAGAGAATCCCACCGCCCACAAAATCTTTTCTAAGCTGCCTGTACGGCAGTGAACGCCACGGTATCGGCCATGGCATTTCTGAACAGTTTCTAAGCTGCCTGTACGGCAGTGAACGATCTGATGGATGAACAGAAGCGCTATAACCTTTTCTAAGCTGCCTGTACGGCAGTGAACGTGGTTTTCCAGAAATTCCGCAAAGTCAGTCTTTTCTAAGCTGCCTGTACGGCAGTGAACTTGTAATTGAACCGAACACATCTGTACATCCATTTCTAAGCTGCCTGTACGGCAGTGAACTCTGGCGCCGTAAACTGACAAAACGATTTGTCTTTCTAAGCTGCCTGTACGGCAGTGAACGTGAAAGGGATAAAACATGACGGGACGGTAAATTTCTAAGCTGCCTGTACGGCAGTGAACTCAGGCGCGACATCATCGTATGCGCGACTGTAGTTTCTAAGCTGCCTGTACGGCAGTGAACAGAGGTTACGACAGCCCTTCGGAGAGCCCGTTTTTCTAAGCTGCCTGTACGGCAGTGAACACAGAAATCCGCGCCGCCTGGGCGTCGATGTGTTTCTAAGCTGCCTGTACGGCAGTGAACGGATTATTCCTTCTCTTCCGGTACGCGTACGCTTTCTAAGCTGCCTGTACGGCAGTGAACAATAGCCCCGGCGGCGAGGAAATAACGGATAATTTCTAAGCTGCCTGTACGGCAGTGAACAGATTAAGTTACATGACACGGCTGACGAGCAATTTCTAAGCTGCCTGTACGGCAGTGAACAGAAACATAAATAGCCTATCTGCTTGTTCAGTCGAAGAAAAGCGTAATTTCTTGCTGAAAACCCTTTTTTCTACGCATAAAGCACGATATAGAAAAATCAATGGGTTATACAATGCAGAAAAAAAAGGGTTAGGCGGAGAGGGATAATCAAAGAAAGAAAATATTGATACGTGCCTCTTTAAGAACATCAGCCGGTTCCGACGCTGTAAGACTCGTGGGAGGAATGGAAGACGGCGAAAAGGACGCTCCCTATATCGCCGCCAAAGGTTAGTTCTATTCTGCCGGCGTGGTCGATGATCCGGCGTTGCCGCTGCCCGAATTGGCCTCGCTTCCTGCAGAAGGTGCCGCGGCTGGCGCGGCCTGATCTGGAGAAGCAGAATTCTCAGAGGTTGATGGCTGCGTTGACGCGGAGCCATCTGTCGTCGATTTAGTCGGCTGGCTGTCGGGCGTCGCCGGAGCCGGCTGGGCCGGAGCCGCTGGCGCTTCCGCCGGCTGGGCCGGAGCCGCAGGTGCTTCCGCCGGCTGGGCCGGAGCCGCAGGTGCTTCCGCCGGCTGGGCCGGAGCCGCTGGCGCTTCCGCCGGTTGGGCCGGAGCCGCTGGCACTTCCGCCGGTTGGGCCGGAGCCGCTGGCACTTCTGCCGGTTGGGCCGGAGTTGCTGGCGATCCCGCCGGTTGGGCCGGAGCCGCTGGCGCTTCTGCCGGTTGGGCCGGAGCCGCTGGCGCTTCTGCCGGTTGAACCGGGGCCGGAGGCGGAACCGGCGTAGAATCGGTCACGGCAAACACCGGTTTATTATTGGTCACCGAATAAACGATATTCTGCACCGCTTGCGGTGTCGTCGTTACCTCAGTGGGATCGACAGTCACCCGCCCATAGCTAAACAGCGTCGAAACATAGCCGCCAACCTGATGTTTACCGGCGGAAAGATGAATATTGCGACTCTCGCCGCCCGGTAATAACCCGGCATCTTTCCCGTCAACAGTGAGGTGAATCTGCGAACCATCATCAGCACGCGTCACCAAATGGGAAACGGATAATTGGGTTGGACCGTCGAACTTCTCATCAGCACCGTCGCTAACCTTATGGCTTACGCATCCGGTGAGCATCAAAGCAGTGGCTAATATTGTCAGGGGAAAACGCATAAGCATACGAAAAGAAAACCTCTATAAAAAACTGAGGCGTTATTCTATCGGTCTGCGTACCGGGTTAACAGGAACAGCAGGTTAAGGTTGCTCCTAAAAATGTAAAAACTTCTGGCAGCCTAATTCGTTGATGCATAAAAAACGGCCCCCTGAGGAGCCGTTTATCATCTAATACTAACGAAAAAACTTATTTTTTCTTCGCTTTCGGGTTAGGCAGATCGGTAATGCTACCTTCAAAGATTTCCGCCGCCAGACCAACCGACTCATGCAACGTCGGGTGCGCGTGAATGGTCAGCGCGATGTCTTCAGCATCACAACCCATTTCGATCGCCAGGCCAATTTCGCCTAACAGTTCGCCGCCGTTGGTACCGACAATCGCACCACCAATCACGCGATGAGATTCTTTATCGAAAATCAGCTTGGTCATCCCGTCAGCGCAGTCAGAAGCAATGGCACGCCCGGAAGCCGCCCACGGGAAGGTGGAAACTTCGTAGCTGATGCCCTTCTCTTTGGCTTCTTTCTCTGTCAGGCCAACCCATGCAACTTCCGGCTCGGTATACGCGATGGATGGGATCACTTTCGGATCGAAATAGTGTTTCTTACCGGAAATCACTTCTGCCGCGACATGGCCTTCATGCACACCTTTGTGCGCCAGCATTGGCTGACCGACAATATCGCCGATCGCAAAAATGTGCGGCACATTGGTACGCATTTGCTTATCAACCCGGATGAAACCGCGATCGTCAACTTCTACGCCCGCTTTGCCTGCATCGAGGTTTTTGCCGTTCGGCACGCGACCAATCGCCACTAATACGGCGTCATAACGCTGTGGTTCGGCTGGCGCTTTTTTACCTTCCATCGACACGTAGATGCCATCTTCTTTAGCTTCTACCGCGGTCACTTTGGTTTCCAGCATCAGGTTAAACTGCTTGCTAATGCGTTTGGTAAAGACTTTCACCACGTCTTTATCTGCCGCCGGGATAACCTGGTCGAACATTTCAACCACATCAATTTGTGAGCCCAGCGCGTGGTAAACGGTACCCATTTCCAGGCCGATAATACCGCCGCCCATGACCAACAGACGCTCCGGCACTTCTTTCAGTTCCAACGCATCGGTAGAATCCCACACACGTGGGTCATCATGCGGAATAAACGGAAGCTGAATCGGGCGCGAACCGGCAGCGATAATCGCATTGTCGAAGTTAACGGTAGTCGCGCCATTTTCACCTTCGACCACCAGCGTATTGGCGCCAGTGAATTTACCCAAACCGTTGACCACTTTGACTTTGCGGCCTTTCGCCATTCCCGCCAAACCACCGGTCAGTTGGGTAATAACTTTCTCTTTCCAGGTACGAATCTTGTTGATGTCAGTCGAAGGCTTACCGAACACGATACCGTGCTCTTCCAGCGCTTTCGCTTCTTCAATCACTTTCGCCACGTGCAGCAGCGCTTTAGAAGGGATACAACCGACGTTCAGACAAACACCGCCAAGGGTGCTGTAACGTTCTACCAGGACGGTCTCCAGACCTAGATCAGCGCAACGAAAAGCTGCGGAATAACCCGCAGGACCAGCCCCCAGTACCACGACCTGAGTTTTAATTTCTGTACTCATCATGACCTCTTAATTGACTATCCGGCGGTCAGACGTCATTTATACCCGTCACACTTCAGGCTGCGCGTGCGTTGCCGCTTTCCTGCAACTCGAATTATGGAGGTAAATACTTATTAAATGTACAACGCCCTTCTTCCACCGGGACGCATTCACCGCAAGAGTTTACAGAATTGTTAATGAACTGCAAACCGCTTGAAGCAAAAGCTACTCAACTGCCTGTCGACTTTATTATCGAGAAAGTCGGCTATGAGAAGGCCGGCATCAGCCGGCCTTGAATCATTTACATCACCAGACGGCGAATATCAGACAACGTATTGTTGATGATGGTGATAAAGCGCGCACCATCAGCACCGTCGATCACGCGGTGGTCAAAGGACAGCGAGATTGGCAGCATCAAACGCGGCGCGAACTCTTTGCCATTCCAGACCGGTTCCATGGAAGACTTGGAAACCCCGAGGATAGCCACTTCCGGCGCATTCACAATCGGCGCGAAATGGGTGGTTCCCAAGCCGCCGATGCTGGAGATGGTGAAGCAACCGCCCTGCATCTCGCCAGCGGTCAACTTACCGTCGCGCGCTTTCTTCGAAATAGCCATCAGTTCACGAGAAAGCTCAACGATGCCTTTCTTGTTGACGTCCTTAAATACCGGAACCACCAAACCGTTTGGCGTATCAACCGCCACGCCGATATTGATGTATTTCTTCAACGTCAGCTTCTGGCCATCTTCCGACAGGGAGCTGTTAAAGCGCGGCATCTGCTCAAGCGCGGCAGCCACGGCTTTCATGATGAACACTACCGGCGTGATTTTCACGTCCAGTTTGCGTTTCTCCGCTTCAACATTCTGCTGTTTACGGAACGCTTCCAGATCGGTGATATCCGTTTTGTCGAAGTGCGTAACATGCGGGATCATCACCCAGTTACGGCTCAGGTTAGCACCAGAGATTTTCTGGATGCGGCCCAGTTCCACTTCTTCGATTTCACCAAACTTGCTGAAGTCCACCTTCGGCCACGGCAGCATACCTGGAATACCACCGCCAGCAGCGGCAGGTGCCGACTCGGCGCGTTTTACCGCCTCCTTCACGTAAGCCTGCACATCTTCTTTCAGGATGCGCCCCTTACGACCGGTTCCTTTCACTTTCGCCAGGTTAACGCCGAACTCACGCGCCAGACGACGAATAACCGGCGTAGCATGGACGTAAGCATCGTTTTCAGCGAATTCAGATTTACCTTCTGCTTTTGCCGGTGCCGCTGCCGCTTTGGCTTCTTGCTTAGCCGGAGCCGCTTCTTCTTTCTTCGCCGCCGGAGCTGCGGCTGGCGCCGCGCCTTCCACTTCAAACACCATGATCAGCGATCCGGTTTTCACTTTATCGCCGGTACTGATTTTGATCTCTTTAACCGTGCCCGCAAACGGTGCCGGGACTTCCATAGAGGCCTTGTCGCCTTCCACGGTGATCAAAGACTGTTCCGCTGCCACTTTGTCGCCGACTTTGACCATCACTTCGGTCACTTCAACTTCGTCGCCGCCAATATCCGGCACTTCTACTTCTTTCACGCCGCCGCTCGCTGCTGCGGGCGCTGCCGCTTCTTCTTTCACTTCTGGTTTCGCTGCCGCAGATGCGCCAGAACCGGTGGTTTCGAACACCATAATCAGTGAGCCGGTGCTTACTTTATCGCCGGTACTGATTTTAATCTCTTTAACCGTACCGGCGAACGGTGCCGGGACTTCCATCGACGCTTTATCGCCTTCGACGGTGATCAGCGACTGCTCAGCTTCAATGCTGTCGCCTGGTTTGACCAAGATCTCGGTGACTTCAACTTCGTCAGAACCGATATCCGGTACGTTGACCTCTTTGCTTTCCGTTGCAGAGCTGGCCGCCGGTTGCTCGGCCGCTTTCTTCTCTTCTGCCGGGGCTGGCGCAGCATCCGCCGCGCCTTCGGCAGATTCGAAGATCATAATCAGCTTACCGGTTTCAACTTTATCGCCCGTAGAAACCTTAATTTCTTTCACCACGCCCGCTTCCGGCGAAGGCACTTCCATGGAAGCTTTATCGCCTTCCACGGTAATCAGCGACTGCTCAACATCCACTTTATCGCCGACTTTCACCAGAACTTCGGTGACTTCAACTTCGTCTGCACCGATATCCGGTACCTTGATTTCGATAGCCATTAATCTTTACCTCTTATGCCAGGCGCGGGTTGACTTTGTCTGCATCGATATTGAATTTAGTGATGGCTTCCGCAACCACTTTCTTATCGATTTCACCACGCTTAGCCAGTTCGCCCAGCGCCGCAACCACCACGTAAGATGCATCCACTTCGAAGTGATGACGCAGGTTCTCACGGCTATCAGAACGCCCGAAGCCATCGGTACCCAATACGCGATAATCGCTCGCCGGGATATAGCTGCGAACCTGTTCCGCGAACAGTTTCATGTAGTCGGTCGAAGCAACGGCTGGCGCATCGCTCAGCACTTGGGCGATATACGGTACACGAGGTTCATCAGTTGGGTGCAGCATGTTCCAGCGCTCACAATCCTGGCCGTCGCGCGCCAGTTCAGTGAACGAGGTTACACTGAACACATCAGAACCCACGCCATACTCTTTCGCCAGGATTTGTGCCGCTTCGCGCACATGACGCAGGATCGAGCCGGAACCCAGCAACTGAACTTTACCTTTGCTGCCTTCAACGGTTTCGAGTTTATAAATACCCTTACGGATACCCTCTTCCGCGCCTTCCGGCATCGCAGGCATATGGTAGTTTTCGTTCAGCGTAGTGATGTAGTAATAGACGTTTTCCTGCGCTTCACCGTACATGCGCACCAAACCGTCGTGCATAATCACTGCGACTTCATAAGCATACGCCGGGTCGTAAGAGATACAGTTCGGAATCGTCAGCGACTGAATGTGGCTATGACCATCTTCATGCTGCAAGCCTTCACCGTTCAACGTGGTACGACCAGAGGTACCGCCTACCAGGAAGCCGCGCGCTTGCTGATCGCCCGCCGCCCAGCACAGGTCGCCAATACGCTGGAAACCGAACATGGAGTAGTAAATGTAGAACGGAATCATCGGCAGGTTGTTGGTGCTGTAAGACGTTGCCGCCGCCAGCCAGGATGCGCCTGCGCCCAGTTCGTTGATCCCTTCTTGCAGGATCTGGCCTTTTTCGTCTTCTTTGTAGTAAGCAACCTGCTCACGGTCCTGCGGCGTGTATTGCTGACCGTTCGGGCTGTAGATACCAATCTGACGGAACAGACCTTCCATACCGAAGGTACGCGCTTCATCGGCAATGATCGGCACCAGACGATCTTTGATCGACTGATTTTTTAGCATCACGTTCAGGGCACGGACGAAAGCGATAGTGGTTGAGATCTCTTTGTTCTGCTCTTCCAGCAGTGAGCTGAAATCAGACAACTGAGGCATCTCCAGCTTCTCGCTGAACTTCGCCTGACGCGTCGGCAGATAACCGCCCAGTTTTTCACGCTGCCCGTGCAGATAGCTGTGCTCTTCAGAACCTTTCTCGAAGGTCACATACGGCAGTTTTTCAATATTGGCATCGTCTACCGGCACATTGAAACGATCGCGGATGTAGCGAACGCCATCCATGTTCATTTTCTTCACCTGGTGCGCGATGTTCTTACCTTCTGCGCTATCGCCCATACCATAACCTTTAATGGTATGCGCCAGAATCACCACCGGCTTGCCTTTGGTGCTCTGCGCTTTTTTCAGCGCCGCATAAATTTTCTTCGGATCGTGGCCGCCACGGTTCAGTGCCCAAATCTCATCGTCGGACATATCTTTCACCAGCTCAGCGGTTTCCGGATATTTACCGAAGAAGTGCTCACGGACGTAAGCGCCATTTTTCGATTTGAAGGTCTGATAGTCACCGTCAACGGTTTCATTCATCAGTTGGATCAGTTTCCCGCTGGTGTCTTTACGCAGCAGCTCATCCCAACGACTGCCCCAGATAACCTTGATCACTTCCCAACCGGCGCCGCCAAAGATGCCGTCCAGTTCGTTAATGATCTTACCGTTACCGGTGACCGGGCCATCCAGACGCTGGAGGTTACAGTTGATGATGAAGACCAGGTTATCCAGCTTCTCACGGGTAGCAATGGTAATCGCGCCTTTAGATTCCGGCTCATCCATCTCACCATCGCCGAGGAAGGCGTACACGGTCTGTGACGATGTGTCTTTCAGGCCGCGATGCTCAAGATACTTCAGGAATTTAGCCTGATAAATCGCGCCCAAGGGGCCAAGGCCCATGGAAACGGTAGGGAACTGCCAGAAGTCAGGCATTAATTTCGGGTGCGGATAGGAGGACAACCCGTTACCGTGCACTTCCTGGCGGAAGTTATTCATTTGCTCTTCGGTCAAACGGCCTTCAAGGAAGGCGCGTGCATAGACGCCCGGAGAGATATGGCCCTGGAAATAAACCAGATCGCCGCCGTCTTTTTCGCTACGCGCACGGAAGAAGTGGTTAAAGCACACTTCATAAATCGTGGCGGAAGACTGGAAAGAGGACATATGGCCGCCCAGCTCCAGATCTTTCTTCGATGCACGCAGAACCGCCATGATGGCATTCCAGCGGATCGCTGAACGAATACGACGCTCCAGAGAGGTGTTGCCCGGATAGTCCGGTTCATCTTCAACGGCAATCGTGTTGATATAATCGCGGTTAGCGGAACCCGCGGCAACGCTAACGCCGCCTTTACGTGCTTCGCTGAGAACCTGATCAATCAGGAACTGCGCGCGCTCAACACCTTCTTCACGGATGACCGATTCGATCGCCTGTAGCCAGTCGCGGGTTTCGATCGGATCCACGTCATTGTGTAAACGTTCTGACATGGGGGTATTCCTTATCTGTGTCTAATACGTTGAATTGTCTGGAGCCTGTCTCCCTGTATTCTGATTCACTCCAGAACACAAGGAGACAAGCCCGTCGTTTAGTTGCCGCATAACCTTTCATCTTTCACGCCAAAACGACGCGGCGGAGAACCGCCTGCCGGACGCGAAATCTATTGGTTATATCAGTTACGCGTTATTCCTTACGTTGCTGTAAACGACGCAGGGAGCGTTCTCTACGACTTTGCTCCCGACTTCTGTCCAGCAAGATTTCCTCGATAAACGCCAGGTGGCGGTGTGAGGCTTCGCGCGCCTTTTCCGGTTCACGTGCCACAATCGCCTCAAAAATACTGGCGCGATGACCGCTCACTATCGCCAGCATTTCGCGGCGCGAGTAGAGCAATTCAAAATTCTGACGAACATTCTGTTCCAGCATAGGGCCCATACAGCGCAGCAAATGTAAAAGCACCACATTATGGGCTGCTTCTGTGACAGCGATCTGATACTGCATTACTGCATCGGCTTCCGCATCCAAATCGCCGCTATCCTGCGCCTGCTGAATGGCCGTATGGCAATCGCGAATCCGCTGTATATCCTCTTCCGTTCCCCTTAGCGCCGCATAATACGCAGCAATACCTTCCAACGCGTGGCGGGTTTCCAGTAAATCAAACTGAGATTCGGGGTGATCGGCAAGCAGTGCTACGAGCGGGTCGCTCAGACTTTGCCACAAGCTGGTTTGTACGAAGGTGCCGCCGCCTTGGCGACGCAGCAATAGACCTTTGGCTTCCAGCCGCTGGATGGCTTCACGCAGAGAGGGACGAGAAACATCAAACTGTTTAGCGAGCTCGCGCTCAGGAAGCAGCTTCTCACCTGGCCGCAGAGTGCCTTCCATAATCAGCGACTCAAGCTGCTGCTCGATCGCGTCGGAAAGTTTTGGTTGGCGGATTTTACTGTAGGCCATCGTCCCTTCTTTTGCCATTCGCCCGAAGTAAATTGGTAATACCAATTTCAAAAAGGTGACGCTAAAGTAACAAAGTATTCACCTTGTGTCTATATGGTCGGAACCGGAAACCCGGAGCCACCCGGCGCTAAATTGGTGCGTCCTCGTACGCTAAGCACGCTGTAGCTCTCCCTGCGACAATGTTAATAACCTTAACTTTTATGAAACCTTACGCGGGCTTAGCGGCGGATTAAAGCGTCACCATAAGTTAACCGTATTCGCTATTTTTCACTTTTTATGCCAGAAAAAATCCCACCCCGGAATGTGAGCGAACATCGATTTTTCATGCGTTCTTCCGCACGAAAAGAGAAAGCAGGTGCAAACGGCGGCGCTTATCACTATTCTTGTCGCGAAGGTAGCATCAGCCTCATTTTTCGCCCGATGATACTGTAAAATAATCAATACGTTATTTGTAATAATACGCTTACAGCGGCAGGTAGCCCGTCAGTAAGGTGCCGGTTAACCGGCGCAAAAAAATAAATACATCACGAGGTTTTATATGGAACAACAGCAAGGCGAGACGCTGAAACGGGGCTTAAAGAACCGTCATATTCAGTTGATCGCGTTGGGTGGTGCCGTGGGGACGGGCCTTTTTCTGGGGATCGCACAGACGATCAAAATGGCCGGCCCTTCCGTACTGCTTGGCTACGCCATTGGCGGATTTATTGCCTTTATGATTATGCGTCAGTTAGGCGAAATGGTGGTGGAAGAGCCAGTTGCGGGGTCCTTTAGCCACTTCGCTTATAAATACTGGGGTAACTTTGCCGGTTTCGCGTCGGGCTGGAACTATTGGGTGCTGTATGTGCTGGTCGCCATGGCGGAGCTCTCGGCGGTAGGGATTTATGTACAGTACTGGTGGCCGGAAATTCCTACCTGGGTATCCGCGGCGGCATTCTTCTTATTGATCAATGCTATCAACCTCTCCAACGTCAAAGTGTATGGCGAAATGGAGTTCTGGTTTGCCATTATTAAAGTGGTGGCGGTCATCGGCATGATTATCTTCGGCGGCTGGCTGCTGTTTAGCGGGCACGGCGGGCCAGAAGCCAGCGTGAGCAATATTTGGGCTAAGGGCGGCTTTTTCCCGAACGGCGTCAATGGCCTGGTGATGGCGATGGCAGTGTTGATGTTCTCGTTTGGCGGGCTGGAGCTGGTGGGTATCACCGCGGCGGAAGCGGATGAACCGGAAAAAAGTATTCCGAAAGCGACCAATCAAGTGCTTTACCGCATCCTGATTTTTTACATTGGTTCGCTGGCAGTGCTGCTGTCGCTTTATCCATGGACCAAAGTCGTTGAAGGCGGTAGCCCTTTTGTGATGATTTTCCATGAATTGGGCGATAGTTTGGTGGCAAATGCCCTGAACGTTGTCATCCTGACGGCGGCGCTGTCGGTTTACAATAGCTGCGTTTACTGTAACAGCCGTATGCTGTACGGCCTGGCGCAACAAGGGAACGGCCCGAAAGCGTTGCTGAAGGTGGACAAACGCGGCGTACCTTATGTTGCGATTGGCGTCTCTGCAATCGCCACCGCTATCTGCGTACTGATTAACTACCTGATGCCGGGCGAGGCACTGGGCCTGTTGATGGCGCTGGTGGTTTCGGCGCTGGTTATCAACTGGGCGATGATTAGCCTTGCTCACTTGAAATTCCGCAAAAAGAAAAATCAGCAGGGCGTGACCACGCGTTTTAAAGCGCTGTTCTACCCAGCGGGTAACTGGATTTGCCTGGTCTTTCTGGCGGCTATTCTGGTGATCATGCTGATGACGCCGGGGATGGCGATTTCGGTGTGGTTAATTCCGGTTTGGCTGGTCATCTTAGCCATTGGCTATATGATAAAAAATAGAGCGCAAAAAGCGTCATAGTGTATTTGCCGGCCGACATCACGTCGGCCGGTTTATTTCTACTGACTAAACCAGCGTGCCGTAAATCGTTAATAGCGCCACCACCACCACTAATACCAACGAGACTCTCTTCACCAATGTTACCGCCACGCGCGGCGTTTCGACCTTATCAAGATGTGGCTCGCGCGCTAGCGAGTACTGCGCTAAGCCGGTCAGGACTTGGTATTGCGAGCTATGGCGATCGCCAAGTGAAGCGAACCATGCCGGAAGCGCGCGTTCGCCGTGCCCCAACAATGCGTACGCCACGCCCGCTAAACGAACCGGGACCCAGTCCACAAGATGTAAAACCGCATCAATGCCGGACTGTGAACGCTCCAACGGGGTGTGATGGCGCGCCAGCCAGCTCTGCCAGGCGCGGAGAAAAGCATAGCCGACCAACAATACCGGTCCGTAGGGGCCACCGACGACAAACCAAAACAACGGCGCAAGGTAGAAGCGGAAGTTAATCCATACCAGTGCGTTCTGAAGTTCACGCAGGTATTCGCGTTCATCGCAATCAACCGGCATGCCGTGGATTAACGTCAGCTCTTCCGCCATCGCCTCACGCGCATGGTCATCCTGATGGCTGGCTGCTTTTAAATACGCGTGATAATGCAGCCGGACCGATCCCGCACCAATGCATAACAATCCGACCAGAATCCAAAACAGCAATTGCACCACGCCGAAAAACAGCCCACGCAGCGACAAAATCACCACCAGCACTATCGCCATCGCGACCAGCGTCATCAACAGAGTCCGAAACAGAGAAAAACGATGACGCCGTTGGAATAGCGGCGCCAGACGATGGTCAAGCTGCCAGTGTTCACCCATTTTAAACAGGCGTTCCCAACCTAAAACCAATAACAGACTAAATAGCGTCATACCTCTTGCTCCGGCGTCATGGGGTTGTTGGATTCACCTAAGCCCCGGCGAAAAGTATCCCAATCAAAAGCGGGACCGGGATCGGTTTTACGCTCCGGCGCAATATCGCTATGGCCGGTAATCTGTGTTGGCGTGATCGGATAGTGTTGCATTAGTAGCCGTGTCACCGACTGCAGCGCTGCATATTGCTCTGGCGTATACGGCAAGGTGTCGGTTCCTTCTAACTCAATACCGATCGAAAAATCATTACAGTTATCGCGCCCCTGATAACAGGAGATACCCGCATGCCAGGCGCGCCTGTCGAAGGGAACGTATTGCACAATTTCACCATCACGGCGGATCAGGCAGTGCGCGGAGACGCGCAATTGCCAAATTTCAGCGAAAAAAGGATGGTGATCCGGATCGAGCGTGCCGGTGAATAACGCGTCAATCCACGGGCCGCCAAACTCCCCAGGCGGCAGGCTGATGTTATGAATCACTAATAGCGAAGGCGCCTCCCCTTCCGGGCGAAAATTAAAATGCGGCGATATCACACGCCGGGCACCGACAATCCAGCCTTCTTGCAACTGCATGCCTCGCTCTCCTTATTAACCTTTCCGTCAGAGTAGCATGATTTTTCTCGACATTATCATGTGATGTGTCTTCTAACGCCTCGCTATATCATGAGGTAAAAAAATGACCGCAACAGTTCTAAATGTGCCTTAGCGGCATGTTCAGGATACTAAACTTTTATCCTGATTTACGCTGGTAACCGCGTAATAAACCGGTTAGAGTGATTGAACTTTCTTGTCCGACTTTCGGAGTGTTTCATGACCACTCGCCGCTACGATCCGGTCAGCCGTCGCGCTGATTTGCTGGAGCGTGTTGAGCACGATATCCCCGCTAGCGTAGCCCAAGCGCTTCGGGAAGACCTGGGCGGCGAAGTTGATGCCGATAACGACATTACCGCCAGCCTGCTTCCCTCCGACAAACAGGCGCACGCTACTGTGATTACCCGTGAAGCCGGTGTTTTCTGTGGTAAACGCTGGGTGGAAGAAATCTTTATTCAATTGGGCAATCGCGCACAAGTAAACTGGCAGGTGAAAGATGGCGATGCCATTCACGTCAACCAAGTCCTGTTTGAAATAGAAGGGCCGGCCCGGCTGCTGTTAACGGCTGAGCGCACTGCGTTAAACTTCGTACAAATGCTCTCCGGCGTCGCTACCGAAGTCAGCCATTATGTCGCGCAGTTGGAAGGCACCCGCACACAATTACTGGATACCCGCAAAACGCTGCCCGGTTTACGTACCGCACTGAAGTATGCGGTGTTGTGCGGTGGCGGTAATAACCATCGGTTGGGCTTGTCGGATGCCTTTTTAATCAAAGAGAACCATATTATTGCCACTGGCTCTATCCGAGACGCGGTAGAAAAGGCCCTGTGGCTGCATCCGGATGTTCCGATCGAAGTAGAAGTAGAATCTATTGCCGAGCTTGAGCAAGCGCTGGCCGTTGGGGCCGATATTGTCATGCTGGATAACTTTACCGTTGAGCAGATGCGCGAAGCGGTGCAGATCACCGCAGGCCGCGCTTTGTTAGAGGTTTCCGGCAATGTGACCGATGAGACGCTGCGCACCTTTGCCGAAACCGGCGTCGACTATATTTCCGTTGGTGCGCTGACCAAGCATATTCGCGCGCTAGATCTTTCTATGCGCTTTCGCTAATCACGCTTAACGCTCGGCCGCTCCTCGCGGCCGTTTTCATTTTATCTTCCGCTATCTCAGCTTGAGCCGTTGCGCGCAACCTTTCTGTTACCCATGCAACAGCAGAATAAATTTCTGGCGACGCCTTCCATTCACTCACACACCTGCTGGTATTGCCTTTTCTTCAGCGTCAGCATGAGCACGCGATCAACAAGGAGAAGCAGATGAAAAAGGAAAATGAAGGCGGGTTTACGCTGATTGAACTGATGATTGTGATTGGTATTGTTGCCATCCTTAGCGCGATTGGCTTACCGGCTTATCAAAACTACCTGCGCAAAGCCGCGCTTACCGATATGTTGCAAACCATGGTGCCGTATAAAACGGCCGTAGAACTCTGCGCCGTTGAGCACGGAGGCATTGCAGCCTGTAATGCCGGTAACCAGGGTATTCCGGAGCCCAAAGGTTCACGCTATGTCAGCGGGTTAACGGTGAGTGGTGGTATCATTACGTTGGTGGGGCAAGAGAGTCTTAATGGCCTGACTGTGACCGTGACGCCTCAGTGGAACAATAATGAAGGAAGTATGGTATGGCAACGTGACTGCGCCAGCGAGAATACTGGTCTGCGGGATAATTGCCGTGATGTATTCCGTTTTGACGACGCGCAGGCGCAATGATGAGCCATCAACAGCGAACGCTTGAGGCGCTGTGCCAGCGTTATCAAATCGCAATACTGGAACAAACGGCGCAAAAAATAAAAATCGCCATGGCTGAAACGCCATCGGCACAAGTGCTCGAAGCATTGCGTTTCGCCAGTCAGTTGGATGTCGAATGTGAGCAGTGGCCTGCGGCGCGTTTGGAGCAGCATTTATCCGCTCATGAACGCGAACAGGATGCCTCGCAAACGTTGAAGCGCGACATTTCACAGGAAAGCGCAATTGAACGGGTGGAGCAGCTATTAGCAACGGCAGTACAAAAACGCGCCTCCGATATTCATATAGAGCCTCAATTGCATGGCTTACGTATCCGTTTACGCATTGATGGTGTTTTACAAATCTTACCGGCACCGCGCGAACTTTCTCCGGCGGCAATGATTGCACGCCTGAAAATATTGGCGAATCTGGATGTTGCGGAGCGACGCATCCCACAAGATGGGCAGTTTACGCACCCTATTGCCGGTAACGCCGAATCCTTTCGTCTCTCTACGCTGCCGATCCGTTTCGGAGAAAAGGCGGTAATACGCGTGCTGCAAAACGAATCACAGCCACTGGAGTTAGACACGCTCGGGATGTCGTCAGCCGCATTAAGCCGTTATCGCCAGGCGCTGGCCCGGCCGCAAGGGCTAATTTTAGTCACCGGCCCTACCGGTAGCGGGAAAACCTTTACCTTATATAGCGGCCTGAACGCGTTAAACCAACCGGGCAGAAACCTAAGCAGTGTCGAGGATCCGATAGAGATTCCACTGGCTGGCGTTAATCAGACGCAAATCAATCTCAAGACCGGCCTCGACTTTCATCTTGTGCTGCGCGCGCTACTCCGCCAAGACCCGGATGTCATTATGCTTGGCGAAATACGCGACGGCGAAACGGCTGAGATTGCGGTAAAAGCAGCGCAAACCGGGCACTTAGTCCTGTCGACGTTGCACACTAACTCTACCTGCGAAACCATTACGCGGCTTAGCCAAATGGGCATCCCTGGCTACTTACTCGGTTCCGCGTTAAAACTGGTGATCGCCCAACGCTTGGTTCGTCGGCTGTGTCCACGCTGTCGGCAACCGGCAACCGCGGTTGCACACATTCCCTCGGCGCTGTGGCCTGGTACGCTGCAAACGTGGCGTGCTGCCGGCTGCCATCACTGCTTTTCCGGGTATTATGGTCGCCTGGCGCTGTTTGAACTGCTGCCGATAAACGCGAAGTTACAGAATGCCATTGCAAACCATAGCCCCGTTGAAATGTTGACCGAACTGGCAAAACAACAGGGAATGAACTCGCTGTTTGTTGAAGGTCTGCATGCGGTAAGCCGAGGGGAAACCACGCTGGAGGAGGTAAATCGTGTCGTGGGCCTTGTCGATGACTAGTTGTACACTTTATCGTTGGCAAGCGCTGGATGCGCGAGGTGATAGGGTTCAGGGCGAACTGCTGGTCCAACCTACCCAGCAAGTGATAACACTGCTGCTAACCCGCGACTACGCACCGTTAAACTGCACGCGTGGTAGACGCTATCGCGCCCGAGACTGGCGGCAAACGCAAAAAATCACTTTTTTGCATCAGCTTTCTACCCTGCTTAGGGCGGGCATTACCTTGTCTGAAAGCCTAAAGCAGCTTGGCGAGAATCATGCGCATCCGGGCTGGCGCGCGCTATTGACAGAGTTGCACCGCGAGGTGGCGCAAGGCGTGCCGTTTTCACAGGCCTTAGCTCGCTGGCCGATGGTGTTTTCTCCCCTCTTCCCTGCGTTGATGCAGGTTGGCGAGTTAACCGGGCAACTAACAGAATGCTGCGCACGGCTGGCGCAGCAACAGGAGCGCCAACAACAGTTACAGAAAAAAGTCATCAAAGCATTGCGTTACCCGCTGTTTATTTTATGCATTGCATTGGCCGTCACCGCTGGCATGCTGCTGTTTGTGCTGCCGGAGTTTGTCACTATCTACCGCGCCTTTAACGCGCCGTTACCGGCTTTTACCGCGCTGGTTATGCAACTCTCAAGTGGGTTACAACAACTGGCGCTTCCGATGCTGTTAGCCAGCGTTGCGAGTGGCGTGCTATGGCGCTATCAACGTAAGCGCTCTGTTGCCTGGCAACGCCGGGAACAACGCCTCCTTTTACGTTTACCGCTCATTTCTCGTTTGTGGCGCGGTAGCCAGCTTAGCCAGATATTTACCACTTTAACGCTAACTCAACGCGCAGGTTTAACCTTACTACAGGGGCTGGAAGCGGTAGAGAAAACCGTCTCCGGGCAACTTTGGCGCGAAGCGATTCACCAGTTGCAACAGCACATCGCCAGCGGTCTGCCATTACATCAGGCGCTGGTCGGGCATACGCTATTTACGCCGTTATGCTACCAGTTAGTTAAAGTCGGTGAAGAATCGGGGGCGCTGGAAGAACTACTGGCCCGTTTAGCACAATGGCATCAGAACCATACGGATGAGCTAGCCGATACGTTAGCGGCAACGCTGGAGCCATTAATGATGGTGGTGATTGGCGGAATTGTCGGTACGCTGGTGATTGCTATGTATCTGCCCATTTTTGGATTGGGCGATGCGTTGGGGTAGAGCCGTTGTGAGCGGGATACTCGCCCGGTATGGCCGGAAACCTCCGGCCAACTCCGGAATCCCCGCATAATTAGCGGTTAAACAGGCGGTTTTCTTGCTCGGCAACCCGGATAAAGGTGGTGCGTTTGGTCAGTTCCTTTAACCGTTCTGCGCCAACATAGGTACAGGCCGAGCGCAAGCCACCGAGAATATCGCGTGCAGTGGCATCAACCGGGCCGCGCAGCGGTAACTTCACGGTTTTTCCTTCCGCCGCACGATATTCCGCGACGCCGCCAACGTGACGTTTCATCGCCGACTCCGAGCTCATGCCGTAAAACAGCATAAACTGTTCACCGTTTTCTTCGACAATTGTTCCTTCGCATTCGTCATGACCCGCCAGCATCCCGCCGAGCATCACGAAATCCGCGCCGCCGCCAAATGCTTTCGCCACATCGCCCGGCACGGCACAACCGCCGTCGCTGACAATTTGCCCGCCCAAACCGTGTGCCGCATCGGCGCATTCAATTACTGCCGAAAGCTGCGGATAACCTACGCCGGTTTTCACCCGGGTAGTACATACCGAACCCGGCCCAATCCCAACCTTAACGATATCCGCACCGGAGAGGATCAGCTCTTCGACCATCTCGCCGGTGACCACGTTACCGGCACAAATGGTTTTGCCCGGGCATGCTTCACGCGCGCGTTGTAAAAACTCGACAAAATGCTCGGAGTAGCCATTAGCAACATCAATACAGATAAAGTTCAGCGCCGGAGATAACGCCAGGATCTGCTGCATTTTGGTGAAGTCGGCATCGGACGTACCGGTAGAAACCATCACATGCTTGAGAACATTCTCCGGCGCGCGCTGGACAAACTCCTGCCACTGCTGCACGCTGTAATGCTTGTGTACGGCGGTAAGAATATCGAATGAAGCCAGCGCCTCGGCCATACGGAAAGTCCCAACAGTATCCATATTGGCGGCGATAACCGGCACGCCTGACCAGGCAACACCGGAATGTTTAAAGGTAAATTGGCGCTCAAGCTCTACCTGCGAGCGGCTTTTTAGCGTGGAACGCTTAGGGCGGATCAGTACATCTTTAAAACCGAGTTTTAAATCTTCTTCAATACGCATAACAACTTTCCTGGTTTTTGGCGACGATCGGGAGATCGGGTGCTGCAGCCAGCTCCAGTGAAACTATCATACGCGCTAAAAACGCGCCGACAAGACTGCGAAAGTTGCTTTATTTACGCTACAATCCCATAAATTTACCTGAAAATTTTCTTTGTGATCGAGCGCCCGAATTTCCGGCACTGATGCCGCGAATGGGTCGAAAAAGAGTTGCCGCAAAGATAACCGGATACAGAAACTTATGCGCTATACCGTCGCGCTGACCGGTGGCATCGGCAGCGGAAAAAGCACCGTTGCACAAGCCTTTGCCCGGCTAGGCGTAGATGTTATTGATGCCGACGTTATCGCAAGGCGGGTTGTCGAACCTGGCCAGCCCGCGCTGGAGGCCATAGTCAGGCAGTTCGGTGCAGGAATGTTAAATAGCGACGGGTCACTAAACCGCGCCAATCTGCGGGCAAGAATTTTTAGCTCGCCGCCGGATAAAGCCTGGTTAAATGGATTATTGCATCCGTTAATTCATGCGGAAACGCGTCGCCAACTGGCGGCCGCCCATTCGAAGTGGTGCTTATGGGTGGTACCGCTGCTGGTAGAAAACAACTTGCATCGTGAAGCAGATCGCGTATTGGTGGTAGATGTTGCGCCTGAGATTCAGTTGGAACGCACCATGGCGCGCGATCATATCAGTCGCGAACAGGCACACAGTATTTTGGCCGCCCAGGCAACGCGTGAAGCGCGCCTTGCCGTGGCGGACGATGTTATAGATAACAGCGGTTCGCCCGATGCGGTGCTGCCGCTTGTTGCCGAATTAAATCAACGCTATCGCGCGTTGGCGCAGGCAACAGAACAGGATTAATCGCATGGCTACTATCGTTCTTTTTGAACATCCCCTGAATGAAAAAATGCGTACCTGGTTACGTATAGAGTTTTTGATCAATCAGCTACAGGAAAGTAGCAACATCAGCGATCATCGGAGCGCGCTAACTTTTTTCCGTAACGTTGGAGAGTTGCTGGATGTCTTTGAACGCGGTGAGTTACGCACCGAAATCCTGAAAGAACTGGAGCGGCAGCAGCAAAAAATGCGCGCCTGGCTGGAAGTTCCTGGCGTAGATCAAGAGCGCGTTACGGCACTGCGTGAGACGCTAAAAACGCGCGCGACGGAATTGATGGCCGCGCCGCGTATCGGCCAAACGTTACGCGAAGACCGTTTGATCGGGTTAGTTCGTCAGCGCCTGAGCATTCCTGGCGGTTGTTGTAGTTTTGATTTGCCCACCCTGCATATCTGGCTCCATATTGCCCAAGAACAGCGCGATCGACAAGTCGCCCGCTGGCTGGCATCACTTGATCCGATCCGCGATGCGCTCACCTTACTGCTTGATCTGATCCGTCAGTCGGGGGTCTTCCGCCATCAGACTAGCCTGAATGGCTTTTTCCAGGATAATGCGGAGGGTGCCGATCTCCTGCGTTTACAACTAACGCTGGAAGATTCGCTTTATCCTCAAGTTTCCGGCCATAAGAGCCGTTATGCCATCCGCTTTCTGCCGCTGGACAGCGAGCGCGGTGAAGTACCCGGCCGGCTCGATTTCGAGCTCGCCTGTTGTTAAAAGGTTGTCGTAATGAATGAAGAAGTAACCGTAGTCAATTGCCCCACCTGCGGCAAAGACGTGATTTGGGATGAGCTAAGTACGTGGCGCCCCTTCTGTAGCAAACGTTGCCAGTTGATTGATTTAGGTGAGTGGGCCGCAGAGGAAAAACGCATCGCAAGCAGCGGTGAAAGGACAGACTCTGAAGGCTGGAGCGAAGCGGATTTTCCATCCGATTAATGAGTTGAACCAGAGAGCGGCCTTCCTCAGCCGCTCAGTGGTTCTGGTGCGACTCGGCTTTCAAACGCGCAACCAGCGGGTAGTTGGCCGGAGGGAACTCTTCGGCGACTAAATCACGCTGCTTGACCCAACGCTGCGGTTGCCCTTCCCGTCCGAAAGGTTCGCCATTCCACGCTTCTACGAGGAAAAAATGCAGCGTGACGCGCAGGTCCTGATAGGTATGATCGACCCGATCAAAAACCTTTGCCTGCGTCACCTCAATCCCCGTCTCTTCCAATAGTTCGCGTTTTAACGCCTGCTCGGCGCTTTCACCGGGTTCAATTTTGCCGCCGGGAAACTCCCACATATTCGCCATATGTGAATCAGCCGCGCGGCGGGCAAGAAAAATTTCCTGATTAGCATTACGAATAATACCAACGGCCACTTGCAGGTGCTTCATCGCGCACTCCTTGGTGAGAGCAGCCCCCGGCTGAGGTACCGATGGGGCCGCCGCATCGCGTTATTAACTCAGGCCAGACGACCGTGGCACTGTTTATATTTTTTACCGGAACCGCAAGGACAAGGATCGTTACGCCCGACTTTACGTTCACCGGTTTGCGCAGCCAGCGCGACCGCCGCCTCGGTTTCAGTATCGACATGGCTCAGTTGCTGCTGTTGCGCTAAGCGCTCAGCTTCCTGACGGCGTTGCTCCTCCATCGCTTCAACTTCTTCCGGCATGCGAACCTGTACCTTACTTAGCGTACTGATCACTTCATATTTCAGTGACTCCAGCATGGCGGCAAACATTGAGAAGGACTCGCGTTTGTATTCCTGCTTCGGATCTTTTTGCGCGTAGCCACGCAAATGGATCCCCTGACGCAAATAATCCATCGCCGCCAGATGTTCTTTCCACAACGAATCAAGCGTTTGCAACATCACGCCTTTTTCGAAGTTGCGCATCATTTCGGTGCCAACGATTTCTTCTTTACGTGCATAAACCTCTTTTGCCTGCGTCATAATACGCTCACGCAATGTTTCTTCATGCAGCTCTGGCTCTTTATCCAGCCACTCCGCGATCGGCAGCTCCAGTTCGAAATCATTTTTCAGGCGTTCTTCCAGACCCGGCACATCCCACATCTCTTCCAGGGATTGTGGTGGGATATAGCTATCGATTGTCGCCTTGAAAACATCTTCACGAATACTGTTGATGGTCTCGCTTACGTCCGACACATCCAGCAGTTCGTTACGCTGGCTATAAATAGCGCGGCGTTGGTCGTTCGCCACGTCATCGTATTCCAGCAGTTGCTTACGAATATCGAAGTTGCGGCTTTCCACTTTACGTTGGGCATTAGCAATGGCTTTGGTCACCCACGGGTGCTCAATCGCTTCACCGGGTTTCATACCCAGCTTACGCATCATGCCGGAAACACGATCGGAGGCGAAGATACGCATCAAGGCATCTTCCATTGACAGATAGAAACGTGATGAGCCCGGATCGCCCTGACGACCGGCACGGCCGCGCAGCTGGTTATCAATACGGCGAGACTCATGGCGCTCGGTACCAATAATATGTAAACCACCGGACGCCAGAACCGCGTCATGGCGTAATGTCCAGGCGGCTTTAATCGCTTCAATCTGCTCTTCGGTCGGCGCTTCCAGCTCCGCAATTTCTGCCTGCCAGCTACCACCGAGCACAATATCCGTACCACGACCCGCCATGTTGGTGGCGATAGTAACCGCTCCCGGCTGACCGGCTTGCGCAACAATATCTGCTTCACGGGCGTGGAACTTGGCATTCAGCACCGCATGTTGAATACCGGCGCGCGCCAGTTCATTTGACACAACTTCTGATTTTTCAATCGAGATGGTCCCAACCAACACTGGCTGACCGTTTGCGGTACGCTCGCGGATATCTTCGATAATGGCGTCGATCTTCTCTTTTTCGGTCATATAAACCAGATCGGCCAGATCCTTACGTACCATTGGGCGGTTGGTTGGCACGACGATGGTGTCCAACTTATAAATCGAGCTAAATTCGAACGCTTCGGTATCCGCCGTACCGGTCATCCCGGCCAGCTTTTCGTACAAACGGAAATAGTTCTGGAAAGTGATTGAGGCCAGCGTTTGGTTTTCATTTTGAATTTCAACGCCTTCTTTTGCTTCAACCGCCTGATGTAAGCCATCTGACCAACGGCGGCCCTGCATCGTACGACCGGTGTGCTCGTCAACGATGATAACTTCACCATCCTTGACGATGTAATCCACATCGCGGGTGAACAACGCGTGCGCACGTAAAGCCGCGGTAACATGGTGCATCAACATAATGTTGGTAGGCGAATAGAGGGATTCTCCCTCCTCCATAATGCCTTCGCTAACCAGTAACTCTTCGATAGAAACCAAGCCGCGCTCGGTCAGGTGTACCTGACGCCCTTTCTCATCCACCGAAAAGTGGCCTTCCCCCTGGAAAGTGTCGGAATCTTCTTTTTCCTGGCGGATCAGACGCGGGATAATTTTATTAACTTTGATGTACAGTTCAGAACTGTCTTCCGCCGGGCCGGAGATAATCAGCGGCGTACGCGCTTCATCAATCAGAATCGAGTCAACCTCATCCACCAACGCATAATTCAGCTTGCGCTGCACGCGCTCTTCCGGACTAAACGCCATATTGTCGCGCAAATAATCGAAGCCATATTCGTTGTTGGTGCCGTAGGTGATATCCGCAGCATAAGCTTCACGTTTTGCCGGTGCCGGCATGCCCGGCAAGTTGATACCGACGGTTAATCCCAGAAATTCAAACAGCGGGCGGTTATTTTCCGCATCGCGTTGTGCCAAATAGTCGTTCACCGTAACCACGTGCACACCTTTACCGCTCAAAGCGTTCAGGTAAGCCGGCAGCGTTGCGGTCAGAGTTTTACCTTCACCGGTACGCATCTCAGCAATGCAACGATCGTTGAGCACCATACCGCCCAGTAACTGCACATCAAAGTGGCGCATGCCAAACACACGTTTACTGGCTTCACGCACGGTGGCGAACGCTTCCGGGATCAAATTCTCTAACACTTCGCCTTTTTCCAGGCGGGCGCGGAATTCATTGGTTTTTGCTTTTAGTTCATCATCAGAGAGCTTGACAAAATCCGGCTCCATCTTGTTGATGACCTCGACCACTTTACGCATGCGGCGCAGGGTACGATCGTTACGGCTACCAAATACTTTGGTTAATAGTTTGATTAACATGGTAAATACATTCTCATTTCAACCGCATACGGCGGTTTTTATCATTAGTTATGGCTAAAACAAAGCAAAGAACCCACGGTGGGTTCGATCAACTGAGAATGTAAGGCCCGGCGCGAATGCCGCGTACCTGTGCCAGCCATAGGCCGGTGTGGTACTCAGAGATGATTGGCGTACGCAGGTTCTGCGTACGACGAATGATGACCGGCGGACGTACTTCGCGGGTTAACAGCGCGTTAAGCGTGTCAATCAACGCCAGCTTTTGAACCGCAAGGGGCAGAGCCTGTTCCGCGTCTGGCATCCCTTGTGGGGCCAGCGTGAAGGAGAGATGACGAATAACGGTGCGAATGGCGTGCTGATGCCAGTAGTCGACGTTAAACGTGGGGCGACGCGCGCTTTCCTGCAACAGCGCCAAACTGTCAAACCGGGCGACCTTTCCAATCGATAAACTGTTGGACGAGGACTCTGAGAAACTATTTTTCTCGGTGTTTTGCGCGTGGGCGCCAGGCAACCCTAAGCTCGCCGCGACCATCCCCAACAGGAGATGCGGCCAGAAATAGCGCCTGCCAAATTGTCGCCAACGATTAAAAATACCGATCACTCTGGTCCCACCGGGCGCGCTACTCTGCATCGCCGCCGTAATAAAATCTGAATGAGGAGGCTGCGTTCAACACAGCAACTCTGTAACGAGGGCAAATATTACCATCATTGCTCGTCTTCGACATCAGGAGATCGATAAAGCTGGCGGAAAACGCGCACTTTGCTCAGGAACCAGGCGATTGATCGACAAATAACCAGGGAAGTTGCAGCCGCTATCAGGGAAGGAAACAGAAAATAAAACGACTGGTCTTGCTGGCCGGAGAGAGTGCCAACTTAACCAGTCGTTAGAGCAGGTTCAGGCTTATGCCAGAACCAGATTAGGTGCCTTGAATGCCAACGGCAGTTCAGCTTCGTCTTCGAAGGTCGCCCATTCCCAGGCTTCCTGTTTCGCCAACACCGCTTGCAGCAATTTATTATTCAGCGCATGGCCTGATTTAAAGGCAGTAAATGCACCAATAATATTGTGACCACACATAAACAGGTCACCAATTGCATCCAGCATTTTATGACGAACAAACTCATCTTCGAAACGTAAACCGTCTTCGTTCAGTACGCGGAAATCATCAAGACCAATAGCGCAATCCAAACTACCACCCAGGCACAGGCCTTTAGATTGCAGGTATTCGATTTCACGCATAAAGCCGAAAGTACGTGCGCGGCTGATCTGGCGCATAAACGCTTCCGCAGAGAAGTTCAATTGATAACGCTGTGAGCTGGCATCAATCGCCGGGTGCTGAAAATCAATAGTGAAATCCAGAGAGAAGCCGTTATAAGGCTTAATCTCGGCCCATTTATCACCATCTTCAACCCGCACGGCCTGTTTGACGCGTACGAACTTCTTCGCACTGCTCAATTCTTCCACGCCTGCGTCCAGCAACAGATACACAAATGGCGCTGCGCTACCGTCCATAATTGGAATTTCAGGCGCGTCAACTTCCACAATAATGTTATCAATGCCGAGGCCAGCAAGCGCCGCGTTCAAGTGTTCTACGGTTGAAATACGCACGCCTTCATCATTCACCAGGCAAGTACTTAGCATGGTGTCGCGCACGTATTTTGCATCAGCCGGGAAATCAACCGGTGGATTCAAGTCAGTGCGACGATAGATGACCCCGGTATTAGCCGGCGCAGGGCGTAACGTCAGGGTGACTTTTTTGCCGGTATGCAAACCGACACCAGTCGCCTGAACAATACGTTTTAATGTCCGTTGTTTGATCATCGTATTATCTCGCAAAATTACTCATCCGACCGCCAGTGTATTATACCAGCGGGCGAACATTTTAGCACAAAGAGCGGAGAATCCCAATTCTCAGGATATTCTTAATCCGCCTGCTTACGCAGGAAGGCTGGAATATCAAGATAATCAGGCTCTTTGTTCGACTGCGCAGACTGGTCATTCACCACTTTCGCCGCCGGTTTTTGCTCCTGAGGCAGTGGAGACATACCGTGCTGCTGGTAGCGATGATCCATAACCGGCTGGCTGGATTGCTTGTTAGTAACCAGCGTAATTTCCGGACGTTTGTCCATGCCGATACCGGTAGCAACCACGGTCACGCGCAGTTCATCGTTCATTTCCGGATCAAGAGAAGTACCGATCACCACCGTAGCGTTGTCGGACGCGAATGCACGGATGGTGTTACCTACCGTTTCAAACTCATCCAGACGCAGGTCGAAACCAGCGGTGATGTTGACCAGCACGCCGCGCGCACCAGACAGATCGATATCTTCCAACAGCGGGCTCGAAATCGCCATTTCAGCGGCTTCTTCCGCACGGTCTTCACCACAAGCCACGCCGGACCCCATCATCGCGTAGCCCATTTCAGACATCACGGTGCGCACGTCGGCAAAGTCGACGTTCATCAGCCCTGGACGCGTGATCAGCTCCGCAATCCCCTGCACCGCGCCTTTCAGCACGTCATTCGCTGCGCCAAAAGCATCCAGCAGCGAAATACCGCGGCCCAGAACTTTTAACAGCTTGTCGTTAGGGATAGTGATCAGAGAATCCACATGCTTAGACAGCTCAGCGATCCCCTGCTCGGCAAACGCCATGCGTTTCTTGCCTTCAAAGTTGAAAGGCTTGGTCACCACCGCAACGGTCAGAATACCCAAATCTTTAGCCACTTCGGCCACGACCGGCGCCGCGCCGGTCCCGGTGCCGCCGCCCATACCGGCTGCAATGAACACCATATCCGCGCCATCAAGCGCGGAACGCAGTGCTTCACGATCTTCCTCGGCAGAAGTACGACCCACTTCCGGGTTTGCGCCTGCGCCCAGACCTTTGGTGATGTTATTACCAATTTGGATAGTCTGGCCAACCGCCGTTTTACGCAACGCTTGCGCGTCGGTATTCACCGCGAAGAACTCTACGCCTTCGATACGCTCGCGTACCATATGCTCTACGGCGTTACCGCCGCCACCGCCGACGCCGATGACTTTAATCACCGCGTCATTGGTTAATTCCATAGGTTCAAACATAATTTCTCTCCGTTATGTGCCTGTCGCCTGGAGATCACTAAATACTGCTAGCATGATCCCCTTTTTCTAAAATTAAAACTCTTTTTTCAGCCAGCTATTAATACGTTTAAACCAATTGCCGACTGACGCTCTTTTTTCAACATCCGCCTCACCGTTCAGATGAGACTCTTTTCCGTAGTGCAATAAGCCTACTGCCGTTGAGTAGTAAGGCTCCTGCGCGTAATCCGTTAATCCTGTAATGTTCAGCGGCTGCCCAATACGCACCTGCGTGTGGAACACGCGTTGCGCACAGGCCGCCAGCCCCTCAATTTGTGCCGCCCCGCCGGTTAACACGATACCGGCCGCCAGGTGGTGCTTAACGCCCTGTTGGCGTAATTGCTCTTGTAATTGCAGAATCTCGTCATTGACCAGATTCAACAGTTCGGTATAACGCGGTTCAATCACCTCAGCCAGCGTCTGACGTTGCAGGCTACGTGGCGGACGTCCGCCCACGCTCGGCACCTCAACGTTTTCATCTTTACCGACAATCGAACCCAGCGCGCAACCGTGCCGCACTTTGATCGCTTCCGCATCGGTCGGCGGCGTACCAAAGGCATACGCAATATCGCTGGTTACCACGTTCCCGGCATACGGAATCACTTTGGTATGACGCAGCGCGCCGCCGGTATATACCGCGATATCCATCGTGCCGCCGCCTACATCAACCACACAAACGCCGAGTTCACGCTCATCTTCAGTCAGCACGGCAAAACTGGATGCCAGGCCGGCGAAAATCAGTTGGTCAACTTTCAGGCCACAACGTTCAACGGCTTTTACAATGTTTTTCGCCATATCGTTGTGGCAGGTGATCAAATGTACCTTGGCCTGCATACGCACGCCGGATAACCCAACCGGGTTCTTGATCCCTTCCTGATAGTCAATCGCATACTCTTGCGGAATCACATGCAGGATCCGGTGTTCATCACGTACGCGTACCGACTTTGCGGTATGCACTACGTTCTCTACATCTTCCTGGGTGACTTCCTCTTCAGAAATCGGAACCATCCCGATTTCGTTCTGACAACTGATATGTTTGCCCGATAATGCAAGGTAAACCGATGAGATCTGACAATCCGCCATTAACTCAGCCTGGTCGATCGCACGCTGAACGCACTTTACTACCGATTCCAGATCGTTTACGCCGCCTTTATCCATTCCACGGGATGGGCAACTGCCGACCCCGATAATATTGACCATGCCATCGGGCAGAACCTCCCCTACTAAAGCGGCAACCTTCGCGGTGCCAATCTCGAGTCCAACTACCAGTTTTCTGTCCGTCGACTTGATCATTGTTGTTTAGCCTGTGCCTGATTCTGTTGCTGTTTACTATCCTGTGGCTCAATAAATGCCGGTGCCCAACCTACTGCTGCGCCAGAGTCATAACGCAAATCGACATAATTGATGCGCTTTTTTTCCGCCATGGCCTGCTGTTGCAGAACCGGATAAAGCTCAATAAACCGTTTCAGGCGCTTCATATTGTCATTGCGCCCCAACTCCAGGCGCACATCGTCGCTGGTCACCAATTGCCATGAACGACGCGCCGTCATTGATGCGGCCTTAAGCGTAAACTTGCTGACTGCCAACACCTGACTCATATCACGGTACCCTGCCAGCACTTCCTGCTCGCTTCCTTCAGGGCCATAAAGCATCGGCAGGGTTTGTTTTCCGGCATGGTTAGCAGGAACGCTAAACGATTTTCCTTCATCATCAACCATGTGCAGATCATTCCACCGCGCCACCGGCACATACTCAACCAGATGAATCTTTAATTCGTCCGGCCACTGCTTACGAACGCTCACCTGCTTAATCCACGGCAGGCGTTCAATCTGTTGCTGAATGACATCCACATTCTGCGACATAAAGGTGCCTGGCGCGCCAAGCGACAAAATTGCCTGACGGATATCATCGTCGGTGGTGTAGTGCATTTGCCCGGTCACCACCAATTTCGATAGTGGTAAACGTGAAGCATCATTCATCCACTTCAGAACCACTAAACCGCCAAACAACATGATCCCAACCACCATCAGCAGGAAAATAATCCCTGCCAGACGCGTGCCGTTACTGCGTCCGGAACGCGCTTTTTCCTGCGCGTCGCGGTTGCGTACATTCAAAGCCGCCTGAGACATATCAGTCGGCCAGCTCCAGAATGCGCGCAACTAAACGGGAAAAACTCATCCCCGCCTGCTTCGCCGCCATCGGGACCAAGCTGTGGCTGGTCATTCCCGGTGAAGTGTTGATTTCCAGCAGCCAGAAACGCCCTTCGCCATCCATCATCACATCAACGCGCCCCCAGCCGCTGCACCCCAGCGCCCGCCATGCCGCCATGACGATTTCGCTTAATTCAGCTTCACGCTCGGCGGTTAACCCGCTTGGGCAGAAATACTGCGTATCATCAGAGAGATATTTCGCCTCGTAATCATAAAAATCACTCGCTGGCTGAATACGAATCGACGGTAAAATTTCATCGCCCAAAATCGCGACGGTATACTCAGGGCCGCTAAGGAAGGCTTCAACCAGCACCTCATCGTCATGGCGGAAGGCTTCAACCAGCGCTGCCTGCAGTTCAGAAGCATGATTAACGCGCGAAATACCGACGCTTGAGCCTTCACTGCTGGGCTTCACAAACACCGGCAGGCCTAAAGCCGCAATACGCTCGCTTAACGCCCCGTCAATGCCCGCATCCATCTGCTGGCGGTTTAACATCACATAAGGCGAAACCGGTAACCCACAGCCCTGCCATAACAGCTTGCTACGTAATTTATCCATGGTGATAGCCGAGGCCATCACACCGCTGCCGGTGTACGGAACCTTGAGGAACTCCAGTACGCCTTGCAGGGTGCCATCTTCACCACCGCGACCGTGCAGCGCAATAAAGGCTTTATCAAACCCTTCTTCTTTCAGACGCGTTACCGGGAAGTCACGGGTATCTACCGCATGCGCGTCAATACCGGCTTCTTTCAATCCCGCCAGCACCGCGTTGCCTGACATGAGCGACACCTCACGCTCTGCAGAGGTTCCACCCAGCAATACTGCTACTTTCTCAGCCATGATGTTCCTCTTCTTCATTGGTTTGCGGCTGTAATTTTTGTTCCGCCAGTTTGCGGGCGATTCTGCCCACGTTGCCTGCCCCCTGCACCAGAATCAAATCGTTACCTGATAAGGTCGGCGCCAGCATATCGGCGATGGCGTCATGGTCGGAAACCAGAATCGGATCCACCTTGCCGCGCCCGCGAATGGTACGACACAGCGAGCGGCTGTCCGCGCCCGGAATTGGCGTCTCCCCCGCCGCGTACACATCCAACATTAACAACACGTCAACCTGGGAAAGAACATTGGCGAAGTCGTCATACAAATCCCGCGTGCGGGTATAACGGTGCGGCTGGAAAATCATCACCAGCTTTTTCTCCGGCCATCCGGCGCGTGCGGCTTTAATTGTCGCGTCCACTTCGGTGGGGTGATGCCCGTAATCGTCCACCAGCATCGCCGTTCCCGCGCTCCCATTCACTGCCTGCAACGGAAATTCGCCAAGGAAATCAAACCGCCGCCCGGTACCCTGAAAACTTTCTAACGCGCCGAGAATATCTTCATCATCAATACCCTCTTCAGTCGCGACCGCGACCGCCGCCGCCGCATTCAACGCGTTATGACGACCAGGCGCGTTTAGCGTGACCCGCATCAGCGGTTTGTCGTGACGCACCAGCGTGAAATGCCCTTGCGCGCCATGCTGCTCATAATTCTCGATCCGTACATCGGCATCATCGCTGAAGCCATACGTCGTAATATGGCGCCCAACGCGCGGGATCAGATTGCGGATTACCGCATCATCAATACACATCACCGCACGCCCGTAGAACGGCAGGTTGTGCAGGAAGTTGATAAACGTCTGCTTCAGGTTCTCAAAATCACCCTGATAAGTATCCATATGGTCGGCTTCGATATTGGTCACCACCGCCACCATCGGTTGCAGATGCAGGAAAGACGCATCGCTTTCATCCGCTTCTGCAATCAAATAACGGCTGCTGCCTAACCGTGCATGGGTTCCCGCCGCTTTCACCAGGCCGCCATTAACAAAGGTCGGATCGAGCCCGCCTTCGGCATAGATACTCGACACCATCGCCGTTGTGGTGGTTTTCCCGTGCGTACCGGCGATGGCAATGCCATGACGAAAACGCATCAGTTCTGCCAACATCTCCGCCCGGCGAATCACCGGAATGCGCGCTTCCCGTGCGGCAACGATTTCCGGGTTATCCTGGGAAATCGCCGTCGAAACCACTACCACGCTAGCGTCGCTGACGTTTTCCGGACGATGATTGAAGTAAATCGTCGCGCCAAGCGCCGTTAAATGTTGCGTTACCGCGTTCGGCGCCAAGTCGGAGCCGCTAATCTGATAGCCTTCATTCGCCAACACTTCGGCAATACCGCCCATGCCAGCACCACCGATGCCAACAAAGTGAATGTGCCGGACGCGACGCATCTCGGGCACGATTAAACGCAGTTTTGCCAATTGTTGTGTATTCATCTGTTTCTTTATGCCTGTTGGTACATCAGTACCGGTTCTTTAATTCTGTTAGCGCGCTAGCCTCTACCACTGCCGCTACGCGCTGCGTTGCATCAGGAATCGCTACCGCGCGCGCTTTTTCCGCCATCGCCAACAACGTTGGTCGATCCCAACGTGTCAGCGTCTCCACTACCGACTGAGCGGTAAATTGCGGTTGTTCGAAAATCTTCGCCGCACCGGCTTTTTCCAACGGCAGCGCATTCCAATACTGTTGACGATCTTTATGCTGGAACGGCACAAAAATCGCCGGTAATCCTGCGGCAGCCACTTCGCTCACGGTTAATGCGCCTGAACGGCACACCACCACATCAGCCCACGCGTACGCTGCTGCCATATCATCAATAAATTCAACAATGTTATGTTGCGTTTGCCCAACATCCCGATAAGCCTGTAGCACGCTGTCCAACGCGCCCTTCCCTACCTGATGCCACAGCGTAATAGTGCCGCCTAACTGCGCCGCGACCTGCGGCAACGTCTGGTTCAATACCCGTGCGCCCTGGCTACCGCCAATCACTAATACGCGAACCGGCCCTTCACGCCCGGCCAAACGTTGCGCCGGCAACGGCAGGGCTAAGACATCATTACGCACCGGGTTGCCAACCACCTCAGCATGAGGAAAAGCGCCCGGAAAGGCCTGTAGCACCTTGGTGGCGATTTTCGCCAGCCATTTATTCGTCAGACCGGCAATGCCATTTTGTTCGTGCAGAACCACCGGCACCCCACAGCTCCATGCGGCGAGGCCACCGGGACCGGAAACATAGCCGCCCATCCCCAGCACCACATCAGGTCGATACGCCTTGATGATGGCGCGCGCCTGGCGCCAAGCCGTAAAGATACGCGCTGGCGCCGCCAGCATCGCCTTCAGCCCCTTGCCACGTAGGCCGCTAATGCGAATAAAATCGATCTCAATGCCATGTTTCGGCACTAAATCCGCTTCCATACGATCGGCGGTGCCCAGCCAGCGAACTTGCCAGCCTTGCTCCATCAGATGGTGCGCCACGGCTAACCCAGGGAACACATGTCCGCCGGTTCCGCCTGCCATCACCATCAGCCGCTTTCCACTCATCGGGCACCTCGGGTAAACGCCTGCGCCTTCGCTAAACGTGTTTCATAATCTATACGTAACAAAAACACGATGGCCGTCGACATAATGATCAAACTGGAACCACCGTAACTGATTAATGGCAGCGTTAACCCTTTGGTTGGCAACATCCCCGCCGCCGCGCCAACATTCACCAATGCCTGGAAACTGAACCAAACGCCAATTGAACAGGCCAAAAAGCCCGAAAAGCGTTGATCAAGCTCCAATGCGCGACGTCCGATGGACATAGCACGAAAAGCGACGAAGAATACCATTAACAAGGCTAAAACCACACCGATAAACCCGAGTTCCTCGCCGATAATCGAGAAAATGAAGTCAGTGTGCGCTTCCGGTAAATACTCCAGTTTTTGTACTGAGTTACCCAGCCCTTGCCCCCAAAACTCGCCGCGACCAAACGCCATCAACGATTGCGTTAACTGGTAACCACTGCCAAACGGATCTTCCCAGGGATCCCAGAACGAGGTCACACGCCGCATACGGTAAGGTTCAGCGATAATCAGCAAGATCACCGCGAACACGCCGGAACCGATAATCGCCAAGAACTGCCAGAGCTTGGCGCCGGCAAGAAATAGCATTGCCAGCGTGGTGACAAACAGCACAACCACTGTACCGAGGTCAGGCTGCGCCAGCAGTAACACCGCCAATACCACCATCACGCCCATTGGTTTACAGAAGCCCCAGAAGTTATTTCGCACTTCTTCCACTTTGCGCACCAGGTAGCTGGCGAGATAGCAAAACAGGGAGAGCTTTGAGAGTTCCGCAGGCTGAATACGCAACGGCCCTAATGCAATCCAACGCGAAGCACCGTTAACCGAGCTCCCCACCACCAACACAATCAACAACATCACTACCGACGCCAGCAGCATGACGTTGCTATAGCGTTGCCAAAAATCCATTGGCACGCGCAGTGTGACCAATGCGATGCCTAAGGCTAACGCCAGATAAAACGCATCGCGTTTGGCGAAATAAAACGGGTCGTCAGATAGACGTTGCCCGACCGGCATCGAGGCCGAGGTCACCATCACGAAACCGATGATCGCCAGCCCTAAGGTCAGCCATAACAACGTGCGGTCATACAGCACCATACTGGTGCTGTCACTTTCCCGCGATCCCATCACCCAGTCTCGTAGACGTGATGTCGCGCCGCCTGCCAGGCTCAGACCCGGAAATCGCATTAGCCGAGCTCCTTAGCCAGTTGCGCAAAACTATCTCCGCGCTGTTCAAAATTACGGAACTGATCGAGGCTGGCACAAGCGGGCGACAATAACACCATGTCACCGGGCTGCACCTGCGCCGCAATCTGCTCCATCGCCTGTTGCAGGGTTTCGGTTTGCACCGCATTATCGCGCAACGCCGCCAATGCCGCGCCGTCACGCCCGAAGCAGTACAAACGAATCTGCTCACCTTGCACATATTGCGCCAGCGGGCTGAAATCGGCGGATTTGCCATCGCCGCCCAACAGCAGCCACAGCGTACCTTTGACCCGCAAACCCTTTAATGCCGCTTCCGTGCTGCCGACGTTAGTGGCTTTCGAATCATTAACCCAGCGCACACCGTTATGCTCCCACGCCAACTGGAAGCGATGCGGCAGGCCGGTGAAGGTGGTTAACGCTTTCAGGCTACTGGCGCGCGGTAACCCTGCCGCATCCGCCAGCGCCAACGCGGCAAGCGCATTGGTATAATTATGTTGACCAACCAGCGTCATCTCGTCGGTGTTTAAGACTTTCTCGCCGTTAACACGCAACCACACGCTACCTTGCTGGCGATTGAGGTGATAATCACCCACATCAACGCCGAAACTAACACACCGTTTATCCGCGCCACGGATTGGCATGGTTAACGCATCGTCCGCATTGACCACACACACCTGCGCGGCTTCGTAAATTCGCAATTTTGCCGCGCGATACTGCTGCATCCCGAGCGGGTAGCGATCCATATGATCCTCTGTCACGTTGAGGATAGTGGCGGCTACCGCCTGCAGGCTGTGAGTAGTTTCCAGTTGGAAGCTGGACAACTCCAACACATAAATCTGTGCGGGGTGTTTCAACAACGTCAACGCCGGTAAACCAATATTGCCGCCGATACCGACCGCCCAACCTGCCGCCTTTGCCATCTCTCCCACCAGCGTCGTGACGGTACTTTTCCCGTTAGAACCGGTGATGGCGATAATCGGCGCCTGTGCCTCACGGCAAAACAACTCGATATCACCCACAATTTCGATACCGGCGGCGGAAGCCTCCAGTAACGCAGGATGCGCCAAAGCAATACCCGGGCTGGCAACAATCAAATCTGCCGCCATCAGCCAGGCGTCATTCAGGCCGCCAAGATGGCGTTCTACGCTCTCCGGCAACTGTTCCAGACCCGGCGGCGACAGTCGGGTATCCATCACGCGGGGCGAGACGCCCTGCGTTAAAAAGAAATCAACACAGGAGAGCCCGGTCAGGCCCAACCCGATGATGACAACTTTTCTACCCTGATAGTCAGCCATAATTAACGTACCTTCAGCGTCGCCAGGCCAATGAGCACCAGCATCAGCGAAATAATCCAGAACCGCACAATAACGCGGGGTTCCGGCCAGCCCTTCAATTCGTAGTGGTGATGGATAGGCGCCATGCGGAAAATACGTTGCCCGCGTAACTTAAACGACCCCACCTGCAAAATGACCGACAGCGTTTCAACCACAAATACGCCGCCCATAATCACCAGCAAAAATTCCTGACGCAGCAGAACCGCGATGGTGCCTAATGCGCCCCCCAGTGCCAGCGAACCAACATCGCCCATAAACACCTGAGCCGGATAGGTGTTAAACCATAAAAAACCTAATCCGGCGCCGACGATGGCGGTGCAAACGATCACCAGTTCACCGGCATGCCGCAAATACGGAATATGCAGATAACCGGCAAAGTTCATGTTACCGGTTGCCCAAGCGACCAATGCAAACCCGGCGGCAACGAAGACCGTTGGCATAATCGCCAAACCGTCCAGACCATCGGTCAGATTCACTGCGTTCCCGGTTCCGACAATCACAAAGTAGGCCAGCACCACATAAAACAGGCCGAGTTGCGGCATAACGTCTTTGAAAAAAGGCACCACTAACTGGGTTGCAGGTGTCCCTTTCCCGGCGGCATACAGGCCGAACGCAACGCCCAGTGAAATCACCGACATCCAGAAGTATTTCCAGCGGGCAATCAACCCTTTGGTATCCTTACGGACGACCTTGCGATAATCATCGACGAAACCAATGACGCCGAAGCCCACCAACACCACCAGAACGCACCATACGTACGGGTTCGAAGGATAAGCCCACATCAGCACCGAAATGGTGATGGAGGTCAGGATCATGATCCCCCCCATGGTTGGCGTGCCGCGTTTACTGAAATGCGACTCCGGGCCGTCGTTACGCACTACCTGACCAATTTGTAATTTTTGTAGCCACGCAATCAGGCGCGGCCCCATCCACAAGGAGATAAACAGGGCGGTCAGCAGGCTGACGATGGCGCGAAACGTCAAATAAGAAAAGACGTTAAAGCCAGAATAAAAAGCGACCAAATGTTCGGCCAGCCAGACTAACATGTTCCTTTCTCCTGTAAGGTTTGTACTACCTGCTCCATGGCGGCACTACGAGAACCTTTAACTAATACCGTGATGACTGTGTGTTCCGACAACAGCCCTCGCAAACGTTCCACGAGCGCCGGTTTATCGGTGAAATGTTCGCCAACGCCGCTGGCGTGGCTAAGGGTTTTACTCAGCTCACCCACGCTGAGGACTTTATCGATACCAGCCAAACGCGCTGCCTCACCGACTTCCCGATGACACTCTTCCGCTTCATCGCCCAGTTCAGCCATATCACCGACGACCATTACCCGGTAGCCCGGCATATCGGCCAATACCTGTGCGGCGGCTGTCATTGACCCCACGTTGGCGTTGTAGCTGTCATCCAGCAGTAATTTGTCTTGTGCTAACGGAATCGGAAATAGACGCCCCGGAACGGCTTTCAGCGTCGCTAAACCCTGCTTAACCGCCTCTAAAGGCGCCTCAACCGAGAGCGCCAGCGCTGCGGCGGCCAACGCATTGGCAATGTTATGACGCCCAGGCAATGGCAACGTTACGGCAACCTGCCCTTTCGGCGTGTGAAGCGTAAAGCGGGTTCCTGCCGCGCTCACCTGCACCTCGCTGGCGTAGAAATCGCTATCCGTTGATGGTTCCGCAGAAAAACGCCATACGGTTTTATGCTGGAGATGCTGCTGCCAGTGCGGCCAGTCATTGCTGGCGGCGTTAATAATGGCGGTACCGTGCACCGGTAACCCTTCAAAAATCTCACCTTTCGCTTTCGCTACGCCTGCCAGCGAACCGAAACCTTCCAAATGCGCCGCCGCCAGATTATTGACCAGCGCGCTTTCCGGGCGGGTTAAATCCGTCGTCCAGGCGATTTCACCTTGATGATTAGCGCCCAGCTCAATCACCGCGTATTGATGCTCACGCGTTAACCGCAACAGGGTAAGCGGCACCCCGATATCGTTATTCAGGTTTCCGGCGGTATACAGCGTTTCACCACACTGGCGTAAGATGGCGGCGGTCATCTCTTTGACCGAGGTTTTACCGGATGAGCCCGTTAGCGCCACTACGCGAGTGGGTACTTGCTGACGCACCCAAGCTCCCAACTTGCCCAACGCGATACGCGTATCTTTTACTACCACTTGCGGAACTGCGACTTGCAAGTGCTTACTCACTAATAGTGCGGAGGCTCCCGCCGCAATTGCATCACCCACAAAGTCGTGCGCGTCGAAGCGTTCGCCGATCAAGGCAATAAATAGACCGCCCGCGCTAACCTTGCGTGTATCCGTGGCCACATCAGCAATCGTCAGATCGCTGCCAACCAGCTTACCGCCGGTAATCTCCGCCAGCGTGCGTAAGGAGAAAGCGATCATGCCATCACCCCCAATAACCGCGCGACCGTCACACGGTCGGAATAATCAAGGCGACGGTTACCTACAATTTGATAATCTTCATGGCCTTTACCGGCTACCAGCACAATATCGTCAGGTTTCGCCTGCATAATGGCGTTAGTGACCGCTTGCGCACGCCCGGCGACAACGCGCGCCCGACCGGGATCCAGCAGCCCACTCAAAATATCGGCAACAATCGCCGCCGGATCTTCGCTGCGCGGATTATCATCGGTCACCATCACCACATCGGAGAATTGTTCAGCAATGGCGCCCATTAACGGACGTTTGCCTTTATCACGGTCACCGCCGCAGCCAAACACGCACCATAACTGGCCCTTACAATGAAGACGCGCCGCTTCCAACGCTTTCTCCAGCGCATCCGGCGTGTGGGCATAATCCACCACCACCGTCGGCTTATTCGCCGCGCTAAACACTTCCATTCGCCCGCAAACCGGCTGGAGTTGATGAGCGGTAGCCATCAATTTATCGAGCGGATACCCCAACGCCAGCAACGTAGCGAGCGCCAGCAATAGATTACTGACGTTAAATGCGCCCATCAGGCGGCTATCAATTTCGCCATGACCCCAACTGGATTCAAAAGCCAGGGTCGCGCCGTTATCGTGATAATCGACATGGGTCATTTTCAGCCAACGACCATGGCAACCTGGCTGAAGATTATTTTCCATGGTCACCGCCACCGCATCCGGCAGGTTCTCCAGCCAACGGCGCCCAACCTCATCATCGGCGTTAATGATCGCCTGTCCGACCTGATGCTCGGAAAACAGCAGCCATTTCGCCGCCTCATAACGTGCCATATCGCCGTGATAATCGAGATGGTCACGGCTTAAATTAGTAAACACCGCCGCGGCAAACGGCAGTGCAGCCACGCGATGTTGCACCAGCCCATGGGAGGAAACTTCCATTGCCGTAAGCTGAGCGCCCTGCTCAACCAGACCGCTTAACACATGTTGCACATCAACAGCGGAACCGGTGGTATTTTCGGTAGTCACTAAATGGCCGTATAAACCATTGCCCACCGTCCCCATCACCGCACCGGTCTCGCCCAGTAAATTGGCCCACTGCGCTAACAGTTGGGTGGTGGTGGTTTTACCGTTAGTACCGGTAACGCCAATCAAACGTAGCTTTTCACCCGGTTGCTGATAAAAACGCCCGGCTAATGCAGATAAACGTTGCGGCAATTGCGCCAGCCAGATAACCGGCACACCATGCATTTCAGTAATATCGCCATCGCGCGCTACGCCTTCGGCCTCCGCCACCACAGCGGCAACCCCTTGTGCAATAGCCTGAGGAATAAAACGGCGCCCGTCGACCTGGTGCCCCGCAACCGCCACAAACAGATCGCCAGACGCCGCCGAACGGCTGTCCAGTATCATTTCACGGAGCGCCCGCTCCGGCGCGCCAGGCACCCACGGGGCCAGTAAGTCGCGCAAATTACGATCTGTCACTTGATTCCTCATTTCTGTTAATTACCATCTCGTTCTTATCACTGGTTGGCAATGCATCCGGTTCAATATTCATGGTACGCAGCACGCCGCCCATAATGGCGCCGAAGACCGGTGCGGACACCGCGCCACCGTAATACTTCCCTGCCTGCGGGTCGTTAATCACCACCACCAAAGCAAAGCGTGGATGGCTGGCAGGCGCAACGCCGGCGGTGTAAGCGATATATTTATTTACGTAGCGCCCATCAGGGCCAACTTTTTTCGCCGTACCGGTTTTGATAGCGATTCGGTATCCCTTAATCGCCGCTTTCACCCCGCCGCCGCCGGGCAATGCCACGCTTTCCATCATATGCACCACGGTTTTTACCAGTGATTCCGGGAAAGCGCGTTCGCCTGCAACAGGCGGATCAACTTTGGTTATCGACAGCGGACGATAGATGCCATAGCTGCCAATGGTTGCGTAGACTCGCGCTAACTGTAACGGCGTTACCATTAGCCCATAGCCGAAAGAGAAGGTGGCCCTCTCTATGTCAGACCACCGTTGTTTTTGAGGGTATAAGCCACTGCTTTCCCCGACCAGCCCCAAATTGGTCGGTTTTCCCAGTCCAAAACGTGAGTAAGTATCTACTAACGCTGAGGATGGCATCGCTAACGCTAGCTTTGAAACACCAACGTTACTCGACTTCTGTAGCACCCCGGTAAGGGTCAATTCGTTGTAGCGCCCCACATCCTTGATCTCATGACCATTGACACGGTACGGAACGGTATTCAACACGGTGTTTTCTCTCACCACGCCGCGCTGAAGCGCAGTCATTACCACCATCGGCTTCACCGTGGAACCTGGCTCGAAAATGTCGGTAATCGCCCGGTTACGCATCACCTCTTTTGGCGTGTTGCTGAGGTTATTCGGGTTATAAGCTGGGCTATTTGCCATCGCCAACACTTCACCGGTGTTTACGTCTACCAAAACTGCGGTGCCAGACTCTGCCTTGTTGAAGGCGACCGCGTTATTCAATTCGCGATAAACCAGCGCTTGTAGCCGCTCATCAATACTTAATGCGAGGTTATGAGCCGCCTGGCTGTCTACTGAAGAGATATCCTCAATCACCCGGCCATAGCGGTCTTTCCGTACCGTACGTTCACCCGGCTGTCCGGTCAGCCATTTATCGAAGCTTTTTTCCACCCCTTCAATGCCCTGACCATCAATATTGGTGAAGCCGATCAGATGGGAGGTCACTTGTCCGGCGGGATAGTAACGGCGTGATTCTTCGCGTAGGTGGATACCGGGCAGTTTCAGTTTTTTGATGTAGTCGCCAATCGCCGGATTGACCTGCCGGGCCAGATAAACAAAGCGCCCTTTAGGGTTAGCGTTAACCCGGGAAGAGAGTTGATCAAGTGGGATGGAGAGCGCATCGGACAATGCTTTCCAACGGCTATCCAGCGTGATCCCGCCGCGATCATTCAGCTCTTTGGGATCGGCCCAGATGGCGTTTACCGGCACGCTAACCGCCAGCGGCCTACCGGCACGATCGCTGATCATGCCGCGGGCGGTAGGAATAGACTGGACGCGCAAGGAGCGCATATCGCCCTCACGCACCAGCTTGTCAGGATTGATGACCTGCAAATACGCTACGCGCAGTAGCAAGCCCGCCAACGCGAGGAAAATACAGCCGCATAGCAACGCAAAACGCCAGCTTACAAAGCTGGCTTGATCTTCCTGTCTTTTCAATTTAAGCGTTTTTGTCGCGGCTCTCATTGAGTCCGTGGTTCCTTATTGCTGTACCACTATGTTTTCCTGTGCCGGATCGACATGCTGCATTTGCAGCTTCTCTGTCGCCGTGCGCTCCACCCGGCTATGGTCGCCGAGGGCATTTTCTTCCAAAATCAAATTGCGCCATTCGATATCCAGCGCATCACGCTCTAACACCAATTGTTCACGCTGCGCGGTCAATAAACGGGTTTTATGCGCCGTAGTGACCACCAATACGGCAGAAACCAATACCGCCACCAGCAGCAGCAACCCCAGCTTGCCGTGGCGCAGCAAATCGCCGCCGATAACGCCAGGTAAGTTGTGCCGCTCGTTTCCAATCATGTCGCGGTCCTTTCTGCTATGCGTAACACTGAACTGCGTGCGCGTGGGTTATCGGCAACTTCTTCTTCACCCGGCATCATTTTGCCCAATGCTTTTAATTGGCGACCGCCGAGTTTGCTCAACTGCGCTTCCGTCATCGGAATACCGGCAGGCACCTGCGGCCCTCTGCTTTGCTCACGCATAAACCGTTTCACAATGCGATCTTCCAGCGAATGGAAGCTAATTACCGATAAACGCCCTGCCGGCGCCAGTGCTGCTAACGCGCCTTTCAGCGCCTGTTCAATCTCTTCCAACTCGCTATTCACCCAGATGCGAATTGCCTGAAAGCTGCGCGTTGCCGGATGCTTAAATTTGTCCTTCACCGGCGTGGCGGCATAAATCACCTCCGCCAGTTCTTTGGTACGCGTCATCGGCTGTTCACGGTTCCGCTCAACAATGGCGCGGGCGATACGCTTAGCAAACCGCTCCTCGCCAAAGGTCTTTAACACAAAGGCGATATCGCTCTCTTCAGCCTGTTGCAACCAGGCGGCGGCGGACAGACCGCGCGTGGGGTCCATGCGCATATCCAGCGGGCCATCGCGCATAAAGGAAAACCCGCGCTCGGCATCATCCAACTGCGGCGAAGAGACGCCAAGATCAAACAAAATACCGTTAACCTGGCCGGTGAGACCGCGTTCTTCCATATAGCCAGCCAGTTCGGAAAATGGGCCGTGGATGATCGTAAAACGCGGATCGGTAATCTCAGCGGCAGCGGCGATAGCTTGCGGATCGCGATCGATGGCATACAGACGTCCTTGTTCTCCCAGCTGCGAAAGGATCAAACGCGAATGACCGCCGCGCCCGAATGTGCCATCAATATAGATGCCGTCTTCTTGAATATTGAGCGCGTTAACCGCCTCATCCAACAGCACCGTGGTATGTTTAAAATGTTCCTGCATAAGCTATAGCGACAAGTCCTGCAACCGCTCGGATAACGGTTCCCGAGCCGACTGTTCAGCGTCAATATCTTCCTTAACTTGTTGATACCAGGTCTGTTCATCCCACAACTCAAACTTATTGAATTGCCCAACCAGCATCACTTCTTTTGTTAGTTTCGCATGCTGCCGCAAGGTGTTCGCCAGCAGCAGACGGCCTGCATTATCCATCTGACATTCGCTTGCATGCCCCAGTAACAGGCGCTGAACGCGACGTTCAACCGGGTTCATGCTGGACAAGCGAGACAGCTTTTGTTCGATGATTTCCCACTCGGGCAAGGTGTAAAGCAGCAGGCACGGCTGATGGAGGTCAATGGTACACACCATTTGCCCTTGAGACTCCTCAACCAGCGTTTCGCGGTAACGCGTTGGTACGGCAAGCCGCCCTTTGCTGTCGAGATTGACTAATGTTGCCCCACGGAACATGCCAGCCTCACCCCTCAGTTACCCATTCTCACCACTTTCCACCACAAATTCCCACCAAAAGAGTTTACGGAGCGGAGGAAAACATTGTCAAGCCGCAGTGCGGGCTGAGAGAGATTATTTCTTGGGGAGTGAAAGAAGCTAAGAGAAGAAAATAAAGCTCACCTAAAACATAAATAAAAAATAAGCCGATGAATAATGACAAGAAAATCAGAGTAAACAGTATCACAGCAACAAATATATCCTGAAAAAGGGCAATAAATTGCACTGCCAACTTTGCGACGCGGGCTGCATTTTAAGGTATTTCCTGGTACTTGCCCAGCCCGGCTGGCGTGGGCGGAGCCTGTTTTACGTGCTGACAAAACTCGCTATTAATAAATGATGATGGAATAGAAAACGTTAGCGAAGGATTTAACTCACCATTTTTATTTGGTAGTAAAAATGCATCTTAAGAAAACAACTAACACTCTTTTTTAGAGTGGTTATTTTCAACGCAAAAATATTTAAAGATGTAAAAAAGGCGGCTGACGCCGCCGGTGGTTAGCCTTGATTGCGGCTTAATTTGCCGCGACGATACAAATTACGACGAATACGAGTTAAACCCGGTTTAGGTTTACGCGGTTCATCCAGGCTGGCCAGCACTAATTCCAACACGCGTTCAGCCACATCGCGGTGACGCTGTGCGACCGCCAGTACCGGGCACTCCAGAAAATCGAGTAACTCATGGTCGCCGAAGGTGGCAATTGACAACGACGACGGCAACCGACCTTCGCGCCGCAATGTCACATCCATCACGCCCTGCAACAGCCCAAACGAGGTGGTAAACAAGGCCTCTGGCATGGGATGTTCTTCCAGATACGTTTCGAATAAGGCGGCAGCGGCGGAACGTTCAAAGCTATTGGCGTAAATAAAATCTATTGGGCGTTCATCACCTTTCCAGGCTTCACGAAACCCCATCTCACGCAGAAAGCTCACCGATAACTCCGGTAACGCACCGAGATAGAGCACATTTTTTATCGATTGTTGACGCAGTTCAGCAGCCAGCATTTGCGCATCATCCTGGTCTGCGCCCACCACGCTGGTAAAATGCTCGCGATCCAGCGCCCGGTCGAGCGCGATAATCGGCAACGGGTCATTAATCCAACGCTGATAAAACGGATGCTCCGGCGGCAGCGAGGTGGAGACAATAATCGCATCCACTTGGCGCTGTAGAAGATGTTCAATACAACGCATCTCGTTGTCCGGCTGATCCTCTGAGCAGGCGATCAAGAGTTGATAACCGCGTTGCCGCGCCTGGCGTTCGAGATAGTTTGCGATGCGCGTATAACTGGTGTTTTCCAGGTCGGGAATCACCAGACCAATAGAGCGCGTACGTCCGGCCCGAAGCCCCGCCGCCACCGCATTGGGATGGTAATTATGTTCACGTACCACGGACATAACCTTCTCAACCGTTTTGTCGCTGACACGATACTGCTTAGCTTTGCCGTTAATTACATAGCTGGCAGTAGTACGCGACACGCCGGCAAGACGCGCAATTTCATCCAGTTTCACAATAACCCCACACTTCTGAGACTACCTGCACAATAAATAGCCGCATGGTAGTCATGGATAAGACATTTGTTACATCTAACAGCAGAAAAGCGCGGCGGGCAACCGCTTTTACGCCGCCTCGCTTTCGGGCCGACAAAAGTAAAAAACCCGGCGGAACGCCGGGTTTTTTACTTACGCAGGAAGACGTTACCGTTATTACCGCATGATACGCTCGCCGCGCGACACCCCGACAATACCGGAACGCGCCACTTCAACAATTTCAGCGACCTCGCGCACGGTGTTCAAAAACGCGTCCAGTTTATCGCTGGTTCCCGCAAGCTGAACCGTGTACAGGGTCGGCGTCACATCGACGATCTGCCCGCGAAAAATTTCCGCGCTACGCTTCACCTCTTCCCGGCCATAGCCGCTGGCTTGCACTTTCACCAGCATAATTTCACGCTCAACGTGCGAGTCCTGCCCCAGTTCGCTCACGCGTAACACATCCACCAACTTATGCAGTTGCTTTTCAATCTGCTCCAACACTTTCTCATCACCGACGGTTTGAATCGTCATACGCGATAGCGTCGGATCATCGGTTGGCGCGACGGTTAAGCTTTCGATGTTATAGCCGCGCTGTGAGAACAAACCAACCACACGGGACAATGCGCCGGATTCGTTTTCCAGCAAGACCGATAAAATACGACGCATAATTATGTCCTCTCCGTTTTGCTTAACCACATATCATCCATACCGCCGCCACGGATCTGCATCGGATAAACGTGCTCCGTTCCATCCACCGTTACGTCGACAAATACCAGGCGCTCTTTGCCCAACTCTTCCAGCGCGAGAGTTAACTTGTCTTCCAGCTCTTCCGGATGGTTAATCGCGATACCCACATGGCCATAAGCTTCTGCCAGCCGAACAAAATCGGGCAGTGATTCCATGTAGGACTGCGAATGACGGCCGGAATAGATCATATCCTGCCACTGCTTCACCATGCCCAGGTAACGGTTATTCAGGTTGAGCACTAACACCGGTAAGCCGTATTGCAACGCGGTAGACAACTCTTGAATATTCATTTGAATACTGCCATCGCCGGTCACGCACACCACGGTTTCCTGCGGCAGCGCCAGCTTAACGCCCAGCGCGGCAGGCAGGCCAAAGCCCATGGTGCCGAGACCGCCGGAGTTAATCCAACGACGCGGTTTATCAAATGAATAGTAGAGCGCGGCAAACATTTGATGCTGCCCAACGTCAGACGCCACATACGCCTCGCCTTTGGTTAAGCGCCAAATCGTTTCTACCACCGCTTGCGGTTTAATTTTCGCGCTGCTGCGATCGAACTCCAGGCATTTACGCGCGCGCCAGCCATCAATGCGCTGCCACCAGTCGCGTAAGCCATCAAAGTCTTGCTTGGTTTCGCCCTCACCCAACAGTTCCAGCATTTGCTGCAATACGTGCTTCGCATCGCCGACGATCGGCACATCTGCCGCCACTGTTTTCGAAATAGAGGTCGGATCAATATCAATATGCAGCACGGTGGCATTCGGACAATATTTCGCCAAATTGTTGGTAGTGCGATCGTCAAAACGAACCCCAACGGCGAAAATCACATCGGAATTATGCATCGCCATATTGGCTTCATAGGTGCCATGCATACCCAACATGCCAACACACTGGCGGTGGGTGCCTGGGAAGGCGCCCAATCCCATCAATGAGGTTGTCACCGGCACATTCAGCTTCTCGGCCAGTTGCTTTAACTCATCGTGGCATTCGGCGTTAATCACCCCGCCACCGGCATAAATAATCGGTTTTTCCGCCGCCAGCAGTGTCTGCAACGCACGCTTAATCTGCCCCTTATGGCCCTGGGTGGTTGGATTATAAGAACGCATACTGACCGATTCCGGCCAACTGTACGGTAGCTTGTTGGCCGGGTTAAGAATATCTTTCGGTAAATCAATAACGACCGGGCCAGGACGCCCGGTAGACGCGAGCCAGAACGCCTTTTTAATCGTCGCCGGAATATCTTCTGTCTGTTTAACCAGGAAGCTGTGTTTTACCACCGGGCGGGAGATCCCCACCATGTCACACTCCTGGAAAGCATCGTAGCCAATCAGCGATGAAGCGACTTGCCCGGAGAGTACCACCATCGGAATGGAGTCCATATAGGCAGTGGCAATGCCGGTAATGGCATTGGTCGCGCCCGGCCCTGAGGTGACCAGTACCACACCGGTTTCGCCGGTAGCGCGCGCATAGCCGTCAGCCATATGCACCGCGCCCTGTTCATGGCGCACTAGCACATGGTCAATACCGCCTACCGTTTGTAGTGCGTCGTAAATATCCAGTACCGCTCCGCCCGGATAACCAAATACATGTTTAACACCTTGATCGATCAACGATCGGACGAGCATCTCGGCTCCTGACAACATCTCCATTTTTGCCTCCAGGCTTGCTGTTCTGTTCCGATGACGGGTCAGCGGCGCGACGCCTGGCACAGGATCGTCATACCGCTGCGGCAACCGCTCGGACGCTCACTTTCGTGTTTTATGCTCGGGTTAGGGAAATAACTTCCGCGCCCAGGTACAGGGTCGTAAAGCCCTTAGTGATTTTTTTCATAGGATTTGATGGATTACCATAACCGCAGAAAAGTTGGCAGGCAAACCGCAAAAATTTATCGGAGCGCGCCATGCTTAATGAAAGCGTCTAAAAGAATCGGCGCTGAAAGCGTAAATACACTAAAACGGTAGCTAAACGACAGCGATTTATTCTACGCCTTCAAATAATAATGGTGTGATATGAGCGTTAATTTATTTTTTCATCCCTGTAACAAAAGACCAGCATTTCAAACCTTCGGTATTTTTCAGGCATATATTCTGCCCATTATTACTTAGCTGGCGTAAGCCTCTGCAGGCTTACCCAGCGCCCTTATCCTCGTGGCGCCGCGTGGGGTTGACATCCCTTATCGAATCAAGTACCAATAATAGCCACACAAGAATTTATCGGAGTTTGATTCAATGATTCGTTCTAACCGCCTACTAGGTCTACTACTAAACGCATCCTGTTTGCGCGGTAGACGTGTGGGCGGAATCAATCACTGATTCGAGCTTGCAAATCTTAAAAACCCGCGCCAATGCGCGGGTTTTTTTATGCTCGTTGCACGGCGAAATGAAATTAGCGTACAGCCAAAAACCGGAAGGAAGAATACGATGAGCCAACAAGTCATTATTTTCGATACCACTCTGCGCGACGGTGAACAGGCCCTGCAGGCCAGCCTGAGTGTTAAAGAAAAACTGCAAATCGCCCTGGCGCTGGAGCGCATGGGGATTGACGTGATGGAAGTCGGTTTCCCTGTCTCCTCGCCTGGCGATTTCGAATCCGTTCAAACCATTGCCCGCACCATTAAAAACAGCCGGGTCTGCGGCCTGGCGCGTTGCGTGGAAAAAGATATCGACGCCGCGTATGAAGCGCTGCGCGTTGCTGATGCTTATCGTATCCATACCTTCCTGGCAACGTCGCCGATGCATATCGCCACCAAACTGCGTAGCACTCTGCCTGAAGTTATTGACCGCGCAGTACGCATGGTCAAACGCGCACGCAACTATACCGATGATGTCGAGTTTTCTTGTGAAGATGGCGGTCGTACGCCAATCGACGATCTGTGTCGTGTGGTGGAAGCCGCAATTAATGCTGGCGCGACCACCATCAATATCCCTGATACCGTCGGTTATACCCTGCCCCACGAATACAGCAATATTATCTCCAGCCTGATTGACCGTGTTCCGAATATCGATAAAGCGATTTTGTCTGTGCATACCCACGATGATTTGGGTATGGCGGTCGGCAATGCTGTTGCGGCAGTGCAGGCTGGCGCGCGTCAGGTTGAAGGAACCTTGAACGGTTTGGGCGAGCGTGCCGGTAACTGTGCGCTGGAAGAAGTGATTATGGCGATTAAAACCCGCAGCCAAATGATGAATGTACACACCAACACTCATCATCAGGAAATTTATCGCACCAGCCAAATCGTAAGTCAGATCTGCAATATGCCGATCCCGGCCAACAAAGCGGTGGTCGGTTCTAATGCCTTCGCGCACTCATCGGGTATCCATCAGGATGGCGTGCTGAAAAATCGTGAAAACTACGAAATCATGACGCCGGAATCCATCGGTCTGAACCAGGTACAGTTGAACCTGACCTCGCGCTCTGGCCGGGCTGCGGTAAAACACCGTATGGAAGAGATGGGTTATAAAGAGAGTGATTACAGTATGGATGCGCTGTATGACGCCTTCCTGAAACTGGCGGATAAAAAAGGCCAGGTTTTTGATTATGATCTGGAAGCGCTGGCGTTTATTAATAAACAGAATGAAGAGCCAGAACACTTCCAGTTAAAAGACTTTAACGTGCAGTCCGGTTCTACCATTACGGCGACCGCCTCAGTCAATCTGGGCTGCGGCGAAACCATTAAGTCTGAGGCAGCAACCGGTAACGGTCCGGTGGATGCGGTTTATCAAGCCATCAACCGTATTACTGATTTTGATATTGAGCTGGTGAAATACCAATTAACCGCTAAAGGTCATGGTAAAGATGCGCTGGGCCAGGTAGACATTGTGGTGAATTACAATAATCGTAAATTCCACGGCGTCGGATTAGCCACTGACATCGTCGAATCCTCGGCGAAAGCCATGATCAACGCCTTGAATAACATCTGGCGCGCGAAGCAGGTTGAGCAAGAATTACAACGTAAATCGATGAGCAAAGAGCAAAAGGAAACGGTGTGAACATGTCGAAAACTTATCATATCGCCGTCTTACCGGGTGACGGTATCGGGCCGGAAGTAATGGCGCAGGCAATAAAAGTATTGGATGCCATTCGTAACCGTTTCGGTATGCGTATCACTACCAGCGAATATGATGTTGGCGGTATCGCGATTGACCGCCACGGCCAGCCGCTGCCACCTGCTACCGTGGCGGGCTGCGAGCAGGCGGATGCTATTCTGTTCGGTTCAGTCGGCGGTCCGAAATGGGAGCATTTGCCGCCCGCCGAACAACCGGAACGCGGCGCACTGTTGCCGTTGCGTAAACATTTTAAATTATTCAGTAATCTGCGCCCGGCCAGCCTGTATAAAGGCCTGGAAGCATTCTGTCCGTTACGTCGCGACATCGCCGACCAGGGTTTCGATATTCTGTGCGTGCGCGAACTGACCGGCGGCATCTATTTCGGTCAGCCGAAAGGGCGTGAAGGTAGCGGTATGCACGAACGCGCTTTCGATACCGAGGTGTATCATCGTTTTGAGATCGAGCGCATTGCGCGCATCGCCTTTGAATCGGCGCGTAAACGCCGTAATAAAGTGACCTCAATCGATAAAGCCAATGTGCTGCAAACCTCAGTGATGTGGCGCGAGATTGTGAACCAAGTGGCAAAAGATTATCCGGATGTACAGTTAAATCATATGTATATCGATAACGCCACTATGCAGTTGATTAAAGAGCCGTCGCAGTTTGACGTGCTGCTGTGCTCCAATCTGTTCGGCGATATTCTCTCCGATGAGTGCGCAATGATCACCGGCTCCATGGGGATGCTGCCCTCCGCCAGCCTGAATGAACAAAGCTTCGGCCTGTACGAACCGGCGGGCGGCTCTGCGCCGGATATTGCCGGGAAAAACATCGCCAACCCGGTTGCGCAAATTCTGTCGTTGTCTCTGCTGCTGCGTTACAGCCTTGATGCTGACGAAGCGGCAAATGCGATTGAGCAAGCGATTAACCGCGCGCTGGAGGAAGGCTATCGCACCAGTGATTTGGCCGGTGACGGTCAGGCCGTTAGCACCGATGAAATGGGCTCGATCATCGCCCGCTTTATCTCCGGAGAAAAATAAAAATGAGCAAAACTTTATACCAGAAGTTATTTGATGCACATGTCGTCCACCAAGCGCCGAACGAAACGCCACTGCTGTATATCGACCGTCATCTGGTGCATGAAGTCACCTCGCCGCAAGCGTTTGATGGCCTGCGCGCACACGGTCGTCCGGTGCGTCAGCCAGCGAAAACGTTCGCCACTATGGATCACAACGTTTCCACGCAGACCAAAGACATCAATGCATCGGGCGAAATGGCGCGGATCCAGATGCAAGAGCTGATCAAAAACTGTGCTGAGTTTGGCGTGCAGTTATATGACCTGAACCACCCGTTTCAGGGGATCGTCCACGTTATTGGTCCTGAGCAAGGCATGACGTTGCCCGGTATGACCATCGTTTGCGGTGATTCTCATACCGCGACGCACGGCGCATTTGGCGCGCTGGCGTTTGGTATTGGTACCTCAGAAGTGGAACATGTGCTGGCAACGCAAACCCTGAAACAGGGCCGTGCCAAGACCATGAAAATTGAAGTGGTCGGCAAAGCGGCGCCAGGCATCACCGCGAAAGATATTGTGTTGGCGGTCATCGGTAAGACGGGCAGCGCGGGCGGTACCGGGCATGTCGTGGAGTTCTGCGGCCCGGCAATCGAAGCGCTGAGCATGGAAGGCCGTATGACGCTGTGTAATATGGCGATTGAGATGGGCGCTAAAGCGGGTCTGGTTGCGCCGGACGACACCACGTTCGCCTATCTGAAAGGGCGTCAGTTCGCGCCAAAAGACCAAAACTGGGAGAGCGCAGTCGCGTACTGGCGTACCCTGAAATCCGATGCTGATGCGACGTTTGATAAAGTCGTCACCTTGGATGCGGCAGAGATTGCGCCACAAGTAACCTGGGGAACTAACCCCGGTCAGGTGATTGCGGTGAACCAAAACATTCCTAACCCAGCTTCGTTCAGCGATCCGGTGGAACGCGCATCGGCGGAGAAAGCGCTGGCGTATATGAACTTGCAGCCAGGCATTAAGCTGACCGATGTCAGTATTGATAAAGTCTTTATCGGTTCTTGCACCAACTCGCGCATTGAAGATTTACGCGCCGCGGCAGAAATCGCCAAAGGGCGTAAAGTCGCGCCAGGCGTGGTAGCGATGGTGGTGCCGGGCTCTGGTCCGGTTAAAGCCCAGGCGGAAGCCGAAGGTTTAGATAAAATCTTTATTGAAGCCGGTTTTGAGTGGCGCTTACCGGGTTGCTCAATGTGTCTGGCAATGAACAATGACCGTCTGAATCCCGGCGAGCGTTGCGCTTCCACCAGCAACCGTAATTTTGAAGGGCGTCAGGGCCGTGGCGGCCGCACGCATTTGGTTAGCCCGGCAATGGCGGCAGCGGCGGCGGTTACCGGCCGTTTCGCTGACATTCGCGAACTGAATTAAGGAACTCCATCATGGCGAATAAATTTACTCAACATACCGGCATTGTTGCGCCGCTGGATGCGGCGAATGTCGATACCGATGCGATTATCCCGAAACAGTTTTTGCAGAAAGTCACGCGTACCGGTTTCGGTCAACATCTGTTTAATGACTGGCGTTTTCTTGACGATGCGGGTCAACAACCCAATCCGGATTTCGTGCTGAATAAGCCGGTATTTAAAGGCGCCAGCATTTTACTGGCGCGTGAAAACTTTGGCTGTGGCTCATCACGCGAACATGCGCCTTGGGCGCTGACCGATTTCGGTTTTCACGTCGTCATTGCGCCAAGCTTTGCGGATATCTTTTACGGTAATTCATTCAATAACCAGTTGTTGCCGGTGCGGTTGAGTGAAGAGGAAGTGGACGAGATGTTCCGCCTGGTGCAGGCCCAGCCGGGAGTCACCTTTACCGTTGATTTAGAAACCCAGACGGTAATAGCCGGTGATAAGACTTATACGTTCGAAATCGACAGCTTCCGTCGTCATTGCATGCTTAACGGTTTAGACAGTATTGGTTTGACCCTACAGCATGATGCGGCAATTGCCAGCTACGAGCAGAATCAACCGGCGTTTTTACAGTAACCCGCCGCAAGGGCGTGCCGCGTCAGGAACGCGTCACGCTCTCGCTACACATCTCGCACCCGCGCGGTTAAGCCCAACGAAACCACCGCCATCAATAACGCCAACCAGTACACCGAATAGTGACCAAAGGTTTCGACCAAAGTGCCTTGTAATACCCCGGCAAGAATCACGCCGGTTGAAATACTGTTGCTAAACAGCGTCGTCGCCGCGCCGGGCCGTCCGGGCATTAAATCCTGAAACCACAACATGCCAAGCCCTGCCACAATGCCAATAAAAATCGCATTAAAAACTTGCAGCAACATTAATGCATTACGTTGTTGAAACAGCACTAAACCAAGATAAAACAGCACGCCAGCCCCCACGGCGAACAGCATCATTCGCCGCTTGCCAAAGCGTTTAACGTAGTAACCCGCCAACAGCATCGCCGGCACTTCCAGCCCCGCCGCCGTCCCCATTAATAATCCCGCCAGTTTATCCGGTAGCCCCAGCGTACTGCTAATGTATAGCGGCATATCAATGATATACATGGTATTACAGGTCCACATCAGCATCGAAGCGAGGAACAGCATACGTACATCGGCGTCCTTCCATAGGCGGGTATGGGTCAGCAACACCTCCGGCGACAGTTCGTGACGCGCCACCGACGGTAGCGCAAGCCACACCAGCACCAGACAGAGCGCAAACAGCGCGGCGGCCACCATAAACATAACCGCAAAACCGTAATTTAATGCCAGCATAAACGCCAGCGGCGGCCCAATAACCCACGCCAACGAAAGCTGCGCGCGCATAATAGAGCTGAACATCACCACTTCACGCGCCGAATTATCGGCATACTCGCGCGCCAGCGCGAACAGTTGCGGCATTGCGACATTCGCCAATGAAGAGAGCAGCACCCCGAGCGTAATCAACGTCAGATAGTGGCGGTTAAACGCAAACAAAAATGCGTTCGCCAACGCCATTAGACAACAGAACAAAATCAACATACGCCGATCGCCGTGCGTATCAGACCGTTTCGCTAGCAGCAAACTGACCACAATCCCTGCTACCGCGTTCACGGTATAAAACAGGCCGACCTGGAACGGACGCACCGCCACGTCTCGCGTAAGAAATAGGCTCAATGTCGGAGCCTGTAGCGCGCCAGCCACGCCAACCATAAAGGAGATCGCCATAAAAGCGACATACACCGGATTCAGGCGGCGACCACGCGTTAACAGCAACTTCATAGGGATTCCTTCGTGGGAAAAGCGAAAACTAAGGCACTTTAGGAACAGAGAAGAAAACATACCAACAAGAAAAAAGCCAGCAAACATGCTGTTCGCTGGCTGGTGTAATTGCACCATACTCAGAAGAAATGTCAGAGCGCCATCACGTTATCCGCCATGCTTCAAGTTGCAGGCGCGTTAGCGTCGTTCGCTCACCCGAACCACTTACCGCAGTAAGCTCATCGGGATTCACTCTCTTGCTACCTTCCTGCAATTCGAATTATTTAGGATATAAATAATGATGCCTCCCGCTCTTTCATCTGCGGTTATTATCACCATAATAAGGGGTAGGAAAAACTGATGCCTTTTACAGCGGAGTTCCCCTTTTATGTCCTCACCCCGTTTACAGCAACAATTCATCCGCCTATGGCAAAGCTGTAGCGGGCAATCGCAGGAAACCACGCTCAGTGAATTAGCGTTGCAGCTAAACTGCTCTCGTCGCCATATGCGCAACCTGCTCAATGCGATGCAAGAGCAGGGCTGGCTGGAGTGGCAAGCAGAGGCCGGGCGTGGCAGACGTTCCCGGCTCCGCTTTCTTTATACTGGCCTGGCGCTGCAACAGCAGCGGGCGGAAGACCTACTGGAACAGGATCGTATCGATCAACTGGTACAGTTAGTTGGCGATAAAAACCGCGTTCGCCAGATGATCGCTTCCCATCTGGGCCGTAGCTTTCGCCAGGGGAAACATATATTGCGCGTGCTGTATTACCGCCCACTGCTGAATCTCCTGCCCGGCTCTCCCCTGCGCCGTTCCGAAACCCATCTCGCCCGCCAAATCTTTAGCGGTTTGACACGCATAAATGAGGAAAATGGGGAACTGGAACCGGATATTGCGCATCACTGGCAATCACTCTCGCCGCTTCACTGGCGCTTTTTTTTACGTCCGGCAATTCATTTTCATCACGGGCGTGAGCTGGATATGGCGGATGTTGTGGCATCACTACAACGGCTTACCGTGCAACCGTTATTTAACCATCTGATCGAGATCACCTCCTCTACGCCATGGACGCTGGATATTCATCTCAACCAGCCCGACAACTGGCTTCCCTGGCTACTGGGCAGCACCAGCGCCATGATTTTACCCAAAGAGTGGCCCTCGTTACCGGATTTCGCCCGCCAACCGGTCGGTACCGGCCCTTACGCAATCGCCCGTAATCAACAATCGCAACTTAAAATTCAGGCATTCGATGATTACTTTGGCTATCGCGCTCTGATCGATGAAGTGGCGATTTGGGTTCTGCCGGAGATCAGCGATGAGTTGGTGTACTCCGGGGTAAAATTACAGGGAAACAATCAAGATGAAAAAGCGGAAGAGAGCCGTTTGGAAGAGGGTTGCTACTTTCTCTTATTCGACCAACGGTCGCCGCAAGGACGCAGTGAGCAGGTGCGTCGCTGGCTCGGGAGTATTTTTACCCCGATTGCGCTGCTAAATAATGCCAACCCTGGCTATCAACGTTACTGGTTCCCGGCCTATGGCCTCTTGCCGCGCTGGCACCATCGTCGTGATATGACGCCGGCAACCAAAACGGAAGGGTTAGAAACCCTGACGCTGACCTGGTATAGCGACCATATTGAACATCAGGAAATCGCTAACGCGCTTGCGCCCGTACTGGCGGCGCACGGCGTCAGGCTGGTGACGCAACAGGTAGATTATGAAAGCTGGTATCGCGGCGAGGCACAAAGCGATATTTGGCTTGGCAGCGCCAACTTCACCCTGCCGGTCGATTTTTCTCTCTTCGCCTTGCTGTATGAGATCCCGCTGGTTCATCACTGTATTGATATTGACTGGGAACATGACGCGCAGCGCTGGCGTCAACAAACGCTCTCGCTGGCCGACTGGAGTAAGCAATTGGTGGATGGCTATCATCTGCATCCGCTCTTCCACCATTGGCTACTACTACAAGGGCAACGCAGTATGCGCGGTGTTCGAATGAACACACTCGGTTGGTTTGATTTTAAATCCGCCTGGTTTGCGCCGCCGGAGTCATGAGGCTTTCGTTAGCCGAATGAAGCCACTAGAATACACCTTTCTCCTCAAGGAGCGCGACGTGTTAAACAAGATCCTGCCCGCTTTGTTGCTGCTATCCGCCCCGGTATTAGCCGCAAAACCCACGCTTACCGTTTACACTTATGACTCTTTTTCCGCTGACTGGGGCCCCGGCCCGGCGGTCAAAAAAGCCTTTGAGGCCAACTGTGGCTGTACCGTGAAATTTGTCGCGCTGGAGGATGGCGTTTCGCTCCTCAACCGCCTACGGATGGAAGGCAAACACAGTAAAGCCGACGTGGTACTCGGGCTTGATAACAACCTGATACAGGCCGCCGAAAAAACCGGATTGTTTACGCAAAGCGGCGTAGACACGGCGAGCGTAAACCTGCCGGGCGGCTGGAAAAATGACACCTTCGTGCCCTATGACTACGGTTGGTTCGCTTTTGTTTATGACAAAACCAAGCTGAAAAATCCGCCCAAGAGCCTGAAAGAGTTGGTCGACAGCCCACAGAAATGGAAAGTCATTTACGAGGATCCCCGCACCAGTACGCCAGGCCTGGGTTTATTGTTGTGGATGAAAAAGGTCTATGGTGACCAGGCGCCCGCCGCCTGGCAAAAGCTGGCAGAGAAAACCGTCACCGTCACCAAAGGCTGGAGCGAAGCCTATGGCTTGTTCTTGAAAGGTGAAGGCGATTTAGTCCTGAGCTATACCACCTCGCCCGCCTATCATCTGATTGAAGAGAAAAACGCTCACTATGCCGCGGCGGATTTTGCCGAGGGACATTACCTTCAAGTCGAAGTCGCCGCCCGGCTAGCAAGTAGTAAGCAACCTGAACTGGCGCAGCGCTTTATGAAATTTATCATCAGCCAGCCATTTCAGCAGACCATCCCTACCGGCAACTGGATGTACCCGGTGACGAAAATAACCTTACCGCCGGGTTTTGACACCCTTACCCGCCCACACACCACGCTGCAATTTAGCCCACAACAAGTGGCCGATAAACGCACGCAATGGATTGGCGAATGGCAACGCGCCGTCAGCCAGTAAGTATCGGCTGGCTGATACCCGGCCTAACGGCGACCCTTTTGTTAGTCGCCGTCGCGGTTCTAACCTTTAGCGCCTTGTGGCTTAACGCGCCTGCCAGCGATTGGCAGGCACTGTTGCAGGATGGCTATTTACGGCATGTGGTGGCGTTTTCATTCTGGCAGGCCGCGCTCTCAGCGCTGCTTTCCGTGTTACCCGCCATCCCACTGGCGCGGGCGCTGTATCGGCGGCGATTCCCCGGCCGACAAATTTTGCTGCGGTTGTGCGCAATGACACTGGTGTTACCGGTCCTGGTCGCCGTGTTTGGCATTCTCAGCGTCTATGGGCGCGAAGGCTGGCTGGCGCAGCTATGTCTATGGCTGGGGCTGAATTATCGCTTTTCGCCGTACGGCATCGCCGGTATTTTACTGGCGCACGTCTTTTTCAATCTGCCACTGGCTACCCGGCTGCTGTTGCAGACGCTGGAAAGCCTCCCCGGTGAACAACGCCAGCTTGCCGCTCAGCTTGGCTTACGCGGCGCTAACTTTTTCCGTCTGGTTGAGTGGCCGTGGCTGCGGCGCCAGTTACTGCCCGCCGCCGCATTGATCTTTATGCTCTGTTTTGCCAGCTTCGCCACCGTGTTAGCGTTAGGCGGCGGCCCAAAAGCGACCACCGTAGAGTTGGCAATTTTCCAGGCGTTAAGTTACGACTACGATCCGGGCCGCGCAGCGTTATTGGCGCTGTTGCAAATGGCCTGCTGTTTAGGTTTAGTCATGCTGGGCCAGCGGTTTAGTAAGGCCATTCCCGCCGGGAGCGCCAGCATTAAAGGGTGGCGTAACCCGGAAGACGGGTGGTTTTCGCGCCTGATGGATACGCTACTGATCCTGCTGGCATTGCTGTTACTGCTGCCGCCGTTAATCGCGGTCATTACCGAAGGGCTGAATCGCAGCACGCTGACGGTGCTACAGCAGCCCGCGTTGTGGCAAGCGGCCTGGACCTCGCTACGTATTGCGGCTGGCGCTGGCGTCGTCTGTGTGATCCTCACCCTGATGTTGTTATGGAGCAGCCGCGAATTACGTTTGCGTCAACGCCCATTTGCCGGGCAGGCCATGGAATTAAGCGGCATGCTTATTTTAGCCATGCCCGGCATTGTACTGGCTAGCGGCTGCTTTCTGTTACTGAACAACACGATCGGATTGCCTGACTCGGCGGATGGCATCGTGATTTTTACCAATGCCTTAATGGCAATCCCTTATGCGATGAAAGTGCTGGAAAACCCGATGTGCGACATCGCGGAACGCTATAACCGGTTGTGCCTGTCGCTGGATATTCATGGCTGGAACCGCCTGAAACTGATTGAGTTCGGCGCCTTAAAACGCCCGATCTCACAAGCGCTGGCTTTTGCCTGCGTGCTCTCAATTGGTGACTTTGGCGTGGTGGCGCTGTTCGGCAATGACGATTTTCGCACGCTACCCTTTTGGCTCTATCAGCAAATCGGCGCCTACCGTAGCCAGGATGGCGCGGTTACCGCACTGCTGTTACTGCTACTCTGTTTTATGCTGTTTACCTTGATCGAAAAACTCCCGGGGCGCCATGCTAACTCTGAGTAATTTAACCTGGATCTACCATCATTTACCGATGCGCTTTTCGCTAGAGATGCAGATGGGCGAACGGTTAGCGATCCTCGGCCCAAGCGGCGCGGGAAAAAGTACCTTGCTGAATTTGATTGCCGGTTTTCTTCCGGCGCACGGCGGGCAGCTTTGGCTGGATGGCGCTGACCATACCCACAGCGTACCGGCACAACGACCGGTATCAATGCTGTTTCAGGAAAACAATCTGTTCCCGCACCTGACGGTGGCGCAGAATATCGGATTGGGTCTCCATCCCGGTTTGCGGTTAAACGCGGCGCAGCAGCAGAAAGTGCAAGAGATTGCGCGCCGCGTCGGGCTTGATACTTATCTGGAACGATTACCTGCCGAGCTTTCGGGCGGTCAGCGGCAGCGTGTGGCACTGGCCCGTTGTTTGATTCGTCAACGTCCCATTCTCCTGCTCGATGAGCCTTTTTCCGCACTCGATCCGGCGCTCCGTACGGAGATGCTGGCGTTGGTTGATGAGGTATGCCGCGAACATAACATTACGCTTTTAATGGTGTCGCACAGTATTGAAGATGCGCAGCGTATTGCCACACGCAGCGTATTGATTGTGGATGGGCGAGTATATTGGCAGGGCGACACCGCGTTACTTCTGAGCGGCAGCGCCCGTGAGGCGGAGGTATTAGGCCTTGCCGTGCGCTGACGACAAGGCAGAGCATTAACCGATAAACACCCGCCATAACAGGTGGCGGAACAGTGGCATCATCGGATGAAACTGAATGGCAATGAAACTGCCAAGCCCCACAACCAACCCGACTGGCGCCACCCAACGTAAACGGGCCGGCGTCAGTAACGGCGTCGCCCAGTCGTCTTGCTTACCGGAACGGATCCAGCGCCAGCATAACCAGACGCCAAGCCACGCCAATAACGCCACCAATAGCAGCAGCCAGGTAAAATGGTTGCTACTTTCCCCTTTCGGCACATCAATCGCCACGCCGGCTAAAATACCGGGCAAAAAGTAGAGCGGCGGCCACAGCAGGCAACCAATCAGGTTAGGAGGAATAAATTTACTGACCGGCAACTCCAGCATCCCGGCTACCATCGGCACCAGCGGACGCGTCGGCCCAATAAAGCGACCAATTAAGATGGTGAACATGCTGTGCTGATATAGTGCGTGTTCCGTTTTATCCAACATCGCTTGGTATTTTTTCAGGAAGCGCCAACGATGCAGCGGCCCTTTAAATTTCCAACCGATGTAATAAGAGACCCAATCCCCCAGCAGGCAGCCAATAATCCCGACGCCCCAGGCAGGGTAAAGGCTCATTTTTCCGCTACCAATCAATGCGCCCAGCGTCGCCATCAATACCGTTCCCGGCAATAAAAGACCTACCAACGCCAGCGACTCAAAAAAAGCCACCAGCATCACCGCCACCAGCGACCACGCCAGCGACTGCGTAATTAAATGTTCCAGCCAGGCTTCCATAACGTTCCTTACTCTTCAGGATGATGGATTGTCCTGACCTCTTGCAACAGCGTCAAGGCCTGTTTTGTATGGGAAGATTGACGTTGCGGGCCTCACTCAGCTCAGGGCGCTAACATCAGCACCTTAAACTGGCTCGGCACAATGCGCATTCCCACCGTGTTGGTAGAGTTTTGCAAGCTCATACTGGTCAAACGCGTGGCTGGCGTCCCTTTTAACAGCACGGTAAACGCGCCGGTCAAATGGCGTGAGGGACCCATCACCGTTCCCGATGCGACGCCGGTTGCGACGCCAGGATTATCGCCATTGGTTAACGGCGTAACGGTCGCCATATTGTGTGCAGGCATACCCATAAACAAGATATTTAACGCGTTAGGGATCGCGGTAGGGCCAAGGGCGATATCCGGATACGGAATCGGCGTTGGCGCAGGCATCGGCGTCAGGCAGACATCCGGAAACGCTAAATCCACGCCCATTAACTGACAGTTGGCAAACATGTTGTCTCCTTAGCCCATATGGATCTGTTCTGAATCGACTTTGGTGATGGCTTCTGAGGTAATCAGCGTATTTTGCGCATGCAGGCGCGCATAGTCTTCGGCTTTCATATCGAGTTGCCCGGCGCGCACCTGCTCGGTTTGCGTGGTTTTACGCAGTAAATGTTGGCTGATCTGCGTTACGGTGTGCCACACCGACTCGGCACGTTTACCGACAATGCGTGTCAGGCTCACCCACGCGGACAGCGACTCGCCGCTGTATTTCATTTCACCTACGTGGCAATCGCCCTGTTCGGCGGTGACACGTAGCGTGTGACCGCTCAGGCTCAGTTCGCCAGCGCTTTGAATACGCAAATCGCCATCCACGCTTAATTCCGCCGCGCTGTGTGCCGCTGCACGCTCCAGCACTGCCAGCAGCCACAGCCGATCGCCGCTGTTAGCAATCAGTACGTTATCGCCCACTTCCGGCGCAATCAGGCAACTGGCCGCCCGGCGGCAGTGCCAGCCGCGCCCTTCGCACTCTACGGTTAAGCTCCCATCGGGGAACAGATGGGTCACCAGCCCGGCGGATTGCAGCGGGAACGTACCGGGTAAGGCTTGAATATTGTCGGGTTTCATCATGTTGGTCGTCTCAATTAACTGCGGCTTTGTCGTTGCACGCTCCAGGCTTCGGCGGTCAGCAACTCCTCATCGTATTCAAGGATCCCTTTACGATCGGAAAAGTTCGCGTTGTCCTGGCGGGCACGGTGAAAGCGGGTACGGGAAAATGTGGCGCTACGAAACTCTGCCTCGCTCAAATCGGCATAGGTGAGATCGGCATACGTCAGGTCACACAGGGCAAACTGCGCGCCGCGCGCATTAACCTGCGATAAAATACTCTGGAAAAAACGGCTATGGCTAAAATCCGCCTGTAGCAAGGTAGCACCGGCAAAAATAGCCTGGTCGAACAGGCTCCCCTGGCACTGTGCCTGACTCAAATCAGCCTGCATAAATAGCGCCTGGCTGGCATTAACCTGGCGCAGTTGCGCGCCTTTCAGCGAAGCGCCCTTAAAGTTGCATTGCGTTAGCTGCGCGCCGGTAAAATCGGCGCCATCTAGCTGATTATCGGTAAACTGACAGCCGGTAAACTTTTGCTGTGCATAAGACTTACCGCGACCGTCGCAGGCAAAGAACACCACGCGCTCAAACGTCGTGGCACGGAAATCCGTGGTACGCAGGTCGATACCGAAAAAGGTTGTCAGCAAGCAATGCTGGTTATCGAAGCGCGCATTATCCAGCGGTGATTCAAAAAAAGTCGCCTTATCGAGGCGGGCGGCGCTGAAGTGGCTACCCTGTAGCGGGCATTTCATCAGTTGGGTTTTATCCAGCACGCTGCGCGTAAAGCGTGCGTTGGTCAGGGAACAGGTATTAAATATCGACTCCGTCAAGGTGGTATCAATAATCGAAATATTGACCATTTCGCACTGATTAAACACCGTTTGCGTAAGCTGCGCGCCATCTAACCGGACATCGGTCAGCAGGCATTCCGTAAACACCGTTTCATGAAGCCTGGCGCCGCGCAGATCGGCGCCGGTAAAATCCACCTCTTGCAAGATCCCGCCGGAAAGATCCAACCCGCGCAAATCGCAACCACGCAGCACGCCGCCGTCGATCAACTCACCTTGTTTGACCTTCTGCTGTAACGTCTCGGCATTAAGCGTATTCATACTAAATCTCCATCACGCTTCGGTAGCGTTTTAGTACGCTTCGTGTAAGCCTCGCTAAGCTGTGTTCCTTCATCAATAACCGATTGTGAAAGGTCGGTACGGAACAGGTTTGCTCCGCTTAAATCGGCCCCCGCCAGCAGGCTCTTTTGCATCAACGCCCCCATGAGATTGCTATTGGTCAGCAACGCATGACGAAAATCGGTCCGTACACACAAACTGCCCATCAGATTCGCCTGGCTAAAATCGGCCTGGCGGCAATCCGCTTCACTAAGGTCACTATTTTCCAGCTTCGCCAGCCTGAAGTTCGCTCCTTTTAAGGGCAACTGCCGTAAATTACTTTGTACCAACGTCGCGCCTGAGAAAGCGGCGCCGTTCAGTTCGCTGTCGGCGACCAGGGCACAAGTAATCAGCGTCGCGTCGGTAAAATCAGCCCCTGTGGCACGGGTTTCCACCAGTGAACAGTTCTCCAGCCGCGCCCGGCGGAAAACCGCCTGTTCGAGGGTGGATTTCAGAAAGCTGACTTTATTCAGCGCGGCACCAGTGAAATCCAGCCCTGGCAGCGTCAACTCCATAAATACGCAGCCATCCAGCGTGGCCTGATGAAAGCGCGATTCGCTGATAAACACCTTATAAAACAGCAGTTGGTTTAGCACTGCGCCATCAAAACGGCAGTGCTCAATAAAGGCATCCTGAAGCTGGGTATTATCAAAATGCGTGCGGGAAAAATCGCTGTGGCGGCACTGCGCCAGCGCCAGCGTCGCTTCGCTAAAATCCGCGCCGGTTAGCGAACTATGATGCAGCTCGGCACGCGCCAGCATCGCTTCACGAAAACAGGCACCGTCCAGTTGGCTGTGACTGAAATCGGCGCACTCCAGTAGCGCGCGCGAAAAGTTGGCGCCGCGTAGATCGAGCCCGGAGAGATCCGCGCCAGTCAGATCCATACCGCGAAAATCACCGCCAAGCTGCTGTGTTTTCATCACCCGGTTACGAATGATCTGCGCCAGGTCGCCGGTTAGACGCACCGCCGGCGGCTGAGTTTGCACCGACATCCGATACATTTGGTGCAGCGCATCGACGCTTTGCGCCCGCTTTTTCTCACTCATCCCGATAGCGTTTTGATGCAGCATCTCCTGCATCCGGTGCAGGGTTTCTGGCCCGCGCGGCTTGTTGGCGTCATCCTCATCCGTTTGCTGCGCTTTTAACTCTGCCATCCGCGCCTCGGCATCGGCGCGCATTTGCTCAGCCTGTTGCTCCAGCTTTTCAATAAACTCAGGCAGCTCATCAAGCTTCGGCATTTCCGGTTCTTCGAAGGGCGCAATCGTGTTGCTAATATCCTCGCCCTGTTCCGCTAACCGTAAGCGGTGCTGCTCACGCAACTGGCGTTCCCGCGTGCGCAGATTATCGCGCATTGGGCTTTCCATCTCCGGCAGGTTGGTATCCAGCCAGGGGCCGATCGCTTCCTCTGGTATCAGATCTTTTTCGCGGAAAGCGAACAACGCGCCCTTCTCTTTATCCATCCGCTGCTGCATCACCTTGCGGTAGTGATTCACCGACCGGCTACCGCCGCTTTTTTCCAGCGCCGGGATCAGTTGCAACACATCAGCGGCGTCATCTTCATTAATGCGCGCATTGCCCTGCCAGATAAGCAGCATTTGTTCCAGATGTGGGAAGAACCACACGGTGGTTGCTCGCAGCGGGACCTCCTCAAATAAGGTTTCCTCGCCGCGCAGGCGGTTAATAAAGCAGCGTGCCTGCCACGGCGGAAGCTTGCCCTGCTGCAACGGTTTTTCCGCATGCATATTCCAGATGCGCCATTCGGCTTCTGGCGGCAAAGTATCACGCTGTTCCCACCATTGATCGCGGCTGGCGGCGTTGAATAACCGCCAGTCAATATCGCGGGCAAAGCCGGGAAATTCATTTTGCAGCCACTGCGCATCGTATTTTTTGCCTACCCGGCTAAAGCGGCGCGGCCACATTAAATCCAGCGGCCCAAAGCTGGCAGGCTCCGGTTTTTGCCGTGCCGAGGTCATACGATTATTCAGCGGTTCAATGTTTGGTAAACGGGTATATTTGTGCCCGTCGATTTCATCATGATTAAACCCGATGCCATGCGGATTATCCTCATAGCCTACCCCGCCATAAGCGCGGCTCCAATCCAGCCGCATTTGTTCAAACGGCTGCGGCGCGGAGGGTTTACCATTCATCCAGTACCGATCGCCGAACGCGACCAGCGTTTTACTCAGTTGTTCAATTTCGATACGCGCCGCGCAGGCGGTTTTATCCTGCTGGTGATGGGTATAGACGTTGCCGGTGGCGAGGAACTCCGCGCGGGCTTTAGGAATGGCTAAATCAATGACGCCGCCGCTAGTTTGCAGCTCGTTCGCCGCTAACTGCCATAACTCCGCTTCCGGACGTAGCTGCGGTTGTGGCCCCATATCGGCCAATGCCAGTACCGAGACGCCAAGATGATTTTTGCCCTGCCAGCGAAAGGGACGATTTAATACGCTAAGCCGTAGCGGTTTTATTATTTTCATTCTTTGAATCCCTGAACGAAGTCTTGCCGGGTAGGTTTAGTTACTGCGTTTAATTGTGATTTATTAAGCAAGGTCATTGCAATCGATTTATGCTGAAAAGCGTGTATTTGTAACACGTCTCGCTAATTTAAAGCGCCATCACCTCTTTCTTACGAGTAGTAGGTTTATTATTCTTTAGTCACGCAAAAAAACCAGGCTAATGATAATTAATTGCAATTTGATCTTTTTCTTTAGGATTGTATTTTATTGGCACTGTATTTCCCGGTTGAAAATGGGAAATATCAATGGGATTAATTGCATTAACTGCATCTGCAATAACCGTTTCACCTTCAACCGTTTCATAGCTTATCTGAACTCGATAAACCAGATTATTAGCATCCTTCTCTCCGGTTTGAGAAATAAAAATGATCCTTCCGCTCGCAGAAATGCCATGCTTGAGGGTTGAAAAATTTCTGTTGATAGTTCTTATATATCCTAAAAAGTCGACAAAGAAAAACCTGAGTAGCCCAAAAATGCCTAACAATGGCAGCAAAGGAATAATGAGTATAAACTGAACAAATCTCTTCATGGTTGTATATCTCCCTCCGACCACAAAGCTTAACCCATTACCGATATTTTATTAGCATCAACTATAGACTTCACTCTTCTGTGGTTGAGTCAATTAAAACTTTATCAGGTCTATTTGGCAAATAATAAATATACGTTTTTTTTACCCTCTCCATCTGCATTAGCGGCAAGAGAGATACCGTTTGCTTAACGGTTGTATTAATTTTTTCGTGAGAGGTGGTGCTAAAAGAGAGCGTAAAAATACAGACGGGAGAACCACTCCCCGAACTGGCAACCTGCTGAATATTTATTATCTCTGCTTTAGTACGCACACCTTCCTGCTTAAATTTATCGTAGTAGCTACCGCGTAAAAATATAAACAAAATAAGAAAGACCATCGCCATAGCACTGGCACCCAAAAAACATAATATCACACTGAGCATAGTAAATTCCCTAAGCGGTTAGCAGCTATCAGATAAATTTCATCACATACATGTACTATTAGCGACTGGATTGCTTTTCTTCATTACCGGTTATGATCCAAATTTTTTTAAAGTTATTAGGTTTATAATAGATTTCGACCTGCTTATCTCTATCAATACGCGCTAAAACTAACATGCTCACGTATTTTGTTTTCTTTATTCTTTTAATTTCACCTGATACTGTTTGAAACTCGAGTAAAAATTCGCACTTAATACTTCCTGACGTAGATAGCTCTCGAATATCGATGACCTTTGCTAACGTTTTTATACCATTCTTTTTAAATTCATCATAAACATTCCCGGTCCAAAAACAAAGTGCAATAGCAATACCTGCTGCGACAACACTAACCCCGAGGAACCCAATAATAATAGTAATCATAAAAACCACTTACAAAAAATAGTCCAGACCAACCTACGCATATCGTTGTTCATCATTCAGCACTCTGAGATAACGGCGTTTTTTCTTTATCGACAACGTAGACTTAGGTTATTAAATCGCCATTGGAACGGCGTTTTTATGGCAATACACCACGACGTAAATGTCCAGTAGTAAAGCAATGCCTAAAATGATCTTCGTCCTGGTACTATCCATTTTATTCCTTTTAGACACCTATGTGTTTCGGAAAATAACAAAACCACATTCTAATTTTTCACATTATCTTCATTGACTATTATTGCATTACTATCATCAGGAGAGACAATAATATTTATTTTCTCTCCTACCCGATAACTATTGCTATTAAAAGTTAATATCGATATGTCTTTTTTTGTTTCAACAGGCGTTCCATCACTCCTTTTAAACATCACGTCTAAATGGATATGAGTTCGTCCTTCAATATTTTGAACTTTATCAGGATACGTTTTTTTTATCACAGCTTCAGTTTTAAACCCTTCATTCTTTATCCTTTCATTATCTCTGTTCATGGATATAGTATTTTTTGTGACGATAAAGAAAAAAACAAACATGCAAGAAATAACTATAATCGCAAACGCTAATCCGATATTTGCCATTTTTACGATCCATTAATAAATGTTGCCATAGCAGTAATTAATAACCTACCAACTACATTAACCACGCCAAAAATCGACATAATCAAGCATAAAATAACATATAATGCGAAAAAATATCTGTCCTCAAATTACTACTATCCGATTTTGCAGCCTCGACTTTGGTTATATTAACCGCCGCTCGACAAAAAGCCATAGCTTTGTGGAACACTGTTTCCCCTGTCATAAAATAGTAGGGCCACACTTACCAGTTGATCTCTACTTTTATGTCTATTTAATTGTCTGATTCTTCCCCGCCCAATATCATCCATATTTTATTGGGATCGTCTGGTTTATAAAAAATATCCACTTTTCTTTCTCTTTCAAGTTTTGCCAGGCTAAGTGTCAGCACAACTTGTTTTTTCTTCACCTGAATTCTTTCGTGAGATTCAGTAGAAAACGCTAACGTGAAGACACAATCTGGCGAGCCTGCGCTCGATGTAGCCACTTGCTTTATATCAATAATTTCCGCTTCAGTCTTTATCCCATTTTTTTTGAAATCATTGTAAACACTTCCTGTCCAAAGACTAAATGATATAGCGAGAACTATTGCTAAAACACTTGCCCCAACAAACCAAATGATAATATTAATCATAAAAATCGCTTATAAATATTAGTCCCATCCGGCATATACATGATGTTACTTTACGTTCAGCACGATGAGTTGCCAGAGCTTTTCTTTATTGACAACTTAAAAATAGCAAAAAAAATATTATTGACTCTGGTTGAGTAGTTAATGTACCAGCTTAACTGGCTTACTCAAGGGCTATAATTGATACTTATAACAGCCATCTTACCTTTTGCTCCATGTTTAACATAGATTATTAACCCAGGCCTTGATAAATGCACCTCACTCAGCCTGACCAAAGCTTTTGCAGAGTAAAGCTTGTTAACGCCTTCTAAATCAGCATAAAAACAAAAATCATAGAAAAAATCGTTACCGTACCTCGTATTAGTTTGCTGCCATGAATCCAGTTGCGTTGATAGTATATCTCCCGCCCATTTATCTTTTTTCAACCAGACTTTAACATCGGAAAGCTGTTTATTTTGGTCTCTAAATGCAAAATGGAAACCTAATAAAACACCACAGAGATAATAATTCCTAGCCACAATGAATGTTGTGCAATAAAATCAAAATCCATTCCATCTCCTTACGTAAGTATTATTGTTTCTGTTAACTAAACCTACACAATCGCATTATATACATTCATAATAAATTGAACATCTTCAACTTTTCACCCAATATCATCCATTTTTTATTGGGTTACTTTAGTTTATAAAAATATCCAACTCTTTTTCCATTTAAAACTTATAAAAAATTCATTATAAATTAATTCTTCGCTCCTTCGTGAAGCACGATAATATCACCAGAGCGTTCAGGAACATATTTTATTTGTAGATGGCTTCCAACCTGAAATTGATTAGATAATATATTTTTCACTCCAATATCTTTTATAGCTTGTATTTCTTTATTTTGAATATCCTTATATTTTACCGTTACTATTAATTGCAACCATCCTTCGATATTTTGTACGTCCTCCTGATGAACTTTAACAATTATAGCGTCACTAATAATTCCATTTTCTCTTATGAAATTATTTTTCTTCGTGTCACGAATAGAATTTATAATGGCGACACAACAAAAAACAATCAAAACTGCGGCTATAACAAAAACCGTATACATTGCAATATCTGCTATTTTCATACTCACTTTCATTTATAAGAATGAGGAGATTCATTAATTACGATTCTTGTCAGATTCATATCCAACTTTGATGTAATTATGTCTGCGGATTAAATATCTTTATACCAATAGTTTTATTTACTCTATCCGAATGGGCTTTCCGCTAGCATCTTTGACTAACAGAATATCATTATCATTTTTGCCTACGCGAGCCTCATATACTCCACCAACTTCATAGGAGGCTACGGCGATCAGCATTGCCGTTTCCTGATGCTTTTCTACCAACCAGGTACGTTGCTCTTTTTCTGACTTGACTCTTAAATTAAGCTCCAGGACTGGGTTGTTGTTAAGAAAAAGCCCGGTTTGTTTCATCGAAAGGATAGTAGCCGAAACAACCACACCATTATTCGTCAATTCCCATTCTCTTTTTTGTGAGTTTTTTACAATCCGATTGGCAATATAAAAGCATACGGCAATAATTAATAATGTGCCAACTACATTAACCACACCAAAAATCGACATAATCAAGCATCCTTTAAAAGAATATATAAAGCGAAAAAAGATCTGTCCTAAAACTTTTAAAACATCACAGATGAATAATTCAAGTTAATAAATAACATCATTTACTCTATGTTTATTTCATATTGTTATACAAACATATAGTTCACCATCAGAAATATTAATAAATTATCTTTATTTACTTTTCCTTGTTTCAGTGTACTTATATCGCTTCATTAATGGGTTATGCTTATCAAGGAACACCTTATTACTATCCTTAGCGTATATGATAAAAATATTCATTCCGGGTTTATAATTATCAATCGCGATCAAAAAATTAATTATTAATCTTTAAAGTTCTACTTTGCATTGGATTAACTATGTTAATATAAAATTTATCAAATTGACCTTTAATATATTTTATTGGCAATTCATTACCTGGCTGATATTTCTGAAGGTCTGTTACATCAATGACTGAATTACCGATTGAAAGGTGCCTTTTCCCCTCGTTATCCTGGTAAGCCACTTTAAATTCAACATTTACATAAGCTGAGTTTTCACCCGGCATGCTTCGAATACTAATTATAGTGGCAATAGTTTCAATGCTATTTCTTTTAATATTATTCTTTCTTCTATTATTTATATAAATACTAATAAAAGCATATATAAACACCCCAACAACAATCAGAACGATATAAAAAAATGGGTCGCTCGCATTATCTTTAAGGAACTTAATAAAAAACATAGTAAACCTCATTGTGCTTGCATAAGTACGCTAGCCATGAAAGCACATCTCTAAACTTTTCCACTCATACCATATACTCTTGACGGCCATCGACTCCAATTGTCAATTTATCATCCTGCTCGATAGTAATGCTGTTGCCGTTATTAAATGTCTGGGTATCCTATATCTGCTTATGTATCAGTCTAAAATTAAAGGACGATCATAAATCGCAATATTCTTAGGTTTTTCAGGATGGTATTTAATCGTCGTACCGTTCCCAGCAACAAAATGTTTTACTTCGTTCACATCAAGTGCTTTCTTGACCGTTGAGGTATATTCAATCCCTTCTTTCGTTTTGTAACGCACAGTCACTGCACATATTGGTTTATTCCCCCCCCAATATTCAGTTTGATTGACTGATATAATATCTGCATTTACCGCAATACCTTTTTTTAGAATATTAGCTTCTACTATTCCTTCCCTAATGGGAATAATCCCCATAGTAATAACGACCTTAAAAAAACCAACTATAGCGACAACAGCAAGAAAAAAATAAAATATATTTTTCACAATATCCATATAGCCTCTAAAAATAATACGGAAATAGACAACGTTTTTTACAAAAACTAGCCCCAGCCAGCATATCCATAACGCTGATCTTGGTTCCGCATTCTGAGTTGCCGTTTTTACCGACAACTCAGGTTTAGATAATTAAATCATATTAATTAACGATATTACTTACTCTATCCGAATGGATTTTCCGCTAGCATCTTTGACTAACAGAATATCATTATCATTTTTTCCTACACGTGCTTCATATACCCCACCAACTTCATAGGAGGCTACTGCGATCAGCATTGCCGTTTCCTGATGTTTTTCTACCAACCATGAATGTGGTTCGTTTAATAACTCAATTTTTAATTTAAGATCCAATACAGGATTATTATTTAAAAATAATCCATTTTGCTTCATGGATAATATCGTTGCTTTGGCAGGCCTACCACTTGCAGTCAATATTTCCTCTCGGCGTTGAGATCCTTTTATTACTCTATTTGCTATATATAAAGCAATAGCAAATATTATTATGGTCAAAATAACATTTACAACACTTGATACTGACATATTTCCTTCTCATCATTACATCAGCATTCTTAATAAAGATAAATCGGTTCTTAATAAACTAATTACTACCTTCCATCAACGACGGCAAATCAACAACAATTTTTCCAGGATCTTTCCTGTCATATTTAATAGGTATAAAACTCCCTTTTTTTAAATAGGGTAGGGTTACCGCACTATATCCATTTTTATAATCGATCAAAAAATCATCTCCAGTTTGAGTTTTATACTTCAACTTCATCGATATTTTGTATCCCCCGTTACCAACTGAAGCTAGCTGTTTCACAGATAAAACTTCTGCTGTAGTTGATACTCCATTATCAAGTAAAGCTCTTTCTTTAAATCCCTTTTTTATTGCTAGTGAAAAAAGGATAATAACTGCAATAATCCCAATAATTGTCGTATATGACATTTTTTTCCTCATTTTAAAAAAATGTAGTTAGTTTTGCAAAATTACTTTTAATACCATCAACAACTACATTTACTGCATTGGTAAACTTTGCTCTTCCGTTTGCCGTTCCCATTTCAAACTCAGCTCGGTTAAAATTCATCGCCGTATAATTTGACTCAAGCATAGTAAGTCCTGCAGAAAATCCTTTTATTTCGCCTGAATAAGGAGTCCATTTAACTAATTCGATATCACCATTATCATTTACAGATTTAGCATTACTTGTTATAGATGTTTTCGCATTAAAAGTAATACTTTTTGCATTAATAGTAATATCGCCATCAACATTCTCAAACCAAGTACCGTTAATATTCCTTGATACATTACCTTTAATATCAACTATCTGATTTTCATCTACAGTCAGTTGATCAACCCCATTAATATCTGTTACTACACCTTTTTTATAAACAACTTTTGTTGCGCCCGCGATAGAAGCCCCTGAAGCGGCCTTCATATAATCATTAGGGACATGTTGTGTCCCAGGCGCGCTTATAAGCTGAGCTTTAGCATCTTTATTGAATGGTGCATGGTTTACTTCCGACGCCACGCCTTTTGCATCAATAGTCTGCCCGTAAACAATCTGGTTCGCGGCATCAAACATAATACGGTCTGCCGCTTTGGTGCTGATGGTTTTGTCGGTGACGACAGTGACGTTATCGGTATAGCTGTTATCTGAACAACCGGTGACGCTTTTTTCTTCGCCATCGGTAATGCTCTCTTTACGCCCGCCCGCCGTTACACTCAGCGTCCTGCCATTATTAAACGTCTGGGTATCGTGCTGATCCACCGTGGTCTCACGGGTGTCCTTATGATGGTAGCTGGTCGCCTTCTGAACCACTTCGGTATGCGTCCCGTCCACCGTCACCTTTTTGTTATTCTCCACCGAGATATTCATGTCCCGCTCGGCGTGCATGTCAAACGACTCGCTGCCCAGACGGTCCTCGAAAAACAGGAAGCTGGCGTTGTCCTTCGTCCCGTTCTTGCTGCGCGACATAAACCCCATCTTCGTCGCGTCGTTCGGCAGGTCCCACGGCGGCAGGCTGTCCTCGTTGTACACCCGCCCGGTAATTATCGGCCGGTCCGGGTCGCCGTTGATAAAGTCCACCACCACCTCTTCGCCAACCCGCGGCACCTGCACGCCACCGTACTTCCAGCCCGCCCACGCGCTCGACACCCGCACCCAGCACGAACTGGTGTCGTCCCCGCTGGCGTAGCGGTCCCAGCGGAACTTCACCTTCACCCGCCCGTACTTATCGGTCCAGATAGGCTCCCCCTGTGGCCCCACCACCTCGGCGGTCTGCGGCCCGTAGGTGCGCGGCCACGCCGTCCCGCGCTCCGGCCGCCAGTTCAGCTCCGCCGGCACCACCGTAAAGGTGGTCCGGTGCTCGCCCTGCTGGTCGCCGCCGCTGGCATAGTGGTTTTCGGTAAACAGGTAGCTCGCCCCCACCGTCAGGTACTCGCCCTCGTCCTCACGCCGCGGCGCGCGGATAAAGTTAAACACGAACCCCGGCGCCAGGCCGGTTGACGTCGCCTTCCCGCCCATCTGTTGGTGCTGCGCCGCCAGCTCCTGCTGGCGCACCCGCACGTAAAACTGCCCGTGCTGATGGTCGGTAAAGCGCCCCGGCCAGTCGTACACTTCGGTCTGCTTCGCCGCCTGCGGCCCCGGGTTCTGCCGCGCCTCGAACAGCCGCGCGCGCGGCTTGCGGAAGTCATAATCGTCGTGGCTGTACAGCCCCGGCGTGATGGCCCCGGTTACGCTCCAGCCCTGAATCCCCTCCGCCTTCACCCGCATCTCACCTTCCGGCTGGTTGTACGGAATAGCCTCATACCCCGGCAGCGCCTTGTGCGCGTCCGGCGCGTCGGCCAGCACCAGCGTCTGTTCGCCCTGTTCGTGGCGGAAGTAGTAATAAATGCCCTCGTGCTCCATCAGGCGGCTGATAAAATCCAGGTCGCTCTCGTTGTACTGCACGCAGTAGCCCCACTGCCGGTATGAGCCGGTCAGCCGGTTTTCAAACGGGATCTGATAGTCGTTCAGCAGGGTGCTGACGATGTCGGGAACCGTCTTCTCCTGCCAGATGCGGAAGTCGCGGTTCTGCTCCAGGTACCACAGGGCGGGGTTGATGGTGGCGCGGTAGATGTAGTAACGGTCGCCGTGCGGCTCGCGCCCCGCCAGCGTCATGCGGGTGATAAAGCCGCTCAGGTAGCGCGGCGTCAGCGGGTTGCTGCGGATTTCCACCGTCAGCGGCTGCCCCAGCAGCGCCTTCAGGTCGAGATTATTGGCCGGGCAGAGCAGCTCCACCTCAAAGGCGTACACGCGGGAGAGGTGTTCCTCACCGGAAAGCGACTTAAACAGCAGTTCTTCCGGGCTGGCCGGGACGTGCGCAACAATAAGACGATCCATTAATAAAACTCCCTGATGGCAGCGGGTATTTAAACCGGATAAATAGCTACCGCTGCACCATGTCGTTGATCGTCCTTGTTATTTAACGATCTCATGGCGCAGCGAGGTTGAAATATTTTGCAGCAAACGTTCATACATCTAACATACCAAGCCGGGTGATACCAGCACCCCGCTCACACTTAAGACTATTCCTAAACAGCCTCACATGGTTGCATATTCTACAAATTGGTTTACACGGACACTGTATAAATAAACATGCTATTATTGCCTAAAATAGGTACACGAAGGGTTCAAGGTGAATAGTCCGCGCGCAGGGTTCCTGCTCACTCGTCACTGGCGAGATACGCCAACCGGCACCGAAGTGACGCTCTGGTTAGCAACCGGGAGCGGGCCGTTGCGCGTCACCTTGCCGGTTCAAGAGTCAGTGGCATTTATCCCTGCCGAGGCGCGGCAGAAAGCCGAGCAGTTGTTAGCCAATGAACGCCACTATCGGCTGACGCCGCTGGAACTGAAAGATTTTCGTCAGCGCCCGGTTTGCGGATTGTATTGCCGCCAGTACCGCCAGCTTCAGCGGCTGGAGAAACAGTTACGGGAACACGGCATTTCGGTATATGAGGCGGATATCCGTCCGCCTGAACGTTTTTTGATGGAGCGTTTTATTACCGCGCCGGTGTGGTTTAGCGGCCAGCCGGTTGGCAACGGCGTAATCAACGCCAAATTAAAACCGCATCCGGATTACCGCCCAACGCTGAAATGGGTCTCGCTGGATATTGAAACCAGCCAGCATGGCGAGTTGTATTGCATCGGGCTGGAAGGCTGCGGCCAACGCCAGGTGTATATGCTGGGGCCGGAGAACGGCGCGGCAGATGGGCTGGATTTTACTCTGGAATATGTCGATAGCCGCCCAAAGCTGATGGAAAAACTGAACGCCTGGTTCGCCGAACACGACCCTGATGTCATTATCGGCTGGAATGTGGTGCAGTTTGATCTACGTGTGTTGCAGAAACATGCCGAGCGCTACGGCATCCCGTTACGCCTGGGGCGTAATAATGAGGCGCTGGAATGGCGGGAGCACGGTTTTAAGCCCGGCGTCTATTTCGCTCAGGCGACGGGGCGCTTAATTATTGACGGAATTGAAGCGCTGAAATCGGCGTTCTGGAGTTTTTCCTCATTTAGCCTGGAAGCGGTTTCGCGTGAGTTACTCGGCGAAGGTAAAGCGATTGATAACCCGTGGCAGCGCATGGAAGAGATCAACCAACGCTTTGCCAATGATAAACCGGCGCTGGCGCGTTATAACCTGAAAGATTGCGAACTGGTTACGCGTATTTTTGAAAAAACCGAGCTGATGCCGTTCCTGCTGGAGCGCGCAACGGTCAATGGGCTGGCGGTCGATCGTCACGGTGGCTCAGTCGCAGCTTTCAGCCACCTCTATTTCCCGCGCATGCACCGCGCCGGTTTTGTCGCGCCAAATCTTGGTGAAGTGGCGCCGGAAGCCAGCCCCGGCGGTTACGTGATGGATTCGCGGCCCGGCCTGTATGACTCAGTGCTGGTGCTGGATTATAAAAGCCTTTATCCCTCAATTATCCGTACCTTCCTCATTGACCCGGTCGGTCTGGTCGAGGGAATCGCCCATCCCGCAGATGAAGAGTCGGTAAGCGGTTTTCGCGGCGCGCGCTTTTCCCGTTCGCGCCATTGCCTGCCGGCGATTGTGAGTCAAATCTGGCATGGGCGTGAAGCGGCGAAAGCGCAAGGTAACCAACCTCTCTCGCAGGCGCTAAAGATTATTATGAACGCCTTTTATGGCGTGTTAGGCACCAGCGCCTGTCGCTTTTTCGATCCGCGCCTCGCCTCCTCGATCACGCTCCGTGGGCATGACATTATGCGCCAGACACGAGAGTTAATTGAGGCGGAAGGGTATGACGTGATCTATGGCGATACCGATTCAACGTTCGTCTGGCTGAAAGGCGCCCACGAAGAAACCCAGGCGCAAGCAATCGGCAAACGCTTGGTCGAAAAGGTCAACCACTGGTGGCAAGAGCATTTATCACGCACCCTGAATCTCACCAGCGCATTAGAACTGGAGTTCGAAACCCATTTCTGTCGTTTTCTGATGCCGACCATACGCGGCGCGGAGCAAGGCAGTAAAAAGCGTTATGCCGGGTTGATCCGCGAAGGTGAAAAAGAGCGCATGGTGTTTAAAGGGCTGGAAACGGTGCGTACTGACTGGACGCCGCTGGCGCAAGTTTTTCAGCAGGAGCTGTATCGCCGAGTTTTCCGCCAGGAACCTTATCAGGACTATATTATTGAAACGGTGCGGCAGTTGCTGGATGGCGAACTGGATGATCAGTTGGTCTACAAGAAGCGGCTGCGTCGTCCACTCAAAGAGTATGAGCGTAACGTGCCGCCGCATGTCCGCGCCGCGCGCATTGCCGATGAGTATCACCAAAAGCTGGGCCGCCCGTTGCTGTATCAAAATGGCGGCGCGATTCGCTACGTTATGGCCACCTCCGGACCGGAACCGTTGGAAGCGCGCCAGACGCCGTTGGATTACGATCATTATCTTACGCGCCAGTTGCAGCCGGTGGCGGAGGGAATTCTCCCTTTCCTTGAGGATGACTTTGCTACACTGATAACAGGCCAGTTGGGGCTTTTTTGACAGGTGACGAATGCGTTACCTTCCAGTACCATAGCGCCCTTCCTGAATTTTACCGCTCTTCACCGTTGCCAGACGCCTGCGCCTGGCCGCAATGCTATTGCCCGTGAGCGGCTGAAGTCATTAATCACGAGAATCGAGCCAAACATCTATGCCTTTTACACTTGGTCAACGCTGGATCAGCGATACGGAAAGCGAACTGGGATTAGGAACCGTCGTCGCGGTGGATGCGCGAATGGTGACCCTGCTGTTCCCCGCGACCGGCGAAAACCGCCTCTACGCCAGAAATGATTCTCCTATTACTCGCGTCATCTTTAATCCGGGCGACACTATTACCAGCCATGAAGGCTGGCAGATGACCGTCACTGAAACCCACGATGAAAACGGTCTTATCACCTATCTGGGCACACGCAATGATGACCAACAGGACGTTAGCCTGCGCGAAGTGATGCTCGACAGTAAACTGGTGTTCAGTAAACCGCAGGATCGCCTGTTTGCCGGTCAGCTTGATCGGATGGATCGCTTCGCCTTACGTTTCCGGGCGCGTAAATATCACAGCGAACAATACCGGCTGTCGGTAAGCGGCCTGCGCGGAATGCGCACCAATCTGATCCCGCATCAGTTGCATATCGCGCACGATGTTGGGCGCCGTCACGCGCCGCGCGTTTTACTGGCCGATGAAGTCGGGCTCGGGAAAACTATCGAAGCCGGGATGATTATCCATCAACAACTGCTGGCTGGGCGCGCCGATCGCGTACTGATCGTGGTGCCGGAAACCTTACAGCATCAGTGGCTGGTTGAAATGCTGCGCCGGTTTAACCTGCGTTTCGCACTGTTTGATGACGAGCGTTACGCAGAAGCGCAACACGACAGTGATAACCCCTTCGATACCGAACAACTGGTTATCTGTTCGCTGGATTTTGTGCGCCGCAATAAGCAGCGCCTGGAACGCATGGCCGAAGCCGAGTGGGATCTATTGGTGGTTGACGAAGCGCATCATCTGGGCTGGAGCGAAGGTGAGCCGAGCCGTGAATATCAGGTGATTGAACAGCTTGCCGAGCAGATCCCAGGCGTTCTGCTGTTAACCGCCACGCCGGAACAACTGGGCATGGAGAGCCATTTTGCGCGCCTGCGCCTGCTCGATCCCAACCGCTTTCATGATTTCGCCCGTTTTGTTGAGGAGCAGCAGCACTTCCGCCCGGTTGCGAATGCCGTCGCGATGCTGCTGGCCGATAAGCCAATTAGTCGCGAAGAGATGAATCTGCTGAACGATTTGGTCGGTGAACAGGATATTGAGCCGCTGCTACAAGTCGCCAATAGCCAACATGAGAGCAAGCTGGACGCACGCCAGCAATTGATCACCATGTTGCTGGATCGCCATGGCACCAGCCGGGTGCTGTTCCGCAACACACGTGGCGGCGTGAAGGGGTTTCCAAAGCGCGAACTGCACCAAATTCGCCTGCCGCTGCCCACGCAATACCAAACCGCAATCAAAGTCTCTGGCATTATGGGGAGCCGCAAATCTCCCGACGAGCGCGCGCGCGATATGTTGTATCCGGAGCAGATTTACCAAGAGTTTGAAGGCGAAAGTGGCACCTGGTGGAACTTCGATCCCCGTGTCGAATGGCTGATGGGTTACCTCACCAGTAACCGCGATGAAAAAGTGTTGGTGATTTGCGCCAAAGCTGCCACCGCGCTGCAACTGGAGCAGGTGTTACGTGAGCGTGAAGGCATCCGCGCCGCGGTGTTCCACGAAGGCTTGTCAATTATTGAGCGCGACCGCGCCGCCGCTTACTTTGCTTCTGAAGAGGAAGGCGCACAGGTGCTGTTGTGCTCCGAAATTGGCTCCGAGGGGCGCAACTTCCAGTTCGCCAGCCGTTTAGTGATGTTCGATCTGCCGTTCAATCCGGATTTGCTGGAACAGCGAATCGGTCGTCTTGACCGCATCGGACAGGCGCATGATATTCAAATCCTGGTGCCTTACCTGGAAAAAACCGCGCAATCGGTATTGGTACGTTGGTATCACGAAGGGTTGGATGCCTTTGAGCATACCTGCCCGACCGGGCGTGCGATTTACGACAGCGTCTATAACCCGCTGATTGCGTTTCTTGCCGCGCCGGAAAGCAGCGTCGGGCTGGATGCGTTTATTGCCGATTGCCGCAAGCAGCATGATGCATTGAAAACCCAGCTCGAACAGGGGCGCGATCGTCTGCTGGAGATCAATTCCAACGGCGGTGAAAAAGCCCAGGCGCTGGCGGATGAAATCGCCGCGCAGGATAACAATATCGAACTGGTGAACTTCGCGCTTAATCTGTTCGATATTGTTGGCATTAACCAGGAAGATCGCAGCGATAATCTCATTGTGCTTACGCCATCCGATCATATGCTGGTACCGGATTTCCCCGGTTTACCGGAAGAGGGTTGCACCATTACGTTTGATCGTAACCAGGCGTTGGCGCGCGAAGATGCGCAGTACGTGACCTGGGAACATCCGATCATTCGTAACGGTTTGGATCTGGTGTTATCCGGCGATACCGGCACCAGCGCCATTTCTTTGTTGAAGAATAAGGCGTTGCCGGTTGGAACACTGTTAGTTGAGCTGATTTACGTGGTAGAAGCGCAGGCGCCGAAGCATTTGCAGTTGACGCGTTTCCTGCCGCCGACGCCAATCCGTATGCTGATTGATCGTCAGGGCACTAACCTCGCGACCAAAGTGGAGTTTGAGAGTTTCAATCGCCAACTTAACGCGGTTAATCGCCATAATGGCAGTAAGCTGGTGAACGCCCTGCAACAAGATGTGCATGCGATCCTTAAACTGTCGGAAGAACCGGCGGCGGCGGAAGCGCGTAAGATTATCGACAGCGCGCGTCAGGAAGCCAGTGAAAAACTGGGGGCGGAGCTGGAGCGGATGGAAGCGCTGAAAATGGTGAACCCGAATATTCGTCAGGACGAAATCGACGCGCTGGAAAGCAATCGGCAGCAGATTATGGTGAGCCTCAACGAGGCGGGATGGCGTTTGGATGCGCTGCGTCTGATCGTGGTCACTCATCAGTAATGTGTCCGGTGGTGAGGGGCGGTTTTCCGCCCTTTCCCGCCCTGCTTAACCCAAGCCTAACCGGAAACCCTATGGAACCTTACCACCCGCCGCGCGATCCCTGGCTGCATACGCTTTACCAGGACCAGCACATTATCGTGGTCAATAAACCGAGCGGTTTGCTGTCCGTCCCCGGTCGTTTGCCAGAGCACCACGACAGTATTATGGCGCGTATCCAGCGTGGTTTTCCGGCGGCGGAATCCGTCCATCGGTTAGATATGGCCACCAGCGGCGTGATGGTGGTGGCGTTAACCAAAGCGGCAGAACGCGAACTTAAGCGGCAATTTCGTGAGCGTGAGCCGTCGAAAACTTATGTCGCGCAGATTTGGGGGCACCCAGAGAAAGAGACCGGGCTGGTCGATTTGCCGCTGATTTGTGATTGGCCTAATCGGCCTAAACAGAAAGTGTGTTTCGAAACCGGCAAACCGGCGCAAACTGAATATGAAGTGCTGGACTATTTTCCGAATAACAGCGCACGCGTGCGACTCAAACCGATTACCGGCCGCTCACATCAGCTACGCGTGCATATGTTGGCGCTGGGACACCCAATTTTGGGCGATAACTTTTATGCTCACCCGGAGGCGCGTGCTATGGCCTCGCGCCTGTTATTACATGCGGAAAGCCTCACCATTACCCATCCGCAGTACGGCAGTCCTATGACGTTTCGGCAACCGGCAGAGTTTTGATGAGGTGGGGATTACAGGGGCGAACCGCCCCTGTAACCACTTTATTTGAACCCTTTCTCTTTACGAATCAGATCATAGGCAGACTGAATTTCCTGCGCCTTTTGCTTCGCCATCTCCATCATTTCCGGCGGTAACCCTTTTGCGACTAGCTTATCAGGATGGTGTTCGCTCATCAGCTTACGGTAAGCGCGTTTAATCGTGGCATTATCATCGCTACGCTTCACGCCCAAAACATTACAGGCATCATCCAGCGTTGGCCCACGTTGCGCCTGGCGGAACCCGCCCTGAGAAGAACCGCCGCCGTAACCATAACCGGCGCCGCCAAACTGTTGGCCGCCTTCCATCATGCGTAGAAACTGATCGAACTGGGTACGTGAGATCCCTAACTCTTCGGCAATCACATACAGCACCTGGCGTTCATTCGGATGTAAAGAGCCATCGGCAAACGCCGCCTGAATCTGTATTTCCAGAAACATCCTAATCAGATCGAAGCGACCAAAGCAGGCGCTGCGCAGTTCACGCAACTTATTACGCAGCGGATAATCGCCCTGCTTGCCTTCACGAAACGCCTGCTGCGCCGCGGTTCTCGCCTGCCCATGCAATTGCATACGTTCCATAAATGCCGAAGCAATCTGGATATCTGCCTCCGTCACCCGCCCTTTTGATTTGGTTAAATGCCCCATAACCTGGAAAGTGGTGCGGAAAAACAGCGTTTGGCGGGTATGCTGATTCGCAAAATATCCCTGCCCTTGTGAGGCGCGCGCTTTATCAATTAAATGACCGAAAAGCAGGCCCAGCGCGATTCCCCAGAAGCCGGTGCCGGAGAGTAAACCGAGCACCAAACCAATTACTTTTCCCCAATAGCGCATATACTCCTCAATTCGCCATGCCGAAGGCTCAAAATTGCATTATCATACCTGTCATTTATCTTACTGCCTAACGGCAACGCGGACAGAAGGTGCTCACCGTAAAGAGAGTTGCCGCCATCACACTGGCAACTTGAACTATCGCGAGTACAGGATTAACACTAGCGCAACGCAGTTGAGTAAGTTAGTCTCTGACCGTTTGTAGGCATGATGCCAGTTATCACGGAATTCTCGATACCGCGTATGAAAAAACGTATACCTACTTTGCTGGCCACGATGATCGGCGCAGCCCTCTACAGTCAGCAATCCTTTGCCGACGACTTAATGTCGCAATGTATGCTAGGCGTACCTAATTACAATCGACCGCTGGTACAGGGGGATTCTAATCAACTGCCGGTTACCATCAATGCCGACCGCGTAAAAGGTAACTACCCGAATGACGCGGTGTTTAACGGGAAAGTTGACGTTCAGCAAGGTAATAGCCGGTTGCAGTCTGACGAGGTGCAACTTCACCAGCGTCAGGCGGCGGGGCAAACCACGCCAACGCGTACCGTGGATGCGTTAGGTAATGTGCACTATGACGATAATCAGGTCATCCTGAAAGGTCCGAAAGCGTGGTCTAACCTGAACACCAAAGATACCAACGTTTGGAATGGTGACTATCAATTGGTAGGGCGTCAGGGGCGCGGCATTGCCGACCAGATGAAATTACGCGGCAATAATCGGTATACCATTTTAGAAAACGGTTCGTTCACCTCCTGTTTACCCGGCTCCAATAGCTGGAGCGTGGTCGGTTCGGAAGTGATTCAGGATCGGCAAGAAGAAGTGGCCGAAATTTGGAACGCACGCTTTAAGATAGGTTCGGTGCCGGTCTTTTACAGCCCTTATCTGCAATTGCCGATTGGCGATCGCCGCCGTTCCGGTTTTCTGATCCCGAGTGCGAAATACGGTAATAAAGACGGTTTTCAATTCACGCTGCCCTATTACTGGAACATCGCGCCGCAGTTTGACGCCACCATCACACCCAACTATATGAGCCGCCGCGGCCTTCAGTGGCAAAACGAATTCCGTTACCTGACTCAGGCAGGCGCGGGCTTGGTTGAGTTTGATTATCTGCCGTCGGACCAACAATTTAAGCGTGATGCGCCTGACCGTGGGCTTGACCGCGATGATGACTCTAACCGTTGGTTATTCTACTGGCGTCACTCCGGCGTGTACGATCAGCACTGGCGTTTTAACGCTAACTATACCAAGGTCAGCGATCCTTATTACTTCAATGATTTGGATTCGAAATATTATTCATCGACCGATGGCTATGCCACACAAAAATTCAGCGCCGGTTATGCCGATACTAACTGGGACGCCACTGTTTCGACCAAGGACTTCCAGGTCTTTAATATCAATCAGTCGAAAAACGTTTATCGTGCGCGGCCACAGTTTGATTTTAACTACTATCAGAACGATGTCGGCCCGTTCGACACGCATCTGTACGCCCAGGCGGTTCAGTTTAGCAACGTAAACCATGATCTCCCGGACGCGGTGCGTTTACACCTTGAGCCAACCATTAATCTGCCGCTGGCTAATGACTGGGGCAGCATTAATACCGAAGCGAAACTGTTAGCGACCCACTATCAGCAGAGCGATGTTGATTTCTTTAACTCTCTCAGTGGAAATAAAGACAATCAGTTAAAAGAGTCAGTCAACCGCGTCATGCCGCAATTCAAAGTTGACGGTAAGATGGTGTTTGAGCGCAATATGGATTGGTCCGAAGGCTACACGCAAACCGTCGAACCGCGCGTGCAGTATCTGTATACGCCGTTCCGCGATCAGAGCCATATCCAAGCCTATGACTCCACGCTGCTGCAAACTGACTACACCGGTCTGTTCCGTGACCGCACCTACAGCGGCCTCGATCGCATCGCGTCAGCGAACCAAGTCGCGACCGGCATCACCTCACGTATTTATGATCAAGATTTAGTGGAACGTTTTAACGTGTCCATAGGTCAAATCTACTCGTTCACCCCTTCGCGTGTTGGGATTGAGAGTATCGACGATCAGGATGATACCGGTAGCCTGGTGTGGGCCGGCGATACCTACTGGAAGATAAGCGATCGTTGGGGCGCGCGCGGCGGCTTACAATACGATACCCGTTTGGATGATATCGCTCAGGGTAACGCGGTGCTGGAGTACCGCCGTGATGCAGACCGGATGGTGCAACTGAATTATCGTTATAGCAGCCCGGAATATGTCGCAAGGGCGCTGGACTACACGCAAAGCGTGCAGACGCAACAAAGTATTTTGAATAACCCGATTTTTAAAGACGGTATTTCACAAGTGGGTGTAACCGCAAGCTGGCCAATTGCCGATGCCTGGTCCGTGATAGGCGCGTACTACTACGACACCAAGGCCAACCAGCCTGCTGAGCAGTTAGTGGGTGTGCAATACAACTCCTGTTGTTACGCCATTCGCGTCGGCTACCAGCGTAAGCTTAACGGCTTTGAAAATAACGGCAGTGAATATGACAACCAAATCTCGTTCAACATTGAGTTACGTGGCCTGAGTCCGAACTACGGTCTTGGTACTAACGAAATGCTGCGTGAAGGCATTCTGCCTTACCAGCGCGCTTTCTGATGTTGTAATGTTTGACATGCAAACCCGCAGTGCGGAAAGAAGAATGGAAAAAGTATGAAGAACTGGAGAATGCTGATACTGGGTGTGGCGATTGTCGCCAACACCGCGATCGCAGCCCCACAAGTCGTTGATAAAGTTGCCGCCGTAGTGAATAACGGTGTGGTTTTAGAAAGTGACGTTGATGGCATGATGCAAACCGTGAAGTCGCAGGCTCAACAAGCCGGGCAACAGTTGCCAGATGACAATACGCTGCGCCATCAAATTATTGAACGTCAGATTATGGACAACATTATTCTGCAAATGGGCAAGCAGATGGGGGTGCAAATCACCGACCAGCAACTTGACCAAGCCATCGCCAATATTGCGGCGCAGAATCATATGTCATTGGATGAAATGCGCAGCCGCCTGGCTTATGACGGCATGAACTACAACACCTACCGCGAGCAGATCCGCAAAGAGATGCAGATTGCCGAAGTGCGGAATAACGAAGTACGTCGCCGCGTGACTATCCTGCCGCAAGAGGTGGATACGCTCGCGAAGCAAATGGCCGCGCAAAATACCCAGGGTACAGAATTAAACTTGAGCCATATCCTGTTACCGCTGTCGGAAAACCCGACGCAGCAGCAGGTGGATGATCAGGAAGCGTTAGCAAAACAACTGGTTGGCGAAATTAAAGGCGGCGCAGATTTCGGTAAGCTGGCGGTAACCTATTCGGCCGACCCGCAGGCGCTGAAAGGCGGCAATATGGGCTGGGGTAAAATCGAAGAGTTGCCGACGCTGTTCGCTCAGGCGCTCAGCACGGCGAAAAAAGGCGATATTGTTGGCCCAATTCGTTCTGGCGTCGGTTTCCATATTTTGAAAGTGAATGATTTACGCGGCGAGAGCCAAAATATTTCGGTCACCGAAGTTCACGCCCGCCATATTTTGCTCAAACCTTCACCGGTATTGACTGACGATCAGGCACGCCAGAAACTGTTGCAGATCGCCGCCGATATTAAGAGCGGTAAAACCTCTTTCGCCGCGGCGGCAAAACAGCTTTCCGACGATCCGGGTTCAGCGAATCAGGGCGGTGACTTAGGCTGGACTTCGCCAGAAGTTTTCGATCCGGCATTCCGTGATGCATTGCTGCGTCTGAATAAAGGTGAAATGAGCCAACCGATTCACTCCTCTTTTGGCTGGCATTTGATTCAATTGCTGGATACACGTCAGGTTGATAAAACCGATGCGGCGCAAAAAGAGCGGGCTTATCGCCTGCTGTTCAACCGTAAATTCGCCGAGGAAGCGCAAACCTGGATGCAGGAACAACGCGCTGCCGCTTACGTGAAGATCCTTGATAATAATGCACAGTAATCACCGTGTAGCGATCACGCCCGGCGAACCCGCCGGGATTGGTCCCGACCTCATCGTTCAACTGGCGCAGCGTGACTGGCCGGTTGAACTGGTGGTGTGCGCATCGCCCTCTTTGTTACGCGAACGCGCAACCATGCTGGGCGTGCCGCTGGCGCTACGCGAATATCAGCCCGGCGTCGCGGCGCAACCACAGCAAGCTGGTTCACTGACCGTCCTGCCAGTCGAGCTTGCACAACCGGTGCGGGCAGGCGAATTATGCGTCGCCAATAGCCAGTATGTGCTGGAAACCCTGACACGCGCCTGCGATGGCTGCCTCAATGGCGAGTTCGCCGCCTTGATCACCGGCCCGGTGCATAAAGGCGTGATCAATGATGCCGGTATTGTCTTTAGCGGGCATACCGAGTTTTTTGCCGAGCGTGCCGCCCGCGATCGCGTGGTGATGATGCTGGCAACCGAAGGGTTACGCGTGGCGCTGGCTACCACCCACCTGCCATTGAAAGCGGTCGCTGATGCGATTACTCGGGAAAGTCTGCATGAAGTGATAGGGATTTTGCACCAAGACTTACGGCAAAAATTCGGTATTCGCGATCCCCATATTTTCGTGTGCGGCCTCAACCCGCATGCTGGCGAAGGCGGCCATATGGGGCGCGAAGAGATCGATACGATTATCCCGGCGTTGAATGAGCTACGCCAACAAGGAATGAAGCTCACCGGGCCGTTGCCAGCGGATACGTTATTCCAACCGAAATATCTGCAGGAAGCCGATGCGGTACTGGCGATGTATCACGATCAAGGCTTACCGGTGCTAAAATATCAGGGCTTTGGTCGCGCGGTGAATATCACGCTCGGCCTGCCGTTTATCCGTACTTCCGTTGACCATGGCACCGCGCTGGAACTGGCAGGCCAGGGTACCGCCGATGCGGGCAGCTTTATCACGGCGCTTAACCTCGCCATTACCATGATTAAGAGCAGTAATGAATAATCGCGTCCACCAGGGCCATTTTGCCCGCAAACGTTTTGGACAAAACTTCCTCAACGACAGCTATATTATTGACAGCATCGTGTCTGCCATCCACCCTTTACCCGGCCAGGCAATGGTTGAAATTGGCCCCGGCTTGGGTGCGCTGACCGAGCCTGTTGGTGAACGTATTGATGCGTTAACCGTTATTGAACTGGATCGCGACCTTGCTGCTCGTTTACAAACGCATCCGTTCCTTGGCCCCAAACTGACCATTTTTCAGCAAGATGCCATGACTTTCGACTTTGCCGAACTGGCAGAGCTACGCGGTCAACCGTTGCGGGTATTTGGCAACCTGCCGTATAACATTTCCACACCGTTGATGTTCCATCTTTTTAGCTATACTCGTGCTATCAAAGACATGCACTTTATGCTGCAAAAAGAAGTGGTCAACCGTCTGGTCGCCGGGCCGGGAAGCAAGGCCTATGGGCGTTTGAGCGTAATGGCGCAATATTACTGCCAAATCATTCCGGTACTGGAAGTGCCGCCGGAGTCATTTACCCCGGCACCAAAGGTGGATTCTGCCGTGGTTCGTCTGGTGCCTTATGAAACGTTGCCGCATCCGGTAAACGATATTCGCGCGCTGAGCCGTATTACCACCGAAGCGTTTGGTAAACGACGCAAAACGTTACGCAATAGTCTGGGGCACTTATTCCCGATTGAAGCGCTGGACGATATGGGGATTGATACCACGTTGCGAGCGGAAAATATCTCTGTCGCGCAGTATTGTCAGTTAGCAAACTGGTTAACCGCGCATCCTGATCCACAGGAGAAGTAAGCCATGATCGAATCGCCTCGGGTTTGTGTACAGGTGCAAAGTGCCTACGTGGAGTCGCAATCCTTACCGGAAGAAGAACGCTACGTTTTCGCTTATACCATTACGATTCGCAACCTGGGGCGCAACCCGGTGCAACTGTTAGGCCGCTATTGGCTGATTACCAATGGCAACGGTCGTGAAACCGAAGTGCAGGGCGAAGGCGTGGTCGGCGAACAGCCGCATATTGCGCCCGGCAGCGAGTTTCAGTACACCAGCGGCGCGATCCTTGAAACGCCAATGGGTACCATGCAGGGCCATTATGTGATGGTGGATGAGGAAGGCGAAACTTTCCACATCGACATCCCGGTGTTCCGTCTCGCGATCCAGACGCATATCCATTAATGTCAACGCTGGCGACTGCCGGGTTTACTGCTTCCTCCAGGTAAGATTTGAATGAGTACATACCTAATTGGCGACATCCACGGTTGCTATGATGAACTGCAATCGTTGTTAGCGCAGGTCGCTTTTGATCCGCAACAGGACACTCTGTGGTTAACCGGTGATTTGGTCGCCCGTGGGCCAGGCTCGCTGGAAGTATTACGTTACGTGCGTTCACTGGGCGACTGCGTGCGTATGGTATTAGGCAATCATGATCTCCATCTTCTGGCAGTGTATGCCGGTATTAGCCGCAACAAGCCGAAGGATCGCCTGACACCGTTGCTGGAAGCGCCGGATGCCGACGTTTTGCTGAACTGGCTTCGTCGCCAGCCGCTGTTACAGGTAGATGAAGAGAAAAAGCTGGTGATGGCGCATGCGGGCATCACGCCGCAGTGGGATATTGAAACGGCACGCATTTGCGCCCGCGAAGTGGAAGCGGTGCTCTCCAGCGATAGTTATCCGCTGTTTCTCAACGCCATGTATGGCGATATGCCGAATAACTGGTCACCGGAACTCAGTGGGCTGGCGCGTTTGCGCTTTAGCACCAATGCGCTTACGCGTATGCGTTACTGCTTTCCGAACGGCCAACTGGATATGATTTGTAAAGACTCGCCGGAATCGGCCCCGCCGCCGTTAAAACCGTGGTTTGCTATTGAAGGCCCGGTTGCGCGCGATTACACCATTGTGTTCGGCCACTGGGCTTCGTTAGAGGGCCAGGGAACGCCACAGGGCATTATCGGCCTGGATACCGGCTGCTGCTGGGGCGGTGATTTAACCCTGCTTCGCTTTGAAGACCACCACTATTTTACCCAGCCCTCGAACCGCGAACGCAGTATTGAAAATGCGTAAGGTCCAGGCCATGCCTGGACCAGTAAGCTTAACGACGGTCTAAAATCTCAAAACAGTAACTGTGTGAGTTTTGTTCATCCGCATCATGGAACTCGCTAAAGGTCGACTGCCACTCATCCGGCTCATAGTCCGGGAAATGGGTGTCGCCCTCCACTTCTGCATCAATATGCGTCAGATAGAGGCGGTCCGCACGCGGTAGCATCTGCTCATAAATCCGCCCGCCGCCAATCACCATCACCTCTTCCACATCTCCGGCCGCGCTGAGCGCCGCATCCAGTGAACTCACCCAAGTCACACCTTCAGCCTGACCCGGTTGACTGCTGACCACAATATTCTGCCGTCCCGGCAACGGGCGACCGAGTGACTCCCAAGTCAGACGCCCCATAATGACGGGTTTATTTAACGTATTACGCTTGAACCAGGCTAAATCTGCGGGAAGATGCCAGGGCATTGCGTTTTCCATCCCAATAACGCGATCGGCTGCCAAAGCCGCGATCAGACTTATCATCATATGAAACTCTATGGGGCTAAAATTGGCGCCATCATACGGAAAGGCGAAACTTTCGTCGATAGCGAGAGTGAAGGTTTTACGTAAAGGTTTTCCTGATACCTCTTTTCCACCTTCTGTTTAAACTTTAGACACTCCATTCGCCCTTGTGCATGCTAAACTCGCTGTTTATTTTTAAACACAGAATAGCGTCATGTTAGAAACCAGTTTATTCGTCGCCACCATTGCCACGCTGGGGATGCTTTCCCCCGGTCCCGACTTTTTCCTGATCATTAAAAACGCCGCACGCTATTCGCGCGGTACGGCATTAGTCACTTCGCTTGGCGTTATCTCCGGCGTGGCGACGCATATGACCTATTGTGTCGCTGGCTTGGCGGTAGTGATCACCACCACGCCGTGGCTGTTTATGCTGTTAAAATATGCCGGTGCGGCGTATCTGATTTATGTCGGCCTTCAAGCCCTGATGGCACGCGGTAATAGCAAAATGGATTTGAGTAATGTTGGTCGTGAGAAAACCTCACTGACCCGCGCTTTTTTACAGGGTTACCTGTGCAACCTGCTCAATCCGAAAGCCACGCTATTCTTTCTTTCCGTGTTTACCCAAGTGCTGAGCGTTCACTCTGGCTTTGGCGAGAAACTGTGGTATGCCGGTATTATTTGGGGATTATCGGTACTGTGGTGGCCAACACTGGTGTTTCTGATCCAGAGTGCGCCAGTGCGGCGTGGGCTCGCCAAAGCGCAAAAGCTGATTGATAAATTACTGGGTGGGGTACTAATCGCGCTAGGTATCAAGGTAGCGCTGTCGTAAACCACCGGCTTCCCCGCCGCGCCAGAGCGGGGAAGCGGCATTTCTCTTACAGCGAATGCGACGTAGAATGTACCTTCTCTTGTTGAGAGGCCGCCGCGGTTTGGCCGGTTAACTGTGTCTCCAGCGCTTCCAGCGAGACCCCTTTGGTTTCCGGTACTTTGCGCCAGATGTAAAGCGTCCCGAACAGGCAGATTCCACCGTACAACAGGAAACTCCCTGATGCGCCTAACCCGGCGTTCAGTAACGGGAAGGTATAGGTCAGGACAAAGCAGGCGACCCACAATGCAAACGTGCCCAATGCCATCGCCGTACCGCGAACCCGATTGGGGAAAATCTCTGATAGCAGTACCCACGTCACCGGCGCCAGTGTCACCGCATAGATGGCGATCGCCAGTAACACCAGCAACAATACCGGCAGCCCGAGCAGGCCGTAGGCATAGGCGGCAGCCATTAAACCATAAATTACCGTTAACGCTCCGGCGCCAATCAGCATCAGGCGGCGGCGACCCACTTTATCCACCAGCGGCAGCGCCAGCAGCGTGAAGATCAGGTTAATTAAGCCGGTCGCGACGATCGATTTCAGCGTGTCATTAATATCAAACCCGGCAGACGCAAAGATCTCCTGCGCGTAGTTAAAGATCACATTGATACCACTCCATTGCTGAAACACCGCCAGCACAATTCCCACCATCAGTATCGGACGCACATCAGCACGGAATAGCGCCGAAAGCGGCACTTTCGCCTCATGCTGGTTCAGCGTTTGGCGGATCTCAGCAACCGTGTCACTGGCATAAGATTCGCTACCAATGCGTTGCAGAACTTTTTTCGCTTTTTCCGCCCGGTTCATTTTCATCAACCAACGCGGTGATTCGGGAACCACAAACATCAGGACCAAAAACAGCACGGCAGGCACCAATTCCGCGCCAAACATATAACGCCAGCCGGTTTGGCCATTCCAGCTCGCCAACAGGTCGGCGGCTGTCGCACCCGGCGCGACCGGGTCGGCAATAGCTAGGTTGATAAGTTGCGCCGCCAATACGCCCAGTACAATGGTCAGTTGGTTAATTGCTACAAACCGTCCACGTTGCGCCGCCGGGCTGACCTCCGCGATATAGATCGGCGAGAGCGCAGACGCCAGTCCAATACCGACTCCTCCGACAATGCGGTAAATGACGAAAGCATCAAAATTACCGGCGGCCGCCGTTCCCCACGCAGAGATGATAAAAGTGACGGCAGCGATAATCAGCGGGATTTTCCGTCCGAAGCGGTCGGCCAACAGGCCAGAAATTAACGCGCCGAACACGCACCCTACCAACGCGGAACTCATCGCCCAGCCGGAAAGCGCCGGATCGGTAATACCAAAATAAGCTTCATAAAAAGGTTTGGCACCGCCAATCACCACCCAGTCATAACCAAACAATAAGCCGCCACAGGCCGCTACCAGACAAATTGTCCAGACATAGTACATATTGAGTTCAGAGGTAGGTTGCTTCACGACATTTTCCTTATTCCACCCGCGCCCGAGAGGCGTAATTTTTCGGCGCCGCATTCACAATGCATAGTGAACGTTGCTTTATGCCTATTCTGGATGACAAAATCAGTCCAGAGCAGCGTGATTGTCACGCAATATAGTTAACGGAGTTAAGTAAATGTCACTGCAGGGAATGAACAACCAGCGCGTGCGTCATTACAACAAACAGGTTCTCTGTGCGCTGCTGTATCGTGAGAAAGTGGCCAGCAAATCAACGTTGGCGCGCCTGTCGCAGCTCTCCATCCCGGCGGTGGGGAAAATACTGGACGAACTGTTAGCGGAACATGCGGTGCAGCACGATGCGGAAAACTTGCATCGTCGCGGTCTTGGCGGAGGAAGTTATCGCATTGCGCCCGCATCACATCTGATTCTGTGTATCAACGTTTCGCCCAGCCTGATCGAAAGCGTGGTGGTGAATAACCTGATTGTACCGCAGGGTGAACTGGTCTCACGCGCTATCACGCTCCCAACACCTGAAACGCTGTTACAGGAAATTGTGCAAACCTGGCGTCAACACCGTCAACAACATGCTACGCCGTTGAAAATTGCCCTCTCGGTACACGGCCAGGTTAATCCGCAGACCGGTGTCTCGCAAAATATGCCGCAAACACCGTGGAAACAGCCGATTGAAATCAAGTATCTGCTGGAAGAGCAATTGGGAACCGAAATCCTATTGGATAATGATTGTGTCATGCTGGCGCTGGCGGAAAAGTGGCAAAATGCGGCCAATCAACAGGATTTTTGCGTCATCAACGTCGATTACGGTATTGGCTCCTCCTTTGTTATTCAGCAGCAGATCTACCGTGGCAGCTTATTTGGCAGCGGGCAAATTGGTCACACCATCGTCGATATTGACGGTAGCGCCTGCTCTTGTGGGCGCTATGGCTGCCTGGAGACCCTTGCCTCACTTTCGGCGTTGAAACGCCGGGCGCGCATCCAGTTGAAGGCAACGCAGCCGTTAAGCGACGCGCAAGAGGAAATACGGACGCCGCGCACCGCTGAATTAATTGCGCTGTATCATCAGGGCGACAGTACCTTAACCGCCCTGGTCACGCGTGCGGCACAGGCAATTGGCTTAAGCTTATATAACTTCCTCAATATTTTGAATATTAACCGAATTTACCTCTACGGACGCAGTTGCGGTTTTGGCGAACAGTGGCTGAATACCATTATTGAACAGACTAAATTTAACCCGTTCGACCATCAGGATCAGACCCGTGCGCAAGCCACCCATATTGGTTTTGGGCATTTGACGCGCCAGCAGCAGGTAATGGGGATTGGGTACTTATACGTTGAACAGACGTTGGCGCAGATGAAATAAAAAACGGCCTCATTATTGAGGCCGTTTGCGAATGTCAGGATAGCTTATCCGTTGATTTGCGCGTGCATCTCCTGCACGGAAATCACTTTTTCCGTCGGATCCGCGTTTAACGCCATCGCCGTGGCAAAACCGCCGTTCAGCGTGGTGTCATAATGCACTTTATATTGCAGTGCGCTGCGGCGAATCAGTTTTGAATCCTCAATCGCCTGACGCCCCGCCGTGGTATTAACAATATAGGCATATTCCCCATTTTTCAGGCGGTCCTGAATATGGGGGCGACCTTCGTGCACTTTGTTTACCAGACGCGGGTTGATGCCTGCTTCACCCAGCACCACAGCGGTACCGTGCGTGGCATCCAACTCAAAGCCAAATTTTTGCAATTTCGCGGCCAAGTCAACAATGCGTTTCTTATCCCCTTCGCGTACCGACAACAACGCGCGACCGCTCTTTTTCATGTTGGACTGCGCGCCCAACATCGCCTTAGCGAAAGCTTCGGCAAAGGTGCGGCCTACCCCCATCACTTCACCGGTAGAGCGCATTTCCGGGCCAAGAATGGGGTCTACACCCTGGAATTTATTAAACGGCAGCACCACTTCTTTTACCGAGTAATACGGCGGGATCACCTCTTTGGTGACGCCCTGCTCCGCCAGAGTTTTACCTGCCATCACACGCGCAGCGACTTTTGCCAGCGGCACGCCAGTGGCTTTGGAGACAAACGGTACGGTACGCGCCGCACGCGGGTTGACCTCAATCAGATACACTTCATTATCTTTGACCGCAAACTGCACGTTCATCAGGCCGCGTACGCAGAGTTCAAAGGCCAGTTTTTCCACTTGCTGGCGCATGACGTTCTGGATATCTTCGCTCAGCGTATAGGCAGGTAGCGAGCAGGCAGAATCTCCGGAGTGAACCCCAGCCTGTTCAATATGTTCCATAATGCCGCCAATCAGTACCCGTTCCCCATCGCAAATAGCATCGACATCCACTTCAACCGCATCATCAAGGAAGCGGTCCAGCAATACCGGTGCCTCGTTGGAGACCGACACTGCCGTCTGGAAATAGCGTTTTAGGTCATGCTCGTCGTAAACGATTTCCATCGCCCGGCCACCCAGCACATACGAAGGGCGCACCACCAGCGGGTAACCGATAGTAACCGCCTTCTCTACCGCCTGCTCTAGCGCGGTAACCGTCGCGTTCGCCGGCTGTTTCAATCCGAGGCGATCAACCGCCTGCTGGAAACGTTCGCGGTCTTCCGCGCGGTCAATCGCATCGGGGCTGGTGCCGATGACCGGCACGCCTGCCGCTTCCAGCGCGCGCGCTAATTTCAGCGGTGTCTGCCCACCGTATTGAACAATTACCCCTTTCGGTTGCTCAATACGTACAATTTCCAGCACATCCTCCAGCGTTACCGGCTCAAAGTAGAGGCGGTCAGAGGTATCGTAATCGGTGGATACGGTTTCCGGGTTACAGTTGACCATAATGGTTTCATAACCGTCTTCGCGCAGCGCCAGCGCCGCATGTACGCAGCAATAATCAAACTCAATCCCCTGGCCGATACGGTTAGGACCACCACCCAGTACCATGATTTTTTCACGATCCTGGTTCGGGTTCGCTTCGCACTCTTCTTCATAGGTGGAGTACATATACGCAGTGTCGGTTGAGAACTCCGCCGCACAGGTATCCACGCGTTTGTAAACCGGATGCAACGCATACTGATGGCGCAGTTTACGGATTTCCGCTTCCGACACGCCCGCCAACTGGGCGAGGCGCACATCGGCAAAACCTTTACGCTTCAGGGTATACAGGAAATCTTTATTCAGGCCGTTGATCCCTTCGAGCGCGACTTGCTCTTCCAGCCGCACTAACTCTTCAATTTGCACCAGGAACCAGCGGTCAATATTGGTGAGATTGAAAATACCATCAACCGACAGACCAGCGCGGAAAGCGTCCGCCACGTACCAAATGCGCTCTGCGCCAGCATCTTTCAGCTCGCGGCGAATACGCGTCAGGGCGTCGGCCTCCTCCAGATCTACTTGCGGATCAAAGCCATGCGCGCCCACTTCCAGGCCACGCAGCGCTTTCTGCATTGATTCTTGCAGCGTACGACCAATCGCCATCACTTCGCCAACCGACTTCATTTGGGTGGTTAAGCGGTCATTCGCCCCGGCAAACTTTTCGAAGTTAAAACGCGGGATTTTGGTCACGACATAGTCGATAGAGGGTTCGAACGAGGCTGGCGTGCGCCCACCGGTAATATCGTTCATCAGCTCATCAAGGGTATATCCTACCGCCAGTTTTGCCGCCACTTTCGCAATCGGGAAACCGGTCGCCTTTGATGCCAGCGCGGATGAGCGTGAAACGCGTGGGTTCATTTCAATAATAATCAAACGGCCGTTTTTCGGGTTTACCGCGAACTGCACGTTAGACCCGCCGGTTTCAACGCCGATTTCGCGCAACACCGCCATCGAGGCGTTACGCATGATCTGGTACTCTTTGTCGGTCAGCGTTTGCGCTGGCGCAACGGTAATCGAGTCGCCGGTATGGATACCCATCGGATCAAAGTTTTCAATTGAACAGACGATGATGCAGTTATCATTCTTATCGCGCACCACCTCCATTTCATACTCTTTCCAGCCGATGAGCGACTCATCAATCAACAGTTCATTGGTGGGTGACAGATCCAGACCACGCTCGCAAATCTCTTCGAACTCTTCACGGTTATACGCAATGCCGCCGCCGGTGCCGCCCATGGTAAAAGAGGGACGGATAATGCAAGGGAAGCCAAGCTCATCCGCCACTTTCAGCGCTTCTTCCATCGTATGCGCAATGCCGGAGCGCGCGGTTTCGAGGCCGATTTTTTTCATCGCCTGATCAAAACGCTGGCGATCTTCGGCTTTATCAATCGCATCCGCCGTGGCGCCAATCATGGTTACGCCAAATTCCTCCAACACGCCCTGGCGCTCCAGTTCCAGCGCACAGTTCAGCGCGGTTTGGCCGCCCATGGTTGGCAACACCGCATCCGGGCGCTCTTTTTCGATAATCTTGCGCACCACTTCCCAGTGAATGGGCTCAATATAAGTCGCATCCGCCATTTCCGGGTCGGTCATAATGGTGGCTGGGTTGGAATTCACCAGAATGACGCGATATCCCTCTTCACGCAGCGCCTTACACGCCTGAGCGCCGGAATAGTCAAACTCACAGGCCTGGCCGATAACGATCGGACCGGCACCAAGGATCAGGATGGATTGTATATCGTTACGTTTTGGCATTTTCAGGCTCCTGATTACTTGGCGGTAGAACGGTATGCTTCAATCAGTTCGATAAAGTGATCGAACAAGGGAGCGGCATCATGCGGGCCAGGGCTGGCTTCCGGGTGCCCCTGAAAACTGAATGCCGCTTTGTCGGTGCGATGTATGCCCTGCACCGTCTGGTCGAACAGTGAAATATGCGTGACACGCAACGTATCAGGTAATTTGGCATCATCCACCGCAAAGCCGTGGTTCTGCGCGGTAATCATTACCCGATTACCGTCCAGATCTTTCACCGGATGGTTGCCGCCGTGATGGCCGAGTTTCATTTTGATGGTATGAGCGCCGCTCGCCAACGCTAACAATTGATGACCCAGACAGATACCAAACAGGGGAATATCCGTATCAAGAAACGTTTTAATCGCGGAAATCGCATAATCACAGGGTTCCGGATCGCCCGGCCCGTTGGAGAGGAAAATGCCATCAGGATTCAGCGCCAGTACTTCTGCGGCTGGCGTCCAGGCAGGCACAATCGTCAGGCGGCAGCCGCGATCCACTAACATACGTAAAATATTACGTTTAGCGCCATAATCGTAAGCCACAACATGGTACGGCAATTGGTCGTGGTTTTGCTGAGCAGGCAGCCCCTCTGCCAGCGTCCAGCTTCCCTGCGTCCAAGTGTAGGTTTCGCGCGTGGACACTTCCTTCGCCAAATCCATTCCCTTAAGGCCTGGAAACGCCTGCGCCTTTTGCAAGGCCAGCTCAGCGTCAGGCGCATCACCTGCGATAATGCAGCCATTCAAAGCGCCTTTCTCACGCAGTAAACGGGTCAGCTTGCGGGTATCGATATCGGCAATGGCGACAATGTTATGGCGCTGGAGCCAGGCAGACAGCCCCTCTTCATTACGAAAGTTACTGGCAATCAGCGGCAGGTCACGGATAACCAGCCCTTGCGCGTGAACTTGGGAGGATTCATCGTCAGCGGGGTTAGTGCCGACATTGCCGATATGAGGATAAGTAAGAGTGACGATCTGGCGGGAATAGGAAGGGTCTGTGAGGATTTCTTGATAACCGGTCATTGAAGTGTTGAAAACGACTTCCCCCACTGCCGACCCCGTAGCCCCGATGGCCCGACCGTGGAATTGGGTTCCGTCTTCCAGAACCAAAAGCGCTGACTTAATCAAAACGTCCTCCAGGAATAATCAGTCATAATATTTGCATATTAATTCAGAATAAGGGCCTAAATCAATGCAAAAACCGCCTGAATGGTCGATTTTCGGCAAATTGCGCGCATTCTAATGATCGGCCTGATACTTGTCTACCCTTAGCGCGGGTTTTTAATGTTTTTTTGGCATTCTGACGTTAAAAACACAACATCAAGCATAAAAACAGCGCATTTCTCTGTCGAAAAACCGATTGCTTAATGAGATGAGTGAAAAATCATGAAGGGAGAGGCAAAAAACCGGACCACTTGGTCAAAAATAGTCAGCCAACGACTAAATACCGTTAAAAAAGACTGAAAAAATGGATCTTAATCATAAAACCATACAGGAGCATCATTTATAAAAAAATAAAAAGGGCAATAAATTTATTGCCCACCCAATCAAAGGATTATGATTGAAATAACCACATCACGATGGTTCACAACACAGGTTACCCTTCAAGATTAAGCACATCTCGCATACTAAAAAGACCTTTTTTCTGAGAAAAAACCCATTCTGCGGCTTTAACTGCGCCTTTTGCAAAGGTCATTCGACTGGAAGCCTTGTGGCTTATCTCAATCCGCTCGCCAATATCGGCAAACAATGCAGTATGCTCACCAACAATGTCGCCGGCCCGAACGGTGGCAAATCCGATGGTCTGCGGCTTACGCTCGCCGGTATGCCCAACCCGCTCATAAACCGCATGCTCATTCAAATCCCATTGCATTGCTCCGGCAATCGCTTCCCCCATTGCCAGTGCCGTGCCTGAGGGAGCATCAACTTTGTGCCGATGGTGAGCCTCAATAATTTCAATATCCGCGTAGTCCCCCATGACTCTGGCGGTTTGTTCCAGCAATTTTAGTAACAGGTTGACTCCAACGCTAAAGTTAGCGGCGAAAACAATAGCGATCTCTTGCGCCGCCTCACTGATAGCGTGCTTGCCGGCCTCATCAAAACCGGTGGTGCCAATAACCATGCCTTTATGATGCGCCCGGCAAAACGCCAGGTAGTCGAGTGTGGCTTCCGGACGGGTAAAATCGATAAGAATATCGAAATCATCAGCCACTGCGGTCAGACTATCGCTCACCGGCACGCCCAAATTACCGACCCCCGCCAATTCACCGGCATCACTACCAATTAATGAAGAGCCTTTACGCGCCAATGCCGCACCTAAACGTACGCCTTCCGCCTGCTGTGTCGCCTGAATTAACTGCCGTCCCATTCTGCCAGGCGCACCTACGATCGCGATGCGGATTTCATTCATAATTATTCATTCCTAAACGTATTTTATGCATTCGAAGCCCAATCAGGTTAACCATGAGGTTACATTTGCGCCACAACTAAAATCCAATAATAAGAATTTTATGCCAGAACCGGCAGATTATCAGTAAAAGCTATGATAGAGACACAATGGAAAAACATACGAAGATGGCACTACACAACGTAGTGCCAAAGTTTATTCAACAGGGAAGAGTTAGTGACCAGCGGCGTGGCCTGACATATCCATAGTTATGCCGCCGCCGTTACCACCAGACTCCCCTCCCTCTCTGCTGGCTAACGCTGCCAGAAACATACTGGTAACGACCACTCCGGCGCCAGTACCTGCCATCATCATTCCCGCCCCAATCACGGCCGCCCCGACGACTGCAATCCCAACGACTGCAATCCCGATGACGGCAGGAATAACACAGCAAACAACAAACATTCCTCCACCAACTTGTTCAATTTCTTGCTGATGTAACTCTCTCATTTCAATCTCCTTTGAAATTTTTCAGTAATATTGTTTGCATTAACGTCTCATTTCCAACGGAGGTAGCAGAACCTCACTAATCGTCAAGCAGGGTTAATATTATAAATTTTTTTTATTAAATCCTGTTTTATTTTATTTTTCAGAACAAGCAGTAATAAATATGATGATTTTCAACTAAGAAAATAAAAAGGCACAAAAAGGTGAGGAATTAAGATACTGATAAAGAGAGGAGTAAAGCAGTGGGAAAAATATCAGGCGTACCGGCGGCACGCCATATACATTACTGAACTTCGCGTATATCTACCCGCAGTTCTTTCGGCACTTCAAACACGATATTTTCTTCGCGCCCGCTCAGTTCGATGGCCGCTTCGCCACCGAACTCACGCAGACGCTTAATCACATCCTGCACCAAAATGTCCGGCGCCGAGGCACCGGCGGTGACGCCAACGCAGTTTACGCCTTTGATCCACTCTTCCTGAATATCCTCCGCCGAATCAATCAGCCGCGCCAGTTTACCGGCACGTTGCGCCAGCTCCGCTAACCGGTTGGAATTGGAAGAGTTCTTTGAGCCGACCACCAGTACCACATCAGCGTCTTGTGCCAAGGTTCGTACCGCTTCCTGGCGGTTGGTCGTGGCATAGCAAATATCATCTTTACGCGGACCGATAATTTTCGGGAAGCGATCGCGCAGTGCATCAATCACATCTGAAGTGTCATCCACTGAGAGTGTGGTTTGCGTCATAAAACACAGGTTGTTTTCATTTTTCACCTGCAATTTATACACATCCTCCGGTGCCTCCACCAGATACATGCCCCCTTCCGGGTTACTGTACTGCCCCATAGTGCCTTCTACTTCCGGGTGACCAGCATGACCAATTAAAATTGCCTCAGTCCCTTTGCGGCTGGCACGCGCCACTTCCATATGCACTTTGGTCACCAACGGACAAGTCGCGTCAAACAACATGGTCAAATCACGCGCTTTTGCTTCAGCGCGTACCGCCTGAGAAACGCCGTGCGCAGAAAAGATGAGGATAGAGCCATCGGGAACTTCCGCAATCTCTTCAATAAAGATAGCGCCGCGCTCACGCAGGCTATTAACCACATAGCGGTTATGCACCACTTCGTGCCGCACATAGATTGGCGCGCCGTACATCTCCAGCGCGCGTTCAACGATGCTGATCGCGCGGTCAACGCCCGCGCAAAAGCCGCGTGGATTAGCCAACAGGATTTGCATGCGTCTCCTCCAGTACCGGATCAATCTCCAGTACCTCAATCTCAAAGTGAACGGTTTGGCCTGCCAGCGGGTGATTGAAATCCACCGTGATAGAGTCACCGGAAATACCCCGGATCACGCCCGGCATTTCACTGCCGTCCATCGCAGTGAACAGCATGATGGCGCCAATTTCCGGTTCGCCTGCCTGGATGAACTCACGGCGGGAAAAATATTGAATCATATCCGGGCTGGCGATGCCAAACGCGTCTTCCGGCGGCAGATCAAACGCCAGTTTGTCCGCCACTTTTAGCCCAATAAGATGCTGCTCAAGTCCGTCAGACAGACTGCCATCGCCCAAACGAAATAACGCGGGCTTACCATTTGCGCGCGTCGATTCCGCCGTGGAGCCATCTTCCAGCTTCAAGGTGAAGTGCACCAGCACTGCGCTATCACGCTGTACAGAATCCGTCATGACCTACCCTTTTTGCTTAGCCTGTTTGCCGGAAGGCGTAAAAAAGCCTTCCAGCACAATCAACGCCGCACCAATACAGATGCCGCAGTCGGCAATATTGAAGGTAGCGAAATGCCAACCACCAATATAGAAGTCGATAAAATCGACCACAAAACCGTGCCAGGCGCGATCAAACAGGTTGCCTAACGCGCCGCCGATAATCAACGCGTAGGCAATGTTGTTCAGTTTCTGTTGGGCCGATGTGCGATACATCACCGCCATTAGCGCCACCACAATGGCGATAGCAATACCGGCAAAGAACCAGCGCTGCCAACCGCCTTTATCCGCGAGGAAGCTAAACGCCGCCCCGTAGTTGTGCGCGTAAAACAAATTAAAGAAAGGCATGACCGGCATCGTTTCATGCAGCATCAGGTGACTCATCACCCACTGCTTACTGGCGAAATCGACGCCAATCACCACCAGCACCAGCCATAGCCAGCGCAATCCGGTTGATAAAAGTGGCTTACGCATTAGGCAAACTTACGCTCTTCGCCGTTACCGGCTACGTTAGTGAAACAGCGACCGCAAATCTCTGCATGCTCCGCATTTTGGCCAACATCGGTAGTGTAATGCCAACAACGTGGGCATTTCTCTCCTTCTGCCTTATGCAGCACAATTTTCAGACCTTTCACCAACTCACTCTGCTGCGCCTCTTCCGGTGCCTGAGCGTAATCCGCCACTTGTGCGCCAGAAGTCAGCAACACAAAGCGTAACTCATCGCCAAGGCTACGTAGTTTTTCCGCCAGCGCCGCATCGGCATACAGCGTTACGGTGGCTTCCAGCGACCCGCCGACGCGTTTGTCCGTGCGCGCCTGCTCAATCACTTTGTTCACTTCGCCACGCACCTTCAATAACTCCGCCCAGTACGCATCATTCAGCGGCTCGTTTTCGGCCAGGCCGAACAACCCGTCAAACCACTCTTCAGTGAACACATACTGTGCACGTTTGCCCGGCAGATAACTCCAGATTTCATCCGCCGTAAACGACATGATGGGTGCCATCCACCGCACTAACGCTTCGGCAATATACCAAAGTGCCGTCTGGCAACTACGGCGTGCCAAACCATCCTCTTTCGCGGTGTACTGGCGATCTTTAATAATGTCGAGATAGAACGACCCCATTTCGATTGAGCAGAACTGCATCAAGCGCTGGATCACCTCATGGAAATCGTAACTCTCATAGGACGCAACAATATCGGCTTGCGCCGCTTGCGCACGCCCTACCGCCCAACGATCCAGCACCACCATCTCCTCCGGTTTAACCGCATCGGTTTCCGGGTTGAAGCCATTAAGGTTAGCCAGCAAAAAGCGCGCGGTATTACGGATACGGCGATAAGCGTCGGCAGAGCGTTTCAAAATCTCGTCAGAAACCGCCATTTCGCCAGAGTAATCGGTTGAGGCCACCCACAGACGCAGAATATCCGCACCCAGCTTATTCATTACATCCTGCGGGCTGACGGTGTTACCGATCGATTTGGACATTTTGCGGCCCTGCCCGTCAACGGTAAAGCCGTGCGTCAGTACCTGGCGATACGGCGCTTTGCCCTTCATCGCGGTAGAAATCATCAGTGAAGACATAAACCAGCCACGATGCTGATCCGAGCCCTCCAGATACATATCCGGCGCATGGCCGGCAAATTCCGGACGGGCATCCACTACCGAGTAGCTGGTTGAACCGGAATCAAACCAGACATCCAGCGTATCCGGCACTTTCACATAATTTTCAGCGTCATCCCCCATCAGGTCGCGCGGGTCAAGATCCCACCACGCCTGAATGCCGTCTTGCTCAACGCGCAGCGCCACCTCCTCCATCAGCGCCAGCGTATTTGGATGCAGTTGTTCGGTCTCTTTATGCACGAACAGCGCCATTGGCACGCCCCAGGTACGCTGACGTGAGATACACCAGTCTGGACGGTTCGCCACCATTGACTCAATACGCGCCTGCCCCCAATCCGGGATCCACTGAACGCCCTTGATCTCTTTCAGCGACTGCGCGCGCAGACCTTTCTGATCCATACTGATGAACCATTGCGGCGTCGCGCGGAAAATAATCGGGGTTTTATGACGCCAGCAATGCGGATAGCTGTGCAGCATTTTTTCGACATGCAGCAGCGCGCCTTTTTCACGCAGCAACGCCACAATCATATCGTTAGCTTTGAACACATTAACGCCATCTAACGTTGGCCAGGTCCCCGGTAAATAGCAGCCATCCGGCCCCACCGGGTTGGCGGTTTCGAGGCCATATTTCTGCCCGATAACATAGTCATCAGGGCCATGACCGGGCGCGGTATGAACCGCACCAGTACCCGCCTCCAGCGTAACGTGTTCGCCTAATACTACCGGCACGTCCAACGCAAGGAATGGATGCTGGAAACGCATCAGCTCAAGCGCCGCGCCGCTGGTTTCGCCCAACACTGTCCACGACGCAATACCGGCGCGCTTCATCACGCTTTCAACCAAGTCTTTCGCCAGAATTAGCGCATGGCCTTCAATCTGCACCAGTTGATAGATGAACTCCGGATGCAGTGAAATAGCGCGGTTAGCGGGCATCGTCCACGGCGTAGTGGTCCAAATAACCAGCGCCACCGGGCCATTAACTTGCGCCGCGCCGAACTTCGCTTTTACCGCTTCAGCATCCAACGCAGTAAACATCACATCAATTGAAGGGGATGTTTTATCGTAATATTCGACTTCCGCTTCAGCCAGCGCCGAACGACAATCCAGGCACCAATGTACCGGTTTTGCCCCTTTATGCAGGTGGCCGTTACCGATGATTTTACCCAGCGCACGGATAATGTTGGCTTCAGTCTTAAAATCCATCGTCAGGTAAGGACGATCCCAATCGCCCAACACGCCAAGACGAACAAAGTCTTTCTTCTGCCCTTCCACCTGCTCAGCGGCATATTTACGGCAGGCTTCGCGAAACTCTGCGGCGCTGACTTTTTCACCCGGCTTACCGATGGTTTGCTCAACTTTATGTTCGATCGGCAAACCGTGGCAGTCCCAACCCGGCACATAAGGCGAGTCAAACCCAGCCATGCCTTTCGACTTAACGATAATGTCTTTCAGAATCTTATTAACCGAGTGACCAATATGAATGCTGCCGTTCGCGTAAGGAGGGCCATCATGCAGAATAAAGGTTTTTTTCCCTTTTTTGGCCGCGCGGATGATGCCGTAAAGGTTGTCATCATACCAACGTTGCAGCATTCCCGGTTCGCGCTTAGCTAAATCGCCGCGCATCGGGAACCCCGTTTCCGGCAAATTCAGGGTAGATTTATAGTCACTCATCAGATTCTCGGTTCCGTATTTCGGTTCTTAAAGCGCGTTGTTCAACCCGAAGAAATTTCGAGCCGTCACCACATCTTTAGCAATTTGCTCTTTCAGCGCGTCCAGTGAAGCAAAGCGCTGCTCGTTACGTATTTTTTGACGAAGCACCACATCGATATGGCGACCGTACAGGTCCATTGCAACATCCAGCAAATGAACCTCTAACTGTTGGCGCAGCCCGGCAACGGTTGGACGGGTGCCGATATTCGCTACGCCTGGCAACGGTTTTTCCCCTAAGCCATAGACTTCTACCGCGTACACGCCCTTAACCGGCGAAAGATAACGCCGCAACGGTAGGTTGGCAGTGGGGAAACCGATGGTGCGCCCTAAAGCATCGCCGTGCACCACCCGACCAGAAATCGCAAAAGGATGCCCTAAGAGGGCGGCCGCTTGCGTTAACGCGTCTTCTGCCAACGCCTGGCGCACCGCCGTGCTGCTGATGCGTTTACCGCCATCACAAAAGGTTTGCGTACTGATGACATCAAAGCCATATTCAACGCCCGCTTTTTGTAATAACAGGAAATCCCCCTGACGACCAGCGCCAAAGCGGAAATCATCACCCACCGCGAGGAATTTCACACCCAATTTGTCGACCAGCAGATCGGCCACAAAGCTTTGCGCGGTGATAGCCGCAAAACGCCGATCGAAACGCACGCACAGTACGGCGTCGACGCCCGCTTCAGAGAGATATTTTATTTTCTCACGCAGCCGGGTCAGGCGGGCAGGCGCTTTGTCCGCCGCGAATAACTCCAGCGGCTGCGGTTCGAACAGCATCACCATCACAGGTAGCCCCAGACGCCGCCCCTCTTCGCACAGACGTGCTAACAGCGCCTGATGGCCGCGGTGTACCCCATCAAAATTACCAATGGTCAGCACACAGCCGCGATGCTGCTCCCTGATATTATGTATGCCGCGTATAAGCTTCATGGCTGACTCAATTTTGTGGAAATCGGCGGATTATACCTTGTACAGCGGCCAAGGTTAACCCGTGGAATGCCGCTTTCCCTGTTTCAACAGAGGTTTTCTTTCGCCAGCAGAGGAGGGTTGCCGCTAAAGCGGTTTTTTTGTCGCGAAAAGCTGTATTCGCTGATGCGAAGCTGGTAGAATCTTGCGCCATCAAATACGTAACCAGGCGTTGTTTTTCAAACGGCGCTTATTTGCACAAATCCATTGACAAAAGAAGGTTGAAAAGGCATAGTCCTCGGCCTTTGATTTGTCCTCATAGAACACATTTGGGAGTTGGACCTTGGCTAATATCAAATCAGCTAAGAAACGCGCCGTAACATCTGAGAAGCGCCGCAAGCATAACGCAAGCCGTCGTTCCATGATGCGTACTTTCGTTAAGAAAGTATACGCGGCTATCGCAGCTGGCGACAAAGAAGCTGCACAGAAAGCATTTAACGAAATGCAACCAATCGTGGACCGTCAGGCTGCTAAAGGTCTGATCCACAAAAACAAAGCGGCACGTCATAAATCAAACCTGACTGCACAGATCAACAAACTGGCTTAATTGCCGGCTTGCTGAATCGCTTTGTGAAAAAACCGGCTTAACGCCGGTTTTTTTATGCCTGCACGCCAGGCGGCTAAAGTAAGCCGCCGTGCCCCGCCGCTTACTTCAACCGCCAGCGCAGTAAAATAAACCCGAGAATGGCCGAAATTATCGAACCGGATAAGATCCCTAACTTTGCCAACGTGATAAAGGCCGGATGCGCATCGCCATAGGCCAGTGAGGCGATAAAAATCGACATGGTGAAGCCGATACCGCATAACACGCCAACCGCCGCAATATCCTTGATTCCGCATCCTGCCGGCAGCCGCGCTATACGCAGTTTTACCGCCAGCCAGCAGAACACCGTAATCCCCAGCGGTTTCCCCACCAACAACCCCAACACGATGCCAAGCGGTAGCCGGGAGGCAATATCACTCGCTGAAATACCGCTGAGTGAAACGCCCGCGTTGGCAAACGCGAACAGCGGTAAAATAAACCAACTCACCCATGGCACTAATCCGTGTTCTAAACGTTTCGCCGGAGAATCACCCTCCTGCTGCGCCGTCGGAATAAAGAAACCCACGATGACACCCGCCAGGGTAGCGTGGACGCCCGATTTCAGGATCGCAACCCACAACACCATCCCCACCAACAAATACAGTGCGGTATGACGCACTCGGCAACGATTAAGTACCGCCAGCACTACGATAGCGGCAGCGGCTACCGCCAACGCGCTTAGCGACAATTGGTGGGTATAGAACAGGGCGATAATCACAATCGCGCCCAAATCATCCACTACCGCCAACGTCAGCAAGAAAACCTTCAGCACTGGCGGAACCCGACTACCGAGTAATGCCAAAATACCGAGTGCAAACGCAATATCCGTCGCAGAAGGAATCGCCCACCCGTTGCGCGTTACCACGTCATGGCCGTTAAAAGCGAGGAACACCAGCGCCGGTGCCACCATCCCGCCCAGCGCGGCAATCAGTGGGAACACCGCCTGCTCGCGGCTGGCCAGCGCGCCTTCCACCATTTCACGTTTAACTTCGAGCCCAATAGCCAAAAAAAACAGCGCCATTAGCGCGTCATTAACCCAGAGCAACACATTTTTATCGATCGCCAACGGGCCAAAATGAAACGCAACCGGCGCGTCTAAAAATGCCTGATATGCCGCTTTCGTCTCCGTCGTGTTAGCCAGCAACATCGCCAACGCAGCCGCTAAAATCAGCACCACGCCGCCGGTCGCTTCATTGCCTAATACGCGTTTTATCTGAGCTATCATCGATGGGTTACCTTTTCCCTTAATCGTAAATCCTTCATTTAGTGGCATAGCATAAAGAGTTTAGCGTGATGGAAAAAACAAATTATTCAGAAAAGTTAGGATTGGACAGGAAAAGGCGCGACTGCAATTGAGGGGGAAAAAGAAATAAACGGGCGCAACGCATTGCGCCCGGAAACAAACTTAACGGGTTAAATCATCAAAGAATTTTTTCACGCCGTCGAAAAAGGTTTTCGAACGCGGGCTGTTTTTCTCACTGCCCGGGCCGCCAAAACTCTCTTCCAACTCGCGCAGCAGGGCTTTCTGTTTATCATTCAGGTTGACCGGCGTTTCCACCACCACCCGACACAACAAATCTCCCTGGCTGCCGCCACGTACCGACTTCACGCCTTTTCCGCGCATACGGAACAGCTTACCGGTTTGCGTTTCGACCGGAACTTTGAGTTTCACGCGGCCATCCAGTGTCGGTACTTCGATCTCGCCGCCCAAGGCCGCCATCGCGAAATTGATCGGTACTTCGCAGTACAGATTATTATCTTCACGTTCAAAGATTGGGTGTTTCTTCACTGAAACCTGAACGTACAGATCGCCTGCCGGGGCGCCATGTTCCCCGGCTTCACCCTCGCCACTGAGGCGAATGCGGTCACCGGTATCAACGCCTGCCGGGATTTTGACCGACAACGTTTTCGATTTTTCTACCCGGCCATGGCCGTGGCAAGCGTTACAAGGATCTTTAATGATTGAGCCACGTCCGTGACAAGTCGGACACGCCTGTTGGACGGTAAAGAACCCCTGACGCATTTGCACTTGACCCGCGCCATGACAGGTTGGGCAAGTCTGCGGTTGCGTGCCTGCTTTTGCCCCGCTGCCGTGGCAAACATCACACTCTTGTAGCGTTGGAATGCGGATCTCTTTGGTCACGCCGCGTACCGCTTCTTCCAGCGTTAGTTCCATGTTGTAGCGTAAATCGGCACCACGGGCAGCACGCTGACGACGTCCTCCCCCGAAAATATCGCCAAATACGTCGCCAAAGATATCGCTGAAATCGGCACCGCCGCCGCCGAAGCCGCCGCCAAAACCACCGCCGCCCATGCCACCTTGTTCAAACGCGGCATGGCCATACTGATCGTAGGCCGCGCGCTTCTGCGCATCGGTCAGAATTTCGTAAGCTTCCTTAACCTCTTTAAACTGGGTTTCGGCGTCTTTATTTCCCTGGTTGCGGTCAGGGTGATATTTCATTGCCAGGCGTTTATAGGCCTTTTTGATTTCACGCTCATCCGCAGACTTCGGAACGCCTAAAATCTCGTAATAGTCTTTTTTCGCCATTATGGTTGTCCTGCCCTTAACATGCGTGCACGGGCGTGGAGAAACTCCGACGCCCGTGCTGGTTACCAGCGGTTGTCAGGGCAACCGCCGCGCCCGATCAGGGCAATTATTTTTTGTTGTCTTTAACTTCTTCGAACTCAGCGTCAACCACGTCGTCTTCCGCTTTCGCCGTCGCGTCACCGGCATCTGCTGCGCCCGCCTGAGCCTGCTGTTGAGCAAATTGCATCAGTTTTTCGGACGCCTGCATCAGCGCCTGCATCTTGGCGTCGATCTCTGCTTTATCTTCGCCTTTCAGCGCGGTTTCCAGTTCGCTCAGCGCAGACTCGATCGGTGCTTTATCTTCCGCAGAGAGTTTGTCACCGGCTTCTTCCAGTTGTTTACGCGTACTGTGGGCGATCTGATCGCCTTGGTTACGGGTCTGGACCAGCTCTTCAAACTTACGGTCTGACTCAGCATTGGCTTCTGCATCACGCACCATTTTTTCGATTTCTTCATCGTTCAAGCCAGAAGAAGCCTTGATGGTGATTTTCTGCTCTTTACCGCTGTTTTTATCTTTCGCGGAAACATGCAGAATACCGTCGGCATCAATGTCAAAGGTCACTTCAATCTGCGGCATACCGCGCGGTGCGGCCTGAATACCGTCGAGATTAAACTGCCCCAGCGATTTGTTATCCGCCGCGCGTTTACGCTCACCCTGAAGCACATGGATGGTTACCGCAGATTGATTATCTTCCGCCGTAGAGAACACCTGGCTGTGCTTAGTCGGGATAGTAGTGTTTTTGGTAATCAGCGACGTCATCACGCCACCCATGGTTTCGATACCCAGCGACAGCGGCGTTACGTCCAGCAACAGCACATCTTTCACATCGCCTGCCAGTACGCCACCCTGTACGGCTGCGCCGACGGCAACCGCTTCATCCGGGTTGACGTCTTTACGCGGCTCTTTACCAAAGAACTCAGCCACTTTGGACTGCACCATTGGCATACGAGTTTGACCACCCACCAGAATCACGTCATTGATATCGGAAACCGACAGACCGGCATCCTGCAACGCCACTTTCAGCGGCTCAATAGAACGCGTTACCAGATCTTCCACCAGCGATTCCAGTTTGGCACGGGTCACCTTGATGTTCAGGTGTTTCGGGCCAGTCGCATCTGCGGTGATATATGGCAGGTTAACGTCGGTCTGCTGAGCAGAAGAAAGTTCGATTTTCGCTTTTTCTGCCGCTTCTTTCAGACGCTGCATCGCCAGCGGATCGTTATGCAGATCGATACCCTGATCTTTCTTAAACTCCGCTACCAGGTAATTAATCAAACGGCTATCGAAGTCTTCACCACCGAGGTGAGTATCACCGTTGGTTGCCAGGACTTCGAAGGTTTTTTCGCCTTCTACTTCGTCGATTTCGATAATTGAAATATCAAAAGTACCGCCGCCGAGGTCATAAACCGCAATGGTACGGTTGCCCTGGCCTTTATCCAGGCCATAAGCCAGCGCGGCAGCGGTCGGTTCGTTAATGATACGTTTTACGTCCAAACCTGCGATACGACCCGCATCTTTGGTTGCCTGACGTTGTGCATCATTAAAGTAAGCCGGTACGGTAATAACCGCTTCGGTTACCGGCTCACCAAGGAAATCTTCCGCCGTTTTCTTCATTTTCTTCAGCACTTCGGCTGAAATCTGCGGCGGTGCCATTTTTTGGCCTTTCACATCCAGCCAGGCATCGCCATTGTCGGCACCGGTAATTTTGTACGGCATGATTTTAATATCACGCTGTACTTCTTCGTCCTGGAAGCGACGACCAATCAGGCGCTTAATGGCGAACAGTGTGTTCTGCGGGTTGGTAACGGCCTGACGTTTAGCCGGTTGGCCGACCAGCGTCTCACCATCCTGGGTGTATGCAATAATTGAAGGCGTGGTACGATCGCCCTCGGCATTCTCCAGCACGCGTGCTTTTCCGCCATCCATAATCGCAACACAAGAGTTGGTTGTACCCAGGTCAATACCAATAATCTTACCCATCTAAACGTCTCCCACTTAAATTCTTTGTCAATCGGCTGTGAACCTGTTATGCGGGCGAATTACCCGGATTCAAGCATCCGCCAACGCTTTTTTTACGTTCCACAACGCTGGATGAGAACTAAATGGGGCCGCTTTACAGCGCATCAAGGGTTAAAAATGAAAAAAATTTTCCACACGCTAATGATCCAATGCACGCAATAACGGAAGATGGCGTTTATTGCCCGCCAGCCATAGCCCGAGTAGCGCGCCCATCATGGCCAGCGCCAGCACATACCAGGCTGGCGCCATCGGCGTGGTTTTGATTAATAAGGTCACGACAATCGGCGTTAATCCGCCAAAGATGGCATAAGAAAGGTTGTATGAAAAAGAGATGCCGCTGAAACGTACCGCCGCCGGAAAAGCCCGAACCATCACAAATGGCACCACCCCGACCACGCCAACGCTTAACCCGGCGATGGCATAGGTAGCGAATAAATATCCGCTGCCCCACGCCGCGCAGTAAAAAAAGAGTGTGCTGCCTATCGCCAGTAAAATACTTCCAATGCCTAACGTTAATGCCGCGCCCCAACGATCAACAATCAGGCCGGATAAAATACAGCCTGCCAGCAACATAACCGTCGCCAAACTATTTGCCTGTAGCGTTAACGCCGCCGGAATTCCCTGCTGTTTTTGTAGTAAAGCCGGCGCCATCAGGATCACCACCACAATGCAGGCGGAAAGCAGCCACGTGAGCAACATTGAAAGCGCCACTCCGCGCTTATGGCTGAGTAACACCGCCTTCAGCGGCAGCGTTTTCGACAGCGCCTCGCGTGCCTTCAACTGTTGGAAGACCGGGGTTTCCTGCAACCAGCGGCGTAAATACATCGCCACTAAACCAAAGATACCGCCGAGAAAAAAAGGAATACGCCAGCCAATGTCACTAATCACGCTGGCGCTCAGAGTGGAATTGATCACCGTGGCAACCAGCGAGCCCAGTAAAATACCAGCCGTTAGACCCGCGGTTAGCGTACCGCAAGCGAAGCCAATCCGTTTTTCCGGCACATGTTCCGCGACAAACACCCACGCTCCCGGCACTTCGCCGCCAATCGCGGCGCCCTGCAAGACGCGCATTACCAGGAGCAACAACGGGGCGGCAACGCCCAACGTTTGCCAGGTTGGTAATAATCCTATCGCCAGCGTCGGTAACGCCATTAACAAAATGCTGAGGCTAAACATCTTCTTGCGCCCCACGCGGTCGCCAAAGTGCGCCATTATCATGCCACCCAGCGGACGCGCCAGATAACCGGCGGCGAAAATCCCAAATGTTTGGACCTGGCGTAACCAATCGGGAACATCGGCCGGGAAAAAGCGTTCGCCAATCACCGCCGCGAAAAAAACATAAATAATAAAATCGTAAAACTCGAGTGCGCCACCCAGGGCGGCCAACGACAGCGTTTTATAATCCTGACGAGACAACCGGTGATGCAGTGATGATGGCATTATTATTCCTTTGCGCAGAGAAGCCTTCAGGCATAGCTGGCGGCTGACGCATTACGCTTGTGGCGGGCGACGGGCACTTTTCGGACGGAACGCGGCGACAACCTGGTCATCAGTCTCGATATAGGGCCCCTCCAACAATTGGATGCAATAAGGCACGCTGGCGAAAATCCCCGCAACTCGCGTTGCGCCTTCGGCATCTTTCAAACCTTCCAGCGTTTCTTTGATTGATTTAGGTTGGCCGGGCAAATTGAGAATTAGCGACTGCTTGCGGATAACGCCGACCTGGCGTGAAAGAATGGCGGTTGGCACAAAATTGAGGCTGATTTGCCGCATCTGCTCGCCAAAACCCGGCATTTCACGATCGGCCACCGCTAAGGTGGCATCGGGCGTAACATCTCGCCGTGCTGGCCCGGTTCCGCCAGTGGTCAGCACTAACTGACAGAAACGCTCGTCAACCAACTCACACAAGGCTTGTTCAATCATCGGCTGCTCATCGGGAACCAGACGCGTTTCAATCTCAAACGGCGTGGTCAACGCCTGTTCTAACCACGCCTGTAAGGCAGGAATACCTTCATCCTGATAAATCCCATTCGCGGCGCGGTCAGAAACGGAAACTAATCCTATACGTAATATATTCATGCTGTTATTCACTGAGTGTTAACGGCCTACCGAACAGAAGCAGCGCGTTTTACAGAGGGTCAATGGCAAGGATAATACACGTAAGCGGGAGATGCATAAAACAGGAAAACGTGGCCGCAGACCGGCCACGTCGGAAGGATTACAGCAGGTCGGCAATCATCTTCTCAAGTTTGCCCTGGTCAACCGCGAAGTTGCGGATGCCTTGAGCCAGTTTGTCTACCGCCATCGGGTCCTGATTATGCTGCCACAGGAACTCAGACTCGGTCATTTTCGCCGGGCGGGCTTTCACTTCACCCTGGAAGGTCAGTTTACGTTCAACGGTGCCTTCGCTCTCCGCCAGCTCTTTCAGCAACGAAGGTGAAATGGTCAAGCGATCGCAGCCCGCCAGTTCCAGAATTTCACCGACATTACGGAAGCTGGCGCCCATCACCACGGTTTCATAGCCATGCTGCTTGTAATATTCATAGATTTCACTGACCGAAACCACGCCCGGATCTTCATGCGGCGCGTACTCTTTTTTATCCGTATTGGCTTTGTACCAGTCAAGAATACGGCCCACAAACGGAGAGATCAGGAACACACCGGCTTCCGCGCAAGCGCGAGCCTGAGCAAAGGAGAACAGCAGCGTCAGGTTACAGTTGATACCCTCTTTTTCCAACTGTTCGGCGGCACGAATGCCCTGCCAGGTTGAAGCCAGTTTGATCAGGATGCGATCATTGCTGATCCCGGCATCGTTATACAGCTTGATCAGGCTACGCGCTTTGGCGATGCTGCCTTCGGTGTCGTAAGAAAGGCGCGCATCAACTTCGGTTGAAATACGACCCGGCACCAGTTTCAGAATTTCCAGGCCAATGTTAACCGCCAGTTTATCGGACGCAAACGCGACCTGGGCTGTTTTATCACTGCTCTGCTGGCGCGCCCACGCGATCGCTTCATCAATCAGTTTACGATATTCAGGAATTTGTGCGGCGTTCAGGATCAGGGAAGGGTTAGTAGTAGCATCCTGGGGTTGGTACAGCTTCATCGCTGCGATATCGCCTGTATCGGCTACAACGGTGGTTAGCTGACGCAGGGAACTAAGTTTGTCCGTCATGGTTGTAGATTCTCTTAAATGTGACTGTCAGGTTGTAAAATGCCTGTTGCGATAATATCACGCGCAACCCGGCGTGCAACAAGTGCGTGCCGCGAAACCCATCGCTGTTACTGATGGCAATGATTTGCCTGTCCTTCAGGCTTTTTTGCTAAACTTGGCGCGCAAAACCAGGAAAACAGACGATAACCTGCGTAGTTAACGTAAGGAACCACCATGTTAATGATCATTTCTCCGGCCAAGACGCTGGACTATGAAAGCCCGCTGCCGACACAGCAATTTACGCAACCGGCACTGTTAGAAAAATCACAACAGTTGATTGAAATTGCGCGCAAACTCACGCCGGCAGAAATCAGTTCGTTGATGGGCATCAGCGATAAGTTAGCGCACCTGAATGCTGAGCGGTTTAATGACTGGCAACCGCCCTTCTCGCCGGAAAACGCGCGTCAAGCGATCCTGGCGTTTAAAGGCGATGTCTACACCGGGCTGGCAGCGCAAGACTTTAGCCAGCAAGATTTTGCGTTCGCTCAACAGCACTTACGTATGCTTTCCGGCCTATATGGCCTACTGCGCCCGCTCGATTTAATGCAGCCTTACCGCCTGGAGATGGGGATAAAACTGGCCAACCCAGCCGGTCACGATCTGTATAGTTTCTGGGGCGACACGCTGACCGAGATGCTGAATCACGCGTTGGCTGAACAGGGCGATGAGGTTTTAGTTAACCTGGCTTCCGATGAGTATTTCAAAGCGGTGAAGCCGAAGAAGCTCAACGCACGTCTGATCAAGCCGGTTTTTCTGGATGAGAAAAACGGTAAATTTAAGGTCATTAGCTTTTATGCCAAAAAAGCGCGCGGGCTAATGAGCCGCTATATCATTCAAAATCGCCTGAAAAAAACCGCGCAGCTCCAACAGTTTGATCTGGAAGGTTACGTCTATTCCGCGGCGGAAAGTACCGACAATGAATTAGTGTTTAAACGCCCGGAAGCACGCTAGCCCGAGGGTAAACTATCGAACTTGATGTCTGATGGCGGTTTGCGTTCGCGCTCACCGTCATAAGCCGGTTTGATGTTTCGCTCTTCATCCTGCTGTTTTATCACGTTTTTAATTTTCACTCACCTCGCATCCCATACGGAAATCGTATAACTTCGCCGTGCGCCGAACCATCTCCGCTGAATCAATACAGAAACAGCGTTACGTCATAAAACCGTAAGGAATGAGGTGGTTATGTATCGGCAACCTGGCAATCAGGCACTTAACTCAGTATTGCATCAGCGTCATCAATCCACTGCCGCAACATGGGATAACCCGTTACCGCCCGAGGCGAAGGAGTGGCTACTTCAGGCGGCGCTGCATTATGGCGTGAGTCATACACAGGCCGCGCGGTTCGCCGCCGAAGGGCGTATCACGCTGGATGCGCTAACCGTGGTGATGGTCTGTTTGCGCCACGAACCCGTCCCGTTCTGGCTGGCGCTAGGTTACCTGCCGCCACCGGGGGAACTCCATCCGACGGTATGGCATCACGCCTTGTTACGCAGCAATGATGTTGCGATGGCGATGAACGGTAGCAGCTTCGGCATCGATAACGGCGGTAACGCCATACTCACCAAACCCTTACCGTTTGATTCGCCAGAAGACGCCGGGCAACTTGCCGCCTGTTTGAACGACTTTAATACCCTCGCCTCTAGCCTGACCGATTTATTGCTTGAGCTAAAACCACCCGCGCAACCTGCCGCGTCACCGGCGCAACACCAGCCATCATCGCCCGACGACCGGCTAATGGAGCAAGCAATGCTCAAGACATGGCATGTGCCGCTAATGACCCAAGTCTGTGAGGTACTCGGGCCTGCTGCCAGGCTCAGCGTTTACGATGGCTGCCTCTGCGCGATTGATTTTCCCGAACGGCAAATCACCTTGCTGGGTGATGGCGATGAGCGGCATTTATTGATCGCGACAGCAGTCTCTGCGCGTTTCAGCGAAGAAAAAATGCATCCCGAACTGCTCCGCGCGAACAGTGAATTGATGGCGCTCTCGCAGTGTGCCTTTTCCCTCTCCTCTTCTGGCGTCAGCCTCCTCTCTCGTCTGGATAGCCAGGCGCTTAACGCCAATGACATCGCCGGTTGGCTGGCCGATTTTATGACGCTGGCAACCGCCTGCGATCTCTCCCCTTCCGCCGCCGCAACCACGAGGTAAACCATGAACAATGCCATCAATAATCGCCCTGAATTTATTCCCATGACAGTGCGCCATCAAGGTCCGCATGGCGATCTGGAGAGTGGGCCTCGTCCGGCGCCGCCTGGACGCGCGGCGCGGATTGCCAGCGATGCCGCCACGCTGTTTTCGCAACTGCCCGGCGGCATTCGCTCCGGCGCGGCAACCACCATGAAAGGCGTGGCCTGGGCTGGCAACGCCACGCTGAGCGGTGCCAAAAGTGCCGGACTTTCACTGGGGAAATTTGTCGGCGCACCGCTGCAGAACCGCGCCTGGGGCGCACTTAGCGGACACGTATTGCAGCAGATGCTCACCTGTGGTGGCCCAACGTTAATGCGTGAAGAGGCGTTTATTGAAGCCTATAACCTCATGTTGCCGCACTTGACGCAGAAAAGTCCGGCGGCGGCGGTCACTTTGCAGGTGTGCATTTCTGCCGCCAGTATCGCCGCGCATTACGCGGTACGTGAGCCGCGCATCGAGCGCGATCCGCAACATAATCAGGTTGCCGTCAGAGGACACTTTGGGCTTAGCCCGGAGCATGCGGAAATTCTCCAACGCGATAAACCACAAGAGTGGGAAGCCCTCGTTGCCACACAGCGCGCCAATTCACAGCGGGTAACCGGCCAACAAATTGCTGCTGAGTTGATCAATACCGGCCTATCGCTGGCGGGCGCTATCAGCGGTAATCACGGGTTAACTACCCGCATCATCAGTTCGCAAATCCGTAATCTGCTCTATGCCGCCTCACGCGAATCCTTGCAGGCTTCCGTCAGTTTAACCGGCTCCACCCAAGGCAAACCGACCTTTGGGGTTAACGATCCGCATATGGCCATCAACGGGGCCTGGTATACCGTCATGACGCTGAATATGGGGCTAATGCAAGACGCACTCATCCAACTGGCGTTGCCAAAGGGCTACTCGGTTTCCGGGCCGGAACTGCGCAATGCCGCCGGAGAGCTGCTATCAGGCAAAGAGTTGCATCAATTAGCCACCGTGGTTTCCGGCCTGCGAGCGGCATGTAATACCTTGATTGAAGTCACCGATGCCTTCCTCGGCAAACACTATGACACTAAGCAAGTGGGCGATACGCAGAAATTCGCCGCCTCATTGCCGTTGAAAGATTATGGCCGTCTACTGGATCACTCCGTGGCGCGCCTAAGCTGGAATAATTTCGCTAATGGCATCACGCTAGCGGCGCAGCAAATCGCCAGCCGGGTCGCCCATGGCGATGTCCCGTCCGCGTTGTCGAGTTTATTGGGCAATGCGGGCAGTGCCGCCGCGTTTGGATTGACCTATAAAATGGTTAACCAAACGTATCAGGCGCATGCGAAAGTGCGTGCCGCGGTTGCCGCCACACCGGCGCCTGCAACGCCCGCGCCCACTTCCGGCCAGCCCCCTGCCGCCGTCGAAAATGCTAACCAAAGGTCGTTTCTTGATCTGGAGTCTGATTCAGAAACCAGCAGTATTGATGAGGTGCCGAACGATCCGAATACTTCGTTTCTCAATATTTGAGGCGCCAGCAACCGGAGAGAAAAGTTACTCCGCCAACGCACGCTGGCGGAGTTTTTCGCTTTACTGATTCAGTAAGAACGCACGCAGGCTGGCAAACTCAGGCGCCATCTGATGTGACAGCAGAGGCAACTCAGCACGTTCAGCCAACGCATCCGGCAGCGGCAGCGTCTGGTCAAGAATCTCTTCGACGCTCTCTTTGAATTTCGCCGGATGTGCGGTTCCGAGAAACAGGCCGTACTCCCCTTCTCGCAGTTGATCGCGTAATACACGGTAGGCAATCGCCGCATGAGGTTCGGACAGATAACCCAATTCCGCTAATTCACGCATTGAAGCGCGGGTGGTTTCATCGTCAACGGCGCCAAATCCTAAGTCTTTCAAACGCCAGGTTTTACGGCGGAACAGTTCTTCAACGCGCGGCCAGTTATTTGGCTGACTGACATCCATTGCATTAGAAAGCGTTGCGACCGTAGCGTTAGGACGCCATTCGCCCTCGGCCAGAAAACGCGGCACGGTATCATTCGCATTGGTCGCGGCAATAAACCGTTTCACCGGTAGGCCCAGCGATTTCGCCAGTAGCCCGGCGGTCAAATCGCCAAAGTTCCCGCTCGGTACCGAAATGACCAGTTGGTTGCGCTGTTCCTGCGGCAGTTGCGCTACCGCTTCGAAATAGTAACAAACCTGGGCCAGCAGACGGCTAATGTTGATGGAGTTCGCCGAGTTCAGACCAATGGCCTGTTTCAACGCTTCATCATCAAAGGCTTGTTTCACCAAAGCCTGGCAGGCGTCAAAATCGCCATCAATAGCAATGGTCTGGATGTTACCGCCAAGAGTACAGAACAGTTTTTCCTGCAACGGGCTGATTTTGCCCTGCGGATAGAGGATCACGACCCGCACATTTTCCATACCGTAAAACGCATGGGCAACCGCTGCGCCCGTGTCGCCTGAGGTCGCCGTCAGAATGGTGATTTGCTCATCGGCGCCGCTGATATAAGAGAGCATTTGCGCCATAAAACGGCCGCCAAAATCTTTAAACGCCAGCGTGGGGCCGTGGAATAACTCCAGGCAAGCGATATCCCCGGTAACCTTCGCGACCGGTGCCGGGAAGGCAAAAGCCTGCTTCACCCGTTCCTGAAGTTGATGAGGGGAGATTTCATCGCCGATAAATGCCGCGAGGATTTTGCTGCTACGCGTGACAAAATCCAACTCCAGCATCGCATCAATATCGGTAAGTTCAAATTCCGGCAGTTCGAGCGGGAAAAACAGCCCTTGCTGGTTTCCTAGCCCCTGTTTTACCGCCTGAGCAAAGCTAACCTGTTGGTTATGATCCTTTAGATTGTAGAGTTTCATTCGGTATCCTGTTTACGTGCGCCTGCCGTATCGAGACGACAAATATGGACGAAGCCTTCTTCATTTTGCAGGTAATTCTGGCTCAGCCAGTCTGCCATACGCTGGGCGGTATCACCGTTGTCACAGACCGCAAAAAGCGTCGGCCCGGAACCGGAAATGCCACAGGCCAGCGCGCCAATATCTTGCGCCGCCTGCCGCGCTTCAGCAAAGCCCGGCAACAGCCGGGTACGGTACGGTTCGGCGATAACATCACGCATTAATTTCGCCGCTAACGCAGGCTGCTGCGTATGGCACGCGTGAATAAACCCCGCTAAATAACGACCGTGTTGAATACAGTCTTCTTTTCGGTACTGCGCCGGTAAAATCGCGCGCGCTTCAGCGGTCGAGACTTTAATCCCCGGATACGCCATTACCCACAGCCACTGGTCAAAGCCTGGCACCTGTTGGCTGATGATGCCGTTTTCTTCCAACATTAATTGCATGCCGCCGAGAAAGCAGGGAGCGACATTATCATAGTGTACGCTGCCGGAAATACGCCCTTCCAGCTCGCCCATCAGGGTCAGTAACGCCGTGTCATTCAGCGGCTTCCCACAGAACTCATTCATCGCCATTAAACCAGCCACTACCGAACAAGCACTTGAACCAAGGCCGGACCCGATCGGCATGTTTTTTTCCAGCGTCATCGCCACCGGCACGGTTTGGCCTATCGCCTGGCAAAAACGCTCCCAGCATTGATAAACGATATTCTCATGAGTGGCTGACGGCAATTTACTGACAAACCGCCCTTTGTTTACCAGGCTAAATTGATCAGCCGCTTCGACCGTTACGCAATCGCCCAATAACGAGCCATCCACCGGCGACACCGCGGCGCCCAACACATCGAAGCCGACGCTAACGTTGCCAATTGAGGCCGGTGCATAAATTTTTACCATCATTAAACTCCCAACTTCCATGACAGCGTACGTAACAGATCGGCAAAAACGCCCGCCGCCGTCACATCGTTACCGGCGCCGTAACCGCGTAACACCAACGGAATCGGTTGGTAATAACGGCTATAGAAAGCCAACGCATTCTCGCCATTTTTCACTTTATACAGCGGATCGTTGCCATCAACGGCATCAATTTTTACCTTACAGACACCGCCTTCTTCAATCGCACCGACAAAACGTAACACTTTCCCTTCATCACGCGCAGTAGCAACGCGGGCAGCGAAGGCATCATCCAGCTCCGGCAAGCGCTGCATAAACGTTTCCACTTCAGCGATCTCGGTAAAGCTGGTCGGTAAGAGTGGCTCAATCTCAATATCTTTTAGCTCAAGCTGATAACCGGCTTCACGGGCTAAAATCAACAGCTTGCGCGCCACATCCATGCCGGACAGGTCATCGCGCGGGTCCGGCTCGGTAAAGCCCATCTCACGCGCCAAACGCGTCGCTTCCGATAGCGAAACGCCTTCGTCCAGCTTGCCGAAAATAAACGATAGCGAGCCAGAAAGGATCCCGGTGAATTTAATCAATTCATCGCCTGCATTCAGCAAGTTTTGCAGGTTTTCAATCACCGGTAACCCAGCGCCGACGTTGGTATCGTAGAGGAATTTGCGGCGTGATTTGGCCGCTGCCGCCCGCATTTGCTGATAGTAATTCCATGAGGAGGTGTTAGCCTTTTTGTTCGGCGTAACCACGTGGAAACCATCGGCAAGAAAATCAGCATATTGATCGGCGACCGCCTGGCTTGAGGTACAATCAACAATTACCGGGTTGAGCAAATGATACTCTTTAACCAAACGGATCAGGCGGCCTAAATTAAACGGCTCTTTCGCCTCCAGTAACGCCTCTTTCCAGTTTTCCAGCCCAATGCCGTGAACATTGGTCAGCAACGCTCTGGAGTTGGCGATACCGCAAACCCGCAAGTCGATATGTTTCTTTTTCAGCCAAGCCTGCTGACGATGGAGTTGGTCAAGCAACGCGCCGCCGACACCGCCAACACCGACCACAAACACCTCAATCACCTGATCGGTATTAAACAGCATCTGATGAACCACGCGTACGCCAGTGGTGACTTCGTCGTTGTTAACCACCACCGAGATAGAACGTTCTGATGAGCCCTGCGCAATCGCCACAATATTGATATTGGCGCGCGCCAACGCCGAGAAGAATTTTGCCGAGATCCCGCGTTGGGTGCGCATGTTATCGCCGACAACGGAGATTACCGCTAAACGCTCCATCACATCCAGCGGCTCCAGCAGGCCATCCTTCAGTTCCAGATAGAACTCCTCTTCCAATACTCGCCGCGCACGAACCTGTTCACTCTGCGGCACGCAGAAACTGATGCTGTATTCCGACGAGGATTGGGTAATCAGGACGACTGAGATTCCGGCGCGCGACATGGCGGCAAACACACGCGCAGCCATTCCCACCATTCCTTTCATGCCGGGGCCGGAGACGTTAAACATCGCCATATTATTCAGGTTGGTAATCCCTTTAACCGGGCTTTCATCCCCTGCGCTATCGCCGCCAATCAAGGTGCCGGGCGCTTGTGGATTGGCGGTATTCTTGATCAGACAGGGAATTTGGAATTGCGCGATTGGAGTGATGGTACGCGGATGCAACACTTTAGCGCCGAAGTAGGATAACTCCATCGCCTCCTGATAAGACATGGATTTCAGCAAGCGCGCATCGGGTACCTGGCGCGGATCGCAGGTGTACACCCCGTCAACATCGGTCCAAATTTCGCAACAGTCGGCACGCAGGCAGGCGGCCAACACCGCGGCGGAGTAGTCGGAACCATTCCGCCCCAGAACCACCAACTCGCCCCGATCGTTACCGGCGGTAAAACCAGCCATCAGGATCATATTTTCCGCCGGGATCTGACTCGCGGCAATGCGGCGTGTCGATTCGGGAATATCGACCGTTGAATCAAGATAGTGCCCTACCGCCAACAGCTTCTCAACCGGGTCTATCACGCTGACGGCGTAGCCGCGCGCCTGTAATAAGGCTTCCATAATGGCAATAGAGAGTTTTTCGCCACGGCAAATAATCGCCGCATTGACGCTATCCGGGCATTGTCCTAACAAACTGATCCCATGCAATACCTGCTTTAGCTCGGCAAACTCCTGCTCTACCACGCTTTTCAGGCGGTCAAAAGCAAAGCCCGGCTGCGCATCTGCCAAACCGCGCAACAAATCGGCAAAGATACGTTCGGCGTCGCTGATATTCGGTACGGCATCCTGGCCACTGATGGTTTTTTCAATCATCGCCACCAGATGATTGGTAATCTTCGCGGGCGCAGAGAGTACCGTTGCCACCTGTCCTTGTTGCGCATTACTTTCAAGAATGTCGGCAACGCGTAAAAAGCGCTCCGCATTCGCTACTGAGGTTCCGCCGAATTTCAGCACTCGCATGTTTAAAACTCTCCTGAATTTATGCCGAAAAAAAAGCCCGCACTGTTTAGGTGCGGGCTTCTTTTTTTCTTTTTCCTGTATGCGTCAGCCCGCACCGTTACCTGTGGTAATGGTGGTGGTAATAATAGTGATGGTGTTCAGGCTATTTGTACGCATTGAGATTTTTCGTCTGTCTGTTTTTTCATGTCTGTCTGCTTTCCAGAAGTAAAGCAAAGCGCCGGCCAAGTCAATTTTTTTATCAATGGCGCCCTTACGCGCCCCTGGCGGCTGCTACGCTTTCCTTCCTCATCTAAAACTCAATCGTTTATTTCAACCAATTTTACTGGTATCTCTCACTGCGATATTAATTTTATGCCGAATTTTTATCTGGCAAATTTTTTTCAATGTCATGCAATAAACGATGCAGCATGGCGCTGTCACGTTGCTCCAACAAACCAAGCCGTTGTTGTACCCAATCCGCCAACTTCTCATCATCCTCAACATTGAGCCGAAAAAGTAGCCGATCAATGCGTTGCCGTAACGCCAGCAATTGCCCGGCATCAGCGCCCGGAGCCCGTTGAGGCTGAACCTGAAGCAGCGAAGCCAGTTGGTAACAGTACACCATCACCGCCTGACCTAAGTTGAGCGAGGGATAATCTTGCGCCATTGGAATCCCGGTCAATAGATCAACCTGGTCCAGTTCTTCGTTAGTCAGGCCGCTATCTTCACGACCAAAAACCAGCGCCAGGCTACCGCACCAGGCCTGTTTTTCGCGCAAAAGGGTTTCTACCTGCCCCGGCGTTGCGTAATAACGAAACTTCGCCCGGCTACGTGCGGTCGTGGCGACTGAGAAATCAATATCGGCCAACGCGTCGGCGAGCGTTTCGAAATGGCGAATATTATCAATAATATCACCCGCTCCATGCGCAACGCGCCGTGCTGCCGGTTCTTGCCAAGCCTGACTTTGCACAATCCGTAATTCGGAAAACCCCATCGTTTTCATCGCGCGGGCCGCCGCACCGATGTTTTCTGCCCGGGCTGGAGAGACAAGGATAAGAGGAAAACGCATGACTACCCTGAATGTGACTAAACAATTGGCGAATACTTTGACACGACAACATGTTAAATAACAGAATCATTTATTTAACAAATAAGTAACATTGGGAAAAATGACGAGTTAACAGATGAAATAAGCCATTTCACCCGTTTTTTTATCAATAATGACAGTAAGAACAAAATATCCATAAATAAACCAAAATAATCATAAGGATAATTATCATTTCCCTCTAAAAAAACTAATCCATTTTTTACCGAAAGAGACGGGAAGTCAGGGTTATATTTGTGAGCTAAGCTGGCATTATGTGGAGGATTTTTCACAAAAGCCTTAACGTGCTACACTTGGACTTGATATAAGTCAACGAAGCGTTGTTTTAATGCTTAACGGTTGTGGTCTGTGCTGTTATGTTGGTGTTAATACAGTTAGGATATACGCCGTTTTGGCAAGCCGGGGTATGCAGGATTCATCCTTATGGCTGAGCTAATAATGTTGTTGACGTTGATGGATGGTGCATCAAGAACATAATTCTGTACATCGGTTAACTCTCCGACGAGGTCAGCTTCCCGAATCGCGCACGTTAACCCTTGTACCTCCTGTTTTCGATTTGTTGGCAATTTTAGGTAGCGAACACATGCAGACCCCGCACATACTTATCGTTGAAGACGAATTAGTAACTCGTAATACTCTCAAAAGTATTTTTGAGGCCGAAGGCTACATGGTCTATGAAGCAACAGACGGTGCTGAAATGCATCAAGTTCTTACTGAGAATGATGTCAACCTGGTGATTATGGACATCAACCTTCCCGGTAAAAACGGCCTGCTGCTGGCGCGTGAACTACGCGAACAGGCAAATGTAGCCTTAATGTTCCTCACTGGCCGGGATAACGAAGTGGATAAAATTCTCGGTTTAGAGATCGGTGCTGATGACTATATTACTAAACCGTTTAACCCGCGTGAGTTAACCATTCGCGCCCGTAACCTGCTTTCCCGCACCATGAATTTGGCGGCGACCGGTGAAGAACGCAAGCTGGTAGAAAGCTATAAATTTAACGGGTGGGAACTGGATATTAACAGTCGCTCTTTAATCAGCCCGCAGGGCGATCACTATAAGCTGCCACGTAGTGAATTCCGTGCCATGCTCCATTTCTGCGAGAATCCGGGCAAAATCCAAACCCGTGCCGATCTACTGAAAAAGATGACCGGCCGTGAGTTGAAACCGCACGACCGCACCGTTGATGTGACTATCCGCCGTATTCGTAAGCATTTTGAATCCACGCCGGATACGCCTGAAATTATCGCCACCATTCACGGTGAAGGCTACCGTTTCTGCGGCGATCTTCAGGAATAACCACGCCTGAAGAGGCCGTTTCCGGCCTCTTCAGTGCAAACCAAAAGCCCTGTTCCGGGCTTTTGTTATTTCCACGGTATAATCGGCACCGCGCTCAATGCATTCTTCGGCGAACCATCCACCACTTTATCGGAATAGGTTAAGTAGATTAACGCATTGCGTTTTTTATCGTAAAAGCGCACGACCTGCAGTTTCTTGAAAACCAGCGAAGTGCGCTTGCGGAACACGACCTCGCCCTCTGTTTTGCCTTTGGCGATGTTGTCGTTAAGCTCAACCGGCCCGACTTGCTGACAGGAAATTGCCGCATCGGAAGTATCCTCCGCTAAACCGAGTCCGCCCTTGATACCGCCGGTTTTTGCCCGGCTGATATAACAGGTTACATTTTTTACGTCCGGATCATCGAAGGCTTCGACCACAATCTTATGATCGGGGCCAAACACCTTGAACACCGTATCCACCGAGCCTACCACCTCGGCGCGAGCGGTAAACGTTGCGAAAATTACGGAAGTGATTATTATCATGCTTCTTATTGTCATATCGTTACCATTGCAAGTGAAATAGATGACATTGTAAGGTACGCTAATGTACGACATTTGCGTTAACACCCACTATTCTGTCGCTAACGCGCGCTGATATAGCACATTCGAACAAACAAAACCGCCACTATTTTTTGGCTTTTTAGTGCTATTATTCGTCGACTTTCTTTCCCTGCGCCAATTTGTGTACGAAGAGGACGTTTTATGGACCAAGCCGGTATCATTCGCGATTTGCTTGTCTGGCTGGAGAGCCATTTGGATCAGCCCCTGTCACTAGATAACGTGGCGGCAAAAGCAGGTTATTCAAAATGGCACCTGCAAAGAATGTTTAAAGAGGTCACTGGACACGCGATTGGCGCCTATATTCGTGCGCGTCGCTTGTCAAAAGCCGCTGTCGCACTGCGCTTAACCAGCCGTCCGATACTTGATATTGCATTGCAATACCGCTTTGACTCACAACAAACATTTACCCGTGCATTTAAAAAACAGTTTAACCAAACGCCGGCGTGGTATCGCCGCGCTTCCGACTGGAATTCGTTTGGTTTACGTCCGCCAATCCGCCTGGGTGACTACACGCCGCCTGAGCCGACCTATGTGACGTTGCCGGAAACGGTGCTACTGGGGCAGACGCAAAGTTATACTTGCACACTGGAGCAAATCTCGCGTTATCGCGATGAGATGCGTATCCATTTCTGGCAGCAGTTTTTGTTGGAAACCGATACGGTACCGCCAGTGTTGTATGGTTTGCATCAGGTCAGGCCGAGTCAGGAAAAAGATGACGAGCAAGAGATTCTTTACACCACGGCGGTGTTATCTGACCAGTTGGCGAAAACCATGCAATCCACCCAAACGGTGTTGCTGGAAGCGGGTGACTATGTGCAGTTTACCTTTGACGGGCCGCGTAACGAGCTGCAGGAGTTTATTCTGCAACTCTATGGCACCTGTATGCCGACCTTGCAACTGACGCGCCGTCAGGGTCAGGATATTGAGCGCTTTTATACCCATGGCGGGAAAAAACGCTCGGAGCCCCCGAAGGAAATTCGCTGCGAATATTTAATTCCCATTCGCCGCACCGCGTCTGCCGAATAACGCTCGCCGCACACCTACCGTAGAGGTCAGGCATGCCTGACCCACGGTTCATCAGCCAACTTAACGCTGTAACTCGTCCAACGCCGGTAAATCCAGATGTGAAACATCGCCAGCGGTTTCAACGATCCAGCCGGAGGCGAGCCAGGCGCTGTGTTGGTGGTCCACGCGTGAAATGGAGCAATTGCGCAAGCGCAGGCGGCGCTCGGCGTGAGCAGGTAACCCAAGGATAGTGCTAACCAGTGCGCCCAGCGCCATACCGTGGCTCACGAGCAGTGGACGGCTGCCGGCGGGCAGTTCCAGGCAGGCATTTAACGCCTCTTGCATACGTGCCGCCAATTCAGCCATTGATTCCCCCTGAGGGATACGACCATCAACGGTCCCGTTCACCAGCGTTTGGCGCCAGCTTTCCTCTTCTTCGCTCAAAGAATCGATCGGGCGTTGCTCCAGCACGCCCATATTGAGCTCACGCAGCCGTGCATCAAGCGTGACCGGGCAACCGCAGGCATCGGCAATAATTTCCGCTGTACGGCGCGTGCGCCCTAAATCGCTGGCGATCACATGCGTTATCCCCAATGACTTGACGCGATCGCCCACCTGCTGCGCCTGCTGTTCTCCCTTTTCCGTCAGCGCGCTGTCTGACTGTCCCTGAATACGTCTCGCCGCATTCCAAACCGTTTCCCCGTGGCGAACAAGATAGACCTGTAACATGCTTTTTTCCGTTATACTGCGACAAATTTGCGTAGAAGGTTCAAACAATTATGTACCATGTTGTCGCTGCTACCATCAACCCGGCAAAAATTAGCGCGATTTCTCAGGCATTCAGCGATGTTTTCGGAGAAGGATCCTGCCATATTGAGGGGGTCGAGGTCGACAGTGGCGTTGCGGCGCAGCCCTTAACCGATCTCGAAACGAGAACTGGCGCACGTCAGCGCGTAATGAATGCCCGCCAGGTTCGCCCTGAAGCTGATTTTTGGGTCGCGGTGGAAGCCGGGATCGAGGCAGACAATGCCTTTGCGTGGATGGTGATTGAAGATCGCAAACAGCGCGGAGAGTCACGCTCTGCCAGCTTTACCCTACCACCCATCGTATTAGCCGGTATCGCCGCCGGGCGCGAGCTGGGTGAAGAGATGGCGCAGTTAACCGGGATTGCAAATATCAAACATCAGGGCGGTGCGATTGGTGCCTTTACTAACGGGGTTCTGAGCCGTAGCAGTGTCTATCATCAGGCGTTGGTGCTGGCGTTGTGCCCTTTCCATAATGAGATTTATACCCGTCCTACTTCAGGCATACAGGCTTAGGGCTTAGCGTTTCTCGCCCTCCTGCAACAACCGTACTTCCAGCCATTTTTTCAACGCGGGCGGCGCGGCGCGCAGACTGTTCGAACCTCGCGTAATGGTCGCGATGCCGACGCCCAGCTCGTTTTTCAACTCGCGCTGGCTCATATCACCCCGGATCAACTCCTCAATGATGCGCAAACGCGTGCCGAACGCCTCACGTTCATCAGGCGTCATCATTAACTGCAAGAGTGGCAAAGAGAGCTCATCGGCAAAGGCTTGCCGCATTAGCTCAACAAAGCGCTGCCAGTCTTGATTGTGCGGCTCTTCGGTGACCGGAACCGGGGGATGTTGCGTCATGGGGGCTTCCGTACTCATTAGCGAGTACGGAAGAATAGCATAATCAATAACGCTCTCGCCACTCGCTATCGACAATGATTTTGTCCGACTTACCCATAAAGTGACGGTAGTAGGCATCATAGGCCAACACATTCTTCACATAGCCGCGCGTTTCCGAGAATGGAATGGTTTCGATAAACGCTATCGCATCCAGGCGGCCTGCGCTGTTCCCTCGCCAGGTTCTTACGCGCGACGGCCCGGCGTTATACGCGGCGGAGGCATAAATGCGGTTTTGACCAAACTGCTGATAGACCGACTCAAGATACTGAGTACCAATTTGAATATTGGTTTGCGGATCGAACAGTTGGCTACTGTTGAGATAGCCGGGAATACCATACACCTTCACGGTATGGTCGGCGGTCGCTGGCATTACCTGCATCAAACCCGCAGCGCCTACCGGGGAGCGCGCTTTCGGGTTCCATGCGCTCTCCTGCCGGGCTATCGCCATCGCATAGCTTGGCGGAATTGATTTACCTTCGGTATAACGCGAAAAGTTATCTTCCCACGCCAGCGGGAAACGCTCACGCAAGTTATTCCACAGTTTGCCGCCAATCGTCGCCTGGACGCTCAGATCCCACCAGTCATGCTCAAACGCATAGCGCGCCAACATTTGCTGCTGCGACGGCGTCTTGCTGGCAACCAGGTATGACCATTCGCTCCGTGCCAGATTATCCATGCCCCAGTACATCAGCTCGCGTACACGGGCAATCTCGGCACCGCGCTCAACACTGTCATCCGGCTTCGGCGACGCATCGACGCGTAGCGGATAATCCACGCCAAGCCGTTGCGCGGCAACCATCGGGTAAAAGCCACGCTCCTGCATTAACTTACGTAGGATCTCGTCAGCCTCGGCTTTACGCCCTTGTTCAATCAGCAAATCGGCCTGCCAGTATTGCCACTCATCTTTCTCTTTCGCCTCCACCGGCAGACGGGCAATCCAGGTATTCAATCCACGGCGATCGTTATTCCCCAACGCCATACGCACGCGTCGTTCAATTAACGACGTCGATTCGCTGTTCATTACTACGTTATCGCGCCAGGTCGCTTGCTCTGAGGTGGTATCGTTACCCATCAACCGCCAGGCGACCGCTTCTTTCATGGCCTGCTCTTCTTCCGGGTTCATTTTTTGCAAACGCACCACCAGCGGAATCAATAGACGCGCATTTTCCACATCCTGGCGTGCCAGGCGCGTAAAGGCGGAGAAACTCGCCTGGCGAGTAAAATCCGTTGGCCCGACTGCACGCGCGAACGACTCCAGGGTTTCCGGATCGTTTTGTAGCGCCATGGTCGCCCCGGCAATAGTTTGATAATCCGCCGGTAGCTGCTTCGCGAGGAAATTAACCAGGCTGGTATTCCCGCTATCCATCGCTAAACGCATGCGCGCCAATGTCACCAACGCCGTTTGCTGCCCGGCTCCCTGCCAGGCGGTAAATAACTTATCACACGCCTCCGGTAACGAACTCCCGCGCAACCAAATGGTTTTTGCGCCCTCCCAGGCGGCCTGCTGCTGCCCGGTCATCAGTTTGGCGTAATACCAATTGCAACGCGCCGCGACCGGCGTCGGTTGATTCGGGCTAAAGGCCAATAACCCTACCCAGTCTTGCCGACGCGCCAGTTCATTAACAAAGCGCGATGAGAGCGTCCGCACCGGCGGCAAGGTTGGGTAGCGCTGAATAAAGTTGCTCACCGCCAGGCTGGTTTCATTATTCAGGTCTTGCGCCAGCAGACGATATTCCAGGTAGGGATAGAGCGGATAATCTCTTAAAGTCGGCATCAACTGCTCAACCGTATCCATCTGCTTATTGTCCCAGGCTTGTTTAATTTGCTGATAGCGATCGCGCTGCGCTTCCAGCGAATCAGCCCAGGCGCTACTCGCCACGGTGATCAGACAGACTCCTGCTATCCAGTTACGCCACTTATCCACCCTGATTCTCACTCGCGCTCTCCTCTTTATCTTTCACCCCGGCTGCATGCCCGGCTCCCTTCATGCTAACCAGGCATACGGTCTCATGCCATGTTCTTCACAAAATTTACCTGGATGAACCCTCTGCGCGGCGCACCGGAATTGTTCAGCGGCTGCGCCGCTACTGTGCAAAAAACCATCACAAAAACTTATGACCGCCATTAAATTAATTTAAAACAAACAGTTAAAAACATGGCACAGCCTTTGCTCTGTTGAATGCCATCTTGTATACCGAACGGAATTCAACACTATGGCATCAATGACCGGTTACACGTTATGCGCATGGCGGCAACATCATCAACAGAATGCGGAAGCGGTAGCAACCACGCTGGTGGAACATCTCGCCGCCCTCGATCGTCACGATAACGCTTGGATTTATCTGGCAACTCCCGCGCAGTTACAGGCGCAAATTGAACCGCTGCTGGCAAGCTGGCGCGAAAACCCGGCCTCATTGCCGTTGTTCGGTGTTCCGTTCGCGGTGAAGGATAATATTGACGTTGCCGGTTGGCCGACCACTGCCGCCTGCCCGGCTTTCGCTTATACCGCCGAAAACGACGCCGTTGCGGTCGCCAAACTGAAAGCCGCCGGCGCGGTGGTGATCGGCAAAACTAACCTCGATCAGTTCGCCACCGGCCTGGTCGGTACGCGCTCCCCTTATGGCGCGGTAAGCAACGCGTTTCATCCCGATTATGTGAGCGGCGGCTCCAGTTCCGGTTCCGCTTCAGTGGTGGCGCGTGGCCTGGTGGGTTTCGCACTCGGTACCGACACCGCTGGCTCCGGGCGGGTTCCGGCCGGGTTCAACAATATTGTCGGCCTTAAACCCACCAAAGGCTGGTTGTCCGCCAGCGGCGTGGTTCCCGCCTGCCGGTTAAACGATACCTTGTCGGTGTTTGCGTTAACGGTAGAAGATGCCTGGCAGGTTGCTGAGATTGCCGGAGGTTATGACGCAACGGATGCCTATTCACGTCCCAACCCTGCGCTGGCCCCGGCGACGCTGGCGCAGCAGCCGCGTTTCGCCATTCCGGCGCAGATGGAATTTTTCGATGATAAACCGGCGGAAAAGGCGTGGGAACAGGCGCTGGCGCAATTACGGCTCAGCGGCGCGTCGCTACATCCAATTGATTTTACACCGTTTCATCAGTTGGCGGAGCAACTTTATGCTGGCCCGTGGGTGGCGGAACGAACCGTTGCGGTCGGCGCGATGCTACAACAGCCGGAACAGATGGATCCGGTCGTCCACAGCATTGTCGCCAGCGGCAACGACTACAGCGCGGTAGAGGCGTTTAAAGCAGAATACTTACGGGCAGAACTCTCCCGCCAAATCCAGCAAACCCTGGCGCCATTTGACGCGTTGGTGGTGCCTACCGCCCCCACCATTCATACCCTGCAAGAGATGAAACAGCAGCCGGTACGTTTTAACTCGCAGTTCGGTACCTATACCAATTTCACTAACCTGGCCGACCTGGCGGCGCTGGCGCTCCCGGCCCCCTTCCGTGAGGATGGCTTACCGGCAGGTATTACGCTGATCGCGCCAGCCTGGCACGATCGGGCGTTAGCCGCATTTGGCGTAGGCTGGCAGGCGCAGCTTCAACTGCCACTCGGCGCTACCCGGCAACCACAGCCCAATGCCGCCTCACTGCCTCTCTCCACACAACATGTCCGCCTGGCGGTGGTCGGCGCCCACCTCACCGGTATGCCGCTGAACCATCAGTTAACCCAACGCCAGGCGGTATGGGTCGAAGAAACCCGCACCGCCGCCTGCTATCGCCTGTATGCCCTCGCCAATACGCAACCGGCCAAACCCGGCCTGGCAAAAGCGCAAAGCGGTGCGCCAATTACCGTTGAACTGTGGGATATCCCACTGGCGCGCTTTGGTGAGTTTGTCGCCGAAATCCCCGCGCCGCTTGGTATCGGCACGCTCGAACTGGCCGATGGACGCCGGGTAAAAGGGTTTATTTGCGAACCGGCGGCGCTGAGCGATGCCACCGATATCACCGAATTTGGCGGCTGGCGTAACTGGCTGGCCCGTAAGGAGAGTGCCCATGTTTAACACCGTCTTAATTGCCAACCGGGGTGAAATCGCCTGCCGCGCCATTCGCACGCTAAAACGGCTGGGCATCACCAGTGTGGCGGTCTATTCCGACGCCGATAAAAATGCGCAGCATGTTAAAGACGCCGATATTGCCCTCGCATTAGGCGGCGAGAAAGCCAGCGACAGCTATTTATCCATCGACAAAATTCTCACGGCGGCGAAAACCAGCGGCGCGCAAGCCATTTGGCCCGGTTACGGTTTTTTATCTGAAAGTTTGCCGTTTGCCGCCGCCTGTGAACGAGAAGGGATTGTGTTTATTGGCCCCACCTCGCAGCAAATCGGCGAATTTGGTTTAAAACACCGTGCGCGTGAACTGGCGGCGGAAGCCGGAGTGCCGATGACGCCAGGCACCGCGCTGCTCGCCTCACTAGAGGAAGCGCTAACCGCCGCTGACCGTATCGGTTATCCGGTTATGTTGAAAAGCACCGCCGGTGGCGGCGGTATTGGTCTCACTCGCTGTGCTGACGCCGAAGCATTACGGAATGCCTGGGAAAGCGTGCGCCGCCTCGGCGAGCAATTCTTTAGCGATGCGGGCGTGTTTCTGGAACGCTGCATTGACCGCGCCCGCCATGTGGAAGTACAAGTCTTTGGCGATGGCAACGGTAAAGTCATTGCTCTCGGTGAGCGTGACTGCTCTCTGCAACGCCGCAACCAAAAAGTAGTAGAAGAAACGCCAGCGCCGGGTTTGCCGGAGGCAACACGCCGCGCTCTGCTGGCCTCGGCGGTCAAGCTTGGCGAGCGAGTCAACTATCGCAGCGCCGGAACCGTAGAGTATATCTACGACGCCGAGCGCGATGAGTTCTTCTTCCTTGAGGTTAACACCCGGCTACAGGTCGAGCATCCGGTGACCGAATGCGTCACCGGTATCGACCTGGTAGAGTGTATGCTGCGCGTCGCGGCGGGCGAAGCGCCAGACTGGCAGCGGATGGCGCAAGCGCCGCAAGGCGTCGCCATTGAAGTGCGCCTGTATGCTGAAGATCCGCTGAAGAATTTCCAGCCAGCGCCCGGCGTGCTAACCGAAGTGGCTTTCCCGCCCTCGGTACGCGTTGATGGCTGGGTCAGCACCGGCACGGAAGTGTCAACATTTTACGATCCGATGATCGCTAAATTGATCGTTCATGCCGATACCCGTACCGCCGCTTTGGCGAAAATGCAGCGGGCACTGAATGAAACCCGCCTACACGGCATTGCCACGAATCTCGACTATTTACGCCAAATTATTGCCACCGATGCCTTCGCCAGCGGCCAAGTCTGGACGCGGATGTTAGACAGTTTTCTCCCCTCCGCCCCGGTGATTGAAGTGATCAATCCCGGCACCTGGAGCAGCATCCAGGATTATCCTGGTCGCCTCGGTTATTGGGATATTGGCGTTCCACCCTCCGGCCCGATGGATGACCTGGCTTTCCGCTTCGCCAACCGTATCGTTGGTAACGATCAACAGGCCGCCGGGCTGGAGTTCACTTTACAGGGGCCAACGCTCCGCTTTCACCACCCCGCGCTAATTGCCCTGACCGGCGCGGAATGCGGCGCCGATCTCGATGGCGCGCCCGTTGCCTGGTGGCAACCAGTAACGGTTAACGCCGGGCAAACCTTAACGCTCGGGCGGGCGCAATCCGGCTGCCGGACCTATCTGGCGGTACGTAACGGCTTTGATGTCCCCTGCTATCTTGGTAGCCGTTCAACCTTTGCGCTCGGTCAGTTTGGCGGCCATGCCGGACGGACGCTGCGGGTTGCCGATATGCTGCCCATTTCCCGGCCTGAAATTGCCGCCTGCACCACGCCAGCGCCGGTCAGCGCGCCCCAGCCGCTCGATCCAGCCCTGATCCCGGTTTATGGCGACCAATGGCGCATCGGCGTGCTTTATGGCCCGCACGGCGCGCCGGATTTCTTTACTCAGGCTTCGATTGACGAATTTTTCGCCAGCGAATGGCAGGTACACTACAACTCCAACCGCCTTGGCGTGCGCCTGTCAGGCCCGAAACCGAGCTGGACACGCGCCAATGGCGGCGAGGCGGGTCTGCACCCCTCCAACGTGCATGACTGTGAATATGCCATCGGTGCGGTTAATTTTACCGGTGACTCGCCAGTGATCCTCACCCGCGATGGGCCAAGCCTCGGCGGCTTCGTCTGCCCGGTCACCATCGCTAAAGCGGAATTGTGGAAAGTCGGCCAGGTCAAACCGGGCGATCGTATTCGCTTTCATCCGATCAGTTTTGAAGAAGCACAAGCATTAGAACAGGCGCAAAATCAGAGCATCGAAACGCTGACGGCGGTACATACCGCACGTTTCCCAATCCCCTCATTGGCGGAAAACCAGTACGGATCGGCGACACTCCTCGCCGCGCTCGCGGCCTCTGACTCACGCCCTGCCACCGTTTATCGTCAGGCGGGCGATAACTACGTATTGATCGAATATGGCGATAACGTGCTCGATCTGGCGCTGCGTCTACGCGTGTATCTGTTAATGGAGGCATTACGCGCCGCCGCGTTACCGGGCATTGAAGAACTCTCTCCCGGCGTACGCTCGCTGCAAATCCGTTATGACAGCCGCACACTACACCAACGTGCGTTAATTCAGCACTTACTAACGCTGGAAACCGGGCTTGGCGACGTGAGCCAGATGCAGGTTCCTTCGCGCACGGTTTACCTGCCGATGGCGTTTGAAGATAGCGCAACGCTCGGCGCGGTGAATCGTTATCAGGAGACGGTACGCGCTAATGCGCCTTGGCTACCCAACAACGTCGATTTTATTCAACGCATTAACGGCCTGCCTTCCCGTGAAGCGGTGCGCGACATCATCTTTGACGCCAGCTATCTGATTCTCGGCCTTGGCGACGTCTACCTCGGCGCGCCCTGCGCGGTGCCTGTCGACCCACGCCATCGTCTGCTGAGCTCGAAATATAATCCGGCACGCACCTTTACCGCCGAGGGAACGGTCGGCATTGGCGGCATGTATATGTGCATCTACGGCATGGATTCGCCCGGCGGCTATCAACTGGTCGGTCGAACACTGCCTATCTGGAATAAGTTCCTGAAAAACGACCAGTTCGCCCCCAACCAACCGTGGCTGCTGCGCTTCTTCGATCAGGTGCGCTTTTACCCGGTCAGCGAGGCTGAACTCGACGTTCTGCGTGACGATTTCCGTGAAGGACGCGCCACCATTCGTATTGAAGAGACACCGTTTGATTTTGCGCAGCATCAGCGTTTCCTCAGCGAGCACGCCGACGATATTGCAGCATTTCGTCAACGTCAGTCCGCCGCGTTTGAAAACGAAGTCGCGCGCTGGCAGCAGGAAGAACAAGATGCGCCATTGATGAGCGAAGAGACGCCATTAGCGCCAGAGGCGGATGAAAATGCATTGGCGATCAACGCCGATCTGAACGGCAACATCTGGAAAATCCTGGTGCAAGCGGGCGACACCGTCGATGCCGGGCAGCCCATCATTATCGTCGAAGCGATGAAAATGGAGCTAGCCATCCATGCGCCGCAGGCCGGGCGCGTAAAACGCATCGCCTGCCAACCTGGTCGTCCGGTAAGCCCTGGCGATGCCCTACTGTGGCTGGAATAAGGAGCCGGATATGACTACCGACTTTCAGCAAAAACGCAGTAAAGGGCGGCCTGAGGTACTGGCTGAACGTATCTACCAAACGCTAAAGAACGACATTTTCGAGTTTCGCCTCATGCCGGGCGATCGTTTTAGCGAGAGCGAAATCGCCGAGCGGATGGCGGTCAGCCGCACGCCGGTCCGTCAGGCGCTGTTCTGGCTGGAACGCGAAGGTTATGTCGAAGTGTGGTTTCGCAGCGGCTGGCAGGTGCGCCCGTTCGACTTTGCGTATTTTGAAGAGTTATACGACCTGCGCATCGTGCTGGAACGTGAAGCCGTTCGACGCCTATGCGGGATGGCGCCGGGACGCTGCGCTGAACTGTTGGCGGAGTTAAACACCTTCTGGATAGACACCGCACGACTGGCCGACGGCAAAACGGTTTCACGCCACGACGAAGCGTTCCATATGGCGCTGGTCGCCGCCGCCGGTAACAGTGAAATGGCGCGTATTCATGCCGAATTAACCGAAAAGATCCGCATTATCCGCCACCTTGATTTTACCCGTGAGGATCGGATCGATGCCACCTATAGCGAGCACGCCGCCATTTTGCGGGCGGTATTAAAACAACAGACCGAGGAGGCACAACGCATTCTGACCGATCACATTTCGGTGAGTAAGGCAGAAGTCAGAAAAATCACACTCCATATGCTGCAACAGGCAAGGCTTCAACCGGTTTCACCATAACGCATTCAATACTTTTTAGGGGCTCAACGATGAAAAGACGTAGTTTGCTTAAGGCGTTCGCACTCTCCGCCACGGTAATCAGCATGGGGTTGGCATTTGGCGCGCAAGCGGCGGATACCATTAAAGTCGGCATTATGCATTCCCTCTCCGGCACCATGGCGATTTCCGAAACGCCGCTGAAAGATGTGGCATTGATGACCATTGATGAAATTAATGCCAGCGGCGGCGTGCTGGGCAAAAAGCTTGAGCCGGTAGTAGTAGATCCGGCCTCTAACTGGCCGCTGTTCGCCGAAAAAGCGCGCCAATTACTGACCCAAGATAAAGTGGCGGCGGTATTTGGCTGCTGGACGTCGGTTTCGCGCAAATCGGTCTTGCCGGTATTTGAAGAATTAAACGGCTTATTATTCTATCCGGTGCAATATGAAGGCGAAGAGATGTCGCCTAACGTGTTCTATACCGGCGCGGCGCCAAACCAACAGGCGATTCCGGCGGTGGAATATCTGATGAGCGAAGATGGCGGCGGCGCGAAACGCTTCTTCCTGCTCGGCACCGACTATGTCTATCCACGCACTACCAATAAAATTCTGCGGGCGTTCCTGCACTCAAAAGGCGTGCAAGATAAAGATATTCAAGAAGTTTATACCCCGTTCGGTTACAGCGACTATCAAACCATTGTTGCCAATATTAAGAAATTCGCCGCTGGCGGTAAAACCGCGGTGGTTTCGACCATTAACGGCGACTCCAACGTTCCGTTCTATAAAGAGTTAGCCAACCAAGGCATTAAAGCGACCGATGTACCGGTGGTGGCCTTCTCGGTGGGCGAAGAGGAGTTACGCGGCATTGATACCAAACCGCTGGTGGGTAACCTGGCGGCGTGGAACTACTTTGAGTCAGTTGATAACCCGGCCAACGCTAAATTCGTCGCCGCGTATAAAGCTTACGCCAAAGCCCATCACCTACCGAATGCCGACACCGTCGTCACTAATGACCCAATGGAGGCAACCTATGTTGGCATTCATATGTGGGCGCAGGCGGTAGAGAAAGCCGGCACCACCGATGTGGATAAAGTTCGCGCCGCAATGGCCGGTCAAACCTTTGCCGCGCCGGATGGCTTTACGTTAACGATGGATAAAACCAACCATCATCTGCATAAGCCGGTGATGATTGGTGAAATTGAGGACAACGGCCAGTTCAATGTGGTGTGGCAGACCGATCAGCCGGTGCGCGCGCAGCCCTGGAGCCCCTACATTCCCGGTAACGATAAAAAGCCGGATTATCCGGTAAAAACCACCCAGTAATCCAAATCTGATAACCCGCGGGATGCGCAAACCACCGCCGTCCCGCTTTTCGTCGAAGGTAATTCCATGATGCGACTGATTGTGATGCTGGTTCTGTTGATCAGTGCGCCTTTTGCGGCGCAAGCTGGCCCGGCGACCGATTTTGCCGCCGCCAGCCGCGCCCAACAGGCCACCTTGTTACAACACTGGGCGGCAGCACCCGATCCCGCTCGTCTTCCACTCCTTGAGGCGCTGCATGATGAATCGGTGATGGTTGACCAGCACAAGCAGCCGTTTCGCCGTCAGGCTGGCCAATTGATCGCGCTGGATGGCGACGCACAGCCGTCTGGCAACCTCAAAAAACTGTTTATCAATAATCGATTACGGATCCTGGTCGCCAGCGCCCTCGCCGCTCAGCAATTGGTCAGCCCGGATAGCGCCACGCGCCTGCGCGCCGCGCATACGCTACAGAACGAAGCCGCCGCCGATCAACTCCCCTTCCTGGCGCAGCGTCTGGCGCTGGAAAAAACGCCAGAGGTTCATGCCACGCTGGCAATGGTCGTCGCCAATCTGCAATTAAACGATAGCAACCCGCAGGTGCGTTTACAGGCGGTCAAATTACTGGGCGAAACCAGCGATCCTGATATGCAAGCCAGCCTGCAACAGATGATACAGCCACAGCATGAACCCGATGCGGCGGTACGCGCGGCGGCGGCCAATAGCTTGCAACAGATTAAACATCGCCTAATGTGGGGCGACCTGCTTGGGCAGGCGTTCAGCGGCCTGTCACTCGGCTCTATCTTACTGCTGGCGGCGCTGGGGCTGGCGATTACTTACGGTCTGCTCGGAGTGATCAATATGGCGCATGGCGAAATGCTGATGCTGGGCGCCTATGCCACTTGGCTGGTGCAGAGCCTGTTTCAACGGCTGGCGCCAGAGTGGCTGGCCTGGTATCCGTTATTGGCGCTCCCGGCGGCGTTCCTGCTTACCGCGCTGGTGGGCATGTTGTTGGAGCGCACGGTGATTCGTCATCTGTACGGTCGCCCGCTGGAGACGCTGCTTGCCACTTGGGGAATTAGCCTGATGCTGATTCAACTGGTTCGCATGCTATTTGGCGCACAGAACCTTGAAGTCGCCAACCCGCCATGGCTTTCCGGCGGCCTGCAATTGCTGCCGAATCTGGTGCTGCCATGGAACCGTATCGCCGTCATCCTGTTTGTGGTTGGCATACTGGCGCTCACCTGGCTGCTACTGAATAAAACCCGTCTCGGTATGAATGTGCGCGCGGTGACGCAAAATCGTGCAATGGCCGATTGCTGCGGGGTACCGACCGGGCGCGTCGATATGTTGGCATTCGGCCTCGGTTCCGGCATTGCCGGATTGGGCGGCGTGGCGCTATCGCAACTGGGCAATGTCGGCCCGGAGCTGGGTCAGGGCTATATTATCGACTCATTTTTGGTGGTGGTGCTGGGCGGCGTCGGGCAACTAATCGGAACGGTGTGCGCCGCGTTTGGGCTCGGTATCCTGAATAAAATACTGGAGCCGCAGATTGGCGCGGTACTGGGCAAAATTTTGATTCTGGCGCTGATTATCCTGTTTATTCAGAAACGGCCACAGGGGCTGTTCGCAGTTAAAGGACGGGTGATTGACTGATGACGCAACCCATGACACTCGCCGTGGCGCGTAAAGCGCCGCGCCTGACGCTCAGCCTTGGCGCACTGGCCGTGATAGCGCTGATCTTGTTACCGTTTCTGGCTCTGCTGCCGGCAGATAACCCGCTGGCGCTCTCGGTGTATACCCTGACGCTGGTCGGCAAAATTCTCTGCTATGCGGTGGTTGCCGTCGCGCTCGATTTGGTTTGGGGCTATGCCGGTTTACTGTCGCTTGGTCATGGGCTGTTTTTCGCCCTCGGCGGCTATGCGATGGGCATGTATCTGATGCGCCAAGCCGCCGGTAGCGGATTACCGGCGTTTATGTCCTTTTTATCATGGGATCAGTTGCCGTGGTTTTGGCAAGGTAGCGAGCATTTCGCCTGGGCCTTGTGCCTGATTATTTTGGTGCCGGGTTTACTGGCACTGGCGTTTGGTTTTTTTGCCTTTCGCTCAAAAATTAAAGGGGTCTATTTCTCGATCATGACGCAGGCATTAACCTGGGCCGGGATGCTGCTGTTCTTCCGTAACGAAACCGGCTTCGGCGGTAATAACGGCTTTACCGGCTTCACCACCCTGCTTGGCTTTTCGGTGACGGCGACCGGCACCCGTATCGGTCTGTTTATCGCGACAGTGGTCCTTTTGCTGGCAAGCCTGGCGCTCGGCTTTGCGCTGGCACGCAGTAAATTTGGTCGGGTTCTCACCGCCGTGCGCGACGCAGAGAATCGCCTGATGTTCTGTGGCTATGATCCGCGTGGCTTTAAGCTGTTTGTCTGGACGCTCTCTGCGGTATTGTGCGGGCTGGCGGGCGCGCTCTACGTGCCGCAGGTCGGGATTATTAACCCCGGCGAGATGTCGCCGACCAATTCGATTGAAGCGGCAATTTGGGTGGCGCTGGGCGGACGCGGAACCTTAATTGGCCCGCTGTTGGGCGCTGCGCTGGTTAATGGCGCAAAAAGCTGGTTCACCGTCGCGTTTCCCGAATACTGGCTGTTTTTTCTCGGGCTGATGTTCATTCTCGTTACGCTGTTTTTACCACGCGGCGTGATTGGCCTGCTACGCAGGAGGAAACATGACTGATCAATTATTTACCCAACCGCACTTGGCCGACAGGCACCGCCAGCAAACCGATCCGGTGTTACAACTGAGCGCGATCAATGTCTCTTTTGAGGGTTTCCGCGCTTTGACCGATCTGTCGCTGGAAATTGGCGTAGGTGAGTTGCGTTGCGTCATTGGCCCGAATGGCGCCGGTAAAACCACCCTGATGGATGTGATTACCGGCAAAACGCGCCCGAATAGCGGTAAGGTTTTCTACGACCAGGATACCGATCTGACGCGGCTCTCGCCGGTAGAAATCGCGCGTGCCGGGATTGGGCGTAAGTTTCAAAAACCCACGGTGTTTGAAGCGCTCAGCGTGTTTGAAAACCTCGAAATCGCGCTAAAAACCGAGAAATCGGTGTGGGCCAGCCTGCGTGCCAGGTTAGATGGCGAGCAACAAGACAGGATTAATGAAGTGCTCAAACTGCTACGTCTCGGCAGCGAACGCGATCGTTTAGCCGGACGCCTTTCCCACGGTCAAAAACAGTTTCTCGAAATTGGCATGCTGCTAGTGCAGGAGCCGCATCTACTGCTGCTGGATGAACCGGCGGCAGGCATGACCGACGCGGAAACCGACTATACCGCCGAGTTGTTCCGTCAGCTTGCCGGAAAGCACTCTCTGATGGTGGTGGAGCATGATATGGGCTTTGTGGAAACCATTGCCGATCGGGTTACCGTGCTGCATCAGGGGCAAGTATTAGCCGAAGGATCGTTGCGTGAAGTGCAAGCCAACGAACAAGTTATCGATGTGTATCTGGGGCGCTAATCATGTTACAGGTAACGGAATTGAATCAGTTTTACGGCGGCAGCCATATCCTGCGTGGCCTCTCTTTTAGCGCCCAGCCGGGCGAGATCACTTGCTTATTGGGGCGTAACGGCGTTGGCAAAACGACATTGTTAAAATGTCTGATGGGGCTAATTCCCGCCAAATCCGGCGAGATTCGCTGGCAGGACAACCCCATTAACGCCTGGAAACCGCACCAGCGCGTTCGTGCCGGTATCGCGTATGTGCCGCAGGGCCGTGAAATCTTTCCCCGGTTGACAGTGGAGGAGAACCTGCTGATGGGGTTGTCGCGGTATCGCGCGGCGGAAGCGAAAACCGTATCGGCGGAGATTTATCAGCTTTTTCCGGTGTTACAGGCAATGAAACAGCGGCGCGGCGGCGACCTTTCCGGCGGTCAGCAACAGCAGTTAGCGATTGGTCGCGCCCTGGCGAGCCGACCGCAGTTGCTGATTCTTGATGAGCCGACCGAGGGGATTCAGCCCTCGGTGATCAAAGAGATTGGTTCGGTGATTCGGCAGTTGGCGCGGCGTGGCGATATGGCTATCTTGCTGGTGGAGCAGTTTTATGATTTTGCCGCCGAACTGGCGGATCAGTATATGGTGATGTCGCGCGGGGAAATCGTCCAGCGCGGGCGCGGTGTCGATATGGAGGTGGATGGCGTGCGTGGGTTGGTGGCGATTTAGGGGGGCGCCAGGTCAGCGGCGCTAATGCCTCGGGAAGGTCAACACCCAAACATTTGCACCAGCGTTACGGTGAGCATCCTGTGTCCGCCATCCGCAGCGCCGAAGGTTGAGTGAAGGCCAGGATGAGGCGGCAGGACGCCGCCACAAGGCCGGGCGGGACAGGACGTCACGTCCCGGGCAGTCCGGCAGGCCGGAGTGAAACCTGAGGGAACCGCGCAACGCGCGGCGTGAGGACCAGCGGCACGCGGGATTGTTAAGGGGAAAGGTGCGTTTCCCCTTAACCCGCCCGACGCGGAGCGGTGGCCGGAACACCGTTGACCTAAAGGGAGGCTGGATTTACAGCCGTTGCTGAAATCTGAAAAACCAACGCCGTCAGCAATCTAACCCCGTCTCAACCCAAAACTCGCGCTGCTCGCCCGGCGCCAGCGTAATTAACGTCCCCGCCCGCTGCGCAGCGTTAAACCCTTCCGGGCGGCAGGTAGCCGGTAACACAAATGCCGCCACCTGCTGATCGGCATTATGCAGGATCCAGCGGGTCGCCGAGTTAAACTGCGCGGTATCAAAACGGGTAACGAAACTAAACCCTTGCGGCGAGTGCAACCGGAATTCGGCCTGGTCGCCATACTGCGCCAGATCATCAGCAAAAAAGACGATCTCCGGATCGTACATCTCTGGTTTATCCAGGCAGGTAAAATCTTGCGCCGATTGTTGCAGCTCACGCGTGTACGACAGCCAGCGCGGCGTTGGCTTAACATGCGCCGGAATAGAAGTACGAAGCTGAAAAGCGGTGGCCGGAATCGACTGGCTAAAGGTGCCATTTTCAACATAGGCGTAATTCATATGGCACATGTATTGTAGCGGCATTGCGTGACCCGCCAGGTTGGTAACCCGCATCGCGATAGTCAGGCGTGGCACATCTGCCGCTAAGCCTATTGATGGCTCGGCAAGATAATGATGCCCAAAGCCTTTGATATATTCCGTTTCACCCTGCAGCGTAACCTGCTGCTCTTCTAACACCAGCCAGGCGCGATCCATTCGAGCGCAGGCCATTTCACCATGTAACGGATGGTTATCATCTTCCGCCGGGCAGCCGCTGGCTAATAGCCCGGAGTGAAAAGCAAAACAGCCATAGGTATCAATAATATCCTTGCCGGGTAACGGCTGCTTAAAGCCGTTACCCATGGTGAGAGTCTGGCCATCAAAGGTCGCATCCCACACCATCTGCCCATACCATGGCAAGGCAATCACACTGCCCCGCTGATTACTGATTTTTATCGCTTCAATCCCTGAAGGATAGCGAAACAGCTCAATTTTAAACTGGTCATTCTCCAGTAGGACACAGGGCTGTTCCTGAAACTGCGCGCGATACAGTGGTAAGGTGGTTTTCATCGCGCATTCTCCGCCAACTGCCCGTGGGCGGCAGGCTGTCTGTTATGCCGTAACTCGCCCCAGAAGTAGAAGCCAACCCAGGCAAAACACAGCAGCGAAACGCCAAACGCCAATTGCATTGAACCCAGCTTATCGGAAACCAGCCCCTGCAAAGCGGGTACAAACGCCGCGCCAACAATCGCCATCACGATAAACGCGCCAGCCACTTCGGTATATTTATTCTCGACCGTCGCCAAGGTACCGGCATAAATGGTCGCCCAACACGGGCCAAACAGCACGCTAACGAACACCGCTGCATAAACCGCGGTAAAGTTAGGCATCAGCATCACATAGGCCAGTGTTGCCACGCCAATCACCGAGTAGGCGATCAACACTTTCTCCGCCCGGAAACGGGTCATCAGGAAGTTGGCGACAAACTTACCGATAAAGAAGCAGATAAAGCTATAAATCATAAAGTTAGAGGCGTTGCGCTCGTTGGTGGCGCCCAGGTTAAGCGCAAGGCGAATGGTGAAAGACCACACGGCGACCTGCATCCCCACGTAGAGAAATTGCGTCACAATCCCACGTTTAAAGTGGCGGTTCTTCGCCAGATAGCGGAACGTTTCGCCCAGTGAAGGGCGCGGTTGCCCGGCGCTTTGCGGTTTACAATGCGGATAACGCGTAAACAGAAACAGCAGCATTACCACCACCAGCACCATCACCAAATATTTATAAGGTTCCAGCGTATGTTCGAGCATCGTCAGGCGGAACTGATGTGCCTGCTCCGCCGACATGCCTGCCATTTGGCTCATCAGACTGTTGCCGTCCTGAAAGACCAAATATTTCCCCAGCACGATCCCCATTAAAGCGCCGATCGGATAAAAGGTCTGGCTGATATTAAGCCGCAGCGTCGCGTGGTCGCGATGCCCGATCATTGAGCTATAGGTATTGGCGGCGGTTTCGAGAAAACTCAGCCCAATCGCAATGGCGAAAATCGCCGCCAGGAACATGGTATAGGTCGCCATATGCGAGGCCGGATAGAACATCACACAACCAACGATATACAGCACCAGGCCGGTCAAGATAGCAATCTTATAGCTGCTTTTGCGGATCACCAGCGAGGCGGGGATCGCAATCAGAAAGTAACCGCCATAAAACGCACTTTGTACCAGCGCACTGGCAAAGTCGCTTAACGCGAACACGCTTTTAAACTGGGTGATCAAAATATCATTCAGACTAGCGGCACAGCCCCATAGCGGAAACAGACAGGAGAGCAAAATAAACTGAAACAGCGGGGTCTTATTTAAATAGCCGTCGGGTTGCTGCACAAGATTCTGGCGCATACGCGTCTCCTCGGTTAAACGTTTAGAAAACGCTGAAAGGTATCCATATCTGGATAGGAACGTTGGGTTCCGCGCCCGGTGACGCTACAGGCGGCAAACGCCGACGCTAACGCCATCGCACGGGGAATATCGCCGTCTTGCACCAGATAATGGGCAAAACAGCCGATAAACGCATCGCCTGCGCCGCTGGTGTCTACTGCCTTGACCGGCGTCGCGGCCACTGAGTGGCAATGGTCGCCCTGCATCCACAGCGAACCACGACTCCCCAATGTGATGATCAAGTTTTTCAGTCCGTGCCCCAGCAGCTTCTGCCCGGCGCGCAAAACGTCCTCTTCGGTGACAACCGGCAGGCCGGTAAGGATTTCGAGCTCGGTTTCGTTCGGCATAAAAAAATCGCAACGACACGCGTAATCAATATCCAACCCGGCTACTGCTGGCGCCGGGTTAAGAATGACCGGAATGCCGTGCTGGTTAGCGAAATCAATGGCGTAATAGACTACCGGCAGCGGTACTTCGAGTTGCAGAACCAAGAGCTTGCACGCTTTCAGTTCATCCGCCGCTGCATCAATATCGGCGGCCGACAGGTGGTTATTCGCCCCCTTAATGATCAAAATACGGTTTTGCGATTGATCATCGACAAAAATCGGCGCGACCCCGCTTGAGGTGCCCGCCGCCACGGTGACATGGCGCGTGTCGACGCCAGCGCGCTGGAGGTTGTTAACGGTATTTTCCGCAAACAGATCCTCACCAACTTTACTGACCATCATCACTTTTGCGCCGAGCCTCGCCGCCGCCACCGCCTGATTGGCGCCCTTACCGCCGCAGCCAATTGCAAAGTCCGGCGCTTCCAACGTTTCACCGGCTTTTGGCATTTGATTGGTGTAGGTAATGAGATCCACCATGTTGGACCCAATAACCGCAATATCCATAACGTTCTCCCCTGGCTAATTAAGCGCCATTAAATGTTGTTATAGTCACAATAACAACGCAATTAAGTTATTTTTGTGACAACAATCCCAGCTAGAAAAAACTAATCAGGCGCAATAAGTAGAGATAAGGTGTTATTATTTTAACAAAGCGAAACGGCCTCGGTGAGGTTTACGCCACGATCCCATTAAAGGTAATATCGTTATCCATCCGACCGGCGAGGCGGATACCGCCGCCTCCGGCAAAGGACATTCACGTTAAGGTAAATCATCATGGAAACCCGGCGCGACGAGCGAGTGAATAAGCTGGCGCAAGCACTAAAGCGTATCGACAAGATCCATTTGAAAGATGCCGCACAGTTGCTTGGCGTATCGGAAATGACCATCCGTCGGGATTTAAACGAACAACCCTCTTCGGTGGTGTTACTGGGTGGCTATATTGTTAGCGATCCGAAAAACCATCAGGGGCACTATTTCGTTTCCGATCAACAGTCACATAACGTCAGTAAAAAGCAGCAGTTGGCACGCGTTGCCGCCGCGTTAATTGAGGCGAATGACACGGTGTTTTTCGATTGCGGCACCACTATGCCGTACCTGATTGACGCCATTGAGGATGATTTACCGTTTACCGCAATTTGCTGCGCGATCAATACGTTTTTGGCGCTAAAAGAAAAGCGAGCCTGCACGGTGATTTTGAGTGGCGGTGAGTTTCATGCTGACAACGCGGTATTTACGCCCTTCGGCCCTCATCATGTGCTGGAGGATATTTGTCCGACGCTGGCGTTTATCTCCGCTGCGGGTATCGATATTGAACAGGGTGTCACCTGTTATAACATCAACGAGTTACAAATGAAGCACCACGCCCTCCAGCGCGCGCGTCGTCGGGTACTGGTGGCTGATAGCAGTAAATTTGGCAAAGTCCTACCGGCGCGGATTGGCGAAGCGGCGCTGTTTACCCAATTGGTTAGCGACAATGCGCCGCCCAAAGCGCTGCAGAAACTGTTGCAGGAGAGCGGCGTGTCGGTTCTGCTGCCGTCATAACCGGCAAACCGTGGGCTAAATCTGGCGGTAAAGCACCGTTTCTCCATCACGTAGCCGCCGTAAGTTTTCGCACATTATGTCCACATTGCCGCGCTGAGAAATATCGGTAACGCCGGCAATATGCGGCGTGGCGATGACCGGATAGTGAAACAGCGGGTCGAGCGGGTCCGGCGGTTCCTGCCAGAAAACATCCAACCCAACGCCAGCAAGATGCTGGCTTTCCAGCGCGGCCAGTAGTGCGTTTTTATCAATCAAACCACCGCGCCCCAGATTGACCAGAAAACGTCCCGGCGGCATCTGCGCCAGGGCTTGCGCGTCAATAATATGGTGTGTCTGCGCATTTTCCGGCAGGCTTAATACCACAAAATCCGCCTGCGCCAGCAGTTCCGGTAACTGTTCCATGGTTCCCAGCCAGTCAAGCTGATGCCGACGGGCAAACTCAGCATCGGCCTGGCGTTTGACGCCAATTAGCCGCACGCCGAATGCCGTTAGCCTGGCGGCTAATGCCTGCCCGATGCCGCCCAGCCCGACTAACCCGACAGTTTTGCCGGTCAGCCCCAACCCGATAGGTTCTCCCATGCGTTGGGCGGCAAATTGAGCCGGTAGCGTCCACGTCTGCCGCGCCAGGCCGATGATCATCCATACGCCCAGCTCCGCCACCGCATCGGCGTTCCCTGAGCTTTCCGAGGGGACATTAGCGACCGCGATGCCGCGTTGCCCGGCGGCGTCAATATCAATCCGCTCCATCCCGGCGCCCGCCTGCTGAATTAACCGCAGACGGTCGGATGTCGCCAGCAACGCGGCGTCGACGCGGCTCATGCCGGGTACCAGCACCTCAAACCCCGCCAGGCTCTGTGTGGCCTGATGCGCCGAGGCGACGAATTCAACATCCGGCAGCGCCGTGCGCAATTGCGCAATAATCTCGCCCCACTGGTTCTCATCTGCTGCAATCAGCACCCGCATCGTTACCCTCCCGGTTTGGCGGTAAAAAAATCAGCATAGACATTGGGATGCGCATAAATCAAACGCTTATGCCACAAACACGTCGGATACAGAATAATCATCGGGTTATCAGCTGTGATTAAGCAGGGAAAACAGCTAAACTTCGTCATCTGAGTGGGCGGTTCGCCCCAACGACAACACAGACTCCAAGAGGCTCTTTTCAACGTGGCTCAATTCGTCTATTCCATGCATCGCGTCGGCAAAGTGGTTCCGCCGAAGCGACACATTTTAAAGAACATATCTCTCAGTTTTTTCCCTGGCGCGAAAATTGGCGTACTGGGCCTGAACGGTGCCGGTAAGTCAACGCTGCTGCGCATTATGGCCGGTATTGATAAAGATATTGAAGGCGAGGCGCGTCCTCAGCCTGGTATCAAAATTGGCTACTTGCCGCAGGAGCCGCAGCTCAATATGGCGCATACGGTACGCGAATCGGTCGAGGAAGCGGTGGCTGAAGTAGTTGGCGCGCTGAAACGTCTTGATGAAGTATATGCGCTGTACGCCGAGCCGGATGCCGATTTTGATAAGTTGGCTGCCGAGCAAGGTAAGCTGGAAGAGATTATCCAGGCGCATGACGGTCATAACCTGAATACGCAACTGGATCGCGCCGCCGATGCGCTGCGCCTGCCAGATTGGGATGCCAAAATCGCTAATTTATCCGGTGGTGAACGTCGTCGCGTCGCCATTTGCCGTCTGCTGCTGGAAAAGCCAGACATGCTGCTGCTTGACGAACCGACCAACCACCTTGACGCCGAATCCGTCGCCTGGCTGGAACGCTTCCTGCACGATTTCGAAGGCACCGTGGTGGCCATTACCCATGACCGTTACTTCCTGGATAACGTGGCGGGCTGGATTCTGGAGCTGGATCGCGGCGAAGGGATTCCGTGGGAAGGTAACTACTCCTCATGGCTGGAGCAGAAAGATCAGCGTTTGGCGCAAGAAGCCTCAGCAGAAGCGGCACGCCGTAAATCGATTGAGAAAGAGCTGGAGTGGGTGCGTCAAGGCGCAAAAGGCCGTCAGTCGAAGGGTAAAGCCCGTCTGGCACGCTTTGAAGAGTTGAACAGCACCGAATATCAGAAACGTAATGAAACCAGCGAACTGTTTATTCCACCGGGGCCGCGTCTGGGTGACAAAGTGCTGGAAGTCACTAATCTGACCAAGTCTTACGGCGATCGCGTGTTGATCGATAATCTGTCATTCGCTATCCCAAAAGGGGCGATCGTTGGCATCATCGGCCCTAACGGCGCCGGTAAATCAACGCTGTTCCGTATGCTTTCGGAACAGGAACAACCCGATAGTGGCACCATCGATCTCGGTGAAACCGTGAAACTGGCCTCGGTCGATCAGTTCCGTGACTCAATGGACAACAGCAAAACCGTCTGGGAAGAAGTCTCTGGCGGCCAGGACATTATGCGCATTGGCAGCACCGAAATGCCGAGCCGCGCTTATGTTGGCCGTTTTAACTTCAAAGGGACTGACCAGGGTAAACACGTTGGCGAGTTGTCTGGTGGTGAGCGCGGTCGTCTGCACCTGGCAAAACTGCTGCAGGTTGGCGGAAACATGCTGCTGCTGGATGAACCGACCAACGATTTGGATATTGAGACGCTGCGTGCGCTAGAAAACGCCCTGCTGGAGTTCCCTGGCTGCGCCATGGTTATTTCGCATGACCGTTGGTTCCTTGACCGTATCGCGACCCATATTCTGGATTATCAAGATGAAGGTAAAATTGAATTCTTCGAAGGTAACTTTACCGAATATGAAGAGTACAAAAAACGCACGCTGGGCGCGGAGGCTTTGGAGCCGAAACGCATGAAATATAAGCGTATGGCGAAGTAAGTTTCTGCCGTCTTCAGGGTGAGGTAACCTCGCCCTGATTTTCGGTTTGTTAACGATAAAACTCAGTAAACACCGGCGAACGTAAGGCGAAATCAACAAAGGTCGCCAGCGCCGGTGAATTTAATTTCCGTCCCGGATAGACCAGCCACAGTTCATTCCCCTCCACTTCCCACTCCGGCAACACTTCCACCAACCGCCGCTGCGCAAGCAAATCATGTGTTAAGAAACGCGGTAACAGCGTAATTCCGGCATCACCCAGCGCACATTCACGCGCATAAACCAGGTTATCGGTCAGATGGGAAGGTGGCAGCAACCAGCGATAATAGGCGTCCTGGCGTTTTAGCAGCCATTCCGTCCAGGCGCGATGCGCAATACAGCGGTGTTCAGCCAGTTGTTGAGGATGCTCAATTGCCGGATGCTGCGCCAGGTAGTGCGCAGAGGCCACCAATTGGCGTTGACAATACCCCACGCGACGGCCAATTAATGAAGAGTCCTGCGGTTTACCGGTACGTAGCGCCACATCAAACCCCTCCTGCACCAGATCGCGAATATCATCAGACACCGACACTTCCAGCGTCACATCGGGAAACCGGCGCTGAAACTCCGCATTGCAACGTGCCAGCAAGGTCGCGCCAATTCCGGCCGGGCTGGTGATGCGCAGGCGACCACTGGGATTGGCGCGCAATCGTTCAATGGCCTGATCCGCCCGTTCGCTGGCTTGCATAATCTCCTGACAATGGATCAGGTAGCGCTCGCCGGCAAACGTCAGGTTAAGCTGACGCGTGGTGCGGTTCAATAGACGTAGGCCCAGCGTTTGTTCTAACTGGCTAATGCGCTGACTGACGCTGGATTTCGGCAATCCCGCCCGTCGCGCCGCCGCGGTAAAACTACCGCATTCCGCCACCAGCGCAAACAGCGCCATATCCTGTAATCGTTTAAACATTATTGTTCACCTTACATGAACACTGTGTGATTCATTGTCCATCTTATCACCTTAGTCGGAAGGTTCTACACTAAGGCTATCTATTAAGGAGAAGCCCCATGAATATTAGAGCCATCGCGATCAATCCTGAAAAACCGCAACAGTTTATTGAAATTCAGCCGGAAAAACCGACGCCCGGTGAATATGACCTGCTGGTTGAAGTGAAAGCCGCCTCGGTCAACCCGGTGGATACCAAAGTACATAAAGGCGCGCAGAAAAATGGTCTGCAACAGCCGCGTATCCTCGGCTGGGATGCCAGCGGCGTGGTGCTGGAAACCGGCAGTAAAGTCAGCGGCTTTAAAGCTGGCGATGAAGTCTATTACGCCGGAGATATTACCCGTCCGGGCAGTAACAGTACCCATCAACTGATTGATGCGCGTATTGTCGGTCATAAACCGAAATCGCTGGACTGGGCAGCGGCGGCGGCCATTCCGCTCACCGCGCTAACCGCCTGGGAAGGCCTTTTTGAGCGCTTAAATCTGCAGCAAGCAACCGCAGATCAAACCCTGCTGATCGTTGGCGGCGCAGGCGGCGTCGGTTCGCTGGCGATCCCTTTCGCTAAGCTACATAGCAAGGTAAAAATTATTGCCACCGCTTCACGTCCTGACTCGGCGCAATGGTGCCGCGATCGCGGCGCTGACCTGATCGTGAATTATCAGGATATGGTCGGCGAGTTGGAAAAAGAGGGAATTAAGCAGGTTGATTATATTTTCTGTCTGAACGATACCGATGGACACTGGCAGGCGATGAGCCAACTGATTGCGCCGCAGGGGCATATTTGTACCATTGTTGAAAATGAACACCCGCTGAGCATGGATCAGTTAAAACTGAAAAGCGCCGCATTGCATTTCGAATTTATGTATACCCGCAGCATGTATACCACGCCGGATATTGCACGGCAGGGAGAAATTCTGGATGAGGTGGCCGGGTTACTGGATGCCGGGAAAATAACCACTACGCTGAATGAAACCTTGCAAGGGCTGAGTGTAGAGACGCTGAATGAAGCGCATAAACGCGTGTTGGAAGGTCATATGCGCGGCAAAGTGGTGATTGCGTACTAAGTTTGCTGAAGGGCTGGCAGCATCCAGCCCTTCCCTGCCTCTAGGGTTGATCCCCTAACATCGCCTTTACGAGCTCAACGCAGCGCAGAAAGCGCGCATCGTAGTCGTTCTCTTCGACATGAACGTAATCCACCTGGTTCTCTTCCAACAACGCCACCAGCAAGTTCTGGAACTCTTTACGATCAACCGAGCTGCCGAGGCTGCGTAAACCATCCGCGATCCAAGGCACATTGTTCTCCATCAGGATCACCAGATCGAAACGGTATTCATCGATCAATGCCTGCACAAAGGGATGTTCACGTCCTTCGTATTTCTTGCAAAACGCCTGCGTAGTGACAAAATCGGTATCAATAAACGCCACCTTATTGGCGTACTTCACCGCAAAATCGATATATTGCGCCTGCCCTAACGCAATTTTATCGTAGTCAGAATACTGGAGCGCCATCTCATCGCCGCCGAGGTGTGAAAACACATAATCCCGGCCATATTCCCAGGCGCTGGTGGTGTTAAAGATATTCGCCAGCTTGTTCACCAGCGTTGACTTGCCGCTGGATTCTCCGCCCAACACCGCCACGGTACGCACAAAAAACGGTTTGACCTCGGTGGGGATATATTCCCAGTAGCGGAATGGATCCTGACGTATCTGCGCGCCGCTGATATTCATAAAAGAGCGGCGCGGATCGACCACCACCGCTTCAATACCCAAATGGGCCAGAAACTGCGGGGCATCAAGCTCCTCGCTGGTATAGACCCGGTTTGGCGCGATCCCCTGCTGCGCCATAAACGCGCTAATGCCGGTGCTCCAGACATCCCACCCGTGTGGATAGGGTTCCATTCCCTCTTCATTGAAGGCATGAATACGGATGTTTTTCTGGTATTTAAAGGTCTGTAACAGCCAACGGAGCCGATCGCTCACAGTGGGCTGCTGCGACATCGCGCTATCTTCAAACAGTTGACGGTCACGCGGTTCATCGTAGCCCATCACGATATGCAGTTCGTCAACCTGGCTACAGGCGCGCTGGATCAGGTAAATATGGCCGGTATGCAGCGGATAAAACTTGCCAAACACCACGCCGACGGTTTTTTCACGGCGCGGGAACTCCAGCCCCAGGTAGCGATGCAGCGCTTCCAGTTTTTGCGCGCTCGGACTTTTGATTTTGGCATTTAGCAACTGGCTCAGATAGCCCTTGGTCATGCCGCTGGCATCGGCGACCTGTTGCAGGGTATGCCCCTGTTGGCGGATCGCGTTTTTCAAATACTCAAATGTCGACATGAACTGCCCTCCCTAAGGCTACCCGCTATAAATCATCCAAAATCGCCAGCGCATCCGCCAGTTTTTTCACGCCGTAGACCTTCATATTTTCCGGCGGTTTTTTCGGTACGTTAGCCGCCGGAACGATGGCGCGACGGAACCCGTGCTTCGCCGCTTCCGAAATACGCTCCTGCCCGCTGGGTACCGGGCGGATTTCCCCTGCCAGCCCAACTTCGCCAAACACCACCAAGTCCTGCGGCAACGGTCGGTCACGCAGGCTGGAAACCATCGATAACATCAATGCCAGATCGGCGCTGGTTTCCGTCACCTTTACCCCGCCGACCACGTTGACAAACACGTCCTGATCGGCCATCTGCAAGCCGCCGTGGCGATGCAACACCGCCAGCAGAATCGCCAACCGGTTTTGTTCAAGACCAACCGCAACCCGACGCGGATTGCCCATCATGGAGTGATCAACCAGCGCCTGGATTTCTACCAGCAGTGGGCGTGTTCCTTCCCACAGCACCATCACCGAACTACCGGAGGTCACTTCATCGCCGCGTGAGAGAAAAATCGCCGACGGGTTGCTGACTTCGCGCATGCCTTGCTCGGTCATGGCGAATACGCCCAGTTCATTCACCGCCCCGAAGCGGTTTTTATGGCTGCGTAGGGTGCGATAACGCGAATCTGCATCGCCGTCCAGCAACACCGAGCAGTCAATACAGTGTTCCAGCACTTTTGGGCCGGCCAGTGAGCCATCTTTCGTCACATGCCCCACCATCACAATCGCCACGCCGCGCGTTTTCGCGAAGCGCGTCAGATACGCGGCGGTTTCACGCACCTGCGCCACACTGCCGGGTGAAGATTGAATATCCGCCATATGCATCACCTGAATAGAATCAATCACCATCAATTTGGGTTGTTCTTGCTCGGCGATCAGGCAGATTTGCTCAATACTGGTTTCTGACAGCATATTCAGGTTGTCTGCCGGTAACCCAAGGCGATGCGCCCGCATCGCGACCTGTTGCAGGGACTCTTCCCCGGTGACATACAGCGTTTTCATCTCCTGCGCCAGGCGGCACAGCGTTTGCAGCAGCAGCGTACTTTTCCCGGCGCCAGGGTTACCGCCGATCAAAATGGCGCTCCCCGGCACTACGCCGCCGCCCAGCACGCGGTCAAACTCTTTAAAACCGGTGGAGAAGCGCGGCAAGGCTTCGAGGCTGATTTCCGACAATTTTTGCACGCGGCTGGTTCCGGCACTGCCCGCATAACCTGCCAGCCGCTCGTTGCGCGCCACCGTCGGTGAAGCGGCGAGGCGTACTTCAGTAATGGTGTTCCAGGCGTGGCAGGCGCTGCATTGCCCCTGCCAACGCGGATAGTCTGCGCCACATTCGTTGCATACGAAGGCGCGTTTTACCGCTTTTGCCAAAGTAATTCCTTAGTTAACGCTCTTCGTGGATCAGGCTGCCGCTGAGAATACAGAATACCCCCATTAAATCCGCATGACGGATGATCACTTCAGCCTGTTCATTGACTTTCGGCTTCGCGTGATAGGCAATCCCCAACGCCGATGCCTGAATCATTAACAGGTCATTTGCACCGTCGCCAATGGCAACAGTTTGCCCGGCGGCGATGTCAAACTTATCGGCTAATTTTAACAGCGTATCCGCTTTATATTGCGCATCCACAATCGGGCCATACACTTCGCCGGTTAATTTACCGTCGCGGATAACCAATTCATTGGCGGCCACCGCGGCGAGATGGAGTTTATCGCGCAGGTATTCGGCAAACCAGGTAAAGCCGCCGGAGGCAATCGCCACCTGCCATCCTAACGCCTGTAATTTCTGTACTAATGTGGTTAAGCCGGGCATTAACGGCATCTGGTCGCGCACCTGACGTAGAATATCGGCGTCGGCGCCAGCCAGTGTCGCCACGCGCTCACGCAGGCTAGCGGAAAAATCCAGCTCGCCACGCATTGCGCGCTCGGTCACTTCTGCGACACGCTCGCCGCACCCCGCCAGTTTGGCGATTTCATCAATACATTCAATCTGAATCGCGGTTGAGTCCATATCCATCACCAGCAAACCAGGCGTTTTCAGATGTGGAATTTTACCGAGCGGCGCGACATCCAGCCCAGCCTGATGCGCTAATTTGCTGGCACGCGGCGTCAGAGAGCCCGCCAGGCGAATAACCTGATAGTCATCCACACACCAGGCGCTGACAATCACCATCGCCGCGCCAAGTTGGTGCTGATAATCGGTCAACCGCTGTTTATCAAGCTGGCGCCCGTACAGCAGCCATCCGGTACGCCCGGCACGGTAATCCAGCGGCATGACTTCATCACCGCTCAGTGAAAGGGGTAGCCCCGGCCAGAGAGAGACATCGGAAGGGAGATCGCACCAGGTCAGACGATTAGGCATTACAGCTCCTGTAAGGACATTTTAACCACGATAAAACCACGCAAGAGGCTACCTTGTAAGCCGCGCTTCTGGCAACATAAAGTGTCGAAAACAGGCGCGGCCCTGTTCACAAAGTTTGAAGGTTAAAGATGGCTAAAGCCAAACTGAAATTTCGTCTGCATCGCACGGTCATTGTGCTGATTTGCCTGGCACTGCTGGTGGTGTTGATGCAGGGCGCTTCATGGTTCAGCATGGGTCACCAAATGGCGCGGTCCGGGCAGGTCGAGGATCTGGCGCGCACGCTGACCAAACAGGTCGCCTTTAGCCTAACGCCATTGATGGACAATAGCGACGATAACCGCGCGCAGATCGAAGCGCTGTTGCAGCAAATGACCGATCATAGCCGTATTCTCGACGCGGCGGTTTATGACGCCGACGGTACACAGATCGCCACCAGCGGCGAAGGCATAAGCGTGCGTGATCGGTTAGCGTTGGACGGTAAACGCGCCGGTAGCTACTTCAACCATCAGATAGTTCAACCGTTGGCCAATCGCGATGGGCCGCTCGGTTTTTTGCGCGTGACGCTGGATACGCATGTGTTGGTGACCGATGCGCGTCAGGTGGACAATACCACCAATGTGTTGCGTTTGATGATGTTGCTGGCGCTGGCGATTGGCATTATTTTGAGCCGGACGTTGCTGCGCGATCGGCGTACGCGTTGGCAGCAGTCGCCGTTTTTGCTGACGGCCAGTAATCCGGTGAAGGAAGATGAGGATGATGAGAGTACGCCGTCGCCGCAATAGTCTCTCTTGGAGAGGCTTTCACGGTTTCGGCGTTGCTGCAAAACCAACGGCGTTTCTCTCGCCTGAACGGCGAGCGAATTAATCGCCCAACAGCACGGACTCCAACGCAATATGGATCATTTCGCTGAACGTCGTCTGACGCTCGGCGGCGGTCGTCGCTTCATGACGCAGAATATGATCGGAAACGGTACAAATGGTCAACGCCTTACAACCGTACTCCTCCTGCAACTCGGCAACCACGCCATAAATCCCGGCAGCTTCCATTTCTACGCCCAAAATTCCGTACTTCTTCATCACCTGAAACATATCGGCATCTGGCGTGTAGAACAAATCAGCGGAGAAAATATTACCTACGCGCGCCGGAATATTCTGTGCCGCCGCCGCATCGACTGCGTTACGCACCATATCGAAATCGGCAATCGCCGCAAAATCATGGTCTTTAAAACGCAGACGGTTCACTTTCGAATCGGTACAGGCGCCCATGCCAATCACCACATCACGCAGCTTAACGTCATCCCGCACCGCGCCACAGGAACCCACGCGAATAATCTTCTTCACGCCAAAGTCCACAATCAGCTCACGCGCATAAATGGAGCAGGATGGGATCCCCATGCCGTGGCCCATCACCGAGATCTTACGGCCTTTATAGGTTCCGGTAAAACCCAGCATGCCACGCACGTTATTCACTTCGACCGCGTTCTCTAAAAAGTTTTCCGCGATATGTTTGGCGCGCAACGGATCGCCCGGCATCAGTACCACGTCCGCGAAATCACCGAGTTCAGCGTTAATATGAGGCGTTGCCATAATGTTATTCCTTGAAGATAAATGTCGGAGCCGGATTTAACGGCCCCGAAAAAGAGAAATGCATACCGCGTTACAGCATGCTTTTGCCGTATTCCATAGCGGAAAGGCCAAAATATTTCGCCACCGTCTGGCCGATGTCGGCAAAGGTATCACGGTAACCCAGCGAACCTGGTTTCACCTGTGGGCCGTAGATCAGTACCGGAATATGCTCGCGCGTATGATCGGTACCCTGCCAAGTGGGATCGCAACCGTGATCGGCAGTCAGAATCAGAATATCGCCCTCTTTCACCAGCGCCATCAGTTCTGGTAAACGACGGTCGAACAACTCCAGCCCACCAGCGTAACCGGCAACATCGCGACGATGGCCCCACGCGGAGTCAAAATCCACAAAGTTGGTGAAAACAATCGAATTATCCGGCGCCGACGCCATCTCTTTGATTGTCGCATCGAACAACGCATCTAACCCGGTGGCTTTCACTTTTTTGGTGATACCCACTTGTGCGTAAATATCCGCGATCTTACCAACCGAAATCACTTCGCCATTTTGCTCATCCACCAGCTTTTTCAGGATGGTAGGAGACGGCGGCTCAACCGCCAGATCGTGACGGTTACCGGTACGTTCAAAGTGACCGGGTTTATCGCCAACAAACGGGCGCGCAATAACGCGGCCAATGTTGTAGCCGCCTTCGGTCAGCTCTTCACGCGCAATCTCACACAGCTCATACAAACGATCAAGCCCGAACGTTTCTTCGTGGCAGGCAATCTGGAACACCGAATCCGCCGAGGTGTAAAAAATCGGCTTGCCGGTTTTCATATGCTCCTCACCCAACTGATCGAGGATCACGGTACCGGAGGAGTGGCAGTTACCGAGGTAACCCGGCAAACCGGCGCGTTCGACTAATTTATCCAGCAGTTCTTGTGGGAAGCTGTTCTCTTTGTCGCTAAAGTAGCCCCAATCAAACAGTACCGGCACTCCGGCGATTTCCCAGTGCCCTGACGGGGTATCTTTACCGGATGAGAGTTCGCTGGCGTAAGCATAAGCACCGATAATTTCGGCATTTTTATCCAGCCCCGGCGGGAATTTACCGGTGGATTCTTCCGCCGCTTTCCCCAAACCTAACGCGGTCAAATTCGGCAGGTTTAGCGGGCCTTTACGGCCTTTATCCGCCTCACCGTTAAAACACGCTTCAGCAATGTGACCGAGCGTATCTGAGCCTTTATCGCCGAACGTGTCGGCGTCCTTACTGGCGCCGATCCCGAAGGAATCCAACACCATGATAAATGCACGTTTCATGCAAGTCTCCTGCGCGTAAACGCGATGAGAATTTAAAAAAAAGCGATCAGAACAGTATACCCTAAATCATTCGCGTTGCGGGTAGGCGCTGAGCGAAAGAATGACGACCAGATGACGCTTATTGCGTAATTCTGCGATAGATAACCGGTGTTTCTGGCGCGGCTTCGGCACCTATCGTTACTGCCGCTTTCACCGCCTGTGCCGCCTCTTGCCACTGCGTTTCAGTGGCGGCATGAATCACTGCCAGTGGGCGTTGTTGATCGACGACCTCACCTAACTGCGCCATTTCGCTCAACCCAACACTGTAATCAATGGTGTCGCTGGCGCGGCGGCGCCCGCCGCCCATGGCGACGACCGCCATGCCCAAGGCGCGGGTATCCATTGAACTGACAATCCCTGAACGGTCGGCGTAAACGGCTTTGCTCAGCATTGGCGCCGGTAAGTAATGATCGAGCTTTTCGATAAAATCGACTGGCCCTTGTTGAGCGGCGACCATGCGGGCAAACACCTCGGCGGCCTTGCCGTTATCTAATACCGCCTGGAGTTGGCGGCGCGCATCGGCATCATCTTTCGCGAGCCCACCGGATTGCAGCATTTCGCTACAAAGCGCCAGCGTCACTTCTAACAACCGCGGATTACGGTAAACGCCGGTCAGGAACTGCACCGCTTCACGGACTTCCAGCGCATTACCGGCGCTGGAGGCCAACACTTGATTCATATCGGTGAGCAAGGCCGTTGTTTTACAGCCTGCGCCATTTGCCACGCCAACAATCGCTTGCGCCAGTTGTTCTGACTGCGCAAAGGTTGGCATAAACGCACCCGATCCCACTTTGACGTCCATCACCAACGCATCCAACCCTTCGGCCAGTTTTTTCGCCAAAATGGAGGCGGTAATCAGCGGGATCGAATCAACAGTGGCGGTAATATCGCGCGTCGCATAAAAACGTTTGTCCGCTGGCGCCAGCGAATTGGTCTGCCCAATAATCGCCACGCCAACCTCTTTAATGATGCGGCGGAAGGCATCATCGCTCGGGAAAATATCGAAGCCGGGAATCGCTTCCAGTTTATCCAGCGTTCCACCGGTATGACCGAGACCGCGCCCGGAAATCATCGGCACATAGCCGCCGCAGGCCGCAACCATCGGGCCTAGCATTAGCGAGGTTACATCCCCCACGCCGCCGGTTGAATGTTTATCCACCACTGGCCCATTAAGATTGAGGCTGCCCCAGTTCAACACGCTGCCAGAGTCACGCATCGCCATGGTCAACGCAACACGTTCAGGCAACGACATATCATGGAACCAGATGGTCATCGCCAGCGCGGCGATTTGGCCTTCGGAAACGGTGTTGTCACGTACCCCATTAATAAAGAAACGAATTTCGTCTTCCTTTAATGCGTGGCCGTCACGTTTTTTACGGATAATTTCTTGTGGCAAAAACAAGGTAACCCCCTGTTTAATCGAATCGGTCAAGGCGAGAAAAAGTCGGTCAAACCCGGTAAACGCCCACCGCGTCGGATGAACGTTTACCTGGGTGGCAGATTAGTATTTACTGTCGCTGGCGGCGCTCTGGTAACCGGCCGCGTTCAGCAAACTCGCCAGCAGGCTGGAAGCGCCAAAACGGAAATGACGCGCATCGGCCCACTCACTGCCGAGAATATCATCGGCCAGTTTCAGATAGAGTGCGGCATCATCAGCGGTACGCACACCGCCCGCCGGTTTGAAACCAACGCTCGCCTGCACACCCTTATCCCGGATCACGCTCATCATGATCTGCGCCACTTCCGGCGTCGCATTAACCGGCACCTTACCGGTAGAGGTTTTAATAAAATCGGCGCCAGCCTCAATCGCAATTTCAGAGGCCTGACGAATCAACGCTTCTTGTTTTAACTCACCGGTTTCAATAATCACTTTCAGCAACACGTTAGCTTGCGCACAAGCTTCTTTACAGGCTTTCACCAGCTCAAAACCCACCTGCGTATTACCGGCAATCAACGCGCGGTACGGAAACACCACGTCAACCTCATCGGCGCCATAGGCGATAGCGGCGCGCGTCTCCGCCAACGCAATATCAATATCATCATTGCCATGCGGAAAATTGGTCACGGTCGCGATACGAATCTCCGGCGTTCCCTGTTCACGCAAGGCTTTGCGGGCCACCGGAATAAAACGAGGATAGATACAGATAGCCGCAGTATTGCCTGCGGGGGATTTGGCCTGATGGCACAACGCAATCACTTTCGCGTCGGTGTCATCATCATTCAAAGTCGTCAGATCCATCAATTTGAGCGCGCGCAGCGCCGCAGCGGTAACATCAGTCATGGTACTCTCCGGTAAACAATTTCAGTGAGCTTTCCAACAATGGGATACTCAACACGAGGCCTTGGTTCCATGAAGAGTCGTTGAGATCCATCTCACCGCGAAAAGCGAGCTAACTCGCCAGAATGTTACTATTCTAACGTTTTGCCCGCCCCCATTACCGTGCTCACAATCACATTTAATTAAGAAACAGCTGTCGATACTAAAAACCAATCGTGACTAACATCACATTTAATCGCTGCCCGTGCGGGCCAGACGACACCGTTAGGGCAGATGATAATCGGCTATCACGATAATGTTATAATTCTAACATTATTCAGCCAGCGTCATAGGGAAAAATGCATCAAGATGAAAAAAAGGAGAGGTAAGCGAGGAAATACGCCTACAGAGCAAATACCCGGCGCGTATTTTCACGCAGCGCATTCGCCAGCGTTTCCGGTGTTTCCGTACGCAGTTCGCATAATATCTGCCAAACGTTACGGATGCGCTCGGGTCGATTGGGTTGCCCCTGAAAACCGTTGAGTGGCATGTCTGGCGCATCGGTTTCCAGTAATAAGGCGGACAGAGGGAGCTTAGCGATAGTGGTGCGGGTTTTAGTAGCGCGCGGATAGGTGATAGTCCCACCGACGCCAATCGCATAACCGGCATCAATAAATGCCTGCGCCTGCTGTAAGCTCCCGGCAAAACCGTGCACCACGCCACGACGAGGCACCTCGATACGACGTAAATGCATGGCTAATTTATCGTGCGTGCGCCGTGAATGCAGAATCACCGGCAACTGGTACTCGCGCGCCAGACGCAGTTGGGCATCCAGCAAGGCCTGTTGTTTTTCAAACAGCGGATTTTCCATATACAGATCAAGCCCGATCTCACCAATCGCCACCAGCTTTTCTGAACCCTGCCGTAGATGCTGCTCCAGTAACGCCAGGCTGGCATCATTATGGACGGCAACCGCCATTGGGTGCAGACCAAGCGCAGCATACAGCGGCGCATGTTGTTCCGCTAACGACAGCACAGTTTGAAAACGCGAGGCATCCACCGCAGGTACGATAACCTTCTCGACGCCAGCCTGCTGTGCTTGCGCCAGGCTGGCTGCTTCATCCCCGCTAAATGGCGGGAAGTCAAAATGGCAGTGGGTATCGACAAAGGTCATGCCAGTGAATCTTCATCATAATTTGCATCATTGCCCACAATATCACCCGCTACCGGGTCGAGGATAATCGGGGCGCTGTCCGGCTCATTCGCAACCGGCGCGGGCGGCGTAATCGGATGATGGCGGATAAACGACTCGCGATCGCCCTCACTCAGCCATTGCCCTAAAGTCGCGAGGAAATAGCGCCCACAACGACGCCCTAAGTGATAATCCTGATTCAGTGATGCAATACGGCTACCCAGTACGCTACTGGCGAGCGGTTTGGGCGGATAAATTTCAATAATACGCAGCCGCCCCGGCGGCTGCTCAATAAATTGCTGGATCTCGTGATAGCTCTTCTCATGCAATTGCAGGATGTTGACCAGCGGCTGTAGCGCACTTTCACCCAACCAGCGCTCCATGCGCTTTACCCATTGCGGCGTGTAATACATTTGCGAAGGCACGGTACGGATCACCACAATAGTATCTGCGCCGCGCCGTGCCGCTTCGCGCACCGGAATCGCATCGCTGATGCCGCCATCAAGGTAACCAATACCGTCCAACTCGACGCCGGGACGATAAAAGCCCGGAATCGCGCTTGAAGCTTTAATGATATTGAGCCAGGTATCGGCCGTTGGCGCGAAATAGCCAGGCGTGTAATCATCGCTGCGACAAGCACACATATAGAACTCTTTCCCGGCGGCAAATAGCGTTTCGGCCTTAGCTATGGAGAGCGGGAACTCTTGCGAAGTGATCTCTATCAACCAATCAAGATCGATAAGATGCCCGCCACGCACAAAGCGTAACGGATCAAAAAATAGTTTATTGGTGGTGTAACGCGTAATCACACGGCGGGCGTAGCCCATTTGCCCACAAACATAAGCCGAGAGATTTTGCGCACCGGCAGAGGTGCCAAACATCAGATGAAAGGGATTGAATTGCGCACGCTGGAATTCATCCAGCACGCCAGCGGTAAAAATACCGCGTTGGCCGCCGCCTTCACAGACCAGGGCAATTTTCCCTGGCCGGAAAGGCTTCAGTGCAAGTGGCTCGATAGTACCGAGCGTGACAGGAATACGTGTACCCAACCGGCGATCCTCAGTGTGGTGTTTCTTCTGAGGATACCCCTTCTTGCCGTTTTCCGTAATCCTCTTGCAGGATCCCGGAGAGCCAGTCATTGTTCCCTGTCATCCAGGCAGAATCATCATCAAACCATTCTGCCCACCACTGCGTCATTTGGCCTTTTAATTGTTTCCATTTGCCAACAACAATGTCGCTATTCATGACTGGCCTCCGTACAACGTGAATCAGATTAGCAATCCGATCTAGGGTCGTTTACGCCCGGTAAACAGGCTGATGAGGAACAGTATAATACCAACAACGAAGACAATTTTTGCCGCCCATGCTGCGGTACCAGCCAAACCACCAAAACCTAATGCTGCTGCGATCAGCGCGATCACAAGAAATATAATGCCCCAACGGAACATAAGCCTCTCCTTTACCATAGTGAAAAATCGAACTGCGTGTCTCATTCAATTCAACGGAAAAAAACCACCCCGTGAACCTTCTCTCTTTTACGGATCAAGGTGATGCCTAAAAGTTCGGCGTCACTCATCACCTTACTGTTTAACGCTTAGATCGTTCTTAACGCTCTTCACACCTTCAATCGCTTTAGCGATTCCTTCCGCACGCGATGACTGCGCTTGACTATCTACCGAGCCGGAAAGCTGAACCACGCCATCATTGGTTTCCACTTTCACCTTACGCGACGGCACGATGTCATCAGCTAATAGTTTAGCTTTAATTTCACTGGTCGTTGCCGCGTCTCCTGCATACCCCTTCATTGAGGCATTTTTACCGTCTTTAACGTGCAGTTTGTCACTCACGGATTTCACGCCCTGCACGTTTTTCACCAAGGCAACCGCTTTTTCCGCCTGGTCCTGAGAGGTGACAAAGCCACTTAACGTCACCACGCCTTGATGGGTGTTCACTGAGATGTCGGTACTTTTAATCGCAGCATCATCAACTAATGCCGCTTTCGCTTTGGCAGTAACCGTGCTGTCATCCATAAAGCCATCGACTTTTTTCATAGAGCTATCGATTTTCGAACCGGTATTGTCGGCGGTGGCCTGTGCTTTCTGCATAATGGTGCTCTCCGCCAATGCGGAACCACTCAACAGCGCTGAACCTACCATTACCGCCATCAACGTTTTTGCCATCGTAGTCTTGTTCATCGATATCTTCCTTCTCACTGATTATCCTCCCGCAACCGCGGGGGTTACCGTTACAAACGGCGTAACGGATTAAAACCGACATAATCGGTACGTTGTGCCCGAACTGTGTGCATCTGACTGCTTAATCATAGTCAACAATCTGGACTCGGTAGCTTTTTTTGGTTTAAAAACAGGCAAAAGCGAAAAAATGAAGGGTTTTTAAGAGGAGTCTGTAACAAACTGAGGGGTGTTGCGAAGAGAAACGGGCGGGAAGGCTCCCGCCCGGCGCGATTAGTGCTCGCGTGTTTTGCGGAACACCACGTCAGGGTAGCGTTCCTGGGTAATGTTCAGGTTAACCATGGTCGGCGCGATATAGGTCAGATTATCGCCGCCATCCAGCGCCAGGTTAACTTCATTTTTACGCTGAAACTCGTCGAATTTCTTCGCATCATTACATTCAACCCAACGGGCAGTGGAGACGTTGACCGACTCATAAATAGCCTCAACGTTATATTCGCTTTTTAAACGCGCCACCACCACATCAAACTGTAGCACCCCGACCGCGCCAACGATCAAATCGTTATTGGTCACCGGGCGAAACACCTGCACCGCCCCCTCTTCCGAGAGTTGCACCAGCCCTTTTAACAGTTGTTTCTGCTTCAATGGATCGCGCAGTCGGATGCGACGGAACAGTTCAGGCGCAAAGTTAGGAATACCGGTGAATTTGATATTTTCACCTTGGGTAAAGGTATCGCCAATCTGGATGGTGCCGTGATTATGCAACCCGATAATGTCCCCCGGATAGGCCTCTTCAACATGCGCGCGGTCACCCGCCATAAAGGTTAACGCATCGGCAATCACCACATCTTTACCGGTACGCACCTGGCGCAGCTTCATCCCTTTTTCATATTTGCCGGACACCACACGCATAAATGCCACGCGGTCACGGTGTTTTGGGTCCATATTGGCTTGAATTTTAAACACGAAGCCGGTGAACTTCTCTTCTTTCGCTTCAACAGTGCGCTCATCCGTCTTACGCGGCATCGGCGTTGGCGCCCAAGACACCAGGCCATCCAGCATATGGTCAACGCCGAAGTTACCCAGCGCGGTGCCGAAAAAGACCGGCGAGAGCTCACCGTTCAGAAACGCTTCCTGCTCAAACTCATGCGAGGCGCCCTGCACCAGTTCCAGCTCTTCACGCAGTTGCGCGGCAAGATCTTCGCCCACTGCGCTATCTAACTCCGGATTATGCAGCCCTTTAACAATACGCACTTCCTGGATAGTGTGGCCTTTGCCGCTCTGATACAGGTAGGTTTCATCGTTATAGAGATGGTAAACCCCTTTAAACAACTTACCGCAGCCGATCGGCCAAGTGATAGGCGCACAAGCGATCTTCAGCTCGCTTTCAACCTCATCCAGCAACTCCATCGGATCACGAATATCGCGATCCAGCTTGTTCATAAAGGTGAGGATCGGCGTGTCACGCAGGCGAGTCACTTCCATCAACTTACGGGTACGATCTTCAACACCTTTAGCCGCATCAATCACCATCAGGCAGCAGTCCACTGCGGTTAGTGTGCGGTAAGTATCTTCCGAGAAGTCTTCATGGCCTGGGGTATCCAGCAGGTTGACCAGACTTTCACGGTAGGGAAACTGCATTACCGAGGTAGTAATAGAGATACCGCGCTGCTTCTCCATCTCCATCCAGTCTGACTTTGCATGTTGATTAGAGCCACGGCCTTTTACCGTACCGGCAGTCTGGATAGCCTGCCCGAACAGCAACACTTTCTCGGTGATGGTGGTTTTACCGGCATCGGGGTGCGAAATAATGGCAAAAGTGCGGCGACGCGCCACTTCTTGCATAAAAGGAGCATTTGACATGGAGGTCTTCTGGTCTTGAAGCTGTGTCCCGCCGCGCGGTGCGCATGGCATAAACCACAGACGATTAATCACAATGGCCGGCATTTTCGCCGATCCGAAGCGGTTTAACAATGTGAAATGCCGCTTTTCTCGCCGGAAAAACGCAATAAAAAAGCTCGCCGCAGCGAGCTTTTTTACCGCAACAGGCTTAATCAAGGCTCCAGTAATCCACCACGCCACTGCGGTTAAAGGTGATGTAAAGTGAACTACCGTGGGTGATCGCCGAGTTACCGCTACGTTTGGCCTGAACCTTATTGTAACTGTCAGACGCCGAGGAAGCGGTGTCCGCCATGCCAAGCGCACTGGTGATCGCACTGGCGCCCGGGATGTACCCGGCAAGGCTTGACGCATCTTTCATATCGCCGTTTTTGTTGAACCGCCAGGTGGTGCCATACGCGCTTTCTGAATTGGAATCAGGCACGCCGTACAGCCCCTGAACTTCAGATTTGGTGGTTTTGCCTTCCACAATATGTGACTTGATATACGTTGTGCTGTATTTATCTTCTCCGCCCATCATACCGCCGGAACAGGCGGAAAGCGTGAGCACCATTAACAACCCCAATATGACTTTTTTCATTTTTTCCTCGATTTTTTATAGAGTTAGTTCTGATACCGTAGCCAGACGACGACGAATAAAACAAATATTTAACACATAAACTAACATTCGCCAACACTTTATCTCGTGGCAAAAAACGGTTGTTTGTTACCCACTGATTATTAAGAAATAGTTTTGAATTAAGTGTAAAGATTACGTCAGACCGGTCTTAATGAGAACGGCAGAGAATAACGGGAATAATAGGGGTTTCATCTGCGTTCGAAACGGTGAAAGCGAAAAAGCGTTGATTAATGATGGAGTTAATTAATCAATTGCCTTGAAAATGCGGATAGCCTCCGGCTTATAGTGCAAACCAATGGTTATCAAACGCGGCCTATTTATTCGCATCAGCCAAGGTATTCGAATACACCTCAGAAAATTACCAGGAAACCATAGCGACTCGCCCTATGTTTGACATACTCTTTTATTTTTAAGCCACAACAGGAAGCGCTATGACCATTTCAGCTCGTAATCAGTTAGCCGGTATCATCAGCAACGTCACGGATGGCGCAGTTAATGACGAAATAGAATTAACGCTAAACGGTGGAGGCAAGCTGGTTGCCGTTGTCACCCGCACCAGTAAAGAGGCGTTGGGGTTGGTCAATGGCAAACAGGCTATCGCCCTGATTAAAGCGCCGTGGGTCATTCTGGCGAGTGAGGAGTGCGGTTACCAGTTCTCAGCCCGCAACCAGTTTCCAGGCACGGTTAAAACGGTTCAGGAAGGCGCGGTTAATACCACCGTACAGGTTCAAACCGATGCCGGTTTTGAGTTAACCGCAGGGGTCACAAATGAAGCGGCTGAGGAGATGGCGCTTAAGGCGGGGAGCCGCCTGGTGGCGCTGGTGAAAGCCTCTTCCGTTATGGTCGCAGTTAAAAAGTGATACCGTTGTTTACCTGTTCACCAAACACCATTTTGCAGGCTAATAAGGCACTAAAAACACGCATTGCAGGTTAATTCAGGAGAGCGTTGATAATGAAAAAATTGATTGTGTCGGGCCTTCTTGCGGCCTGTTACTGCTCCTTCGCGCTGGCAGATAGCGTGGCGGCCAATGCCCCGGCATTCAAAACCTTTCAAGTGGGTAAACTGCAGGTAACGGCGCTCCATGATAAGGACAACTTTCTTGCCAATGATGCCAAAGTGGTGGGCGTGAGCGTGGGGGAAAAGGCGGTAGCGGATGTCTTGTCGAACGCTGGCGCACCGACAGAGAGTATTAAACTCAGCGTGGATGGTTTGCTGATTAAAGACGGCCAAAAAAATATTCTGCTGGATACCGGTCTTGGGCCTGCCGTTCATGGTCAGTTGGTAACAAGCCTGGAGAAAGCGGGCTACCAGCCTGAGCAGATTACCGATGTTCTGATCACGCATGTTCACGGCGACCATATCGGCGGGCTGGTGACGGCGGATGGCAAGCAAGCATTTGCCAATGCTACGGTACAGATCTCGGCACCGGATTGGGCTTGGCTGCAAACCATGCCCAAAATGGCTGCGTTAGTAAAAATTATTCAGCCACAGGTTAAAACCTTCCAGCCGGGTGACCAGGTGCTGCCAGGCATCAAATCGGTTTCCCTGCCGGGCCATACGCCAGGACACGTTGGTTACCAGGTTACTTCCGGTAAAGCGCGCCTGTTAGATATTGGTGATTCGGCGCACAGCGCCATCGTTTCTCTTGCGAAACCAGAGTGGGCGATTGCTTATGATAATGATCGCGCTGAAGGGATTGCTAACCGTAAAGCGCTGCTGGCAAAACTGGCGGCAGACCATGAGCTGATTTTTGCTCCGCATTTCCCTTTCCCGGGTGTCGGCTATATTGTGGCTAAAGGCGACCATTACGCCTTTCAGGCTGCGGAGTAGTGGTAGAGTTTTTTGTCGGAAAGGGTATGGCGTAATCGTCTCATCGGGCGATTACGCTGGCACAGTTTAAAGGGAAGAGATCAGTCATACTCAGCCAAACACGCTTGTGCGTAACGTTCAATAAAAGCGTTTTACCCCTAATGGAGTACGTCATAATCATGTAGCGAGCGCCACTTAATTACCTGGTAGGGGAAATTTATTTTTTCTTGCTCTTTCAAATGCGCCATAACTGCTGAAGGCGCCTGGCCCTGGTTCGAGAGGGTAAATTGGTATTCGCCCGGCGGCAGTTGCAATGACGCGAACCCGTTAGGGGCCGGAACCGCCGCTTGCTGATTAATTTAAAAAGCTCTGACTTACGCCAATTGGATCTATTAAGTAATAACCACACCTTCTTAGAAAATAATTAAATAGATCTAATCCAAAAAAATCAATCGTCCTCAGGAGCCAGTTTAAATAACTGCTCCGCCAAAGATGAAATTCGCTCTTGCTGAACAAGTTTACGCAGCCATTCATGTGGAATAGCCGAGTAACCATATAATGCTCCGGCTAACTGACCGGCCGTCGCAGCAACGCTGTCAGCATCATCGGCTAAATTAGCTGCAAGTAAAATAGCATCACGAAAGTTGTCGGTATGCCATACAGCCCATAATGCCGCTTCGAGGGTGTCGATTACATATCCGCTCGATCTAATTTGATCGCGCGACTTCTGTTTATATTCTCCAGCGTTAATGAGTAATAATCTTACTGGCGAAGGAAACACATGGGGGGAAAACGTCTCTTCTTTCGTATAACCGTTTAATAAATAGTGTAATAACAAGCCAAGATATTGACAACTGCTCATTGATTCAGCAGCGCAATGTGTTGCCATACTTTGGGACTTCGATTCCCGAAAGGTTCTGTAAAATGATTTTCTTCTGAAAATAGAAACAGGTGCTTGTCTTATAATGCCCGCATTACCTGCCGTTTCTGCTCCGGTATTTCCATACCAGGCATCACCCTTTGCTAAAAATTCATGCAATGCATGACAAGTGGTATTACCTATATCAAAACAAACGCCATTAGAGCTGTTTTCGCCCTGTTTATACCAACGAACCAGTTTTCTCCGGAATAAGGGAGTACTCATACGGCCAGATTCAAGATAGGTTTCAGCAAGGCAAAGGGCCATCGAAGTATCATCAGTCCACTCGCCCGGCTGCAAATTAAATGGCCCTCCCCCCACCATATCATTAACATATGCTTTATCTCGCGGAAGAAACTCGAGGGTTGTGCCCACAGCATCGCCAATTGCCAGCCCCACTAAAGCGCCTTTGGCTTTATCCATAGCCTTTGTGTCACTTATAATCTGACTCAATGACTGGTCCCAGGTTGCTCGTTTTTGTTGTTGTTCAAACGTAGGCTGAGACACGGGAACAGTATAATCAAACTCCATTCTTTTCTGTACCTCGTCGGAGGTTACAGGAATTAGATGCTTATATTTTTCTGCGTAGATCTCTAATTGATATTCATCAGTACGTAAATCGATCATTTGACTCTCATTTTTAAAGTTGCAAAAGATTATTTACTATATCTCCTTTTCTTTTCATATTCAGGCTTGACCCTGACCCAAAATCCTGCTCCATTCAGAAACAGAATTCCGGCATGATAATGACTCCCCTGAGCGGAGGTTGTGCCGATGAAAAAGTCACGATTCACCGAAGAGCAGATTGTCTTTGCCCTGAAACAGGCCGAACTGGGTACGAGCGTGCCCGAAGTCTGCCGTAAGTTGGGCATCTCCGATGCCACGTTTTACACCTGGCGAAAAAAATACGGCGGGATTTCCCCTTCTGAGCTGAAGCACATGCGGCAGCTTGAAGAAGAGAATCTCAGGCTGAAGAAGCTGGTTGCCGATCTCAGCCTCGACAAGGCCATGCTGCAGGATGTGCTGGCAAAAAAGAACTGACGCTGTCGCGTCTGCGCGAATGGGTCCGTGACCTGCAGGCACGTTACGGGGCCAGCGAGCGGCAGGTCTGTTTTGCGCTACGGATCAGCCGCAGCTCTTTCCGCTACCGCTCTGTGGCGGCAGACGACAGCGCGCTCCGCCTTCGTATCAGGGAGATCACCGAAACCCGGGTCCACTATGGCTACCGCAGGGTTCACGTGATGCTCAGGCGGGAAGGCTGGCGCGATAATCACAAGCGCATCTACCGGCTCTACCGTGAGCAGGGGCTGTCGCTGCGACTAAAACGCCCCCGCCGCAATAAATCTGCGCTGAAACGTCAGCCCCAGCCGCAGGGGCTGTATCCCAACCACGTATGGGGTATGGATTTTGTCTCCGATGCGTTGTTTGACGGTCGGCGGCTGCGCCTGCTGACGGTAATCGATCTCTACACGCGCGAATGTCTGGGGATCTGCGTGGGCCAGAATTTGCGTTCAACAGAAGTGGCAGAAATGCTGAACACCATTGCGCTCAGACGTCCTTTACCACAGGTGCTGAAAACCGATAACGGCTCTGAATTTGCAGGAAAAATGCTGGACAAGTGGGTATATGAGCGAGGGATCCGTATAGACTTCTCACGACCGGGAACGCCAACGGATAATGCCACAGTGGAGTCGTTCAACGGCAGGCTGCGACAGGAGTGCCTGAACGAAAACTGGTTCATGTCGCTGGAGGATGCACGGTGCAAAATCGAAGCCTGGCGCATACACTATAACCAGAGGCGTCCTCATTCTGCGCTGGGCTGGATGACGCCATCTGAATTCGCCGAGAAATCTACCGGTTGCCAGAATATGCAACCAACATGAGGCCGGTTATTCCTGATTATGACTGGAACATATTCGGGGTCAGGGTCAGGCTCTCTCTGATGAGTAATATAGTTGGTATGAAAAAAAGTACATTCCTATAGCGTTATTTTATACATTCCCGCACTGCAACTCAGACGATCGTATAACAATAGTAGGCGCAACTATCTATCACGCCTAAAAAAATTTAATTACATTTCACCTTGATTTTATTTATAGCTTTCGTTACTTTTAAAAAATCAAGTCATGATATTAAACTTTTCCTTACTAATTTCTCTATCCTTATTGGATTCGTAATCATTTCTGATACGCTCTGATAATTTTTTTACATTATCCAAATCTTCAGTATGACCAATCTCATCAGCTTTGATAATGAAGTATCTGGCAACATCAACCTTATAATCTCCTTCACTAAACATTACTTTTAAAATATAGCTATTGTCATCTCTTTTATAAAGTGTGAAACCCCATGGGTTAACAATTATTTTCTTCAGCTTCATGATGACCTTCACTTACTACAAGTATATGATCTTTACTGATAACCATGAGTATAAAGTGTTCCCATCATCATTACCAAGCAAGGTATTCATGCTTACCAATTTTTTTATATCTTTCTATCACATATAGACCACAAGAATGAAGAAAGCAGAACTTCATCCCGGCACCATGCTTATATTCTATTTTCGCCTTGTACAAATAATTTATTAGCAAGTAACTCTAATCGTTCTTTTTCTGCTAGTTTGTTTAACCATTCTTCAGGGATACCAGACATTCCATAAAGCGCTCCCGCTAACTGACCCGCAGTTGCAGCAACGCTATCAGCGTCATCACCTAAGTTTGCTGCCAGTAAAATCGCGTCACGAAAATTATTCGTATTCCAGACAGCCCATATTGCAGCTTCCAGTGTGTCAATTACATACCCGCTTGATCTTATTTCATTCCTTTTCTTTTCTTTATACTCACCAGCATTAATAATTAGCACCCTAGCCGTGGAGGGAAATACATGAGGAGAGAAAGTATCATTTTTCGAATAACCATTGATTAACATATGCAATAAAAGGCCTAAATAATTGCAGGAAGAAATAGACTCTGCTGCACAATGTGTAGCCATACTCTGCGCTTTGGTATCGAAATAAATTCGTTCAAGAGAACGCCAATTAAAAATAACGACAGGTGATTGCCTGATAATCCCTGCGTTACCCGCCGTACTTTTTTCTGTGTTCCCAAACCATGACTCACCATGGAGTAAATATTGTTCTAACGCATAACGCGTTGTCATTCCAATATCAAAACAGCGACCATTGACACTATTTACGCCTTTTTTATACCATTCAACTAATTTCTTCCTAAATGAAGTGACGTCCATTCGGCCAGATTCCAGGCATGCCTCAGCTAAACATATCGCCATTGAGGTATCATCTGTCCATTCGCCAGCCTTCAAGCGAAAAGGTCCTCCACCAACCATGTCAGAAACGTGATGACTATCTCTTTCTGTGAATTCTAAAGTTGTACCAATCGCATCGCCGACAGCTAACCCCAAAAAGCTTCCCTTAGCTTTATTCAATGCATCTTCTTTAGCGTTAATTTGCAACACACTTGCGTCCCAACGAAATGAAGGGATTTCGTTCTCATTTCCATCAATACTGCGCTGCTGTTTTCTGGTACTGACGGGTAAAAGATGATGATAACGCTCTGCATACCGATTGATAATGCTGTCATCTGTATGTAGATCAATCATTACAATCCCTTAAAATAAATTACTTTCATGCTATCTTCATCAATACATTAACGTACTTTAGACTAATCTTAACGAACCTTCTGCTGATAATTTTTATCAACAAATTTTATTCAAATGTAATAACCATATGAGTCCCAGTAGTTTTTTTGATGGTCTTATCAATATAATCACGCTTTATCCCCTCTGTCAGCACTTCATTTTCATAAGGCGGCTCAAACTTTTTCATGGATGAAACATCTGCAATAAATCCGCCAACAATCATTTCACCTTTCACCTTGATTTTTCGTCCATTTTCATCCAGGACAATATAAGAACGGGTACCAGTAATTTTCATTTTAACCTTCTATTGCATATCACTTACATCGTAATCCATAGACAGAAACTTTTTGCATGGGATGAAACGGAAATAATGTGAGCCTGAAGGTGCTGGACGGCTGTCTGATGCTGATCCCCGACAGTTGCGAGGAGACCCAACTGAGACAGGAGCAGGAACGGCTTGAACAATAGAAGCGGGAGATTGAGCACACCCGGCAGCAGGCGCTGGTGTTATTGGCTCAGGCTGGTGGCTAAAATAAAAGCCAGGAGGATCACGGGGATCGCTTCCGGTTTTTTATCAGATTTATGGCATACGCATTACACATTCGCGAAGACGGTTGAGTAATTCGGGAGTCTGAAGACAATCGAGTGGCTTAATGCCTTCTAATGCCGGAACCTCTTGCTCTATCCACCAAAAAGCTTCTTTAATCCCTCTTTTACCGTAGATAATGATGGCCAGATCCAAATGTCCATTTAGCTTTTCAGAAAGTAAGCGAGCATTATCATCTAAATAATCTTCAGCATAAAAATCCACATAACTTTTCCATTTTTTATCTCCGGCGTAATATTGTTCTAATCCAGACATAATCATTGTCCTCAAGTAATATTAATGAGTTTCGATTTAATATTTTATTTCTCTGCTATCACAATAATCCATTGAGCCGTAGATAACCGATTATTTGTTAATAGCGCTAAACTATTAGTTGCTCCGCAATAACATCTAAGAAGTACCTTCTCCTCTGCCACGATATTAAGTATAAATAGGTGCGTGCTCAAAAAACGCCTCCGCCATAGCGACAATCCGATCTTCCTTTGAGAATGTTATTTGATCTACTCTGGAAATCATTCCAGATATTCTTACAATTCCCCTCCTCACGAACCCCAGCGCATTCGGCGCATACTGGTACAGATTTATCCCGCCCGCCAGTCCTCAAACGCATATACAGAGCAGGGATTTCTCATAATCAGTATATATCTAAATTTTTGGCAGATTAATTTTGTCTCTTTTTTGAGTTAAAATAATTATTTCAGAAGCATCTTTAGAACTCAATTGAGCTTTAATAGCTTCTTCTTTTATAATCTCTGATTCAATATCTTTACTAATTAAACCACCATCGTCATATTTAATATAAAAAATGCCATTATTTTCTATTATGTCAATTCCATAGCCACTAAATATCACCTTAACCATACATGATCTTTATACGTTACTTTTTCACAATGGGTTGAATCACAGCATCAGTTACAGAAGTTTGATTAATAACCGCTTCAGGTATTCCACCGGACGTTTTCCTTTCGGGCAACCAAAATTCATTTGCCCCGGGGTCGTTTCCTGAAAGCATCCTTAGTCCTTGCGGATTAGATATGTCAATCCTTACTGACAGATCCCCTAAATCTCCCGAGGTTACTGATGCAGCATCTCTGTGGATCGTAGCGGAAGCTCACCTGTGTGTGAGGTTTGTTGCGGTCCCGAGACTGACCGGTCACTTCCGTCAACGATGTTCGCTGTCGTAGCGGTACCCTCAGCTGATCTACCCGTCGTTTTTTTCCGTGGATCCGGCGGCGACAGGAGTAGACTTGGCTTGAACAGCAGGAGCGGGGGATTGAGCAGATCCAATAACTGTCGCTGCGGTCCCGGGCTGGCAGCTGAAACAAAAGCCGGAAGGATCATGGGGATCGCTTCCAGCTCTAATTCAGGAATGCTTAATACCTAGCACCTCTCTTTCCCATTTCAACTCTTCTTCACTTTTTATTCTAAGTTTTATTATTGCAACACCAATAGGATGTGACTTTGATTTATCCAAATATAAATCAAATCCGTATTTCATGTCATAACCACTTAAAATATAAACAGTTTCATCAGAACTAGATTCAAGATTTTTTTTAAGTAGTGAGTAACCAATTATATCACTATTATTCTTTCGGACATTCTCAATATGAATATCTATTTCTTCAATAGCCCTTCTGCGATCTTTTTCTATTAGACGCAAATTTTTTACATCATCTAATACAATATATTGCCGTAGAAGACTTGGTGATATGGAATACAAAATTGATTGTTCATAAGTGTTTTTTTTCATGGCAAGAACACCTCAATATCTCCGCTTCGAGGCCCTCTAAGGAGGACTTCTTGCTCGTAGTATTTATCTGGTGACCATGCCCATGACCAACCAGCCCCTTCTTTAGGCGCACCAGTCCTGACCCTTAAGATCACACCATCATCTTTAGCAAATTTTCTGGCAATATCAGGATCCCTTGTCCATGACGTAAAAGGACTGTTTGCTGATAATTCGCCAGTGTTGTGCTCTTCTTCAGTAATTTTTGACTTTATATTACCAGGAGTAACACGTCCCTTAAGAGCATTAGCTTCGTCTGGATGGCCTCGATGAATTCCCCTGTATAAATATTCACCTTCAACATGTGGAGGCAAGCGTTTAGTTGGTCTGCTGCTTTCACACTTCATCAACCCCCAAGGATCCACCCAGCCCAACGCATTCGGCGCATACTGGTACAGGTTGATCCCGCCTGCCAGCCCTATCGGGTCCGGCTGCGTGAAGCGCCCACAGTCCGGGTCGTAATAACGGAATAAATTGTAATGTAACCCGGAATACTCGCCTCATCCATGAGGCTCACCCCTTCGGGGCCAGCGCTTATGCGCTGTTCAAATTTGTTCCAGACAAATTTGTCACGGTCCAGGTACTGTCCCAGCATGCGCTGGTTCTGTGCGTAACCGGGGCCGTTCAGCCGCTCCTCGCGCAGCAGTTTGCCCCACGCACTGTTGTGGCCGTGCCAGCGAACCTCACCCTCCGCGTCCGTCAGCCGCTCCGGCATACCGTTCGGCGCACAGTGAAACCAGTAAATCTCCGGCTGGCTCACGCCGTCAATCCGCGCCAGCGGCTCATAGCTGCCCTGGTCCGTATACACGTAGGTCAGCGGCACCTCATCATGAATCTCCTGCAGCAGCCGCATCCCTTCCCATACGAACCGCGTGGTGCGTACCCGCCCCTGACGCTGACCGTGCTGCGCCTGCCAGCGACTTTTACTGATGCGCCGTTCCAGCGGGTCTCCACCTACGGCGCAGTGCGGGCGTTTAAAAAGTGACCGCAATATACCGACCTGCATTTTAAGGGCGACTTGCTCAGGGAAGCGGAATTTAACATCGATGGTCCGGTGACGGTCAAAGAAGGTTGTCTGCTACTGATTGTGGTATAGACACAACTGACGGTTAAAAGTAAAAAAGCCGACAATATCATTAGGATCGCTTCCGGCTTTTATTTATCATATTTTATTGGGATCAGGATCTTAAATCATAAATATCTTTAGCTTCTTCATCCATATCCAGACTTCCAAGAGCGCCCAGATCTAAGCTATAGATGAGTTCACTATTATCTTTCACATTTATAAAATAACCAAGGTCACCATCTTGGCCTATTAATAAATAATCTGGTTCAACATCTTGTATGGTGTATGTTTCGTTTCGTTCTAAAAGGTCTTTGTAATTATAAATATATACAGTATTTCCCTGACTTGTCTGGATTTCGTAAGCATCTATATCTTTTACTTCCTCAGATGAGAACTGTTTGTATTTATTTGGAAGCTTGATATTAAGACTATTCTCGACAACCTTAAGCTCATCTAAAATTTCATTTTTATTCACAACTAGTTACCTCTTGATTTCATGCGACAGCATATCAAATGTCAAAGAACGGATTGCCCATGTTGCTTTCTCTGAGTCTATCAAAATATTTAAATGCATCACCGAGAGATTTACGGGCCTGATTAGTAGGCACGCCAGCGTCTAACATTTCTTTATAGCTAATATTAAATTCTTGCTTCAGGGTTGTATCCCAGCCACCAGTTGCAGCTCTTCGGGCACGCTGTGCAGTACTGATAGCTGCATGCGGGCTACCAGATGACGATTTTAGTAGCGTTGCAGGAGCAGAATTTCTTTGATAATCATTAATTCTTTTCTTGGCCCATGCGTCCTGAATAGGGTGGTGACTTTGAACAAAACCATCAGCTTTACTGTTTTTATGCCCTACTGCACGATTAACTCCCGGAGATAGTTTTCCGTGAGGATCGACATCTCCACTTTTGTAACCATTTGGAGCACTACATTTCATCAACCCCCACGGGTCCACCCAGCCCAGCGCATTCGGCGCATACTGGTACAGATTTATCCCGCCCGCCAGCCCTATCGGGTCCGGCTGCGTGAAGCGCCCACAGTCCGGGTCGTAATAACGGAATAAATTGTAATGTAACCCGGTCTCACGGTCCAGGTACTGTCCCTGCATGCGCAGGTTCTGTGCGTAACCGGGGCCATTCAGCCGCTCCTCGCGCAGCAGTTTGCCCCACGCGCTGTTGTGGCCGTGCCACCGAACCTCTCCCTCTGTGTCCGTCAGCCGCTCCGGCATGCCGTTCGGCGCACAGTGGAACCAGTAAATCTCCGGCTGGCTCACGCCGTCAATCCGCGCCAGCGGCTCATAGCTGCCCTGGTCCGCATACACGTAGGTCAGCGGCACCTCATCATGAATCTCCTGCAGCAGCCGCATCCCTTCCCACACGAACCGCGTGGTGCGTACCCGTCCCTGACGCTGACCGTGCTGCGCCTGCCAGCGACTTTTACTGATGCGCCGTCCCAGCGGGTCGTAGCGGAAGCTGACGTGGGTCTCTGGCCGGTCGCGTCCACGCGTGCGGTGCACCACCTCGCTCAGCCGGTGCTCGCTGTCATAGCGGTAATGCCACGTCTCCCGCCCGTTATCCTTCTCCGCAACGCGTCCGAAGGCGTCATAACGCCAGTGAATGCCGTTCAGCCGCGTCACCCGGTTGTGCCGTACCGGCGCCACGCCTCCATCCTGCGGATTGGAAGCCGCGTCCCACGACCACTGTTCATGGTCCGGTTGCGCCCCGTCCTGCTTCAGCAGCCGCCCGGCGCTGTCGTACTGCCAGCGCCGCCAGCTAAACGGGTTATCGTCCTGCTCTTCCCGTATCAGGTTATTGCGATAGTCGTAGTCCCAGTGCCGTGACCAGTGACGCGGCGCCGGACGCTGCGCCTGTCCGGCGAACACATCGCGCTGCTGTAAACGCCCCAGCCGGTCATAGCCGCTGCGGCTGGTTAACGTACCCTGGCTGCGGCTCAGCTCGCGGTGCAGGGTATCCCGGGTAAAGTCGCTGACCGGCAGGCCGTCCAGCGCAATGCTCAGCAGATGCCCGCTGCCATAGTAAAGCTGCTTTAACTGTCGGCCGTCTGGCAGTGTGACGGCGGTGCGGTTGCCCAGCGCATCATACTGATACCCGACGCGCCCGTTCTCCCCTTCTTCGGCAATAAGCGCGCCGGAAGGATCATACTCAAACCGAACCGTCTGATCTGCCGCACGGGTGTAGACGCCGTCGCCCAGTGCCGGATGCACCGAGGCCTGCAGCAGTTGCCCGGTTGCCGAAACCTGCCAGCGTGTCTCCGCCTCCGGCGTGGCGCGGGCGATCAAAATACCGCGTGGATCGTAGCGAAAATGATGACTGAAAGCGTCCGGCGTGCCGTAAGCAAAGGTACGGCTGACGGTGCGCCCACAGGCATCATATCCGTAGTGGGTCACCGTACCATCCAGCCCGGTCTCCACTTCCAGCAACGACCCCTTACCCCAGTTAAAACCGTAGCGCTCGCCGTTTTCATTGACCAGCGCCGTCATGCGTCCACGATTGTCGTACTCGCGCTGCACCTCATGCCCCTGCGGATTGCGGGTGGCGGTCAGGCGACCGGCGGCATCATAGCGGAACTCGCTGCGCCTGCCGTCCGCCGCATGGTGCGCCAGCGGCAATCCCTGTGGGCTCCACTCCAGCGTCTCCTGCCAGTTCTCGGGCCGGTACAACGCGACCGGACGACCGGCGGCGTCATACTCATAGCGCGTTTCCTCGCCGTTGGCGGTAATTTCTGCCAGCAGCCAGCCCAGCGGATGATAGCGGTAGCGCGTGGTATAACCGGAACAATCTGTGGCGCGGATCACCTGCCCCGCCTCGTTGTACTCCAGGCGGCGAACGCCGCCCGCCGCATCGGTCTGCGCCGTGACCTGACCATATTCATCACGCTCAAAGCGTTCGCTGCCGCCACCCGGCAGTACCACCTGTGAAAGCGCATGGCGCTCGTCGTAATAAAAACGTGTGGTGGCCCCATCGGCCTCCGTTACGGCCGTGGGTAACGCACGGTGCGCCAGCCATTGCGTGGCGCGGGTGTTATGGTCTGCGTCGATTTCCTCAACGCGATTTCCGGCGTCATCGTAGCGGTAGCGTACGGTATTACCGAGTGGGTCGGTGGTGGCGATAAGCTGTTCGTTCTCATCCCAGTCAAACAGCCAGCTTGCACCGCGCTCGTCAACGAAGCGCGTAACCAGTGCCTGCGCGTTCTGATAATGCTGGCGGGTTTCACCATCATAAGTGGTGACAGTGGTTAGCCCGGCATCAAGGTCATAATCCATGCGGCAGCCGTCACCGGTACTGGTGCGGTTTTCGATTACCCGCCAGTGGTCGAAATGCGCCCAGCGGTACTCGCTCTCCAGCCCGCCCGGTAGTCGGTGCCAGACCATCAGTTGCTGATCGTTGTAACGAAACGCGCGGGTGGTCACCTCCGCCGCATCGGTGACCGTCGCCAGTTGGCCGTGTCCGTCATAGCCGTAACGCATTAGCGGCCAGTGCCGCTCACCGTCAAAGTGCGACAGCGCGGTCACGCAGCGCGGATGGCGGGTGTCTTCGTAGTGCAGCGTGACGTCAATGGCGCAGGGCGCATCATGGAGACGTACCAGACGCCCCGCTTCGTCATACGACAGTTCCAGCCCGTTGGCATACTCATCGCTGACCGAAGCCAGTCGCAGCACCGCTGGGTTATGTCGCGTTGGGCGATAGAGGCACCAGCGGCTGCCATCATCGTCGGCAATCACCAGCGCGCCGTCCGGCCCGCGCCGGATAATCAGCCCTTCACTCAGGCTGTATAGCGGCTCGCGTACCTCCGGGAGCTGAAAACGCAGTTCGCGCCCGGTCTCGTCGTACAGCGTGGCTTCGTCGCCATTCAGTTCCAGGTAAGTATCGAACAGCGTCGCCCAGCCGCGACCAAACAACCCTTCGCGCGTCGTCAGGCTGTTGTAGTTGCGCTGCCAGCGCAGCGGAAAACGCCCCGGCAGGCTGAAGTCGAGATCGTTATCATCATTCAGCACCTTAACGCCGGTGGCGGCATGAACCGGGTAGAACGAGGAAAATGCCGCGTTGACGGCCATGTCCGCCGCCATACCGCCGATGGCGCCTGCCAGCGCGCAGGGCATATTTTTCAGCACCTGCCCCGGTCGACCACGCAGCAGCGGCAATATCATCATCGCCAGTGCCAGCCCCGGCGTTTTGCCGCTTTTTATCTCACGCACCACCACCGCATTGCCGCCAATAACCACGTCCGGCGAAACCTCGTCTGATACCGTCGCTTCACAGGTAGAGCGATCCCTGGCGCGCACCGCTGGCTGTCCGTTAATCAACACCGTTGACGAACCTTCCGCCAGATACTGCGGGCCAGAGTGTTTTTCACAGGAAATGGTGTCCTGCTGCAGTGGCGAGGCGCCCGCCGCCGGACCGGCGACCACCGGTTGCCAGAAGGAACTGGCTATCTGCCCGGCGGCGCCCAACAGTTCACGTCCGTAGTCGAGAAAACTGAGCGGGGATTGTGGTTCCGGCGGCGGCGTTCTGGCATCCGGCGCTTTACCCGCCGCCCGCGCAGCCTGTTTACCGTTGGTTAATACATTAACCGCTCCGCTGGTTATCTTGCCGCTGACCGACGGTGGGAAGAGGAAGTTGCCAAGCCCGGAAGCAGCAGCGGAAATGTCATCCGCCACGCCGGTCAGGTTCGCCAGCACGCCGCCGATAATGCCGCTGAGTAAGCAACTGGAGCCCACGGCGGCCAGACCGGCAGCCACGGCACCGGCACCGGCTAACGGTGCGGCAGCCGCCGCCGCTGCGCCCACGGCAGCGCCGATAACCGCATAGGCCGCACCTTCCGCTACAATGCTGGTGATGTCCGCGAAAATACTGGAATGGATGAGGTCGTCATCCTTACGCGCCGCGTGATTATCCATGGATTAAACGTCCTGCACCGGTACCAATGCCAAAGAATCTTTCAGGTTTTGCCAACGTTGTGCGTCTTCATCATTAAACGGACGCAGCGCGGAGTAAGTAAAAACCAGCATGTAGGGCTTATCAATTGCTTGTACCGCTAACTGATGCTGAAATAGTTGCTGCCCGTTGCGCTGATATTCGCTGGTCACTTCGACGCCGCGAGTCTGGTGGTTTTCTCCCACACTCACGCGCTCGAACGGAGATTGTTTTAATTGCCCCATCTGCGGACGTAGCGTATCCCACTGTCGGTGGAATTCTTGTTCGAAATCGCTGTCAGCAGGGATTGGTCCACGGCTGATAACCACGGAAATACCGTTAGCATCGTCACGCAGAATATTCATACTGTTATCTAGCCAGTCGCTTTGATAAAGGGAGAAAGATCCTTCCTGGAGGGTATATTTCATAGTGTGCTCGTCATAAAAAGTCGTCGGGAAAGTTATTCAGGCGGCGGTAAACATCTGTTCGCTCGCCGGTAAATTAAAATTTTGAAATCCAGCCTGTTCGAATAAACAGCAGGAAATAAAGCCTATTTTTACATGTGCAACTTATTCTTTATTCAGAAGGCGTAACATCATCGATTAATATGATCATTATAATACTGACAACCCGTCCATTTTCTATTTGAAAAGAAATCTGCTTATCTTGATGTACGTATTCAATCCAATACTCACCATCACTTTTATCAATTTTTCCTTGCCCATATTTACGCATCAACGATTCTGCAGATGAGCCGATAGCCACATCTCTAAAGGTCTTAACGTCTGCAGACAGAAGTGTTATCTGTGAAAGAATATAATCGTCGATGCTTCTTTTCTCTTTATCCCAATAGAGATTGGAGCTGTATAATGAAAAGTGTGCATAATTATGTTGATAAAATCTGTAAACACTCTCACCAACGGGCATTTCACCAATGAAGTTGCTATTCACTTCCTGACCTGCAAGCGTGCCCGATTTTTCATCCCACTGTTCACCCAAAGCAAAAATATGTTTATTAATACTAACGCTGAAATCATCCCCGGAAAGCGCAGGCGTAGCGGCACTAACGATGACCGGGGTGAATCCCATCATCAGTGATAAAATAAAACATTTCATATTATTCAACGTTTCGAAGCCCCAGCCAGATATTACTGCTTAACTGTATGAAGAGTTCCATCTACCGAACCGGCATCAGTAGATAATGCATAATCCCTTTTGGAAACTTTAAACCTGAATAAATGAACCGAGACATCAGGCGCGCCACCGCAAATAGCGTAGCGCTTATTTTCTCGTACATCGACAAGGTAAAATAATTTATCAGACACATCATCATAATCATAAGCCAGACAATGGTCGCGCAAGGTGGTGAGTTTGTTATCGCGAATGGCCTGGTGTACTGCTAGTACCACAGCGTCTTCCTGGTTTTGCTGACTTCATTACGATAAGCACCGACGTATAGTGCCCGGCAGTCACTTGATGCATCAATGTTCCGGTCAATGCAATGCAACCCTTTAGCCTAACAGGCTGATCGGGAAGTATAATTTGCATCTCGCCTACATTTTTCTCAGTTTCGCTGTCAGGGTTATCATCCGTAGCGTCAGGACGAGCGACAACATCAATAGCCTGTGGTAGCAAAAGAATAGGTACATCTACTTTCTTATCATCTGGCCCTTCTCCATAGTTAGGTGGACCTGGAAATTTTTTCAAAGTTACCGTTCCAACAACCGTAACTATTTCAGGTTCGAAATGATAAACTTCTTTTGCTTGTACACAGGACATTACAAATAAAAGTAAAAAATAACAAACGTTCTTTTTCACCATCAAGGCTCGTCCTTTTTTACTCATATTCAACATCCTCTTGTTCATTCTAATTTTTTAGTCCTGCCATCCAGAATAAACATAGCGGAGATATTTGGATTTTTTTCATTATCATCATTTCAACATCACTTGAGAGCATCATTCAATGCGATTAGAGACGTTAAAATTGCTACTGCTGTTCTCTTCCTTCGAAGAAGTAGACTTCGGCACCATCGCCACACGCGGCTTATTCTTACCGATCAGGTTGTTACACCTATCCTTTCATATCTTCACAAAGAAAACATATCTCACTTTTTATTTACCATCACTGTTCTTATTGATTCCATGCAGAAGTGGGAAAATAAAAATTTAATTAGGATAAAAATAAAACTTTAATCATGTGAAAACCATTTTTTCTGAAAAAATTTAAAAAAAGTCCCCTGAGTGATGTTTAATTTAGTTATCTGACCAGGAGCCTTTTTCGTTAAGTACCATTTTATTGTTTACAATAACCACCAGTGCGGGTGATACCGTTTCCAGCATATAGGTTGTATTTTTATTTTTAAACTCATAAGAATTTATCGGGCAAATGACTTCATCACAGGTCGCACGAATAACCTTACCCTTCAATATTAGCTTTGCACCATCTGACTTTCGTGTTCCTTCATACACAGCCCGATCGCACACTTTATTATCAACATTACACTGCAGCGTCACCTTAACATTAAATTTTGCCGTATCAAGATGGCGAGTTTTGGGTTCTTTATCTATAAACCCTGCAGGATACGTTTTTTCATTAAAAGTCAAATTCGTAAACCGTTTTGACCATGCTAAAAGGTCAGACTGAATCCCTTTTGATTGACTATCATTGGTTCGGTATTCAATTTTTTCATTTCCAGGCACAACCCACGCAGTATAAAGTTTACCGTCAGGCTGAATCACCATCGCAGAAGCATTTTCCAACCGTAGGTCTTGCAGCCACCCTTCAACAAATAACCCTTTCCCGGTAGTCTCATGAGGGGCAGCGATTACATCAAAATTATTATAAAAAGTACTGAAATCTGCGCCAAGTAGTGCTTGCAGCTGCTTTTTATATTGATTATTTTCTAATAGTCCGGAGACGGTATCAAAAGAATTGTACTTTGCTAATGTATCTTCCCCCGCAGCCCAAGAGGAAAAAGGTAGCATAAAAAAATAAATAACAAACATCCTGATAAGAAATTTAGTCATATCGATTGTTAATCATCAACAAAAAAAAAGATCCCATTCTCTGATTCTCACACCGGGCATGGAGAGTAGAGAGGCATTAAAATAAATCGTCGCTCATTTACGTTAACTAATACATTAAACACCAGAAAAAAGGAATAAAGAAAAGGCTTCATCTGCACGTTCAATAAAAATAACAATTACTGCTTTGGACCATTTCCGGTACCATTCTCTTTTAACCTGCTGCTCTTAACCCATCCCTCAACCTGACTACCATCCCCCCTGAAATACATAACAGAATAATAGCCATTAAAATCAAGATACGCGTTAACCACGTCTCCAGGCACAATAAATGTATCTTTATTTTTGCATGCAACATCAGGTGCTGAGTAAAAGTAGAGCCGTCCATGACCAGTGACACTGAAGCCATTATTATAACTATCGAAGCGGACTCCTTTTTGCTGCGCAAGATTATCTTTTTCTTCACACTGAGTTTGCGAAAAGCAATTAAAAGAAACCAATAAAAAAGTCGTTAATACTACAAATATTCTCATTCATACCAGCCTTTACACCTTAATATAAATAAAAACGCAGTCTTACTCGTCACTATCAATCACCACTGTATGCAGACACGAAGGATCAGTTTGCTTAAATCCAAACGAGAGCGTTTGTTTTTCATTTTTATGGTAAGTGTAAGCAGTAACCTCATCATTTGAATTCCCGCTGGGATAGGAACTAAGCTCTAATGGCTTATACTTCTTTTTTAGTTCATCGAGAGTAATACACTCACCCGATATTTCAAATGCAATAAAAGCTGGTGTTTCACTTTTCTCTTTAGACAGCCGAATATCTATTGAAGATATATTATTTCCATCGTCTAGTTTAAAATCCTTTCCTTTATAGAAGGCGGTATATTTATTTTCATGATCTAAAAAGATAGGAAAGGGAAGCTTTTTGATACTATCACCATCCAGCTCAGTGGCTCTGGTTTGCATTCCCTCAATAAACGACCATATATTAAAGCCTTTCATGCGATCCCCCTCAGCATAGCCTGTAAAGAAAAAACAACAAAATAATAAAAAACTATTTCGCATAGTGCTTATCATACCATCCGCTATAATAATCTTCATAGTACTGTCCTGTATTAGAGGTTAATTCCCCCTTCCCAAAGATTCTCCCTATTTTTGACCGTGCCTGAACCTCACTAATTTTCTCATATTCTAGTGCATTAAAAATTCTGTTATAGGAAGGTTGATTCGCTGGGTTACCTGCAGTCCCAATGTCTGCACCTCCATTTTTCAAAATCTCTCTCTGTACTTTAATATTATTCAACGTAGCAGCACCTTCATCACTTGATGCACTATCCAAAAAGGAATCTTTCGATGTTAATGACGATCTTTTTATTTTCAAAGCTGAAAAGCATTATTTACTACATCTCTTCTTTCTCTTTTTATATTCAGGATCTATCTGATGAGGAAGGATAACTTTCAGCCCTTGTCCCACTTGCGATGCTATGTAATTAACATTTGATAAGCTCTGTGCAAGTTCAGGATCGGTGGTGTCAAATTCTTTTGATGCTAAAACACCAAGATTCATGGTATGAAGTTTGGACTTATCCTTTTCAACTTCCAATAAGATATTTTTAACGCACTTTACTTGTTCGAATGCCATTATATATAATGCAAAGGTAGGTTTTTTTACCAGGCGACTCTGAAGCACATCGATAGCATCATTAACATAGTCAATTGCGGTATAATTTCCCTCTGCAATGACCTCTCTAACAATCATTTCTTCATTGACCTCTATTTTTCAACCATTTTTATCCAAAACAACATAAGAACTGGCATTAGTAATTATGATTTCATCATGCCTTTATAGTCAATGGGTTATTAAAATCCTATTCATGCATATCTAAACCTACCATTCTTCAAGCTGCAGGTGTATTAGCCGCAGTTACTCACCCGAATTACATGACCTCAATAAGCTTATCAGGACTCTTTCTCTTACTGCCTTCCTGTAACTCGAATTATTTAGGGTATAAAATGTATTTCCCTTATCACTCACATTGAATAAAACAATCGAAATCTGTCCTACTAAAAAAGTTAAAAGAAAACTTTCACATCATATCTTTCAACTCGTCAAAGTCCCTGCCAGGTATTACTTATCAATTGCATGGAAAGTTCCGTCCACCGAACCGGCATCGGTAAATAATGTATAATCATTTCTGGAAACTTTAAATCTGAATAAATGAACTGAGACATCAGGATCGCCGCCACAAATAGCATACCGCTTATCCTCTCGTACATCGACAAAGTAAAATTCCATATCAGAAACATCATCATAATCATAAGCCAGACAGTGATCTCGCAAGGTGGTGAGTTTGTTATCGCGAATTGCCTGGTGTACTGCCAGCACCACAGCATCTTCCCGGCTTTGCTGATTTGACGATAGTACAGAATTTTTTCCAGTGTCACTATAGGTGGGTGTATTAAATAAATATAGCATCACGAAGAAAAAACCAAAAAAAATTCTTTTTGACATCAACTGCCTCCATCAATCAAAATCTGTTAAATGTTGTGAGCTAATTATACCTTTAAGACTTCTAGCATAATTAGGATCGGTAGCATACCCGGCTTTAGCTACTTCATCGACAAATCTATTGGGTTCAGTAAGATGATCAAAGGCTGCTTTATAACGTGGATTACCATTTAAAAATCGCCCATAATCATCTGCCGATTCAGCATAATCCTTATATGCTCGAAAGTTATCAGTTATTGATATTCTCTTCCCATCAATAACTTCTGATGTTTTAAACGCACTACTATTTCCCATTGGGGATTTACCTTTAATACCAAACCAAGCATTATTTTTAACATGTTTACCCCAGCCTGTTTCCTGCGCTGATTGTGCCAAGGTAACAGATACAGGCACTCCCCAATCCGCTTGAGTTTTTTTAGCAGCTTCAAGGTTATCATCAATAAACTTTTGCACGTGTTTTGGTCGCTTCCGTTCTCCAGCCTGGAGATTACCGACGGACGCCGCTTGTGCTTTCTGCGGAGCAGGCGCTGCCGCCGGCGCAGGAGCCGCTACCGCTTTCCCCGCCTTCTCCGGGGTAAACTTTGACGCCACCGCCGCCTGAATATCCCCTTTATGACCGTCGCCCGGCGCCCCGGTCCCCGGCTTCGCCCCCGCCGTGTTCAGGTGCAGCCTGCCGCCGCTGGTGGTGATATGCCCGTCCCCCTCCACAAACAGGTTAAAGCCGGTCCCCACCAGGTTTATCTGACCGCCCGCCTGCAGCTCTATCGCGCTCCTGCCGCACACCAGCCGCAGCGTGGTGCCCGACGCCAGCACGTACTCCTCCACCGCCGCGTCCAGCTTGCCCCGACCGGTCAGAATTTCGCGACCGCCCTTCACCGCCTGCATCTGATTTGCCACCACCCGCTGCTCTTCATTCGCGCCGACAAAGTGCGTGTGGTTGTTCCCGATGCTGCGGCTGGCGTCGTGCTTCACCTGCGTGTCCAGGTTCCGCTCCGCCTGCACCCACACCTGCTCCGCCCCCTTCCTGTCCTCAAAGCGCAGCGCGTTGGCGTTCTCCGGCGTTCCGTCCTTCGACCGGCTCAGAAAACCCATCTGCGTCGCCGCCGCCGGCAGCGACCACGGCGGCATGCTCGCCTCGTTGTACACCCGCCCCGTCACCAGCGGACGGTCCGGGTCGCCGTTGATGAAGTCTATCACCACCTCATCGTTCACCCGCGGTATCTGCACCCCGCCGAAACCCTGGCCCGCCCACGCGCTTGACACCCGCACCCAGCACGAACTGGTGTCGTCACCCTTCGCCAGACGGTCCCAGTGAAACTTCACCTTGATGCGACCGTATTTGTCCGTCCAGATGGATTCCCCCTGCGGCCCCACCACCTTCGCCGTCTGCGGGCCGTGCGTCTTCGGCCACGGCGTCGCCGCCGCCGCCCGGAAGGTCACCTCCGACGGGATAACCGTAAACGTCGTTTCGTGCGCCGTCGTCCCCTCCCCGCCGCTGGCGTAGCGGTTCTCCTCAAACCCGTAGGTCGCCGAGGTTATCAGGTACTCGCCGTTGTCGCCCGGGTACGGCGCGTTCACCAGCGTGAAGGTGTGCCCCGGCGCCAGGCCCATGGCGGTGCCCACGCCGCTGATTTGCTGATGCTCCGCCTGCCACTGCTCCTGCCGTATCCGCGCGTAAAACTCGCCGTGACCGTGCTCGGTGAAACGCCCCGGCCAGTCGTACACGTCTATCTGCCCCGGCTGTGGCGACGCCGGGTTCTGCCGCGCCTGCAGCATCCACGCGTTCGGCTTGCGGAAGTCATAGTCGTCGAGGCTGTAAATCCCCGGCGTCACCCGGTCCTCCGGCGACCACCGCCCGATGCCCTCCTCATCCGTCGTTCCGCCCGACGGCGTCACGTGGTAAGGAATGCTTTCGTAACCGGCAAACGGACGGTGCTGCTGCGCCGAATCCGCCAGCACCATCACGTTACGCTCCTGCTCATGGCGGAAGAAGTAGTAAATCCCCTCCAGCTCCATCAGCCGGCTGATAAACGCGAAGCTGCTCTCCTGGTACTGCACGCAGTACTCCCACAGGCGGTACTGCCCGGTCAGCCGGTCCTCCACCGTGACGTTATACTCCCCGAGCAGCGTTTTGATGATTTGCGGCACCGTCTGGCCCTGGAAGATGCGCAGGTTGCGGTCGCGCAGCATCGGCCACACGTCCGGCTCCACCGTCAGCTCGTACACCGCGTAGCGCGTGCCGGAGAGCTCACGGCTGCTGACCGCCACGCGGGTGATTTTGCCGTTAAGGTAGCGTTCGCTGAGCAGCGACTGCGTGGGGATGGTCAGGGTGACCGGCTGGCCGAGCAGCGCCTTACGCTCAATGCGCGCGTCGCTGCCCAGCAGGGTAACCGTCAGGGCGTACGGGGCCGAGAGCGACTCGGTGCCCTCCAGTTTCCAGAAAAGCAGCCCGTCGACCGGAAGCTGTGCTGTGATGCGTGAAAACATATCTAATGTCCATGATCAAAAAGGCCCGGCGTAATGCCGGGCACTGATGACTAACCGTGTGGATTGATTAGCCACACCCCTTCGCGGTCAATATTGATTTTTTGTTCCCGCGTCTGGCCCTGGTTCGAGATGGTAAATTGGTATTCGCCCGGCGGCAGTTGCAATGACGCGAACCCGTTAGGGGCCGGAACCGCCGCTTGCTGATTGCCGTTTAACGACATTTCATCCCCGGGGTGCAGTTTTACATAAACCTGCGCGATCGGAGCGGGCGGCGGCGGCGGCGCCTCTTTCGGCGGCTGCTGTGCCGTGGATACCGGTTGAGAGGCGGTCTCCTGCGTTTGGCTGGCTGCCGGTGCGTTCGACGCACTCTGTGCCGGCGCGCTGGATTGCGCTACCGGGTTTTCAGCCGGTGCGGTTGCAACCTCTGCCGTCTTCCCTTCTTCGCCGCTATCGCCACCGGCAATCAACGCGCCAACGCCCACGCCAACCAGTACACCGGCGGCCACCAGCCCTGGTAACATAAAGCGTTTCAGCGTGGAGGGCTTAGCCCCTTCCGTTACCGACGATTCCGGTTCAACCGGCACCAACATGGTGCCAGGGCCATCCACTTTGATATGCAAAATATCGTTCAGATCGGAGGGTGAAAGCTCCATTAACGCCGCCAGGGCATCAACGGATTGCGGGCGATCTTCCGGTTTCAACGCCAGGGCGCGATCAACCGCGTGCAACAGCGGTAACGAATAGCCGGTCGGGCGCAGTTCCGCTAACGGTTTATAGTTATCTTCAATACTGCGCACCACACTTACCGGTGGCGGCGCGCCGGTAATCAGCGTATGTAACACTGCGCCGAGGGCATAGATATCGGTCCATGGCCCCTGCTCGTTCTCATTGTTATCGCTATATTGCTCAATCGGCGCAAACCCCGGCCGCAGCATGGTTTCGGTTTCATCAGACAAGTTACCAATCGTCTGACGCGCGGAGCCGAAATCCAATAGAACCGGAATGCCATTATCCTGGATTTGGATATTATCCAGCGAAATATCGCGGTGGAGATAGCCTTCCTGATGGATAATATTGATGGCGCCAAACAGCGGCGGTAGCAGCCGCCGAATCCAGGTTTCATCAATTAATTCAGGATGTTGTTGCTGTAAATTGGATAACGTAGTGCCGCTGTAAAACACCGTCCCCATATAGGCGGTGTCATTCTGTACCCAGAAACGCAGCACATGCAGCAGATTAGGATGGTTAAAACGCGCCAGCAGACGCGCCTCCTGAATAAAGCTGTTCAGCCCGGCGTGGAACGTTTTGCTAAAACGCTCACTGCGCAGAACCAGCGTCAGATCGTCATTGCGCACCGCCAGCGAAGCCGGCATGAACTCTTTGATCGCAATAGTCCGTTCCAGTTGATGATCCCAGGCGCGATAAACGATCCCGAAACCGCCGCCACCAATCACTTCCTTAATTTCAAATTCATTGAAACGGTACCCAACCGGTAACGCGTTGGGGACAGTCCGATTGTTATCGTGTTCCGACATGATGGACAACTCTCTGATAGCTAATGGCTTCACGCCTCAAACTGACACTGAAACTCACCCTGCTCCAACGTCACACGCAGGCGGCGATATTTTTCGTCACGCGCGCTGGCGGAAAGCAGCATCTGGCTCATTTGCGGCAGCAGGGTATTAGTAAGAATGGCGTCGACCATACGTCCGCCCGACTCCACTTCGGTACAGCGTTGGACGATTTGCGCAATCACGCTTTCGTCCACTTCCGATACGATACCGTGGTTTTCTTCCAGGCGGCGCTGCACACGTCGCAACTGGAGACGCACAATATTTGCCAGCACCGTATCGCTTAATGGGTAATAAGGCACCACTAACAAACGCCCCAACAAAGCTGGCGGGAAGACCTCCAACAATGGCGGACGTAGCGCAGTGGTTAACGCTTCCGGCTCCGGCATTAATTCCGGGTCAGCACACATGGCGCTGATTAATTGCGTACCAACATTCGAAGTAAGAATGATGATGGTATTGCGGAAATCGATATGGCGCCCTTCGCCATCCTCCATCCAGCCTTTATCAAACACCTGGAAGAAAATTTCATGCACGTCCGGGTGCGCTTTCTCGATCTCATCCAGTAACACCACGCTATAAGGGCGACGGCGTACCGCCTCGGTTAACACGCCGCCTTCACCATAGCCAACGTAGCCCGGCGGCGCCCCTTTCAGGGTAGAAACGGTATGTGCTTCCTGGAATTCGCTCATATTAATGGTAATGATGTTCTGCTCGCCGCCATACAGGGTTTCCGCCAATGCTAATGCGGTTTCGGTTTTCCCAACGCCGGAAGGGCCGCACAGCATAAACACGCCAACCGGCTTGTTCGGATCATCCAGCCGCGCCCGTGAGGTGCGCACCCGTTTCGCGATCAGGTCCAGACCGTGGCGCTGACCAATAACCCGCTCATTTAGCGTATCGGCCAGGCTGAGCACCGCATCGATTTCATTTTTCACCATGCGTCCCAGCGGAATGCCGGTCCAGTCGGAGACCACTGCCGCTACCACGTTGGCATCCACGGCGGCAAACAATAAGGGCGCTTCGCCCTGCAATTGGCTCAATTGCTGCTGTTTTTCCGCCAGCGCCTGATGCACCGTCGCCGGGTCATCAACCTGTTCGTCGTGCAATTGCGCGCGCAGGGCAATAATGCCATCCACCAGTTCACGTTCCTGTTGCCAGCGAGCGGTTAATGCATCACGCTCCGTCGCCAGGGCGGTCAGTTGCGCGTTAATGGCTTCTACACGGGCAGGGTCGCCAATCGCCACTTTTGCTTCACGCTCGGCAATGCCCAACTCAATTTCCAGCGCGGCAATCCGGTGCAAGCAATCTTCCAGTTGCGGCGGCTGTGCGCTCTGGCTAACCGCCACGCGGGCGCAGGCGGTATCCAACAACGCGACCGCTTTATCCGGTAACTGACGGGCAGGAATGTAACGATGAGAGAGTTTTACCGCCGCGCTTACCGCTTCATCCAACAGCAGCACGCGGTGATGTGTTTCTAACGGGCTGACGGTGCTCCGGAGCATTAGCAACGCTTTATCTTCGTCAGGCTCGTGCACTTGTACCGTCTGGAAGCGGCGCGTTAATGCCGGATCCTTTTCAATGTACTTTTTGTACTCCGCCCATGTGGTGGCGCCGATGGTGCGTAACTGCCCGCGCGCCAGCGCCGGTTTAAGCAGGTTGGCGGCGTCGCCGGTTCCCTGCTGGCCGCCCGCGCCGACCAGCGTATGGATTTCATCAATAAACAGGATGATCGGGATCGGGCTGGACTGCACTTCGTTGATCAACGCCTGTAGCCGCGCTTCAAACTCGCCCTTCATGCCAGCACCGGCTTGTAACATCCCAATATCCAGTAGCCAGAGCTGTACCTCCTGCAACGGCGCAGGCACATCGCCTGCCGCGATGCGCAGCGCTAGCCCTTCCACCACCGCGGTTTTGCCGACGCCAGCTTCACCAGTCAGCAAAGGGTTGTTTTGCCGACGGCGCATCAAAATATCCACCATCTGGCGAATCTCTTCGTCGCGTCCGGCTACCGGATCAATTTTGCCTGCCCGCGCCCGCGCGGTGAGATCCTGCGCATATTGCGCCAGCGTGCCTTTTTGCTGCGGCGCGGCCGAAGGGTTTTCTGCCGGTTGCCCGCTCACCTGCTGCGCTTCTTTGCTGTTGCCGAACACGGTATCAAATTGTTCCAGCAATGCGTCGGCGCTAATCCGGTTGAACTGACCAGAGATCCCTTTCAGGACGTTCGCCAAATTGAAGGTTTTCAGGATACCAATCAGTAAATGACCGCCACGGATCTGCCCGACGCCAAATTTCAACGAGCCGTATACCCATGCACGCTCCACCGCGCTATCAATATGTTCAGAGAGATCGGATACCGCGCTGGCACCGCGCGGCAGGCGATCGAGCGCCGCAACAATGTCGCGCGTTAGCGCTTCTTCATCCAGCGAAAAATGGCGGATGAGGTGCTGAAGATCGCCATCCTGTTGCTGCATCAGTTGGTGTAACCAGTGAACCAATTCAACATACGGATTACCGCGCAGCTTACAAAAGGCCGTCGCGCTTTCCAGAGAAGTAAATAACAGCGTGTCCAATTTGCCGAAGAGTACGGCGCGGCTGATTTCTGACATGGTTGATCTCGTTGAAGTTAGCGTTAAGGGCGCCTAAAAATATCTGATTAATAACGAAATAATAGACAGAGGAAAACAAGGGTTAGAGAAATAAAACCGTCGGTAGCAAAGCCTGAGCGACGATTATTGCAGTGTTTCACGCGGTTCCGGGCTAAAGGTTAAGTCACTACGCGGTTGCGGTATCGGCTGGGTGCCGAGCCAGCTGCTAAACCCCAGTTGCGCATCGCCGCCTAACTTAACGCCCTGTACATCATCGGCATCCAATACCAGCCGCACTTCCCAAACATACTCAATGCCTAAATATTGCCGCACCCAATCACGTAGCTGTTCAGCCCACGGTTGGCCGGGCAGGAAGCGACGGTAGTTCGCGCCGGAGAGCGGCCCCAGTTCAATGCGTAATTTATGCTGGATATCGCGTACCGCTACGCCAAGAAATGATGATTCACCCAAACGCGGCATCCGACGTCCGGCACCTAAACGGGCGCGTTCGCGGCTGCTCAGCGGCAGCCATTGCGGGACGTTTTCCACTAACGTTACCGGCACCTTGAAATAGTGCCGCAAAATTTTTTGCAATCCTTCCGCATCGCGGCCATGGCGGGTTAAGTGACCCGCCAACATAAAGCGTGCGTGCTCGCTCAGGCTGCCCTTTGCCAGTTGACCCGGTTGCCCCATGCCAATCAGGCTAGCCAGATAGTGGTCAAAACGCTGACCATCGGCACGATCAAGCGAGACCGTGGGCTGCGCATCGGCCCAGGCGCGATAAAACAGCAGCGTTAAGCGATGATGAAACAGATCGGCAAACGCCGTCAGGCTGGTATCCTGATGATGATAAATACGCTCACGCGCATACTCGGTCATATGGATCGGCAGCGGCCCATTCGGCCCGAACAAGCCAAAACTAAAAATCGACACCTCGTGCAGCGGGCTGTTTTCGCGCTGCCGCACGCTGGCAAGCGTCGAGGGCGCAAAAGCCAGCGAAGGCTCTTGTCCCAGGCGTAACGGCTCATGACGTGGCTGTGGCGCGCGACCGAGCGGATATTTTTCTCCGCCCTGCGCATCAATACGGCGTAACAGTTGGAACAGATCATAGCGCCACGGCGTCTCTTTTAACGCCAGCCAAAAGGCATCCGGTAAACGTTTTAAGGCGCGCACTTGCCATTGTTGATGGCTGACGGTTTCACTCATATCAGCGCCCTTTTGCCCATCCGCGGCGGCCAGTAACCGACATCGCCACGTTGCTGGCTGGTTAGCGTCATTTCAGTAAACGAGTTTGCCGCCACCAAACGTGAAAACACCCGCTCCAGCACGCTGCCCAGTAACCACGGACTGGAACCAGAGAAAGCCTGCTCATCCACGTTTAGCTCAATACCAATCCCGCGCGCGAACACAATCGGCCCAGGCTCCGGCACCCGACGATGAACCGGTTTGAGTACGCAATGCCTGATCCCCTCAATCTGCCGGGCGACCGGCGCTTCGGCGAGGTTAGCATACAACCCAAGAAGCTGGCGCAATGCGGCGGCACCGCTGCCATCGTCACCGTCCATCAGGCTTAAGTAGTTCATTTGCAACTGGCTGATCAACCGCCACGTTGTTAATCCTTCCGCCAGCGCAGGACGCGGTGGCGTTGGGCCTTTACGCATCGTCAGCTTGCTGGAGGGCACCGAGTCCGGTAGCAGAAAGTTACCTTGCTCTTGCTGTAACAGCATTAACGGCAGGTCGCGGCTGGTGCACATGACATCGGCGGTTAAATAGCGCAACTCTTCCTGCCACGGTGAATGGCGTTCATCCACCAGCGAGAGAAACACTTCGGAACCGATATAACCGGTGCGCGTACCATACCGCTGCGCATGTTCCGAGAGCGTACGCTGTTCGCGTCGAACCGAAAAATAGGCGCCGAAATCACCGCCATCGCGGCTAAAAGTGCTCCAGAAGGGGCGAAACACCTGCTCTTCGCGGCGTTCGTCGCTACTGGCATACAGTTTTTGTACCGAGAAAATTTCGTAATCGAGTGGGCGAATATTGTCGACCACCAGATGGTATTCGTGTTGGCTGGCGCTAATTTTTTTCCGTTCCGCCACTTTGGGGAACAGGTTAATCACCGGCGTGCAATGCAAGGCTAAATGGCTGGCATCCACCACACGTTCCAGCGCGGCGTCGGTCTTATCCAGCAGCACGATGATTTCAAACTCCCGAATGCCCTGCGCCTGTTTGAGGATCGGGCGCAGTTGGCTAATGCTCAGGAACTGAAAACGGGCCGGGAAAGCGAAATACTCTTGCAATAGACGATAGCCATCGAAATTACGCAAATCGTCCGGTAACAGCGCCTGCTCCGGTTCGAACCCCTCTTGCCTGAGCGCGCCATCCGGCAATACCACCCGACGCGGCTGTTTATTAACCGTCTGGCAGAAGATGCCAACCTGATGTTCCATCACCAATTCCAACAACTTCAGCGCCTGAATATCCGGGCCACTGAGGAAGAACACCAGTTGGTCGAAATCAACATGATCAAGCGTCGTGGAATCATCACATGTCAGGCGGATACGTAGCGCGCTCACCGCGCCACGCTGGCTTAGCCCAAGCTGGCCCAATGGAATATCAGCCGGGACGCCGCCCAACTCCACTTGCTTAATGCTCAGCGGCAGCAAAGTGACATCGTGCGCGGTGGTGTAGCTACAGGTCACACCATTTTTTTTCAGCGTTTGGCTATCCATCATGGTGCCGCGCGGAACCACAAACCCTTGGGTAATATCCCCTTTATTGCTGTCTGGATGAATCTCGGCAATCGCCATTGATGGCGTCGGCGCCAGGTAATTTGGCGCGATCATTTCCAGTAAGCGCTGCGAAAAACGCGGGAACTCGGCATCCATTTTGAGCTGCACGCGTGAGGTCAAAAAGGCAACGCCTTCCATTAGCCGCTCAACGTACGGATCGGCAACCTCAATCCCTCGCATGCCCAAACGCCCTGCCACTTTGGGATAGCGCTCGGCAAACTCCGCGCCCATCTCGCGCAGATACGCCAGTTCACGGTTGTAATAATCGAGCAGTTTACTGTCCATGCTTAACCTACTTCTTTTAGCTCAAAGTGACCGTTTTCCAGGTCAACGTCGGTGCGGAACAGAAATTCCAGTGGATACGGTACACACCACAGGCGGCCTTTGATTTCAATGGATAACACGTTATGCAGTTCCAGCGAACCGGTGTCAGAAACACAGCGGACCTGTAACCCTTGCGGCAAAATACGTGGCTCGAAATTGATAATCGCCTCGGTCAACTTACGCTGAATGTCTTGCCATTCAATGTCGGACATACGCTGACCAGCCAGCGGCGCGACACCAAAATTCCATGCCGAACGCCGCACCTGCGGAAAAGGCGCCAGATCTTGCTGAGCCTCATTATTGATACTGTTAAACAGCCACTGTAGATCGCGCAATACATGGCGGCGCAGTGCGCTGTGTGAAACCAACGTTTGGCTGACCGGTTCCTGTTGCTTGTCTGGCGCGTTATCGGTCAGACGGTCAAGCAGCGAAGGCTGCATTTTATCGCGCGCGCCCAGCGTCTCTTTACCTTTACGAAAACGGTAGCCGCCACGCAGCACATCACCGCCCTCAAAAGGATTATGATCGGCGTTATTACTCATCGGCGAAATCACTGGCGATAAACGCAAGCGTCTCCAGGTTTAACAACGAAAATTCAGCGCTATCGTTAAGCCATACCTTCTGGCCCTGACCGATAAACTGCTGCTCGTCGGCATCCAGCGGCTGCCACTCGGTCACGTTCGCCAGACGAACGGCATCACTCGCCTCAGCTTCGAATGGGTAACGCACCGGGATTTGGCACACCTGCTCCGCGCCATCCACCAGCCGCACCAGGGTGTGACGCCAAACCAGATCGGTTACGCTGGCCGGAGCCTGGAAGCGCATTTCGGCGATGGCGCTAAACGGCACCCAGTAGTAATTGCCATTGACGATCATTTCGCACACCGGCCCTAAACGCCCGTCGCCATCAATCAGCCACGCAAACGGCTGAGCGGCCTCATCCCCTTGCAGCGTTGCGCTACCGGGGTTTTCCGCCGCGGCGTCAAACGCCGCCAGACGCAGCGCATCAGCCTGTTGCCGATCGCCTTGCGTTTGCGCCAAAAGCGCCTGATGTAACGTTTCTGCCCAGCTAAATGCACCACCCGGCAGGCGTGGCGTTCCCTGACCGCGAAAAACGTCAGCACGCTGTAACTCTCCGCTAATCGCCTGTTCCAGCAACGTCACGGTCGGCTGCGCCTGCGGTTTCAGCGCCAGCCAGCTTTTCAGTTGGGTTTGCGCCCGCGTCCAGTTACCCGCCAGACACAACAGTTGCACAAAGGCCGCACGCTGATCGGCATCGGCGGGTTGCGCCTTGATTTGGCTTTCCACCCGCGCCAACGTCTCCGTCAGTGAAGCGCCAGCCATCAATTGTTGAAGAGAGTGCATAAAAATTCCTTTGTCGGCTTATTTAATGGTACGCCAGGTGCCGGCGGCGGGATCTTTTAACTGCGGATGCAGTGCGTCAACCAGCAAAATGGTCAGTGAACCGCCATTGGCAAGGTAAGGCGCCCAGACTTTACGCACCTCTTCCAAACGCGCTTTTAAAGCGCCTTCATCGTTCGCTTCGTTTTGCGCCATCTGTACGGCGACGGTGCCATTATTCAGCCAGCCGTTCACGCGCGCGGTATAGGGCAGGATCATCCAACTCTGCGGCGATCTTTCATCGCTGAGCACCATGCGCTGGTTGTTTACGGTGGTAATTTGCAGGCTATTACTGTCGTCATTATTGGCAAAATCGGAAACCGGGAAGCCTTGCAGGAAAGTGACCGAGAGCTTTTTCGCCGCGCCTTGTCCCATTTGGGTTAACTGACTTTTGCCGTTTAACCACCCATCGCTGGCGCAGGTTACGCCCCCTTTTGCCGGGACAAACAGCGCGCCAGCCTGGCTATCATCACGCCAGTAAGTGCGGAAGTGGCAACCATCCAGCAAGCTGAACTGGATCCATGGGGTGGTATCCGCCGCGGGCGACAGATCTTCCGCCCTGACGACCGGCGGTGTCGGCGGTTGGGTCGGAGATGATGTGTTTTCCGGCGCTTGCGTAGCCGGTGCGCTCTGCGCCACTTCCGGCTCAATGGTTACCGCCCAGTTTTTAGCTTTGGTCGCTGAGCCGTGCGCCAGTTTTTGCCCTGCGCTATCGTTCATTTGCCACTGAATGGTGTTCAGTTTGCCACACTGGTTCGCCAGCAGGCTGCCGACGCGTGGCAGAAAATCCTTCAGAATGGTTGGGTTCTTGTCGCCTTTCGCCACAATCCGTAAAGGCAATTCGCGCGCGCACCAACTGGCGGGCTTGTTGTCTTTGATATTATCAATATACAGATCCAGCTTAAGCGTGCGGGAGGAGACGATGTTGTAATCTTCCGCCCAGGCGCTGGTCGCTACCAGCAGGGTTAACGCACCTGTTAGCCAATATTTCATACGATTCCTTGCCTGATGCCTTATCTTAATCACGAAGGGGAATGAACTGGGCCGCTTCTGACAACGAGTGCAACAGCGTTGTATCCTGCGGCGATCCCACCCAAACGGCAACAGCACTGTAGTTGTCCTGCTGACCATCCGATCGTTCATCGTTTTTCTTCAATATTTGGTGCATTAAGGTCAGCCACTCTTCCGGCGTATTAACCATGTGCAGCGATTGTTGCATATGTTGCTGCGACACCCCGTGCCAGAAACCATCGGTGCAGAGTAAGAAGGCATCGCCATCTTCAATCGGCACCACATCGCTGTAGCTGGCATCGCGTTCTTCATCCCCCATGCCCAAAGCGAAATAGAGTAGGTTGCTGTTGATCCCTTCGGTTTGATGCCCCGCATCTTTCATCTGTTGGATCAGACTATGATCGGTGGTGACATGGTAAAGATAGCCACGGCGAAACAGATATAAGCGGCTATCCCCCGCATGGGCCCAGTACGCCAGTTCATAATCGCGGTCAATAAACAGGCTGACCATAGTGGTCCCCATGCGGCTATAGTTTTGTCTGGCTTTTTGTTCACGGCGGATGGCGCTATTGGCTTGGGTGACATACTGGCGAATATGCTGCGCATCCAGATGTTGTTCGCCGTTAAATTGTTCAAGGATGGTATTACGCGCCAGCGCGGCGGCGACATCGCCGCCCGGAAAACCGGCTACACCGTCGCAGACCACAAAGCAGGCGGAACGCTCACCAATAACATCTCCGGTTTGATCCTGATTGCTCTCGCGGTTTCCCTGATTCGACATAGAGGCAATGGTGATATTCATTATTCTTCCGATCGGGTCTGTGAGTCTTTGTATTGGTTAACTTCCATATCGTAGGCGTGTAAAAATGCTTCGCCGAAGAGAGTATGGAAGTCATCTTCAATTTCACCGGCCGTTTGGTTATAGCGCCGGGTAAAGTGTTCCCATAGCGCGGCTTTACGGCTACCGGGCAGCGAGAGGCGTGACGTCATCCCCTCTTCACGCGCCTCTTCCTCTAACTGTTCCGGATTAAAGGATTGCAACATAGAGGCGATAATGGCGCGGATACCGGCAATCATACCAAGCTGATGGGCCTGCAAATCGACTAACGCATCGCGTACTGCTTGTTTCGGCGGCATAAAGCCTGGCATGCGGCTACCGAACATCTGCATCAGTACCGTTTTTCCGGATGGCAGCAGTTTGAATGGGTTGTTCGCATCATCAAGAATGACGGTCATATCGGCTTTTACGCCACGTTTCAGAATCGAACGTGATGACAGTAAGGCCACGGTTCCTTGCGAGAACATACTCAACATCTGACCCAGTTGCTGCATATTATCGCGGTCAAAATGGGGGACTGGCTGCATATCATTTAGCCCCATTCCATCAATTAACGCCTGCAGCAGTTCACCCTGTAAAGCTTCACCATTAGAGGGCTGCGCGCTAGAGGCCTGGGCGCTGCTGGCGACCGGGTCGATCCGTAAACGTCCTTTTGGCGGCGGCGTGTTAGTCCGTTGAACCGCCTGTGGCGTAGGCAGTGTGATGCCACCATAATCCGGCTGCGGTGCGCTGGGCGCCGCATCGTTAAACAGCGGGGAATCCTCAATTGAGACCGGCCTTGCCGATGCAACCGGCTCCTCTGGCAACGGCACTATCGGTTCCGGCGTCGGCGGCGTTGTTGCCTCCGCTGGCGGCTCATCGGCAAACAGTGGCGAATCGGCTAATGAAGATGCATCGCCAAACAACGGTGAGTTTTCCACATCGGCCGCGTTGCCGAACAGGTTATTGGCATCCGGCAACGGCTCAGAGGGCATTTTTGGCGGCGCAGGCGGAATGATCGGCTGTTGCTGTTGCGGCGACGTTTTCATCTGTGAACCCGGCACCGCATCATCCGGATGCGCCAGCGGCACCGCGCCGCCCATCATTAATCCCAGCGGATCGTCGCTGTTAATTTTGGCCGGAGAGTGCCCGCCGCCAAATAGCGCCAACGGATCAAGTTCATCACCCTGCGGCGCGGCCGGTTTTTGTGGTTTTTCCGCTGGCTGTTGTAACAACGTGGTAGGCGTACTGTCGTCAAAAATGCTGTCGCTTTTAAACAGTTCATCGCTATCGTTAAACAGCGAATCTGGCGTCGGTTTACGCTGGTCGAAATCGGGTGTGTCCTGCTGCCGGAACTGCGCCAGCGGATCTTCCGGATTACGGTTAGCGGCGCTCTGCTCAGTAAGCGGATTATGCGCTGCGGCAGGCGTTACGGGTTTAGTGCGGCTCGAAAGATTATCCGAGATCGAAAACTCCTGCGCCAAACTATCCCAGATTTCACTCGGAATCGCCGCCGGGCCGCTTTCAGCGGCGGCAGGTTTCGCCGTGGGCTGCGGTGCAGGCTGCGCCGCCACCGGGCGCGGTACTGGCTGTACCGGAGAGTTAAGATCGCTAACCTGCAAACGGTAATCGTCAATGCCGAGAATATCGCCATCCTGTAAATCGACCTGCCGTCCACGTTCCAGTGGAATATCATTCAGTACCACGCGTGTAACGTTCCCACGGTTGGTTATGCGGCATTCGCCATCGGCAGTGATATGAACGATCGCTTGTAAGCGCGAGATGGTGCGGTCATCGTCGGGGAGGACCAGGTTATTATCAATTCCGCGCCCGATAGTGCCACCCGGCGACAAAAAGTCACAGCTACTCTGCGGCGGCTGATGACCGGCTTTGTTCGTTATAATCGTAAATCGCATAACGTATTCCTGCGTTTGATGTATTCGGCGTTCAAGCCGCGCGGGTCTTGATCAAAACCGGCGGGGTTTGCAGGCAGAATGGAAGAACCAGCAAGCTGGCTCAGTAACACTATGGGGAAAGTGGGTGTTTAAAGATTACGAAAGGTTCAAGAACCTTTCGCTTTAGCAACTAACAATCCGGTGCGTTCGCGCATTTTCTTTTCAAGGCATTGCACGTCAGATCCACAGGTATTTCTTTCTTTTAGCCAAGTTTGCTGTTCAGATTTTAAGATCACAATTTCTTTGTGTGCATCATCACTATTATGCTTAGTTTGAAAGAGGAGCATATTAAACGCGTTATTCACACTTCTGTCCCAGGCTGACAATTCAAATGATGAGCAAATTGTTTTTTCTGCGGCTGAGCTTGCTTTTGAACAATCGAAACCAGGATTTGGCTGTGGGTGAGCAGGGAGCCGTTTTAAAACAAGGTATGAATCACTATACCAGTTAGTAAGAATAGTATTAGCATCCAGTTTCACTAACCAGTTACCAACCTTATTACCTTTAGGACCAAACCTTCCTTCCGAACATGAAATTATTAGCGGTTTAAAGAAAGAGCCGCCCGAAACATTTAAATTATAGCTTTTAGCGTTGATTTTACTCACATCATCACCGGATGTGAGCCGTAACAATGTATCTAATGAAATAGCCTTATTCTCTATATATTTTGTTTTTATACAATTCTGAGACGTCAATAGATCACCCGTTATATGGCTGGCCTCAAAATTTATTATCCTGCCGACTAATTCGGGATCATTTTCTAAAATATCAGGTCGATATGCAATAAAAGTATTTATATGAACTTCTTTTATCTGCCATTGCCCATTAAGTTCTTCATCAAAATCGCTTGATGCTGTAGTTGATGGGTTATTTAACGAACGAGAAACGTTACTCTCTGGCGTTAAACGCGTGAGCGTTAAGAGGGTACCATCATACCAATTAATAAATGCTTGCCCTGTGTCTGGCATCGCCACCCAGGCATTTGCGTCGGACATATCTCTTCCGAAACTTCCACTGTGGCATAAAATTTTAAAACTGTTGATCGGGTGATTACCATCGATGCCTAAATCATAGTTTTTCGCGTTTGCGCTATCATCTCCCGACATTGAAGACGAAATAAGTTGATTCAGCGTTGTCTTCTGGGGCTGATAAGTCGGTTGCTGGCAATCCGTCTTCTCAGGAAGCGTTGAGGTAATACTTTTCGAGCCAAATGCAATAAGCCGCCCGACTAATTTATTATCATCATATTGATAATTTAGCGTACGCTCTGACGCAGTGTTAACGTTAACCTGTGACACTTTCCATTGTGAGCCTTCTATTTTTAGTTGGTTATCCTGAGCAAAACCACTCAAGGCAGAACAGTACAACATTACAATGGAGGCACGAATTAATTTATTTAATAACATTAGCACGTCACTTCCTGTAGAGTTTTTTTAATTCAGCTAAATTTTTCGCTCCTGATGAGCCAATCTTATTAGTAAGTTCCTTATCAATGGAGACACCATTATTATTAATATCAAAAATAACACTTTCATTAGCAATGGCATTAGGTGAAGCGGCTGCGTATATGACCGCTATCTTCGCCACGGTGCCCTCTTTATTGCTAAGCACGCCTACCGCTTTAGTATCATCGCAAACTTCAGACTCCCAATCAGTGAAGCCAATCGTGGGGATCACTTTGCGAATATCTCTGCCATTATCCGACCAACCGACAAAACAGACGTTATCGTCGCGTTGATTAAAGCCTTTACCCGCGATAAAAGTCCCTATTCTTTTATCGCCCAATAAAACGTTAAAGCTTTGTTTTGGTATTGGTCGTCCGTTATCAATGAAGCTTTCAACCGCCACTTTAGCAAGGCTATTCGCAAAAGGACGCTCATCAGTATTTTGGAGTGTCATTTTGGCATAAGAAGCTATCGGTATCATCAATGCTAACAAGATAATATAAACTCTCATGGCGCCCTCAATGGATAAATCCAGCTATAGCGAAGCTCAGCCTTGATCAGAGCAGTTTACGTGCGGAAACTTTCACTGTGAAGGCAAAACCGTTAATGTCCCGTTTTCTGGATCATCTTTATCACTGGCCATTTGATGCGTTTTTTGGTCAACAAACACACTAAACAAACGATGCTGTACTTGCGCATCCAGGCCACATTTTCCACCGTGTTTCTCCATTACATCCACACGGTCAATGCTCGGATCTGAGTTTTTAGTGAGTAAGTAATCAGTACAATCGGGGTTCGCTATCCAGTTTCTTTGTTCCACACTATTTTTGACGCTTGCGATAACGGCATTTTCATTTTTTTGTGTATCATTAGCATGTGCCACGGTAATAAATCCTGCAACGCCGTATAATATCAAAATAATTTTTCGCATAGTATTTTTTGATAGCAAGATGATCGTTTAACCCGGACCTCATGACATCGTGTTATGAGGTCACTTGCTTATCGCGTGGAATGGGTAGACGATTATTAATCGTAGGGAATTTCTTTTAATTGTTTAGTGCGCTCTTCATCCAACTGTGCAACACAATTATTGGTAAATACAATATAGGGATTGCTATTCTTGTCAGCAACATGTGCAAAAAGTTTGCATTGATTGTCACGATAGCTTAGCCACCCACGCTGCGCCTCTAAAAAGATAGACAGGTACTCTTTTTTTACATCTGGCTGGGCAGAGAAAGTTTCATTAATACGCTTTTTAGCATTGGCATATTCCAGATTGAGATCTTTCTCCGCCTGCGCACGATTACTTTGCGCACAAGTAAACACTTCAGGATCGCTGGTTTTTTTAGAGCAGTCTTCCGCGGCGTTTGCCGAATGGCTAAAGAAGAACAGAACCGGTAGAAACAATCCCATAATTGTAAACCAACGTGCTCTCATTTCCATCTCTCTGATATTTATAGATAACGAAAAACCTGAAGACTTTTCGTCATCTCAACTAACAATTTGGTGCGCGTATTCATGTCCAGTTCGAGGATATTCGATACGCTTTAAGCATCATTTTTCGAGCTCATCCACTCGCTGCATCAAAGTTTTTTTCAGACAAGTCGTATCTGTACCACACTTATTTCTGATAGTGAGCCATGCTTTTTGTTCGTGGCTGATTTTTACAAGTCCATCCTTATCTGTTGGATTAATTTTTTTATAATCCGTTAATTTTGATTTATATGCTTTTGCCACGCTAACATCCCAAGATGCCAAATCATTACTTTGACAAATGGTCTTCTCTGTCTGGCTGGCCGCTTTATGACAATCAAAAGAAGGAGAGACATTACTCTCTGCTGTCAAACGAGTGAGCGTTAAGATGGTACCATCATACCAATTAATAAAAATTTTCCCTGCTTCTGGCATCGCCACCCAAGCATTTGCTTCGGTCATATCCCTTCCGAAGCTTCCACTCTGGCATAAAATTTTAAAACTGTTGATTTGGTGATTACCATCAACGCCTAAATCATAGTTTTTTGCGTTTGCGCTATCATCTCCTGACATTGAAGATGAAATAAGCTGATTCAGCGTTGTCTTCTGACGTTGATAAGTAGGCTGCTGACAATCCGACTTTTCAGGAAGCGTTGAGGTAATACTTTTCGAGCTAAACTCAATAAGTCGCCCGACTAATTTATTATCATCATATTGATAATTAAGCGTACGCTCTGACTCAGTATTAACGTTAACGTGAGAGACTTGCCACTGGCTATTAGAAATTCCACTTTCATCTGAATAAGCAAAAAAAGGAAGTAATGATACACCGAGAGTAAACACATACTTAATTAAATTGCACATAAATTTCCTTAATTAGCATAAATACCATTCAGATATAAATCCACTTCATAGTTTCGTCTGTTAGTCAAACCTTTCATGACTTTTCCCTTGGATGTGTTCGCTCTCTTTATTTCAGTCATTGCATCAGCAACTTTCCCTTGATTAATGAAGGAACAGACATTATTAAAACGACCACCCGGATTATAGGAAAATGAAACAAGTGCATCGAATTCATTTTGCGTAAGTTGTACAAAAATATTGTTTCTAACCATTGAAACATATGAAGGAATAATGACTTTTAACAACGCAGTTTCCTGTGTTTCTGTTAATTTCACTGTGTTGTGATTATTAGTGGCAAAGTCACGAGCCTTATCATCCACTAGCCCTGCGCCCTCACTTATTTTTTGAGCTGTAATCTGATCCAGACCAATTCCTGTCATTGTATTTTTTATTGATTCAGAGGTTCTTTCTTTCATATCGTAACCGGGGCCTAGAGTAACGCCGCTAGCTCCTCCGGGCCAGTGTAAATAACAGCTATGACCAAGCCATGCTTCCCGGTGAAAAAGAAAGGTCATTCCGCTAACTGAAACATCCATTGCGCCCACAGCCTGTCTACCATGGCTACCACCGATCGGGGGTTGGGGGGCTCGCGTCGGGAGAGGAGTACCTAAACTGGAAAGCGTTTTACGACCAACTATGCCATCAGGATATAGATTTTTCTTTCTCTGATATTCCTTAACCGCCAGCTCAGTTTTATATCCAAAAATGCCGTCAGTAGAAACTCTTACACCATTTTCATCTAAAAGCTTTTGAAGTCGTTGTACAGCGACGCCACGATCGCCTTTTTTCAATACAGTCATCTTCATGCGGTCCAGGTTAAATAACTTTCCAGTGGAAATTACCCGCTTTATTAAAATAAAGCGGGTAATTTATTAGGCTTCTTTGTTTTCTTTAATATTCCAGCCGGCACTACTTTCAGCACCTTTGCCGCCGGAAGCGGTCTGCTCCCAGTACTGTTGCTTCACTTTTGCAGCCTGGAATGCATAAGTCACCCCAACCAGCTCACCATTATCATTGCCGGTATATTGAACCGATGTTACTAAAACATCTTCCAGTGTAATTTTTGCATATTCCACCTGTTGACCACCCGCTTTGCAAACGGAGAGTTCAACTTTGGTCAAATGCTTACCACTAGAACAGTGTTTTAATAGTGCCGTAGTAGATTTATCAATCAAAGCATTTACATGCAGATCGTTAAAGTTGACTTTACCGGCACCGCCGCCGCCGCCAACAGACATATTTCCGGGCTGAGTGGCTCCCCATGAGAAAGAAGTTATATCAGTCCAGCCAGAGTGGTTAGAATCTTTCGACTCGCCACTTACACCGTCAACTTTTAAAAACATATCAATAGCCATAAGATCTACTCTTCATTAGTTGAGATTGCTTTAAAAAGCACTAATATGGCAAACAGGAAAGCATGGGGCTGAATAAAACAGTCCATATTTTACCTCTGCCTCGCTCTTAAATATCGCTACATGGATATTTCAGAGGTACGGTTTTTATTTAACAACAATAAAAACCGAATTCTTTTTTAATTTAAAAAATAATATAGCAACTAAAATTTCAATAAAAATGATAAAACCATCCAACCACAAGAAACAGATTAACAATAAGAATAATTGTTCAAATCTATTTTTGAAAATGTTTTTATCATATTAACTGTTAACTACCACCATACTCATAAAAAACATCTTTGGAAGAGACTTTCAATCATCCTCCTTACCCTTGAAGCTATTAATCAAATCAGTAAGCTCCTTGCTATGGTAAAAATCTATACATTTTGCTAATGTCATCGACTCACCAGACTGGCTGCGATATTTTTTAGCAAGAAAATCTTTTCCCAACTTTCTCACTGCCGTATGAGCAGCTAGCGAATAATCACCAAACTCTAAATAACCCCGCGCAGCAGCCGCAGAATCATCTTTAACCTCTTTAGAGTTATAGCCTTGTGATATACAGGTACTTAGCGCATAATTTCTGATATATTGCTCTGCTGAGTATTCAGTTTTTGCATAAGACCCCACAGAAAAAAACGTGAGTGATATCAACGTAATTATTTTTACTTTAGAAGCCATATTGAAGCCTCATTTGACATAGGGAAATAGCAATGGTCTGAACATGAAGAGCCATTCCATAGCGTCGCATGTCCACTTGCATCACTCCAGCTATTAACAGAAAAAACCAAAATCCCATTTAATCCCTTAAAGTCATTTACGGTTGGATTTTTTACTGTTTTATCTGGTTTTCCATATCTCGCATAAAAATATGTCAGTAGATCTCTTACCCGATAGATATACCAATTCTTATCGTTACCAGAAACAGTTTTCCACGGCCCCCGGATTACTTTATCTCCCGAATAATTCAAGGTGTAACTCATTCGAATTGCACAAGCATTGGTAAATCCTTGAGTAGCATCCTGTTCGCCAAGAGTAATATTAGCTCCAACGTTGCCGCCAATTTTCTTTCCAACTTCAGATACGCTAATATTTATCTCACTAAAGCGGTGCCATGCCTGCAAAAACCCGGGCCTTGCTGCCATAACGTCACCTCCTTTTGCAATAAAACAGTGTTACTTTACCCACCCCAAGAGGAGCGGGCAGCTAATTAGGCTTCTTTATTCTCTTTAATATTCCAGCCAGCGCTACTTTCTGCGCCTTTACCACCAGAGGAAGTTTGCTCCCAATACTGCTGTTTAACCTTAGCAGCCTGGAATGCGTAGGAAACCCCAACCAATTCGCCATCATTTGAACCAGTATATTGTACTGATGTGACGAGAACGTCTTCCAATGTAATCCGCGTATATTCGACTTGCTGACCACCAGCTTTACAAACTGATAACTCAATCTTGGTAAGATGTTTTCCACTGGAACAGTGTTTTAGCAATGCAGTTGTTGACTTATCAATTAAAGCTTTAACATTCAGATCGTTAAAGTTAACTTTACCGGCACCGCCGCCGCCGCCAACTGCCATATTTCCCGGTTGAGACGCGCCCCAGGAAAAAGAGGTGATATCAGTCCAACCGGTGTGGTTAGAATCTTTCGATTCGCCGCTTACACCGTCAACTTTCAAAAACATATCAATAGCCATAAGATCTTCTCTTTGTTAGTTAAGATTGCTTTTAAAAAGCAGTATACCCGTCATACTTCAAGTTGCAGATGCGTTAGCAGCATTCGCTCACCCGAATCACTTACTTTAGTAAGCTCATCGGGATTCACTCTCTTGCAGCCTTCCTGCAACTCGAATTATTTAGGGCATAATATGGCAAACAGGAAAGCATGGGGCTGAATAAAACAGTCCATATTTTACCTCTGCCTCGCTCTTAAATATCGCTACATGGATATTTCAGAGATACGGTTATTTATTTAGAGGGTAATAAATAACCGGATTCTTTTATACCCGTCATACTTCAAGTTGCAGATGCGTTAGCGGCATTCGCTCACCCGAATCACTTATTTTAGTAAGCTCATCGGGATTCACTCGTTTGCTGCCTTTCTGCAACTCGAATTATTTAGGGTATATGCATTACGCATCATTTGATTTCAGCGATGGCAATTTAGAAACCAGTCGCAGAGAAACGGTTAACCCTTCCAGTTGATAATGCGGACGCAGGAAGAATTTCGCTGCGTAATAACCTGGGTTATCTTCAATTTCCTGCACCTGCACTTCTGCCGCCGCCAGTGGCTTACGAGATTTGGTTTCCTGTGAGGAGTTAGCCGGATCGCCATCCACATAGTTCATCACCCAATCATTCAACCAGCGCTCCATCTCATCGCGCTCACGGAACGAACCGATTTTGTCGCGCACAATACACTTCAGGTAGTGGGCGAAACGGCAGCAAGCAAACAGATAGGGCAAACGCGCAGAGAGACGTGCGTTAGCCGTCGCGTCAGCATCGTGATACTCCGCCGGTTTTTGCAGTGACTGCGCGCCGATAAATGCGGCGAAATCAGAGTTTTTACGGTGTACCAGCGGCATAAAGCCATTTTTCGCCAGTTCCGCTTCGCGACGATCGCTAATCGCGATTTCGGTTGGGCATTTCATGTCCACGCCGCCGTCATCGCTCGGGAAGGTGTGACACGGTAAGTCTTCTACCGCGCCGCCGGATTCCACACCGCGAATTGAGGTGCACCAGCCGTACTCTTTAAATGAGCGGTTGATATTGGCCGCCATCGCGTAGGCCGCGTTAGTCCAGGTATAGTGGCTATGGTTAGCGCCGTCGGTTTCTTCTTCAAAATCAAAGCTATCCACCGGATTGGTACGAATACCGTAAGGCAGACGCGATAAGAAACGCGGCATCACTAGGCCAAGATAGCGCGCATCTTCCGATTCACGCAGGCTACGCCAGGCAGCGTATTCGGTATTCTGGAAAATCTTGGTGAGATCGCGCGGGTTCGCCAGTTCCTGCCAGGATTCCATCTGCATGACGGTCGGCGCGGTGCCGGTAATAAACGGGCAGTGCGACGCGGCGCCAATACGCGCCATTTCACCCAGCAGTTCCACGTCTTGCGGGCTATGATCGAAGTAGTAATCGCCCACCAGGCAACCAAAAGGCTCGCCGCCAAACTGGCCGTACTCTTCTTCATAGATTTTCTTGAAAATCGGGCTTTGATCCCAACCCACGCCTTTATAGCGCTTTAAGGTTCGGCCCAGTTCCTGCTTCGAAATGCTCATAAAACGGATTTTCAGCATTTCGTCCGTTTCGGTGTTATTGACCAGGTAGCTCAGGCCACGCCACGCGCCTTCCAGTTTTTGGAAATCGTCATGGTGAATAATCTGGTTAACCTGTTGAGAGAGTTTTTCGTCGATTTCAGCAATTAACGCCTGAATGGTGCGATAAGCGTCGCTAGAAACCGTGACGGTATTTTCCAGCGCTTGCTGCGCCAGCGTTTTTACCGCGCTTTCCACCGCCGCTCGCGCCTGGTCGCTCTTCGGACGGAACTCTTTATTCAGCAACGCGCTGAATTCATCCTGGCTATAACTGCCCTGCTGCTCTGGCTGGGACTGCTGTTGAGAAGGATTACTCATTGATTACTCCTCGCTATCTTTCGCCGATTGATCGGATTTCGGCAGATGCGTCAATGACTTCAGCAAAGTCGGATCCTGCAAAATTTTTGAAATCAGCTCTTCCGCGCCGTTTTTACCGTCCATATAGGTCAGTAAGTTGGAAAGTTGCGTGCGCGCATCCAGCAATTGGCTGAGCGGCTCCACTTTGCGGGCCACCGCATCCGGTGAGAAATCATCCATGCTTTCAAACGTCAGATCGATGTTCAAACGCCCGTCGCCGGTCAGCGTGTTGTCGGCCTGGAACGCGACACGCGGTCTCAGCGCTTTCATGCGCTCATCAAAATTATCGATATCGATTTCGAGAAATTTACGCTCATCGACGCTCGGTTGCGGATCGACAGGTTTACCGACCAGATCGGACATCACGCCCATGACGAAGGGCAGTTGAATTTTTCGTTCCGCGCCGTAGATCTCCACATCGTATTCAATCTGTACGCGTGGCGCGCGATTTCGGGCGATAAATTTCTGCCCGCTGGATTTACTGGTTGCCATGGTTTTCTCCATTGGATATGCGCAACAAACATTAAGCAGGCGGCGCTCTCAGCCTCGCTGCCGTATCGGGTTTAATCAGTCGCGACGACCAAAAATATTTTCCAGTTGATTGACGCCGTCCGGCGCCAGGTCGCGAATAATGTCCATAAAATCAAGCTCGATTAGCCGCTGTACGCGGTCAATCATCAAAGGTGCCGGATGGCTGGGTTCGTGCTGTGTGAAGTAGTGCTTTACTTTTTCCAGCATCAATTGCGCATCGGCGCGTGAGCTGAGCTGAGCACTCCGCCAATCGGCAGCGGCGCGCGTTGGTTTTGCGGTGACCGTTGTTTCGGCAGCGGCAACGGGTTCGGCTTCATCGCCACTCGCACCGGAAGGCAGCAGGGTTGAAAGATCGGTTGCCGAGCACGCCTGGGCGACTAAATTTATCGATTTCTGTAGCTGCTCTATTTCCGGCACGCCGGTTTCACCGAGGTGTTCGATCAGCGTTTCGCTAATTGTTTGTAACCGCTCACTTATGCTGATAATCGCATCAATACCCGGCTGACCGCCACGTGCCAACTCATCTACCAGCCGCGCACGCCCGCCGGGATAACCGGCTACATCGCTTTTACTGCCATCAAGTAAAGAACAGGCATCACGCAGAGTGATTTCATCCGAGGCGCTACGTAATAACGAAGCCTGACGCAGCGCTGCGGTTAACGCGGATTTGTCTCCCAACGCGCCTAACGCGTTGATGCGGTAAAAAGGATCGCGTTCGCCATACTCTTCCAGCAACGGATACAACGGCTCCCAGTAGAGTAACAAGGCCTGCTTAATCAGTTGCAGGCCATTTGCATAGCCAGACAGCCCCTTTAACTGCGTCCAGGCGCGAGTAAGTGCTAACATCACTCGTAAATCTTTGGTGCGGGTCAGCAAACTGGTCGCCAACCGTTCAACCTTGGTCCAATCCGCCGGCTCCGCCGGAATGATGGTATCGCCAAACTGCTGCTCAGCCTTCCCCTCGCTGGCCTGCTCCATGGCCATATAGTCGGCATCGTATTCCAGGTTTTCCCCACAAGGGCGTTCACTGCTTACCGGAGCCAAGAGCGCATCGATATTCATATCTGTTCCTGTCGCTTGCGAAATTACTACTCAAACATTGGCGGATAAAGACCATGGCGTCCAGGCCGCGCGCCTCCTGCCGGATCAAACAGCAGTGAGAACAACTGGCTGGTGAAGTTACCGCTGTGCACATGGGTATATAACGGATAACCATCGGTTTGGTTGGTCCACCAGAAACTGGTGTATTGCTGCGGATCGAAGCAATCCGATGCCTGTTTCCAGCTCAAGGTACTGACATTGTCACCATAACCAATCACATCAAAAATATCCGAGCGCCCCTCTTCGTCGGGAACCGGCGGCGCCGGAATGGCCAGCAGCGCCTGGTCAAGCTGTTCAACCGAATAACCATTGCGTACCGCATGCAATAGGGTGCGGCCCAACTGTTGATACCATTCTCCCGCTAACGCCAATTGCTGCGGATTCCATTCTGCCGGGGTAAAACTGCACAATGCGCAAATCGGATATTGCCGCCCGACGCTATCGCGCGCGGGCAACAGGCAACCCATTTGTACCAATTGCCCGCCTAACATCGGCGGTACCACAAAATTCCAAACCGGCGCATTGCTAAACTGGCGGGCTTCGCCCGCACGCTGCTCTTCACTTTTTTGCCAGTTAAGTAATCCCACCTGAAACCAGTGAGTCCACTGTTTGGTTAACGCATCGGGAAAACGGCGCTGCAAAAAGTCACCGGCACTGGGCAATTTGCCGTACCAGCCAATCGCAGGATAGTGGCTCATCTTCATTTCCTTGCGGCTATGGGCATGAGAACCCGGGGAGCTGAAACGGATTACGGATGCTATTTGGCGTAAACTCCAGCGTGACGTGATGCCCGTCGACGTTGAAGGTCGCCTGGCGACTCAGGCTGCTGCTGCCCGAGGCCAATTGAGCGCGGTCAAAGAAACGATTGAGCGCCCAGGAACCATTAGTGACCAGCGTTGAAGTGGTACCATTGGTTAACCCGAGCTGCATGCGCACCTGATTGGTTCCGCCACTTCCTGGCCAACTGACCAGTTGAACCGCTTGCGGTCCGTGGCTGTAGCGCAATAACTGCCCATCGACATCGAGCGTCAAATTAAGAATATCGTTATCCATGCGTACCGTTCTAATGGTGACGCGGAACGCTGGCGTGGTGGCGCCATTGGCAAAGAAGGCATCACGAATGTTTTGCGCCTGCTGGAACGGCCGTAGGATACTTTCGCCGCCCGGTAGCGTCTTCCCGTCAATGCCCGGCGTGAAGCGCCAACGCGATTGGGTGGTATCCACCTTATTGGCTAAGTTATCGCGGAAAAAGGCATCCATTAAACCGGTACCCGGCGCGAACATCCGCGCTAAGTCATCCGGTGTCACTTCAGCTCGCCCTGTGCGCGAAAGCGGGTAACGCCCGGCAATTGCCTGCCGACAGAAACTCCCTACCTCAACATTAATCCGCTTACGTACGTTCTCTAAATCCCGGCGCTGCGTGTCACTGCTGGCCCCGACGGCCATGCTGGTAAACATATTTTGCAACGAGCCGGGTAAGCGTCCGGCGCTGGCTTGCAAACGGCTAATGGAGTCTCCGGCTGGCGGCGGCATCCCGCTATTCGCGGCGTCTTGCACCGCGGTTAAATAGCGGTAAAGCTCATCGATTTGTTTGATGAAATCATCAAACACGATGGTTTTTCCGCCTTTCTCCAACGGCTGCGCCAACTCAATAATCGGCGCAAAGTGCGCGGTCACCGCCTGTTCCGGCGTCTGCTGCTGCACAGCGGCGGCGGTGGTGTTTTGCCGCGAACGGAATAGCGCCTGCAAGGTTCGCGCCGCGCTGCTATCGTCATTGTCCGCTGCGCCGTTTTGCCCTTTGCCATCCATGTCAGGAACCCGCTCCAGCATGAGGTTATGGCTGAGATTAATCACCAGTTTACGTAACGGTGAATTGCCGCTAGAAAGTAGGCGCGCGGTATTGATACGTTGCGAAAGATCGGCGCTATTATTCAGTTGAATATCGGTTAGCAGGCTATCCCACTGGCGAATAAAGTCACTCATGTACAACTGGCGCACCGCATTATCGGTTTGCTGCTTGTCCTCATCCTGCGAGGCAGCGCCTAACACCCATTGATCGTCCTGATGCAGCGCGGCGGTGACACTATCAATATTTTTGTTGAAGCTCTCCCAATAACCATTCGGGGTAAACAGACCGGGAATGCCGTCGCTCACCGATTTACCGCTCTTACGCGAAAAGGCCAGTTCACTTTGCGGGCCGCCAAGCGACACCAACGACACCGGTTTTAAGTTTTCATCACGTTCCAGCAGGCGCTTCAGGCGGCCATAGACACGCGCTGAGAGCGGCATCTGATTAATCAGCGCCTGCTCGCGCTTTACCAACTCATCATCCCTGGCATACGGCGATGCCTGAATTTGCGTCTCCAAGAGCTGAGTCAGATGCCATTCAAGCTGCTTAATTTGCGCCTGAGTTACGTTCTGCGGCAGGTTGCGCTGAATATTCAACATTATCCAGGCATGAAGAAACTTGCCGTCATAGTGTTTGGGTTGATACAGCATCTGATACGCTTTCAGCGCTTCGTAGCTGTAATCAGCGTCGGTCCCGTTATCATTACGTAACCAACCGGTAATTAACTGCGCCACCTGCGGTAACAGCAGTTGTTTTAGCGATTTTTGATACAACGCCTGGGTGGCATCGCTGACTTCCACGCCCCGATACAACCCCATCCGGTGCGTTATCGGCGGCGAGTTGAGATCAAAGTCCTCACTCTCCGGCAGATGTAGCACGCTGTTTAAGAACGGCAGTAACGAGAAGAGATCGCTTTCGCCATTCGCCTGCAGCGTCTGACTTTGGCGCTCCACGCCAGGCACCTTCGCCTCAACCTCTTTCAGGTAAGCCTTGTTGTTACCAAAGCTGGTTAGCCACAGAATACCGGCAATCACTAACACCGCCAGCAACGCTACGTAGCCTGACCATAACACCGCACGGTTACGGAACTCCCACCAACGGTTGCTCCCCGCCAGCCCGGACTCCTGGAAAATCACATTTTGCAGCAGGTTCTTTAAGAAGAAACTTTGCCCTTTATTGCCCGGAATCGGCGCTTCTTTATTAACGTTATTCCAGGCATCGCTCTTACCACTTTGGCCCCCATCTGGTGGGAGTTTTAGCGCACGATTCAGTTCGCCCATGACACGGTCAAACGGCAGACCTTCTTGCGTGCCGCTGGCAAAGTAGATGCCGCGCGGTGAGAATTGCGTTTCAAAGTTAGAGCGGGCAAAGACCGTGCTGAGGTACTCCGCTAACAACGGACGCAATGCAGCGAACTCCTGCGGGAACAGATAGGTTTCAGCGCGGGCCTGCGCTTCACCCTCTTGTAATAAGGTATCAGGCAAGCCGGCATCCAGCCGCTGCTGCAACAGCGCATACTCTTGGGTAAACGCGCCTTGAAGATCAAAATCAGCCAGCTTTGAACGTTCCCACGGAAAGGTGAAACCCCAAATTTGGTCGCGCTGCGCTTTGTCAAACCGGGCAAAGTAGGTGCGGAAACCTTTGAGCAGATCGGCCTTGGTGACCAACACATAGACCGGGAAGCGGATCCCTAACTGCTCATGTAACTCAACCAGACGCTGGCGCAACGAAATGGCTTGCTGCTGTGAGGCTTCAGCCGATTGGGTTAGCAGGTCAGAAACGCTGACCGTAATGATCACGCCGTTGATCGGCTGGCGCCCACGGTATTTGCGTAACAGATCAACAAAGTTTTTCCATTCGCTGGCATCCTGCGCTTGCTGGCTCTCTTGCGTGGTGTAACGCCCTGCGGTATCAAGTAATACCGCTTCGTTGGTGAACCACCAATCGCAATTACGTGTGCCGCCAATGCCGCGTAGTGCCGTTTTACCGAAACGGTCAGCCAAGGGGAATTGCAGACCCGAGTTGACCAGCGCAGTTGTTTTTCCGGCGCCTGGCGCTCCAATAATCACATACCACGGTAGTTGATACAGATACTGGCGGCTAAAACGCTGTGCCCAAATCGGTTTACGTTTGCCGTCGTTAGTAAAATGGGCCTTTTTCAGCAGTTGCGACGCTTCATTAAAGCGATCGGCCAACACCTGTTCTTCATTGGTCAAGCGTTTACGATCGCCATCTACCGCCGGTTCTTCTGCCGAGGCGCTGAGGCTGCCAACCAGCTTCCGGTTAAGCCAGGCATTATAAATACGCGGAACCACGTTACTGATGATCCACACCAGGTAGAGTAAACCGATACTGATCATTCGGTTCTGCTCAGGTTCCAACGGGCGTGAGTCAACGATCGAGAACACCGGGCCAATCACCCAGATAATAAACGACAGCGCGGTGATGCCGACAAATCCCCACATCAACCGGCTGGTTACAATGGAAAATAAAATATTCAGCATCCGTTAGTTTCCTTGCTGCAATCCGTTCAGCTCCGCCCGGGTATTTTCCGGCGAAACTAACAGCGTGATTTCCACCCGACGGTTGCGGGCGCGATTTTCTGCGGTGTTATTTGGCGCGATCGGATTGGTTTCACCGCGTCCTTCCGCTTTCACACGTTCAGGTTGTGACAGATGCTTTTGTAGCATCTCCTGCACTGACTGGGCGCGAGCCATGGAGAGCTCATAGTTAGAGGCAAAGCGCGCACTGCGGATAGGAACATTATCGCTATAGCCAATGACGAGGATTTTCCCGCTGACGTTATTCATCGCCTGCGCAATCCGATCAATCACGTTGTCATAGCGCCCACGTACCGCCGTTGAACCAGAGGTAAACAGACCATCGCCTTTTAGGATCACCACGCTTTGGTCGGCTTCATCACGCACCGCAACCAGCCCTTGTTCAATCTCCGGTCGCAGGAAGCCTTTCAGGTTAAGCGCGGCGGGCGGACGCGGTGCCGGGTTGTGAATTTTCACTTCCGGCAGCGAAGTCTGGTAAACCGAAGCCAACACCGGGCTGGTGTAATCGCCAAGCCGCCAGTTAAGAATGATGTAGAACAGACACGCGAGGAATCCAACCAATGCGGTACAGGCCCACAGCGGTACCGCAGGCCGCCACATTTTACGCGTTACCGGCTGGTCTTCCGGATGCGGAGATAATGGCGGCGCATAGCCTCCGCGCACGCCGCGAATCATTTGCAGTAGCCGCTGCTTAATGGTTTCCAGTTGCGAACGCCCGTTATCCAGCACCCGGTAACGCCCTTCAAACCCCATCAGCAGGCAGAAATTGATTAACTCCAGCAGCCAGATATGCTCACGCGGGTTTTGCGACAGTTTTGCCAGCAACTGGAAAAACTTCTCTCCTCCCCAGGTTTCATTATGAAAAGTGACCAACAGCCCGCTGCCCGGCCAAACGCCGCGGCTGCCCCATGGGGTTAGCGCCGCCGCTTCATCCAACGCGGTACACAGGCAGTAACGCGCGCCGACAATCACCTCATACGGCAACCCGGCACGCTGGCTGGTCATTTCAAAAGTACGGATTTCGTCAATCAGGCGCTGGCGTAAGCCGGCCGGATCGTCATGAGCAACGGAATGACGAATCTGTGGGATGGCATTAAGCAAGGGATTTGCGGCGGCAACCAGAGGGTTATTGCTGCTCGCACCGGAAAAAGCGGCATCGCTACCGGTAACATGTCGTTCCTGCATTATGAGCACTCATTCTTTCGTTTCAGACGGACTGGCTGCGGATTGCCCAAAATTCCATATCAAGACCGGGGAACTCTCCGGCAAGATGCAATGCAAAGGCGCCGGATTTCTCCATTTCTTTCCACAGCTCGCCGCCCTTTTCCAGTTCGAAATAGCTGTAACCGGCGTGCCACGGGATCTGCGGCGGCGCGGTCGGCATCGAGCGCAGCACCATTCCCGGTAGCTGTAGCTGCACCAGGTCGCGGATCTTTGTCACCGGCGCGACTTTCATCTGTGCCGGGAAGTGTGTATGTAACGCCTCGCCTGGCACGTTGGCGCGCACCGCCAGTACAAAACCAAATTCGCGCACCATTGAGGACTCGGGAACCGTTGCTACGTTGAGACCGTGTGAGCGCTCGGTCAATGGCAATTGGATAGCATTCTCTTCCATCACCAACGAGAGTCCCTGACGCAGCATCAGCATCAATTTACCGAAGCACCACGCTAAATCGTCATGGTCATAGACCGGTAAGTGCGATTCCGGCGAACGTTGCGGGGTATAGGTAGAAAGCTCGGTGGCGAAAGCCAGCCAAGTGCCATACAACTGCTCAGGATGCAGCAAAGGGAGATGTTTAAGATGGCTGACATGACCAAGATGATGATTCACCAGCGCCAGTAACATGAAATCAACCATATCGGCCGTATTGAAGCGGCCCGGCTGCTGCATGCGCTGACCAATTTGTTGGCTGCGCTGTTCAAGCAGACCCTGCATATCGTTCAGATATTCCAACAACTGCGCGCTGGAGATAGCGTTAAGCATTGGCGGAATATAGTTGCTGTCGAGTCGTAACTGGTTGTCATTACGCTTTTCAATCACCCGCGCCACGCCAACCGCGGTCCATTCGGACGACAGTTCGCTTTCCAGCATCAATTTCAGTCTCAGTTGACCGAACTGCACCGCAGCAGAACCGACTGACATCGCGTTGAAGTCATCGACTTCTTGCTCGAAACTCAGGTAGCGCGCCAACGAATCCGCCGCTTCGCTAAAAATAACCTCTTCACGCCCGCCGCGCCGCGCCGGCAGCGCCAGCACCACGTTAACGTTAGTTTGGTTATCGCCAATTAGCAGCGGCGCGGGCCCGTGGCGCGGATCGCGGAAGGCGAAGTGCGTACCATCCGGCAACAGGCCGCTGGCGGAATTTAACGCGATCTTGCCCTGGCGTAGCATCGCTTCGTCAAACTCAAGATCGAGGAATCCCCACATATAAGGGCGCTGTGTCGTGCCCCAATCGCGGATTGCGCTCTGGAGATAGCTTTCAGATTGCTGGAAATGGTGCGGGCGCAGGAACATACCTTCCGTCCATACGACCTTTTCGGCTTTATTCATAATGGCTTTCCGTTTTCAGGCTTTAGTCGCGTGTGGCCTCGACGCGAACGCCGCTAATATCCGCAATGATTTCAGCACTCAACTCATCCGGCGACCATTGCCAAACTTTATAGAAACTGCTCTCGCTTGGTGCCGGCAGCGGGAGTGAAAGCCGCCACTTTTTGCCATCAAGGGATTGATACTCGGCCATGATGCCAATGTAACGAGCATCCAGCGTACTCTGGCCGGCGATTTTCTTATTGAGTTGACCTGGCATCAGGAAAAATTGCTCGCTGTTGAGCAAATTGGCCCCCAATACGCCTTGTGCGTTGTTTTGCAGCGAATAAAAATCCGCCGACATGAAATCAGCATCCGATTTCAGCAGCATGACTCTGACTTTGAGCGGTGCGCCGTCATTAATTTGCGGGTGCGCCTGAAATAACAGACTGTAGTTGGAAGGAACGCTGCGTGAAGAAGACATGCAGCCTGCCAGCAAGGTGAGCGCTGTCAGGAAAAGCGCCTGGAGACCCAGGCGCAAAAAAGAGACTCTTTTCATAATGGAGTGTCCATTACTGAAGCATTATCAGTCGATGATCCAGGTACCGTTGTTGGTGTTCTGGCAAGCTTTGCTATCACCATCAACCGCAACACAGGTTTTCTTCGCTGGCGCGCTGCGAACCCGCTTACGACGCAAATCCGCTTTCACGGTTTTGTCATACAGGTCGCTCTTCACTACTGCACGTAACGGCACATAACCCAGCAATTGATCCTGATCCTTTTCTGCAATGGCGAACCAGTTGTTCTCCACGCTTCCCAATACGGTATACGGCTGTCCATTATCCAAATGGCGCACCACATTGCCGCCAAAATTAGGACGACTCATTACAGACGCGTTATACAACGCGCGGTACTCTTCATTAACCGGCGTAAAGCTGGTTGGCGGAGTAATGGCGTGGCGATACGTCAGTTTCACACCGTCAACGGTGCTGGAGACAATAGTGTCATCCGTCACTTTCGGCGGGGGAGCCTTACAACCTGCAACGCTTAATACAAAAAGCAGACTCAATGCGATTCGAATTTTCACCATGATCCTCATGAAGTTTTCTCAAAAAATAATGACGTAAGCCGGGAGACGGACTTTGTTAAAACAATGTTAAAATCAAAATTTAGGCCGAGCAAGGGCGCTTTTTATTACATAACGCAAAAAAAGTAGGCATGAAATGCGGGATCTGCGTCAGAAGACACAGAGAATACGTCTTATCGCATATCAGGGCCGAAAGCACGCTTCACAGCACAGTAGTTACGCTTATCGATACCCGGGCCAGGGAAAGCCTTTGAGGGTAACGCTTGATCAGACTATTTAAGAAAACGAGTAACAGAAATTACACCTTGTACGTTGACGTAAAGTGACAAAAGTAACGTCCTCAACGTCATTTGAGCTTCCCTGACCGATTTTCTGGTTTCGTTGTGTGAATTTTTCTGGTGAAAAGAGTGTCGTTAAGCGAAAACGCCAGCCAAGCTGAGAGAGCGTTTTCACGACAAAACCTCAAACGAGGAAAAGGAGATAAATCTTTAAGTTTTATAGAGTTAAAAACTATTCTGCCGCCCCATAGCTACCGCACGAGCCAGTAAAAAAGTGCTCGCGATAACGTTGTGTCGGTTTAAGCAAAAGCTTGTTTGCGCAAGTTTACAGAGTCTTTGCAATAATTCAACGATTCGGGTAGCAAATGATAATACATTAGTAAAGATTAAGGATGCTGTAAATCGCAAATTTCAAGAATATTCCATAATTACCATCAGACAATTCTTACAAACTAAAGCAATATTGTAGTAATTATCGCAAAATCAGTAAAAATATTTGAAAACACCTCGACATTTTTTCGTAAATTTTTTTTTGGAAACAATGCAAAGATGTTCAATTGTGAGAGGGACGGCGGTAAGAGAAAACGTAAAAGTAGATTATTTAACTAATAATTAACATGAAAACCAGAACAGAATAATGGAAAACATCAACAACGAAAAACAATACGCTAAATAATCAGCAAAATGGAAAGTTAAGCGGAAAGAATAGTTCGCAACTCGTGTAGCGTTTTGACCTGCCAGGTTGGTGTAATCCCTTCTGGTGCCGGGCGCTGATCCGTATTGAGCCAACAGGTGGCAAACCCGGCCTGCATTCCACCGAGAATATCGGAATCGGGATTGTCACCCACCATCAGAACCCGGCTGCGTGGCGGTTGGCCCATCTGTTCTAATGCGTAATCAAAAATAGCCGGGTGCGGTTTGGCGACGCCAACCTGCTCTGAAATGACCAGCAAATCGAAGTAACCAAGAAACCCGGTGCGCGCTAAACGGGCCTGCTGCAACGCGGTAAATCCATTCGTGATGATTCCCATCTTAACCCGGCCTTTAAGCATTTCCAGCAATTCAGCCGCACCGTCAAGCGGTTGGCAAACTTGCGCCATCGCTTCCAAAAACCCCTTATTCAACGTGCCGGGCGCCACGTTCAATTTCTCGCCCCAGCGAACAAAGCGCTGCTGCTGCAACTGTAACGCGGTGATGGCGCCATTCTGATAATCCACCCACAGCGGTTTATTCAGCGCCTGATACTCACTGTAATCATCGGCAGTGAAGGTCACATCGTACTGGAGAAAGAGACGTTGCAAACCAGCAAAAGCATCAAAATGAAATAAGGTGTCATCGGCATCAAAAAGGATCCAGTCCTGGTTTTGTAACATGCTACTCCCCTGTTTTTGGTCGGTAAGGTGGGTTCTGCTACGGCACAGCTTCGTCACTACAAGGTTAATGCCATAATAATGGCATCCTCACGTCCGGAAGCGGTGGGATAATAGTTCCGCCGTAAAGAGACTTCGTTGAAATCCAGCGCTTCATACAGCGCGATCGCCCCACGATTCGAGGCCCGCACCTCCAGCCACAGCGTTAATACCTCACGCTGCCGAAGCTGCTCAATCAGATGGGTTAGCAAGCAACGCCCCAACCCCTGGCGTTGCCATACCGGATCGACGGCAAGATTAAATAACGTCGCTTCGTCCAACACCACTTGGGTGATAGCGAAGGCCGCCATGACGCCCGCTTTATCCAGGCGATAATTCAGATAGCGTTCGCCCTGGTTGCTGGCAAAGGTTTTTTCAGTCCAGGGAAAGGCATGGCTGCGCTGCTCAATGGCAAACGCATCAGCTATATCATTCGGCGTGAGTAAAGAAATCGACATCGTGTTCACAAATTTGTTGCCACAGCGCGCGTCGCGCGCTGGCATCATGATAAAGCGCCTCAAGCGGCGGTGATTTAAGTTGCGGGCCAGACAGGCTGATTTCAGCCTCAGCGCCCAGTAACCAAGTGGCGCACACGATCCCCGCAGGCAACATCGCCAATTGGTCAGGCGTCAGAAACACGACGGTCTGTTCGGCGATCTCCAGTGAGCGCAATATATCATTGACCAGCGGATCGCGAGCGCCGGGCGGCACCTCGGCCACCACCAACAAACGCACGCCGGCGGGTAACGAAACCGCGACCTCTCCCTGCAAGGCGCGCGGACGACGCAGCTTATACTGCGTAATGCCCATTTGCTGAAGTAACCAGTCACGCCTTGATGACATATTTATTCCTGTAATACCGGGAGATAGCGGCGCGCGATGTGCCCCATGGGTATGCGGCCTGAATTAAGACTCGCCTATGCTAGCAAACCCATCGAACATCCGCCAACAAAGCACTATAATCGCGGTTCTGATTTTTAAGGAGCCATCCGATGTCCGCTTTTACCCCGGCAAGTGAAGTGATTCTGCGCCACAGTGATGAATTTATTGAACGCCGCGTGCTGTTTGCTGGTGACTTACAGGACGATCTTCCCGCCCAGTTGGATACCACATTAACCCGCGTTCATACCCAACAGTACCATCACTGGCAAACCTTAAGCCGCACGCTGGGAGAAAACGCGCAGTTTGGCCTGGTGGCAACGGCTGACGATGTGCGCGACTGCGATACGCTGGTCTATTACTGGCCGAAGAACAAACCTGAAGCGCAATTTCAGCTACAGAACCTGCTTTCGCTACTGCCGGAAGGGTGCGATATTTTCGTGATTGGCGAAAACCGTAGCGGCGTACGCAGTGCGGAAGGGATGTTGGAAAAACAGGCCACGCTTGCCAAAATCGACAGCGCGCGCCGCTGTGGTTTATATCACGGTCGCCTAGATACCCGCCCGGATTTCGATGCCGAGGGCTTTTGGGGCGAATATCTGCTTGATGGCGTGACGATTAAAACCCTACCCGGCGTCTTCAGCCGCGATGGGCTGGATGCCGGCAGCAATTTACTGTTGTCGACCTTTACCCCCCATACTAAAGGTAAAATTCTTGATATCGGTTGCGGCGCTGGCGTGTTGTCGACGTTATTGGCACGTCACTCGCCGAAGGTTCGCCTGTTTCTGACCGATGTAAACGCCGCCGCGCTGGCAGCCAGTAAGGCGACGCTGGCCGCCAACCAGCTTGAAGGCGACGTCTTTGCCAGTAACGTCTACTCTGAGGTGAGCGGCCGTTATGACATGATTATTTCCAACCCACCGTTTCACGATGGTTTGCAAACCAGTCTCGACGCGGCACAGTCACTGATTCGCGGCGCGGTGAAGTACCTGAACAGTGGCGGTGAATTACGTATTGTCGCCAACGCTTTTCTGCCCTATCCACAACTGCTGGATGACACCTTCGGCAATCATGAAGTGCTGGCGCAAAACGGGCGGTTTAAAGTCTACCGTGCCATTTATGGACGTGGTGCGAAAGCTCGCCGTTAACCCTATCGCCGCGGCAAATTCCAGGCGCGTCGTTCGGCGCGCAACCCGCTGATTTCGCGCGTCGCGGCGAAACGTTGCTTTTTACGCCAATCGCTATCCGCTAGCGAAATATCTGTTGACGTCCCAGGGAAAAATCTCCAGAATGCGCCTCCGTGGTTGCAATACCCATAAGGTATTGCCGGTAAGCGAAGGTGGCGGAATTGGTAGACGCGCTAGCTTCAGGTGTTAGTGTCTTAACGGACGTGAGGGTTCAAGTCCCTCTCTTCGCACCAAAAACCACGAAATTCATATCGCATGGCATCTGCGCGAAGGTGGCGGAATTGGTAGACGCGCTAGCTTCAGGTGTTAGTGTCTTAACGGACGTGAGGGTTCAAGTCCCTCTCTTCGCACCAATGCGGTGATATGAATATGACAACAGCGATGCGAAGGTGGCGGAATTGGTAGACGCGCTAGCTTCAGGTGTTAGTGTCTTAACGGACGTGAGGGTTCAAGTCCCTCTCTTCGCACCACGTTGTCCCTTGCCTTCACGCCTCTTTAAATATCGCTTCCTGTTTACACTTTCATAAGCCGTTAAAATTCACCACAATCGATGTCAATCCGCCCGCCAGCGCCACACAAGATGGCAACAACATATAGTGGCGTAAACGAGGGTGGAACAGCATTAATGTTGTTAGTACTAAGGCGGCCGTCATGAAAATGCGCCACCAGGCGAACGAAAAGTCCATATGAATCAGTAGCGGCATGACCGCGCATGGCAACAAAACGCCCCAAGCGCTATCCAGCTTTTTTATCCACATAAGCCCTCCCCTTCTCACTTGACCACCGCGATATGCTCTGGTTAATGACAGCAAACGATAATGATTACCACTAGCATATGATAATCTTTATCACTTTGCATCAAACCGCTGAAACTTTCGCCCATGAGGATGACAGGCCAGTTTGAAAGTGGTAGATTGCCAGCGTTCACAATTCAGAAAAGTCAAACAATAACACTTATAAATAATTTCCTTGCGAAGGTTTACCAACCTTCCCAGGAAACGTGCTTTGGTATTTCAGGGCGGTTATGAGCGCATAAAATGAAATTACAAACTTACGAAGCGTTGCTCCACAGCAAATATCGACTAGCGCTACTGCTGTTTTTGTTTTTAAATACCGCGACATCCTTATTTTTTATGTTACCTCTTGGGAAAGCCAGTTCACTTTCCTGGTCAATACCTACGTTACTGATTACTTTTTTTAGCCTGATATTATTAAGCTGGTATTTTTTAAAACCCAAAGTGGAGCTGCCAATATTAACCGTTACCGCATTCATTATGGGGTTGCTGTGGGCTTGGCAGATCGCCTGGCGCTTCTCATTAGTGTTTTATTATGATGGCAGTTTTTTATTAATCAGTTTAATTAGCATTTTCTTTATCAGCGCCCTCACATTGAGCGATTACTTTGTCGCATTCTGCCTACACACCGCCCCGGTGACGCTCACCGTATTAGCGTTGGATGATGGCGAACACCTACTGGTGTTGTTATCTACCATTGCTCTGACGTTGATTGGTTTCACGCTGCAACACATGATGCGGCGGCGTAGCGACCGTTTCACCCGTCGCCTGGTTAGCCAACTGTATGAAGAAAAAGAGACCTATAGCGATTTGAGTATGCTCGACCCGTTAACCGGCCTCTATAACCGGCGCGGCCTAAAGAACCGGCTGGAAAATATTCTGGAAAACCATGCAGGTAGCCATTTTGTCTTGCTGTTGGATATCGACCATTTTAAAGCCTATAACGACAACTACGGCCACGCGATGGGCGATCAGGCTTTGGCGCGGGTTTCGGTTGCCATCCGCGATGCCGTGCGTTCACGCGATATTGTGACGCGTTACGGCGGCGAAGAGTTTCTGGTGTTGCTAACCAACGTTAACGCCTCTATCGCCATGAAGCTAGCCGAGCGTATCCGCCAGTACGTTCTTGATTTAGAGATCCCTCATCGTTTCAATGAGCGCGTATCAACGCATGTTACGGTCAGCGCAGGGATTGCCGCATTATATGAAGATGATTTTGATCAGGCGTTAGCCAATGCTGACCGTGCGCTTTATCTGGCGAAAAATCGCGGAAGAAATACTATCCTGGCTTATGAGGATTTACTTCACAGCGAACTTTCCCATCCGGCGGATGTTATCTAATTATCACTGGCCCTACCATTTTGGATGGATAGTTTTTCAGGGCTAATCATTTTACTTAATGCAAATCCTTATTGTTTCTGGTGAATACTTTCACCTCCGCCATACTTTGTAAAAAAACCAGTAACTTCTCTCAATTAATTTAGATCCACGCTTAAAAAAATAAACACATTGGCGCGCAACCAAAATGAAACGACCGTATTTCCCCCACGCGAAAAATCACCGACTAGCCGCACTTTTTTATCAACTGAGCACGCAATAGCATAAGCAAAACTGATGATAAAACCGTAACCGGGCGATCGCACCACCGCCACCTTGCCTGAACCGCGCATGACAGATACAATCAAGAACGATTATCATTTGTTTTCTTAATCTTGGTAGGGTGCCCTATGGCAGTCAGCACACGTCAGATTGATAAGTATCACTCACAGCCGCCGATCTTTTTACAAGGTAATCGGCCGCTGGGTGCGGCGCTACACACACTTTACCAACAGCACCGCGCTTATTTTCTTGATGTGGTTAAACTCGGCGAAGCGGCACCTGCAGAAAGTATGACGTTGGCGGAATGGTCACGACCAGAGATGTTCCTGTCTTTGGTTGAGCGCTATGGCGATGAACTCTATCGTAATCATCCGCAACATCCCCGTGAGGCCAAACCGCTACAATCGCTATGGGCGCAATGGTATTGCGGCCTGATCGTGCCGCCGTTGATGATGGCAATGTTGCTTGAACCTCGCGTGTTGGATTGTTCTGTGCAACATATTCATGTGCAATTCCACTCGACGGGTCGCCCGGCACAGTTTTGGATTGATATTCACGAAGATGGCGACGCGCGTTCCCTGACTTCGCGCCAACGTTTGGAGCGTCTGATACAACAGCATCTGATCCCGGTGGTAAAAGGGATTGAGCAACACGGCGCAATTAACGGCAAACTGATTTGGAATAATACCGGCTATTTAATGCACTGGTTCCTCGGTGAAATAAGAACGTTGCTGGGGGAAGAAACCTTCGCCGTGCTGGAACAGGCACTGCTTTTCGCTCCACAGTTGTTGGATGGCTCAGACAATCCCCTCTATCGCACCATGCTCCTCCGCGAAGGCGAATTACAACGTCGTAGCTGTTGTCAGCGCTATCGCGTGCCTGACATTGAACGCTGCGGTAATTGCACCCTGAAACCGGTGTAAAAAATTAATGCTTATCGTTAGATGATTTTCCCCCGCTAGCAGTTTACAGCCTCCCCTCATTGTGGCAGCTTTATGGCCTTCGTTGCCCAGGGAGAAAAGTATGAGTCTGGAGTCAGTAAAGCAATTTTTTGCCGAACACGCCCCTGAAATTGAAGTGATTGAGCTGGCGGAAAGCACGGCGACCGTGGCCTTAGCGGCGCGCGCTCACTGCGTTGAGCCGGGGCAAATCGCCAAGACGCTGTCGCTAAAAGTGAAAGATCAGGTCATCCTAATTGTTACCTGCGGTGACGCGCGCCTCGATAATCGAAAATTGAAAGAGGCCCTCGGCGCGAGAGCCCGGATGCTAAGCACCGATGAAGTGGTGAACTGGACCGGTCATCCGGTTGGCGGCGTTTGTCCGTTCGGGCTCGAAAATCCCTTGCCGGTATTTTGCGATATTTCATTACGGCATTTTGACGAGGTGCTTCCCGCGGCTGGCGCCATTCACAGCGCGGTGCGTATTTCGCCGCAGCGCATGGCGGAACTGACCGCGGCTAAATGGGTCGACGTCTGTTCGTAAGCCAGAGAGAGTCGGACGTGGTTAACGTCCGACTCTGTTTATCGGTTTAGGAGCCGGAAATCTCAATCCCGCGCGTTTCGCGACCAAATGCCACCAACACACAAATCAGTATCGCCACTGTCCCGGCGACAATCGCCATCGCCAGCCCGTAGTTACCGCCATGTGTTTCCGCAATTTTCGACTGCAAGGTCGCATTCACCGAAGCAAGCAGGTTACCCAGTTGGTAAACAAAACCAGGTAATACCGCACGCGTGTTAGCGGGCACCAACTCTGTGAGATAGGTCGGTACCACGCCCCACGCGCCCTGCACCATAAACTGCATCAGAAAGGCGCCAATCCCCACCGCCCATGAACCACTTGAAAAGGCCCACAGCGGCAGTACCGGTAATGACAGCAATGAGGCGATAATAATTGCCCGCTTACGACCAATTTTTTCTGAGAATAAACCAAAGCAAACCCCGCCCAGCATTGCCGCAATATTATAGCTAATCGCAATAATACTGACGGTGTGCGGGTCAAAGCCGTGCTGCACTTTCAGGAAAGTAGGATAGAGATCTTGCGTGCCGTGGCTGAAGAAATTGAAGCAGGCCATCAGCAACACCATAAAGACGCACAGTTTCCAGTGGGTGCGGATAATCGGCAACAATGCCACGCTCTCTTTACGCTCGCGCGCCGCCAGCCAAACTGGCGATTCCGGGACTTTGAACCAGACAAACGGCAGCAGCAAAATGGGTAACGCGCCAATCAGGAACATTCCGCGCCAGCCCACCATGCTATAGAACAGGCCGAAAATAATCGAGGCCAGCAGGTAACCGCAGGGATAGCCCGCCTGAAAGATGCCTGACATCAGTCCGCGTGAACGATCCGGAATGGTTTCCATGGCGAGTGAGGATGCAACGCCCCAAACACCGCCCATTGCAATACCGTAGATGGCGCGGAAAGCGAGGAAAGCGGCAAAGGTGGGTGACCATGCCGACAGGAGTTCAAACAGCGAGAACAGTACAATGTTCACCATCAGAATGGGGCGGCGTCCATACTTTTCCGCCAGCCGACCAAACAGTAACGCGCCGACCGGGCGCACCGCGAGCGTCAGCATAATGGCAATAGAAACGTCAGAAATTGAGGTGTGGAAGTTATCGGCGAGATCGCTTAACACGAAGACCAGAATGAAAAAGTCGAACGCGTCCAGCGTCCAGCTAGCAAAACTGGCAAAAGCCACATTGCGCTGGGTCGGAGTCCAGTTGAACATAGGGTTTATCCTGTCTTAGCACCCCAAACTCATGGGTTTGGGTTATTGATTGTTGTAGGAATAACCATGACGCGGGTATGGCGCATGCCCGGAGGACCAGGAGATTACGCTGGCATGGCGCAGTCTGACCCGTCAGTGGCTTTTAGAATGTTAACCATTTGTTTATAGCATGTTAGAAAAGCAACCTGCATACGCAATTGTCAGGGTTCGCATCGGGATGTAAGCAGGCGTTTCAGAATGTGTGATATTAACTGGTCGCCAGAGAAACAGCTTTACGCACGCCGCCAACATCCGGCGTATTCATCGGCGTCACCAGCGCATAGTTATAGTGCTGATCGCTCCAGTATTGCGCCATCACGTCCTCCGCCTGCCGCTGGCCATGCGGCAGTTTGGTCGGGCTCTGCGGACGAATATACCAGGCCACGCGGGTGCCTTGCGGATCTTGATACATCACCAGAGCGGCAGGGCCTTGCTCGGTTGCCATTAAACGGGCACCAAGCAGGCGAAAACCATATTGTTCAAGGTTGGGCGGCGGATTACCGTTGATAAAGTAACGGGCCACCCAGTGCGCCAGGTCCGCCTGCTGGCTGGCCACCACATCCAACGGCGTTAACGTTTCATCGCCAAACAGCTTATAGGCTTGCACCGCGTCTTCCATCGGTAAATGGCGCTGGGTCATTTGTGAATCTTTCAATTGCCAACCGGTATAGCCGCCCAGACTCAGCGACAAGACCAGCGCACAGGCGGTCGCCAGTTTCCACTGTCGTTGTTGGCGTACCCGGCGGCGAAGGTGTTGCGGTTCAGGCGTATCTAACGCGACTTTTTGCGCGTGCATCGCCTGACGGAGCAACTGCGCATCATGGCGCCAGCCGGCAACGCGCCCGGCGGCCTCAGGGTTTTCCGCCAGATAACGTTCCACGCGCTTCGCCGTCGCCTCATCCGCCTCACCATCCATCCAGGCATGCAGATCGTGTTCATCAGGTGGCAAAGTCATTTCAGTCTCCTCAGCGGTAACGGCGTTACCTTACCTTCTAATTTCTCATGCAATAGCTTACGCGCGCGCGAAAGGCGCGACATCACCGTCCCAAGCGGAATATCCAGCGTCTCGGCCGCCTCTTTATAACTCAACCCCTCAACGCTAACCAGCAATAATAGGGCGCGATAATCGGTCGGCAACGTGGCAAACAACGCCAAGGTATCGTCTGCAATCGCCAGCGACTCCGCCGACTGCCCCAGCGCCTCCTCTCCGGTAAAAAAAGAGAGAATATTCAAATAGCGCTTACGCCGCCGTTCACCATCAATAAACTGGCGATAGAGAATGGTGAACAGCCAGGCACGCAGGCTCTGCTCACCCTCTTTCTGCCGCTCACGCGTCAGTGCTTTCGTTAAGCAACTTTGTACCAAATCTTCAGCACTGTGTGCGTTACGCGTTAGCCACAGCGCAAAGCGCTGCAAATGCGGCATCACTTCCCGAATTTCACTATCCGTCAACTCTGACAAGGCCATGCATCACCGCCTACGGGTTCCCGCCATACTGTGAAATACACCATCGCGCAGCACTAATGCATGCAGCAACGCCGCCGCTAAATGTAACATCACGGTCGCGAACAGCAGCAGCGCTACCAGGGAATGTAGCGGACGCAGGGTCGCATACCAGTCATTATTCACCGGTAAAATCGGCGGCAGAATAATGCCGTCGCCAAGCGTGACAGGATACCCCGCCGCTGACAGCATTCCCCAGCCAATAAGCGGCTGTAGCAACATCATGGCATACAACGCCCAGTGTGAAAGGTGCGCCACACCACGTTGCCAGCCGGGAATGGACCGTGGCAATGACGGCGTTACGGTATAGAAGCGCAGCCACAAGCGCACCAGCACTAACACCAAAATCATCAGCCCGAGAGGCTTATGGATTGAGACCAACAGGCTATGCAGAGACGACACCGTGGACACCATTGCCACGCCAATAAACAGCATCGCTAAAATGGCCGCCGCCATTAACCAGTGTAGAAAACGTAATGCCGGGTGAAAATGCGCCACTTGTTTCATAAGCTACCTCCCGACTGTTTTGCCTGTTCATGCGTCCGCAAATTATACGATTTAGCGTAAGCCGCCGAGCGCGCATTCAGTAACGGATCGTCTGACGCGGCGATACCGTTGGGTAAAATCAGCGGGTCGTAATTGATATCATTACAAGGCCCTTGCTGCTGCGGAACGGTACGGTCCAGTACCAAAGTACCGGCATTAATGGTTTGGCGATCGACCGGCCAGGCTTTTGACGCATCGTTACTCACATCGCCCGGTTGCGCGACGGTAATCACCAGATCCCATTTCAACGGCCCTTGCGCCAGACGTTGTTTAAGATCGTCTTGCAGGAAATTTTTGTCATTTTTATCTTGCGCGCTAATCGGTTGATAGCCGGTTTGCGGCACCATGCTCCAACGCACCAAATGCGCATTGCCGGCTTTATCAATAAAACGGAAGGCATTGAGGCTATTGAAACGGTCGTTGGCCCAACTGGAAGAAGGAACATACTGCTTCACCCATGCCATAAACGCTTTCGCTTCCGGGTGTTTAGTGACGAATGCCTTCATTTTTTCCGGGTTCGGTTTACCGGTCGCCGGGTCTGGCATCGACGCAACCTGTTGATCGTAAAACCCGTCCACGGTGGCAACCGGGAAGAAAGGCAACGCATTCATACCGGTGCGCCACTGTTCGCCATCCGCCAGGCGAAACGCTAACGCCATACTCCGAACCGGTACCGCATAATCCGGCGCATTCGGGTTGCCGCCTGCGATGGCAAAACGCCCGATGACCGGCGTAGTGCCAGGGGCGAACAGTGCCGCACGGGAAATGGCGCTGGCGTTGCCATTAGAGATGAAATTGCCAATAACGCATACCCCTTTGGCATGGTTACGCCGATAGCCCGGATGCTCCCCACCGGACTGTTGCAACACCGCCACCAGGTTATTTGCCGAAAGGCGTTGTGGCGTTAGCCAACCGCCCGCCCACAGCAATAACAGCACCAGCGCAAGGGGAATCGCGCCGACCAGCGCAAGACGCGCAATTTTTTGGCCGGTAGAAAGAGAAGAGGTCGTCATATTTTGCTCATCCTGCTTACAATGAACATATAAGACGAAGCAGCGGGAAGTTTATTCCCGCCGAAAGAAAAAATTTTTTAATTCGCCAGCGTCTGCTCAATCATCGCTAACAATTGTTGATTATCAACCTGTTGTAAAACATGTACCAAGCCACCAACCTGCGCGGGGATCCCGACATCGACGCGTAAAGGCTGACGATAACGCCAGGATTTACCGCGCGTGGCGCCATCGCGCAGTTCCACATCAACAAAATAGTCCATCGCGGTTGCGACGCGCTGGTTCAAGAGCCATGCCACCACCAACGCATCGTGGATCCAGCATCCCGGTAGATGGCGTGTTTTGATCGAATAATCGATCCACGGTCGGAAGGTTTCGGTCACGAAACGCGCCAACGGTTTATCAATACGCGCAATCCTTTCGAGATCCCGGTGAGTCATCAACGTCTGCGTGGTCACGTCCATCGGCACCAGCGTGATAGCTGCTCCGCTATTTAACACCTGATGTGCCGCTTCAGGATCGAGCCCGAAATTGGTGTCTTTAATATAATCATCCAGCGCGAACACGCCGCCCATAATGGCGATTTCCGCCACCGACTCTGCCAGCTTAGGATAGCGTTGCATTGCCAGCGCCACATTGGTTAACGGGCCAATGGCGACTAAGGTTATTTCACCAGGATTATCGCAAATCAGTTGGCCCATGGCGTCCACCGCATCTTGCGCTGGCGCAGATGACGCGACCGGTTGCCGCACACCGCGCCATAGTTCCGCTAATTCGACATCGTAAACCCGCTGGTCCAGCGCCTGCCGCCACGGTTCCGGCGCTTCCCGTAACGCCTGTTTAGCACCTTGCAGTACCGGGATCGCCAGCCCCAGGCGATCGATCAAATCCTGCGCGACGCGAAACCCAACCTCGCTCGGCGTATTACCGGCAACAATCGTGATCAGTTCCAGCGAAATGTCAGGTGACGCTAAGGCTATCGCTAGCGCGAGGCCGTCATCCACATTAGCGCCTGCAATACCATTCCCCGGGTCGCAATCAATAATCAGTCGTTTCATTGTTATTAGCTTTATAATTCAGCGGCGTCCGGTCGGTTCAGCTTGCAGCCGCAGGATTCGCCAATTTCCAACTGGTGAGCAAACTCACGCAGCATGACTTCGCCATTCCATGCCTTTAGCATTTCAATGGCCGCCTGCGCCATTTCCCGTATCGGTTGGCGCACGGTCGTCAACGCCGGTACATGGTACGCTGACTGATCCGTTCCGTTAAAGCAGACCAGCGCTATATCCTCTGGCACTGCAAGATGATGTTCCGAGAGTGCGCGAATGCAGCCGATGGCCTGCGCCTCATTACTGGTAAACAACGCACGCGGTACGCTGTCTTGTTGCAACATACGCTGCGTTGCTTCATAACCGCCGTCACGCGTGTAGCTGGCCGGGAAGATCCACTCTTCACGCACCGGCAAACCATACTCCGCCATTGCATCGCGCCAGCCGTTGATACGGTCTTGCGCATTTAACATCTGCACCGGCCCGCTGATCATGCCCACCGTCTGATAACCATGACTGAGTAGATGTGCGGTAACTTGCCGTGCGGCGGCGCGTTCATCGACGCGCAGCATACTCACTTGCTGCTCCGGGGCGACCCTATCCAACATGATAAACGGCGTTCCGCTGGCTTTCAGGACATCAATATAGGGATGCCGGTCAACGCTGTTGTAAAACAGACCGTCAACCTGCCGGTTGAGTAAGCTATGAATCAATTCCAGCTCACGCTGGCGATCATCCCCCGAGTCACCCAGCAGCATGACATGGCCGTTTTTTAATGACTCTTGCAATAGCACATGCGCCATTGAGGCGACAAAGGGATTACCAATATTGGGCACCACTAAGCCATACGTTTTCGTGGTGCCGGAAGCCAGCGCGCGAGCGACGCCATTTGGCCGATAGCCGGTTTGTTGAATGGCCGCCAGAACGCGTTGCCGCGTGGCTTCCGCCACTGGACGCGGCCCGTTATTGATCACATAACTCACCACCGCCACGGAAGTTCCGGCGGCTTTTGCCACATCGGAACGCGTTACACGCCCGGAATGCTGTTTTGCCAAACTAATTCCTGCCTGATCTCACAATACGAAAACGCTGGACGGACATCGTCCGGCCAGCCATATGATTTGGTCGCAGCGTTGCTTACCTCCGACTTGCCTTACACGGCATCCTCGGGAAGGTTAAGGTCACGCCCGCGGGTTTCCGGCGCCACAAAGGTGGTGAAGAAACCAATCGCCGCCATTGCCGAGAAGTAGATAGCAATCGGCCACCAATGCCCGGTAAACGACAACATGGCCGCCGCAACTAACGGTGCGGTGCCGCCGGAAAGAATTGAGCCAAGCTCTTTTGCCACCGCCATTTTAGTATAACGATGCTTCACACCAAATAACTCAACGCCCCAGGCGGCCTGCACGCCGAAAATACCCAGCGACGCCAGCGCCATCCCCACCACCATTGTCGGAATGACAATCATCGGCTCGCGGCTATCCAGCAATGAAAAGGCCGGCCAGGCATAAATAATCAACAACAGGCAGAACCAACGATAAGTGATGCGCCGACCAAAACGGTCAGACAACCAACCGGCCAGCGGAATAATCAGGAAACCTAAGACGGACGCGATGAACACTGCGGTGGTGGGCACGGATTTATCCACCATTAATACTTTCGCGACATAACCGACAATAAAGCCCTGTGCCAGGTAGGAGGGGCCATTTTCGCCAATACGCAACCCCACCATAATCCAGAACGCTTTGCTGCGCTGCCAGAAGCTCCGCGTATCCACGGCCTGGGCAGGCTCCACGGCAGCAGAGCGCTCCGCCTGTAGTGCCGCCTTCTGGCGTTCAAAAACCGGGGTTTCACGCAGATGGCGACGGATCCACAGTGCAGTCAATGCAATTAATGAACTACAAAGAAACGGTATGCGCCAGCCCCATTCCAGCAGAGTTTGCTGATCCATCTGCACCACCGCCAGCCACACTATCGAGGCCAACAGTGTGCCGCTGTTCGACCCGAGGGCAATCACCGAGGAGACCAGACCACGACGTTTTACCGGCGCATACTCACCCAACATCACGGTCCCGCCGGAAAGCTCAGCCCCGGCGCCAAACCCTTGGGTAAAGCGCAATAAGACCAAACAGGCAGGTGCCCACAGGCCAATAGAAGCATAAGAGGGGATAAGACCGATAAAGGTGGTGGAAGCGCCCATCAGGATAATGGTGGTCACCATCACCACTTTGCGACCTTTGCGGTCACCGAGCCAACCAAAGAACAGCGCGCCGATAGGACGTGCGATAAACCCCACCGACCAAGTTGCGAAGCTGGAAAGCAGCGCCATAGCGGGCGTGGCTTCAGGAAAGAACACGTCGCCAAAAATAATCCCGGCGGCAAGCCCGTATAACGCAAAGTCGGCATACTCCATCGCAGTCCCTAACCAACAGGATACGGTGGCGCGCCAAAAGTCTTTACGACCTTCCTGAGTAGATAAACGTTCATCGGCGGCAGAGCCTGCCGCCGATGAACCTTCCTGCCCCAAAGAGTGGTGTGCAGTCATGAAATAATTCCCTGATGTTTGGAGATTTTATAAACGCCCTTCCCTGGGGTCGAATCCCTCAAAACCAAGAGAAACTCCCCGGTGAGACGCTCTGTTTGCTAACTATGATGAAAGGTCAGTAAAGGATTCCCTGGTGTCAGGATCTTGTTTTTTGTTTCACCGCTCGCTGGCTTTACTAGCCAGTCGCTTATCAATAAGGTGAAACAAATTAGACCATCACTGAGCAGATAAAACATCGCGCACCGTGAATTTCACTACCCTTTCATTGTATCTACGCGCGTAGATAAATCAAGTCAAAAAAACCATCAATAATTAGATAATCTTTACTATCATTTCTAACATCCCAACGGTTCGACCTAAAAAATCAGCGCGTTAGTACGTTTTTTACTCTAAAAATGCCAAAACATTTATCCCTTTAGCCCAAAATTTATCAGTTCTGTGAAACTCGCCGCTTAATCGTGGTGCTAAAGGTCTTTAATTATCACGATAAACCATGACAATAAAATGAAGCGGCGCCGTCAGTAGAGGAGAATCGGATGCAAAAAACCGGGAGAGCCGGGCTACGTACACGGCAGGAGCGTTTAGCCGCCCTGCGTCAACGTAACCTTACGCCGGTATTAATTGTCGGCGGTGGTATTAATGGCATCAGCACGTTTAGAGAACTGGCGTTACAAGGGATTCCAGCGATTATTGTTGAACAGGGTGATTGGTGCCAGGCCGCCAGCGGCGCACTCTCACGCATGATCCACGGCGGCTTGCGTTATCTGGAAAGCGGTGAGTTCTCGTTGGTTAAAGAATCGGTGCAGGAACGAGACCGGTTGCTCAATAATGCACCACACTATGTCGCGCCGCTACGCACTACGGTGCCGATTGATAGCTGGAATGGCGGCTTAATCAACGCCACAAAACGCTTTTTTCGTCTGAACGAGAAGCCGACCCGCCGTGGCGCGCTGCTGATTAAAACCGGCCTGTCACTTTACGATCTGTATACCCGCCGTTACGGCAAGTTGCCCCATCATCAGTTAAATAATCAGCCGCAAACGCGCGCGCGCTGGCCCGACTTTGCCGATTGGGTAAAGTTCAGCGCAACCTATTATGACGCGTGGATTTCCGCCCCTGAGCGGCTGGGTGTTGAGCTTATTGATGATACAGAACGCGCTAACAGCGAAGCGCTGGCGCTAAACTATGTCAGCCTTATCGAGAGCGATGGCGAACGTGTGACGCTGCGCGATAACCTCACCGAGAGCACTTACACGTTAACGCCACACGTCATTGTCAACGCCACCGGCGCCTGGATTGACCGCTTAAACACACACTTGGCTCCGGCCTCTCCCTCGAAAAAACTGATTAGCGGCACCAAGGGATCACACCTGATTGTGCGTAGCCCGCCATTACTCGCTGCACTGCGCGGCGAAATGGTTTACTACGAAAACCAAGAGGGGCGCGTTTGTATTCTGTTCCCGTGGTTTGGTCACGTGCTGGTTGGCTCAACCGATATTCGTATCGATAACCCGGATGACACCGCCTGCGATGCCGAAGAACAGCGCTATATCCTTGACTCGCTAAAGTTTGTCTTTCCCCACATTGCCATTAGCGAACAGGATGTGTTGTACACCTTCTCCGGCGTTCGTCCTCTGCCCGCCAGCGAGGCGGCGGTGAATGGGCGCATTTCGCGTAACCATTCGCTGGTGCTGATTCCGCCGAACGATAAACAGGCCTACACCACGCTATGTCTGGTGGGGGGAAAGTGGACCACTTTTCGCAAGTTTGGCGAACAGGCGGCCAACCGCGTGCTTAACTTACTGGGCGAAAAACGGCGGGTCAGTACAGAAACCCTCGCCATTGGCGGCGGACGCAATTTCCCCAGCCCGGATCGGCGAGCGGGTTGGCTACACGAATGCAGCGAAAAGTATCACCTCACGACCGAGCGCGTCGAACAATTGCTGCTGCGCTATGGTACCCGCGCCCAGCCGATCATGCGCCTGCTGGCCGAAGCGGGTGATACGCCGCTACGTCATCACGCTGGTTACAGTGACAATGAATTACGCTGGCTCATTCAACAAGAGCAGGTGGTCATGCTGGAAGATCTGTTGATCCGTCGTACTAACCTTGCGATTAGCGGGCAGCTTACCGCGCCGCTCATTGAAGAGATCGGCGCGCTGCTGGCGAAGGAGCAAGGCTGGCATGATGCGCAGTATCAACAACAACTTAAACGAACCTTTTCGCGCCTCGCCAGCCTGCATGGGCTGACCGGGCTCTATCCCGTTTCATCATCACAGGAAGATCCCCATGTCGGTAACGCATAAAGTTCGCCTTAATCGTCTGTTTAACCAAGGTAAATGCCTCGATGTCGCCATTGATCATGGTATCGCCAACGAGCCGGATTTTTTGATTGGTCTGGAAGATATTGAAACGGTAATGCAAAACCTGATTGCCGCGCAGCCCGATGCCATACAGGTTAATTACGGTCAGGCGGATTTATTGCAATGCCAGCCGCAGCCGAAACCGGCGTTAGTCATGCGCACCGATGTCGGCAACGCCTACAACGCCGCGCGCCACCGTGAAATGTGGGCGGTGTTGCATAACCCCGACGCGCCAATTCTGGCGGCGCTACAGATGGACGCCGCAGCGGTGGTGGTCAATCTCTATCTGATCCCCGATGAACCCGGTATTTTCCGCCAGTGCGTCGAGAATATTGGTCGCCTGCGCCACGCCTGTGACCGCTATGCCATGCCGCTGATGATTGAACCGCTGGTGATGGCGCCCGCCGGTCAGGGCGCGGCATATGGCTCGCTGGGCGATGTCACCAAAATGGTGCCGCTGGTGCGACTGGCGCGTGAGCTGGGCGCCGATATTATCAAAGCCGATCCGACCGAGAACGTGGAGGATTTCCATCGGGTGGTGGAGGCCGCCCGTTGCCCAACGTTGGTACGCGGCGGCGGGAAAGGCGAACTGAGTGGCGTATTAACCAAAAGCGCAGCATTAATGGCTCAGGGCGCATCGGGCATGGTCTATGGGCGCAATGTCTATCAACACGATAATCCGTCACAGGTGGTTAACTCTCTGATGGCCATTATCCATCACGGCGCCAGTGGTGAAGAGGCGTTGGAAATTTACCATCAAGCGTAATGGTTCCCTGTCAACATCACAGCGCGGAGCGGCACAATGAGCGAATGCTTACTGGGTATCGATGCCGGTAACACCATGATCAAAGCGGTGCTGTTTGATACCGAGGGTAGCGTGCTTTCGGTCGCGGAATGCGCTGGTGAAACGCAACAACCGCAACCGGGTTATGCCGAACGGCCGCCAGAAGCCATTTATCAAGGCGTGCAACGGGCGGTGAGCGCTTGCCTGGCACGGGCTGGCGACGCCGCCAAACGTGTGGTTGCCGTCGGTGCCGCCGGGCATGGCAATGGCCTGTATGCATTGGATAAAAAACGTCAGCCGCTATTAGGCATTCAATCGATCGATAACCGCGCCATTGAACGGGTGCAGGAGTTGGAACAACACGGCATTGATGGCTTAATTTACCAACGATCGCTGCAAAAGCCCTGGGCCGCCGCCACACCACTGCTGCTCAGTTGGCTAAAGCGCCATGATGCCGCGCGCTATCGGCAGATAGGGCATGTATTGTGCGCCAAAGATGTGATTAACCATTTTCTCTGCGGTTCACTCTCGGGTGACTTTTCCGATGCGGCAGGCGCCGGGCTGATTTATTACGCCAGCCGAAACTACGATGACGAATTACTGGCGCTGTACGATATTGTCGATGCTCTCCCCCTGCTGCCACGCTTACGCGAATCCTGCGCGGTAGCAGGTTATGTTAGCGCTGATGCCGCCCGTTTAACCGGGTTACCGGCGGGAATTCCGGTGGTGGCCGGTATTTTCGACGTGGTCGCCAGCGCAGTCGGTTCTGGCGTGGTGCGCAGCGGCGAAGCTTCGATCGTGGCGGGCACCTGGAGTATTAATCAGGTGGTGGTGGATAAGCCCGACTATCTACGCCCCATTTTTATGAATTCCATTATTGAACGCGATCGCTATATGGCGATTGAGGCCAGCGCCACCTCGGCGGCGAACCTTGATTGGTTTGTGCGGGAGTTCGACGATGGGCGTGCCGGCCAAGGCGCGGCGCGCAGCAGCGAAATGGTCGCACAGGTCAGGCTCAATGATCAGTTGCCGATTTATCACCCTTATCTGTATGCCGGTCGCAAAGAGGGCCCGGCGAAAGCCGGTTTTTATGGGCTCGGCGGCTGGCATACCCGGGCAGATATGTTATTCGCGCTGTTTGAAGGCGTAACGTTCGCCCACCGCGCGCATATCGACAGGTTACGGGCCGCCGGAGTAGCGTTCGAACAGGCGACACTGTCCGGCGGCGCCACACAAAGCAGCGTTTGGCCGCAAATGTTCGCCGATGTGTTAGGGATCCCAATTCGCGTCGCTGAATGCAAAGAGACCGGCGCACTTGGCGCGGCGATTTGCGCCGGGGTTGGCGTTGGCATCTATCAACATCTGGCGGATGGCGCGGCGCAAGCGGTACAAATCACGCCCGGTGTCCTGATGCCGGATGCGCAGCGTCACGCGTTTCATGACGCGCGCTATGCCGTCTTTAAACAACTGGAACGCGCAATGGATGAAGTCTGGCATCAAGGACTTTCTCGCCACTAACCGCCGCGTATCAAGCTTCCCCACCTTCTTCGCCCGGCTGAACGCCGCCCTCAGCGGCAATTTGCCATTACCAAACCAAACTTAAACAAAAGTTAAACTAACCCTGCTCGACTCCACATTTCCGATATGACATGTTGCAGCGATATGACAGCCACGATAAATTGCAAAGTTACCTCAATTTACTGAAAAAAAAACGCCAGTGCGCAATGGAGAGCGCCCATATCAAACAGAGGAATCGACGTTGTCAGAACTACTTTCCGTAATTTTATTTCTCGCATCCGTTGCGATTTATGCATTAAAAGCCGGGCGTAATCTCTTTTGGTTTATCTCCATTCTGGTTGTGCTAGGGCTGTTTATCATTCTTAATGCCACACTTTACGCCAGCAACTACTTTACCGGGGACGGTATCAATGATTCCGTTCTTTACACGCTGACCAGCAGCCTAACCGGCGCCGGGATCGGCAAATATATACTGCCCGGCATTGGCCTGATTGTGGCATTGGTGGTTATTTTTGCACTGCTGTCGTGGGTGTTGCGGCTGCGCAAGCAGCGTCCCCACCATTTTGGCTATAGCCTGCTGGCGCTAATCCTCGCGCTGCTATCGATTAAAACCACCCCAGCTTTCCAGCAAGTTAGCGATTTGGTGATCTCGCAGACCAGTAGCGGGGAAACCGATTTTGATGCGCACTACAAAGTGCCACATCCCACCATCGCGCATCCGAAAATGAACCTGGTGTACATTTACGGCGAGAGTCTGGAACGTACCTACTTTAATGAAAAAGCGTTTCCGGGCCTGGCGCCGGAACTCAGCGAAATCAAAAATGAGAAGGCGATCGATTTTAGCCATACCGAACAATTGCCCGGCACCGATTACACCATTGCCGGGATGGTCGCCTCGCAGTGCGGTATCCCTCTGTTTGCGCCGTTCGAAGGCAACGCCTCCGCCTCGGTATCCAGTTTCTTCCCGCAGAATATCTGTCTGGGCGATATTCTGAAAAACTCCGGTTACGATAACTACTTTATGCAGGGTGCCGATCTCCGCTTCGCCGGGAAAGATATTTTCCTGCGCTCGCACGGCTTCGAGCATCTGTATGGTTCTCAAGAACTGAAAGGGTTGGTGGATGACCCAGAGTACCGTAACAACTGGGGTTACTACGATGATACAGTGATGGATGAGGTGTGGCAGAAATACGTTGAGTTATCGAAACAGAACAAGCGTTTCGCGCTGTTTACGCTGACGGTAGATACCCACCATCCTGATGGCTTTATTTCACGCACGTGTGAACACAAAAGTTATAGTTATGATGGCGCGCCCAACCAGTCTTTTAGCGCGGTGGCCTGTAGCCAAGAGCATGTTGCCAAATTGATTAATCGCATCATGGCTTCACCTTATTTTAAAAACACCATCATCGTTCTGTCGTCGGATCACCTGGCGATGAATAACACCGCCTGGAAATACCTTAACCAGCAGCAACGTGAGAACTTGTTCCTGATTATTCGCGGCGATAAACCGCAACAGGAGCGTATTGATGTAAAACGGAGCTCGCTGGATAACGGCGCGACGGTATTAGATCTACTCGGTGGCGACAACTATATCGGCCTTGGACGCAGTAGCTTGTCCAGCCAGTCGCTTTCCTCGGTGTTTCTGAACCTCAAAGAGAAGATAAACCAGTGGAAGCCGAATGTAATTCGGCTATGGAACTTCCCAAAAACCATTAAAAATTACACCATTGACCAACAAAAAGGCACCTTTAGCTTCTCCGGCACCCATTTCAAATTGCCGCTGCTGATCCGTGTTTCCGATAATAAAGTGGAGCCGTTACCGGAAGGCGAGTACTCCGCGCCGTTGCGCTTTTTGTTAGCCACTTTTGCCGCCGACGATAAGTTTCTCTGGATCGACCGCTGCTACAAGATGGCGCGGCTGTGGGCGCCAGCGCTCTCCACCTCCGCTGACTGGTGTGTGTCGCAGGGGCAGTTGGGCGGGGAGCCGACGGTCATGCATATTAGCGATCAGCAATACAAAGGTAAGGTCGCGTTTAAACCAGTCCCGCTTGATGATGAACGCTTTAAACAAAATGTCGACACGCTAAAAATCCTCGATAATGACATTCGTTATCAAGCCGATAGCTTTATTTTTAACGTGCCGGGCGCGCCACAATCGGTGAAACAGTTCACCGGGATCTCACGTACCGAAAATTGGGGGCGCTGGTCGAACGCCAATTTGGCGCCAGAAGTGAATATTCAGTATGCGGCACCATTACCTGAACGCTTTGATCTGGTGATTACAGCAAAAGCATTTGGTCCCAATGCGCATCGTCCTATTCCGGTACGCGTCGGGCATCAGCAGCAAACGCTGGAGTTGGGCGATGCGGTCAGTACCACTACGCTGCATTTTACCAATCCGGATAATGCCGATACGCTGGTTATTGCGCCACCTGCGCCGCAGCTTTCCGACCTCGATAATATTATCGGTCAGGATCCGCGTAAGCTGGGGATAGGGATGGTGAATATTAAGGTAGTGCCCACGTCCGACACGCCATAATGCGGTTTTGAGCGAATAGTCAGGGGCAATAATGCCCCTGATGGCTTTATCTGCCTGGCTCATCAGCGAAGCGCAAACGTGCTAATGAATGACGTGACCTTAATCGCTCTACGGCTGCATATCAGGCTTGCGACAATGTAAGGTACGCATCGGTGCTAATCGGCAGGTGTCGAACCAGGAAATTGCGGCTCAAGCCGGTCGGCAATCGGTTTCACCACTTTTTCGCCATGATAGCCGTAAAACTGGAATAACGTATCGGCGGCGGCTTTGGTTAATACGGTAATTTCAATGCGTCGGTTGGTGGCGCTCTTTGGCGCATCCGGCGCTAATAACATGCGGTCCGCCATTGAGCTGACCTGAATCACGCGTGTCTGGTTTAAGCCGCCCTTTTCCAGTACCCGGCGTGCCACCAACGCGCGATCGCCCGCCAGGTTCCAGTTATTATATTTTTCCTGATCGCGGAAACGCACCGCATCGGTATGGCCGGTAATAATCAGTTGATTATCCAGCTTGTTAAACACCGGGGCCAACTCCAGCAGTAATTTTTTGAAGAACGGCGTTAACGTTGAGCTACCACGCTCGAACATCGCGCGCTGCCGATCATCCTGCAGCAAGATGCGTAACCCTTGCGGGATCACTTCAATTTTGAGGTTCGCCTGGGCGTTATTATTCTTGGTAATATCCATCACCAGGCCGCTAAGTTCCTGCATCTCGTCGCGTGAACGGGACAACGCGCCATCTAACGATTCGCCCTTAGCTACTGCATCTTTAACCGCATCGTTGGCAGCAGGCTGCGCGTCTTGTTGCGCCGGGTGCGAGTCGGCCGACGGATCCTGTTCCGGGCGACTGGCGCCAATCAGCTTACCGCCGCCGCTGGTACTATCACTATTGATCGGATTAAACACCGTGCTTTCAAAAAATGACTGATTATTGATGTTAGCGACAATCTCCCGCCGCTCCTCCGGCGTCACCGAGCCTACAATCCACAACACCATAAATAACGCCATCATCGCCAAGGTAAAGTCGGCAAACGCCACTTTCCAGGCACCGCCATGTACGCCGCTATGTCCCTTGCGCCCTCCTCTTTTGATAATGGTGGTATGTGCGCCTTTCTTGCCAGGCCTCATGATTGGTTTTCCGTCATTTGGTTAACCCAACCATCCAGGGTAGCGAAGGTCGGTTTATTTTGTAACGGCAGCATTTTGCGCCCGGAATCCACCGCCAGTAAGGTAGGTTTACCCGCCACATGATTGACTAATACCATGCGCACGCACTCCAGCACTGACATCCGGCTCTTACTACGTTGCTCCATCGCATTTGCCAGTGGGTCCATCAGGCAGTAACAGAAAAAGACGCCGAGGAAAGTACCGATGAGCGCCGCCGCCACCTTTAAACCGATGATCGCAATCGAGCCATCGATCGATTGCATGGTAATAATGATCCCCAGCACTGCCGCACAAATCCCAAAGCCGGGCATCGCCTCAGCGGTACGTTGCAGCGAGCGCGACGGCACCAATAACTCCTCTTCTACCGCCTCAAGCTCCTGCTCAAGGATCCCCTCCAGTTCGTGCTCATTAATCTTACCCATGGCCATGAGACGGAAGTTATCGGCAATGAAAGTAATCAGATATTTATCGCGCAAAATCAGCGGGTACTTCTGAAACAGTACGCTGTTTTCCGGCACTTCAATATGCTCATCCAGTACTTTCAGCCCACCGTCCTGCACCAGTTCGAGCAACTCATATAACAACATCAGCAACTGCTGCTGAAACTCTACGGTATATTCATTTTTGTGCATTGCCCCTTTCACTTGCTGTAGCATTTCGCTTAAGACATGTTTGGGGTTCGCAATCACCATCGCGCCGGCGCCAGCGCCAAGAATAATCAGGATTTCCCCTGGCTGCCAAAAAGAGGCAATGAGCCCGCCCGACATCAAATAACCGCCGATCACGCTAAATAGCACAATGATCAGCCCGAGTAATTTCTGCATACTGTTTCCGTTTAACTATCAATTAACAAAACTACGGCGAATTTTTTCGCTGATTTTCTTATTGAGCTGACAAACGCGCGCCTCCGTCAGATCAAGGACTAACGCGATCTCTTTTAAACTCAGTTCTTGCTGGTAATAGAGCGACAAAATAATCTGCTCACGATGATCAAGTTGGTTTAAGGCATAGGTCAGGGTACGACCGATTTCGATTTCATCTTCCAGTGGACGACTTTGTAGCGCGCCGGGCGAAAACTCACTGGCGGCAATCAAGTTATCAAGGCTCTCCATCGCGCTGGCGCTCTCCAGTTGAAGATATTCCTGATATTCCTCGATCGTCAGATCCAGATGCTGGCGAATTTCATCATCGCGCGGCTCGCGTCCTAACTGACGACTAAGCTCGCGTAGCGCATCGTTAATTTTGTGCGTCTTCTGGCGCAAACGACGCGGACGCCAGTCATGTAGGCGCAATTCATCCAATACCGCGCCACGGATACGTTGTACCGCATAACCAGCGAACATCTCATCCGGCTGCCCATAACGGCGCAGCGCCTCCAATAGGCCCATTAACGCGATTTGCTCCATATCGTCACGATCGATGACGCTGTCAGCCTGCGGCGCCAGTTGTTTCACCACCCGTTTCACCAACGGGAGCCAATCCGTCACGTACTGACGCTCCTGAGCCGGTGTTAAGGCGTCGCTGCTAATAAACTCACTCATGGCGGATTACTGAAACACCATTTTGCTGATCAACACTTTTTCAAACGGCGGTTTAATATTATTGCGAGCGAAAGCGGCTTGGTAATTTTGCATTAATAGCGCGCGCAATTCGGCAACCGATTGGTGCCGAACCTCGCTGTAGGTCATCGCCGACAGCGCATCCACCGTAACGCTGCGGATCACCGGTATATAGTTTTCCACCCGCTTCATCTGCTCTTTATCCTCGGCATCCAGCGTCAGTTCCAACAACAAATACCGCTCACGGCCATTGTCGTTTTTCAGCGTAATCACCATATTTTTGATTTCGACAAATTGCGGATCGGTTTTCTTCTCGCTACCAAGCAGTGAAAAGACAGATTTTGCCCCTGATGACGTGGCGCCCCCGTTAACCCAGGCACCGCCAAAAATGACCAGCGCGGCAGTTACCACTGCGGCGAGTAATACCAGCACCAGCGCCATAAAAAAGGTTTTAATCGTCATTCAGTTACACCGTAGTCAAAATGGAATGGTCGAGGTGAGACGGCGTATCGCGCGGTTCTTCTTCGGTTGGCGCGGCAACACCGGCAGCTAAAACAGGTATCGGTTGGCGGGCGGACTCGTGAGATTGTTGCCCGGTTCCTTGCTGCTGCGAGGAGATATTGACCTGTACCTGTAAGGTGTTTTGTTCTGTCAACGCTTGCCGCAACTCCTGACTCGCCTGCTGCAATGCGCGGACCACATCGGGTTGTCCCGCCTGAATTTGCACTTGTAACTTATTGGCATCGAAATGCAGCGAAATATCAATTTTCCCTAAATCGGGCGGATCAAGCCGGATGGTGGCGTGCTGTGTACGCTGGTCGATCTGAAGTTGTAAACGCTCCCCCAATACCTGACGCAATTTTTCTCTCTGTAGATCAACATCATTAGTGGTATCGAACGCTAACGGCATCGGTTGTGTGAGGGTGTGATCAACGCTCTTCGCCGACTTCGCGCTGAGCTCGGTAGCGGAAGCACTGCTTAAACTTACCGGCGCTAAGGTTGGAGTCTCCAACCCTGGCGCAACAGATACGGCTTCCCACGCTCGCACCAACTTATCAGGCTGTGGCATCGGTATCTCGGCGGTAGGACGCCCGTTTAAGGGCACATTCGCAACCTTTACCGCTTCCGGCAAAGGCATACCCGCCATAGGCTGCAGGCGGTTGTCCAGTAACACCCGATTAGTGGCACTCGCCGTCGCGCTAGCTACCAAACCGGGCGCTGCGCCTTTCGCGCCATCGGCTGGCATTACATTCGGCGGCTCCGGTGGTTGCGGAAGCAGCAAATTGAGCAGTTGCAATAAATCGGCGTCATTGCCCTCGTCAGTTTTTTCCTGCCGGGGATCGCTCACCGTCTCGTCAGACATCGGGCGCGCTTGCCCAGGAGATGGCACGAGGTCGGCGAGAATAAATGGCAACACGCCGACAGTAATCGGTTGCTCTGCGGGTAGCGCCGGGCTTTTCGCTAACACTTCCGGCGAGTTTGGCATAACAGAAATGGGGGACGGCGCTAGCACTTACACATCCTCTTGCAAGGAAAACAAGGCATACGCTTGCAGGCCGCTACGCTGACGCTGATGCTGCTGCATCTTCTGCTTCAACGCTTCGCTGCGCTGTTTACACACCGCATACACCGATTGGTGAACCTGGCGTAACTGGTCCAGCGCAGCGCGTTTTTCCGCCGTCACCTCACTGAGCGTTAAAGCACTGAGCAGTTGAGCAACCGCACGATCAACCTTGCGTAGCTGGTTCCAGTCATTCTCCTGCGCGGCGCGGGTCAGTTGCCCGGCCAAAGCATGGATCAACGCCATATCATCCATGTTGAGTCCCCATACCTTCCCAGCCCCCACGGATATTGCCGAGGATCACCGCCACCTCATCCAACAACTCAACCGAGAGTTTGTCGCTGGCGTCATACAGGCGATAGACGCAGTAGTCATACAACCCAGCTAATTGCAGCGATAAATCGCCGCCGCGCTCATAGTCCAGCGCGCTGGTCAGCGCGTTGAGAATATCGATGCATTTATTAATGCTGGTAACCTTCTTTTCGAAGCGTTTCGCCGCAATATGGCTGCGCGCTCGCACTAACTCATCCATCAATCCGTTAAACAGCATCAACACCAATTGATGCGGCGTCGCGGCAGCAGTTTGAATCGCCAGATCGGTATCCTGATACTGTTGATAATTATTTTGAGTACTGCCGTACCCATGGGGAGAGTTGCTATACATAATGTGAGTTCCTGCTAGCTGATTCCAAACATGCTCATGGTGTTATTCATTTGCGTCATTACCGATTGCAGTTGCGTGAACTGTTTCAGGTAGCGTTGATACGATGAGTCATAACGAGCCTGAATCTGATCGGCTTTATCACTTAACTGCGTATCTTTGCGATCAAGGGTGTCTTGGCGTATTTTCAACATGCCATTGGCGCTGCTGAGGTAACCATCCAGCGACTTATCCATTTGTTTCAGCAAGCCGCCGTTCCCGTTAAACAGCGTGCTGAGCCCTTCGGGATTCTGATCCAGCGCGTCATTGAGCTTCTCGCTATCGAGGGTGAGTTTGCCGTCCTTATCCGCCGTAATACCGAAGTCAGCGATCCGGTTGCCATCAACATCGGTACGCAACATCGAGTTCAGTTGCTGGGTTAAAGCATTAATCCCTGAGTCACCGGCAAATGCGCCACGCCCACTGCCATCGGAACCACTTTTGGTCAGGTCATCCAACTGGCCGCGTAGCGCGTTATAAGCATCGACAAACTGTTGTAATTGATCCTGAGTTGCGGACTGGTCAGTACCAACACGTAACTGGAGTGGCGTATCGCCTTTTTTCTGCGCGGCGCTGACTTCCAGCGTCACACCATCAATCACGTTGCTAAATTTATTGGTACTGCTGCGCATCGCCGGACCGTTCTCATTGCCCATCCGGATGATGGCGTCCTTCGCTTCTGTCAACGTGGTTTCGTCCAGCGCGCCATCACTCATATTGCTGACTTTGCTGGTATCCAGCGTGAAGGCATTTTTTTCGCCGGTTTCATCGCTGCTCAACATCATGGTGACCGCCCCATCTTCGGAACGCATCAAGGAAGCGGTCACGCCAGGATTGTCATCGCTGCGATTAATCGCATTCGCCAGATCGGACAGACTATTGACGCTATCCATATCTACGGTCAGCGTCTCGCCGTTGACCGTAATATCCATAGAGCCGCTGGCGTTGCTGACCTCGTCATCGGTCAGGTTTTCAAACGCGGTCTGGCTGGCGGCGGCGGTCTGCTCGACAAAAATGTTGTAAGCCCCTTTCGAAGCGCTTGAGCTGGCGGTGGCGGTGAGAAACCCGTCCTGATTAACGGTGGCGCTGTTTTTTAGCACCCCTTCGCCCACTTTGTTTAACCCTTGCAGTGCGCTACGGAAATCGGTCATCGACTTCTTTAACGCGCTCAGCGCAGTCTGTTGCGATTTTAGCGTCGACTGCTGCGTAGAAAGCGCATTTTTCAATGCCATGACGTCATACTGCGCCATTTGCGTTGCCATGGTTGTCGGGTCAATATTCAGAAAATCACTCATCATCACCTCGTCGATATACGGTCGATATTAGCAAAAGTCATGCCAACTTTTATTTAGTTAATTTTCAATCAGTTATTGGCATAGTGGAAAGATTACTTCCGCCACTGTGTGACACAGGAAAGGAAAGATGTTGACCTTGCTTCCCGCCTGTGTGATGCAGAAAGCAAAACACCGCCTTGCAGCGGTGTTTTGATTAACGCGTTGGGAAAATGATTAACCCAACAGAGACATCACCATGCCGCTCATGCTGTTAGATTGTTTCAACATGGACATGCTGGTCTGCGCCAGCATCTGGTTACGCGTCATATTTGAAGCTTCAGTGGCGAAATCCGCATCCTGGATATTGCCCAGCGCAAGGTTGGTATTGTCCTGCATATTCGCCAGGTTAGCTGCCGTGTGGCCCAGACGGTTGATGTTGGCACCGAGGCTAGAACGTACGCTACCGACGCTATCCAGCGCAGCCTGAATGGAATTGATAGTGGCGTTAGCACCGGAAGCATTGCTCAGTTTGGCAGAGGTTAATGCGTTCAGTGCGGTAGTGACATTACCCAGGCCGCCGCTCAGGTTAACGGTCATGGTTTCTTTTGAGCTGGAACCGATCTGGAAGGTCACCGCACCTTCCAGTTTGCCTTTACCGCTCACGCCGGAATCGATAGATTTCAGCAGTTTTTCACCGCCGTAAGAGGTGTTGCTCATGATGTTTTCCAGTTCGTTATTCAGTTCGTCGAACTCTGACTGGATAGAATCACGGTCATCTTTGGTGTTGGTATCATTCGCCGCCTGGGTAGACAGGTCTTTCATACGATAAAGAATGTTCGTCACTTCATCGAAAGAACCTTCTGCGGTTTGCAGCATCGCGGTCGCGTCGGAAATATTACGTTTCGCTACGGTCATACCGTTAGACTGGCCCTGCAGACGGGTAGCAATTTGTAGACCTGCCGCGTCATCAGCCGCAGAATTGATACGTTTACCAGTACCTAAACGTTCCATTGCAGTGCTCAACAAGTTATTGGACTTGTTCAGAGCATTAACAGAAGCCATGGATGATGCGCTAGTAAAAATAGATAAAGACATTAGTAACTCTCCTTGAGGGCAATTCGGTGAATCTGTTCATCAGACTCATTCGCTAGTGACAGAAATAAACGACACATCCGTTCGAGAAATTAAATAGCCATCCAAAAAAATTCGTTTTTTTCTGCTTACTTCTACTAATTAGAATAGTAATGGCGAGAGCGGGAATACGTAAAAAGAGATAAAAGCGACACAATAAAATGAAATCTTAAATCGTTTTTTTATTTAATAAACAGAAACGAAATTAAGCATCACTGCTACATCAATGCGTTAAATAGGTTAAAAAATAAAACAAAAAAACCTTATTTCATTAACATTAATCTTAGGAAAAGCACGGATGGTTAGTTAAACCATAAACTTATATTTTACAATAAAATCAATAAGTTAATAAATTAAAAACCTTACGTTGGTTAGGGTAATAATTAATTTAATTGATCTGTGTTAGGGTTTAACCCGCAAAAACAATTCAGACTATTCTTAAGCAACACGCAGCGTGGCAGGAAACCTCCTTTTCGGATCAGATCGCACCGCGCTTTAACCTGGTCCACTTTTATCAACGCTCCTCTTTAAACAAGTCATTGAGTAAGGTATCGCGTCGCTATGGATTCATCTGAATACATAATCAATAACTGGCTGCTTGATATCGCCTCCGGCTCGCTTATTCATCAAACCACGGGTGAACAACGCAGGCTGGGAGAATATCAGCTACGTTTGTTAACCATATTTATCCAAAATGCCGGAAAAATACTGTCACGCGAAGAATTGACCAATCTGGTCTGGGAACGGCGCATTATTGGTAATAACTCCCTGCCAAATGCGGTTCACGCGTTACGCGCCGCGTTGGAGGATGATGGAAAACAACAGCGACTGATTAAAACCATTCCACGTAAAGGCTATATTCTTGAGGCCGAATTCTGTGGTCAACGCCATGTTGAGACCGATAACCCACCGGAAGAGAGTGACGTTTTTCCTGCCCGGCCAGAGTGTGACGCCGGGCAGCCTGCCGATCTTGTGCTAACCGAAACGCCCCAGCCTGAAAATAACGCGGCACCGCCGCAGCCGGGCATCTCACATTGGGTGAAAAAAAAGGGGCTTTCTACCGCACTGTTTATTCTGGCGCTGGTGATCGCGTTTAGTTCCTGGGGCTGGAAAAACAGCCAACAGCCGCCAACCAGCCCCTTTAGCCTGTCAGCGGTACAGCGCAACGTTTACAGCAACATTGCGCTGTACCAGTTGAATGACACCTCCGGTTTCAGCGACTCCAAAGATGACCTGCACGCCAGCCTGAAAGGGTCGCTTTATCGTATGAATCAGACGCTGAAAACCCACCAAGTCCACTTACAAATTTACTATCACGCATCGGAAATGGTGTTGAATTACACCATGGTGATGAAAAACAGCTGCGACAAACGTCAATTGGCGATGAATATCTATCAGTGGCGACAAGATATCGATCAACTTAACTCACTTATTTATCGAGAAATGGAGCGCAAACTTAATGAAATGGCTGTATGCATCAATTAGCGCCCTGATGGTTTCGGGTTGCACTGCCGGGTTAGTCTTATCAGGCGAACATCAGGCTGATACACAACGGATATTGTTCTATCGCAGCGACTTTCAACAACAAAATGTCCAGCTTGGCTACTACGCGATGTTGGCACAGAAAAAAGAGTTATATGATCCGCGCTTTGAGAATCAGCATGGTACGTTGACCATGACGCTGACCAGCCCGGAAGATAGTCGCTTCATGACGAAAGGGCTATTGACGCAACGAAATGATAGTCAAAAAGGGTTGGCTTTTAACTATCAACCCATTTTTAATTCTATGCCGACTTCGGGATTAATTTTAGGCAATACACTGAATTACATGGCAAACAATGCAGTATCGGTAACGCCATTGAAAAATAACGGCACCGATTTATTGATCACGCACAATGGGTTGATTTTGGTAAATGATTAACGCGCGGTGGCGGCGCAGGCGTCGCCACTCTGTAGCTGCCCTCACTCACGTCAAACTGACAGCACATTACGTACCGTAGCGGCATGCACATTTGCCTGGGCACCGAGCGCGGTCGCGACGTCGCCATAATCCCGCCCGGATACCGTCAGTTTATCAGCCAGACGTTGCGCACCGACCACCGCGTTATCCTGTGAAAATGTCGCCATGCTCTCAATACTCTGCCGTACCGATGCTTTACTCACCGCGAGTTGCTCACGCTGGTCAGTGACCTCTTGTAACGAGCGTTGTAATGCCGCAAGGTGTCGGGGTGCCTCAGCCGGCGACTCAATAATGTTTTGTATCCGCTCTTCCAGCGCGCTTTCGGCCTGCGGGCGTAACGGAACGAATTGACCCTGCGGAAAACGCGTGCCTTCGCCCTGCACACTCAAATGCTGACTAACGCGTGGCCATTGCGCTTCGCTCACGCTAAAACGCACCTGGCGTTCGCTGAGTTCACCATGGATCCCCCAACGCCCCAACGCCTGGTTGAGCCGCAACAGCGTGGTGGCACTGTGGCTTTCCTCCGACAGCGCGACTCCGCTTAATTCGCGTTGGCTTCCGGCCAGTGAAAAGATCAACGTTTCATCGTTGGCGCCATTCATCAGTGAACTACCGTTACGCAGCGCGAAATTCACCTGTGTTTGTCCGCTCAACGAGACCTGCATATTCCTGTCGACAGTCCCGCCGGATAACGTCTGACGCTGGCTTAAGGTCTGTTTAAGTTGCTGCGCCTGTTGCAGGATTTCAGTTGTATCGGTCCGGTGCGAAACACTGTGGTTAAACTGTACCAGTTGCCGTTCCACCGTTTGTAGGAAGTTTTCCGCCTGCTGAACAGAGGTAAGCTGTTCGTTAAGCTGTACGTTGTAACGCAAAGGCTGAGAAGAGAGGCGCGGCGCATCGGGAAACGCAGGCGCGCGACTTGACCGCGGTGTCGACGTATTGACCGACGCACTTTGCTGAACCGCCCCGCCGCTCAAGGCGGTTGACGGGCGGTTAAGAAGGGATGAAACGTGACGTTCTATCTGCATAATGTTCCTGCGTACTACCACCGGCAAAGCAGTAACCGGCGTGCGTTGCGCGTTATATCACTTTAAAAAGCGACAGGTCGGCTATCATCGAATACACCTTATTTGCCGCCTGCGAAGCAACATAATATTGCTGAAATTCTACCGGCGCGCCCACATCCAGATCGGAGAGATCGTGCATCACGTTTTCATTCGCCGCGGCAGTATCGGTATGCGCGTCGCTGAGCATTGTCAGGCGGTTCTGCCTGCCGCCCAAGTCAGTAAACAGCCCAGAAATGGTATCAGAGGTGCTTTTGACATTACTTAACGCACGGTTTATTTCGTCCTGATAATCAGCCTGGTTTTGCGTTGGATCTTTCATTTTCTTGCTGAGATCATTCAGTTGATTCAGCAACGCCATCGGATCGCTGCCATCGCCAAAGGCCTGGCATAGCGGCGTATTTTCCTGAATATCCACGCCATTCGCCACGGTAGTGGAACGCGTCCCGTCATTCCCTTGATAAATATATTGGCCGCTCTCCTCATCGTACACTACGGGCGGCTGGTCGTTTTTGGTGCCGGCGAAGACATAGCGTCCATCTTCATTACGCGTATTCATTGACGCGACCAGGCTGTCGATCATCGAATCGATTTCCTGCCCATATCCTTCCATATCCTTGGCTGAATGGGTGCCGTTAGAGGCCGCCAGCAAGGTATCCTGGATCGATAACACCTGGTTACTGACCGCGTTAACCTGCGTTTCCTGCGTCGATAAATTGCCCGACAAACGAACAATATTGCTTTGATACTGCGTAATCGCCGCCTGCTCCCGGTTCAGTTGTACCATGCGGGTGCTGGCAATCGGATCATCCGAGGGCACGATTAACCGCGTCTGACCGCCAATCTGTTGATTCAGCTTGCTCATTCTACTGAGATTGGCTTGTAGCGTTGAAACCATAGAGTTCGCCATCATTTGGCTGTTAATACGCATTATTTATCCTTATCTCACTCAGAACAGGGCCAACATATCGGAAAAAATCTGGTTACCGGTCGAAATCACTTTTAGATTGGAGGAGTAGGCTTGGGTGTAGCTGATCAGATTCACGCCCTCCTCGACTTGGGTATCCACGCCGCTGACGCTTAGCCACTGATTAGTCGCCTGGTCCAATAACGCATCGGCGGCAGTCTGTTCGGTTTGGTTTTGTCGGCTGGCGCTGCCAATGGTGCTGATAATACTGGCGCTGGCGTCGCTCAAGCTGATGTCACCCATATCCGGTATACTCATTTTCTGGTTTTTCAGTTCGATCAGCGCTTTGAGGTTGTCGCCATTACCCGGTGCATCCGGGTCGCTGGAGAGCGCCAGCTCACGCCAACCAATATCGTTCACCTGCAACATGCCGTTCGGATTAGTGGGATCGAAGGTAAACAGCGGTTTCCCCGGATTGCCATCCAGATCAAAACCTTGCGCCAGTTGATTATTAAAGGCATCCGCCAGTGCAGAAGCCATGCCGCGCACTGAGGCTTCCATTTCCTCCAGCGTACCGGTTTCATAGTCATGCAGGGCGCCAAGCTGTCCACCGCAATCTAAAGAGGTTGATGAGGTAGTACCGGCGAAGGTAATCGTCATTTGCGAAGCGCCATCATCATCGACGCCAATATTGAGCTGACCGGCGCTGCGCCCGCTGACCAACGGTTGGCCGGAGTTGAGCGTGACGGTAAACGAGCCATCGCCCGCTTCCGCCACGCGCACGTCAGCTTGTGCGCTAAGTTGGCGGACCAGTTCATCACGCTGATCGCGTAGCGTATTAGTGTTACCGCCGCTCGACTCCATCTCCATGATTTTTTTATTATAATCTGCAATACCGCTGCTTAGCGTGTTAATACTTTCCACGGTGGTTTTCTGTTGGTTACGCAGGTCCGAGCGCTGTTTGGCAATATAGTCACTGACGCTGTTAAAGCGCGTCGCCATTGAGTTCGCCTCGGTGATCATTTGCTGGCGCAACGCCGGGCTATCCGGTTGGGTAGTGGCCTCGCTCAAGGCGGCGAAGAAACTATCCAATCCGTTGCCCAGGCTGGTGCTTGAGGTGCCGAGCATGCTTTCCAGCCCATCAAAGTATTGCTGGCTCATCCCGTAATAGGCTGAGCCGCTGGTGGCACGCCATAATTGCCCGGTGGTGTATTGATCATTTATCCGGCGGATGCCGGTCACTTCAACACCATTCCCCGGCGTCATTCCGGCATTGCCCATCGGGCCGATAGCCGCTAGATCGGCCCGCTGGCGGCTGTAACCCGGCGTCGCCTGGTTGGCGATATTCATTGCCGTAACGTTTAACTGTGCCTGGGCCGCCAGTGAACCAAAGTAGCCAATGTTAATCATGTCCATAAAACTTTCCTGCGCATTGCATTATCTACTGCTACAAAGCGACGCTGTGAGCCAAATTCTTAACTGCTACTCGTTGATTTTTCCACCAGCGGCGACAATTGCTGAATCAATAAACTGGCGATGCCGGTACTACGCTGGCTGGCTAAATTTTGCGCCAGCGCGTCATCATAAAAATCACGCAGGTTACGCGACTCTTTACTGCTGAACATACCGTCTTCCGAGGCCAGGACATCGGTGCTTTTACGCATCGCCTGCAGCATATTGCGCAAAAACATCGCTTCAAACTGCTCTGCCGCCTGCTCCAGCCCCTGTGGGCGCTTGCTCCCGATAAAATCGGCGGTCACCGCGCCACGGCTAATAGAATCGATCATGCTTTCTCCTTCACGCACACTAACCTCAAATCACCACCAGCTCGGCGTCTAACGCACCGGCTTCATGCAGTGCTTGCAAAATCGCCATGGTATCGTCCGGCGAAGCACCAAGACTGTTAATGGTATTAACGATAGTGCGCAGGCTAGTACCGGCTGGGATAGACACCATCTGCCCTTTACCCTGAGCCACACGAATATCGCTTTCCGGCGTCACCGCCGTTTCGCCGCCGCCGAATGGATTCGGTTGGCTAACATTGCGGCTTTCCCGAATGCTGACGCTCAGGTTGCCGTGTGAAACCGCCGCCGCGCGTACCACCACGCCTTCGCCGATCACCACCGTACCGGTACGCGCATTGAATACCACCCGTGGCGGCTGGCGACCGGCATCAACCTGTACATCCTCCAGCATGGCCATAAAAGCCACGCGCGCGCCGGCATCCTGCGGTGCCGTAACCGACACGTTAGTCGCACTCTGCGCTCTGGCGGTATTACCGCCAAACGCCTGGTTAAGGGCGACGGCAATATTATTGGCGGTCTTAAAACCCGGGCGTTTCAAATTCAGCATGACGGTATTGTTCTGTTGGAAATCGCTTGGGATCTCGCGCTCAATCGTCGCGCCATTCGGCACCAGCCCCACGGTCGGCGTATTCACCGTCACGCTGGAACCGCTGTCCCCTTCAGCTTTAATGCCGCCAACCACCACATTGCCCTGCGCCAGCGCGTACACTTCGCCATCTGCGCCATGTAGCTGCGTTAGCAACAGCGTGCCGCCGCGCAGGCTTTTGGCATCGCCCATGGAGGAAACGGTAATGTCGATCGTTTGCCCACGCGCATACATTGGCGGCAATGTCGCGCTAATGGCGACGGCGGCGACATTTTTCACCTTGGGATCGATTTTTGCCGGTAGCTGCACGCCAAACTGACGCAACATATTGGTCACCGACTGGCTGGTAAATTTCACTTGATTGCGGTCGCCAGTGCCATCCAGCCCCACCACCAGGCTGTAACCCACCAGTTGGTTGCCGCGCACCCCTTGAATGTCGACCAGATCACCTAACCGCTGCGCCATGACCGGCGGCAGCACCAGCAGAGTGGCGATAAGCAACCATCCTTTAAGAAAAATATGACGCACCTGTTGCTCCTGGATTAAATAGGAAACAGCGGATGATTGAACAAACGCGTCAACCATCCTGCCGAGTTCGCGTCGCTCAACGCGCCGCGTCCGGAATAAGAAATTCGTGCGTTAGCAATGCGTTGTGAGGAGATGCTATTGTCACGCTCAATATCTTCAGAACGCACCATGCCGCTAACACGCATATATTCATCGCCCTGATTGAGCGTCAGCCATTTCTCGCCTTTAATCAGCAGCACGCCGTTAGGTAATACGCGATGAACCGCCACCGTGATGGCGCCGCGCAGCATATTTTGCTGTTGTGAAGAGGCGCTGCCGTTAAAGTTACGATCGCCCGAGACTGAGCCGCTCAGTTTGTCGAGCGTTTTACCGAATACCGAGGGCGCCCCCATCTCAATATCGTTACGTTTGCCAAAGTTGGTTTTCGCCTGTTTGCTGGACTGCGTAGACTCCTCCAGGCGGATGGTTAAAATGTCGCCGACCCGATAAGCTCGCCGGTCTGGGGTAAGTGACCAGTTATAGTTGCTCTGATAAAGGCCGCCGCCGCTGATTTGCCGCGTCGGTTGTACCCACTCTTCCGGCGGCGCGAACGCGGCGTCATCTTTTTGCACCATCCAGGTCGGGCTTTCACAGCCGCTAAGCAGCAAGATGGCTGTTAGCATCAGCCCTGTTTTCATTGTGTTTTCCTCGTGTTGAATCTGGGATCGTGGATCCAAGGCCAGATACGCTGCCTGATCGGGGCCTGCCGTATCTGACCGGGTACTCGCTGCTTACAACTGTTGGCTGACAAACTTGAGCATGTCATCCGCAGCGGAGATCATTTTGGCGTTCATTTCATAGGCACGCTGAACGGTGATCATATCCACCATCTCCTCCACCACTTTCACGTTGGAGCCTTCTAACGAGCCTTGTTCAATCTGCCCTAGCGCATCTTCGCCCGGCACGCCTTCCACCGCTTCGCCGCTGGCGGCAGTTTCGCGATACAGGTTGCCGCCAATGGCTTCTAAACCGGCCGGATTGACGAAATTGACTAGCGTAATTTGCCCAATTTCAACCGGATCGGTCTCACCGGCGACGGTGGCGGTCACGGTGCCATCTTTGCCAATGGTGATATTTTTGGTCTGATCCGGCAGTTCAATCTGTGGAATCAGCGGCAGCCCCTGAGCATTGGTCAGCGTGCCATCATTGTTGATTTTCAAATTACCGGCCCGGGTATAGGCAATATCGCCATCCGGCGTTTCTACCTGCAAAAAGCCCTGTCCGGTGATGGCAATATCCAGATCCTGATCGGTGACCTGGATATTGCCGGTGGTGAACTCTTTTTGCGTACCGAGGATCTTTACCCCGCTGCCGAACTGAATGCCGGTTGGCGTCATATTGTTCTGGTCAAGCTGGGTACCCGGCGCACGCACGTTTTGGTAGAACAGATCTTCAAACACCACGCGGTCGCGTTTAAAACCGGTGGTATTCACGTTCGCCAGGTTGTTCGAGATGGCGCTCATTTTCGCGTCTTGCGCGGCCAGCCCGGTTTTACTGATCCATAATGCAGGATTCATCTCTGCTCCTTATTAACTGCCGCGAATCAGGCGGTTCCCCGCCTGCGCCAACGTATCTGCGACTTTCATCATCTTGATTTGCGCCTCAAACTGGCGGCTCAGCGATAGCGTCGACACCATTTCGTTCATCGCCGAAACATTACTGGTTTCAAGGTGCTTACCGACCACGCTGACCGCTTCGCTACGCGGTTCCGCACGACGGTTACTGACTAAAAAACCGTCATTATTTTTACTGAGCCGGTTGGCGGGCACGTTCACTAACTTGATACGGTCAACATCCTGCAACGCCATAAAATCGCCGTTATCCGGGATCACGGTCAGCGTGCCATCCTCTCCAACTGACACCGAGGAGAACGGCGGTAAGGTTATCGGCCCCGCTTCGCCCAAGACCGGTAAACCATTAACCGTCAGGTTGCCCTCCGGATCGACGTCAAGGTGGCCGTTGCGGGTATAGACCTCGCGACGCCCATCGCGTAAGGCAATAAGCCCATCGCCCTTGATGCCGATATCCAGCGAACGTCCGGTTTCCGTCAACGTACCGGCGGTCATATCTACACCGCCATTTTCACTACCTGCCATATAGCGCGAATCGTACCCATAACCGGCTACCTGCTGGCTACCCGCCCGTTCAAGATCGGCGCGGAAACCGTCGGTTGCCGCGTTCGCCAGGTTATTGGCGTGAATAGTTTGCTGCGTCAGGCTACGCGTGGCGCCGCTGACGGCGGTATAAATCAGCCGATCCATGAATTACTCCTACAGCGCCTGGAACAGCGCATTCATCATGCTGTCGTTGGTGGAGATAATTTTGGTGTTGGCCTGGTAGTTACGTTGCGCGGTCATTAACCCAACCAACTCACCGCTTAGATCGACGTTCGATCCTTCTAGCGCACCCGATTGAATCGTGCCGCTCAGCCCGCTACCCGGTGCCGCCAGCAATGCCGTGCCGGAGGCGGTGGTCGCGGTCCAACTGGTACCATTACTGGATGCCAAACCATTAGGGTTAGTGAAGTTCGCCAGCACCAGTTGGCCCTGTAACATGCGTTGCCCATTGCTGTAGGTGGCATAAACCGAGCCATCTTCATCAATCTGCTCGCCATTTTTTTCACCCGCCGCGTAGCCGGAAGCGTTATTTTTCGTCACCGAGAATTCCGAGCCATACTGGCTGGTGCCGCTATAATCCAGCGCGATATTCAAACCGGCCGCGCCGCCGATATCCGCCGTCAGGTTGACTTTATCCGCCGGTTCTTGCAGCACGCCCTGACTGGTAAAGGTCATTTGCGTCGGCGCATCTTTATTCAACGCGTTGCCGTCGAGGTAGTAATACACCTCCCAGGTGTTATCCTCCTTTTTCACAAAATATTGCGACAGGCTGTGTTCACGACCGAGTGAATCGTAAACCTGGGTGGTGTAGGTGTTGTTGTAGGATTTGGGATCTTCCGGATCAAAATCGGCGCGTTCAGGCAGCGTTGCACGCGCATCTATATTGGCAACGAAGTCCAGCGAATCGGTGGCTTTCGCCGGAATAGAACCACTTTTAATCTGCAGGTCGCTAATGGTCCCGACCTGTAAAACGCCATTGGCATCAACCGGGTAGCCCTGTAACTTCATGCCCAGGTTGTTGGTGAGAAACCCATCATTATCCGTACCGAAGTAGCCGGCGCGGGTGTAGACCGTGTTCCCTTCATTGTCGCGAACGGTAAAGAAACCGTTGCCGGAGATGGCCAGGTCAAGATTGCTGCTGCCCGCCATCAGGCTGCCGCCGCGTGAGATGCTCTGTGAAACGTTACTTACGCCAACGCCCATCGCCTGTGAATCGGCATACATGGCGGCAAACTCCGCACGCATGGATTTGTATCCGACGGTGCCGGAGTTGGCGATATTGTTACTGATGGCGTTCAACTGCTCGGTAATGGCGTTAAGGCCGGTATTGGCAATATTAAAACTCATTGTGTTTGCGTTCCTTACGCTGCTTTGTTGCTATCGGCGTTACCGCCAAACTGACTGATCTGGTAATACGGCACTTCCCCTAAACCGGGGATATTTAACAGCGCCGCACCGCCCTCAAGCGGGATGCGCACATTATTTACCGTGCCGGAAATCTCCAGCGGGACACTTTTCTCACCGGTATCCGTCACCACTGACAGGGTGTAGTTACCCGGCGCGAGGCCGAGTTCTTGCGGGTCGATAGAGAAATTCACCTGCCCGGCCTCTTGTGCGCCCAATTCGAGAGAGGTTTCTTTACCGCTGGCATCTTTTATCGACACCGTGACGGTGTTGGCGGCATGGGCCAAGGTTAAGCGCCCTTCAACCGTTTGATCGCTGACCTCAATCTTATTGGTTTGCACCATCACGCTTTTACCCACCAGCCCCGCCGTGCTAAGCACTTGCAAGTTGTCGATCAGCGTCGAGTTCTGGCTCATCATCGAACTCATGTTCTCCATCGACTGCACCTGCGACATCTGCGCCAGTTGGCTGACATATTCGGTGCCATCGGTAGGATTAAGCGGGTCCTGATTCTGGATCTGCGCCACCAACAGTTGTAAGAACAGGCCATTAAGATCGCTGCCGCCGTTATCGGCGACGCCGCCGTAAGCACTGTTGTCGTTAGCTGAATTCTGTACGCCACTTACGCTCATGCTTACACCTCACCCAGTTTCAAAAGATTTTGCTGCATACTTTTCACGCTATTGAGCACCTCAACGTTGGTTTCAAAACTGCGTGACGCCGACATCATGTCGGCCATCTCTTCCACGACATTAATGTCCGGATAAAACACATTTCCTTGTGCGTTAGCTAACGGATTGCCCGGTTCATGACGCATCACCGATCCTCCGCTCTCCACCACATCCATTACCTGAACGCGCGCGCCGCTGAGCGCACGGTTGCCCATCAACTCATCGTTCTGGTAAATCGCCGCGAATACCGGGCGACGCGCTTTATACGCCGCTGCGGCGGAGGCTGCCGGGGATTCCGCGTTAGCCAGGTTACTGGCGATAGTATTTAGGCGCACGGTTTGGGCGGTCATCGCCGAGCCGGACACGCGGTAAATATCATTGAATGACATGGGTTATTTCCCTTCGATCGCTTTTTTCAGACCGGAAATTTTCGAATTGAGAAACGCCAGGCTGGTTTGATACTCCAGCGTATTTTTCGAGAACTCGGCCTGCTCGACATCCAGCGAAACGGTATTGCCATCGCGGGATGGTTGATAAGGCACGCGATACTTCACCTGCGGCGCATGACCAAACGCACTTTCTGAACGTGAACGTTGCATCTCACGGGCAAAATCAATATCTTTAGCCTGGAAGTTCGGGGTATCCACATTGGCAAGGTTCGCCGACAGCAACTCAGCCCTCGCAAGACGAAGTTGCAGTGCGGCAGGATGAACACCTAATGCCTTGTCAAAACTAATCCCCATCATTTCCTCCTCAAGGTTCTCGTCGCATCACGCGCATTAAGCAATTAGCGTGCCAATTTTTAAGTAATTGAATCGACGAGGCTTCTATGAGTATCCTGACTCTCCGGCGGAAAAATATCTTCCGCCTCGGCGGCATTTTGTGGTTATGGCTTGCCGCCCTTCCCCCGGCGCTGGCGGTAAAGCCGATGACGTCTAACAGCGCGCGCAAACAGGTCTATCAGCGCGCGGTTGAGGCCGCCTCCAGCGATATTAATCGGGTCGCACAGCAGAAAAACTGGCGGAATTTTCACAGCAAACTCAACGTCTTCATTCCGGCGGAAGTCAGCAGTTTTCGCCCTTGCTCACGCCCGTTAAGCGTCGCGTTGCCCCAAGGCGATCGGTTGGATTTAGCGCGTCTGCGTTATGACATCCGTTGTGAAGGCAATAGCAGTTGGGAGCTCGCGGTTACCGTGAAGCCAGATATCTATTTACCGGTGGTGGTGGCGAAAAATACGCTCGAACGCGGCAGCAACGTCCGCGCGGAAGACATTGAGTTGAAAAAACGCAATATCACCAGTAGCCGCGGCGGTTACCTTATCGATCCCGATGAGGCCATCGGCCTGACGGTCAAAAAACGCATCCGGGATATGCAGGTCATCGCGCCTTCGCAGCTAGATAGCCCGCTGTTGGTCGATCGCGGTCAGAAAGTGTTGATGATTGCCGAGCAAGATGGCGTAGAAGCAAGGATGATGGGCGAAGCGCTAAAAAAAGGGCGTAAAGGCGATATGATTAAAGTCCGCAACCTGAGTAGCAAAATCGTGGTCAGCGCGGTGGTCGATCAGGCTGGCGTGGTGCGTATGCTGTACGCGCCTGGACAATCGTAATGCGGAATTTAAGTTTCCGCATCACGGTGTCGCTTAGTTTCGATAACCGGCAATGATTGTCGAAAAATGTTCTTAGCACGCCGAGGTTATGATGAAAATTGATGCGTCTCCAGTTACGGCTTCCCGCCTCTCTCTGTCTACATCTCAGGAGAACCCGGGCATCGCGTCCTCAACTCGTGCGACCACGCCCATCTCCCGTAACGAGCCGGAAACACAGAGCAGCATGATGCTAAATGACGCGAAAGCCGAACTGAAAACGCTGTCGGAAGTCGACAACGATAAAGTGAATGCGCTGAAAACCGCCATCCGTGAAGGCAATTATCCGGTGGATTGCGAGCAATTGTCCCACGCGATGCGGGAATTTTTTGCGCGCTGACGGTTAGTCACAATAAACAGGAAAATAATGAACGTGGAATCTGGCGCGCTGGCGCCGCAGGATAAACATCAGCTGGTAAAAAATTTACTCGCCGGTATTACGCAAGATAGCGAAAGTTATCATCAATTGAGCCAGTTGCTTGCTAAACAACGTACCGCGATGATCGCCTGTCGGGCGCAAGAAACCGAACAGATTAACCAGCAATTAATGGCGTATTACGCCCAACTTAGCGCCTCTTCTCGTCAGCGCGCGGCCGCGCTGCGGGCGTTAAATTTGCCGGGCGACGCCCAGGGAATGCGCTTTTTGATCTCTCGCTTGCCGCAAACCCTGGCTGCGACCATCGGTCAACGGTGGCAGTCCTTAAAGCAGGCGGCCCAAACGTGCCAAACGCTTAACGAACGTAATGGCTTACTGCTCACTATGCAGCAGGAGGTGATGCAATCGGTGTTGGGCGACGCGCGCGAGACCCATGACTATCTCTATTCACGTTAATGGGCAAGCAGATGGCGAATTGCGCGCATCCGGTTGGGTTTTATCTGGAAACTTCGTTTCATTACGAGGTGTATAAGAACATTATCGCGGCCTTACAGGAACGAGGCATTCCCTGCGCGTTAGTGATTAGCGATGTGATTCAGCCCGCTTTCGTCAGCGAGATGGTGAGTTTTCTGAAAAAACTCGCGCGGCCTGACTTACCGATCTTACGCCTTTCAACGTTACACTATCAGCCAGTCTCACTCTCCTGCCTGGTCAGCCCCTACTACACGCCATTGATAAAAAATCTCGCGCCGATCAATGTCCGCGCCATGTATGGCCTGGCGAAAGATCGCTGGGGCCACGCCTGGTGGAATGCCTTTTATGACGGCATTCTCTGTTATGCCATGCATACGCAACAGCGCGTCAATATCGCCGGGAACGCGCGTCTGGTCGGCAATCCGCGCTTTGACGATTGGCATAATCGTCGCTGGGATCCTAGCCTGGCCGAGATGCTGGCTCGGCAAAAAACGCGCCCGGTGGTGTTGTACGCCCCCACATTTGGCGAACTCTGTTCTTTGCCACATTGGGCTGAGACACTTAATCGTCTACAGTCAGAAGTGACGCTGCTGGTTAAACTCCACCACGGTACGCAGTTCCGGGCGGAAGAGGCGAAATCGCTGGCGCTGGCAACCCGCTATTTTCGTAAAAATATGCTGCCGGCCTCCTCATTCAGCCTGCTGGCCGCCGCCGATTACGTGATAACCGATAACAGCGGGTTTATCTTCGACGCGCTGCACGCCGGTAAAAAAACCATTTTGCTGGAATGGGCCGGTTTGGCTCCCCTGCTGCACAACCAACGCACCCTTTCCGATAGCCACAGTACCGATCAGACCGTGCGGCAATTCTTACCCTGCGTCAATTCTCTTGCACAGTTACGCCAGGCGTTGAGCGACCGGCAAACGTGGCCGGAGATGGAGGCGTATCGTTGGCAAGTCTGCGATGCGTTTCAGGACGGAAAAGCCGGAGAACGCGCGGCGGATGTGATTAGTGAATTGCTTAATCAATCTGGCGTAGACGGTGACCATTTCTTGTTGCACAGCCTGCGCGAGCGGTTGTTTTAGCCGGTTAAGCGGCGTTGTGCTGGGTGAAAGATAGTCAAACCAGGCAGACTGTGGCAGACTTAAATTTTTCTGAAGCACAGGGAAGCTGCTTTATGTCTGAGAACCACGCCACCTGCCTGTTTACCGAAGGCCGAATTACCCTCCCTGACCAGTATCAGGACCGCACGATGAACGTTTTCACCCTGCCGGGTGGCAGTGCACCCGCCTTTAATATTTCCCGCGACACGCTCAATGATGAAGAGCGCCTGCCGGACTACATAAACCGTCAGTTAGCGTTAATGGCAAAGCATCTGAAAGGCTGGAAGCAGGCAGAACGCGTGCCTGTCGTTCTGGGCGATATGTAGTGGTCAAGTAATACTGGCCACGGTTTTACAGTAAGAACGGTATCGGTTCTCTGATTCTTCCGGCGTCAGCCCCCCGTTGTAATGATGAGGTCTGACGCTATTGTAGTAATTCAGGATATAACCGCCGATTTGTCGCCGGGCCTCATCCTTACCTGCGTAACCATTCGTCGGCACCCATTCTGTTTTCAGACTACGGAAGAAGCGTTCCATGGGGCTATTATCCCAGCAGTTCCCCCGACGACTGACGCTTTGCTTTATCCTGTAACGCCAGAGAACTTGCTGATATTTAAGGCCTGTATACTGGCTTCCCTGGTCGCTATGGAACATGACATCACGCGGTTGACCACGCGTCTCATAGGCCATCCGCAGAGCACTTCTTATCAGTGCGGTATCGGCATTCGCTGACAGACTCCAGCCGATAACCCTGCGGGCAAAAAGATCCATAACAACCGCCAGATAGCACCAGCGATTTCCAGCCCAGATATACGTAATATCTCCACACCATACCCGGTCTGGCTCCGGTACAGCGAACTGACGCTCGAGCAGATTCGGCAGGCAGGTATGCTCCTGACGGGCATTTTTGTACTGATGTTTTCCGGGCTGGCAACTGCTCAGGTTCAGGTATTTCATCAGACGCCCGGCACGGTAACGGGTCATCGGAACGCCATTTTGAGCCAGCATTTCAGCCAGCGTGCGTGCGCCTGCTGAGCCCCGGCTCTGGTTCCACGCCCGGCGTATTTCGCTGTACAACCTGACTCGCGCCGGATTGACAGTATCGCGTCGTTTTCGCCAGTACCGGTAACTGCTACGGTGTATTTCCAGCGCGGAGCAAAGGCTGACAACCGTGTGGCTGTCACTCAGTCTGGCGGCTATCGTGAACCGTTCAGTGAGTCGGACATCAAGAGTGCGGTAGCCTTTTTTAATATCGTATTCTGTTCCTCCAGGCGGCGAACCTGCTTTTCCAGCTCGCGAATACGTTGCTGCTCTGCAGTAATGGGAGTTGCAGAGGGCGTAATCCCCTGCCGCTCTCGCCTGAGCTGGCGCACCCAGCTCTCAAGAGTGGTAGAACCGACATTCATCGCTTCACTGGCTTGTCGATATGAGTAGCCCTTATCAACAATCAGCTGTGCACATTCCAGCCTGAACTCAGGGGTGAAAGTACGCTTAGTTTTCTTGTTCATTAAGTCACCTGTTTTATGTTGTGGTGAGAATATCACCTTTAATCAGGTGGCCAAATTTACTGTGCCACTACAATAACCTGTTGCACGGTGAATGCGTTCACGCCAGTTATCTGCGTGACGGCAGACGAATGTTTCAGCAACAGGCGGTATTTAACACCGCTGAAAACCATATTCTGGTGTTCACCATGACCGGTAACACCACACTGACCGACACGGACAATCAGCACTTTCAGGCGCTGCTCGCCAGCTTTTGTTTTAACGCGTAACAGTTAAGGAAGGTTGTTATGTTTGAGGCAGCACGCGTCGGGGACGATATCGGTCATTCCCGTGCGCTGGCAGGGATGATTGCAGGAACGATTGTCGGTGGCCTGATTGCCGCCGCAGGCGGTATCGCGGCCGGTGCGCTGATGGTGGCCGGACTTGGCGCCTCCTGTCTGGGCATTGGCGCGCTGCTGGTGGGGGCCAGCCTGGCGGTGGGCTGGCTGACAGGGGAACTGGCCACAGCGGCGCGCGACAGCATTGCGGATGCGGGAGCCGCCAGTATGGAGAAGGAAGGCGTTATTGTCACCGGCTCGCATAACGTATTCACTAACGGCAGACCCGCCGCCATTGCCACTAACAGCATGGTGGAATGTGCTAAGGACGGTGGCGCACAGCAGATAGCCGAAGGCTCCTCGCGGGTTTATATCAACGGCCTGCCGGCTTCCCGTACCGGTGACCAGACCACCTGTGGCGGCAAAGTCATGACCGGCTCCGGCAACGTGATTATCGGCGGCCCGCCGGAGCAGACCCTGCCGGTTGCCTCAGAAGTCCCCGAATGGCTCTGTAAAGCCTCTGACCTCACCCTGCTGTTCGCCGGTCTTGTCGGTGGCGCAGGAGGAGCCGCGAAAGCCGGGGCGCTGGCGAAGCTGTTCAGTAAAATTCCCGGCATTAATAAGCTGGCCCGCGTCGCCTGCCGCGCCGGCGTGCTGATGACCGGCGCTGCCGCCGTGGGGATTATCGCCCGCCCGGTGGATATCGTCAGCGGGCAGAAGTTCCTTTCCGGGGATGACGAGCTGGACTTCGTTTTACCCTCCCGCCTGCCGGTACGCTGGCAGCGCTACTGGCGCAGCGGTAACCCCGGCGACAGCGTACTGGGGCGCGGCTGGAGCCTGTTCCAGGAAACCCGCCTCGAGCGCTATCAGGACGGGCTGGTATGGCGTGCGCCGTCCGGCGATTATGTCTCCTTCCCGCGCGTGCCAAAAGGAAGCCGTACCTTCTGTGAACCGGAGAAGCGCTGGCTGGAACACCATCAGGATGATACCTGGTCAGTGTATGACATCAGCGGCGAGCGCTGGCACTTTCAGCCACTGAAAACCGATGCCCCTTTCCTGCCGCTGCGCCTTACCGAACCGTGCGGCAACGACATTATCTTTGAATGGAACGACGACCATACCCTGCATGCCCTGACCAACAGCGCCGGGCAGCGCGTGGTGTGCCGCTACATCACTGTCAGCGGACAGGTTCGCCTGTCCGGTGCCTGGCTGGAGGATGAGGTCTGCCTGGTCAGCTACGGCTATGACGATAAGGCCCGGCTGATTAGCGTCACCGGGCGCGGCGGTCAGGTACGCCGTCGCTTTGGCTGGTATGACGATGGCGACGGCACGGACCTGCTGCGCAGCCATGAAGACAGCAACGGTCTGCTGAGTGAATATCTGTGGCAGAGTATTGACGGACTGCCGCGCGTGATTGCGTATCGCAACAACGCCGGTGAAGAGTTGGGTTTTGACTACGACTTTACCGGCGGCTGGCGGATGGCGCGCCGCGAGGACGGCGCCCGGGCGCAGTGGCTTATTGATGATGATGACAACGTCGCCCGCTTTACGGATTATGACGGTCACCAGACCAGCTTCGTTTATCAGGACGGTGAACTCTGCCACGTGGTCCTGCCTGACGGGGCCATGCGTCGCAGTCAATGGGATCGCTACGGTCGCATGACAGCCGAAACCGACCCGGCTGACCGCACGACAAAATATTACTGGTTCCGTAACACCGACCGCATAGCCCTGACGCAGTATCCGGACGGCACCGCCACACAGGCCACGTATGACCTCAGGGGCCGCCTGCTGTCGGAAACCGACGCGCTCAGTCACACCACCACGTATCACTATCCGGACGACGAAGAGACGCTGCCGGAACGCATTACCGACGCCAGCGGTGGTGACGTGCTGCTGGCGTGGAACCGTCAGGGACTGCTGACACAACGCACCGACTGCTCCGGCAGCATCACCCGCTTTACGTATGACCGCTTCGGTCAGCTTGTCAGCAGCGAGGACGCGGAAGGTAACGTCATCCGTCGCGAGTGGAACGACGCAGGTCAGCTTACCGCGCTTATCCGCGCCGACGGCAGCCGTGAAACGCTGCGGTGGAATGAACGCGGACAGCTCGCCGCCTGGCGTGACCCGCTGGAAAGCGAAGTCACCTGGACCTGGAACCACCTGGGGCAGCCCCTCAGCCGGACCGACCGCAACGGCATTATTCTTCGCTGGCATTACGACACCCGGGGCAACCTGCTGCGGCTGGAAAACGGCAACGGCGGTGAGTACCGGTTTACGTATGACCCGACCGGACGCCCGTTGAGTGAAGTCCGCCCGGATAATACATCCCGGCAGATGGAGTGGAACGAACGGGGGCTGCTCAGTTCCCTGCTGGAAAGCGGCAGACCGGATAACGACGGCGGCATTCCCCGCCGCATGCAGACGTTCAGCTATGACAACAGTGGCCTGCTCACCGGGCGCACCACCCGTGACGCAGAGTACCGCTACCGGCGCAACCCCGGCGGGCAGCTTGCCGGGCTGACACGCACACCCACTGCAGAGGGCATGGAAAAAGGGATTGAAGCGGATGAAATTCAGTTTTCCTTTGATGCGGCAGGAAAACTGCTCGGTGAGCGGGGCGTGAGCGGTGAGTTGCATTACGACTATGACGCCCTGGACAACCTTACCGCGCTGACCCTGCCCGGCGGACAGCAGATAAGCTGGCTGTACTACGGTTCCGGCCACGTCAGCGCCGTGCGCTTTAATCAGCAAATTATCAGCGAATTCACCCGAGACCGCCTGCACCGCGAAGTCTCCCGCACTCAGGGGACGCGTGAGCAGACCCAGCAGTATGACAGCCTGGGCAGACGTACCCGGCAACGCAGTATCGGCGGATTAACGCCCGACCTGCCGGAACAGACAATCTTTGAACGCGCCTTTAACTACACCGGGCGGGGAGAAGTGTCAGACATCAGTGACACGCTGCGTGGCAACACAATTTATGGCTATGATGAGGAAGGTCGTCTTCTCAGGCATTACGAAGCCCGTCCGGGTCACAGCACCAGGACGTTCCGCTACGACGCTGCGGATAACCTGCTGCCGGATGATGGTCTGCCTGCCCTGCCGCTAACGGAGAATCGCCTGACGCACTGGCAGAACCTGTTTATGAAATACGACTGGTGGGGAAACCTCGTCAGCCGTCACAGCGGCCTGTATCAACAGCACTACCAGTACGACGCGGAAAACCGGCTGATACAGGCAGACGGCACCGGCCCGGAAGGCCGCTTTACGGCACGCTACCATTATGACGTGCTGGGCCGCCGCACACGAAAAACCGTGACCACGCAGCGCGGGACGTCTGAGACCCGTTTCCTGTGGCAGGGCTACCGCCTGTTGCAGGAGCAGCAGCAGAACGGTCAGTGCCGGACCTATATTTACGACCCGAACGAGGCATACAGCCCGCTGGCGCGCGTTGACCATCTGGCTGAGGATAAACGGGGAGAGATTTACTGGTTCAGCGCCGATCTGAACGGCGCACCGCTGGAGGTGACCGGTGAAAACGGCGAACTGCGCTGGAGCGGGCACTATGGCAGCTTCGGTGAGGTTAAACGCCAGACGGAAGGCTTTCACCGTCTCGCACGGCAGACCGCCCTGTCGCACCAGCCGCTGCGCTATGCCGGGCAGTATGCTGACAGCGACCAATTTGCCGGGAGCAAATTGGAACAGCACGTCGTGCTGGCTCCGTAGGAGCGAGCCACAGGGATGTGGCGAGTAAACAGGGCTGCACTATAATCTTTTCCGGTATTACGACCCGCAGGTGGGGGGAAGGTTTACCACGCAGGATCCGATAGGGCTTGCAGGCGGCTGGAACCTTTATCAGTATGCGCCGAACCCGCTGGGATGGATTGATCCGCTTGGATTATCTGACAATCCACTCGTTGGTCTTGATCTTGCTAATATGACGAAAAAACAGATTAGCGATATTTTATCGAATGCAGAAAACATTTCATGGAAAGGCGGATCTCCTGATGGTACATTCGCACAGTGGAAATATACAGATGCAGGGACAACAGCGGTTAGATTAGACCCGCCTGATAAAGTAATATTATATGATCATGCGCATTTATATGATAAAGCAGGGAACTCTTTGGACATTAACGGCAACATTGTTGATTCAAAATCACCTACTGCTCATAATAAGACAGGTTGTTAAATAATGAATGTACAGCATATAGAAACAGCAGATTGTAATATTCTGGATACTAAAATATTTTCTAATGAAATTAAGATATATTTTGATTCGGTTTATGATTTAGAGAAAAAAAAGTATATTAGTAATATTAGCCTGTCAGTTTTCAATTGGTCTTTTTTTGAAGCAAAGGTCTTTATTTCAAATAACTCGGGTGATAGTTTTGAAGAAAAAAAACTACTCATACATAAATTAGAGTTTTTTGAACATATCCAAAAAATATCTATTGAAGAGAATATTTTTATATTGCAAGGATATAGTAGAGAATCTGGTTGTTGGCTAGAATATTGTTTTTTAGATAGTGATTTTTGCTTAAAGACATTTTAACAGAAATATAGTAGCATGTATATCAGAAATAAAGCCGGAAGCGATTATTATAATCCTTCCGGCTATTTTTATATTTACCAGTTAGGTAAACTTTAAACCTTCATTTCCCGTAGCGTCCTGCATCTCGCGGTTAGCCTGCTTAATCTCTCTTAGCTACTGGCGCAGCGTTTCCTGCTCATGCTTCAGCTCATCCACTTCATCACTGTCCACTATTACTGGGTAAGATCATTTAACTGTAAGATGTGCGCCGGTCTCAAATCCCGCCTCGCCCGGCAGACCGCCCTGTCGCATCAGCCAATGCGCTATGCCAAGCAGTATGCTGACAGCGACCAATTTGCCGGGAGCAAATTGGAACAGCACGTCGTGCTGGCTCCGTAGGAGCGAGCCACAGGGATGTGGCGAGTAAACAGGGCTGCACTATAATCTGTTTCGGTATTACGACCCGCAGGTGGGAAGGTTTACGACGCAGGATCCGATAGGACTTACAGGTGGGCTGAACCTATACCAGTATGCACCGAATCCGTTAACTCATACAGACCCGCTGGGGCTATGGACAGTTAAGATTGGTGGTTATATTATCCGTGTTCATGCGAATGATGTGGATCCTTGGCCAAGTACACCGCATGGTCATATATATGACCAAAATTTAGTTATCGACAAAGATGGCAATATTTTTAAAGCTCATAATGGTCCGCAAGTTGACAGCCTGTCAAAGAAAGATACCAAAGTATGGAAGCAGGAGTTGAAAAAACATGGCTGCTAAAATAATTTTACATGAACAAATGAGTGAAAAGGAGTTTTTTCTTTGTGCAAAAAAATGGGATAGATATCCCTCTGTCGTAATATATTTTAAAGATATGGATATAGAATCTAGAAAATTTATATTCGAAATAGCCATAAATAATATACCAAATTATTTTTCTGAGGCTGTAATAGATAATTTTCTTGAAGATGAAAATTTCTTCATAGATGATGGTAACTTAATGAAATGCATTAAATATGGAAGTTATGGACTAAAGAGAAGTATTTTTTACAGAAAGAGCACACCTGAGCATATTCGTGCGTTGTGCGATGGGGAAATGAAAAATAATAACACCTGACCAATACACCGTAGGGGTTAGCAGGATGTTAAAATGGCGAGTAATACTCTTTAAAAATGAAGTTTTTTCAGTTAGCGCTTCAGAAAGGTATAATGGTGTCGGAATTGTTCCGATAACCCGATAGGGCTTGCAGGTGGCTGGAACCTTTATCAGTATGCCGGAAGACCCCTGAATGTGAATGGTACCATTATGCGAGATGCTTACATTTTCACTTATTATCTGAATTCGCGAGATGCACAGCCTGTTAATATTTACTTTGCAAAGGTAATAAATTTCCCAATTTGTTACATTATTAGTCTTGCAATTTTTTATTCTTATGGTGGGTTGTCATTTCCTCTATCCTAGCCTTTACTTAAAATAGTTTAATCGTTTCATTTTTTAAAGTGAACCTGCTTTAGTTGCTAACGCCAGTTTTTAAAACCAGAAAATGAGCATATAGAACTTACGTGCCAAAGCTAATTTTGTGATGATAAGCACGGAAAAGATCAATTAAACAGAGTACTTCTTTGCTGTGAAGTTTTACGTCACTCGAATATTTTCAGCAAAAGATTACAATTATTCTTTATTTGATTTTTGGGAGCTATATTGTGACTAAACGCCGTTATTTGGTAGTTTTTATGATGTTTCTCGTCATAGCAATAAACTATATGGATAGAGTTAATTTTTCCGTATCCATACCAAACATAAGAAAAGATTTAGGGTTTTCTCTTGCTGATATAGGAGATATAACGTTTGTCTGGGGAATGGTTTACGCATTATTTAATTTCCCCGGGGGATGGATAGCGGATAAGCTTGGGCTTAGGTGGGGTATTTTTGTTGCTTTCGGGTGGTGGTCATTATTTACTATTGCCTCACCTTTTGCAGGATCTTTAACAGGTTGGTTTATCATAAGAGGCTTAATGGGGGCTGGGGAATCTCCAATCTGGCCTTTCAATGCGAAAGCTGCTAACAGTTGGGCGCCACCATCAGGCCGTTCTACAGCATACACCCTCGCGGGCTCTGGTCAATATTTAGGCCCGGCAATTGGCAGTATTCTGGTTGGTTTAATTATAGTAAAACTAGGCTGGGAATGGTCATTCATAATCTTCGGTGTTGCAGGCCTTATTCTATTACCTTTCTGGGTTTGGATTGTTCGTGATACTCCAGCTAATGATCCTCGCGTAAGTTTGGAAGAATTAAATGTCATAGGTAATCAAGTTAAGAGTAATGAAGAAAAAATTGATTGGCCTGGCATTAAGTCCGTTTTCCTTTCGAGGACTGGAATAGGAATGCTTCTGGTTTATCTCACTTTTGGTTATATATTATTTACTTTTTTAAATTGGGTGCCCAGTTATCTTTTTTATACCTTCCATATGGATATTTTAAAAAGTGCTGTTTGGTCAAGCCTTGGTGCTTTTATGGGATTTGTTGGGTTTTTACTATCAGGGCCATTTAATGATGGGCTGGTACGCCGCTATAATCGTCTTACTGCCCGGCGCATAGGAACTGCTGCCCCCATGTTTGTTGCTGCCTGTTGTGTTGTACTATCCCTTATAACAGCCAAAACAGGATATGGTGAAGTAACCGCCGTGCTTATTGGAGCGGTACAATTATTTATGAATATGACCGTCGGTGCATGGGCGGTAAATATCATTGATATTTCACCGAATCAGGTATCGACGGGTGTAGTGTATGGAATTTTCAACGGTGTACTAAACGTCATGGGAGCATGTAATTCACTTATTCTCACCGCGATTGCTTCACATTATGGATTTCCTGTTGCATTCTCCAGCGCTCTGGTCTTCATGGCGATTTTCCTTATAGGTATTCTCTTTATTGTTGATAAGAAAAGTTATAATAGTCTTGTTGCCCATGCTTTAAAATCAAGAATAAGCAGTGATGCAACAACGACTGATATTTCTTATGATGTTAAATAGTTTATTAAACTTAACCTGAGTCGATGTTAGATTATTAGCCGTATTTTTATCAGCAATCTGTTATAGGTAACATGCGGCTCTTTTCTATCAAGCGATAGGTGCGAAGCCGCAAAATTCACCATCGGACTTTTTGGAGCGGAACCTGAGTAACAGTCCCGTAGAGTGCTGGCGGCGGGCATTCCCGCCGCCACTCACATCACCTCAAACCGGCCATCCTCTGCGCACTTCTGCTGCAAAATACGGTCAACTTTCGCCATCAATGCCGCATTAACCGGCTGATACTCACCGGGCGCTACACCAAACAAGCTATACGCCAGCGCCGCTCGCGCCGCCTGCTTATCATCCTGCCGCAAAGCGGCTAACAATACCGTTTCCACACTCTCCGGCACAAAACAGTGACGAAACTCATCGTGCGGCGGCAGCAAACTGTAATCCGGCTCAAACCGCTGATGGTCGCCCTGCTGAATATCCAGTGCCATCACCGGATTACCGGTCAACAGAAAATCAAACATGATCGAAGAGTAGTCGGTCATCAATAGATCAAAGCGCGCCAGATGCGGATATAAATCTACCCCGGCAGGCAAAATAAACAACCGATCGACCTGCCGATTAGTCAGCGCCGGCTGATGAATATAGAGCGGGTGAACCTTGAAAAAGATATCAATATTATGCTTACGTGCGCAGTTAACCAGACGGACTAAAAAACCGGCTTCGGTAAGCGGCGTCGGCTTGCCGCGCTGCCAGGTAGGCACCAGCAATAACTTGCGTCGCTTCCCGTTGAGAGCCGCTTCAGCCGCAGGCGGCAAGTGCGCGCCAATTAGCTCCTGCGCCGTCGCCGGGCGACAAATGACCTCATTACGCGGAAAGCCGCCGCGCAGTAAGGTTTTTACGCCAAACACCTGATGCCAGTAGGCATCCAGATTCGCAGAAGGGCTCAGCACATAATCCGCCCGTGACGCCCATGCCAGCGGACGACAAAATGGCTCATCCAATACCGATAAATAGGGTGTTAACTGTAACAACAACTTTTTCACCGATACACCGTGCCACAGTTGAATCTGCGTGGTGCCCGCCAAACAGGCGAACAGCAGATCGTTCGCTACTAGACTCTGGCTAGGGTTTACGCAAAAGATCGCAACCGCCGCATGCAGCAACAGCGTAAAGACCTCCTGCAAATCTCCGCTCAAATCGCAATGCGGCAATTGGTGTTCCCGCAATTGCTCAATCACCTCCGATTCGGCGCTACACCAGATAACCTCAGCATCAGGATAGTTTTCGACCATATGCAAATAGAGGTATTTGCTGTTATCGGAAAAGCTTTCCCGGCCAAAAAACAGAATTAACCGCTTTTTTACCGTGCGTTGTGCTATCGCCCGTAGGCGCGACACATATTGCGTTTTTATCGCCAATAAATCAGGTGTGGCTTCGTCAGTCACCTTGTCCTCCAGAAACAGACCGCACCACTTCAATAATCGACGTGGTCGAAATAGACGGCGTACGCGGTAGATAGACCACCTCACAGCACGCCCGTAGATGGTCAAAACGCCCGAGCCAGTCATCGCCCATCACCAGCACGTGGGCCTGATACTGTTGCAGATAGGCTGCTTTGGCCTCTAACGACTCTTCCAGAAACACTTCATCCACCGGTTTCATATTACCGACAATCGCTAACCGCTCTGTCTGGCTATAGATAGGCGCACGCTGCTTTTTCCGCAGATTTAAGGCATCCGACGACACGCCGACCACTAGCCGGTCGCCCAGCGCTTTCGCACGCTGCAGAATGTTCAAATGACCAATATGAAACACATCAAAGGTGCCGAAAGTGATCACCACCCGCTCAGTCTGACGTTGTCTATCAATGTTCATGACAGTAGCGACAACCCAATCAACAACCGATCAACCTCGCTTACCGTGCTAACCTGGCCGGTACGCGCACGCTGCCAGGCGGCAAATACCGCGGCTAACGTCTCCTCATCCAGTTCGCAATAGCTTTGGCACAACAGGCTGCACAACGCCTTAAGTGAAAAGTAATCTTCACACCAGGATAAAAAAACCGTGGCATAGGCCGCGCTGTCGCTACCGGGGAACACATCGTGATAACAGCGGTACAGAAAGTAGTTCAGCCAGACTGAGGGATGTTGCTCCAGAAATGCCGTGGCCTCTTCATCGCCGTCAATCTGTTGTAGCGTCTCCGCTAAATAATCGTCTGACAGAATTTTTAACTCATTCAATTTCAGTACCAGCGCCATGCCGGTAAGCGGATCGAGCGCCGCATCCAGCGGGCGTTCACTCAGTTGACGAAGCTGCGCCAATTTATATTTTTCAATCGGCGGCAGGCTGGCGAATTGTGGCTGCAAACTTCCCTGCACCGCCATCTCAAGCAGTTGTTGGCAGCTATCGATCAACGCGGCGTCATCGGCGCCGGCGGCAATCATTTTTTGCGCTTTACTGAGAAACACGCCGCAGGCATACAGTTTTTCGGTGACTCGCAACTGGGGCGCAATCAGCAGATTAATACAGCATTGGTTCATCACTTGTTGCTGTTCACATAACGCTTCCCCCGCCGACGAAACCGGCGAGTCGGTACGGTGTAAAATAAATGCCTCAGGAGTAAACAGCATCGCACGGGCGACGCTGTCACACGCCAGTTGTGCGCTATGACGAATGTGATTTTGCCAGCGTAACTCCGTCAACGCCGCTTCAGTTTGGCAGTGCTGGCACGCACAACCGCTCCCTTGCGCCTGCATGCGCAGTACGAACTCTGGGGTGTAAGTTTCAATAACCATAGTGTTGTTTCCTGGGGGAAAATGTCGTCAACCCGCAGCGGGCCGGTTGGTTTAATCGGGTTTTCGTTTACGGAAAAATTCGGCAGTAAGATCATTACCGTGCTCATCACTATGGCGATAAGCCAGGCCGGGATAGAGCGCCAGCCACAGGTCACTCTGCATCAGCGGCTTCCAGTAATTATCCAACGCAAAGCGCGGCTCCGCCGGGTGCAACTGTTGCAATGCCAGCCCTTGCGCCAGGTTCTCAATCAGGGTGGCGTAATAGGGTTGATTCACCGCATAAGCCACCGGCAATTCCGCCTCCATCGCGCGCACCGCGCCCGGCAGGCTTTTTAATTCGAACAGCCGCAACAACCGCGCGCCCAGCAACGCCACGTCCCATTTCAAACCGCCGAGCGCCTGCAGCAGGCGGTTGAGCGCATCCACGGTTTTTTGCTGGCGCACCAGGCTTATCCGGTCATCCAGTATCAGATAGTTCGTCCAGCCCTGCGCCTGCGCATATTGGGCAATCGCCAGATGGCTGCTGGCCAACGGTTCGTCTTCCAATGGCAATGTCCAGAGCACCAGTTGCTGCTCCGCTACGCCTAGCTCCCGTAGCGTCTGACAAAGCTGACGTTGGGTTTCTTCACAGCGCGACAGCGGGTTGATCACAATATGCGGGAAAAAATCCCACTGAATTTTGCTGCGTCCCGGCGCCTGATGAAGACGTAGATAGTGCTGGCGCAGCCGCAGATCCGTCACCAATTCCTCCAGCCGCTGCGGAAGGCGTTCGCAGTTGGCCATAATGAAGTCTTTATCGAAGGTATTGGTGTGGTGGGAAATACATAAAATTGATCGCAACGGATCAAGCTGTAACACCGGGACGGTAAAGCCGTTAAGGAAACTGCCCTCTTCCGCCAAATTCAGATCATCGTCGTAACGGTGCTTTTTCAGGAAGCGGCGATGATAGGCAAAGGTGCCGTTCAGCGCATGACGGTCGCCAAAAGAACCGGTGGTGTAGATGCAGTTAATGTGGCTGTACCAGATAGGTATGCGATCGCAACCGGCAAACAGGGCATTATTACGCTGCATCTCCCCGATGGTGTAACTGATCTTATCCGCCGGATAGTAGTCATCATCATCCATGCAGATAATGTATTCGCCGCGTGCCAGTTGATTGAGACGGTTGCGTTTCTGCCCCAGATTCATCCGCTGTGCAACATGGTAATAGCGTATCTGCCCGCTGTGATGCCCGGCGGCGGTTAACGCATCGATCAGGTCCTGGTTACTGTGCGGCGAATCATCAAGGATCACCAGTTCACGCCGGTCGGCAGGATAATCCTGATACTGGAACATATAGATCAGATACGGCAGGAAAGCGCGGCGCTGCCAGGTTGGCGTCACGACGCTGACAAACGGTAACGCCGCATCGGTGGTACGCGTAGAGGCCGCCGTACGCGCCATCAGACGAGCCAGTAGCGGATTTCCCACAGATTGACCTGCTTTCACACCCTATCCTTATTCAATACGTTAGCGATTTTTTGGTTGATTACGTAACCAGCTCTGTAACGCCAGCCCGTCCGTCGCCTTCTGCTCGCGTCCGGCGCGGGCGCGCGCCAATGCTTCACGCTGTTGCTGTAACACCACATCGACGGTTTTTTCACGGCAAGCCTGTTGTGTGAGATCCTGCCGTAGCCGTTGCGCTTTAAGATCGGCCAGCGCCTGCTCTTGCTCCTGCCAGGCGATAACGCGCTGAATGTTGGTTTTGTAACGGCTTTGATTCATCAATTGCACCGCGCCTTCCTGTTCGGGCAGCCCCTGATGACAAAGGTTGTTTAGCGCGGTGATATTATTGTGGTAGCGCTGGCACAACTGCCGCTGGCGAGCCAACTGCCCGGTCAGCTCATTCACTTCACGCTCGCGCATCTGGCGTAACCGTTCTAGTACGTTAATCATTTTGCTGGTTGGCATCGCTCTTCTCCGAACAGGTTCAGGCGTGACTTAACGCCTCAAGGTCGCTAATCGACTGCGCCAGCGGCGCGCAAAAATCCACCTCCTGGCATAAGTACCCCTCCACCGCAGGCTGCAAACGCACCGCACGGTCGGCGTCGGCGTCGGCACCCGCCACATAGCCGCCTAATGGAATCAGTGGTTTAATCGCCTGATAATCGGCGACCATCTGCTTAAGTACCCGCGCCGCCCGTTGGTGGGCTTTTGGCGTGACCTGACTCATGCAGCGACTGATGGACTGACCAATATCTATCGCCGGATAGTGGCCCGCCTCCGCCAACACACGGTTTAGTACGATATGGCCATCCAACACTGCGCGGGCGCAATCGACGATCGGATCCTGCTGATCATCGCCTTCCGCCAGCACCGTGTAGATGGCGGTCATGGAACCGTGACTTTCACTATTCCCGGCGCTTTCAACCAATTTGGGGATCACGCCGAAGGCCGAGGGCGGATAGCCTTTGGTCGCCGGTGGTTCGCCAAGCGACAGGGCGATTTCACGTTGCGCCATTGCATAGCGCGTCAGGGAATCCACCAGCAGCAGCACATCTTTGCCCTGGTCGCGATAGTAAGTAGCAATCGCATGGCAAATTTCGGTGGCTTTCATCCTCATCAGCGGTGACTCATCGGCCGGTGCGGCAACTACCACTGATTTCGCCATACCCGAGGCTTGCAGTGCGTGGTCGATAAACTCTTTCACCTCACGCCCGCGCTCACCAATCAGCCCAACCACCACCACATCCGCCTGGGTGTAACGGGTTAACATGCCCAACAGCACGCTTTTTCCGACGCCGCTGCCCGCCATTAACCCAACCCGCTGGCCTTTGCCAATGGTGAGCAAACCGTTAATCGCCCGTACGCCAACATCGAGCGGCGTGTCAACCGGCTTACGCGTCAGCGGGTTAATCTGCGGCAGTTGCTGCATCAGCGGCGTGTCGCCGCCGAGCCGCCCTTTACCATCGATCGGCTCGCCTAAACCATTAACGATCCGCCCAAGCCAACTGTCGCCAATCAGTGGCTGTTGCTCTTTTTTGGCCGGAAATACCCGTGCGCCAGCGATCAACCCTGTGGGATGTTTAAACGGCATCAGAAAGGTCACCTCGCGGTCAAAACCCACCACTTGCGCATCGATTAATGCACCGTCCGCCTGCTCTACCCGGCAACGCTGCCCAACGGCTAAACGGCAGCCCACGCACTCCAGCAAAATGCCGGTCACGCGCGTCAATCGTCCGGCGACCCGCGCCAGATTTATACTCTCCAGCGAGGCCAGCGCTTTATCGACATCACTCGGTTGATTCATCCGCCGCGCCTGTCGTTAGGGTGTTTTTCAACACCTCCATACACTGATCCAGACGATGGCTACAGCCGACGTCCATATCGCTGGTGTCGGTTTCAATACGGCACTCGCCCGGCTCAAGGTTTTCATCCGCGCTCATGCCCCATTCACGCACTTTCTCCGGCGCGGCCTCGCTCAGGCGGGCGAACTCTTGTGGATTTAGCCAGACCTTTACCCGTTCCGGCGTCTCTGGCAGGCTGGTTAATGCCTCTTCTACCAGCGCCAATAGCTGGGTTGGATGGAGGGCCAGTTCACACCGGATCACCTGTCGCGTGACCTTTTCCACCAGTTGCAGCAGCTCGGTACGACGGCGTTGCTCATGCTCCTCCAGCACACGCTGAAGTTGGCCAAGCAGCGCATTGAACGGCACCGCGGCGTCGGCAAACAGCGCGCGCCCGGCGGCATTGCCCTCCTCACGCCCCTGCCGCAGCCCTTCGTCATAACCCTGCCGCAAGCCAGACTGATAACCTTGTTCCTGCCCCTGTTCGAGCCCTTGCTGATAACCGTTATCTACCCCTTCCTGAAAGCCCTGCTCCAGCCGCTGTTGATACTCCGCCGTATCCAGTGGTTGCGCCGCATGGCGTGCGTTAAGGCGGGTTTTGCGCAGCGGCGGGAATTTATGTACTCGCACCGGACGCGTGATTTGCGGCTCTTTCATGGCTTACTCCACCGTCTGCTCGGCAAATAACTGCACCTGAATTTCGCCCTCTTCGGCCAACTCACGCACCGTCGCCATAATCTCTTTACGCACCAGTTCAATGCGGCTCAATGGTACCGGCCCCAGCCGATTGGTGGTGTTCTGCAACAGTTGCGCCTGACGTTTCGGCATCGCATCAAAAATTGCGTTACGCAGTACCGGTTCGGTACCTTTCAGCGCCAGGGCCCACTCTTCCATCGGGATCTCTTCCAGCAAACGTTGCAAAGTGGTGGCGTTTTGACGGCTGAGGATAAAGAACTCATACATTTCGTCTTTCAGCGCCTCAACCACCTCTTGATCGCGTTCGCGTAATTGTTCAAGCAGCCCTTCCTGATTACCGGCAATGCGGTTGACGATATTGGCCGCCTGTTTAATGCCTTTTACCTTCGAGCCGTGTTCCGATAACACCGCCACGCCGCGTTCAATTAGCCGATCCAATTCATCTACCACGTCACGGTTCACATCATCCAGCCGGGCAATACGGAACAGGATCTCTTCACGGCGCGCGTCATCAAGATGCGTCAGAACCAGCGCGGCCACGTCTGGCGGCAGAAAGGCGAGAAACACCGCTTGTAGTTGTAGGTGTTCCTGGGCAATCAACGCCGCCAGTTGTGGCGTATCCACCCATTGCAAACGCGCCATGCGGTAACGGATTTCATCGCCATAGATGCCGTTGATTACGCTACGGGCAATCTCACCGCCCAGCGCCTTCTCCAGAATGCCCTGCAGATAGCTACGCGAGGCACCGTTGATACCGCTCTGTTCGCGGTACTCCTTGAAGAAGTGGTTCAGCGCGTCACGCGCCTGGGTCATTTTCACGTCATGCAAACGCGCCATGGTTTCACTCAGGCGCATCACCTCTTCACGGGTGAATTTTTGCATGACGGTCGCCGCCGCCTCTTCACCAATGCTCAGCAGCAGAATCGCCGCCTGCTCAAGGCGCGAACGACCGGCTGGCTTATTATTAGGACGATTTGTTGGTGCTTCGCTCATTGCTGATAATCCACTGTTTAATCACTTCCGCTACCCGATCGGTTTCGCTGCGGGCCAGCATTTGTAGGTGTTCAATCTTGGTTTCCAGGCCGGAGCTCTGCGCCGGTAAATGGTCTTCATTCTGGAAAGCGCTACGCGATAAGGCGGCATTGAGCGTCGTTTCGTCACGGTTATCGCTATTTTCATCATCAATAAAGCCACTTTCTGACGGTAGCGTTGCCGTTCCTGCCGTCGAGGCGGCAGGCGAACGCGCGACCCGGCGTAGCAACGGCAGAATGCCAAACACCACTACCAATAGCGCCAGCAAGCCGATGCCGCCGCGTATTGCCCAATCAATGGTGGATTGTTTTTCCCACCAGGCCTCAACTGGCTCGGATACCGTGTCGGCAGCGGTGAAATGCATTAGACTGAGCGTCATCACATCGCCGCGTTGCGCATCAATACCGGCGGCATTTGCCAGCAACTGGTTAAGCTGCGTCTGTTTTTCGCTATTCCACTCCGCGAGCGTTGGCGCCGCCTGGTTTAACACCACCGCGACCGATAATTTTTCCAGTTTGAAGCCGGGATGGCGCACGCTACGAATATCCCGATCCCAAGCGTATTGACGCTGCGCCTGGTTGCGTGTGGATAACGCTGGTTGATTGTTATTGTTGTTGGCCTGCGCTGCCGGACGATTACTTAATGACCCCGGAATGCCGACCGCCAGCTCATCGGTGGTATTTTCCTGCTGGATATTTTCATTGCTGATCCGCGGCTCGCCGAGATAACGCTCTTGCGTTTCATCAACCTGGCTAAAATCGACTTGCGGCACCACGCTGACGCGGAAATTGCTCGGCCCGACCACCGAATTAAGCAGGTTGGTAATATTGCGTTCGGTTTGCTGGCGAATCTGCTGTACGCGTTCATTGATGCGTTTATTACCGGCAACGGCGGTGTCCTGATCCAGATCGGCGCTCAGCAACTCACCCTGCTGATCGACCACCCGCACGCTGGCTGCTTCCATCCCCGGCACGCTACCGGCAACCAGGTTAACGATGGCCGCGACCTGTTCATCGTTCAGATGCTGACCATATTTCAGCCGTACCATCACCGAGGCGCGGCTTTGCGGACGATTACTCAATACAAAGGAGCTGGCTTCGCTGATGCCCAGATGTACGCGGGCATTTTCCACCGCGTCAATCGCCATAATGCTTTGCGCTAACTCGCCCTCCAGGCTGCGACGAAAGCGAACGTTCTGGATAAACTGGCTGCTACCGAGCATCTCCTCTTTATCCATCAAGCCATAGCCTTCCGGGCGCAATGCGGCAATGCCTTTCGCCGCCAGCGCCATACGCGCCTGCGGGAGTTTGCTTTCCGCCACCAGGATATGGCCGCTTTCCGGTTCGATACGGTAAGGAATTTTTTCGCCGCTAAGGATCTCAATAACCTGCGAAACCGGAATATTTTCTTGCGATCCAAACAGCGCGGTGTAATGGCTATCGCCACGCCATAGCAGCGCCAGCGCTAACAGAAGCGCCACCAGCGCACCGCCCGCCGGTAACGCCCATTTGCGCAATTGCGCCATGGGTAAGGCGGCAATGATCTTTTTCAGTTGTTCAGGCACAGTCGATCCTTACAGCGGCACGTTGATCAACTCATCCAGCGCACTGGTGAGTTTGTTACGTACCTGTATCAAGGCAGAGAAAGAGACGCTGGCTTTCTGGCTTTCCAGCATTGCCCCGGTCAGATCGTCGCTTTCGCCCATCTCCACCGCGTGTTGTTTGGCGCTAGCCGTCTGTTGTTGGGCGTTGACATGGTCGAGAGCGTCATTCAACACGCTACCGAAGGAAACCGCGTTATCGCTGACCCGGTTGGCGGGGGCGATGTTGGCGGCCCCCGCTTGCGCGCTCACCTGCTGCATTTGCTGAATCAACTGACGTTGCGCAGTGTGTATGCCAGTGGCATCAATTTTGTTCATGGTGTATCCGTGTCACCCGCTTAACCGGGCAGATTATGAGAGCAAAAACTAAAGTCGAATCCCTTCTGGCGCATGGAGGCTAGCCGGTAGCGCAATGCGCGTGGCGTAATGCCGAGGAATTCAGCGGTACGCGCTTTATTGCCTTCGTAACGCTTCAGCAAATCGGCAATGTATTGGTACTCGGCCAGACGTCCGCGCTGTTTAATCGGTTGTGTACCGCTGGCGCTGAGCAGCGTATCGTCGGCTGTCACAGAGGTAAGCGCTGGCGTCATTGCCGTGAGGCCAAAGCAGGCCGCCGAGATTTCACCATCCGGCGACATAATCATGCCGCGTTGAATCACGTTCTCCAGTTCACGCACATTTCCCGGCCACGCATACTGTTGTAGCGCCACACAGGCATCACGCGTTAAACGGGCCTGTGGCTGGCTAAACGCACGGTATTTATGAATAAAAATATGTGCCAGCGGGATAATGTCCTCAGTGCGCTCACGCAGCGGCGTGATATGCATGGGCACCACCGAGAGGCGATAGTAGAGGTCCTGACGAAAACGCCCTTCGGCAATCTCTTTTTCCAGATCCTTATTAGTGGCGGCAATCAAACGGATATCCAGTGGGATACGTTTATGGCTTCCCAACCGTTCCACTTCTTGTTCTTGTAATACGCGAAGCAATTTAGCTTGCAGCGCCAGCGGCATATCGCCAATTTCATCGAGCAATAATGTGCCGCCATTCGCCATTTCAAACTTACCCGGCACGCTGTTTATTGCCCCGGTAAACGCGCCCTTCTCATAACCGAACAGAATCGCTTCCAGCATATTCTCTGGAATGGCCGCACAATTAACCGCGATATAGGGAGCCTCTTCGCCAAAAGCATGTTGGTGGATGTATTTAGCCACACACTCTTTGCCGGTTCCGGTTTCACCCGTGATTAATACCGGAACATTAAAGCGGGCGACGCGTTGCGCCAACGAAAAGAGATTAACGCTGGCTGGCGCGTGGGCGATATATTTACCGTCGTATGAATTATCCTGTTGCATAATCATGTTCGTCATCAGTGTCGCTCCATTGCAGTTAATGCCGGCATCTACTTTCCGGTTAAACAGCACATCGGTAAATCACGCCGATGAAGAGTCACTGAAGAGCGATTTTCTTTTCAGTGTGAAATTCAACGGCAAAGGATATGAAGTAATCTGACTGTTTAAATGAGGTTATAAATATCGACATTCAAACCACTATTTTTCTACATGCTGAACGTCAGTATGTGAGAATAAAATCACCAGCAGATTAGGAATAAACGCGAAGTATACCGAGGGAGGAGCGCAACGCTAGCTTTAATAGCGTATTAAAAAATAAAGTTATAAAATTCAATAAATTAAACATTAATTTAACCATTATTAACCGCTAAAAATTAAGCGATTAATAACCCATACAATCTTGCAGCCCATCTAAAAAACGGGTTTAATTCATCTCCTTTTGTGAAGATTGAAAAAATAGACATTTTGATGTTGACATTAAGTACAGGCGACATGTGAACACGACAACTTAAATTTTATTTTTTTAGCGCAACCCATTTGTCATTCTCATCGAAAGGAACCATTAGGTCGGCTCTCTGTTTATTCGGAAAGCTCACTTCATTTACTCAGGTAAACCTATGCGGGCAATAACTAATAAAATTCGAATTTACAATCACGCTAACCTGGCAGAAGTGATCGAACTCAAAGCGAACAAACTCGGTCGTCCGTGGCATCGAGTGCCACAAATATTTAACAATCGTTTCGATTTGCTGGATGCGCATATCAGCATTTATTTTTTGAAGAAATTTCGCGTCAATATTGCTTTAAAGAAAATGACGTTCGAGATGGATTCAACGCAAAAATATTCGCAGGTGATGTCAACCCGCCTTGGTCATATCGCCTTTCAGATTGAGCGGGAATTGCTACTGAATATTCTGCACGACTTTTATGGCTTAGCCAGAGAGTGTCAAGAAACACCGCAACTTCACAACACGCCGGTGACCAAAACGGAGGAAAGGTTGCGGAGTAAATTAGCAATGGAAATGGCAGAGCTAATTTTAAACGGCAATGTCTTTGCCGACGCGCTGGAGATCAAAACCGATCCGGCGTCATTAATTAGCCATTGGTCGTATCGCGTCACCTTTGCGCTTGAAGGCGATCAGGAAGGGCACTTTTCATTGCTGTTGGATGGCGCGCATGTCGATGCCTTGCTGGCTTCGCTAGGCCATCAGGGGCATGAGCATCTCGCGCAGCAACTCGACACCTTCGCGCCGAAGCGGCTGGAGAATATGGTGTCAACGCTGCCGGTCAAACTGATTGGCCGACTTGCGCAGGTTTCGCTGACCGTAGCCGACCTGGCAAAACTGAAGCCGGGCGATATTTTACCGATCGCGCTACCGGAGCGTTTCCCGCTGCTGGTTGGCCAACAACCGTTGTTTACCGCCGTCATCGCAGAAGATCGCAGCAAACTTTACTTCTCTGAATTTACCGACAGGAACCATGAGCACTATGAGTGAGCATACGGATGACTTGCCCCAGGACTTGAACCTGGATTTCGATTTATCTCCGGCGACAGCGCTGCCCGGCGGCGCGGTTGCCGAAGAGGGCGCGCTGCTGGAGAAAAAGCGCAAGCTATCGCTGTTTAGCCGGATTCCGGTCACTCTGACGCTGGAAGTCGCTTCGGTAGAAATTTCACTGGCGGAACTGATGGCAGTGAATAACGAATCCATTGTTGAGTTAGATAAAATGGCTGGCGAACCGCTGGATATTAAAGTTAACGGCATCCTGTTCGGCAAGGCCGAAGTGGTGGTGGTTAATGATAAATACGGTCTGCGCATTATCGAGTTTAATAACAAAGAATTAGGTGAGCTGGTGTTATGAACCGCGCGCTGTTGACCGGTGTCTGGTTCCGACGCGTGCTACTGCTGTGCGGGTTGTTACTCTGCATTCCGCAGGCGTTGGCGCAAGAAGGTGCGGTGACGCTATTTAGCGCCGCGCAAACCGCCAGCGGACAAGACTATAACGTCAAAATTGAAATTTTGATTCTGATGACCCTGCTCGGGCTGATCCCGATCATGGTGCTGATGATGACCAGCTTTACCCGCTTCATCATTGTGTTGGCGGTATTACGTCAGGCGCTGGGCTTACAACAAAGCCCGCCGAACAAAGTGTTGACCGGTATCGCACTGGCATTAACCATGTTGGTCATGCGCCCGGTTGGCCTACATATTTATCACGATGCCATCGTGCCCTTTCAGAACGACCAGATTACCCTGAAGCAAGCGCTCGGTAGCGCCACGGTTCCGCTGAAAAAATATATGCTGGCGCAAACCAATACCAAAGCGCTGGAGCAGATCATGACCATCGCTAACGCACGCGGTGCGGCGGAGGAGCAAGATCTCACTATCGTGGTGCCCGCCTTTGTACTTAGTGAGCTGAAAACCGCCTTCCAGATAGGCTTCATGATCTATATCCCCTTTTTAGTGATTGACCTGATTGTCGCCAGCATATTGATGGCAATGGGGATGATGATGCTATCGCCGCTTATCGTCTCGCTCCCGTTCAAATTAATGCTGTTTGTGCTCTGTGACGGCTGGTCGATGATCGTCGGTACGCTGGCTGGCAGCATTCAAGGGGCCGGATTATGATGACGACCGATATCGCGGGCGATATTGTCGCCCAAGGCGTCAAGCTGGTGTTAATCATCTCGATGGTGGCAATTGTGCCGAGCCTGCTGGTAGGCCTGATGGTCAGTATCTTCCAGGCCACCACGCAAATTAATGAACAGACGCTGAGTTTTTTACCGCGTCTGGTGACCACGCTGCTGGTGCTGATTTTTGCCGGGAAATGGATGATCACCCAACTGATCGACTTCGCCCAACTGATCTTCCAGCAGGCGGCGCATTTGGTGGGCTAAATGGGGATCTCGATTAGCGATCTGATCGCGCCGCTACTGGCGGGTTTCCTGCCGTTTATCCGCATCTACGCGTTTCTACACTTTTGTCCGGTACTGGACCAAAAATCCCTGACGCGCAAAGTCCGTATTGGCGCGGCGCTGGCGTTGGCGGCTGTGATCACCCCGATGCTGGCGCATCCGATCCATCTGACCTCGTTATTGTCGATGCAGGCGCTGTTATTGATCGGCGAGCAGATCCTGTGGGGATTTTTGTTTGGCACCATCATGCAGTGGGTGTTTATCGCGTTACAGACCGCTGGTCATATTCTCTCGTTTAATATGGGCCTCGGTATGGCGGTCATGAACGATCCCAGCAATGGCGTCTCCACCACGGTGATCGCGCAGATTATTTTTGTCTTTTGCGTCCTGATCTTTTTCTCTATGGACGGCCACTTATTGTTGGTTACCGTGCTGTACAAAGGGTTTACTTACTGGCCGCCGGGCCAGGCGATCACCACGCCCACGCTACGTTTTGTCACCAGCGGGGTCGGCTGGTTAATTGCCAGCGCGCTACTGCTGGCAATGCCGACGGTATTTATCATGATGATTGTGCAAGGGGTGTTTGGCCTGCTGAACCGCGTTTCCCCGACGCTGAATCTGTTTTCCCTCGGTTTTCCGATCAGTATGCTGTTCGGTCTGTTCTGCCTCGGGCTGCTGGTTAGCCATATTCCCGACCACTATCTGCACCTGACCAATGAAATCCTGGCGCAGCTTGATCGTCTGCGGGGGGCCTGATGTCCGGGAGCAGCGGCGAAAAAAGCGAAAAGGCCACCGCCGGTAAACTAAGAAAGGCGCGAGAAAAGGGGGAAATTCCCCGCTCGAAAGATGTGACGATGGCCGCCGGATTAATTACCTCGTTTATTACTCTGACGACTTTTTTGCCCTGGTATAAGCAGCTTATTGGCGCCTCTTTTACCGCAGTTGGCATGATGGCCGGGCGGCTTGATGACAGCGGCGCGTTACATCAGTTTCTACTGACGCATGTGTTGATTCTGATGAAGTTTATTCTCACGCTGGTGCCGATCCCACTCAGTATGATTGTTGCCTCGCTGGTACCGGGTGGTTGGCAATTTACGCTGACGAAACTCATGCCGGATATAAAAAAACTGAGCCCGTTGGCGGGAATTAAGCGGCTATGTTCCCCAAGCCATTTAACCGATGTGCTCAAAATGATGGCGAAATGCGCGGTGCTGCTGGCGGTGTTGTACAACACCATTCATAGCGAGTTGACATCCCTGCTCTCGCTACAAATGCTGTGGCTATGGCAAGCGGTTAGCCGCGGCATGGCGCTTTACCATGACATCATGCTGAAATTCGTCATCATCATTACGCTATTCGCGCTGATTGATATTCCGCTCAGTAAGTTCTTGTTCGCCCGAAAAATGCGGATGACCAAACAGGAAGTGAAGGAAGAACATAAAAACAATGACGGTAACCCTCAGATTAAGGGACGCATCCGTCAGTTGCAGCGCCAGTTCGCCATCGGGCAGATCAACCTCACGGTACCGGAGGCCGATGTGGTGATCACTAACCCCACCCACTTTGCGGTGGCATTGAAATATGATGCCACTAAAGCCGCCGCGCCCTATATCGTGGCGAAAGGCGTTGATGAAGTGGCGTTATATATCCGCCAGGTGGCGCAAAAACATCAGGTCGAAGTGGTCGAATTCCCGCCGCTGGCGCGTTCGATTTACCACACCACACGGGTTAATCAGCAGATCCCCGCTCCGCTCTACCGCGCTATCGCCCACGTGCTGACCTATGTGATGCAATTAAAATCCTGGCGCGCCGGCCAGGGCGATAAACCCGAGTTAAATACCCGCATCCCGATTCCGCAAGAGGTAATGGAAACCCATGGCAACTCCTAAGCTTACTGGCCGTTTAGCCGCGTTGAGAAAACTCAATATCGGCGTGCCGATTTTACTGTTAAGCATGTTGGCGATGGTTATTCTGCCGCTGTCGCCACTGCTGCTGGATCTGCTCTTCACCTTTAATATCGTGTTGGCGGTGATTGTATTGCTGGTGAGCGTTAACAGTAAACGCCCGCTCGATTTTGCCCTGTTCCCAACCATTTTGTTGATTACTACCCTCATGCGGCTGTGCCTCAATGTCGCCTCTACCCGCGTGGTATTGCTGAATGGTCACCAGGGTGCAGGCGCTGCCGGGCAAGTGATTGAAGCCTTCGGCCAGGTGGTGATCGGCGGTAACTTCGTGGTCGGTTTCGTGGTGTTTGTCATTTTGATGATCATCAACTTTGTGGTGGTGACCAAAGGAGCGGAGCGCATTTCCGAAGTCTCGGCGCGCTTTACCCTGGATGCATTGCCGGGCAAACAGATGGCGATTGATGCCGATCTCAACGCCGGGTTGATTAATCAGGAACAGGCGCGTACTCGCCGGAAAGAGGTCGCCAGCGAAGCGGACTTTTACGGCGCGATGGATGGCGCCTCTAAATTTGTCCGTGGGGATGCGATTGCCGGCATCATGATCTTAGCGATCAACGTGATCGGCGGCATTTGCATCGGTATTTTTAAATACAATCTCGACGTTAGCCACGCCTTCGAGGTCTATGTCCTGCTGACTATCGGCGATGGGTTGGTCGCGCAGATCCCTTCCCTGCTGTTAGCCACGGCGGCGGCGATCATTGTTACCCGCGTCAGCGACGGCGGCGAAATGTCGGCGGACATCAAGCGCCAACTGCTATCCCGCCCCGGCACGCTGTACACCGCCGCGATGGTGATGTTTGTGCTGGCGATAGTGCCGGGGATGCCGCATCTGGTGTTTTTCATTTTTACCGGCTTACTGGCGTTCACCGCCTGGCGGCAAAGTAAACAGGTAAAAGATGCCGAGCCGGTAACCGATATGGCGGCGATTGCTGATGTACTCGGCGAAAACGATGAGCATCCGGTCAGTTGGCAAAGTATCCCGGTGATTGAACCGATTGGCCTGAATCTCGGCTATAAGCTGGTCACCCTGGTGGATAAAGCCAAAGGGAGCCCACTCACGCAGCGTATGCGTGGCGTGCGCCAGGTGGTATCGGAAACCAGCGGCGTTCTGCTACCGGAAATTTGTATCCGCGAAAACTTTCGTCTCAAACCCGCGCAATACGCTATTCATATTAACGGTATTCGTAGCGCGACCGGCGAAGTACACGCCGACCGTCTGATGGCGATTGCCACCGCCGAGCAGTATGGCGAAATTGAAGGAGTGATTGATATTGATCCCGCCTGGGGGCTACCGGTGGTGTGGATCAGCCCGGAACATAAAGCACGCGCGTTGAATCTTGGCTATCAGGTGGTGGATTGCGCCAGTGTGGTGGCAACGCACGTGAATAAGGTGGCGCGCGAAAGCCTGCCGGACTTATTCAATTACGACGATATTACCCAGTTAAACGAACGTCTGGCGCAACTGGCGCCCAAGCTGGCGGAAGATTTAAATAACGCGCTGAATTTTAGCCAGTTATTGCGCGTCTATCGCCTGCTGTTGATTGAACAGGTATCGCTAAAAGATATTGTCACCATCGCCACCACCTTACTGGAAAGCGCCGCCGTCACCAAAGATCCGCTGCTGCTGGCGTCAGATGTGCGTTACGCACTGCGCCGCGCCATTGTGGCGGCGCTGGTTCAGGAAAAGAAACGCCTGTCTGCCTTCACTCTGGAGAACGGCCTGGAAAACTTATTGCTCGGTGCGCTGAACCAGGCGCAGCAGGCAGGGAAAGTGGCGCTGGATAGCTTCCCGGTTGATCCGAATATTTTGACGCAGTTACAAACCAATATGCCGGTTATTTTTGAAAACCTGAAGGCACAGAATCTGACGCCGGTGTTATTGGTTGCGCCGCAATTACGGCCTTTGCTGGCGCGCTACGGGCGGTTATTCGCCAGTGGGTTACATATTTTGTCGTATAACGAAGTGCCGGATGAGATTGAGTTGAAGGTGGTTGGGCAGTTGGGCGCGTAAAACGCGCCCCGCTGCGCCGGCGATCAGCCTGGAAAATTCTGCCGCCAACTCGAAAGGGTTTTTGGCATCATCGTTTTATCCGCCTCGGTAGTGACATAGATAAATTTCAAATGATTATCCGGCGTCGGCTCAACCCGCATCGCCCAGATCTTACCGCTGGATGTGTAACGAATTAGCGCCGCCTTACGGTTTGCCATACCTTTCACCGCTAAGGTCATCACCGTCGCGCCCTGATTATCAAGATCATCACTGTACGCATACGAATTGGCGGTTTTCACATAGTTTTCGTAATCATTCCCGACCAATTTCCGAAAGCGATCATCCATCTCGCGCGTAGGGAAAATACCTAAGGTCAATAAGCTTGCCGCCGGGCGAGGATCGCTATCTGCGCGCACGTAGATACCGTCCAACATAATGCCCTGTGGCACAAAAATTTTGCAGCCATAGTCGCTATTACTGCTGACATCCAACGTGCCGTCCGCACGCGGAATCACCAAAATGCGACAATCCCTGGCATCTTGCAGGTTATCCACCAAACTAATACCGTAAAATAACCGCCCTTCACCGGTAAGCGAAACGCGGTTCACTCCAGCCCAAGAGGTGGCACTCATTTCATAACCCCAGCGCGAAACGCGGGAGAAGGTGAGCACCCCGCCATTGCCGTTTGGCGCGCTTTTATTCCACCAGCTACCCTCAAGTTTAAGGCTACGATCGGCTTGTGATAAGCCGCTAATACGTTGTAAATAGGCGCGCTGTAAACACACATTGCTAACACAGGCATCGCGCGCTTTTTGCCACTCTTGTTGTTGTTGCCAGATAACCTGGGGGTTGGTAATGATTTCTTGTTGATAACGTTGCTGCAAATTATCATCCAGCCAGCGCAATTCAGGGCTACTACAGAGGGTATTTTCAATCAGTGTCGCCGCACGCTGGCAATTAACCGCCAACGCCGGGAATGAGAATAACCACGCGAGACAAAACAGCATCTTGCGCCAGTAAACAAAATTGAAGTTTTTCATTGAATAACGTTACATCCCTGGCAGAAAAAATCCTCCACATTATAAGACAATTCTGTGGCTCAGGGGGGATTAGCGGTCTGGCGTTGAAAAACAAACGGGCCGACAACGTATGCTGCCGGCCCGCACTACAGACTTGAAAGCGATCTGCGATTAGAAATCGTAGAACACGGTAACCCAGGTTGAATCCGGTTCGCCGTCTGAGCTGTTTGCCAGCGTACGTTCGACATAGACCGAGAGACCGTAACCAATGGTGGTGCCCGCGCCTAAGTACACATGGTTGGCATGGAAATCTTCATCCCCTTTCAGGCGCAGGGAGTCTGCCGCCACGTAAGGCTGAATAGATTTCAGGAATGGTTTATCGATATTAAAGGTGTAACCGACAAAGCTTTCCAAACCATAACCGCTACCAGCGAAATAGTGTGAAACGGTATTTTCACGGGTGCTCGGTACAAAGTCCTTATAATAACTGGCGGTACCCACAATATACCAGTTATTCGGTTGCCAGGTTAATGCCGTCCCTGAAATCTGCTGATGATAATCTTTCTTATTAAATGCATTATCCTTAATTGTCGCATCAGTCTCGCTATATGCGGCGCTAAAGGTTAGCGTTTTGGTCAAATTATAATCCAGACCTAAACCACCGCCATTATTACGGCGATAGGTTTGGTTATTACCAATCCAGGTTTCGTCTTCCGGTAATAAATAGTTGGCATATAACTTAACCGGGCCAAAATCATTGGTATATTTAATGCTGTTTTTCGGACGGTTAGCCCCATCGAAATCGCCATTCACGCCAATGCCGGTCGCGCCTGCATGACCATCGTTATCCCACACGTCGCTTTTCACGCCGATGACGGAGTAGTAGATGCCCCACTGATGGCCGTAGGTCAAAGTACCGTAACGATCATCTTTAATCCCGGCATAGGATTGGCGCTGGTAATCACGCTTGCCGTCCGTATTATAGTGGCCGTCCCAGTCTAGCGCGTGCGCTAAGTCTACGCCCCACTCGTAATAACCAATAACAGAGGTATCTTGCGTTAATTTATAATCCGCGCCAAAACGAAAACGGGTGCCGCCATCGTGACCATTTTTATAATAACCCGGCTCCGGGCCATTATTAAAAATCCATTCCGGACGAATACTTCCGCCGACCTGTAAACTTAATGGCGCCAGTAAAGAATCACTTTGTGGGTTCTTATCTAAAACCACGATCTCCGCATGGGCTGCAGCGGATAACGCCGACAGCACAACGCCGCCAATCAAAATTGACGATTTCAACTTGCTCATGAATTACCCTGTCTCCAAATCTTATATTTGTTATTGCGTTTGCAATGGCCTTGCGCCACGCAGGAATATTTAACACAGGAGAGAAAGAGGGCAAAGTAAAAAAAAGTTATGGTTATAGAAAATAAATAAAGTTCAACGTGCAATATTTATACATAAAAGAAACCAAATGTAACATAAAGAAACAAGACAAGAAAAAGCGTATAAACAAGCGTCAAAATGTTCAAACATTAGGCAAACTGATTACAAGCGGTATCTTTATTAGAAATACTTAATAACAAATTAAGCTAAAAAATCGCACCATTGTCTAAGCTTTTTCAGGGTAAGGCGGGGTGAGGCTCAGCTCGCCCCGCGCAGCGAACGCGACATTATCTGCCGCTGAAGGGAGGTAACCGTGGCAGAGGCGGCGTTTAACCCGCCGCACGCTCAGGCGCTTTATCACGGGTAAAAAATTGCAGAATCGCGGCGAGTAGCGCGGCAGCAGAGCCAACCGCAAAACCGGCCAAATAACCGCCAGCGTGGTTCCAGCCGCCAAAATGGTCAATCAGCCAACCGGCCAGCGGCGAGGCAGGTAGCGTGCCGAGAAACGTCAACATCAACAGCAGCCCCATCGCTGAGCCGGAGGCTTTTGGCGCATGATCGGCCATCATGGCGTAATACACCGGGAACACGGCGTTAAGACCCAGCCCCCACAGCAGCAAAATGACCCACAGCATACTGACGCCGGAAATGAAGATCAGCGCAAACACGCAGATGGCATACCACAGCGAGAGAAATATCAGCGTTTTGCGACGGCCAATATAATCGGAGATGTAGCCAAACAGCAGTTGACCAAACCAGCCGGTAATATAGGGCACCACGCCAATAATCGCGCCAAACGTATCGTGCTGATGCATGGTAAACACCACGTAAGGCGCCAGAAACCACAGCCCAAGCGTTTGCGAAAAGGTAATTAATCCCGAACCGATCACCGTCAATAACACGTGGCGGTTTCCCAACACCTGACGTGTTTCGGTCAGTTGCTGGCGTAAGGTTTGCGATTCGCTCTGCTCCGCATCCGGCGGCGTCATCCCCTGCTGGCGCGCATAATCATTAACCTGCTGCCAGGTGACCGGCGTGGCGTACATCCACAGCGCTAACGCCAGCAAATAGCCGATAATCGGCGTCAATAAAAACACCAGCCGCCAGCTCTCACTCCCAAACGCCGTTAAGATCCAGCTCGCGGCCAGGCCGCCCAGCAACGCGCCAACCGGATAGCCAGTATGGTGAAGGCCCAAAGCAAACCCGCGATGCTCACGCGGCCAGTATTCTGAACACTGCGCCACATTGGTGACTTCCGCCCCGCCAGCCGCGCCCATGCCCAGCACGCGCCACAAAACAAACTGCCACAGATGCAGGCAGGTCGCTTTAATCCCGACCAAAATAGAGAGGGTAGTAAAAATTACCATATACCAGCACTGGCTGCGTTTACGCTTCCAACCGCGCCCCAACTTATCGGCAAGGATGCCCGCCGGGAGCGCAACCAACGCGTAAGCGAGGAAAAAAGCGCTGACCAGATAGCCCCACTGCACACCGGATAAATGAAACTCGCTAATAATCGCTGGTTGCACGCGGAACATGATTTCACGGTCATTGGCGTTCATTAACCACAGTAACCAGGTCAGAAATAACATGATCCAACTGGCGCGCGCGCCTTTGGGTAACCGGAAGCCACTCATACGCCCCCTCGCTTAACCCGACGAAGACGAGCAGTTTTGACCCCGTACGCGACCAGGTTCAGCGCTAATACGCAGGCAGCGGCGCCCAACAGACGCCCGGCAAACGGTAAGGCGATGACGCCATGACTGGCCCAGGCGATGGGAACACAGAGCGCTAATCCGCACAATAATATAAGGTACAGTTCGTGACGCGCAGAGGGCGTAACCGCTCCGGGCGATGTGGTAAAGATGGCGTGTTTTTTCATGGCAGGACCTGGTGATTATCTTTTTTATCGCCGCATCACCTTGGTAGGCACTGTGTTGATGCGACGCCCGATATAACCTCAGCAAAAAGCCGGTATCCGCGCGGCTACCGGCGAAAAAATTGTAGTACAATTAAATATCGTCGTACTGCAATAACAATCACAAAACATACAATTAACAAATTATTGTCACGCCACGCCGCCGTGCTCAATAATTAACCTGCCGTAAAGCCATTCCGCCTCCGCCAGGCGGCTCAGTAAACAGTATTCATCGGTTTGGTGCGCCATTGCCGGTTCACCGGGGCCAAGAATGATACAAGGCGGGTTACCCAGTGCCGGTAACAACAGTGAAGCGTCGGTAAAATAGGGCACGATGCGCGGTTCCAGCGGGGCCGCATGTAACGGCTGGCAACAGCGATAAACCGCGTCAATCCACCCATCCTCGCTGGCGCTCAGCACCGCCGGTAGATCAACCAATGTTTCCACGCTGACTCCCACTCCTAACATGTCAGTCAATCGGCGGCGAATCATGGCGTGCTGCAAATTTGGCGCGGTACGAATATCGACCTCAAAGCGCGTGCGGTCCGGCACGGAATTAATATTTAACCCGCCTTCAATACGCCCAACGTTCAGGGTGGGATGTTTCATCAGTGGATGCGCCGCGCCCGGCGAAAAGTCGCGCAGTTTATTTAGCGCATCCGCCGCCAGATAAATCGCATTAATACCCAGTTCCGGCATCGCCCCGTGCGCGGTTTTGCCGCGCGTTTCACAACGCAACCATAACGCCCCTTTATGGCCGATGACCGGATAGTTGGCGGTGGGTTCGCCGACAATTAACGCGCCGACCGCCGGCAGCCCGCCGGAATCGATCAACGCACGCGCCCCGTCGCAGCCGGTTTCTTCCCCGCCGGTAAGTAATAAAACCACGCCTTGCCCGGCGCGGATCGCCGCCTGGTTCTGTACACAGGCCACGGCAAAAGCGGCCACCGCCGCTTTCATATCGCTCGCCCCGCGTCCATACAAACGATCGCCATCGATCTGACTGCCAAAAGGATCGTATTGCCATGCGGCGTTGCCCAGCGGCACCGTGTCCAGATGGCCGGTAAACGCCAACGGCTTACCCGACGCCTGCCCCGGCAAACGAGCGATCAGGTTGTAACGCTGCGTGCCAAAGGAAGTGAGCGTAACGTCAAACCCGCGCTCACTCAGCCATCCGGCTAAAAACCGCATACAATCCGCTTCATCACCGGGCGGATTAACCGTATTAAAACTCAGTAACCGCTGCGTCAGTGCCAGAGTCTCGGTGTCTGCCATCAGGCACGTTCCGTTAGCCAGTCAAGACAGTTGATCCACAGTTGGCGATAACCCGGCCATTGGGCAAACTCCTCGGGTAGCCAATGGGCGGACATATCGCTGGTCCATACCAGCGAGCGCCCCTGCTGATAGTCACGCACCGCCAGTAGCGGATGCCCGCTACCCGCCACGGTGGCTAACAGTTTCCCCTGCGGCTGCATTTCAACTTCGTTATACCCCAGCAGCCACGGCCACTCGCCGGGCAAATCATTCAACACCGCATGCGCTTCCTGCACTTCGGCATAACACCCTTCGGGCGTTTCAATGCGATCATCCCAAGCCAGGCAGCGTACCGGCAGCACCTTTTCCACTGCGGTGTTACGGTAACGCGCGCCGCCGTTGATGCCCTGAAAACTGTAGTAGCCGCCAACCATCATTAACCCACCGCCCGCCGCGACATAATCGTGAATCAACGTTAGGCGATTAGCGGTACGGCGGCTTTTCAGCCAGGTATCCGGGTGCAGCAACAAGGTATTCGCACCGACATCCGACAGAATAATCGCGTCCCACTGCTGCAATGCCTGCAGGGTGGTTGGAAATTCCGCCGCCGCCGCGTGCGCAGGCATATGGGTCACGGCATACTGGCTATCCGCCAGCGCGGCGAGAAAATCTGTCGCTCCGCTGTGCCAGGTCGCGGTCGCGAATTGATCGAAGCCTTTAATATGTGTTGAGGTACTGGTCCAGGACTCGCCAACCAGTAAGATATTTTTTTGCATTATTCTTCTCCCGTTATCCGCCAAATACACGCTGCGGATTGGCCATCATTAGTGTTTCAAGCTGTTCGCCGCTGACGCCGTGGCGTTTCAGGCGCGGAACAAAGTGTTTGAGGATGTAGCCATAACCGTGCCCGCCGTAACGGGTCAGCATGGTTTTGAGGAACACATCTTGCGACAACAAAATTTGCTCAATGAAGCCATCCTCGATCAGCTCACAAATCGCCCGCGCATTCTCCTCATCGGAAGGCGATTGCGCCGACTCATCGGCGTAGTAATAGCTCATGCCGATCATGTCGTATTCAAGGAAAGCGCCACGCTGCGCCAGTTCGCGCTGATAACGCTTATCGGCGAAACTGGGATTCATATGGCACAGCACGGTATGGCGCAGATTGGCGCCCTCTTGTTCGAGAATATCCAGCACCTTGTGGCCTAGCCGTTCCCAACCTGGTAGATGCACCTCAATCGGCACGCCGGTGGCGGCATTGGCTCGCCCCGCCGCACGCAGCGATTTTTCCTCATCGGCGGTGAACCGGCTGGAAACGCCGATTTCGCCAATCAGCCCGGCAATCACTTCCGGTTTCTCTTCCGCCCCGCCAACATCGTAAATCAGCTTATCGGTCAACTGCTCGACGCTGATGGCTCTTACCCATTCGGGGTGCGATGGCTCCAGATATAAGCCGGTTCCCATCACGATATTCAACCCGGTCAGCCGGGCGATGCGTTGCAGCGCTTTTGGATCGCGACCAATGCCAATGTTGGTGGGATCAACCACCGTTTCGCCGCCGAGCGCGCGATACTTCATCAGCTCCTCTATCGCGACATCGACATCAAACAGTTGGCAGTTATCGCGGCTCATCAGCGGATTAAGCGCCAGCTCGCCGAGGTTTTCTATTTTCACCGGCATTTCAGCGACATGGCGATCGCTACAGCAACAGGGCGGTACCCATTTACCGGAGGCATCCAGCAAAATATGCTCGTGCATCAGCGTTACGCCCATCTCGCCGAGCGGCAGCGGGCCGAGCACGGTCATCACATATCCACTGCCAACGCCGACCGGCAACGGCTGCGGATGACGAAAAATCGATCCGTTCATCGGCTATCCTTTCGCGGCGGCGCGGGTGGGGTTGAGAATGCGGGTATTTAGCCAGATAGCCAGCAAGATAATGGTGCCGGTGGCGATCTGGGTATAGAACGGCGAGATATGCGACAGGATCAACCCGTTTTGGATAATCGCAATCGACAGCGCGCCAAGCAGCGTACCGATAATGGTGCCGAAACCGCCGAACAGGCTGGTACTGCCGAGCACTACGGCGGCGATCACTTGCAACTCAAAGCCTTCACCCTGGTTGGAGGAGCCGCTACCCAGCCGCGCGGTAATAATCATACCGGCCAGCGCGGCGGCCATGCCGCTAATGATGTACACCTTCATGGTCACCGCTTTGGTATTAATTCCGCTGCGGCGTGCGCCTTCGGCATTGGCGCCGATGGCGGTGACATAGCGACCAAAGCGCATATGATTCAATACGATATGTCCGGCAATTAGCACCAAAATGGCGATCAGCGCCGGCATCGGCATTCCCAACACCCAGGCGCGGCCCATAAAGGTAAACAGACTGTCGGCCGGGATTGGAATGGAATACCCCTGGGTGATCAACAACGCCACGCCACGAACTACTGCCAGGGTCGCGAGGGTGACAATAAACGCCGGGATCCCTTCATAAGCGATAAAAAAGCCGTTAATCGCGCCTACCACGCCGCCAAGCACCAGGCCGCCAAGCAGGACTACCGGCCACGGCAGCCCCCAGTTATTCAGGGCAAAGGCGGAGAGCGCGCCAACCAGCGCCAGCGTGGAACCAACCGACAGATCGATCCCGCCAGTGGTGATCACCAGCGTCATCGCGGTAGCGACAATCAGTAACGGCGCGCTCTGGCGAATAATATTCAGCCAGTTAGTGCCGCTAAGAAAATTACTGGTGATCAGCGAGAACACGACGCAGCAGAAGACAAAAAACAGCGCGATGCTGATCACGCCTGAATGGCTATGTAGCAGACGGCGCGGCAGCGAATGCCGGATCATGCGAGAGCCGCTTAAGTTCATGATACTCATCCTGTTACCTCAGTGTGTCGCCGCAGAGTGGGCGGTAAACTTCTCGCCGACAATCAGGTTAACAATATCGCCCAGACTGGTATCGGCGACCCGCCGATCAGCCACATTGGTGCCTTCGTACATCACCATAATTCGGTCGCACACCAGAAACAGGTCCTGTAGCCGGTGGGTAATCAAAATTACGCTGACGCCGCGCGCCGAGACGCGGCGAATTAACTCCAGCACCGCCTCAACCTCCGCGACCGCTAACGCGGCGGTGGGCTCATCCATAATCAGCACTTTCGGATCGAACGCGGCGGCGCGGGCAATGGCAATGGCCTGGCGCTGACCGCCCGAAAGATTACGGACTAATAACCGCGTGTCGGGAATCGAAATCCCCAGTCCTTTCAGCATCTCACGCGCATCGGCATGCATTTTGGCTTGATCAAGAAACGGAACGCCGAGCATCGACTTCATCGGTTCACGGCCCATAAATAAATTACCGGCTACATCCACCGTGTCGCACAGCGATAAATCCTGATACACCATTTCGATATGGCAACGGCGCGAATCCGCCGGGTTGGTAAAATGCTGCTGTTCGCCATCAATACGAATGGTGCCGCTGGTTGGCACCACCGCGCCGGACAACACTTTAGTCAGCGTGGATTTTCCGGCGCCGTTATCGCCAACCAAACCCAACACTTCGCCCGGCGCCAGTTGCAAATTGACGCCGCGCAGCGAACGTATCGACCCGTAGGTCTTGGTAATGTTAATCATCTCTACCCGCGCCGGGGCAGTTTGTGGCTGCTGCATCTGATAACTCCCATTGCTATCGCAGGGGAACGTGGGTCTGATTGCGGCAACACCGCCATCCGGCACGGTTTACAGCCTTGTAAACCGGTTTACCTGCCAGTCAGAAGTATTGCTGTTGCAACCAGACCCTACGCGACAAATGATATTTTTTCGCCAGGTAAAACATTGCAGCATCCGTGCCAGGACGCAAAACCGCCTGCGCACTACCGATTTAACTCACTGTAATTTAACGTTTTTAAATGCAACCCGTTAGTAAACCGGTTTACTGATTATAACTAAACGTTAGAGAATTGTTTGTTTTTTGCTCCATAAATGTGCACTTTTGCGCCATTTTGGGACACAGTTAACAAACCCGAATAGAATCGCGGCTAATCCACTCGACCGGTAAACGGGTTTCCTGCGGGATATTTGCTTCGCCGTTAAGCAGGCGCAGCATGATGTCCACCGCCGTGCGGCCCAGTTCGCGTGCCGGTTGGCGGATGGTAGAAATGCGCGGCTGAGTGAAATCGGCATAGTTAGCATCGTCGAAGCCAACCAGGGATAGCGCCTCCGGCGCCTGCAATCCACAAGCGCGTAGGCCATCCAACAAGCCGAGCACCAGATAATCGCTGGCGGCAAACACCGCCGTTGGACGGCGTGCGCCGCTGAACAGCCGCCGCAGCGCCTGCTGACCGAATTCACGCTGATAATCGCCAAACATCACCCACTCCGGCGGCCAACTTAACCCGGCTTGCTTCATCGCGGTGCAGAAACCCTGATAACGTTCGCGCACGCTCATCAGTTCATCCGGCCCGCCGATAAAAGCGATGTGGCGATGACCAGCGGCGATCAACTTTTCAGTGGCGATGCGCCCGCCCTGCACGTTATCGGCAAACACTTTCGGCACGCGGCTACCGGGAATATCTTCATCGAGCAGCACAATACGTTGATGACGCTGAATCTCTTTACGCAACAAGCCGTTATCCGGGCGGTTAGTGGTAAACAGCAGGCCATCTACCTGACAGGTATCCAGCCAGCGAATAAACTGGCACTCCTTATCCGGATTGTTACGGGTGATACACAGCACCAGGCTGTAACCACGGGCGGAGGCGGCTTCTTCCGCGGCATCGGCCAGTTCGGCAAAGAACGGGTTGGTGATATCCGGCAGCACTAACCCCAGGGTTTCGCTGTCCCCTTTGCTCAGGCGGCGCGCCAGGCTGTTACCGCGATAATCCAGTTGGCGAATTGCCGCTTCAATGCGTTCGATGGTTTCCTGCGGCAGCACGATGCTGTGATTCATATAGCGTGAGACCGTGGCTTTCGACAGCCCGGCCAGCTTGGCTACATCTGATAACAACACGCGTTTAGTACTCATTCGACACGCCATTTCTCCTGAAGAGGGCTATCTGTAACATAGTTAAGCGCGTCTGATACAGCACTTTCGTTGGCCGGTACGGCGATAAAATAAACGCTTGACAAAAATTGAGCGGCGGAGAATTGTATAAACAGTTTACCGCATTACCCGGGAGTTATTCCCACCCCTGCTTCACCTGTTTCAGTCGCGCGCCGAAATGGATCGGTTGCCGAAATAAGGTCGAGTCGGTTTACGCTGCAGCACGGATTATTTCCGCTGCCGTCAGCTATTCATACGATATTTGCCCGCCAAAAACAGTCAGATGACAGATTTCAGGTCGCCGCCTGCGGCAACGGTATGCTTATCGGTTCTCGCTCGCCGAAAGAAAACCGCGCCAATGCCGCCTTGCCTGAAATTATTTCTCTGCGTGACGACAGCAGAGAGAGATTGATTATCACCTTCTCTCAACGAGGATACGATGATGTTATTTAACACCGGAAAACTGCGTGGCATTGCTCTGACAACGGCATTACTGGCCGCAAGTAGCTTTATTTCTCTGGCGAACGCCGCCCCGACTTATGCCTTAGTACAAATAAACCAGCAGGCACTGTTTTTTAATTTAATGAATAAAGGCGCGCAAGATGCGGCAAAAGCCAGCGGCAAACAATTAGTGATTTTTAACGCCACCGATAATCCCGTTGCGCAAAATGATGCGATTGAAAACTATATTCAGCAAGGCGTAAAAGGCATTTTAGTGGATGCCATTGATGTTAACGGCATTATGCCAGCAGTGAAAGAAGCGGCAGCGGCTAAAATTCCGGTTATCGCGATTGATGCCGTGCTCCCCGCCGGACCGCAGGCGGCGCAAGTCGGCGTTGATAACGTCGAAGGCGGTAAGATTCTGGGTAAATACTTTGTCGATTACGTGCAAAAACAGATGGGCGGCAAAGCCAGGCTCGGCATTGTTGGTGCGCTAAATTCGGCGATCCAGAACCAACGTCAAAAAGGCTTTGAGGAAACCATTAAGAGTAATTCAGCGATCACCGTCGCCGACGTGGTGGATGGGCAAAATATTCAGGACAACGCGATGACCGCGGCAGAAAACCTGATTACCGGCAACCCGGATCTGACGGCAATTTATGCCACCGGAGAACCGGCATTACTGGGAGCGATTGCGGCAGTAGAAAACCAGGGTCGGCAGAACGATATTAAGGTATTCGGCTGGGATTTGACGGCAAAAGCCATTGCCGGCATTGATGGCGGCTATGTGGCGGCAGTATTGCAGCAAGACCCGGAGAAAATGGGGGCGGAGGCGCTCAAAGCGCTGAACACCCTGAACGCAGGCAACAAGGTGCCGAAAACCATTTTAGTACCGGCGACGGTGGTGACGAAAGCGAACGTGGATAGTTACCGTTCGCTGTTTAAATAGCGCCTACTCGGCGCCTGAGTTTAACAGTGCGGCCAGTTCGGCACGACGAGGAAAAGCGCTTGAGGTTCCTCGTCGACTGACGGTGATGGCGGCAGCCTGGCTGGCGTGAGTAAGCGCTAACCTATCGGGCAATACGCCGCGCAGTAGCGCCGATGCCAGCATAACAGCAAGAAACGTATCCCCGGCGCCGGTGGTATCCAATGCCTGGGCTGGCGTCGCCGGGCAGAACTGGCGCTGATTGCCGTGATGTAACCACGCGCCCTCGGCGCCTTGGGTAATCACCACCGTGGGGACGCCGTCAGGCTGGAGTTGTTCCGCTTCCGACTGGTTCACTACCGCAATATCCACCAGCGGCCAGAGTTGAGCGAAGTCAGGATTGACCGGTGAAGGGTTAAAGACGGTGGTTAAACCCCGTGTTTTCGCCAGTTGAAACAGGGCTTGGGTTTTTTCGAAACTGAAATTGCCTTGTTGCAGCAGAATATCGCCCGCGGAGGCATCCGCCAGATGCGGCACGATATCGTCAAGGCTAAATGCATCCGCGGCGGCGGTAGTGGTAATAATCGCATTATCGCCATCGGCACTATTTAAAATGATTGAGGTATCACTATGTTGGCAAAAATATTCAGTGGGTAGCAGCCTTAATGGCTCATTAATTATTTGCTCGCGGATCCATTTCCCGTTGCTGTCATTCCCGGTGGCGGCAATTAATCGGGTATCTATTCCGCAGCGCGATAAAATAATCGCCTGATTCGCGCCTTTACCGCCGATATCTTGCGAGACTTTATTGCCATGAATCGATGAACCTTTTTGCGGAATATCCGCGATCGCCCAAGTTTCATCGACGGTAATATTACCGGTGACATAAACACGCATAGTATTTCCTTAAAAGGATGAAGAAGATGGGTTCTATCTCAGCAGAAAAAACCGACGCAATACAAGCTATTTTTTCACGCAAGAAAGCTGTCATTGGTGTAGTACATTGCGATCCCTTCCCCGGCACACCAAAATATAGCGGCAAGGCAGTAAATAAAATTATCGAGCGGGCGCTACGCGATGCAGAGAATTATATTAACGGTGGCGTACATGGTTTAATTATTGAAAACCACGGCGATATTCCGTTCTCTAAACCGGAAGATATTGGCCCGGAGACCTCCGCGCTAATGGCGGTGATTACGGAAAAAGTTCGTGAGCGTTTTGGCGTACCGTTAGGGATTAACGTACTGGCTAACGCCGCGATCCCGGCCTTTGCTACCGCGCTGGCGGGCGGCGCGGATTTTGTGCGGGTTAATCAATGGGCTAACGCCTATATCGCCAATGAGGGCTTTATTGAAGGCGCGGCGGCAAAAGCATTGCGCTACCGCAGCCAGCTTCGCGCAGAGCATATTCGCGTATTCGCCGATAGCCACGTGAAACACGGCAGCCACGCCATCGTCGCCGACCGCTCGATTCAGGAGCTGACGCGCGATGTCGATTTCTTCGAAGCGGACGCGGTGATTGCTACCGGCCAGCGTACCGGCGACAGCGCCACCTTGAGTGAGATTGATGAAATTGGCGCCGCAACCCGTTTGCCGCTGCTGGTTGGCTCCGGCGTAACGCCGGATAATGTCTGCCAGATCCTTGAGCGCACCCAGGGCGTGATCGTCGCCAGCACGCTAAAAGTGGATGGCGTGTGGTGGAACGACGTTGATTTGGCACGGGTAAAACACTTTATGTCTGTTGCGCAGTCAGCCTTAGAGGAGGCGTAATGGAAGGGTTTAGCGATCGTTTGCTGCGCGAACACCACGCCGCGTGGGAGGCCATGCAGCAGCACCGTTTTGTGGTCGATATTGAGCATGACCGGCTGCCGGAGACGGTCTTTAACCGCTATCTGGTATTTGAAGGCAATTTTGTTGCCACCGCGATTGCCATCTTTGCGCTGGCGGTCAGTAAAGCGCCGGGTATCCGCCAGCAACGTTGGCTGATTGGCGTATTAAATGCGCTGGTAGATACGCAAATCGCCTGGTTTGAACAGGTGCTGGCGCAGCGTGCGGTCAATCCCGCCGATTATCCGGATTCCCTGCCCGGCGTACTGCGCTTTCGCGACGGCATGCTAAATGTCGCGCAGCAAGGCAGCTATGAAGAGATCATCACCCTGATGTTTGGCGCCGAGTGGATGTATTACCACTGGTGCTTGCGCGTTAGCGCGCAGCCGCAGCAAGATGCCGATGTGCGCCGTTGGGTGGAGATGCATGCCGAGGATGAGTTTTTCCAGCAGGCAAGCTGGCTGAAAGCGGAATTGGATAGCTGTGCGCAGCGGTTAAATGAGGAACAGCGGCAGGCGTTGTCAGTGTTGTACGGTAAAGTATTGCAGTGGGAGATTGATTTTCATAGCGCGGCGTATAGGGATTAGGCCAGCCTGGCTTTTCACAAAGATACCTTTAAAAATTAATACATATCTCGCGCCTGAAAAGCGAGCGAGTTAAGGCCCATAAGTGGACTGCACCCCAAAAGTTGGGTCCCCAACTCACTAAGGTGCAGTTTTTTATAAGCAGTCTCTCTCATCTACACGACCAGACGCGCTCATTCAGAATGGGGCTAGCGATTAGTAACCTTGGTCAGAACTGCTTGTCCGCTAACTCGATTAAAAGAGAGATAAAATAGGTTACCGTTAGGTGAGGTCGATTTTGACCAAACCTCGTTCTCACCAAGCCTGCGTGGTTCTTTACTGTAGCCCAGGCTTTGCAGGTAATCCCTTAATCGGCTGACATCGGCGACATTTTTAAAAATAATCGCGTTCGATGGCGCATAACCATCTCCCGGTTGGGATTCAAAATAGTAATCAGAAGATATGCGTGGTGCCTGATTAATATCTCTATCAGTCAACACAAAATAGTTGAACAAGTCTTTTTCAGTATAGGTCGTCTTTTCATTAATATCGGAAGCAATAAACCGAACGACTAACCAGCAAAGGATCGCGACGACGAGCATAGAGAGGAAGGCCCACTTTAAAACTTTCACTATTTCTTCCCCCCTAAATTCCAGCGAGGTTCCGTTATTCGCGCTAATTTTGACAATACCAGAAGTTGTGTCGCTCCACGGACGCAACCATGTCATAAAATGAGGCAAATTAGCCTTGTAAGGCTGATGTCTTACACAGGGATCGGGAAAATTTGTCAGCCGATCGCGCCGCCGGAAATCCCCTCGGCTATCTGGTTGCTATACCGTAAGCGAGAGCGTATCCCCTCAATTAAAAAGATGATTGCCACCGCGCGACGGGTGGCAGCAGGAGGCTCTGGCGAGTAGCGTTTAGCGACGGATTTACTCGGCAAAATACCAGTAACCCTGATTAATCAGCCCGGTCAGCTCAGCCACGAAAGCCGGGTTTTGCAACGCATCGCCCAATTGCTCTTTACCCAGCTCGGTATAACGACACAGCGCGTCCGCCGCATGGCTATCCACCATTGTCAGACGCTCGCTATTGATAAAGAAGCGCTCGCCAACCTGCAAAACGCGCAAGCCGCTCAGGCGCACCAGCGTTTCGCCGCCCTGCAACGCCTCAAGCACCTCATCCGGCTGCCAGGCTGGCTCCACAGCAGCAATATCCAGCTCATGACGCGGCGTGGTAGCAAAACGACCAAACCATTGCTTAAACGCCTCCGGCTGATTGATAACCGCCATCATCATGGCGCGTAGGCGATCCAACTCATACTCCTCGACCCGCCCCGGATGCGCCCGACAGGTTAAATCCGGATCGCTGTAGTGCTCGCCGCCCAGATCGTTTTCCAGCGCATAATCCGCAAAGCTGCTGATCAAATCGCGACCGTTTGGCCCGCGAAAACCCACCGAGTAATTCAACGCGGTTTGATGCGTAAAACCATCGTGCGGAAAGCCCGGCGGAATATACAAAATATCGCCCGGCTCTAAATCCTCATCAATGATGGGCGTAAACGGATCAACATGCAGCAAAGCCGGATGCGGGCAGAACTGACGCATCGGCAACTTGTCGCCCACCCGCCAACGGCGGCTGCCCATGCCCTGAATGATAAAGACATCATACTGATCGATATGTGGCCCAACGCCGCCGCCCGGCACCGAGAAAGAGATCATCAGATCGTCTAACCGCCAATCCGGCAATACGCGAAACGGGCGCACCAACTCGGCGGAAGGCATATGCCAGTGGTTCACCGCCTGCGCCAGTAACGACCAGCCAGTTTCACCCAAGCCATCGAAATGCTCAAATGGCCCGTGGCTGGCCTGCCATTCGCCATTGAAATGGCTCACTAAACGGCTATCAACCTCCGGTTCCATCGCCAAACCGGCCAGCTCATCTGGCGTGATCGGATCAATAAAGTTCGGGAAGGCATTTTTTAATACTACAGGTTGTTTTTGCCAGTATTTCTCTAAAAACGCCGGCCAATCCAGATTCAGTTGATACGCCATAAATCACACCAGTGAGAAGACAAACGGGCCTGATTATAGAGCGGCGGATGGCGGCGGCGCTTTGTCGTGGGTCAAGGAGAGAGGGGGGGAATGAGCATGACTGGGGCCTGCCAGGTGAACAGAAACGGAGCGCTGGCATCACAGAGAGAGCCAAGTCACAAGGTTGCTACGACGGCACATGCGACCTTCCAGACCCTGTGAGGCTGCCATGCCTGGCTTATGCTGTTTACAGGACTTCTTACTAATTGCTGGTGGTTTTATCATATGAGCAACCTCTGATTAAGAGCATACTCACTTCGTCGTGTGCTCATCATTGACAGGTAAGATCAACATCAGCCTACTGCCACCCTACAATGACGTTTGGTCGTAACTATTTTTCAGCAGGAGAGCTAACCTGCTGCAGACCGCGGCTATTTATAGAAAACTCAGCAAAGAAATACTTCGCTTCGTCAAGGTTATTCTTTTCAACGGTATAGTAGACAACATAATCATGGCCAGGCTTGAAATCATAGCCAAATGTCGGTAGGCACTGCCCGGAAGCCACACTAATTGGATCATTTAATAACTTGCGTAAATTGTTGTTCTTCCCATCAGAGATCTGAACAGATGCAACCTGCTCGCCTGGCTGAGTAGAGACAATAATACATAGGTGATTATTTCTCATTGTAACATTAGCGGGCTGTTTTGGTGGAACTCTGTCCCCTGGCCCCGGACAGCCGGAGAGTAAACATGTCAGTATGATCATACTACATATTCTATGAATTCTCATACTTTACCTGTCACTATTTTCCTATAAAGGCGCGGAATATCTCTCAACGAGCAATTACCTCTATATTTCCCGATGCGCACAGGATTTTGATGGTATTTCCACTCATCGATACCATAAACCAACAGTAGCCAGTAATCCGCAATGATTGATGCCTGCTGTTCTAAAGAGTAGTCAGTCAATTTTTCTTTCTCCAGGTCATAGGTATAGTTAGCCATCCAGCTAAAAGCACCTCTTAATCTGACCCATTGTCCTGTTTGATACTGCCAGACGTGACCTAATTCATGGATGAATACCCATTTATCGATTACATCTATACTCACTAATGAAAAATCCGGCTTATAAAGTTTTTTTCTAAACCAAATTTCACCGTTTGGCGTCATAGCATAATCAGGGTGTTGCAAACCGAAAGGGAGATAACTATCGCAGTGAATCCAGACACGGTTATAGGCAATTGCGTTACCGAAGACACGCTTTGCCATCGTAATTTCACCCAATGTAATCAGGCGTAGTAAACTCCCCTCTTCAATGACTTTCTTCCGTGATCCTGTAAGCATATAACAATTCCTTTTGTCCTTTTCGCGCATCATAACGCTCAGTTGCTGAACAATCCAATATTAATACGATAAAAACGTGATAAATATATCAATAAATTCTTTTAATCACGCCATTTGAATTTCACAGTAGCAATACCTCTGTCTTATTAGATTAATTTGCTTGCTGATAAGCGATCATGATTTAATTGTTCGAGTAAAGTGAAACACTAAAAACTTAGCGTAATTAGAAAACCGAAGAGAGGTAATTTATTATTTTCTAAAATACATCTACGGATGTTCTTTACTTCCTAAGGATATACTCTAGATTATCTATAAAAAAATCATCAACATATCAATAAGATATGTTTCCTTTACGTTCAGTAGTTATCAATCCGTGTGAGAGTCGCTTAACATACACTATGTTTCCGTTTTCAAACAGGGTATGCCAGGTTAATATGCGAAGGCTCATCCGTTCAAAAAAAGTGAGGGAAACACGATGAAAAAGTACCATTATATGGATGAAGGAAACAGAACCGCTAAAAAGATGCTGTTTATTCTGGCAATTGCACTGATCCCTTTTCTGATTATTTTTGGAATCTACCTGAACGACCCGGCGTCTCCGATTCTTTATGCCATATCAGACCGTACCGGCAACCTTCCGGCAGTAGTGTCAGCGAAAAATTTATTACTCAGTAAGGTGATGGACGTTTATACAAAATCCGCACCGGTGATTGCGTGTTTATTTGTTTTAACCGCATTCCGCGCAATGCCGGTTAAAAAGGATACGCCAACGGCAAAAATGATACAGGGGCTCATTTTTTACTACATATTTTATGCTATTAATGTTTATCTGTTTTTGTTCTGTAATCATGAAATTTCAACATCAGGAAGGCTACTTCGTCTTATGTCAGCCAATGACTGTACTTTAACCTTCTTTTACCTTAGCTTATACTCAATAATTTATGTTTTTACAATTATGTTTTTTTGGTTTTCGATTGGCACTTATAAGGTATTAAAGGAGAGAGGATAATATCCTCTCCTTTTTTATTAATATACGTTTCGAATTAATTGATGGTTTATTTTATCCACTAATTTTTCGTCAATGTATGATGCCATCCAGCTAATACTTAATATCCCGAGAATCATGATAGCAGTTGCCGGGAAAGTGCCAGCGACTGTAAATAAAGAAACCATACTGCTAAACAGCGCCAGCGCCACACCCGCTACTATACCGCTGACCACCCAAGACTCAACCTCTAGCAGTAACGGTCCCCAGTTACCGGTTTCGTATCCTTCAATGCTTTTTTGGCGCACTTTCTCTACTTTTATTACCACATCGGCAACCTTAAATGCCTTGCTGAGATTACCGAGTTTGTTCGCCATGTCAGCGGCATTGATATGCTTCCATGCATTAACTATCGCCTGCCGATCATTTCGGTTGATTTTCATTTCAGGATTTTGAGTGACCTTATTTAGGGATTTCATTGCTTCATTGAAGCTACGGATTCTTTTCCCTTGAAAGTTTTTTATATCGCTCGCGATCTCATTCGCTATAAACTTATATTTTTGGCCGAGATACGCACCGACTTTTTCTCCCATATCAGCAACTAACGTGCTGGCTTTATTCAGCGCATCTTTCCCATTGGACGCTTTTTCCTCGGCTTGTTTCTGACGCACCAAGTTAATCATGGCAATTTCAGTTTCTGATCTCCAGATGGCATCCCGAGCCTTACTGATCCTCCGGCCAGATTGTTTACTGTTTGCCAAATACGCATTATCAGCGATAACCTTTTTTAGTTCAGCTATACGCGCATTGCTAATATTTCCTTGATATAAAGAAGGTAGGCTGCATCGGTCATTAAGGTTATTTCTGTCACTATTTCCTTTGGGATCAAGCAGACTTTTCGGTACCGGGCCAAGATCTACCACTGCTGGCGATACGCTATCTCCGACCCCTACTCTGGCAAGCCGGGCCCCCCCCTGATACGATCATCCTCGATAAAATACATACTGAAATCCGCAGGATTGATGCGTGCCGCGCGAGCCAATGCGTCTCCGGCCTTCCTGAGCGCATCCGTTATACTCCCTCCCTGGTTACCTGACGCCCCATCGCGGCCATTGCCGCCGCCATTTCCTTTACCGTCACCGCCACCCCAGGAACACCGCGTCCGGCATCACCTGTTACATTCATTGTTCCTTGATCGCTACTCATGTCACACTCCTTAAGTCCTTTTACTGTATTTAAATACAGTAAAATAACGCTACCCTGTTTAAAAACATGTGTCAATATAGACACATAAAGTAAATGGGTATTTTAGAAAGAAGTAACACGGATTAGTGGTGTAGAGCAGGTAAGCTGAGACAGAATATTGTCCGCTATTTCTCAATAAAAATACCCTTCTCATTGATATAGGAACACTTTATCCGTATCTTCCACTACAGACTACATGTAGTGCTGCCCCTTCCAAGTAGCTCTTTACCATAATCTCCCTACTTCACGCGTAAGTGAAACTTACCTTTTTATCTACCGCAATATCTTAATTTGATGTACAGACGTCCATGGTCGAAGCCCCACCAACTTGATAAACTCTCTCGTAAATTCTTACGGGGCAGAAACTATTTGGACGATTGTGTCGTCACCTCTTTGCCGCGTTACATGCATTGCTTTCACCGGACACCATATGGCTATCAAGAAGAACGAACTTTACTCCTCCCTTTGGGCGAGCTGCGACGAGTTGCGTGGCGGAATGGATGCTTCACAGTACAAAGACTATGTGTTGACCCTACTGTTTATGAAGTACGTCTCTGACAAAGCTAAGGGCAACCCTTACGCGATGATTGAAGTGCCGGAAGGTGCAAGTTTCGACGATATGGTTGCCCTCAAGGGCAACAAAGAAATTGGCGAGAAAATTAACATAACCATCAGATTACTCGCTGAAGCTAACGACCTGAAAGGTGTTATAGACATCGCTGACTTCAATGATGAGGACAAGCTGGGTAAAGGCAAGGAGATGATCGACCGCCTTTCCAAGCTGGTGGCGATATTTGAAGGGTTGGATCTCTCTGCCAACCGCGTTGAAGGAGACGATCTATTGGGCGATGCCTACGAATATTTGATGCGTCATTTTGCTACAGAGTCAGGTAAATCCAAGGGGCAATTTTACACCCCAGCAGAGGTGTCACGCATTCTGGCGAAAGTGATTGGCATTAGCAAACAGACACCACAGGACGCTATCGTTTATGACCCTACCTGTGGTTCAGGCTCACTGTTGTTGAAAGCCAGTGACGAAGCAGGTTCCAAGGGGCTAACCATTTATGGCCAAGAGATGGATTATGCAACCAGCGCACTAGCACGCATGAACATGATCCTTCATGACAACGCTACCGCTAAAATCTGGAAAGGTAACACCCTGGCAGATCCACACTGGAAAGATGGCAACGATAATCTGAGAACCTTCGACTTTGCTGTAGCCAACCCCCCTTTTTCCAACAAAAACTGGACGAGCGGACTGGATGCTGCGAACGATCCTTTTGACCGTTTTGTCTGGGGTATCCCGCCAGAAAAGAATGGCGATTATGCTTTCCTGTTGCACATTATCAAAAGCCTTAAGAGCACCGGCAAAGGTGCTGTGATCTTACCTCACGGCGTTCTGTTCCGGGGCAATGCCGAAGCGCGTATTCGTGAAAATCTGCTCAAGCAGGGTTATATCAAAGGCATCATTGGCCTGCCCGCTAACTTATTCTACGGCACGGGCATCCCGGCATGCATCATCGTCGTCGATAAAGAAGGCGCACCAGCCAGAGCGTTCAATGCTAATGGCGAGAGTCAACAAGGCATCTTCATGATCGATGCCAGTAAGGGCTTTATTAAGGACGGCAATAAAAATCGCCTACGCGCCCAGGACATCCATAAGATTGTCGATGCATTTAATCGTGAACAGGAAATTCCCCGCTTCAGTCGCATGGTACCGCTGTCAGAAATCGCGGCCAACGACTTCAACCTCAATATCCCTCGCTATATCGACAGCAGCGATCCGGAAGATCTACATGACCTTTCTGGCCATTTGGCTGGTGGCATTCCCGATCGCGACATTGATGCTCTCAGTGCTTATTGGAAAATTTTCCCAACTTTACGTCAGGATCTGTTCGAACCTGCCCGGCCTGGATACAGCAATGCTCGAGTCGAAGCAAGTGAAGTAAAGACCACTATCCTGGCACACCCGGAATTTGCCGCTTTCAGAGCTGGAGCACTGATCCCCTTCGAAAAGTGGTTTGCAGGTTGTCAGCTTGAAGAAATTGCTCGTGGTGACTCCCCGAAACAGCTAATTGAAGAAATTGGCGAGCGACTGCTCGCTGCTTATGCTTCAGAAGCCACGACAGATACTCCTCTGCTCGAGAACTATGCAATCTATCAGTTACTAATGGACTACTGGATGGATGTGATGCAGGACGACGTTTATGTCCTTAGTCAGGATGGCTGGCAGGCAGGAAAAGTATTACGTGAGCTGGTTGCGGAAAAAGGTGAAAAACTCAAAGAAACGCCGGATCTGGTCATTGGTAAGACGAAGTATAAGGCTGAACTGTTGCCGCCTGCCCTTTTAGTGGCTCGCTATTTTGCTACCGAGCAACAACAGCTTGAGCAACTGCAGATGGCTTATGACGAAGCAGTGCAAGCACTGGAAAGTTTCCTTGAAGAAAACAGCGGTGAAAATGGGCTACTTGCTGATGCGATGAACGACAAAGAAAAAGTAACAACTGCTAGTGTTAAGGCTCGCCTTAAAGTCGCAACTGATAAAGAAGAAAAGGCAGCCCTGAAAACCGCTCAGATATTGTTTGATACCGAAACCCGAGCAAAAAAAGCGCATAAAGATGCGCAAGAAAAAATGGATTTTAAGGTGTTTAGTTATTATCCAAAACTAAATGATAACGACATTAAAATTCTGCTTGTACGCGATAAATGGCAGGCTAGTCTTGCTGGTGCTTTAGAAACGGAGATTGAGCATGTCACGCAGCGATTGGCAAATCGTATAAAAGAACTGGAGGAGAGGTATAGCTCAGCTTTGCCGGATCTTACGCAAAACGTTTCTGCGCTGGAGTCAAAAGTTGCTGCTCATCTGAAAGCGATGGGGCTGGAGTGGGAATGATGAGTAAAGTAGTAAAAATGCAGGATAGAAAGACCATTCCAACTGGTTATAAGCAGACCGAGGTCGGTATTATTCCTGAAGATTGGGGGGTTGATTCAATAGGTCATTTGTTATCAATCACAACCGGAAAGAAAAATACACAAGATAAGGTGGATGATGGTACATATCCATTTTTCGTCCGCTCTCAGACTATAGAAAAAATAAATTCTTACTCATTTGATGGGGAGGGAGTTTTAACTGCAGGTGATGGAGTCGGAACAGGTAAAATATTTCACTATTTAAAGGGAAAGTTTGATTTCCATCAGCGCGTCTATTTAATGTACAATTTTAAAGAAACACTTGACGGCTACTTCTTTTATATAATTTTTAGCAATTACTTTTACGACAGAATAATGTCGATGACTGCAAAATCATCAGTAGACTCTGTCCGTAGAGAAATGATTGCTGATATGAAAATAACATTACCACCCAAGAATGAACAAACGGCTATCGCCCTTGTAATCTCCGATACCGATGCTCTGATAAATGCACTTGAACGATTACTCGAAAAAAAACAAGCTATCAAAACTGCTACAATGCAGCAACTGCTAACTGGTCGTATTCGCTTAACACAATTTGCTAAACATCCTGATGGAACTATCAAAGGATATAAATTTAGTGATCTAGGGCATATCCCGGAGGATTGGGAAGAGCGCGAAATAGGTCAGTTTGCCCCATTGCAAAGAGGTTTTGATTTACCGGCCAGTAAAAGAAGTGAAGGATTATATCCAGTAGTATATTCAAACGGCATAGTTAACACTCATAATCATTTCCAAGTTAAAGGTCCAGGTGTGGTTACAGGTAGATCCGGGACGTTGGGCAAAGTTCACCACATAGAGTGCGATTTTTGGCCTCATAATACATCGCTTTGGGTTACAAAATTCATTAAATCAGACTCAAAGTTTGTCTACTATATTTTTAAATATATCGGTTTTGAACGCTTTGCAAGTGGTTCCGGGGTACCAACCTTAAATCGAAATGATGCCCATAGTTTTAAAGTGGCTATTCCCTCGTCATTAAAAGAACAAACCGCCATAGCCACCGTCCTCTCAGATATGGACGCTGAACTCGTTACATTAGAAAAAAAACTAGCCAAGGTCCGCGATATAAAACAAGGAATGATGCAACAGCTGCTGACCGGACGCATCCGTTTATCATTGGATCACCAGCCATGAAACATACCCTTGATAAGACAGTTCTGTCGGTCAAGGGTCTATTAAGCCTGACTGACGTAACCATTCCAGCCTATCAGCGTCCTTATAAATGGACGGTGAAAAATATCAGCGAACTGTTTGCGGATATTGATAGCCATCTTGATAAATCGGCTTACCGGTTGGGCTCAGTAGTGTTTCATCACACTGAGAGCGATGAAGAAAACATGCTCGATATCGTCGATGGCCAGCAACGAACGTTGACATTAATACTATCTATATGGGCCATTATCGAAACCCGACTTGCTAAATTGGAACGTCAGGATTTGCAAGAAGCGCTAACCCAGCTAAAGCCCTCCGTTGAAGGTTTTATGGGACGGCAACGCTTTGCCAGTCAGATATCGGAATACAATCTGTACCAGAATTATCAGGAGCTAAAACGTAGGGTTAGCCATCGAGAATTCAGCGAGCAACATATTGATTTTCTCCTCAACCGCTGCCAGTTGGTGGTCTTTGTGCTGACTGACCTGTCTGAAGCCTTTCAGTTCTTCGACTCACAAAATGCCCGAGGGCGGGATCTGGATCCACACGATCTGCTTAAAGCCTTCCATCTACGTGAATTCGCCAGCCATGAGGTAGAACTGAAAGCTGCTTCCGTTGCCCATTGGGAAGGATTACCCAGCGATGACCTGGCTAATCTTTTCGCAGCCTATCTCTACAGAGTACGTCAGTGGTCGCAGGGAAATTCAGCTCGTTTCTTTGGTAAGGATGAAGTCGGTCTATTCAAAGGGATCAACCTTGATCAGATTGGTCAGTACCCTTATGTGGAATCTTTGCGCATAGCTCACCATTTTGTAGATGACTATAACAATCAGTATCAGCGCAAGATTGATGGCCAGAAAATGCGTTTCCCTTTCCATCTGGATCAAATGGTTATCAATGGAAGACGTTTTTTCGAAATGGCAGAACACTACCAGCAACAGGTATCGGCAATTATCTCCAGTGAGCATGCCAGCACTCATACTCAAAAGCCGTTAATGATTCAGGGCATAGTCCTTGGTGAAATGGCAACTAAGATACTAAGAACGTTAAATAGCTATCGAAATCGCTATCGAACAGGGGATCAATATATACGCACTATGTTTGATTGTGCTCTGATCTTTTATATCGACAAATTTGGTGGGCAGTCGTTATCTGCAGCGATTGAAAAAAGCTTTATCTGGGCCTACAGATGCCGAATCCGACAGCAGGTGGTACAGCTAGCAACTATGGATAAGTACGTGCTGGAAAATAATCTGTTCCGGGTAATCAAAGAAGCCAGAGTACCTGGTGATGTGCTATCTATACCATTACTCACAATTCGGGCTTCAGAAAATAATAATAACCGCCGTACCGGTAACCATGAGCAAGACGAGCTGGTGAGGCTGTTCAAGGAGATGAACTACTATGAGTGATGCAAAGGTAACATCCTTTACTGTCAGATCATTGCTGGGTGATGTATCTCGTTATCTTATCCCCATGTACCAGCGTAACTATGCCTGGGGAGAAGGTGAGATCACTCAACTTGTGCAGGACATACTCGACTACCAGCAAAAAAGCCTGCATAGCCTATACCCTCAAACTTACTACATCGGTACGTTAGTCGTATTCACTCGTCCTGATGGGGACGCAGAGATAATCGACGGGCAGCAACGTTTCACTACCCTATCCCTTCTTGCTAACTGGTTAAAAAAACATGCGGGATCCACGCTGGATATGAGCTGGTACCAAGGGATTAACTTAGGGTTTGAGAGCAGACCTAAGTCTGGCGAAACCTTTGCTCGGCTCTGGCAAGGCGTCGAACCACATAAACTGCGGAGCAAGGAATTTAATGAAGGGCTGATCAAAGGCTACGAACTTATTGGCAAGGTTCTACGCGACTTGAAATTAGTTGGTGAGTCATTAACTCATTTTTGTACCTATCTGCTAGACCATGTACAAATTGCCCGAATAGAAGTGCCTGCTGATACCGACCTCAATCATTTTTTTGAGGTGATGAACAACCGAGGCGAGCAACTTGAAAAACATGAAGTGGTGAAAGCGCGACTGATGGCTGTGCTAAACGAGATAACGGACCAGCAAGCTCGGCAGAGCAGCCTGAACACCCTCTCACGAGTTTGGGATGCTTGCTCCAACATGGAACGTTATGTCCAGTACGGTTTTACACCAGCCGAACGTCATCAATTATTTGGGCAGGAAAATTGGGGGCAATTTGTGCCTGCTGATTTTAATTCTCTAGCTGGCATGCTTATCCCATCGACTTCGGAGCTTGGCACAAGAGAAAACCAAACAAACCGCACACTGGCTGACATTATCAAATCATCTTCAACCTTAAGTGGTGATAGAGGTGAAGAAGATGAAGGTAGCTCAGAGCGTTTTAATAGTGTTATCAATTTCTCCAATTTCCTGCTACATGTGTTGCGTGTCTGTAGCCAAACTGAAAAGGACAGAGTGGATGTTCCGCTAGATGACAAACAATTAATCGACCAGTTCGAACTTCGACTGTTAAAGCAGAATGACCCGGTTAAAGCGGTACAGGATTTCGTCTTTGCACTTCTCAAATGCAAATACCTTTTTGATCAGTTCGTGATAAAACGAGAGTTCGCGAAAGGTAGCGATAGCTGGAGTTTGAAGCGCCTGCGTTGGTATTCGGAAAAGAGCAGCAGCTATACCAATACGTTTAATGAAGATGATGGTAGCTATGTAGACATCAACCGACAGATTCTGATGCTGCTTTCCGCATTCCACGTTTCAACCCCTACTCTGGTTTATAAACACTGGTTGAATGCGGCTTTGTACTATCTGTTTAATGCCCATTCCGCTGAAAACCAGATAGATGCAAGGAAGTACCTCGGTTATCTGGAGCATCTCGCCTCCGCGTTTGTCTTTCAAAACTTCCTGGCAGAACAAGAACCAAAATCATATTTTGAGATTATCTACGGTAAAGAAGCACCTCTCCATCCTGTGGAACTGTCGGACAAGACTCAGAAGAAAATGCGCTTTGGTATGATAGCAAACAACTTGGTATTCAATTACCTGGACTACTTACTGTGGTGTCGTGACAGAAATAAAGCTGAGGTAGTGAAACGTTTTGAATTTACCTTCCGAAGTTCATTAGAGCATTTCTACCCTCAGCACCCCATGGATGGCTTTAGGACATTACCAGATACATCGTTGCATTCCTTCGGCAACCTTAGCCTGATTAGCCACAGCAAGAATTCGCGACTTAGTAATTTCCAGCCAAAACAAAAGCAAGAGTACTTCGAAGCGAGCCTTGAACGTAATGAAATTGATAGTCTGAAACTGCTCGCCATGATGGAGCTGATGAAGAAGAACAATCAGTGGGGGGAAGAAGAAATCGCCACTCACGAAGCGGAAATGCTGGCAGTGTTAACCAGTGGTAGTGATAGCGTATTTAGGGAGGTGTTATGAACAGTGTTGGTCAACGTGAACGCATGACACAAAAACGTGTTATCCAGTTATTCACCGATCATCTCGGTTATCACTATCTTGGTAACTGGCACAAAAGAGAAGACAACCGGAACATCGAACCAAGCTTAGTTTCTGCCTGGCTAACAAAGCGCGGCGTTTCAGAAGTCCTAATCGCCCGAGCATTACGGCAACTGGATCGAGCCGCAAGCCTCGGTGAAGGCCGTATCCTCTATGATGCAAACAAAGAGGTGTATCGCCTGCTACGCTACGGAGTGAAGGATAAAGAAGGTGCTGGTGAGCAGAATCAAACCGTGTGGTTGGTGGACTGGAAAAATCCAGAAGCCAATGATTTTGCGATAGCTGAAGAAGTGACCTACAACGGTGAAAATAAAAAGCGCCCGGATTTGGTGCTGTATGTTAATGGTATTGCGCTTGGTGTCATTGAGCTAAAACGTTCTACAGTGTCAGTTTCAGAGGGCATCCGCCAAAACCTCGATAATCAGCAAAAAGCCTTCATCCGCAACTTCTTCACTACCATCCAACTGGTGATGGCCGGTAATGATTTAGAAGGGCTTCGCTATGGTGTAATCGAAACGCCGGAGAAATATTACCTTCAATGGAAAGAAGCCGCGGAATCACCTCACGCCTACATGCTTGATCGTCACCTGGCTCAGATATGTAATAAACAGCGCCTGCTGGAATTGATCCACGACTTTATCGTTTTCGATGCTGGAGTGAAAAAAACCTGCCGTCATAACCAATATTTTGGCGTCACTGCAACAAAACCGTTTATTCAACGCAATGAAGGCGGGATTATCTGGCATACCCAGGGCAGCGGTAAAAGCCTGACAATGGTTTGGCTGGCAAAGTGGATCAGAGAAAATATTACCGATAGCCGAGTTTTAATCATTACCGACCGTACAGAACTTGATGAACAGATCGAGAAAGTGTTTAACGGTGTGGAAGAAGAGATCCTTCGCACTCGGAGCGGTGCGGACCTGGTGACTCGCCTGAATCAAACCAAGCCCTGGCTTATATGCTCGTTAGTGCATAAGTTTGGTCGTCAGGAGGAGGATGACAAAGACGCTGACACGGACGATTTTATCGAACAAATAAAACGAAATATCCCTGCCGATTTTAGCCCTAAGGGAAAATTATTCGTGTTTGTGGATGAGTGCCACCGAACCCAATCCGGCAAATTGCATGCGGCAATGACAAGCATTTTGCCAGATGCACAATTTATCGGTTTCACCGGTACCCCGCTGATGAAGAAAGATAAAAAGAAGTCAGTGGAGGTCTTCGGGCCTTATATCCACACTTATAAATTTGATGAAGCAGTCAATGATGGGGTTGTACTGGACCTGCGCTACGAAGCTCGTGACATTGATCAGCGGGTCAAATCTCAGAAAAAAGTCGACCAGTGGTTTGATGCTAAGACATCTAAACTTGCTCGCCTTGGCCAACAGCAACTCAAGCAGAAATGGGCTTCGATGCAGAAGCTGTTGTCGAGCCGCACGCGGCTGGAACAGATTGTGGCTGACATCCTTCTCGATTTTGAACAAAAACCACGGCTCGCCGACGGCCGAGGTAACGCCATGCTGGTCTGTTCCAGCGTCTATCAGGCCTGCAAATGCTATGAGATGTTTAGTGACGCAGGTTTTGCCGGTAAATGTGCGATTGTGACGAGCTACCAGCCAAATGCCAGTGAGATTAAAGGCGAAGAGAGCGGTGAAGGACTGACTGAGAAACTAGCCAAGTACAACATCTACCGCAAAATGCTTGCGGAATATTTTGAACAACCTGAGGCTGAAGCAGCCAAACGTGTTAGTGATTTCGAAAAAGAGGTCAAACAACGCTTCATCAAAGAACCGGGCCAGATGCGCCTTCTAATAGTCGTTGATAAGTTATTGACTGGCTTTGATGCCCCGTCAGCCACTTACCTCTATATCGACAAGAAAATGGCCGACCACAACCTTTTCCAGGCGATATGTCGCGTTAACCGGTTGGATGGTGAGGATAAAGAATACGGCTATATTGTCGACTATAAAGACCTTTTCCGCTCATTGGAAAAAACCGTTCAGGACTACACCGCAGAAGCCTTTGACGGCTACGACAAAGAAGATGTAGCCGGGTTACTGAAAGATCGTTTGCAACAAGCCAAAATCGATCTTGATGGTGCTCTGGATGCCGTTCGCACCCTTTGCGAACCAGTAAAAATGCCACGCAATCAACTTGATTATCAGCATTATTTTTGTGGGGAATCAGGGGCGTCGATAGAGCAGTTATCTGAGAAAGAAGCTTTACGTCTAACATTGTATCAATCCGTGGCGAAGCTTATCCGTGCTTTTACCAATCTGGCAGGTGAGCTAACAGATGCTGGTTATAGCGAGCAGCAGGCAAATCAAATCCGCATTGATGTTGAGTTTTATACAAAAGTCCGCGACGAAATAAAAATAGCCAGTGGCGATTTCGTGGACATGAAGCAGTTCGAGCCAGGTATGCGGCAGATGCTGGATCTTTGGGTAGATGCCGATCCTAGTGAAACCCTTATGGATTTTGAGGAACTAGGGCTGCTTGAGTTGATTATTGAACGCGGAGAAGAAGCACTGGATGGACTTCCAGCCGACATGCGTGGCAACCAGGAGGCGATGGCTGAAGCGATTGAAAATAACGTTCGCAGAACCATTGTTGATGAAAACCCAGTAAACCCGAAATACTACGAAAAAATGTCGGTGTTGCTTGATGAACTGATCGCACTTCGTCGTCAACAAGCGATCTCCTATCAGGAGTATCTGGAGCACGTACGTGAACTGGCGAAGCAGGTTAAACATCCGCAGTCAGGTAGTAAAAGTACTTATCCAGCAAGTATTGATACCCTCGCCAAGAAAGCGTTGTTTGACAACCTCGGGCAGGATGAAGTCTTGGTGACAAAGATAGATGCTGCAGTCCGTCATACCAAAAAGGCCGACTGGTATGGGGATCGTTTTAAAGAACGCGAGATTAGTTTCGCTATCGCGGAAGAGATCAAAGGTTATTCTGTGACGGTCGCCGATGTAATGGCCCTAGTGAAGGCACAGAAGGAGTATCGCTGATGCCATTGGTTACCTTTGGTGAGCTCACTCTCGATTTGCAGCGTAAGCCAATCAAAAACTTGCACATCAGTGTACTGCCTCCGGATGGCCGAGTAAGAGTATCAGCTCCCGTCTCTCTGTCAGACACAGCTATCAGGATGGCTGTTGTCAGAAGGCTAGTATGGATCCGACAGCAGCAAGCACAATTTCAGGCTCAGCCGCGCCAGAGTGAACGAGAAATGTGTAGTGGCGAAACACACTACCTTTGGGGAAGAGGATATCGGCTGGATGTAGTTTTAGTGGATAAGCCCGCTGAAGTGAAATTACAGGGTGGCTGGATACGAATGAAAGTACCCCCACATTATGATACGGCCCAGCGGGAAGCAGTTCTCAACCAGTGGTATCGCGGTATTTTAAAACAAAGGCTGCCTAAGTTAATGGCAAAATGGCAGCAAGAAGTAAAGGCTGAAGCCAGTTTTGTTGGCATCAAGCGAATGAAGACTAAATGGGGTAGCTGTAACCCCCAAACCGCACGTATCTGGATCAATCTCGAACTGGTGAAAAAACCTCCCGAATGCCTTGAATTCATTGTGGTTCACGAGCTAGTTCATCTACACGAACGCAAGCACAATGAGCGTTTTACCGCTCTGATTAACATGCACTTACCAAATTGGCGCGAACACAGAGCTAAGTTGAATAAAATGCCCTTGGCTTATAATTATTGGGTATATTAATGCAGATCCATCTGCGGAAAGTCTGCACTAGTTCGAATTTGTTAAAAAATTGAATACGCATTAACTTATAAAATTAACACTTCAAAAGTCTGTTTTGTCTTTTATTTATGAGCATCATCACCAACATTTCGAATGAGAGCTTACACTAAATATTGAGGAGGTGCTTTTTATTATCAATAAGTCATCTCTTTTGTAACAAGTGGAGTCTATTTTTCAGAAGCACAAGCCACTTGAAATAAAATATATTAATAGTTTTAGATTCGGGCGACTCGACATTTATATCAACATAGGCCTATTAAATATCGGCCATATAAATCGATATTGAGATTACTCACTCTAAGTTATCTATAATTGTGTTTTGTTCGAGGAGAGTGTACGTTGTAACATTAGGGTAAGGACAAACAAAGCGGAGTTTATCTTCTTGTAAATCACTGTAGAAGTAAAAAGCCATTATATCACTTTCCGGTAAAATCTCTCTCATCACCATCAAAGGAAACATTTTTGTCACAGCTATGTTTTCATTAACTGTCAAATCACTATGTGCAAGATACAACTCGCCGGAAATCATAGGTTCAGAAGTCTTGAATTGTGCAGTTCTACTTGGATTAAGCCCTAACCCCTTAAGCACTTCCACCTCGTTCAAAAATCCAATGCCATCAAATTTTGCTTGTATTGGTTTAATAAGCGTAGTCGTTTCGAAAAATTCTCGATGTTCAAGTTGCATAGCCTGATTTAAACGTTGAACAGTTTCTTTTGCCTTAGTTACAGCCGCGGCTGAGGGTAATCCTCTATGTGAGATATCATTTCGCAGGTCTGTAGCTTCATGAAGAATATTAATTACCTCATCACAACATACTAAATTTTCTATACCGAGACTAGGATCTATTTTCTTTTTATACTCGCTAAGTCTATTGTAGCCAAAACCCATCGTAATACTTGACAACTCTTTTTTTCTTTTGTAGAAGGTTCCTTTTGATGGTTTGCTTTGTCCAAAAATGAATGAAACTAAATATATTCCAAGGTATTCAAAGAACTTAATGAAGGCCTCGCACCTTTCTCTTTCATTAAACTTAGATTCAGCAAGTTCCCAAAGTATTGCTAAAGGTGTGGGCAACATAGAGGAAAATTCCTGCTCATATCTACTAGCGACACTCAAATAAGGTAACAATTGTTCTCGTGAAGATTGAAAATTAGAAAAAACTGAGTTTTTAAGTAAGTTTACCCGTGTCAATACAGCTTCACACTCGCTTTGAAAATCTATTAATTTCGACTGATTTGCTATTGGCGGAAGTGAGAATCGAGTATTCAACCACGCTGATATATATATGTGTCTTGACACCCCTGAATTAGACATGAAATTACTATCAAGCCAATCCCTACCTTCCTCTTGCTGTAAGAAAAGATTGTAAAACTCAGGAAGGAGTGTTTCGTGAAGAAAATCAAAACGAGTAGGGTTAAGCATCTTTCTTTTTTCACTTAAGCTAGAGAATTCTATAATTTTCCCTGTAAATGATTCTAGAACATAAAGCCCATTATCACTTAGCCTCACAATTTCTTTAAAACGGATTGGAGATCCTTGAAGTAATTTATCCCTAGAATAATCCCTTTGAAAATAGGATTTAAAGTTGATGCGATAACCAACTATACCTACATCGCCATCTTTATCATCTCGTTTACTGGCGTTAATCCACGCATCAGAACTATACGGTAGAACTTCAGATTTAAAATAGTTTTCTATCAAACTGCTAGTGGCAATAGCTGAATTTAAGGGCACGTTTTCGCTATCACGCAGATCTTCGTCTGGTTCAAATAATACTACACAGCCTCGATATTCAAATGCGCCATACAACGGTTGGGCAATCTCTTTTAATTCCTCTTTTACCACGGGTTCTGCCGCATGATTTTTACTGGTAATAGCGGAGATAAACTGTTTTTTTTCTCTCGCATTCAATTTAACGCCTAAGGTTCCAATCGCATCATTAAGAATTAGCTGGAACTCATTAAAGTCATTACTTACCAGCTCTTTGCCGCCCGCTTTAGCACCCAACGCTAACTGAATTTGCTGTGCTTTATGCATCAATTCGCGTTGTGCTAGCCACATTCTACTGTCCAGTAGATCTTTAATATGCTTCTCTTTTAGATCAGTAAAATCAGACTTAATAATAGCGCGAGCTTCAACTTCGATATCGGCAAAGTTACCATAGCTATCATCTTGCCATTGTGCAGCAAACTCATCGTACAGGCGTTTCATCGGTGCGTTAAGCGGTTTGGTCGCAAAGCGCAGGGTGGTAATAGCCTCATCGGTTACCTGTGCCGACAGGCGCAGAGGACGCTCGATAGTCAGGCGGCGGTAGCCAAAATCGGTGTTGCTCAGGATTTTGCTGGCAAAGGTTTTTGGCGCTTCGGTTTTAACGGTGATAGGCTGGCGGTCACGGTTTGATTTTTTCTCCGGCGCTTTCTCAAGGCCCAACTCTTTAAGAGAAGTTGCATCCACCACTTCAAATTCACCAAAGATGCGAGTGATAAGTTTGATATCGTCTTCGCTCATCAGGTTACGCTTAGAACCTAAAGACTTACGCATTTTGCCGCACAGGTTAGTGCCATCAATCAACTGAACCTTGCCCTGGCGCTCAGTTACTTTTTTGTTCGACAGAATCCAGACGTAAGTCGCGATGCCGGTGTTGTAGAACATATCCGTTGGCAGCGCGACGATGCCTTCCAGCAAATCGGCTTCCAGAATATAACGGCGAATTTCACTCTCACCGCTTCCAGCACCGCCGGTAAACAGCGGCGAGCCGTTAAGGATAATGCCAATACGCCCGCCGTTGCTCACCGAGCTATCGACTATATCACTATCGCGCATTTTGCTAATCAGATGCAGCAGAAACAGCAGCGAGCCATCAGACACGCGCGGAAGGCCGGGGCCAAAGCGACCGTTAAAGCCTTTCTGCTGGTGCTCGTCGTTAATTTCCCCTTCAATCTTCTTCCAGTCCATACCGAACGGCGGGTTAGACAGCATGTAGTCGAACCGGTCCTGTGGCAGTTGATCGTTAGAAAGTGTGTCGCCCAACTTGATTCGGCTCATGTCCATGCCTTTAATCAGCATATCAGCCTTACAAATGGCGTAAGACTCGGGGTTCAGCTCCTGGCCAAAAGCACGTATCACCGCGTTCGGGTTCAGCTCGTGCACATATTCCATGCCGGAAGAGAGGAAGCCGCCCGTACCCACCGTCGGGTCATAAATCGTGCGGATGATGCCGTTTTTAGATAGCACCTCATCATCTTCCTTAAACACCAGCGAGGTGGTTAAGCGCACAATATCGCGTGGAGTAAAGTGTTCACCGGCGGTCTCGTTTGAACTCTCCGCAAAGCGGCGGATCAGCTCTTCAAACACCAGGCCCATCTCATGGTTGGAGATGGCTTTCGGGCTCAGGTCAGTAGTGGCGAATTTCTTAACGATTTTAAATAGCAGGTTTGCATCATCCAGCAGGCCAACAAGTTCGCTGAATTTCAAATACTCAAAGATTTCACGCGCATCCTTTGAGAAACACTGAACGTAGTTCTCCAGGTTTTCTTTAATGTCCTTTTGCCCCATCTTGCTGAGATCCATCGGCGAGGTATTAAAGAATGACAGGCCATTGGTAGCCCTTAACAGAAACTTCTCACGCCCTTCTTCCGGCAACGGGCTGGCCTTCAGCTTATCCGCTTCCGCAACCACAGCCTCTTTGGTAGGAGCTAATATGCATTCAAGTCGACGTAACAGCGTAAAAGGCAGAATCACGCGCCCGTACTGAGGCAGCTTAAAGTCACCACGAAGCAGATCAGCGATCGACCAGATAAAGGCAGCCGTTTGAAAGAAGTTAGTATTGGACATGAAAACCCTCGAAAGTATCTTAGCCATGATGCAAATATGCCTTGGCATAACTCAGTTTTAGAATCCATTTCACAAAATGATACCCGGAACACAAGCTCTCTCAAAGAGATACATGACAAAGAAATGAGTATAAAGATTGAATGATAGTCAACATTCAGCCCGGTAATACCCCCAAAATGGCTTAGTCTCCCTAAAAAATATGATGCCTTAGATTAGTAGTTATCACCTAGAAAACATTTATAGAGACTAACAGTATGTTCGTAACTATATATGCTTTAACTTAATTTCATCTTTAGTATTAAAAGCACTCTTTACGAATATATACGATACTGTAATTATTATATTAAAATAAAAAACCACATCCGCATTGAGAATGGTAGAGATCTAAATACATCCCTGTAAAGAAACCATCTCGCCACAATTAAATGCCATGCTGATGTGGACATAATCAGACATTAACTAGAGAAAGAATAAAGATATGGCACTCTCAACTAGCTTAAAAAGCTAGTTGAGAGTAATATTTATATAAGATATTTTCAATAAAACTATTTAAAAATAGTACTTTTTATCCTAATTAATTATTAACTTTTCCAAAATCAAAAGGACTCACCCCTTTCTCTCGGTTAGCATCCAGATAATCCGCCCACCACTGCAGCATTAGCCTACGCTCCCCCAGATGCTCCGCTTTATGGATGTAAGCCGCTCGCACAGAATTTCGTTCCTGATGACTCATCTGCCGCTCCACCGCATCCCTCGACCACAATCCCGATTCAATCAAAGAACTACACGCCATAGTCCTAAAGCCATGTCCACATACTTCCGTTTTCGTGTCATAGCCCATCACTCGCAAAGCCTTGTTCACCGTATTCTCACTCATCGGCTTACGCGGATCGTGATCGCCAACGAAGATCAGCTCTCGGTTTCCATTCATGCTTTTGATCTTTTCCAAAATAGCGAGAGCTTGTCGCGACAAAGGAACAAGGTGCGGTGTCTTCATCTTTGAGCCGCGCTGAGAGTGTTTAACCCCCTCCAGAGGCTCACGCTCTCCTGGTATCGTCCACATGGCCGTTTCAAAATCCACTTCTGACCAGCGAGCAAAACGCAGTTCACTCGAACGAATGAAGACCAACAAAGTGAGTTCCACTGCCAACCTAGTTAACGGTCTGCCAGAGTAGTGATCAATGCGATGAAGTAGTTCAGGAATGCGATTAAGCTCTAGTGCAGCGCGATGCTGTCTTTTCGCCGTAGCAACTGCACCGGCAATTTCTTGCGCGGGGTTATAGTCGATTATGCCGCTCTGCACAGCAAAGCGCATAATCGCGGTAGTTCGCTGTTGTAAACGGGCGGCAACTTCGAGTCGTCCGGATGATTCCACAGCCTTAATGGGTACTAGCAAATCTCGTGTCTTCAGTTCCGCAATGTTCCGCTTACCGATAGCAGCAAAATGTTCCGCTTACCGATAGCAGCAAAGAGATTATCCTCCAGACTTTTCAATACACGAGCGCTATGCGATGACGACCATTTCTGATTGCTGGCATGCCAGTCTCTGGCAACCACTTCAAACGTTATCGCCTCTTGCTCCTGCTCTACCTTAACGGCTTTCTTGCTCTCACTAGGATCGACGCCATTAGCTAATAGTTTACGGGCCTCATCCCGGCGAGCCCTGGCATCCGCCAGCGAGACTTCGGGGTATTTGCCCAGCGCCAGCATCTTCTCCTTACCACCAAAGCGATAACGAAGCCGCCAGTATTTGGAGCCGTTAGGGTGAACCAGCAAAACCATGCCTTCACCGTCAGTAAGTTTATAGGCTTTTGCTTCAGGCTTAGCCGAACGAACTTTCACATCACTCAGAGCCATGATGAGTATCCTTTCAAGGGTTCTATGTGGGTAGAAACATTATCGAACCGGGATATACCCGCAGTTGTACCCGCATCAGTAAGTTGATGTAGATTGAATCAGGTTGACTTAGGTTGAGTGAAAAAGCGAGGAAAGCCTTGCGGATACTGGATTTCAGGCACAAAAAAAGCCGCTTTAAGCGACTTGGTTTGCATTCCGATGGTGCGAAGGCCGGACTCGTCATTATCATATAATGTACTAATTTTCATGGATTAATTTTAATTAAAAATAAAATGGACCACCAATCTGACCCCCAAAATACCTCGCACCATATAAATTTGATTAATTTTTGCTCCAAATATCTTGAAAACTAGGAGAATCAGATTTTGGAGGATATACCGGTTTTCCTATCTGTATTGTCATAGGGATAGGAAAATCGACGCCAACAAGAGCAATTTCTCCCTGCTTTAAACTGGGTAAAAATGCTGCCGCAGCTCTGTCAATTTCTCCACAAGCCCTTTCAACAACCTCTCTATCTCGATCATTAGTTAATCGATGAACGAGAAGCGTTCCAATTTGACTTAAAACCCCTTCAGTAATATCTCTTGGCCTCTGCGTTGTAAGACATATATTCAGGCCATATTTTCTACCTTCTTTAGCAATCATTTCGAATGCGTCTAACTTTACTGAGTGATCCTCTGAGCCAACTCTTTTACCTAAGAAATTATGGGCCTCATCAACGATAACTAATAATGGCTGCTTTCGAAAGGATTCAGATCTAGCTAACGTAAGCAACTTTCTTCCTATAACATTAGCTAATATCTCACGGGCATAAAACTCATAACTAACATCACTAAGACAAAGACGTAAAACTCTTTTATCTCCATTTAAAAAATCATCAAAAACCTCACCAAGACTACTAAGAGTTTCATCCCCATGAAATACTGACTTTAAAGAAGGTGAGTAAATGACAGCCTGAATTCTAGTAAGAAGTGATGAGCAATAACCAAGATCATTATTAGCCGCCCCCCACGAATCTTGATTATCCCAACAACATTCTTGAATTATTTGTGGTATTATTTTTGTCACATCAAATGGTTGGGATGGATTATCAACCAACTTGGAGTTACCACTAGTGTTTAATGCCCTTCGGTAATCTGTTTTAGGTTGATTTATTTTAATTAAAACCCCATTAGTTGCTATCCTTGGATCAAGTGTAACTAGACGTAAACTTTTGATGGCTTCTTTTAATTTTGGTCCCTGAACCTTACCTGAAGGATCAAACATTGCGATAAAATCTGACTCAACAAAATCAGTTGGAGGTATCCGAAATTCGATAGAATTATTATGAGAATTTAAGGGGTTACCAATATGATAGTGGATGACATTATCTGAATCAAAAGATCTATATTCACTTGTAGCATCTATGATAACTATTTTTGAACCTTTATAATTTGAACATTCTTCTATGATCTTGGATGTTGTCCAGCTTTTACCACCTCCTGTTGCCCCTAAGATAGCACAATGCCTACCAAATAACTTCTCAGGAGTAACTCGAACAAAACTATCTATCCCACCAGAAATCACACCTAAATTAATAGAAATGTTATTATCATCTGCTTCATTAATTCCTTTATTTATTAACTCAGGAATTAGTGAGATAAACTCTAATGGTGCAGAAAAAACTCTATCCCCGAGTCTAGGAAATGATTTTATACCAGACTCTACTTTCAGATCTGATATATCAATAGAACCAAGTAGTTGTATGTAGCCTATTGCATCAATATTATCTTTCCCTGTTGAACGTTCAGAAACCTCATTACGATCTCTTTCAGGTAGTTTCACTTCAATCATCCGACCTAGAATGATTGACTGCTGACCTTCAATTAATAATATTTCACCAACCTCACCTTTACCATATCTATTTCCATGAATATAACTTCCACTTACACTTCCTGCATGAGTCAGATTTACTCTGACCGTCTGAGCTGAAACCGAAGATACAACGCCAACCTTTAGATCACTACGCAGTATTCCTGTAGAAATAAAATCTTGATTTTCCACTATTGTTCTCCCCCTGCTTGCTTTATTGCTTTTGCTAACTGGTCAGCAGGAGTCAATGCTTTTAAGTTAGGTATCAAGCGAACAAAATCCTTAAATGAGGCATTTACGAAAAATATATCATACCCATTCAATGCTAATTCTGAAAAGAGTTTCCAATATTTACTTGAGCCATTCCTCCCATCATTCTCAATGTGTGTCGCGCACTTAAAATCAGCAACAATTAATCTCAGGCTAGGATTTGATTTTATAGCTGAGTAAATAGGTTCTGAAAGATGGTCATCATTAAACCCAAAACCAGAAATCACTAAGCAACTATTTTTGACCCTTAATGAATCAAGAAATCTTGACAACAACTCAAGGTGTGGCTGTATAAATGCTTGCTGATACTTTCCTTTTGCAGGATAAATTAAACATGCAGAACTTGCTGATGGCTCATTATTCTCATATATTCCACCATCACTTCTCGACCAACTAACTGAACCATGTAGTTTATATAACTGAAAAACACCCTCTATAAATTCGTGCTCATTCTCATCCCTTTTTATAACATCATAATTAAAATATTTACCATCGAATTTTCTTTTCCCCGTATATGAAAACCCATCAATTACCATCATACCAAGATCAGATGCAGATGTTTCAAAAGTCATATCATAATTTGTGGTAAAGACTTTTAATCGAGGATCTCTTACTCGACGTCTCGCCATTTTCTGCAATAACATCATATATGATGATAAATTGCTTTTTCCCGTAATTATGAATTTTTGACATTGTTCTAATATTATAGATTTAACTTCATTTAAAAAATCAGACACGATTTTATCGTTATGAAATGCTAAATAAGCATCACATTGTGATAAGAAATGTTCGATATTAGGATATTCTTTTTCAGAATATTTTACTTTATCACATACATTAGAAGCCGTTTCTTTCAGGCAGCCATAATCAACATCATCTTTTTTTGCTGATGGGTTCTTCCACATAGCTTGAACCCACAGATCCCACATGCTTGGACCACCTACCTCCCCTAAAGAAGTACCACTACCGGCAAAGAATGATAAATTTGGTAACTGGAGAGAGCGAAGTAGAATATCATTAAAATAATTTCGGTTATCTTTAATAATGTCCTTATCTGAATCCGTTAGTGGTGCTGAAGGTATAACGTCATCATTATCACCAATCAGGTCTAAGCCAATATCAATTTTCTGATCTCGCCAAAAAATGAATGAGTTATCATCTAACGGCAGCCATTTCTTACTTCCTGGCTTCATGAAAGAGATATATCCATCAGGATTGGTTTCCATCTACTACCCCTTAAATGTATGTGATTTTTTCAGAGTTATTTCACAAAATCAATTGAAAGAAATCAACAAAAACACTTTCAATTAATATATTCAAATATGAATCTATATTTTCATTAAAAATCAATTTAATTACCAAATTATATATAATCATTTTTTGAATACAGATTATACCAACACCTTTAACCCATGCTTCTGCACCACAGTAAGCAGTTTCAGCGATAATCCACTTGGACGCTTTACACCACTTTCCCATTTCTGCACCGTTGACACACTGGTATTCAGATAACTGGCAAAAACCGGTTGGCTGACGTTCAGCTTCTCGCGCAATGCCTTAATCTCAACAGGTTGCAGATCGTCCACGTTATTAAGGCACGCTTTATCAAAGTTGCGCATCGTTTCCTGCGGGATGGCATCAACGCTGAATAATCCAGCAGCCGCGCTGTGGATGGCCTCAAATGCAGGACTCTTGAATTTACTTTTTGCAGTCATGGCAAATCTCCACCAGTTCTTTACTCTTAATCAGTGCCGTAATCTTTTCATCAGCAAGGGCAGCGTAGTGCTTTGCTAACTCGCGGAATCCGGCCAGTTCGCGATTATCAATGTTTGCCATATCCTGCTTGGCATAAAGGAACGTGTAAAACCAGTGCTCTCCACCTTTCGCCAGGATAATGGCGCGATCGCGATTCTGGTTCAGCCGCTTCTTGTAAACTCCCCCGCCGAGGTCGTCAGCCTTACCTTGCATCGCCGCCTCAATAGCCTGGCATAATTCACTATCTTTGATGGCGTGAGATTTAGCCGCCTTGCTGAACCATTTTGTTTTGAATACACGCATCAGGCTGACATCCTGTAACCTTAACTATAGCACCTGGTGCTAGGTTACTCCCTTTTTTCACTGATGCAAAGCACTTGAAGCCAACATGATTTTGCCGTATTTTTAACCACGCATACCCGCTGTCAACGACAGCCAGCCAATGTTTCCAGTATCAGGATGATACGAGTGACCTGTGAGAAACGCCTTCGGGTGGTCACAAGCCAAAGTCATATGGAATGGAGTGTGGTCTGAGACTGACGCCTTCGGGCGACCACAAAGAAAGTTGTCGTAACCTGAAAGACAACTCTGGACGCGGTAAACCTGCTCACCTTTGAAAGCAGGCGTCGTCAACAAAAACGCACCTATGACGTGACGATAAAGGTTCCTTAAACTCAAGAGACGGCTAATAACGAGCGTTTCCTCGCCGATCGGCATTATCTGTAAAGAATGCTGTATTCGGTCTTCTCCTCAGTGAATGAGTTGCTGCAAGCAAGGCAACAGCTTTTGCCTGCGATGACAGCAGTATCATCACCTGCTTAACGACAGGTACATCCCGTACTGACGGGTTTTTTGTACCTCAATTCTGGCACGTATTAAACGCTATTGGCTGCGCCTTGCTATGCCGTCAGGCATCTGCATGCGCCTGCCCTGCTGCGCGCTAATACGTGGCGTCACTTTTTGCGTGTTAACGCATGAAAGTGACGCCACAGCACGAACCAACCTCAGCCTTTGAGGCAGGCAACTTCACTCAACCAGCTATGAATCTGACACACAAGTTCGGGAACCGAACCGACCACTTTTTACAGGAGAGTTGAACCGATACCGAGGCAGGCCAACGGCCTGAGGGGATACCTGCATCGCAGGAGGCTGCACAGAGTGCATTACCGACACCCCACAATACCTCAACTGCTGCCCGCTCTGGCGCACAGGTATCGTTCAGGGCAGTTCAATGTTGATTGTTTCTGCCATTTAGCCCACGCGCCAGAGAAATGCAGCTCGTTGAAATTGAGAGAAGTTCGCTATGAGTAAATTAAGCCGTGAAATGAAGATGCTGGCGAAACAGGTCGGTGGCAGCTTTAAAACTGTCCACGATCGTACCCGCATTATTGACCGATTTTGTCGGCACCTGATCGCACTTAATATCCAGGTTCGTGATATTCAGCATCTGAAAACTAAACATATCGAAAGCTATATTGCCGATCGCCGGGCAACAGGTATCGCTGTTCGTACTCTGCATAACGACATGTCGGCGTTACGCACGGTGTTTCGTCTGGCCGGCAGGGAAAAGCTCGTTACATCAACACGTTTAACGAATAAAGCATTGGGATTAAGCGGAGCAAGTCGTGCAGGGACGAAATTTGCCATCCCGGATGAGCGATTTCAGACCGTATTGCGCAGCGCACGGCAGCATGACCGGGGGCTTACCTGCGCCCTTCAGCTTGCCCGGTTGCTGGGGCTACGCTCACAAGAAGCCGTGCAATGCGCCAGTTCGCTGAAAACATGGGAAAAACAGCTTGAACGCAATCAATCAACGCTCACCATTGTTTTTGGCACTAAAGGCGGCAGACCACGTGCAACGCGGATCATCGACCGTCATGCTATCCAGCAGGCGGTAAAAGAGGCTCTGCTGGTTACTAAAACACGTAATGGCAAGCTAATCGACAAACCAGATTTGAAAACTGCCATGAACTTCTGGCGCTCTCATACTACGCGGTTAGGGCTGACCGGCCACTACTCCCCACATAGCCTGCGCTACGCATGGGCGCAGGATGCCATTCGTTATTACCTGTCACAAGGATTCTCCCGCAGTGAGGCAAGGGCGCTGACGTCAATGGATCTCGGTCACGGCGATAGTCGGGGCCGTTACGTTGAGCGTGTTTACACCAGGAAGGAGGACTGACGATGACAAATTTCAAGCTGTTGCGCTTATCAGAAGTGATGGAAAGAACCGGCTTCAGGAAATCATGGATTTATCTTCTGATTAGCCAGGGCAATTTTCCTCCGGCAGTCAAAATTGGTTCCCGCTCCGTGGCATGGCTGGAAAGCGAAGTGAATGACTGGATTGCTGAACGTATCAGCAAACGCGAGGGAATACAGCAAGCAGGGAAGCGAAACGATGAGTAAATCCGTAACCGATACCGAAGCAGAATTTAAAACCTCGCTTCCTCTGCGTAAAGGTTCTGACGGCTTTGACACCCAACAGGACTATCTGATTAAGGGATATTTGCCAGCCTCGTCCGTTGCCAGCGCTTACGGTGCCAGCGGCTCTTACAAATCCTTCCTGGCAGTATCATGGGGATGCCATATCGCTGCCGGTAAGCCGTGGGCAGGTAAACCGGTCACGCAGGGAGCCGTTATTTATGTTGTTGGTGAAGGTGGGATCGGCGTCCCCCGCCGTATCCGGGCATGGGAACAAACACTTAACGGCGGCAGCCCGATTGATGCGCTTTATCGCATCGATTGCCCGGTATTTCCTGCCAGCCCGGAGAGCGTGCAACAGGTGATACAAGCCGCCAAAGATGTTAAGGCCGCAACCGGTATGCCGATCCGCCTGATCATTCTGGATACCCTCGCCCGCTGCTTCGGCGGCTCAGATGAGAACGCCGCTAAAGACATGGGTGCATTTATTCAGGGATGCGACTATATCAAAGCGGCCACACAGGCTACGGTGTTGATCATTCACCACTCCGGCAAAGATCAGGATAAAGGCGCACGCGGCTCCAGCGCATTCCGGGCGGCGCTGGATGTGGAGTTTAATGTGCGCCGTGAAGGCGACGGTGGTGCATTGATACTCAGTTGCACCAAGATGAAAGATGCCGAAGAGCCGCCACGTCGCGCTTATGACCTGCATTCCGTCGATTTATACGTGGATGATGATGGCGATCGGATCACCTCGCTGGTGCTGAACGATGAAGGCCGTGAGGCCAGGGAAAATGATGTTACCTGCGACCCTGATTTGATCGGCATTTCGCGGCTGACGGAAAATCATTTTGCCCTATGGCAGGCCATTCGTTCGCGCACGGCCAGCGGAGATAGCTGCACCCGCGCATTAGTCAGGGACGATATGAAAGCGATGGGATTTGATGTATCCAAAAAGTTTACCCGCTGGCTGGATAAACTGGAAAAGGATGGTCTGATCACATTGGATGGCGAGCACATTACGCCATTGCCGCATCGCCACAAAATGGGGGATTAAGCGGGGGAAAGTGGGGGCGAACGGATATCTGGTCATCCTGTCCAGGATTTTCCCCCACTTCCCGTCTGTCTATACGCGCAAAGTGGGGGAATGATTTAACCTACTCATAAACAATCATTTTTTGCATAACTATAAAAATTACGTGGGGGAAAGCGTGATCCATCCCCAAATGGGGGGAATGTGGGGGATTATTTGCTAACTTTCCCCCATTAAGAACCGAGCAAACATACAACATCAACAGCTAAGTATTACTTAGTATATTTTTAACAAGCGCAGATGAGAATCGTGACAGGACACGTTAGAAATCAGGATTCTTATGCTACCTCATCGCTTAAAAGCCGCCCGTTTAAAGGCTGGTCTGTCACAAGAAAGGTTGGGGATTCTTGCCGGGATAGATGAAGCGACGGCCAGTGCCCGTATGAATCAATATGAGCGCGGTATACACACGCCGGACTTTGAACTGGCCTGCCGGTTAGCATCTGTTATGAATATTCCCGCCTGCTATTTTTATGCAGTGGAGGACGATCTCGCGGAAATAATACTGGAATATGTGAATACTCGTCAGTCCGGGATCTAACCGATATCTGAATCCATACCGCACATCGTCATTTACCGATTAGTCATATCTCTGATAGCGCCCGCATAAAGCGCCTCAATATTGATATCCTCATCAATATCTTCCCAATGTATACCACCGCCATAGCTAAGGGTGAAATTATCTCTCTGTTTTGCCGTAGCGCGTTCAAGGCGAGGGAAGTTTTTGAGTGGGATATTTAGCCGTGCTTTTCCCTTGACCTGTACATGCAGGTATTCGCTTGAAAAATAAACAGTTACTGTCGATTTATCCAACAATGGATTGCTCATCCTTTTCATTCAATTTTTTCCTTATGCGTATTTTTCTGTCCAGTAGAACACCAGAATCATCAAAATAACGGCTGGGCCAGATTTCCGCAGGATGCACGTCCAGCGCCGTAGCCACAAGCCATTCTCCTTTTGGCCATGGGCGAGAAAGCACATTGGCGAGTGTTGAAGAACTAAGCCCCGCAGAACGCGATAGCGCGGCCAACGTAGTGCCTTTCTTACGTAAGGCGGCGATGATATCTGCCTGATGCCAGTCATGATGTGATGTCATACCTTTCTCCATTAAGATCCCAAGTAACCACACACACCAAATACTAAGTATTACTTAGTATATTTTCAAGACACACAGATGAGAATCGCGGCAAGTTACGCAAAAAAATCAGGATTCTCATGTTACCTCATCGCTTAAAAGCTGCACGTTTAAAGGCTGGCCTGTCACAGGAACGACTGGGAATTCTTGCAGGAGTCGATGAAGCGACAGCGAGTGCCCGCATGAATCAATATGAGCGCGGTGTACACACACCGGACTTTGAACTGGCCTGTCGGTTAGCATCGGTTATGAATATTCCCGCCTGCTATTTTTATGCGGTGGAAGACGATCTGGCGGAAACGATTCTTGATTACTCTAAGGCGAAGAAAAATTAGTCACATAAGAAGTATTAGCTCCAGCCCCCCACAAGAAGGGGCTGGAGCGGTGTAAAGGTAGATGCGCAGGTAATTGATGGATGGTATCTGTAAAATTCTTTATTCTTTAAACCATTTAGGCATCTTTGATTGACTTACAAGAACACGTTTTGATGAGTCTTGGTTTTTATCATCTTTAATACAATTAATTTCTTCAAACCCCCACTTCCCATCACGATTAGAGAAATAGACTGTGTACTTGTCTGTATTAAACCCGAAATAGCGTTCTGTTGAATTACTAATATTTAAAGAACCACATTTTGCATTAGTGTGCCATTCACTACTGGTAGCCCAATCGAGCACGACTACTACAAAATTCTCAGCCCAGCGAGGTACAGAAAACAACAGTAATGATGTTAACATGATGACTCCAAAAATAGTCATCAACTGATGCCCTTTTAATTTATTTGATACTAACAGAAAAATACCGTATGAAACTGGTTGTAAGAACATGAAAAAATAAATAGCAAAAAAAGCAATCTTCCATCCAAACTCAAGCAACGGAGAATCACTTATATCCATATTGCTCATTTGCATAAAATAGCTAGCCGCATATGTACTTGTAATGAAATACAATAAGGATACACCACTGACAAACACAATTTTCAGCTTACTAAAAATAACACTATTTCCACGTTCAAGGTCATAAAAGGTAAAAACACCGCTAATAACGACAAATATAATAAATGCCAGAATAAACCATCTCGCAAACCATACAAGACCAATGTTTAGTAAGAAAAAAGATGATAAAAAGAACAACCAGGCTAGTAATGATAATCCTCCTGAAATTTTCTTGACAAGCTTGTCATTATTAAAATAAACAAAATAATATATTATTCTTCTAAATTCATCCTTTTTATAGAAACAAACAACCACCGTCAAAAAAAGAAACAACAAAATAAATGTTTTTTTAAAAATGAATTCGTGCTTAACAAGAAAAATATTAGTAATTAAAAACACTGATAAAATTATATAAAGAAAATACGTTTTTATCTTTTCGAATAGCATAGCATTTTATCCATAAAATAATTGCAGGTTAAATTATGAGCACATAAAACTCATCCCCTCATAAACTCATACGGCACCACATACCCTTCCCGATTCGCATCAAGATAATCCGCCCACCATTGCAGCATCAGCCGCCGTTCTTCTATATGTTCGGCTTTATGGATATAAGCCGCCCTCACGCCATTGCGCTCCTGGTGGCTCATTTGCCGCTCGACCGCATCCCGCGACCACTGCCCGGACTCAACCAGGGCGCTACAGGCCATCGTGCGGAAACCATGCCCGCACAGTTCGGTAGTGGTGTCATATCCCATAACCCGCAGCGCATTATTGACGGTGTTTTCACTCATCGGTTTAGTCGGACGACGATCGCCGGGGAATATCAGCTCGTGGCCACCGCTGATGGCCTTAATCTCTTTCAGCAAAGCCAAACCCTGACGGGATAACGGCACTAAGTGCTCAGTGCGCATTTTGGCCCCGCGCTGAGAATGTTTTACCCCGGGGATCGCTTCACGTTCAGCCGGAATCGTCCACATAGCGCGTTTAAAATCGATTTCAGTCCAGCGGGCAAAACGTAGTTCACTGGAGCGGATAAAAACGCACAGAGTGAACTTTAAGGCCAGTGTGGTTAACGCTCGCCCTTTATAACCGTCAATCCTTGCCAGAAAATCCGGCAGCTTATCCAGCTTCAACGCCGGACGATGAGTTGCCTTCGGCGGCGCTATTGCCCCGGAGAGATCCTGAGCAGGATTGCGCTCTATCAGATCGTTCTGCACCGCATAGCGCATAATATCGGTCACCCGCTGGCGTAGCCGTGACGCTAAATCGAGATGTCCGTTTTGCTCCACGGCTTTCAGTGGTTCCAGTAAATCTTTGGTTTTCAGATCCGCAATGTGGCGATGCCCTATCGCTGGCAATATATTGCGCTCCATATCGCGCCATACCCGTCCGGCATGGGTTTCTGACCAGCGGTTTTGGCTGATGTTTCGGTGCCAGTCTCTCGCGACCTTCTCAAAGGTAATCAGCGCGGCCTGCGCTTCTTCCTTTTCCCCTTCCCGTTTTTCTGCCGGGTTGATGCCATCGGCAAGCAGCAACCGCACCTCGTCACGTTTCTCTCTGGCCTTCGCCAGCGAGATCAGCGGATAGGCACCGAAAGCAATCCGGCTCTCCTTACCTGCAAAGCGGTACTTGAGATACCAGCGCTTAGAGCCGCCAGGGCTTATCAACAGGTACAGACCATGTGCATCCGCGAGTTTGTAAGCTTTCTCGCGAGTCTTTGCGGTTCGGGCTACAACGTCTGTCAGGGCCATAATTGGGGGTCAACTCTTAATCGAAGTGAACTGACCCTCATCTTGACCCCCAAATCATCCGGATGTCAATGGACGAAAAAAGACCAGTGTGGATATAACAGGTAAATCAGAGAATGGGCAGATAAGTAAAAATCATTTATTTAACAATTAAGTATGGATGTTAATGGAAGATTATGGACATAAAAAAAGCCACCCGAAGGTGACTGATTTTTCCACAATGGTGCCGAAGGCCGGACTCGAACCGGCACGTATTTCTACGGTTGATTTTGAATCAACTGCGTCTACCGATTTCGCCACTTCGGCACGAAGAGGTATGCGGAAAACGTTGGGGATTATACCGTTACCGCCACCCGGCGCAACCTTAATCCGTGGGTTGATGCGCTGAATGCTGAAAAAATCGTCTTTTTGCTACCTAAAGCCGGTTCTTCCCTCCCGCTAACCGTCCATAACGCCGTCTAGCCGCTGGAAAAATAGCCAATGTCAACCTGTCAGGCTATTATCCGGGATGGCGGCTGGGGCGATGTTGCGTCTTTTCAGCCAGTTGCAGGTTTCTGCTTATCGCAAAGGATTGTTGTATGCTGCTACCCTCTGTACTTCCCTCCACGACACGGTGGGGAATCTTATTCATCGGCCTGTTAACCGGCGCGCTGTGGGCCGCGTTGCTGCAATTGCCAACCGGGGCCGCGTGCGTGGTCTATCCATTGGTGCTGGCGAGCGGTTTTACCAGCGTACTGGCATTTACCGTCACGCGTTTTCTTACCGCCGCGCCGTGGTTGTTGGCGCTGAGCGTGACGCCTTTTCTGGCATTAATCACCGGCTGGCTGCGCTGGAATTTTGCCGGGCAGCATGCGGACGAGTTTCCGGTCGAGTTGGTATCGATAATTTTCTTCTGGCTGTTTTTACTGATGCCGTTTTTACAAGCGCGTGCGCTTAACGAACGCGGCGTTAGCCCGGTAATCGCGTCACTGTGGCGTAATACCTTTACCGTGGCGGCAACCGCGTTGTTAACCGGCTTATTCTGGTTGATTTTGCTGTTCTGGAGTCGGCTGTTTGCGTTGATTGAAATCCGCTGGTTTGAGTGGTTGTTTTTCGATAACGCGATCTTCCCACCCATCGCCAGCGGTCTCGCCATCGCGGCGGGGATTGTGCTGTGTCGCGGGCTGCCGGCCGCCAGCGAGGTGTTTCGTCGCTTTGTCACCCTGTTAGCCAGTGCGGTATTGCCGCTGCATGCGGCGATTTCGTTGCTGTTTCTCGCCTTTCTGCCGTTTACCGGCCTAACCATTATCCCTCATAGCGTCTCTGCCACCTTCTTATTAAGCGCGATGGCGTTAGTGATGATGGTAATGAGCGCGGTGGTCAGTTCACCCGGCGCGCGAGCACTGAACTATCCCGGTTGGCTAAACAATATGGTGATGCTGGCGCAGCTATTAACGCCGCTGTTTGCGTTGCTGGCAGCCTATGCGCTGTGGCTGCGCGTGGCGCAGTATGGCTGGACGCCAGAGCGTATTGATGCCGCGGTGGTGGTAGTAATTGCCCTGCTCTGGTCGTTCGGCGTCGCCTGGCTGCGCTGCCGTCGTGCCGCCGCGCGTATCGATGCATTGAGCGTGGTGATACTGGGGCTGATGGCGTTGCTGTGGTTGTTATTGCACAGTCCGGCGATCGATCCGTATCGCATCACGGTGAAACAGCAGCTTGCGCGTTTCGAGGCTGGCGCGGCGCGGGCGGATGGCGGCGACCTGTATCTGTTTAGCCGTGCCGGTCGGCGTGGGCATCAGGCATTGCTGGCACTGCAGGCGCATCCGCAGTGGCTGGAGGATCCGCAGCTCACGCGCGGTATGTTGGCGCAGTTGCTATCGGGTAATGACCGTCTTAATCCGCCAGATCTGGATGGCGCCACGTTACGTCAACGCATTACCCTGCGAGCCGATAGCCCGCCGCCGCCGGAGAGTTGGTGGCAAAGTATCAGCGGCGATAATAGCTATTTGGTGCGAACCTGCGTAGTGGCGTCCTCATCCTGCATGGCATGGGCGATGGACCTGAATAATGATGGCCAGGTCGAGGTGTTGTTGTATGACCGCGATCAGCACGCGGTACATATCTTCACACAGCAACACGATCAATGGCGGCAGATCGGGCAAATCACACCCGATAACGATGGCGCAGGGTTTGACCGTGCTATTCGTCACGGCCCGCTCAGCACCGTCGAGAAGCCGTGGCGCGATGTGCAGCTCAATGGTCGGCGTTATCCGGTGCAATATTATGGGGTCGATTAGCCGGGCTATTTTTGCGGACAATTCTCAAAGTGCGGCGGAATCCTTAAGCCAAATTAATTTATCGGAACTCTCACCGCGAATAAGAGTCCGAAAAGCTGGAATATCAGGTACATCGCGGTTGATGTAGCTGGATGAACATGAGGTTAACAATGAAACAGACAGTTCAACGGATGGTAATGGTGCTGGGCGTCGCCTCGGCGCTGGCGGCGGGTTCTGCAATGGCGGCAAGCTGGCAAGATCAGCTCAGCAGTGCGGCATCACAGTTGACTCAGGACAAAGGCAGTTCAGGCGCGGCGGCGGGGTCATCACAAGGTGGGCTGTCGCTCTCTTCGCTTACTGGCTTGCTGAACGGCGGCGATAAAGCCGTCAGTTCAAATAATATGTCTAACGCCGCCGGGATTATGCAGTACTGCGTGCAGCATAACGTGGTCGATAACGGCGCCGCGTCGGTGAAAGATAAAGTGATGGATAAGCTGGGCCTCGCCAGCCAAACCGAGCAGGCTAAGCAGACCGATTATCAGCAAGGCCTGGCCGGTTTGTTGAATACCGGCAACGGCCAACCGTTGGATCTGAAAAGCCTGAGCAACACCCCGCTCGGCGAGAAAGTGAAAACCAAAGCCTGTGACGTCGTGCTGAAGCAGGGCAAAGCGTTCCTCGCGGGCTAACCCCTCGTATACTGAAATGTTTATTGTGTACCGGTCAGTGAGTTATCGCTGGCCGGTTTTGTTATGCGCTGCCGGCGGCAGGCTAAACCGCGTGCCGGTTGCTATGATGTAAACAGAATTTAACCCCGGTCGCCGCCTGGTGGCGACCGCCGATATTGATGCGCGTCGCGCGCGAAAGACGAAATGGACCGTAACCGATGACTACACCGCTGATTATTGCCCAAACCACTGAGCAACAGCTCGCAATCCTGCCCGGTATGGCTAACCGCCACGGATTAATTACCGGCGCCACCGGTACCGGTAAAACCGTTACGCTGCAAAAGCTGGCGGAATCGTTCTCCTCCATCGGTGTGCCGGTGTTTATGGCCGATGTGAAAGGGGATTTAACCGGTGTTGCCAAAGCAGGCGTCAGTTCAGAAAAACTGCAGGCGCGGCTAGCGGCGATTGGCGTGACCGACTGGGCGCCGCAAGATAATCCGGTGGTGTTATGGGATATTTTTGGGCAGAAAGGGCATCCGGTACGGGCCACGGTGTCCGATCTTGGCCCGCTGTTACTGGCGCGTCTGCTGAATTTAAATGAGGTGCAGTCGGGCGTGCTGCAAATTATTTTTCGTATCGCCGACGATCAGGGGCTATTACTGCTGGATTTTAAAGATCTGCGCGCAATGACGCAGTATATCGGCGATAACGCCAAATCGTTCCAGACGCAGTACGGCAACATTAACAGCGCGTCGGTCGGCGCTATTCAGCGTGGATTACTGTCGCTTGCGCAGGAAGGCGCGGAGTATTTCTTCGGCGAGCCGATGCTGGATATTAAAGACTGGATGCGTACCGATGAACAAGGGCGCGGCGTGATTAATATTTTGGCGGCGGAAAAGCTGTATCAAATGCCGAAACTGTACGCCACCAGCCTATTGTGGCTGCTCTCCGAGTTATATGAACAGTTACCGGAAGCCGGTGATTTAGAGAAGCCGAAGCTGGTGTTCTTTTTCGATGAGGCGCACCTGCTGTTTAGCGACGCGCCGCAGGTGCTGCTGGATAAAATAGAGCAGGTGATTCGTCTTATCCGTTCAAAAGGCGTCGGGGTCTGGTTCGTTTCGCAGAACCCCGCCGATATTCCGGATAACGTATTGGGCCAGTTGGGCAACCGTGTCCAACACGCGCTGCGCGCCTTCACGCCGAAAGATCAGAAGGCGGTGAAAACTGCCGCGCAAACCATGCGTGCGAATCCGGCGTTTGATACTGTCGCCGCCATTCAGGCGCTAGGCACCGGCGAAGCGCTACTCTCATTCCTCGATGAGAAAGGTAGCCCGTCGATGGTGGAACGCGCCATGGTGATTGCGCCCGGTTCGCGTATGGGGCCGGTCACTGACGATGAGCGTAACGGTTTGATCAATCACTCGCCGCTGTACGGGAAATATGATGAAGCGGTCGATCGTGAATCGGCCTATGAAATGCTGCAAAAAGGGGTGCAAAACGCCAGCGTGCAGGAGAACGCGCCGCCCGCCAAAGGGCAATCGGTCGCGGTAGAGGATGGCGTGTTAGGCGGCCTGAAGGAGATTTTATTTGGTCGCACCGGCCCGCGCGGCGGCAAGCATGATGGCGTGGTACAAACCATGGCGAAAACCGCCACTCGTCAAATCACCAATCAGATTATTCGTGGTGTATTGGGCAGCATCCTCGGCGGCAGAAAACGCTAAACTGACGGAATGGATAAAGAAGCCGAACTAAAACGCGTCAAACGTCTTGCGCTGCTGCTGCTGTGCCTGGCGGCTGGCGCGTTTATCATTACCCTCTTTCTGGCGCCGAACTTTTGGATCAACGGCGTGAAAGCCATCGCCGAAGCCTCCATGGTTGGCGCACTGGCCGATTGGTTCGCGGTGGTGGCGCTATTCCGCCGCGTGCCGGTACCGTTTATTTCCCGCCACACGGCCATTATCCCGCGCAATAAAGATCGCATTGGCGATAATCTCGGGCGTTTTGTGCAGGAAAAATTTCTTGATACCCAATCGCTGCTGGCGCTGATCCGCCGTCACGATCCGGCGCAGATGATTGCCGGTTGGCTCAGCGCGCCGGAGAATGCGCAGCGGCTTGGGCGCCATTTACTGCAGGTGATGCGCGGGTTTCTCGACTTAACCGATGATGCGCGTATCCAGCAATTTATCCGGCGCGCGGCGCATAAAGCGATTGATAAGGTTGACCTTTCGCAGTCGAGCGCGTTGGTGCTGGAAAGCCTGACGCGTAATAACCGTCATCAGGCGCTGCTGGATGCGGCGATCGAGCAGTTGTTGCGCCTGATGAATAAGCCGGAGTCACGGGCGTTTATCGCCGGGCAAGTGGTGCGTTGGCTGAAGCGGGAGCATCCGTTAAAAGCCAAAGTGTTACCGACCGAATGGCTTGGCGAACATAGCGCGGAGTTGGTTTCCGGCGCGGTGAATAGTTTGCTGGATGAGGTGGTGCAGGATCGCAATCATGAAATTCGCCAGGGCTTTAATCGCGCGGTTGAACGGCTGATTGTGCGGCTGAAAACCGATCCGCAACTGGCCGATCGCGCCGAGACGTTAAAAAGCTGGCTGAAGGATGATGAATCGCTTAATCGCTATATTGGCGAGTTGTGGGGGGAGTTACGTAACTGGCTGAAGGTCGATTTAAGCAGCGAGAACTCCGCGGTGCAGCAACGCATTACCGAAGCGGGCCAGTGGCTGGGCGAGACGCTGGAACACGATCACGCGTTGCGCGCCTCGTTGAATCAGCATATGGAGCAGGCCGCCAGCACCGTCGCGCCCGATTTCGCGGCATTTTTAACCCGTCATATTAGCGATACGGTGAAAAGTTGGGATGCGCGTGATATGTCGCGGCAGATTGAGGTGAATATCGGTAAGGATCTGCAATTTATCCGCATCAACGGGACGTTGGTCGGCGGGACCATTGGGTTGGTGTTGTATTTGTTGTCGCAGTTGCCGGTATTGGTCGCGTGGTGGGCACCGTTATAGTCGTCAGCTATGCGCTCCGTTGAGCGATCTTTTAAAAGCAACGGCGTCTCTCTCGCCTCCGAACGAGCAAGTTAAGGGCCATCGAGTGGCCCTTAACCATCCGCGCTTACAGTAGGCGCTCTGCCCCGCTACATCCCACTCACATAACCGCCATCCACCGGCAGCGTCACGCCGGTGATATAACGCGCCGCATCGCTAGACAAAAAGATAACCGCGCCAACCAAATCCTCCGCCTCGCCCCAGCGCTTCAATGCGGTGCGCTGGCGGATATGCTCTGCCGCCGTCGGGTCATCCCACAGCGGGCGTGTCATTTCGGTACGATGATAACCGGGCGCGACGGCATTCACCCGCACGCCCTGCGGGCCGTAGCGATGCGCCAGCGCGCGAGTAAGTCCCACCACGCCGCTTTTGCTGGCGCAATAAGCCGGTACGCTGGCATCGGCCAGATAGCTCAGCATCGAAGCGACGTTGACCACACTACCGCGACGCGCGCTCAGCGCTGGTAGCGCGGCACTGGTCAAACGCATCACGCTCGTCAGGTTGGTGTCCATCACCTGCTGAAACACCGCCTCTTGATACTCCTGCTCCGGGCGCGCGATTCCCGCCGCGTTAACCAACAGATCTAACTGCGGTAGGCTGGCGAACAGCGCGTCAACCTGCTGCGTATTGCCGACATCCAGTTGGCGAAAATCAATCCGTTGCGCATCATCGCTATCGCGCAGCGCCGCTAATTTGGCAGCGGAACTGCCGGTGGCGATAGTGGTGGCACCCAGTTGGCTAAACCCACGCGCAATCTCCAGGCCAATACCGCTGGTGCCGCCGGAAACTACCACCGTGCGGCGATGAAACAGGTCGTGACGAAAATCGGCTAAAAAGTCATGCATATCTGGCTCCCGAAACTCAGCGTAAAGTGTCCAACACCGCCACCACCCGCTCAACCGAGATCGGGAAGGGTTCGTTATAGATAATCTCGCCCTGACGGCAGGCGCGTTCGGCAATCTGCCGCAGTTGCGCCTCGTCGGGATCGGTAATCCCCAACTGCGCCAGTGAGGTCGGTAAGCCAACGCGCTGGCAGAAATCGAACACCTGTTGCCATACCGCCTCCGGCGCTTGTTGCAGCCGCAGTTCAGCCAGGACCCCGAGCGCGACTTTTTCGCCGTGCAGGTAGTCATGGGTGGCATGCAACTCGCACAGCCCGTGATGGATCGCGTGTGCCGCCGCCACCCCGCCGGATTCAAAGCCTAACCCGCTGAGCAAAATATTGGCCTCAACAATACGTTCCAACGCCTCACCGGCCTGCTGTTGTCGGCACTGTTCCAGCGCCGCCGCGCCAAACTCAAACAACGTATCACGGCACTGACGCGCCAGCGCCCAAGCCACCGGCAGCCCGTGAACGCCAAACGGATTCTTCGCGTGGCTTAAACGGCAGGCCTCCGCCTCGTAGAAGGTTGCCAACGCATCGCCCATGCCCGCCACCAGGAAACGCGGCGGCGCCTGCGCGATCAGCGCGGTATCGACCAACACCAAGTCGGGATTACGCGGCAGAAACAGGTCATACGCCACGCTGCCGTCCGGGTTATAGATCACCGCCAACGCGCTACAGGGCGCATCGGATGCGGCGATGGTCGGCACAATAATGCTGGCGCAGGATTGATGCCACGCCACCGCTTTGGCGGTATCCAGCGTTTTCCCGCCGCCCAATCCCACCACCACGTCGACATCGGCATCGCGCGCGATTTGTCGCAGCCGCGCAATCTCCGCTTCGGTGCAATCGCCACCGTGTTGTTCAAGGGCAATGTGGTCCAGGTTCTGGCATGCAGCGCGGATCCGTTCGACATAACGCGCATAAATACCGCGATCAACAATCAGCAGCACACGCTGTCCGAACAGCGCCGCCTCCTCGCCCAAACGCGCCAAACTGCCCGCCCCTTGTAAGTAGCGCCCCGGAAACCGTGCGCCTTGAATTGTTGCGTTTACCGCGTTACCAACAGACATAGCCACCATCCGCTAACACAATTGAACCGGTCATTAGGCTGGCCGCTTCGCTGGCCAGGAAGAGCACTACCGACGCCACCTCATCCGGGCGCCCAAGCCGCTGCATCGGCGTGCCGCCGATCCAGTGACGATGCATCTCGGGATCTTCATTGACGTAGGAGGTCATTTCGGTGGCGATATAGGTTGGCGCCACCGCGTTCACCCGTACACCGCGCCCGGCCCACTCGGCAGCCAGCGAACGGGTTAAGTGATGAACCGCCGCTTTAGAAGCGTTGTATTGCGACTGCTCCTGTGGGCGATTAACGATATAGCCGGACATTGAACCGATGTTGACCACCGTGCCGCTCCCCGCCGCCAGCATCGGTTTGCCGAACGCGCGACAGCACCAGAACACGCCGTTCAGGTTCACGTCGATCACTTTCAGCCAATCACTGTCGCTCATGGTTTCCGCGGGCTCGCAGATCGAGATACCGGCGTTATTAACCAAAATATCAATGCGCCCATACTGTTCCGCCATTGCGGCGCTGAGTTGCTCAACCTGTTGCGGCTGAGTCACATCCAGCACATAGCTATCAACCGCATACCCTTTGTCGCGCAACCCGGCGGCAGCCTGCTCAATACGTTGCTGATTAATATCGGTTATCGCTAGCCGCGCGCCCGCTTCGCCCAACGCCTCGGCAATCGCGAGGCCGATACCGCGCCCGGCTCCGGTAATCACCGCCAGCTTGCCGCTTAAATCAAACTTTTCCAGATACATAGTGCCCTCTTGAATGTCTACGCGCTTACAGCCCGAGGCTGTCCAGTTCGTCATATAACGCCTGACTATTGAAATAGATACGGTTAAACACCGGCTGCATTCGCTGGTATATCGCTTGCCACGCCGGGTCGGGATAAACCTCATCGCCGTAGCGAACAAACTGTTCCGCCGCCTGCTGTGGGCTGGCGAAGTGACCAACCGCCGCCGCTGCTAACGCCGCGCAGCCAACCACGCTGCACTCCGGCTCTTGCGGCACCACCAGCGGAATGCCGTAGACGCTGGCTTTGATTTTTAGCCACAGCGCCGATTTTGCGCCGCCGCCGGAGGCGACCACTCGCTCCAGACGCTGCCCGGACGCCTGCTCCATGATGTTGATATGGCGTGCCGCCGCGAACGCGACGCCCTCTAGTACCGCGCGATGCAGATGCGCCAGCCGGTGGTTGGCCGCAAGGCCAAAGAACTGCGCGCGCGCATTGCGATGGGCGCCCAACCGTTCCCCGGCCAGATAAGGCAGAAAAAACAGCCCTTGCGATCCGGCGGGCGCCTCGGCGGCGCACTGGCTGATATCGGCATAACTGAGGGTGTTATCGTGAAAGGCGCGGCGCGCCCAGCGCATGCCGTCGCCGCCGGTTTCCAGCAACACAAACGGCCCCCAGTCGCCAACACAGGTCGCCACGTTGGAGATTTCCGCATCCAGCAACGGCTGCGGCGCAATGGCGGTGATAATGCACGAGGTGCCGGTACTGTCGGAAACCAGACCGGGCCGGGTCACGCCGGAACCCAGTAATGCCATCGGATAGTCGCCACCGCCTACTAACACTGGCGTACCGGCGCGCAGGCCGGTTTGTTGCGCCACCGCCGGTAACAGTTCGCCCAGTATTTCGTGTGCGTCGCGGATTGGCGGCAACATGGCCGCGTTCAACCCAAGCCGATCGAGCATCGACTGTGACCACTGCCCGCTGGAAGGGTCCATCATAAAACTACAAGACGCTTCGGTGCGGTCTTGGGAGAGTTCGCCGGTCAGCCGGAAATTGATGTAATCCTTCGGCATCAGCACGGCAGCGGTTTTCGCCAGCGCCTGCGGCTGGTTATCACGCAGCCACTGCAATTTAAAACCAGGCCAGGCAGGCGTTGCCGGGTTACCGCTATGCGCTAAATAGTCGCTCGTGGCATAGCGTTGTTCAAAAGCCCGTACCTGCGGCGCGCTGCGTTTATCGTTCCACAACATTACCGTCGGGCTGGCCAGTTGCCCGTCCTCATCTAACAGCACAGTGCCATGCATCTGCCCGCAGGCACAAATTGCGGCAATACGCTCACGCGCGTCGGGATAGCGGGTCAGTACGGTGCGGATGCTTTCCACCACCCCTTGCCACCACGCCAACGGCGACTGTTCCGACCAGCCATATTGCGGGACCATCTGCTCCTGCTCACGGCTGGCGATAGTCAGCAGTTGGCCCGCGCCATCAACCAATGCGGCGCGAACGCTGCCGGTGCCGACATCAATCGCCAGATAGAGATCTTTCATTCTCTTCCCCTCGCGTTTAGCGTTTCAGCCAGCCGGTGCCTTTTTGCAACAGCATGGCAATCACGATAATTACCCCCATGCAGACCTGTTGGTGATAGCCGGGAACGTTAATCAGGTTCATGATGTTGCCGATGACGCCGAACACCAGCACACCCAGCAAGGTGTTAAATACCCCACCGCGCCCGCCCGCCAGACTAGCGCCGCCAATCACAACGGCAGCAATCACATCCAACTCGGCACCCACGCCGACGGTCGCCGACCCCACGCCTGAGCGGCTGGTGATAATCACGCCCGCCAGTGCCGCCAGCGCGCCGGAAATGGCGTACACCGCCAGCACATAACGCGCCACCGGAATGCCGGAGAGATGTACCGCTTCCTCATTGGAGCCAATGGCTTTTACCAACCGCCCGAAGCGCGTCATATTGAGCAACACCGCAGCGGCGGCGAAGATGACCAGCATTAATAACACCGGCAGCGGAATGCCAAACCAAGCGGTGGTGCCGAACGCGGTGATCGCATCGCCCTGCTCGCCCATCATGATCGGCTGGCCGTTAGAGATGATCAGCGCAATCCCGCGCGCCACCGCCATCATCGCCAGCGTCATTACAAACGGTTGCAGGCGCAGGTAAGCTACCAGAAAGCCGCTAATCGCCCCGCAGACCACGCCGGTCAGTAGCACTGCGGCGATCGAGGCGCCCGCGCTGTATTGCGAAACCACAATGGCCGACATCACGCTGCCGAGCGCGGCAATCGATCCAACCGACAAATCAATGCCACGCGTCAAAATCACCAACAGCATGCCAACCGCCATAATGCCGGTGCCGGAGACCTGGCGTAGCACGTTCATAATGTTGCGTTCGCTAAAGAAAGAGGAGGAGAGCGAGGCGGCGCAGATCACCAGCACTAAAAAGATAATCGTGGTGCCGTAGCGGCGAAAAAACTCACCGGCGTCAAACTTGTTTTTGCGCGCCGTGGCGTTAACTGAAAGGGAGCTCATCAGGCATTCTCCGCATGTGAAAGTGAGGGATGATTCATCATCGCCATGGAAAGTAGGTTTTCTTCTGAATAGTCGTCCGGCCAAAGTTCACCGCAGATGGCGCCTTCCGACATCACCAGCACCCGATCGCACAGGCCAAACAGTTCATGGTGTTCAGAGGAGATAACAATTACCGCCAGCCCTTGTTCGGAAAGCTGCTCAATCAATTGGTAAATTTCGCGTTTCGCGCCAACGTCAACGCCGCGTGTCGGCTCATCCAAAATGATCAGTTGGCCGCCGTGGTTAAACCATTTCGCCAGCACCACCTTTTGCTGGTTGCCGCCGGAAAGTGAGGAGACTGGCGCATCGATACCGGCGCTTTTCAAACGCATCTGTTGCGCCAGTTTCTCGACCACCTGCCGCTCGCGCCCCGGCTGAATAAAACCGAGCGGCGCCACCACGCCCGTCGCATTCGCCATGGTGATATTGGCCTTAATCGCCATATCCAATACCACGCCCTGCCCTTTACGGTCTTCCGGAACCAGCGCGATACCGGCGTTGACCGCCTGGCGTGGCGAACTAATGCGGATTTTGTTGCCGTTCAGGAACATGTCGCCGCTATCGCACCGGTCGGCGCCGAAAATCAGCCGCGCCACTTCGGTGCGCCCGGAGCCTACCAGCCCGCCGAGGCCCAACACTTCGCCAGCCTTGACGCTAAAACTGACGTTCCGCACTTTATTGCGCGCCGTCAGGCGATGTACGCGTAGCACTTCGCGCCCTGCCTCACGGGTTTTCCGTTCGCCGAACAGTTGGTCGACCGGCCGCCCTACCATCAGACGGATCACTTCACCGATTGGGCACTCCTGCGGGGTTTTCGTCGCGACCCACTGCCCATCCTTCAGCACCGTCATCCGATCGGCAATGCGATACACTTCATCCAGCCGGTGCGAGATATACACAATCGCCACTCCGGTACTGCGCAGGTCGCCGATTATCTCCAGTAACCGATCCGCATCCTGCGTGGACAACACGGCGGTGGGCTCATCAAAAACAATCACTCGTGCGTGCTGCGACAACGCGCGGGCGATTTCTACCACTTGTTGGTGCGCCACGCTCAGGCTGCCAACCACCGCGGCGGGATCGATATCAAACCCTAAACGCCGCAGAATATTTGCCGCCCGGGCGCGTAGCTTCGGCCAAGAGATAAACCCCGGCAGCGCGTGCAAAAAAATGTTTTCCGCCACCGTCAGCTCCGGCGCCAACGCCATCTCCTGGTGGATAAGCGTGATGCCGCGCGCCATTGCGTCACGCGGGCCTTTAATCTGAATACGCTCGCCGTTATCGAGGATTTCGCCGCTATCGGGTGTAATTTCGCCGCCAAGCACGCGCATCAACGTCGATTTCCCGGCACCGTTTTCCCCCAGTAAGGCATGCACTTCTCCGGCGGCTAGCCGCAGTTGCGCCTTATCCAGCGCATGAATACCGCCAAAGGCTTTGGTGATGTCACGCAGCTCAATCAATGACTGAACCATATGAAACTCCCCCGCTTAGAGCGACGGCAGGGCTACCCCACCGTCGCGATAAAATCAGAAAATAGAATTCGGCTTATAGAATTTGTCGACGTTCTCTTTGGTCACCGCCGCGGGTTTGGTGTAATAAATTTTGGGGAAATCCGCCGGTAGCTTGCCGCGTAACGCTTCAATGGCGTACTGTGCCGCCAGCGTGCCGCTTTGGTTCGGGTCATTCAGGCCGGTGGCGCCATATTTGCCTTCTTTAATCAGGCGGTAGGCCTCTTTCTGCCCATCCGCCGCCGCCAGCAATGTCACCTGATCCAGCTTACCGGCCTGTTCCAGCGCCTTGCGCGCGCCGAGCACCATCGAATCGTTCTCGCCGAACACCACGTTAATATCCGGGTGCGCGACCAGCAGATCCTCCATCGCTTTCAGGCCGCCCTCTTGCGTCCAATCACCCCAGCCCTGGCCGACAATCTGAAAACCGGCGGTTCCGCTCTGTTGCAACTGTGCTTCCGTCAGGCCGCGTATCACGCCCAGGCGGCGCTCTTCACCGACCACATTGCCTTTCGAACCGGAAATCAGCGCAATTTTCATCGGCTGGCTTTTCATCTTCTTCGCTAGCCAGGCGCCAATCAGCCGACCGTTTTGGTCGTTAGAAGATTGCACCAGCGTGACGTAGTTGGCGCGTGGATTGAGTGCGCTATCCACCACCACCACTTTGATACCGGCGGCGCTGGCGGCATTGACTGCCGGTACCAACCCTTCCGGATCGCGCGGGTCGATGATTAAGGCGTTAACGCCGCGCGCCACCATGTCTTCAACATCACTGATTTGTTTCGACATATCGTTCTGACCGTCGGCGGTGGTGACTTTACAGCCCATCGCTTGCGCCTTTTTCGAGGCGGCGTCCAGCGCGGCGGAGTAGTAAGGCGCGCCGAGGGTGAACATAGAAATGCCGACCAGGCAGTCGTCGGCGGCGCGGGCACTCCCGGCAAGGAGACCACTGAGGGCAAGGGCATAGCAGGTGAGGCGATAGGGCATACGCATGATGTTCTCCTGGGAATTACGGTAAAAAGGCAAACCGTAACGCTTGTTATGTTTTATCGACTGACTCGCCTTTTTATGTATTATTATTACCAAACAAATAACAACTAAAACCAATAATGGTAATTATTTGCGCAAAATCACAAAAATAACGCTTTAAATAACATTATTCATGTGATTAAAATCCTTATAAGGTACTTTTATTACCAAAAGTGCATTAACAGGAGCAATCTCACGATGAAAATGTGTGAACCCGTAAGCTGCCAGGTCGACCTCTCCGCCGGCGTGATGGATAACGGCAGCGGGCACTATCAGAAGCGCCTGAATGATCTCGCCGGGTTGTATGCCGATGGCGATGCTTTCGCCACCCAGGCAAGCGTGGCAGGCGACCGGGTGGTATATGAAGTCACCGAACGCCGGCCCGACGCGCAGCATGGCGATCTGATCTTTGGCGTGACGCGCATGAGCCCCGGTAAGATCGGCAATGAATACTTCCTGACGCGCGGCCATATCCACGCGCAGGCCGATCGCCCCGAGATCTATTACGGGCAAAGCGGTCACGGCGTGATGTTGATGGAGTCCCCGGCGGGCGAAACGCGGATTGTGGCGATCGGTCCACAGAGCATCTGTTATGTGCCGCCGTACTGGATCCACCGCTCCGTCAATGTCGGCGCGGAAGATCTGGTGATGGTGTTCGCTTACCCGGCTGATTCCGGCCAGGACTATGAAATCATCGCCCGCTCCGGCGGCATGAAAACGCGCATTGTTGATGATGGTCACGGCGGCTGGCAGGCAGTGGATAATGCCGATTATCAGCCACGTTCTCCTCAACAGGTTGCGCGCCTGTTTCAGACCACGCTGTAAGGGAGCCGCCTGATGCATAACCCCTTTATCACGATTGAACAGTTGGGCGTGATCCCGGAGATCGCCATTGATAATGCCCAGGATGCGATCCCACTGGCTGATGCGCTACTGGAAGGCGGGCTGCCGCTGGCGGAAGTGACGTTTCGCACGCCGGACGCGGCGCAGGCTATTGCCTTGATGCGACAACAACGCCCGGAATTACTGGTTGGCGCCGGTACGCTGCTGGATGCAGCCTCGGTGGAGATTGCCCAACGTAGCGGCGCGGCTTTCGGCCTCGCGCCAGGTATTGATGCTCAAGTGCTGGCTGCCGCGCAGCAACAGGGGATGCCCTTTGCGCCCGGGATTATGACACCGAGCGATTTGTCACTGGCGACCCATTATCCGGTACAGGTGGCGAAATTTTTCCCGGCCGGGCTGGCGGGTGGCCCGGCGGCGTTACAAGGCATCTATGCGCCCTTCGCCCATCTTGGTCTGCGGTTTATTCCCACCGGCGGAATCAGTGAAAATACGCTCGCCGATTGGTTACGGCTACCGATTGTGTTGGCGGTTGGCGGCAGTTGGATCGCACGTAGCGAAGATATTCGTCAGGGGAACTTCAGCCAGATCACGCGCAATGCCAAAGCGGCGCGGGCCATCGTGCAGCAAGTACGGGAGGCCTCCACATGCTAACGCTAACCCCCGCCCGCCAGCCGACGCTCTATTTTATTGGCGTCACTACCGGCAGTAGCTCAATTATGAAGGTGTTTCCGGCATGGGCTGATTTTCTCCGGCTGGAAAACGCGGTGATTAAAGGGATCGATTTTCCGCCTGGCGCGCCAGCGGCGGACTATCGCCAGGCGGTCGAGTTTATTAAACAGGATCCGCTGTCGCTCGGCGCGCTGGTCACTACCCATAAGATCGATCTGTTTACCCATTGTCGTGACCTGTTCGATGGTATCGATCCGCTGGCCGCGTTGCTGGGTGAAACCAGTTGCCTGGCTAAACATCACGGCAAATTGCATTGCTACGCCAAAGATCCCCTCTCCTCCGGGCTGACGCTGGAGGCCTTTTTACCGCCACAGGCGTTTACCGATCAATGGCGTGACGTGCTGATCCTCGGCGCGGGCGGCGCCTGTATCGCGATCAGTTGGTATTTAATGCAACGCGATCGCGGCCGCGATCTACCGGCGCGCATTATTGTCAGCGATCGCAGCGCCGCCCGGCTGGAAGAGTTGGCCCGTCTGCATCAGGCATTTAATCCGGATATTGCGGTGGAATATCACCAGGTCACGGCGGCAGAACAAAACGATGCGTTACTGGCGACGCTACGCCCCGGCTCACTGGTGATTAACGCCACCGGGATGGGGAAAGATTTGCCGGGTTCGCCGATCGGTGACGCGGCCCGTTTTCCGCCGCAAGCCTGGGTGTGGGAATTAAACTATCGCGGCGATTTGCTGTTTTTACAGCAAGCGCATGCACAGCAGGCCGCGCAACAACTGCATATCGAAGATGGCTGGCGCTACTTTATTCATGGCTGGACGCAGGTGATTGCCGAAGTGTTTGAGTTACCGGACGAGGCGGTACAAGGCGAGGCGTTTAGCGCCCTCTCCGCGCAGGCGGCGCACGCTTCTGGTTTAACCAGCGGAGGGCATGGCAAATGAACCGTATTTTAGTCACGCCGCGTTCGCTGACCAGCGCCGGGCATCCGGCCTTAAACCGGCTCACGCATGCCGGATATGAGGTGGTGTTTTCCTCGCCGGGCAAATTGCCGGATGAGCAGGAGTTATTAAACCAGCTCCCCGGTTGTGTCGGCTGGCTGGCGGGCGTTGAACCGGTTACGCCGCAGGTGATTGAGGCTGCCGCGCAGTTGCGGGTTATCAGCCGTAACGGCGTTGGTGTCGATAATTTGCCGCTCCCGACGCTACAGCAGCGTGGGATTCAGGTTTGTACCGCCGAAGGCGCCAATGCTTCAGGCGTGGCGGAACTGGCGATCGGTTTAATGTTTGCCAGTTTGCGCCATATTCATGCCACCAGCAGCGGCATTAAAACCGGCCAGTGGCCGCGCCATCAAGGGAATGAAATTCGCGGTCAGGTGCTGGGGGTGCTCGGTTGCGGCGCCATCGGGCGTGAAGTGGCGCGTCTTGCCTGCGCGCTCGGCTGCCGGGTGCTAGGATATGATCCGATGCGCCCGACGCTCTCTCTACCGCCTGAGCAGTTTCAGTGGGCCAGCCTTGAAGAGATTTTTGCTCAGGCGACGCTGATCACGTTGCACTGCCCGCCGCCTGCCGATGGCTCGCCGCTGATTGACGCTGCGGTGCTGAGCCGCCTGCCGCACGGCACTATTTTGGTGAACACCGCGCGCGCGGCGCTGGTGGATGATGAGGCGATTATCGCCGCGTTGGATGCCGGTAAGCTGACCGCCTACGCGACCGATGTGTTTAAACAAGAACCGCCGCAGTCGCTGGCGCTGGCCGGGCATCCCGGCGTGATCGCTACCAGCCATATCGGCGGTTTTACCACCCAAAGCGTCGAGCGTGCCACCGAGATGGCGGTGGCTAATCTTCTGACCGCTTTACAACGGGTGCCCTCATGACGGTGCTTTGTCGCAGTACGACATTTGAGGGAACACTGGCGGCGCGGCTCGCTCTGCCGCCGCCGTCAACCGGCGTGGTCATTTATTGGCTCGGGCAAGCGGGCTTTGTGCTGCGTAGCCAGCAGCACTGTGTCGTTATCGATCCTTACCTGTCGGATTACCTGGCGCATAAGTATCGCGGACGCCCGCTGCCGCACCGCCGTATGATGGATGCGCCACTGCAACCTGAACAACTGGCGTCGACCACGCTGGTGCTGATTACGCATCACCATAGCGATCATATGGACCCGGAAACCCTTGCGCCGCTGGCGCTGGCGGCACCGCAAGCAACCTTTGTGGCGCCGCGCGCTTCGTTAGCGCTAGCCGCCGAACGCTGCGGTAAAGCGCCGCAAACGCTGTGCGCCATCAGTGCCGGGGAACGGGTTTCGCCATCTCCCGGCATGACCATTACGGCCACCCGCGCCAGCCATGAAACGTTAGAGCAGGATGCGGCGGGCAACTATCGTTTTCTCGGCTATATGATCGAAATGGCGGGGCTACGTATTTTTCACTCTGGCGATACCGTGCCGTTTGACGGCCAGCAGGAGGAGTTACGCGCGCTGAAGATTGATCTGGCGCTGCTACCGGTTAACGGGCGGCGGGCCGCGCTCAGCGCGCAAGGCGTGCCTGGTAACCTCTCCTTGCAGGAAGCACACCAACTTTGCCAGCGATGTGACATCCGGTATATGATCGCCCATCATTACGGTTTGTTTGATTTTAATAGCGCGGATCCGGCGGAAATCGACCGCTATAGCAGCCGGATCGCCGTGCCGACCCTTCTGCGGGCAAAGTTGCACACCGAGTATAACGTTACCAACGAGCCTCGCGGCTCAGGGACAGATTAATGGCACAAGACCACAGCCTTGTTCGGGAACCGATGCAAAATATTCTTGAAGTTATCCGTACCCTGCGGCCGGAATTGCGCAAGTCCGATCGTAAAGTGGCCGAGGTAGTGCTGGACGATCCACGGCTGATCCTTAACGATACCGTGGCTGAATTAGCGGCGCGCGCCGAAGTCAGCCAACCGACAGTCTTGCGTTTTTGCAGTGCCATTGGCTGCAGCGGCTATCCTGATTTTAAATTACGGCTCGCGCAGAGCCTCGCGCTGGGGATGCCTGCCACCCATTCCGAGCTGCAGGGTAGCGATACGCCGGATAAGGTGGTGGAGAAAATCTTCGACTACACGCTCACCAGCCTTGACTGGGCGCGCTATCACCTTGATAAGCAGGCGGTTAGCGCAGCGATTGATCTGCTGGCGGCGGCAAAACGCATTGAATTTTTTGGCTTTGGCGCATCCGGGATTGTGGCGCGCGACGGTCAACAAAAGTTTCCGCTGTTTGGCGTGCCTTGCGGCGCCGAGGTGGATTTTCATCAGCAGATCATGGTGGCGTCAATGCTGCAACCCGGCGATGTTTGCGTGTTGATTTCCAATACCGGCACCACGCGCTCACTGGTGGATGTTGCCCGCACCGCTCGCGAGAAAGGCGCTCATGTGTTGGGCATTGTCGGTTCGGACCAGGCGCCGCTGCGGCCCTACTGCGATGTCTCTCTCGTGGTGGAAACGCTGGAAAACACCAGTCTCTACACGCCGATGACCTCACGCATTGCCACCCTGGTGATTATTGATGTGCTATCTACCGCGGTCGCCCTGCGCCGTGATGGCGCACATCAGCAGGCGTTTATCGAGATGAAACAGCGGCTTAACGAGGCGCGCTTTAAGTAACCTCGCCGGTTATTCACCCGCCAGGCTCAGGGCTGCGCCGCCGTTACGGATGGCCAGTGCGGCGGCGGCGGGGAGATGGCTATCGCTAATAATCGCGTCAAACGCCGTCAGCGGTAGCGCCAGGTAGTTAGCGATCTTGCCGTATTTCGATGCATCCGCCAGTAGAACGCGCTGGCTACTCACTGCCGCCACCGCTTTTTTCACCGCCACTTTATCCTCATTGGGCGTCGAGATACCGCGCTGGTTCCAGCACGAAGCGGAAATAAACGCAATATCGATAAACAGGTTTTTCAGCATCTCCGCCGCCAGCGCGCCGACACAGGAACGGTTTTCCCGACATAGCGTGCCGCCGGTATGGATCATCTGACAGCGGGTGTGCTCGGTAATAAAGGCGGCAATCACAAAATCATTGGTGACAATCAACAAATCATCGCGCCCCGCCAGAGCGTGCGCCAGCGCCAGCGTGGTGGTGCCCGCATCGAGATAAATACTGCTGTTCGCCGGGATCAAACGTAACGCTTCGGCCCCGATCGCCTCTTTCTCGCGCGGATACAGGATGGTTTTATCCTGATGAGAAGGCTCCGCTAACAGACGTTGCCGCTCCGGTAACGCAATGCCGCCCGAGACAATCGCAATCGCGTTTACACTTTCCAGCTTCTGAATATCACGGCGGATAGTCATATGCGAAACCTGGAAGCACTCCATCAGTTCCGTCAGGCTTACCACCCCTTTTTCGGTCACGGTTTGTAGAATTTGCTGTTGTCGTTCAATTGGCAGCATTGCGATTGTTACTCCCTCCGGTGATCACTTCTTATTCTGGCGTCTGTCTGCCAGACAAACAACATTTTTTCACACCTCATCGTTTTCCTGATGGTATTCATGTTGTTACCTGATGCTGTAGCTTGCCACGCCAATGTTATTTATTGTGAACTAATGTACTTAAATGTGATGAAACGCACAACATTGCTCCACATCATGCTTTAACTTAACGTTAAACAACATCATTTCACTTATTTTCACACCGCAGAGATTGCGGTTACCCCGGCGGAGAACCCCATTCAATGAAGCTTGGCGTAATAGCGGATGATTTTACCGGCGCCACCGATATTGCCAGTTTTTTGGTGAATAACGGTATGACAACCGTGCAGTTTAACGGCTGCCCGACCCAGGATTTTAGCCAACCGGTTGATGCATTGGTGGTCAGCCTCAAATCGCGATCTTGCCCCGCCGAACAGGCGGTGAGCCTGGCGCTGGCTGCGCTGCGTTGGCTACAACAGCAGGGATGCAGCCATTTCTATTTTAAATATTGCTCCACCTTCGACAGTACTGAGCGTGGCAATATCGGTCCGGTGACGGATGCGTTGCTGGGCGCTTTAGCGCAATCCTTTACCGTCATCTCGCCAGCATTGCCGGTGAATGGACGCAGTGTCTATCAAGGCTATCTGTTTGTTGGGGAAGTCCTGCTGGAAGAGTCCGGGATGCGCAATCACCCGATAACGCCGATGCGCGATAGCTATTTACCACGTTTAATCAGCGCTCAGGGCCAGGGCACCGCCGCCTGTGTCAACTATCAGGTGATCGAGCGTGGTGCGCAAGCGGTGAAGGCGAAACTCGCCGATCTACGCCAGGCAGGCCATCGCTACGCGGTATTGGATGCGCTGAATGAACACCATTTGGTGGTTCAGGGCGAAGCGGTCGCCGACCTGAAGCTGGTCACCGGCGGTTCCGGATTAGCGATTGGTCTGGCGCGGCAGTGGAAAAAAGATCACGCCACTGCGCCCGTGCAGCAATCACGCTGGCAACGCAGCGGGCGTAGCGTCATCCTCGCCGGTTCCTGTTCCGAACGCACCAATCAACAAGTGGCGCATTACCGTGAACATGGCCCCGCTATCGCAATAGAGGTGGAGCCGTTGTTAACCGGCGCGGTACGCCCTGAAACCTATGCGCACACTCTGTGTGAGCAGGTGCTGGCACTGCCGGAAGCGCCAGCGCCGCTGATTTACGCCACCGCTTCGCCCTCGGCGCTCAACGCTATTCAGCAAAAATTTGGGGTGGAAAAGAGTAGCGCGGCGATCGAACAGTTATTCGCGCTGCTGGCGGTGGCATTGTATCAGGCCAATGTGCGCACCTTTATTGTCGCTGGCGGTGAAACCTCCAGCGCCATTACGCAGGCATTGGGCATTGATGCCTTCCATATTGGCCCGGCGGTATCACCCGGCGTGCCGTGGATCAGAGCGTTAGATGCGCCGCTCTGGTTACTGCTGAAATCCGGTAATTTCGGCGACATTGACTTCTTTTCGCGCGCACAACGTCAGGAGACGCCGTTATGACTGAACAACAACAGCGCCAGGAAATGGTGACTATCGCCCGCTCCTTTTACCAACGCGGTTACGCCACTGGTTCTGCCGGCAACCTCTCGGTCTTGTTGGACGATGGTGCGATCCTCGCCACGCCAACCGGTTCCTGCCTTGGCGAACTGCTGCCGGAAGATCTGTCAAAAGTGACCCTCGACGGCAACTGGTTAAGCGGTAAAAAACCCTCAAAAGAGGTGAGTTTTCACCTCGCGTTGTATAACCAAAACCCGGCGTGTCGCGCGGTGGTACACCTGCATTGCCACTATCTTACCGCCCTGTCCTGCCTGAATAATCTGAACCCGGAAAATGCCATGACGCCGTGCACGCCCTATGTGGTGATGCGAGTGGGCGATATTCCAGTGGTTCCCTATTTCCGCCCCGGCGATGCGCAAATTGGCGAGCATCTCGGCGAACTGGCGCCGCACTACCGGGCGTTTTTATTGGCGAACCATGGGCCGGTAGTGACCGGCAACACCCTGCGCGACGCGACCGATAATCTGGAAGAGATGGAGGCGGCAGCGAGGCTGTTCTTCACCCTGGAAACCTGGCCGGTACGTTATTTAACCGCGGAAGAAATAGCCACCTTACGGAGCGCTTATCATGCTTAAGTTCGCCGCCAACCTCTCAATGTTATTTACCGAATTGCCCTTTCTGCAACGTTTCGCCGCTGCCGCTGAAGCCGGCTTTCGCGCGGTGGAATTCCTGTTTCCTTACGACTATCCCGCCGAAGAGATTAAGCGCCAGCTTGATGCGCATCAGTTGCAACTGGTGCTATTTAACACGCCGCCGGGCGATACCGCCGCCGGTGAATGGGGCGTAGCGGCGCTGCCTGGGCGCGAAGCGGAAGCACGCCGCGATATTGACCAAGCATTGGCCTACGCCCGCGCGCTTGAATGCCCTTCGCTGCATGTCATGGCAGGTGTTGTGACGCCAGCGCTTAACGCCGAACAGTGCCGGGAAACCTTTCTCGCCAATGTCGGTTATGCCGCCGACCGCGCCGCCGAACTTGGCGTCAATATTATGCTGGAAGCGCTCAGTCCACAGGTTCGCCCAAACTATCTGTTTTCCAGCCAGTGGCAAACCCTGGCGCTATGCGACGCGGTGCAGCGCCCAAATGTCTACGTCCAGTTGGATCTCTTCCATGCCCAGTTAGTCGACGGCAACCTGACCAACCTGATCACCACGCTTAACGCGCGCATCGGCCATGTACAGATCGCCTCGGTGCCCGATCGCCATGAACCCGATCGCGGCGAGACCGATTATCCGTGGCTGTTTAACGCACTGCGTGAGGTGAATTATCGCGGTTATATCGCAGCGGAATATCACCCTGCGAATGGCACGCTGCCTGGCCTTGGCTGGGTAAAACCCTGGCTGTAATCACGCCTTACCTACACTCTGACCCGCTTTTATTTGAGGCCTAATAATTATGACACTCTCCTCCTCAATGACACATGACGTTACCGCCGTCGCGCCCGACGAAGCGCGCGTCTGGAAGAAAGCCATGTGGCGCATCCTGCCGCTGTTAATGCTGTGCTATATCGTCGCCTATCTCGACCGCATTAACGTCGGGGTCGCTAAGTTACAAATGTCGAACGATCTGGCCTTTTCCGATGCGGTATACGGGCTGGGCGCCGGGATCTTTTTCCTCGGCTATTTCGGCTTTGAGATCCCGACTAATCTGGCGCTGCATAAATTCGGCGCACGCCGACTGATTGCCGCAATCCTTATCTCCTGGGCGGTGATTGCGCCCTGCACCGCCTTCGTCACCACGCCGCTGCAATTCTATCTGGTACGGTTCCTGCTCGGTGTGGCAGAGTCAGGCTTCTATCCTGGCGTCATTCTGTTTCTGTCGTTCTGGTTCCCGACCTGGCGGCGCGGACGAATGTTTGCGTTGTTCGCCACCGCAGTACCGATTTCCGGCGTGATTGGTAGCCCGCTTTCCGGCTGGATTATGGAGTATTTCAACGGAAGCCACGGTCTGGAAGGCTGGAAATGGCTGTATATCATTGAGGGCGTTCCCTCCCTGTTTATCGGGCTGTTTGTCCTGGCCTGGTTAACCGATCGCATTGAGCAGGCCAACTGGCTGAGCGCCGACGAAAAGAGCCTGATGCTTAAGCGACTGGCGGAAGATAGCGCCCAGCATGAATCGCACGGTTCGGTCAGCGCATGGGCGGTTTTCCGCAACCGAAAAGTCTGGCTACTGACCTTTATCTACTTCTGCCTGATCGCCGGGTTTTATACCGTCGGTTTCTGGCTACCGACGCTAATTCATAACGCCGGGGTAACCGATATTTTCACCGTTGGCTTACTCACCGCGATTCCTTATGCCGCCGCGATTGTGACCATGTTAGTTGCCTCACATAGCGCCGATAAACATCGCGAACGTCGCTGGCATTTGGCGTTTATTGCGGTAATGAGCGGCGTAGGAATGGTGATTTCCGCGCTGTTTAGCGACAACCTGATTGTCGCCATGATTGGTCTGACGCTTGGCGCCGCCGGGGGATTAAGTACCCTACCGCTATTCTGGAGCCTGCCCACCGCTTTTCTCGGCGGTTCGATGGCGGCGGTCGGTATCGCACTCATCAACTCCTTCGGTAACCTGGCCGGTTTTGTTGCGCCGTATTTGATGGGCATTTTAAGCGACCTTACCCATTCGACGCTGGCTGGCGTGTTGATCATTTCCGCGACGCTGTTTGTTGGCGCGGCGGCCGTTTTCCTGATTCCCGCTCGGATGGTGAATCGTTAATTTACGAGGTATGACATGAAGGTATTAGTAACCGGCGCCGCAGGTTTTCTCGGCAAAAAACTGATTCAGGCGTTACTGACACGCGGTCAATTGACCGACAGCGCCGGGCAGCGACACGATATTCAGCGCATTGTCGCTTGTGATCGCATCGCCCTGAGCGATATTCAAGACCCACGCTTGACGGTACGCAGTGGCGATATTAGCGATGCAGCGTTTCTTGCCACGCTGTTCGAGGAAGAGTTTGATTCGGTGTTCCATCTGGCGGCGGTGGTTTCAGGCCAGGCCGAGCAGGAATTTGAATTGGGCATGACCATCAATTTCGATGCCACGCGCCAGATGATGGAGGCGCTGCGTCAACAGCAACGTCGGGCGAAGATGGTGATCACCAGTTCGGTGGCGGTATTTGGCGGTAGTTTACCCGCGCAAGTCCCGGACGAGCAGGTGTGGCGGCCACAGAGTTCTTATGGCGTGCAAAAAGCGATGAACGACCTGCTGCTGTCTGATTACAGCCGCCGCGGTTGGATTGATGGCCGTAGCCTGCGGATGCCAACCATTGTGGTTCGCCCCGGCAAACCGAATCAGGCGGCATCCAGCTTCGCCAGTGGGATTATTCGCGAGCCGCTTAATGGCGAAGCGGCACGTTGCCCGGTTGCGCTGGATACGCGCCTGTGGCTACTTTCTCCGGCTCGCGCAATCGCGGCGTTAGTTCAGGGCCATGAACTCAATGCCGGGGCGCTGGATCAGGGGCGCGTGATCAATATGACCGGGTTATCGGTGACGGTGGAGCAGATGATTGCCGCGTTGCGCCGGGTGGCAGGCGATGGGGTGGTGGAACAGATTACGTTCCAGCACGACCCGCAGGTAGAGAAAATTGTTAATTCATGGCCGGGTGATTTTCACGCCACTTATGCGAAGCGGCTGGGCTTTAGCGCTAATGCCGATTTTGATGAGATAGTGCAGGAGTATATCGCAGAGGCAAACATCCGTTTACCGCTTGCCTAAGCTGGAGGCGCCGCGCATTGTGCGGCGCCCCTGATGGATAACGGAACAGGGAAGCGTGCCCGTCTCTCCGTGGTTATTTACGCGGAAAGTCATCGTCTTTACGTAGGAGTTCATCTTCATCCCGGCCCTGTTCAATATCCACCTCTTGGCGACGAACGGTATCCTTCACGGTCTCCACCCGCTCTGTTTCTGAACGACGGATACCGACTTCTTCTTTAACGTAAGCGCTCTTACTTACCGTTGGCACTTCATGTGACTCTTCCACTTCAATGGTTTTGTCCGACCAATCAACCTCGTTAAGGTAGGCAGGATCGTCTACCGCATTACGAAACACTTCGGCGTGTTGATCGTAAAGCGAAACGTCTTCAGCCACGTGATCCTCAACGGTATAACGACGCAGTCTAACCGTGCCATCATTCACCTGACGTTTACCAATCTCCACCTGTTCTTCCGCTAGTTTTAAACTTTCGCGTTCGGCGTCGGTCGGCAGTGCTTCGCCGCTTACCGGGAAACCTTCGTCTCGCGCAATCAAACGTTCGTCATTAGGCGTTAATTCCTCCCCGTGACTATCAAACGCCTGATCGCTTAGTGCCGGTGAGGTTTGGCGATCGTCGGTTTCGCCCGCGAAATCCCGGTTAGCCTGCAGCCCGGCGGGAGGCGCTACCCTATCATCCGTTTCGCCTAAAAACTCCCGCCGATCATCGTTTAACCCGGCACCCGCCGTTACATCAGCGCCAGCGCCAGAAGCGTAATTGGTGGCGTACTGATCTAGCAACGCTTCAATACGACCGGCTTCCTCTTTGTCGGCGCGCACCGTCAATAGCACGCCGCCGGTTTGCAATGCACGGCTATATTCGCTGGCATAGCTATCATCTACGTCATCACCGAACAGACGCTGCCAAAAGCTTGGGTGACGGATTTCTTTATCTTTCACCCGCAGTCGCTCACCAGAAATAATATCGATATTCTTTTCTGCGATACCTTCAGTGAGCAATTTTTCTTTTGCTACTTCCGCTTGTTGTATCTGACTGAACGCCGTAACAATTTTTTCATGTGCCATTTGATATTCCTCTTTTAAAGTTAAGTCTGATTTTCGCCCTTTTCATCCTTGCTAATTGTTACTTCCTGACGCCGCAAAATAACCTTCTGTTTAAAAGGCTCTTTTTTATTTATATTGTGAATGTGAACTTCTTCTTTCAATACATGATGACGAATAATTTCCACCTGTTCTTCAATCATAGGAATAATTAAAACATCGCCTTCCTGACGCACGTTCGGAATATTATTTTCATCAACGGGTTGATTTATCTCAACATGCTTAATTTCAACTTCATTGCGTTGGAGCTCGGTTTCCAGCAACGCCTCATCGGTGACGGTGGTACGGCTCACAAGGGTACGGCTATCTACTATGCGTGTGGTGCGCAACTCCGCCTGCTCTTCCACTCGCGGCAATATTTGTGCTTCATGGTTTTTATTTTCAGATGAAGCCATTCTGCTCCCCAAATAATTCATTGGTTAATTAAAATCAAAAAACAACCATCACACCGGGATGCTTATTTTTAAGCATAGCCTGGATATTAAAATAGAGTTAGCTATGTTCTAAAACAGCTAGTGAAAATAAAATGTAAATAGATTATTTTTCATAGCAGTCTATTATCATTATGTCCAACAACAATAACCCGCGAGAAAATAGGCTGTTAGCAGGGAAATTTAAACGGCTACCTGTCAAATAAACAATAAAAGTTTTTAATAAGCGAAACGGAAGGGGTATTTATTTTGTTATGGCGGGAACACCACCGGGAAGGGAACGACCGGCTCGTTCACCGAAGGATGAAACCCTCACTGAACGAGCCTGCTCTTAACGTCGTTTAAGTAGCATGTACACGCTAATTGCAAAGAACAAAGCGCTGGGCAGCACCGCGCCCAAGATTGGCGGGATGCCATACACCAGGCTGAGCGGGCCAAAAATCTGATCCAGCACGTAGAACAGAAAGCCAAAACTAATCCCGGTAACGACGCGCACACCCATCGAAACGCTACGCAGCGGGCCGAAAATAAACGATAACGCCATCAGCATCATCACCGCGACCGAGAGCGGCTGGAAGATTTTACTCCACATATTCAACTGATAACGCCCCGCCTCCTGCCCGCTTTGGTGTAGATATTTCGAGTAGTTATACAGGCCGCGAATTGATAACGCATCCGGGTCAAGCGCCACCACACCGAGCTTATCCGGCGTCAGATTAGTTTTCCATTCGCCGCTCAGGGTTTGTTTACCCGCGATTTGCTGCGGATTATTCAGATCAGACTCATCCACTTGCGACAACTTCCACGCGCGCGTTTTTTTATCCCATTTAGCGCTGGCGGCGTAACGTACATTTAGCAAACGCCGCTGATCGTTAAAGTTATAGATACTGATACCGTCCAGTTGGCTATCGCCTCTGATCCGTTCAATGTAGATAAAGCTGCTGCCATCTTTCGCCCACAGGCCGTTCTGTGTGGAAACCAATGAACCGCCAAGGATTTGCTGTGCACGGTAGTTACGCGCCATTTGCTCACCCTGCGGTGCGACAAACTCGCCGATCGCCATGGTTAACAGCACCAACGGGATCGCGGTTTTCATCACCGAAAGCGCAATTTGTACGCGGGTAAACCCCGAGGCCTGCATTACCACTAACTCACTGCGCTGTGCCAGGGTGCCAAGCCCTAACAACGCGCCGAGCAGCGCGGCCATCGGGAAAAAGATCTCAATATCTTTCGGCACGCTCAACAATGTGTAGTAGCCAGCATCAAGCGCGGAATAGGCGCCCTGCCCGGTTTTTCGCAACTGGTCGACAAACTTGATGATGCCGGACAGCGACACCAGCATGAACAACGTCATCATGATGGTGTTAAAGATGGTTTTACCGATATAACGGTCAAGAACGCCAAACATTATACGGAACCTCCACGCACGAAGCGGGCGCGTATTCGGCGCACCGGCACCGTATCCCACAGGTTCAGTACAACCGCCAACGCCAGATAACCGAGGTTAATTAGCCACATCCAGATCATCGGATCGAGTTTCCCTTTGGCCCCGTTAGACTTCAGCGAACTCTGTAACAGGAAGAAAATCAGATATAGCAGCATCGCCGGCAACATCGACAACACCCGCCCCTGACGCGGGTTAACCACACTGAGCGGCACCACCATCAGCGCCATCACGATCACCGAAAACACCAGCGTGACACGCCAACTCAATTCGCTACGAAACTCCGGCGAAGAATTGTGTAACAAACTGCTAAAATCAGCCTGATCGGCGTCATTCGGATCGAGAATCGCCGGTTTATAACCAATAATCGCCTGATAATTAGTAAAGTCGGTAATGCGGAAATCACGCAGCATCGCGGTCCCTTCAAAGCGCGTGCCTTTATCCAGCGTCACCACCTGCGAACCATCGCGCCGTTGCTCCAAATGCCCGCTGTCCGCCAGCACCACCGATGGCCGCGCATTGCCCTTAGGGCGCAGTTGTGCGAGGAAAACATGACCAAACTGATTGCCTTTCACATTTTCAAGGAACAGAACGTTGTTTCCATCGCTGGATTGCTGAAATTGCCCGGCTGCCAGCGCCGCCGCGCCGGGGTTGGCTTTGGCATTTTGCGTGACTTCACTTTGGTAACGTGAAGACCACGGCCCCAGCCACACCACATTGACTGCCGCCACGACCACCGTCAGCAACATTAAGATTGATGCCGCCTTAACCAGCACCATTTTGCTCAGGCCGCAGGCGTGCATCACCGTAATTTCACTTTCGGTGTAGAGCCGGCCAAGGGTCATTAAAATGGCCAGAAACAGGCTCAGCGGCAGAATGAGCTGTGCCATTTCCGGCACGCCGAGACCTAACAGAGTCAGAACTAAATTTGTTGGGATGTCACCGTCCACGGCAGCCCCTAAGATCCTGACCAGCTTCTGACAAAAGAAGATCAGCAGCAGGATAAAGAGTATCGCCAGTTGGCTTTTGAGCGTTTCCCGAACCAGATATCTAATGATGATCACGCTTAGTACGCCTGTGAAAACTTGTCTTTTTGCAGGAAAATCGATAGTTTCAACGCTTATCCGCCATTTTTTCTCATCAATGGCCGTCGTCATAGCTAATATTGTATGACATAAGCGTTTAGGTGACGCGAAAAACTACAATTGTCACCGAAACTCAATCTGACGTCCGTTTACTAAACGTCGTTACGCAACGGTATGGCTGTCACGAAAGCGCTACATTCTAGCCGCAGCAGACGCCGTTGTCTTTAAGATTCAGGAGAGTGCATGGAGTTCAGTGTAAAAAGCGGTAGCCCGGAAAAACAGCGTAGCGCCTGCATCGTTGTCGGCGTCTTTGAACCGCGTCGGCTGTCACCTATTGCCGAGCAACTGGATAAAATCAGTGATGGCTATATCAGCGCCCTACTGCGTCGTGGTGAATTAGAAGGTAAGGTGGGTCAAACGCTGTTACTGCACCACGTGCCCAATATTCTTTCCGAACGCATTCTGTTGATTGGCTGCGGCAAAGAGCGTGAGCTGGATGAGCGCCAGTATAAGCAGGTGATTCAGAAAACCATCAACACGCTGAATGATACCGGTTCAATGGAAGCCGTGTGTTTTCTGACCGAACTGCATGTAAAAGGGCGCAACACCTACTGGAAAGTGCGCCAGGCGGTAGAAACCTCGAAAGAAACGCTTTACAGCTTCGACCAGTTAAAAAGCAATAAAACCGAACCGCGTCGCCCGCTGCGTAAGATGGTGTTCAACGTGCCAACCCGCCGTGAACTGACCAGCGGCGAGCGTGCGATTCAGCATGGTTTGGCGATTGCCGCCGGGGTGAAGGCAGCGAAAGATTTGAGCAATATGCCGCCCAATATTTGCAATGCCGCCTACCTGGCTTCGCAGGCGCGCCAACTGGCGGATGCCTACAGTAAAAATATCACTACCCGCGTAATCGGCGAGCAGCAGATGAAAGAGCTGGGCATGAATGCTTACCTGGCGGTGGGCAACGGCTCGCAGAATGAATCGCTGATGTCGGTGATTGAGTACAAAGGTAATCCGGATCCGGACAGCAAACCGATTGTGCTGGTTGGCAAAGGGTTGACGTTTGATTCCGGCGGCATCTCGATCAAACCGGCGGAAGCCATGGATGAGATGAAGTACGATATGTGCGGCGCCGCCTCGGTTTACGGCGTGATGCGGATGGTGGCGGAACTCAATCTACCGCTGAACGTAGTTGGCGTGCTGGCGGGCTGTGAAAATATGCCTGGCGGGCGCGCTTTCCGTCCAGGCGACGTGCTGACCACTATGTCTGGCCAAACCGTAGAGGTGTTAAATACCGATGCGGAAGGCCGCCTGGTCCTGTGCGATGCTCTGACCTACGTTGAACGTTTTGAACCGGAAGTGGTGATTGATATCGCAACCCTGACCGGTGCCTGCGTGATTGCGCTGGGCCACCATATCAGCGGCCTGATGTCGAACCATAATCCGCTGGCGCATGAGCTGATTGGCGCGTCCGAACAGGCGGGTGATCGCGCGTGGCGTTTGCCCATGGCGGATGAATATCAGGAACAATTGGAGTCGAATTTTGCCGATATGGCAAACATCGGCGGTCGTCCTGGCGGCGCGATTACCGCAGCCTGTTTCCTGGCACGCTTTGCGCGTAAATATAACTGGGCGCACCTGGATATTGCCGGTACCGCCTGGCGTTCGGGCAAAGCGAAAGGGGCAACCGGTCGTCCGGTGGCGTTGCTGTCACAGTTCCTGTTGAACCGTGCCGGGCTAAACGGCGACGATTAAGTCTCTCTCTTTTCCCTCGGAGGCAGGCTTGCTTGCCTCCGACGGCGGAACCCATCGCATATAATTGGCAGCATCATGAAAAACGCGACCTTCTATCTTCTGGAATCCGAGACGCCGATCGACGGACTCCGCCCGCTTGAGGTATTAGTCTGTGAGCTAGCGGAAACGCATTGGCGCCGCGGTAAACGCGTGTTGATTGCCTGCGAAGATGAACAACAAGCAATACGTTTGGATGAAGCGTTATGGCAACGTCCGGCCAATGCCTTTGTGCCGCATAATCTGGCTGGCGAAGGGCCGCGCTACGGCGCGCCGGTTGAGCTAGCCTGGCCGCAGCGCCGCGGTAATGCGCCGCGCGATCTCTTAATTAGCCTGTTGCCGCAGTTTGCAGATTTTGCCACCGCTTTCCATGAAGTGATAGACTTCGTACCTTACGAAGAATCTTTGAAACAGTTGGCGCGCGACCGTTATAAAGCCTATCGCAGCGTCGGCTTCCACTTGAATACGGCAACGCCGCCGCAGCCGCAAACGACATAAGTAGAAATGGAAAAAACATATAACCCGCAAGATATCGAGCAGCCGCTTTACGAGCACTGGGAAAAGCAGGGCTATTTCAAACCTAATGGCGATACCCGCCAGGAAAGCTACTGCATCGTGATCCCGCCGCCGAATGTCACCGGCAGCTTGCATATGGGTCACGCCTTCCAGCAAACCATTATGGATACCTTGATCCGTTATCAGCGCATGCAGGGGAAAAACACCCTCTGGCAGGCGGGTACCGACCATGCAGGTATTGCGACGCAAATGGTGGTAGAGCGTAAGATCGCCGCTGAAGAGGGCAAAACGCGCCAGGATTATGGGCGCGAGGCGTTTATCGACAAAATTTGGCAGTGGAAAGCGGAGTCTGGCGGCGCTATTACGCGCCAGATGCGGCGTCTCGGCAACTCGGTAGACTGGGAGCGCGAACGCTTCACTATGGACGACGACTTGTCTAACGCGGTGAAAGAGGTGTTTGTTCGTCTCTACAAGGAAAACCTGATCTACCGCGGCAAGCGTCTGGTGAACTGGGATCCGAAACTGCGTACCGCGATTTCCGACCTGGAAGTAGAAAACCGCGAGTCGAAAGGCTCCATGTGGCATATCCGTTACCCGCTGGCGGACGGCGCGCGCACCGCAGATGGCAAAGCGTATCTGGTGGTCGCCACGACGCGTCCGGAAACCTTGCTGGGCGATACCGGCGTGGCGGTGAACCCGGAAGATCCGCGTTATAAAGATCTGATCGGTAAGTTCGTCACCTTACCGCTGGTTGATCGCCGTATTCCGATCGTTGGCGATGAACACGCCGATATGGAAAAAGGCACCGGCTGCGTGAAGATCACCCCGGCGCATGATTTTAATGACTATGAAGTTGGTCGTCGTCACAAACTGCCGATGATTAATATTCTGACGTTTGACGGCGATATTCGCGACAGCGCGCAGGTTTACGATACCAACGGCGAAGAGTCTGAGGTTTACGACCACGCGATCCCGGCCTCATTCCGCGGCCTGGAGCGTTTCGCGGCCCGTAAAGCGGTGGTTGCCGCCGTGGATGAATTAGGTCTGCTGGAAGAGGTGAAACCACACGATCTGACCGTTCCCTATGGCGATCGCGGCGGCGTGGTCATTGAGCCGATGCTGACCGATCAGTGGTATGTCCGTACTGCTCCGCTGGCAAAAGTGGCGATTGAAGCCGTTGAACAGGGTGATATTCAGTTCGTACCGAAGCAGTACGAGAATATGTATTTCTCGTGGATGCGCGATATTCAGGATTGGTGTATTTCGCGCCAACTGTGGTGGGGGCACCGTATCCCGGCCTGGTATGACGACCACGGTAATGTGTATGTCGGTCGCAGCGAAGAAGAGGTGCGCAGCGAAAACCAGCTCGCCGCAGACGTGGCGTTGCATCAGGATGAAGATGTGCTGGATACCTGGTTCTCTTCCGGTTTGTGGACCTTCTCCACCCTTGGCTGGCCGGAAAATACTGAAGCATTGCGCACCTTCCACCCTACCAGCGTAGTGGTTAGCGGCTTCGATATTATCTTTTTCTGGATCGCACGCATGATCATGCTGACCATGCACTTTATTAAGGATGAAAACGGTAAGCCGCAGGTGCCGTTTAAGACCGTGTATATGACCGGTCTGATCCGCGATGAAGAAGGCCAGAAAATGTCCAAGTCGAAAGGTAACGTTATCGACCCGCTGGATATGGTGGATGGTATCTCACTGGAAGCGCTGCTGGAGAAACGCACCGGCAATATGATGCAGCCGCAGTTGGCGGAAAAAATTCGTAAGCGTACCGAGAAGCAGTTCCCGAACGGTATTGAACCTACCGGCACCGATGCACTACGCTTTACGCTTTCCGCGTTGGCTTCTACCGGGCGCGACATTAACTGGGATATGAAGCGTCTGGAAGGTTACCGCAACTTCTGTAACAAGCTGTGGAACGCCAGCCGTTTTGTGCTGATGAACACCGAGGAGCAGGATTGCGGTTTCAACGGCGGCGATAAGGTCCTTTCGCTGGCGGATCGCTGGATTCTGGCTGAGTTTAACCAAACGGTGAAAACCTACCGCGAGGCGCTGGATAACTACCGTTTCGATCTGGCGGCCAGTGCGTTGTATGAGTTTACCTGGAACCAGTTCTGTGACTGGTATCTGGAGTTAACCAAACCGGTGATGAACGGCGGTAGCGAAGCGGAACTGCGCGGCACGCGCCATACGCTGGTAACGGTGCTGGAAGCGCTGCTACGCCTCGCGCATCCAATTATTCCGTTTATTACTGAGACTATTTGGCAGCGCGTGAAAGTGCTGAAAGGCATTACCGCCGATACCATCATGCTACAACCGTTCCCGACCTGGTCGGCGGAAAGCGTCGATGAGGCGGCAATTGCCGATACCGAATGGTTGAAGCAAGCGATTGTCGCGGTGCGTAATATCCGTGCCGAAATGAATATCGCGCCGGGTAAACCGCTGGATGTGCTGCTGCGCGGCGCCAGTGCGGAAGTACAGCGTCGGGTTAATGATAACCGCAGCTTCCTGCAATCGCTGGCGCGTCTCAGTGCTATCACGCTACTGGCAGCCGACGATAAAGGCCCGGTTTCCGTCACTAAGCTGGTTGAAGGCGCTGAGTTGCTGATTCCGATGGCCGGTCTGGTAGATAAAGCCGCCGAACTGGAGAGGCTGGTGAAGGAGGTGACGCGCCTGGAAGGCGAGATCGCGAAAATCGCCGGAAAACTCTCTAATGAAGGCTTTGTCTCACGAGCGCCAGAGGCGGTTGTGGCGAAGGAGCGCGACCGGATGGCGGAATTTGAGCAAGCGAAAGCCAAACTGATTGAACAGCAGGCGGTAATTGCGGCATTGTAATCACTGCCCTGTTTAATCCTTTTCCAGGCCGGGCATGTCCCGGCCTGATTATGTCAGCGAAAGAGTGAACTATCATGACTACCGCGGCTCAGCTCAATTTGCGCGTCCGTCCAATAACCGGTGAAGATAATCCGGCTATTGCTCAAGTGATCCGCACAGTTTCGGCCGAGTTTGGCCTGACGGCGGATAAAGGCTATACCGTTTCCGATCCGCAGCTTGATCGGCTGTTTGAACTGTATAGCGCGGCGAACAGCGCTTACTGGATTATCGAACTGGATGGTGTAGTGGTCGGCGGCGGCGGCGTTGCGCCTTTACAATGTAGCGAACCGGATATTTGTGAACTGCAAAAGATGTATTTCCTGGCGCCGGTGCGCGGTCTTGGTTTGGCGCGGCAATTGGCGTTACGGGCGTTGGATTTCGCCCGTGAGCGCGGTTTTACCCGCTGCTATCTGGAAACGACCGGTAGCCTGACACGTGCCATTAAATTGTATGAGCAGTTAGGTTTTGAGCATATTAGCGGCCCAATGGGGTGTACGGGTCATGTTGATTGCGAAGTGCGGATGCTGAAAAGGTTGTGAATAAAAACCAACCTTACATCACAAATTCAGTATAACCTCTTGACAGTTCATCGAGAAAAAAATAAATAATAAAAAATTAGGGAATTATGCCAGGAGGCGCGATGAATATGTTTTGTCAGGTAGATAACGAAGGGTTTCCACATTGGAACGGGATTGATTTTATGCGATTTTGGTTTTTACCAAACAATCACCGTTTCCTTACCGGCGAAAACTACCTATGGGCTTATAAAGCTTCTTTTCTGGTTTATAATAGAAGCCGTATAATTAAAATAGCAAGGGAAGAGAAAATACCGCCCTTTTTACTGGCTGGCGTAGCAGCAGCAGAAGTCGGAGGCACTCCGGAAAGGCTTAAGGGTTATGGTGTTCTACAATTTAGACAACTTATTGAATTTTTGATAAATACCGATAATAAATGGTCAAATGCTGTCTCAGTTGGTGCGGTGGCGATACAACTCAGAGCCGTAGCCGAAACATTAGGGCTTGATCCTTCTCAACTAAGTTCTTTACAGCAGTTTCAACTTTCTACCTGTTTATTAAATAATGAGTTTAATTTACGAATTGTTGCTCAACATTTGAAGCAACTAATCTTTGCTGATTATCCAAACACGAATACAGAAATATTAAATGATGAGCAAATCATTTTAGCTGGCTCACGATATAATCGGGGAACCCAACGCATCAAACAAGATTTTATAGATTCTATTCATGCATCTAAGGGAGACCCGATGCGTGAATATAGCTCATATGGCAGAAGAATATTAGAGAAGAAAAAGACGCTCAATCATATCCTTGGAATAAAAGAATGAACTGGAAAAAATTCACCATCACTACGCTCTGGTTTTTATTGAGTATATTTATGATTGCTTACCTCTCTTATTTTAAAGAAGAGCAATATATTGATGGCGATGAAGTCAAGACGCTATGTGATGCGTATCGGATATTTATGGTTGATGACATTCGGGCTTTCACCGCACCATTGACGTTGATGCTGCTGCTACCTTTTATTTGGCTAACCCTACGAAAAAAACATCGTACATTATATTTGATTGTGATGACGGTTATTTTATTCGCTTTTTGGTACTGGCGCTTTTTCGGTCGCTTACAGCTATGTTTGGCATAATGATTCGTAAGAATACAATGGAAAACCTTTTTATATACTCACTTCTTACCCTTTACCGTAGGTAAATCATGAGCGACTACCCTTATCTGAGATCGCTACTTGGTGGCTACTTTAACCAAGACTACGATATCATCAACGGCCCAGACATCTCTGATGAAGGCATCATAAAATACTATATTGAACATGTTTCCGATAATGTACTCCATGAGTTACTTATTGAAATTGATGACTTCGAATGTAAGTTCAGCCACAATCTTGACGCAAGCTTTGAAACACAGTTTTCACCGGAATTATGTCTTAATCCAATTAAAGATTTTTTCACGTTATTGCGGAAACATATAATCGTTCATTTGGCAAAAAGAGGTGACACACCAGCCACCCCATAAACGCAACGTACCTACATTACGCCGAAAAAGCAGGCACCCCGCTATGAAACCGTAACGCGTTATCCGGCGCCAAAATTAGCTTCGCCTCGTTTTCCCCAATCTTTCTTACCCGGGCGCTAATCTCTACTGGCGAAATGCGTGCCGCCAACGCCAGATAATCCTGATAGTGGCGCGCCTCAGAACGCAGCAATGACAGATAAAACTTCTCCAGTTCCTCATCCAGATACGGTGCCAGGCTGGCAAACCGCTCACAGGAGCGCGCTTCAATAAAAGCGCCACAGATCAGTTTATCCACCAGCGTATCCGGTTCATGCGTCGTCACCTCACGCATCAACCCTTTCGCGTAACGGCTGGCGGTAATGCGAATATAAGGAATACCGCGCGACTGCATAATTTCCCATACCTGATAAAAATGGTGTAGCTCCTCTTTAATCAGCAACACCATCTTTTCCAACAATTCATCGCCCCACGGCACATCGTGGCGCGACAGAATGCGTTTCGACAGGTTTTTATGCGCGTTTAAAAAATCAGTATCGTACTGTTGTTGCCCGTGCACAAACGTCTCGTAAGGCTGCATCCAGGCAAGCAACGCTTCTGCGCCCGGTTTATCGGCAACATATTTACGAATCAGCCAGGTGGCGGTTTGCGCCGCCTTCAGTTCGCAAATCAGATGGTCGGTGAGCAGCAACGGCAAGTTTTCCGGCTTGCGCGCCGCTTCTATCCACGACTGGGGCGTACGGCACTGCAGAAACTGATGAATAGGGGTAAGAAGATCGCTATAAGTCATGACGACATTTTTAATCGGTTCAAGTCAGGCCGGCGAAACACCGGCCCGGAAGTTAATTCATGATTAGTGACGGACGCCGTCATCATCTTCATCAATATAGGTGCCGCCCTCTTCGTCGTCCTCTTCGGCATCAGGATCTTCGAAATAGGTTCCCCACCCGTCATAATCAACATGGTATTTCGCCGCCATGTTCACCAGTTGCTCAACCTGGACATCAATCAATTCAGCATTGAGCGCCAGCTCACTCAGAATATCCACGCACATCACGGTGGTGCCATCTTCCAGTTCCAGCTCTTCCGGGTCGGTAACTTCATAACCCAGCTTGAAAGCATCAACGGCGGCCTTTTCCAGCGAATCGAAATTGTTGCAGGAGAGATGATGCTCAATGGTGTAGAGCGCATCCGGATCGCTACCATCATCCAGCAGCTCTTCAATAATCAGCCGCGTCTCTTCGCGCTGCTCTTCCAGCAATTCTTCGTATGCCATGATTCAGTCCTCTGTGTGTGGCAATCAATTTTATTATTTTCCCACACTGCTCTTCGCGCCACTACACAAAACAGAAAGTTTCTTTAGCGTGGGGTTGAAAATGAATATTCATACGGTTAAATTGAATTTTAATTCATTTAATTGCCCGACATGGAGTACCGTATGAGTCAACTCTTTCAACGCGCTTTCCTCAGACTGCTGGACTTTACCCCGGCAGAACTGACCGCCCTGCTGGCGCTTGCCGCTGAATTAAAAACCGCTAAAAAGAAAGGTGAAGAAACGCGACATCTGACCGGTAAAAACATCGCGCTCATCTTCGAAAAAGACTCGACTCGTACCCGATGCTCTTTCGAAGTTGCCGCATACGATCAGGGTGCAAATGTCACTTATCTTGGCCCTAGCGGAAGCCAAATTGGTCATAAAGAGTCAATTAAAGATACCGCGCGTGTATTGGGGCGCATGTACCACGGCATTCAGTATCGCGGTCACGGTCAGCAAGTGGTAGAAACGCTGGCGCAATACGCCGGGGTGCCGGTGTGGAATGGCTTAACCAATGAGTTTCACCCGACCCAATTGCTGGCTGATTTACTGACTATGCAGGAACATTTGCCGCAAAAATCTCTGCATGAAATGACGCTGGTCTATGTGGGCGATGCGCGTAATAACATGGGCAACTCAATGCTGGAAGCCGCGGCGCTGGCCGGGTTGGATTTACGCCTGGTGGCGCCGAAAAGCTGCTGGCCAGATGCTGAATTAGTGGCAGCCTGCCGCCAGGCCGCCACGCAGACCGGCGGAAAAATCACCCTGACGGAAGCGATTGCCGAAGGCGTCAAAGGCGCGGATTTCATTTATACCGATGTGTGGGTCTCAATGGGCGAACCGAAAGAGACTTGGCGTGAACGTATTGCTCTGCTGCGTGATTATCAGGTCAATATGGCCATGCTAAAACAGACCGGCAATCCGCAGGTGAAGTTTTTACACTGCCTACCCGCCTTTCATGATGACCAGACGACGCTCGGGCAGCAGATGGCGCAGCAATATGATCTGCATGGCGGCATGGAAGTCACCGATGAGGTGTTTGAGTCCACGCACAGTATCGTCTTCGATCAGGCGGAAAACCGTCTGCACACCATTAAAGCGGTAATGGTCGCGACCTTAACGCAACCATAATCTACACCGCCGCGCCGAACCCGGCGCGGTGCGTCAGCCAGAGGCAAACGTTTACCTGGCGTGGGATTTTCACTTGATGCGCGGCGCTGATTGCGTATAATGCCCGACAATTTGCCGGGAGGACCTATGCAACTGAGCACCTTTGACATCACCGCTCAACCGCGCCTGATAGCAGGCGCTAAGCCTTTTTCCTTCCGTTGCCCAACCGATCATATCAAGCCCCTTATTTCAGGGGCTTTTTTTTCGCCCGTCATCCACTGCCGACCGCCGCGAGGAGAGTGACTTATGGCCAATCCGCTGTATAAAAAACACATTATTTCCATCAATGATCTCAGTCGGGAAGAGTTGGAACTGGTGCTAAAAACCGCCGCCAGCCTGAAAGCACACCCGCAACCGGAGTTACTGAAACATAAGGTTATTGCCAGTTGTTTCTTTGAAGCCTCTACCCGCACGCGCCTGTCGTTTGAGACCGCAATACACCGCCTGGGCGCCTCGGTAGTGGGGTTTGCCGATGGCAGCAATACCTCGCTCGGGAAAAAAGGCGAAACGCTGGCTGACACCATTTCGGTGATTGGTACCTATGTCGATGCTATCGTGATGCGCCATCCGCAAGAAGGCGCGGCGCGGCTGGCAACTGAGTTTTCCGGCGGCATCCCGATTTTGAACGCGGGCGATGGCGCTAATCAGCATCCGACGCAAACCCTGCTCGATCTGTTTACCATTCAGGAAACGCAGAGCCGCCTGAGCAACCTGAATATCGCGATGGTCGGCGATCTGAAGTATGGCCGAACCGTACACTCGTTAGCACAAGCGCTGGCGAAGTTCGAAGGTAACCGCTTCTTCTTTATTGCCCCGGATGCGCTGGCAATGCCCTCCTACATTACCGACATGCTGGATGAAAAAGGGATTGCGTGGAGCCGCCACGACACCATTGAAGAGGTGATTCCGCAGGCGGATATTCTGTATATGACGCGCGTACAAAAAGAGCGTCTCGACCCATCAGAATACGCCAATGTGAAAGCGCAGTTTATTCTACGGGCCGCCGACCTGGCCGGCGCGCGCGACCATATGAAAGTGCTGCATCCGCTACCGCGCATTGATGAAATCACCACCGATGTGGATGCCACACCGTATGCCTGGTATTTCCAGCAGGCAGGCAATGGTATTTATGCACGTCAGGCGCTGTTAGCGCTGGTACTGAATAGCGAACAGGTTCTGTAAGGGGAATGATCATGACGCAAGATAATAAACTGCAGGTTGAGGCAATTAAGCGCGGCACGGTGATTGACCATATCCCGGCGCAAATTGGGTTTAAACTTCTGTCGCTGTTTCGCCTTACCGAAACCGATCAGCGTATTACCATTGGCCTAAACCTGCCTTCCGGCGAGTTGGGGCGCAAGGATCTGATTAAAATCGAGAACACTTTCTTAACCGACGATCAAATTAATCAGTTGGCCGTTTACGCGCCGCACGCCACGGTCAACCGTATTGATGAATATGAGGTAGTGGGGAAGATTTCGCCCACGCTCCCGGAAACCATTGAGCGAGTGTTAACCTGCCCGAACGGTAACTGTATTAGCCGCAGCGAACCGGTTAACTCCAGCTTCGCAGTGAAACAGCGTCCTGAAGATATCTATCTGAAGTGCAAATATTGTGAGAAAGAGTTTGCGCATCATGTGGTGCTGGCAAACTGGTAATCGCCCCCGCTGGCCCTATAATGGGCGGCTACCGGCAGCGCCGCATTGGCTGTCTTTTTCAGATAAGTAAAGGAGAAATCATGTCTCGCGAAATCAGTACGGAAAACGCACCCGCGGCTATCGGCCCTTACGTTCAGGGCGTGGATCTGGGCAGCATGATCATCACGTCCGGGCAGATCCCGGTCGATCCGAAAACCGGCGCGGTATCCGACGATATTTCTGCTCAGGCGCGCCAATCGCTGGAAAACGTGAAAGCGATCGTTGAGGCGGCGGGTTTAAAAGTGGGCGATATTGTGAAAACCACGGTGTTTGTCAAAGATTTGAATGACTTCGCCACGGTGAATGCAACCTATGAAGCCTTCTTTAGCGAACACGCCGCGCCGTTCCCGGCCCGTTCTTGCGTGGAAGTGGCCCGGTTGCCGAAAGATGTGAAGATTGAAATTGAGGCGATTGCGGTTCGCCGTTAAGCGCCGGTGGGCCAGGGGTTCCTGGCCTCTACCGCACTACCCTCGCTCAACGCATTATTTAAACGAACGTAATAACTTCTCTACCGGATATACCAACGCAATCACCACTTCATCCTGCGTCTGCGCGGCTTCATCCAGTGTCTTATGCATCGCCGCCATATCCCGCGCGCCAAATGTCTGGTTCCGCTCTATCGCCTCAACCAGTGCTATGCCGATACGGCTAATCTCTTCCACGCGTTGCGCCGTCGGTTGCAGCGCTTTAAGCTGATAATTACCGGCCAGCAAAGGCATCACCTGCGGAATCGCGGTTTGCCAACGCGCCAGTTGCTGATAGATAGCCTGCGCCGCCTGCCGGTTACCACGATCATTAATCAACGTATCGACCTGCGTATCCAGTATGCGCACCGCCTCGCTTTCCGCCGGTAACGCATCCGCCAGCCGGTTTAACGGCTCCAGCGCGTTATAATGCCCGGCCTGAAATTTGAGGTGCTGACGCGTGTAATAACCCGCCGGTTCCAGCGCCTCGGCGAAAATTTGTAGCGGAATCGTGTCGGTCGTATTCGCCAACCGCGTCAATTGCCGCTGCATTTCGCTATGTTGCTGAAGGCCAACCGACACGACCGACCACCGGTCCACCGCCGCCAAACGCTGATACATATTCTCTTCATTGGTCACTTCTTGCGCTGACCATAGGCGCTCGGCCACCACGAAGGTACGCGGCCACAGTTTCACATCCAGCAAATCGGCGTTGACGTTTTCCGCCCACATCGCGACTTCGCCGCCCAACAGATTGGCGCGCTGTTGCGCATCCGGCACCGCAGGCTGAATTCCGGCTGGCGTCTGTGTGAGTTTTTCGCCCTGTGTCAGATAACGCACGTTGCTCACCAGCATATAGCCCGTGAGCTTATCCTGCGCCAGCGTGACCACCGGCTGCACTTCGCCCATCCAGGTATCAACGCGGAATGTCACCTGATGCGGCGCCAGCCAGTTAACTTCACGCACCATGCGCCGGGACTTACCGGCAAAATCGATAAATCCACGCCATCCCTGTTTGCCATCGATCAGCGTAAAACTGCCTTCTACCGGGCTGCCTTTTAAGCGCGGCAAGGTAAATTGCCAGCTTTGCGCCTCTTCCCCCGGTTGTTGCTGGTCGCGGCCTTGTAGCCCCTGCGGGTAAATTTCGTTGCGGTAGTGATAAGCGGCGGATTGTGGCTGGTCGAGATAAAAACCGGTGGAGAGAATACCGCGATAGCCCTTTTTCGCCACTTCGCCTAGCGCATCCTGCCCTTGCCAGGATTGGATCACAACATTGTGCGGCAGTTCGGGCTGATAAATTTCATCCCAGCCAATCATCTGCCGATGATGTTTTTCAAGGATCGTTTCCACCCGGCGATTGAAATAAGCCTGCAGGGCATGCGCATCTTTTAACCCGTGATCATGCATAAATTGCTGAATTTTTGGCGATGCGTTCCACTGCGTGGGATCGACTTCGTCGCCGCCAATATGCAGATAGCTATCGGGGAAAATCTCCGCCATTTCGCCGACGAGCGTATCAATAACGCGATACACCTCTTCATTCGACGGGTCTAATAGCGGCTTGAACACGCCCCAGCCACGTTCCATCGCATACGGCCCCGGCTGGCTGATTAACTGCGGCATCGCCACCGCGATTGCCGATGCATGGCCTGGCATATCAAGCTCTGGCACCACGCGTACGCCGCGTTCGGCGGCATAACGCACCACGGCTTTCATCTCATCCTGCGTGTAGAACAGCCCGTCGCTGGCTTTTTGCTGGAGCTGTGGGTAGTGCGTTGAGGCAAAGCGCCACCCTTGATCATCGGTAAGATGCCAGTGCAACACATTCATGCGCGCGGCGGCGATGCCATCAATCTGGCGTTTAATCGTTGCCAGCGGCATAAAGTGGCGGGCAGAATCGATCAATACGCCGCGCCACGGAAAACGTGGTCGGTCGCGAATACTGACTAACGGAATCGCACTATTTTCACTGTCGTTTTGAATCAACTGTAACAAGGTTTCCATGCCGCGCATGGCGCCAAAACGCGTATTAGCTTTCAGGACAACGCCGTTCAACGTCACATCCAGGCGATAACTTTCATCGTTATCCACACCCGGGATAACCGCTACCGCCCGGGCAATATCAATACGAATGGTGGGATTTTTCGTCACTGACGCATCGGTCATTATCGGCCAGCCGGTTTGCCGCGCAATCCGCCCCAGCCAGCGCTCGCGAGCGCCATCCAGATTATCGCCGTTAATCTGTAGCGTGAGTTGCGGAGTCAGGACTAATTTGCCGCTTTGAGCTGGTTGTTCCACCTGCTGTGGCCATGGCATGAGCGGTAAACTTCCGACCGTTGATGCAAACCCACAACAGGAAAACAGTAACGATGAAATAAGCGTGGCGCGACGCAGCGGCATAAATAACTCCATGTTTAAAAAGGCAACCCGCATAGCGGAAACCCCACTCATTAACCACAATTCATCTTGCCCGGCAAGCCTGAAAAGGCTAAAAAATGACCACTTCGTAAATTTTTGCAACAACCTTATCAGTGAATTTACTTAATCGGTTGCTGCACCGCTTCCCGCGCCAGAGCGTGTCGCCACGCCTTTTGTGCTGCCTACCGCCACGCTAGCCCTATTTTTTCGACCCATTCTGATCGGTACAGCGTCCCGAACCGCCAGTAAGTGGCTAACCTTAGGGAACAGCGAATAACACTAACAACGGTTGATAAACCAGGCGGCGTGATTCGCCTGATAATCAGGATTGAGCAATGAATAAAATTCCACCCTGGTGGCAAAATGGCGTCATCTATCAAATTTATCCGAAGAGTTTCCAGGACACGACCGGTAGCGGCACCGGCGACTTAGCAGGTGTGATCCAGCGCCTTGATTATCTGAAATTACTCGGTGTTGACGCGCTGTGGCTTACCCCATTTTATATCTCACCACAGGTGGATAATGGCTACGATGTAGCGAACTATACCGCCATCGATCCGGCCTATGGCACGCTGAATGATTTCGATAATTTGGTGGAGCAAGCGCACCAGCGCGGCCTGCGTGTGATCCTCGATATGGTGTTTAACCATTCGTCGACTCAACATCACTGGTTTCATGAGGCGCTGGATAAAGAGAGCCCGTACCGTTCCTACTATATCTGGCGCGACGGCACGCCTAATGAGCCGCCGAATAACTGGCGTTCAAAGTTTGGCGGCTCCTCATGGCGCTGGCACCCGGAAAGCGGTCAGTACTATATGCACTTGTGGGCGCCGGAGCAGGCCGATCTGAACTGGGAGAACGAACATGTGCGCGCCGAGTTAAAACAGATCGTTAATTTCTGGGCCGATCGCGGCATTGACGGGCTACGCCTCGACGTGGTGAATCTGGTGTCAAAACATCAGGATTTTCCCGATGATCCGCACGGCGATGGCTTGCGGTTATATACCGATGGGCCGCGTATCCATGAATATATGCAGGAGATGAGCCGTGATGTTTTTCGTCCACGCGAGCTGATGACGGTGGGCGAAATGTCCTCCGCCACGCTGGAGCACTGCCAGCGTTACGGCGCGCTGGATGGGCAAGAGCTCTCAATGGTGTTTAGCTTTGACCATGTAGAAGTGGATTTTTACCAGGGACAAAAGTGGACGCTGACGCCGCTTGACCTGGTCGCGCTGAAAGGCATTTTTACCCATTGGCAACAGGGTATGCATAACCAAGCGTGGAATGCGCTGTTTTGGTGTAATCACGACCAACCGCGCGTGGTATCGCGCTGGGGCGATGAAGGCGAATACCGTGTTCAATCCGCCAAGATGCTGGCGATGGCGCTACACGGCATGCAGGGCACGCCTTACATCTTTCAGGGCGAAGAACTCGGCATGACTAACCCACATTTCAGCCGGATTATCGACTATCGCGATATTGAGAGCCATAACATGTATGCCGAGTTGCGCGCACAGGGGCGCGACAGTGAAAACTTGTTGACTATCCTCGCCAGCAAATCGCGCGATAACGGCCGTACGCCAATGCAGTGGGACGCCAGTGAAAATGCCGGGTTTAGCGACGGGACGCCGTGGATTGGCATGAGCCCGAATTATGAAACGGTCAATGCGGCCACGGCGATTGAAGACCCGGATTCGGTGTTTTACACCTATCAAAAGCTGATTCAGTTGCGTAAAACCCATTTGATTCTCACGTGGGGTGATTACACCGATTTGCTGCCGGACCATCCTTATTTGTGGTGTTACCGCCGTTGCTATGAGGGCGAGATGCTGATCGTGGTGAGTAATTTTAGTCGCGAGGCGCAGTCCTGGCACCCTGAACCCTTCCAGGGCGAATGGGAGATTTTGGCGGGAAATTATCCAGATAGCCATACCGTTCCGGGTGAGATGATGCTCCGCCCGTATGAAGCGGTATGGTGGTATCAGAAAGCTCGCTGAGAGGTTACCCGGCGCCTGAACGCCGGGTATCTGATTACGCGTGCGTTGCGCCCGAAGTGTGGGTTTCTGCCGCAGCAACCGCGGTCGCTTGTTGCTCTTCGCGCAATTTCAGCCGATCCCAGGCCCGGAAGAAGGGATAGTAAATCACCAACGAAAGACCGAGGTTTACCGCCTGTAATATCGTTCCCGAAATATGGCCGCCAGTGGCCAAATAACCGCTGACGAAAATCGGTGTGGTAAACGGTAACGCAATACCCGCAGGCGGTGCGACTAACCCGGTCGACATGGAAAAGTAAGAAACCAGCACCAGCACCACCGGCGTTAAAATAAATGGCAGGAAAAAGTAAGGGTTCATCACCAACGGAATGCCAAACACCATCGGCTCACTGATGTTGAATAACGCGCCCGGCGCGGCAATTTTCCCCAATTGTTTCATCTGCACGCTACGGCTGCGCAACAGCATAAATAGCACCAATCCTAACAACGCGCCGGTGCCGCCGGGCGCGATCCACAGGTCATAAAATTGCTGCGTGATAATATGCGGGATCGGCAGGTTATGTTGAAAGGCATCAAGATTTTCCGTCATGTTCGACAGCCAAACCGGCTGGATAAATACCAGCACGATGGCATCGCCATGTAGGCCAAGCGTCCACAGCACGCCAATCAGAATAACCGAGAAGATCATACCCGGCAGGGTACCGCCTACGTGATGCATCGGAATACCAATGATGGTGGCGATCATATTATTCACATCGCCAAACGGTGAGGCTTCCACCGCCAGACGCAATGCCAGCACAATCGCCAATACGCAGAAACCGGGGATCAACGCGAGGAAAGATTTTGCGACCGCCGGAGGCACCCCGTCCGGCATACGGATGACTAAATTACGCCCGCTAACAAAACGGTAAATCTCCGTTGATAGCAGCGAAATAATGATGGCGACAAATAACCCCTGGCTACCGATCAAGTTAACCGGGATCACGCCATCGACGATTTTTTGCGCCGCGCCTTCTACCGGGGCGAAAAGCGTGTGCTGTGGAATGGTCATCATAAACGCCACCAGCGACATGGCGCCGCTGGTTAGCGGATCGATGGTACGGTACTTTTCCGCCAGCCGATAGGCAATGCCGAAGCTCGACAGGATCGCCATAATGTCGTAAGTGGCCTTCACCGGATACAACAGCTTATCGCGCCAGGCATCACCAAAGACACCGGCCATCACGTGCCCCCACGCCGGAATGGGCAAATAAGCGAAGATTAAGAAAAAACTCCCAATCAACATAAATGGCATGTTGAGAATAATACCGTCGCGTACCGACAACACATGTTTCTGACCGGCCACTTTCAACGCAGCCGGTAAAACATAACGCTCGATCAGTGATTGATTAGTAGACATAGTCACCCCTTACCGTCGTGCTTAGCCGACGTTATTGTTATAGTGCGCTCAGTTAAATTGCGGCAACCACGGCTGATTAATCCGTAGCACATCCTGCAATAACGCTTCGGCTGACGCCAGGTTGCCAATCAACGGATTGGTGACCAGCGCCAATAACGCGCTAGCGCGATCGCCATGAACCGCCGCTTCGATGGTCAAACGCTCAAAATCTTTTATCTGCTGCGTTAAACCATTCATCGCCGGAGGCAGCGGGCCAAAGCTCAGCGGGTGAGCGCCTTGGGCGTCAATCAGGCAGTTGGTTTCTACCACCGCATCGTTCGGCAGCCCTTGAATAGCGCCATTGTTACGGCAGTTGACCACCATCTCCTTACCGCTGTTGTTATGGATGGCCTGGATCAGTTCAACCGCTACTTCCGAGTAAAATGCGCCGCCGCGGAAGCTGAGTTGTTCTGGTTTGTGGTCAAGATGGGGATCGGCATACAAGGCGAATAACTCCGCTTCAACCTTCATCACTTGCTCAGCACGAGTACCATTGGATTGCGCCGCTTCCACTTCCTCTTCCAGCATGGCGCGCGTCTGGTAAAAGTAGCGATGATAAGGGCAAGGAATGGCGCCCAATGCGCGTAAGAAGGCTGGCGGCCAGGGGATCTCTTTGATGTTATTCATCGACAAGGCGTTACCATCACACAACAGTTCGATGGTTTTGGCCGTTACATCCCGCCCCTGCTGCGTGACCTGATGCACCCAAACCATGTGGTTTAGCCCGGCGAAACGTAACGCCACCTCTTCGCGTTTAGCTTGTAACATATCGGCAATCATATGGTGCATGGTAACCGGTACATTACACAGGCCGATGATTTTCGCCTTACTGTAGCGGGACACCGCTTCGGTAACGATGCCGGCAGGATTGGTGAAGTTAATGATAAAGGCGTCCGGCGCCAACGCTTCGACTTTACGCGCCACTTCCATCAGAACCGGAATGGTACGCAGCGCCTTAGCAAAGCCGCCTACACCCGTGGTTTCCTGGCCAAGCATGCCGTACTGTAGGCCGAGGCGTTCATCTGCCGCACGGGCCGCCAGTTGCCCCACGCGCAACTGCGTCAGGACAAAACGCGCGCCTTTTATTGCCTCATCCAGCGTGAAATGTACGCTAACTTTCACCTGCTCCAGGCCGTTACGCTTCAACATCCGCCTGGTCAGCGCGGCGATAATTTCGACCTTTTCCCGCCCCGACTCAACATCCACCAGCGCCAGTTCGCTAACCGGCACCTCCTGATAACGCTGGATAATACCTTCCATTAATTCTGGCGTGTAGCTACTGCCACCGCCGATAACCGCAATCTTAAACATGAGATACTCCTGTTTCCGGTAAACGGCGATACAGCGCGATAATATCGGTCGCCAAATCTTGAATAACCATTGCATTCATTAAGTGATCCTGGGCGTGTACGGCAATCAGGGTCACCGGAAGCTTACCGCTGCCTTCATCCAGACCGATTAAGGCGGTTTGCATCCGATGGGCGGCGCTTACCGCCGTTTTTGATTCGTCCATCGCCTGTTCTGCCGCGGCGAAATCACCGTGGCGCGCCTGCTGTAGCGCGGATAATGCGTGGCTACGCGCGGTCCCCGCATGCACCAGCAGTTCCATAATCACGTTTTCCAGCTCCATAAAAATTCCTCTTTGACGAAATTTGGGATGCACGAAGCCGCATGCGGCATCAACCACGCATCGCAAAGTGATATATAAATAAAGGCTCCGGCGGCGTGCCGGAAAAAGTTAGGCCAGTAGCGTCAACGCTTTATCCAGCACCTTGTCGCCACGCATCGTGCCGTAATCCATCATATCGATCACCGCGACCGGTTTGCCCAGCGGCGCGGCCAACTCCCGCAGGCGCGGGGCTTCAAATTGCACTTGTGGCCCTAATAACACCACATCGGCATCGGTAATAATGCGTTCAAATTCGGCGACCGGCACCGCATCAATCCGCACATCAAGGTCACGCTTTTGCGCTTCAGCTTTCATTTTGCTCACCAACATACTGGTGGACATTCCCGCCGCACAGCAGAGTACAATTCGCATAACTTTTCCTCTTAGGCTTACGTTGCTCAAATATAAAACAGAAGCTTTTGGCCCTGTAAATACCCTGACGTCATCGCTTTTTGTGATAATTCCGACAACCGTTTAATAATCATAACGATATAAAAAATTGAGTATGAAAATTTTTTTCATCAATGTGATCGCGGTTTATTTTTTAATAACCACGACGAATACAGAAAATATTAAAATCATTATTTTTCAAATAATTAAATTAAAATTTCGGTGTAAAACGTAAAAAATTGCCGATGAAAAATATTTTCATGGCAAGATAGAGACTATCAACAAGGTTAGGTAAGGGGCGAAACAACGTATGGATATTGTCTGGCAACTTCAGAGCGGGCTTAAGCATCTGCCGCCGCAGCAGACGCGCGTGGCGCGTTTCGTCCTTGATAACCTGCGTTTTTCCTCTACGGCTACGCTGGAGGAGCTGGCCGCTAAAGCGGGCGTCAGTACCGAGACACTTTCGGTATTTGCGCGTTCGGTAGGCTGTCAAGACTTGGATGATTTTCTGCGCCAGCTACGTGCGCTAAGCCATCCACACCCGGATGAAAACAGCGTACAGCCAGCCATCTCCGGCGATCATGATTACGCCACCACCACCACGCTGGAAAAACTGGCGGCGAAAGCCGGCATTGGGCCGGACCTGTTAAAGCGCTTTGCCCGTTCAATTGGGCGCGAGGATTTTAGCGATATTCTTTTTCAAATTCGCCATCGGTTAAATGAACTGAGCCAACAAGAAGCGCGCGTGGCGCGCTGCGTGTTGGAGGATGTGAACTTCGCCGCCTCCGCCACCATTGAACAACTCGCCACCCAGGCGGGCGTCAGTCCGGCGACGATTACACGGTTTGCCAAATCGGTTGGCTGCGAAGATATCCGCGATTTGCGGATGAAGCTGGCGCAGGCCAGCGCAGCACATTCACGCTATTTACCCGTCCAGGAAACCGCCAGCGCGCTGCCCGCTGAGTGGGAACGTTATCTGAGCGAGGTGCAGCAGACTTTGCGCCAGCAGTTATTGCAGATTCCGCATCAGGCTTTTAGCCAGGCCGCCACCACCTTACGCCAGGCGCGTAGCGTCCATATTTTCGCTCGTGGCGCGCAGGATAGTGCCTGCGCCGCGCAACTTCAGTATCAACTGATGGAAAAAGGGATTGCCGCATCGTTTTGTCATGAAGAGAATTTAATGCGTATGACCGCCGCCACGCTCAATGACGACCATGCGTTGGTGGTGTTCGCCAGCGGTACGGCGGATGCGTCTCTGCAAAGCGCGGCTCTCGAAGCGCACCGCCGGGGGTTACCGATTATTGCCTTCACCACCGAGGATAATCCGTTAGCGGCACTCTCACACCAGCGTTTAACCCTGCCCACTTCCGCTATTCACGCACGCTATGGCGTTATGATGACCATCGATCTGTTGCTGGCGGCATTAGCGTAACTTAACGCGGCAGCGCTTCGCGCGCTGCATTTCTCTCCTCCTCTCCTGCCATTTTTTGCCCGCCGTTTAACTTTTCAGCCGTGTCTTTCAATCTTTGCTTTATATCAATAAAAGCACAGTTAAATTGAGCGCAAACACCATATATAGCGTTTACTATGCACACCACATTCTACATATAGACTTTTCAAAGGGAGATCGACGGTGCTAACAACGGTGGTGGTGAAGCGCGATGGTTGTCAGGTGGCTTTTGATCAACAACGGATATGTGACGCGATTATGGCCGCAGCGCAGGCCGCGCAGATTAACGATAATGATTATTGCGCCAGCGTCGCACAGCAGGTCAGTGAAAAAGTGGCGGGCCGCGATCGGGTCGATATTCACGAAATTCAGGATGCGGTAGAAAACCTCCTGATGGCTGGGCGCTACCCGCAGTTGGCCCGAACTTATATTGAGTATCGCCATGATCGTGATATTGCCCGCGAACAACGCGGCAAGCTGAACAAAGCCATTCGCGGTCTGGTCGAACAAAGTAACCCGGCGCTGTTAAATGAAAACGCCAATAAAGACAGCAAGGTTATTCCTACTCAACGCGATCTGCTCGCCGGTATTGTGGCGAAGCATTACGCGCAGCAGCATATCTTACCGCGCGAGGTAGTCAGCGCCCATGAGCGCGGCGAGATTCACTATCACGATTTGGACTACGCGCCGTTCTTCCCGATGTTCAACTGCATGTTGATTGACCTAAAAGGCATGCTGACCCACGGTTTTAAGATGGGCAATGCCGAGATTGAGCCGCCAAAATCAATTTCGACCGCCACGGCGGTGACCGCGCAAATTATTGCTCAGGTCGCCAGCCATATTTATGGCGGCACCACCATCAATCGTATTGACGAAGTGCTGGCGCCATTTGTTGAGGCTAGCTTAGCCAAACATCGCGCGGTGGCCGATGAGTGGCAAATTACCGATAAAGAGCGTTACGCGCATACTCGCACTGAAAAAGAGTGCTTTGATGCCTTTCAGTCGCTGGAGTACGAAGTCAACACTCTGCATACCGCCAATGGTCAGACGCCATTTGTTACCTTCGGCTTTGGCCTCGGCACCAGTTGGTCCGCACGTCTGATCCAACGCGCTATTTTGCAAAACCGCATTGCCGGTTTAGGTAAAAATCACAAAACCGCAGTGTTTCCTAAGCTGGTGTTTGCGGTACGCGAGGGGCTTAACCGCCATGCCGGCGATGCTAATTACGATATAAAACAGTTGGCATTAGAGTGCGCCAGTAAACGTATGTACCCCGATATTCTTAATTATGACCAGGTCGTTAAGGTTACCGGCTCATTTAAAACGCCAATGGGTTGCCGTAGTTTCCTCGGCGTCTATGAAGAGAATGGCGAGCAGGTTCACGATGGCCGCAATAACATCGGTGTGATTAGCCTGAATTTGCCGCGTATTGCGTTGGAGGCGGCCGGTGATGAGTCTCGCTTCTGGTCATTGCTGGATGAACGATTGGCGTTGGCGAAAAAAGCGCTGATGACACGTATTGTGCGCCTGGAAAATACCAAAGCGCGCGTGGCGCCGATTTTGTATATGGAAGGCGCCTGTGGCGTGCGGTTGCAGGCAGACGATAACGTAGCCGGTATCTTTAAAAACGGGCGCGCTTCGATTTCACTGGGCTACATCGGCCTGCATGAAACCATTAATGCGCTGAGCGGCGGCGCGATTCATCTGTATGACAGCCCGGCGCTACGCGAGAAAGCTGTCGCGATTGTCACGCGTTTACGCGCTGCGGTAGAGAGCTGGAAAGCGGAAACCGGCTACGGCTTTAGCCTCTACAGCACGCCCAGCGAGAATCTGTGCGACCGTTTCTGTCGGCTGGATGCCGCCCGGTTCGGCATCGTGAAAGGTGTTACCGATAAAGGCTATTACACCAACAGCTTCCACCTCGACGTGGAGAAAAAGGTGAATCCCTACGACAAAATCGACTTTGAGGCGGCCTATCCACCGCTCGCGAATGGCGGTTTTATCTGTTACGGCGAATATCCCAATATTCAGCACAACCTTAAAGCGCTGGAAGATGTCTGGGATTACAGCTATAGCCGGGTGCCCTATTACGGCACCAACACGCCGATTGATGAGTGCTATGAGTGTGGGTTTACCGGTGAGTTTGACTGTACCAGCAAAGGGTTTACCTGCCCGAAATGCGGCAACCACGATGCTGCGCGTGTTTCAGTCACACGTCGCGTCTGCGGCTATCTGGGCAGCCCGGACGCCAGGCCCTTCAATGCTGGTAAACAGGAAGAAGTGAAACGACGGGTCAAACATCTCGACAATGGGCAGCTTGGGTGAACATCCACCAATATTACGAGGTTGATATCGTAAATGGCCCCGGCACACGTTGTACGTTGTTTGTCGCGGGCTGCGAGCATCAGTGTCCAGGTTGCTATAACAAAAGCACCTGGCGACTTAATTCTGGCGTTCCGTTTACGATTCAGATGGAAGAGCGGCTACTGCGCGATCTGCGCGATACGCGCATCCCACGCCAGGGGCTGTCGCTCTCCGGCGGCGATCCCTTGCATCCGGCTAACGTGCCGGATGTTTTACGTCTGGTAAAACGCGTGCGGCGTGAGTGTCCGGATAAAGACATCTGGCTTTGGACCGGCTATAGCCTTGATCAACTCAGTGCCGCGCAGCGACAGGTAGTGGATGAAATTAATGTGTTGGTAGACGGCAAATTTATTCAAGCGTTGAAAGACCCCATGCTGCCGTGGCGCGGCAGCAGCAATCAGGTGATCCATTACCTACGTTAATCGGTTAACGTCACAGAACCACCAGCGCCACGCCGCCAACGATGATTCCGCTTAACGCCACCAGCCCGAGCGTTAACCACAGTGCTTTCGCCGGGAACGCTTTGTGCAACATCATTAATGACGGCACGCTCACCGCCGGTAAAGTCATCAGCAGCGCTAAGCCTGGCGCAATACCCATACCGGCGACCAGCATCGTCTGCACGATAGGAATTTCCGCCGCCGTGGGGATCACAAACAGGCAGCCCGCAATCGCCATCGCTATCACCCACCACAAGGTGTTGCCGACCGCGCCATCAGCGTGTGGGAACAGCCATACGCGTGCCGCACCAAGAACCAGCACCGCGATGATATACAGCGGAATGGTGTTCCAGAACAAAATCCACAGCGCACTGGCCCAACGCCCAATAAACGATCCTTCGTCTTGCTCCACAATGGCGCCAGCTAGCGGCGCATCAAGCGTGACCGTGGCAGCAGGCGTCAATTTTTGCACCACGCTGGCGATACCCAGCACCATTGCCAGCCCTGCCGCCAAACGTACTGCAGCAAATCCCCAGCCAAGCACGAAGCCCATAAATACCAACGTAGCAGGATTAAGCAGCGGATTACCCAGCCAAAACGCCAGTGCGCTACCAACCGAAACCGATGATTTACGCATCCCCGCCGCTACTGGCGCCGCGCAGCAGGTGCACATCATGCCGGGCAATGAAAGCACTGTTGCGAACAACGTAGAAGAAAACCGCCGTGATCCTAACGTTTTTAGTAACCAGTTACGCGGTATCAAAACCTGCACCAATGAGCCCAAAATGACGCCAAGCACCGCCGCTTTCCAGACGGCGAGAAAATAGATCAGCGCATAATCCCAGGCTGCGCGAAAGGGATGCGCCGCCGGATTAGCGAGGATAGATTTACCAATACTGTGCGTTTCAGCGGCGCTGAAGGCTTTGCCATAATAGGGTTGCCATTTGACATACCAAAGACCGGCGACCACTACCACCAAAAAGAGCAGCGGCTTCCACCAGGCAATGCGCGCCAGCCCGGTGCGAGAAGAGGTAAGTTGCGACATGATTAGCGTCCGTATTCAACCTGAATAACGACCCGGTGGAGAACCGGCGATAGAGTGCGATAGTACACGAATTTTTTATTCGTCACTGCGACCCGGTTTACGTTTTACCGCGATTCCTTTCGGCACCCCCCCCTTTTTTCCGGGGATAGACACAGCTTGTTACCACCGACAGCCTAACCAACCCGCTGTTTATTATCTATTTACCAGATAAATCCGTGGCATGACGTTGCATTCTTAGCATACTCAACCAGACTTAAACCGTAACCCCGGACAACCAGGAGGAAAAATGAGCAAGAAAGTTGCGGTACTAATAACCGATGAATTTGAAGACTCTGAATTTACCTCTCCGGCACAAGCGTATACTCAGGCGGGCCATCAAGTGGTGACCATTGATGTACAGGCCGGTAAAACCGTGACCGGTAAGCAAGGTGAAGCGCAGGTTAAGATTGATAAAGGCATTGATGATGTCGACCCTGCTGAATTTGACGCCTTGCTACTACCAGGCGGGCACTCGCCGGATAGCCTGCGTGGTGACGATCGCTTCGTCAATTTTACCAAAACCTTTGTCGCCAGCGGCAAACCGATATTCGCCATTTGCCATGGCCCACAATTATTGATTAGCGCGAACGGCGTGCGCGGTCGCAAAATGACCTGCGTAAAAGCCATTGCGATTGATCTCAAAAATGCGGGCGCTGATTTTTATGATAAAGAAGTCGTGGTAGATGACGACAAACTGGTCACTAGCCGAACCCCTGATGATCTCCCCGCCTTTAACCGCGAATCATTACGTATCCTAAACGCGACGACCTAATCCTCGCGCCTCAGCAAGCTGGCTCTGCCGGGCCAGCTTCGCGCCGCCAGATCATTTTTTTGCCAAACCCCAGCGTGTTATCGGTCATTTTTAGCTCATCCAGCGAAATCGCCCATAACGGCGCGGATGCGCTGCGCGCCACCGGAAAGCGGCGGCAATAGGCTGCTCGCGCCTCACTTTCCTGCGCGCCCTGCAGGAGAGACGCTCGCCCACGGTACTGGACGCCCTTAATCAACATGACGGTGCGTGTCTGCCCGTTAACCGTGCCCGCCACGCGCGGATCGGCAACCAACAACTCACCGTGCCGGGTATGCGTTTCACTCATGATCCAAAACGCCATCTGTTGCTGATTAAACACGTAAAAGCAGTTGGCGCACCATAGATCGTCCTCACTGCGCCCACAGAGCGAAAGGACATGCTGTTTTTTGAGATAACCCAGAATGTGGTTCAGATCGGACAAAATAGCGCTCTCCGCCGGGAGGTAAAGGCAATACTGTGCCATATGGCACACAGTTTTGAATACCGTTAGAATGCCCGAAACCAAAACGACGGGAAACAAGATGGAGAAGGCGGGCATTGCAAGCTGGCGGCTTTATATCCTGAGTACCGCTGCAGGCGCGCTCTATACCGGCATTACAAATGATATTGCCCGGCGGTTTCAGCAGCATCAGAGCGGTAAAGGCGCCAAGGCGCTGCGCGGTAAGGGGCCTTTACATCTGCTGTTTAGCTGTGAGGCGGGCGATCGCGCCAGCGCATCCCGGCTGGAATATCAGGTGAAACAGCTAACGCGCCGGGAGAAGCTTCGGCTGATTGAGCAACAGCCGGTTTCACTGGAGACGTGGTTAGCTAATCGAAACGATTAAAGTGCGCGCTATACTCCACTAAACCGCTGGCACCCTCAAAAGCATTATCGGCCAGTTTATGCACCTGGAAAGCCGCCTCGGTGCCGGGCCACTTACAATGCAGTTGATGACGCGCGGCGGGGGAAAAACCAAAGCGCCCAAACAGCGCCGGGTCGCCCAACGCCACCACGGCGGCATAGCCAAATTCGTTCAGCGAGTCCAACCCTTCATACACCAATTGCCGGGCAATCCCCTGCTGACGAACGCTTTCATCAACCGCCAGCGGCGCTAGCCCCACCCATCCCCGATCTTCATCCTGCAAGGTGACCGGACTGAAAGCCGCGTATCCCAAGACCTGACCTTCATCATCGGTGGCTACCACGCCAAGGGTCAGTTGACCGTCTTCACGTAGTTGATGCACTAAATCCGCTTCCGCGCCGGTGGCAAAGCAGCGGCGTAGCAGGCTATCGATACCTGCGGCATCAACCCCTATTTCCGTACGAATTAACATGACTCACCTGCGCGATTCCCTTGGGATATCGCGTCCTCATTCAATCCGGCCTCAACAAAATCAGCCAATTGCAATAATCCGATGCGCAAAGGCCCCGGCATGGCATCCAGGTCAATCGCATCCATCAAATTTTTCACTTCCAGCCCCAGCTCCGTGTCGCCTTCGATCACTAAACGACGCTGAAAAAATAACGTATCCGGATCCACTTTGCGCGCCGCGACCAACACTAAATCATTGGCATTGCCGCGAAACCAGACATCCGCCTGCTCACGGAGGGCGACCTGTAACCGCCCTTCGTCATCCAGACTGACCGCCCAGTTGAGTGCCAGATCGGTGATCTCCACGCCCAGCCAGCGACCGGTTAAAAAGTCTAACTCACCTTCTTCTACCGCATGACGAAATTGCCAATTCAGGAGTTGTTGCAGCACCACTTTTTTTACCGTGAAAGGGGTCAGCCGCAACGGAAATCGCAACATTGCCGGGCCTTTGCTAACGCATTGCGCACGAAGCTGGTTCAACACAGTTCTTCACTCCTTACGAAAAATTTCGGCTATTTTGCCACACCAGGAAAAGTCATCGGACAAGTTGGATCAACAAAATGTGCGAAGGTAAGGTCAATTACTTCCTGCTACCCGATCAATACGCCATTCGCTGCCTTAAATCAAAATTTGTCGTCAGCAGCTTGTCTACACTCGGGGGCTGTTATCAGCCATTCCTGAGAGAAATCATGGAACTTCTTTGCCCTGCGGGAAACCTCCCCGCCCTAAAGACAGCCATCGAGAACGGTGCGGATGCTGTCTACATTGGCCTGAAAGATGATACCAATGCCCGCCACTTCGCCGGGCTAAACTTTACGGATAAGCGCCTGCAGGAGGCATCGCGTTTTGTGCATCAACACCGGCGTAAACTCCATATCGCCATTAACACTTTTGCACATCCCGATGGTTATATTCGCTGGCAAAATGCCGTTGACCGCGCGGCGGACATCGGCGCCGATGCGTTGATTCTGGCCGATTTAGCGATGCTTGAATATGCCGCCGAGCGCTATCCACACATTGAACGCCATGTTTCCGTTCAAGCCTCAGCTACCAATTTGGAGGCGGTAAAATTTTATCAGCGGCATTTTGGCGTTGCACGCGTGGTATTGCCGCGGGTGCTATCAATCCATCAGGTGCGTCAGTTGGCGCGCGTGACGCCGGTTCCGCTGGAAGTTTTCGCCTTCGGTAGCCTGTGCATTATGGCAGAGGGGCGTTGCTATCTCTCTTCGTGGCTGACCGGGGAGTCGCCCAACACAGTGGGCGCCTGCTCACCGGCGCGTTTTGTGCGTTGGCAACAGACGCCGCACGGCCTGGAGTCGCGGCTCAATGAGGTACTGATTGATCGCTACGATGCCGGAGAAAATGCGGGCTATCCCACGCTCTGTAAAGGGCGTTATCAGGTGGACGGCAATCGTTACCACGTGCTCGAAGAACCGACCAGCCTGAATACCCTCGAACTCCTGCCCGAGCTAATGCAGGCCAATATCGCTTCGGTAAAAATTGAAGGCCGCCAGCGTAGTCCGGCTTATGTGGCGCAAGTGGCGAAGATTTGGCGTCAGGCGATCGATCGTTGTGCTAGCGATCCGGCGCACTTTAACGTACAGCAAAATTGGATGACAGAATTGGGCGCGCTGTCAGAAGGCACCCAGACCACGCTCGGCGCTTACCATCGCAAATGGCAGTAGGAAAGGCAATGAAATATGCATTAGGGCCAGTGTTATGGTACTGGCCGAAGAGTGAGTTAGAGAACTTTTATCAAGCGGCGGCTTCCAGCAGTGCTGATGTAATTTATCTCGGTGAGGCGGTTTGCAGTAAACGGCGCGCCACCAAATTTGGCGACTGGCTTGAGATTGCGCGCCAGTTGGCCGGTAGCGGCAAGCAAGTAGTGCTTAGCACGTTGTCGCTGGTGCAATCGCCGTCAGAACTGAGTGAAATTAAGCGCTTTGTCGATAACGGCGAATTTCTGATTGAAGCGAATGATTTCGGCACCGTCAATATGGCGGCGGAAAAAACCTTACCCTTTGTCGCCGGGCATGCGTTGAACTGCTATAACGCGGTCACACTACGCCTACTGTTGAAACAGGGCATGATGCGCTGGTGTATGCCGGTTGAGCTGTCACGCGATTGGCTGGTTAACGTGTTGCGCCAATGTGATGAGCTGGGAATACGTCGACAGTTTGAAGTGGAAGTCTTTAGCTATGGCTATTTACCGTTAGCTTACTCTGCGCGCTGCTTTACCGCGCGTTCGGAAAACCGCCCAAAAGATGAATGTGAAACCTGTTGTATTCGCTATCCACAAGGGCGCCGGGTGCTGTCACAAGAAAATCAGCAAGTGTTCGTGCTAAACGGTATCCAAACCATGAGCGGCTACTGCTATAACTTGGGTAACGATCTTATTGGTATGCAGGGTTTGGTGGACATCATTCGCTTGTCGCCGGAAACGCCGCAAACGTTGACCATGATTGACCGTTTCCGCGCGAATGAGCAGGGAAAAACGCCGCTCATGATGGCGCAACGTAATGATTGTAATGGGTATTGGCACAATATTGCTGGCCTGGCATTACAGCCAAACTAACTTTAATTAACGTTTGTTAAATAAAAACCCTAAAAATAAATGCAGTTTTATTATGGGTAATGATCGGCAATACTGAGGTGCATCATTAGCAGGCGAAGCTATTCGCCTGCCAGCACAGACGAACAAGTGAGTCGATATGTCTGAGAAAAAAACCGTTCCGATTTCGGTGCTTGACCTGGCGCCGATTCCACAAGGTTCTTCTGCCCGGGAGGCCTTTCAAACTTCGCTGTCGCTGGCTCAGCTAGCGGAAAAGCTTGGGTATCACCGCTACTGGCTAGCAGAACACCATAATATGACGGGTATCGCCAGCGCCGCTACCTCGGTGCTGATCGGCTATCTGGCGGCTCATACCACGACGCTGCATCTCGGTTCCGGCGGTGTGATGCTGCCAAACCATGCGCCACTGGTGATTGCTGAACAGTTCGGTACGCTGGAGTCGCTCTATCCGGGGCGTATTGATTTGGGGCTGGGCCGCGCGCCGGGTTCCGATCAGCGAACCATGATGGCATTGCGGCGCCATCTGAGTAACGGCCAGCCGGACAGTTTTCCGGATGATGTCGCAGAGTTGATCCGTTGGTTTGATGCCGAAGACGGTGAACCATTCCCGGTGCAGCCGGTGCCTGGCTTAGGGCTTAAGATTCCGGTTTGGTTGCTGGGCTCCAGCCTGTACAGCGCTCAGTTGGCGGCGCAGCTTGGCCTGCCTTTCTCCTTCGCCTCCCATTTCGCGCCGGATATGCTCTTCCAGGCACTACACCTGTATCGCAGCAACTTCCAGCCCTCCGCGCGTTTAGAAAAGCCGTATGCCATGGTGTGTATTAACGTGGTCGCCGCCGATAGCGATCGCGACGCACGTTTCTTATTTACCTCTATGCAGCAGCAGTTTATTAATCTGCGCCAAGGTAAACCGGGGCCGCTGCCCGCACCGGTGGAGAATATGGATAATATCTGGTCGCCTTCTGAACAATACGGCGTACAGCAGGCGCTCAGTATGTCCGTGGTGGGCGATAAAGAGAAAGTGCGTCAGGGTCTGTCTGCATTGATTCGTGAAACACAGGCTGATGAAGTCATGATCAATGGCCAGATATTCGATCGCGAAGCGCGTTTACACTCCTTCGAGTTAGCCGCCCAGGCCGCCAGCGAAATGTAATCACTGGCCGGGGCGATTCGTCCCGGCCTCGACCGCCAACATTTTGATGTCGCGCGCCGGTGAAGCGCCGTAAAAGCGACTGTATTCGCGGCTAAATTGCGAGGCGCTTTGGTATCCCACGCGGTAACCGGCGGTACCGGCATCCACCCTTTCTAGTAACATAAGGCGTCGCGCCTCGTTTAGCCGTAACTGTTTCTGGTATTGCATCGGCGTCATTGCGGTGACTGCTTTGAAATGGTGATGCAGCGAAGAGATACTCATGCCGACGCTACTTGCCAGGCGTTCAACTTTCAGCGGCTGATGGAAATTCTCCCGTAGCCAGCGCGCGGCCTTCGCCACTTTGTTACCTGGCCGCTCGGTCATGATCATATTTAACAAGCGGGAGCCCTCAGGCCCGGTTAGCAGCCGATAAAATATTTCCTGCTCGATCAACGGCGCCAGCGCGGGAATATCCTGTGGACGCTCCAGCAGTTTGATCAACCGCAGTACCGCATCCAGCAGTTCCATTGAGACTTTATTCACGGTAATCCCTCGCTCGGTTTTCCCTAGCGGCAGCGTTTCATTCAGGCGCAGTTTGTCCAAATACGCGTGTAGACGCTCTTCATTGATCGAGATAACCACACCCAAGTTAGGCTTTTCCGGCGTGGCGCTGGTCAGGCATGAGCGTACCGGCATGTTCATCGTTGCCAGCAATAAATCCCCCGGCCCATAGTGATACAGCTCATCGCTCAGCCGAATGGTTTTACTGCCCTGCGCCATCAACGCGAAGCTAGCCCATTGCGATACATAGACCGGATGCGCAGGCTCGGAACTACGCCCAAACGAGAGAAAATCAATCGCCGTATTTTTCCGGCCATCTTCGGTAATAAACCGGCCTACCAGGCTGACCAGTTCTTGCCATTGCGAACACGATGGATTCATTGAGAAAGCCCGTAGAGGTTGGAGGAAAGGGATATTTCATTCTACGCAAGCCGCGGCGGGAAAGAATAAGCGGCGGCCAGATTTGGAGGATTGTGCAAAAAGCTTGCAGGATTGCGCTAACTCCTGATGGGCAATAAATAGCATATTTTGTTAAAGACACCAAGCCGCTAAACCGGGTCAGGAGGAGCATGATGAAAGCACTTGAAGGCAAGATTGCGTTAGTGACCGGCGCCTCAAAAGGTATCGGTGCGGGTATCGCTATCTACTTCGCCTCCGTCGGGGCACGCGTCGTAGTGAATTATTTATCCGATGAGGTCGGCGCAGCGGATGTGGTTAGCGATATCGAAGGGATGGGCGGCGAAGCGATTGCGGTGCAGGCCGATATTTCACGCGCGGATGAAGTGAAACGCCTGGTTTCCGTCACGCTGGAGCGTTATGGGGCGCTGGATATCGTGGTGAATAATGCCGGTATCTTTCATTACGGCCCCTTTGAGACGATGACGGAAGCGCAGATGCAGCGCGCTTTCGCGGTAAATGTATTGGGGACGATGTTGATGTGCCAGCAGGCGGCCCGTGCATTTGGCGATCGCGGCGGTTGTATCATTAACCTGAGCGCGCTGGATAGCCAGGACGCAACGGTGGGAATGACATTATGGGCATCCACTAAAGGAGCTATTGATACGTTAACCCAAGGGCTGGCGCGTGAATTGGGAGGAAGGAATATTCGCGTTAACGCTCTGGCGCCGGGCTGTATTCTCACCGAAGGGTTGTTAGCCACTAAAGCGATTAATCCTGAGTTAAAGGCTAAGCTGCTGGCAGCCACACCGCTTGGGCGCTTTGGCATACCGGAAGATGTGGCGCGTGTCGCGTTGTTTCTGGCATCGGATGAGTCGGCTTATGTGAGCGGTGAGCGGGTGCTGATTACTGGTGGTCGTTAAACGATAAAGATCGTCCGTTACAGATAATAAAAAAACCAGCCGGACGGCTGGTTTTTTTCTACTTACTTAATGCTGGCGATTACGCATCACGACGACGGGTCGGCGCGTTGCCGCCTTCATCACGACGCGGGCCACGGTTACCGCCATCACGGTTGAAACCACCGCCACGACGTTCGCCGCCGCGATCGTTACGATCGTTGCTAAAACGACGGCCACCTTCACGACGCTCGCCGGAGAAACCGCCGCGTCCGCCCGCAGCCGGACGACGCTCTGCTCCGCGTTCACGCGGCTGCGCGTCACCCAACAGTTGCATATTCATCGGCTTGTTGAGAATACGCGTGCGGGTAAAGTGTTGCAGGATATCGCCCGGCATGCCTTTCGGCAGCTCAATGGTCGAATGCGATGCAAACAGCTTAATGTTACCGATGTAGCGGCTGCTGATGTCGCCTTCGTTGGCAATCGCGCCGACGATGTGACGAACTTCAACACCGTCATCACGGCCCACTTCGATACGATACAGTTCCATATCGCCAACTTCACGGCGCTCACGACGTGGACGGTCGCCATCACGTGCGCCACGCTCCGGACGATCGCCACGACGATCATCACGCTCGCGGAATTCACGACGCGGACGCGGAGCCGGATCCGGCGGCAGGATCAGCGGACGTTCGCCTTGCGCCATTTTCAGCAATGCGGCAGCCAGCGTTTCCATATCCAGTTCATCTTCCGGTTGCAGCTTAGCTAACAGCGCGCGGTACTGATCAAGATCGCTGCTTTCCAGTTGTTGCTGAACTTTACCAGCAAACTTAGCCAAGCGACGCTGACTCAGTAGTTCTGCATTGGGCAATTCCACTTCAGGAATCGTCAGCTTCATGGTGCGTTCAATGTTACGCAGCAGACGACGCTCGCGGTTCTCAACGAACAGCAACGCACGGCCTGCGCGCCCCGCACGACCGGTACGGCCAATACGGTGAACATATGATTCCGCATCCATCGGGATATCGTAGTTAACAACCAAGCTAATACGCTCAACGTCAAGACCACGAGCCGCCACGTCTGTCGCGATCAGAATATCCAGACGACCATCTTTCAAGCGCTCCAGGGTCTGCTCACGCAGCGCCTGGTTCATGTCACCATTCAGCGCGGCGCTGTTATAACCGCTACGCTCCAATGCTTCCGCCACTTCCATGGTTGCGTTTTTGGTACGCACGAAAATAATCGCCGCATCAAAATCTTCCGCTTCGAGGAAACGAGTCAGCGCATCTGTTTTACGACCGTAAGCGGTCCAGTAGCTCTGGCTAATGTCCGGACGCGTGGTCAGGCTCGATTGGATCCGCACTTCCTGCGGATCTTTCATAAAGCGTTTGGTAATACGACGAATAGCTTCCGGCATGGTCGCTGAAAACAGCGCGGTCTGATGACCTTCCGGGATCTGCGCCATGATGGTTTCAACGTCTTCGATGAAGCCCATACGTAACATTTCGTCTGCTTCATCCAGCACTAAACCGCGCAGGCTAGAGAGATCCAGCGTGCCGCGTTTCAAATGGTCCAGCAAGCGGCCAGGCGTACCAACCACAACCTGTGGGCCTTGGCGCAGAGCGCGTAGTTGCACGTCATAACGTTGGCCGCCATACAGGGCCACGACGTTCAGGCCGCGCATATGTTTAGAGAATTCGGTCACGGCTTCAGCTACCTGAACCGCGAGTTCGCGAGTTGGGGCCAGCACCAGAATTTGCGGTGCCTTGACCGCAGGGTCAATGTTGTTTAACAGCGGCAGCGAGAAAGCTGCGGTTTTACCACTCCCGGTCTGCGCCATACCTAACACATCACGGCCCGCCAGCAGGTGAGGAATACACTCAGCCTGGATTGGGGATGGCTTAACGTAGCCCATACCGTTCAGTGATTCGAGGATGTCGGCGTTCAGGCCAAGGTCAGCAAAAGTGGTTTGGATATCAGTCATGTAGTACACGTGCCTCTTAGATTGCGGCGGCCAGTCTACATAACTCGTCGTGAAAATATTCAGTCATTTTCATTGAAAAGTGTGAACCGGCTCAAATTAGATGATTCGACGAACAAAAAGGCCCTCACCCGGTAAGGCGATGACTTTTAAAAAAATGGGCTAAAATTGTTCGTCAGCTATTGCTGGTCAGATTCTGTCAGATCGTCTTGCGACTGGCCTAACAGCGCCAGTTCCAACAATGCGTATCGGTGCTCAACGAAATTATTTACGTTGTTTGCGACCGCCAGTTTGAACAACGCTTCCGCGTCGTCCTTCTCCCCCAGACTTAGGTAGTACTTACCTAAATAGAAGTTAGTTTCACTGAGATGTTCAGCGAGCGAGGTGTTATCCGTTGCGTCCGCCTTGAGACGTTCCATCAGCGTTTTTTCACTGATGTCGCCCAGGTAGAACTCGACAATATTCCATCCCCATTGATCTCTTGCCGCTTTGTCATAACGCTGTTTCAGCGCGACTTTCGCTTTGTCGGCATCTATCTCGCGTTCGGCGAGATATAGCCATAGGCTACGGAAAGGATCGTTAGGATCGTCTTGATAAAACGCCAGCAGATCATCTTGCGCTAACTTGTATCGACCGCCGTAATAGAGGGCGATACCACGGTTTAAATGCGCATAGTTGTAAGTTGGATCAAGCTCAAGTACAGAATCAAACGCTTCATAGGCGGCATCAAAGTTGCCCGCCTGCGTTAAATATATGCCTAAGTAATTGAATACTTCAGGCATATCCGGTCTGATGGATAGCGCTTGCGAAAAATCGTTTCGCGCCAGTGCCCGCAAACCTAAACTATCATACAACACTCCGCGCTCATATAATAGCTGTGCGCGTTCATCATCGGTCAGGGCGCGACTGGCAAGAATTTGTTCCATGCGTGCCAGGATCACTTCCTGTTGCAGTGTCGGCTGCAGAGGAACTGCCATCACGTTGTTCTTACGCCAATCCGAGTTGCTGCATCCTGCCAGCGTTAGAGCTGTCGCAACGAAACACCAGCGCAAAAAAGGCTTCATTTCCCACTCCCGAATACCAACATTGGGATGAACATCCTGCCATCCGCCTGTCCTGCACAAGGTATCCTGACCTCGCGATGAAACTGTTCTCCCCTCACAATGGGGGAGAACCAGTGATCTAACGCTTACTCCGCTTCAGGATTAACCACAGCCGCTGCTTCCGGCTGGGTTTGCTCTGTCGCTTCTTTGATGCTTAAACGAACGCGTCCCTGACGATCTACTTCCAGTACCTTGACCGGTACTTCCTGACCCATTTGCAGATAGTCAGTCACTTTCTCAACGCGTTTGTCTGCGATCTGAGAAATATGTACCAGGCCCTCTTTACCGCCGCCGATAGCCACAAAGGCACCGAAATCAACGATACGGGTTACTTTACCGTTATAGATACGTCCCACTTCGATCTCAGCGGTGATTTCTTCGATACGACGAATCGCATGCTTCGCTTTATCACCGTCGGTTGCGGCGATTTTCACCGTACCGTCGTCTTCGATCTCAATGGTGGTGCCGGTTTCTTCAGTCAACGCACGGATGACCGAACCACCTTTACCAATCACATCTTTGATCTTGTCCGGATTGATCTTAATGGTATGAATACGCGGCGCAAACTCAGAGATATCGCCACGCGGCGTGCTGATCGCCTGCTCCATCACGCCCAGGATATGCATACGCGCACCCTTCGCCTGATTCAGCGCAACCTGCATGATTTCGCGCGTGATACCTTCGATTTTGATATCCATCTGCAGCGCGGTAATCCCATCACGGCTACCAGCTACTTTAAAGTCCATATCGCCGAGGTGGTCTTCGTCGCCGAGAATATCAGACAGCACGACGTATTTGTCGCCCTCTTTGACCAGACCCATTGCGATACCCGCCACGGCGGCTTTGATCGGCACACCGGCATCCATCAGCGCCAAAGAAGCGCCGCACACCGAAGCCATTGAAGAGGAACCGTTGGACTCAGTAATTTCCGATACCACACGTACGGTGTACGGAAATTCTTCCAGTTTCGGCATCATCGCCAATACGCCACGTTTCGCCAGACGGCCGTGACCAATTTCACGACGCTTCGGCGACCCTACCATCCCGGTTTCACCAACGGAATACGGAGGGAAGTTGTAGTGGAACAGGAAGTTGTCAGTACGTTCGCCTAACAGCTCATCCAGGTTCTGCGCATCACGCGCGGTGCCCAGCGTCGCGGTCACTAATGCTTGCGTTTCGCCACGCGTAAACAGCGCGGAACCATGAGTACGCGGCAACACGCCAGTACGCACATCCAGGCCACGGATCATATCCTTTTCGCGGCCATCAATACGCGGCTCGCCATTCAGAACACGGGTACGAACCACGTTCTTTTCAATCGCGTGCAGAATATCGCTGATTTCAGCGTCATCCAGAGACGCATCCTCCGCCAACAGGGCGGCGATGGTTTCGGATTTAATAACATCAACCTGAGCGTAACGCTCTTGTTTTTCCGTGATGCGATAAGCATCGCTCAAACGCGATTCCGCCAATGCGGCAATACGCGAATGCAGCGTTTGATTCACGGCCTCTGGCTGCCATTCCCAACGCGGTTTGCCCGCTTCGGCTACCAGCGAGTTAATGTTCTCAATAACCACCTGCTGCTGCTCGTGACCGAACACCACTGCGCCGAGCATTTGCTCTTCGCTCAGCACGTCCGCTTCAGATTCCACCATCAGCACCGCGCCCTGCGTACCGGCAACCACCAGATCCAGTTTGCTTTGCTTAATTTCATCAACGGTCGGGTTCAGTACATACTGGTCATTGATATAACCGACGCGTGCGGAACCAATCGGACCGTTAAACGGAATACCAGACAGACTCAGCGCCGCAGAAGCGCCGATCATCGCCACGATATCCGGGTTAACCTGTGGGTTTACCGATACCACAGTGGCGATAACTTGCACTTCATTGACAAAGCCTTCCGGGAACAGCGGACGAACCGGACGGTCAATCAAACGCGCGATCAGCGTTTCGCCTTCGCTCGGACGGCCTTCACGACGGAAGAAGCTGCCCGGGATACGGCCAGCGGCATAGGTACGTTCTTGATAGTTAACGGTCAGCGGGAAAAAATCCTGGCCGGGTTTCGCTTTTTTCTGACCAACAACGGTAACGAACACAGCGGTGTCGTCCATGCTTACCATTACGGCAGCCGTTGCCTGGCGCGCCATCATACCGGTTTCTAATGTTACGGTATGCTGACCATATTGAAATTTACGTACGATCGGGTTCAGCAAAATAATATCCTTAACGCTTAGCCAGCGCGTAAAAACGCACCAACTGTGGATTTTTAACCTTCATTTGCATCCTCGCGACTAATGACAACCTTTACTCCTCTCTCTCATGGAGGATAAAGCCTCTCATTAGCCGCGCGAACCTCTGCAACTGAAGATCACACTCAGCAACAATACATTAAATTGTGCAGGATTGCTGCCGCCTGCTTGAAAAAAGGGGCCTCAAAGGCCCCTTTTTAGCGAAACTCGCACAAATCTGTTCTTCAGTGATGTTTTTTTGCAGGTTAACGCAATCGCCCCGTTGAACAGATTCTTCAGACTTAGCGACGCAGACCCAGGCTTTCGATCAGGCTGGTGTAACGTGCAACGTCTTTACGCTTCAGGTAGTCCAGCAATTTACGACGCTGGGATACCATGCGCAGCAGACCGCGACGGCTGTGGTGGTCTTTTTTGTGCTCAGAAAAGTGACCTTGCAGGTGGTTAATCTGAGCAGTCAGCAGGGCTACCTGAACTTCAGTAGAACCGCTGTCATTAGCGCCACGACCATATTTAGCAACGATCTCTGCTTTAGCTTCTACGCTTAGAGACATAGTAAAACTCCAAAATTTAAATGAATGTAAGGGTGCCGATCTCTAATTCAGCGACCCCATGTAAAGCCGCATTATTCTACTCTCAGCCAGATGCGATGGCAAATGACTCAATCAGAATATTCAACCACCAGGCGACGCGGCGCCAGACGCCCGGCATCATCAATCTCCGCCATACCGATAAACTTGCGTTCATCGCCTTCGGTTACTCGCACCAAACCTGTTAACGGTAACCCGGCGGCCTGTACCGGCTGGCCTTGCCTGAAATAGGCGGCGACCACGCCAGATAGATTCGTTTCAGGAAAAGCAGCGGCCGGACTATCCATCGGCATTAGCAATGCGTCCAACTTCTCACCCGGCGCGAGCCCCTGCTCGCTGGCCTCCGCCGCCAACGCATTTAACGCCTCCAGCGTGATCATGCGTTCTAGCGGATAGGTAGCCACTTGCAGACGACGTAACATAATTACATGCGCGCCGCAGCCTAACTTTTCGCCGAGATCATCAATGATGGTGCGGATATAGGTTCCCTTCGAACAGTGGATTTCCAGCTCCAGCTCATCCTGTTGCTGGCGAATAAATTGCAACTCATACACCACGATGCTGCGCGCCTCGCGCGGTACTTCAATGCCCTGACGCGCATATTCATACAGCGGGCGCCCCTGGTGTTTCAGCGCTGAATACATCGAGGGAACCTGCAGAGTTTCGCCCCGGAAACTCTCCAGCGCCTGCTCCAACTGCTGGCTGGTAAACTGCAAAGGACGCGTCTGAATCACCGCACCGTCAGCATCAGAGGTATCGGTACGCTGCCCAAGGCGCGCAATTACGCGATAACGTTTATCTGAGTCAAGCAAGTAACGGGAAAACTTAGTGGCTTCGCCAAGGCAAATCGGCAACATACCGGTCGCCAGTGGATCAAGCGCGCCGGTATGCCCGGCTCTATTGGCGTTAAACAGACGTTTCACTTTCTGCAACGCGTCATTACTGGACAGGCCCTGAGGTTTATCCAATAACAACACGCCATGAATATCACGTCCACGACGACGAGGGCGACTCATTACTCTTCCTCCTTGTCCTCTTCCGCAGTACCGCGACGCTCGGCGTCGTTTCTCACTACGTTAGTGACAAGGTTTGACATCCGCATCCCTTCAACCAGCGAATTATCGTAGAAGAAGGTCAACTCCGGCACGATACGCAGGCGCATGGCTTTACCCAGTAGAGTGCGGATATAACCAGATGCGTCGCCCAATGCGCGCAGGCCCGCCTTAATCGCGTCTTCATCCTTATCATTAAGGAAGGTGACGAACACTTTGGCATAGGCTAAATCGCGGGATACGTCGACGCCAGACACGGTTACCATCATGCCCAGGCGCGGATCTTTAATCTCACGTTGTAAAATAATCGCGATCTCTTTCTGCAACTCCTGCGAGACACGCTGCGGGCGACCAAACTCTTTCGCCATAGTCATACTCTCCAAATAATTCGGGAGGCACGCAGGCCTCCCAAAATAGTCACGCGTGGTGCGAACATTAAGCGATGGTACGCTTAATCTCGATCACTTCGAACACTTCGATGCTATCGCCAGCACGAACATCGTTGTAGTTCTTCACGCCGATACCACATTCCATCCCATTACGGACTTCGTTAACATCATCTTTAAAGCGACGCAGTGACTCCAGCTCGCCTTCATAGATAACCACGTTGTCACGCAGCACGCGGATTGGGTTGTGACGTTTGACGATACCTTCGGTCACCATACAACCGGCAATCGCACCAAATTTCGGCGATTTGAACACATCGCGAACTTCGGCAAGGCCGATAATTTGCTGTTTGTATTCCGGTGCCAGCATACCGCTCATTGCCGCTTTAACTTCGTCAATCAGATTATAGATGACGGAGTAGTAACGCAGATCCAGACTTTCCGCTTCAATCACGCGACGAGCCGAAGCATCGGCACGCACGTTAAAGCCGAGCAGGATGGCGTTAGAGGCTGCAGCCAGCGTTGCATCTGTTTCGGTGATCCCGCCTACGCCGGAACCGACAATTTTCACTTTCACTTCATCGGTAGACAGTTTCAGTAACGAATCGGAAATCGCTTCAACAGAGCCCTGAACGTCGGCTTTCAGCACGATGTTCAATTCAGAAACTTCACCTTCACTCATGTTAGCGAACATGTTTTCCAGTTTAGATTTCTGTTGGCGCGCCAGTTTAACTTCGCGGAATTTGCCCTGACGATACAGCGCCACTTCACGCGCTTTTTTCTCGTCACGCACCACGGTCGCTTCATCACCTGCGGCAGGAACGCCGGACAGGCCAAGAATTTCAACCGGGATAGACGGACCGGCGGTTAACACTTCATGCCCCAGTTCGTCACGCATTGCGCGAACACGGCCATATTCAAAGCCACACAGTACGATATCGCCTTTATTCAGCGTACCTTCACGCACCAGCACCGTTGCAACCGGACCACGACCTTTATCCAGGAAGGATTCGATAACCACGCCGCTTGCCATCCCTTTACGAATAGCGGTCAGTTCCAACACTTCCGCCTGCAGCAGGATTGCGTTCAACAGATCGTCAATACCGGTACCGGCTTTAGCCGATACGTTAACGAACATATTTTCGCCGCCCCACTCTTCCGGGATGATGCCGTACTGGGTCAATTCATTTTTAACGCGATCTGGATCGGCTTCAGGTTTATCCACCTTGTTCACCGCTACCACTACCGGCACACCGGCCGCTTTCGCATGCTGGATAGCTTCGATAGTTTGTGGCATCACGCCATCATCAGCGGCAACCACCAGAATAACGATATCCGTCGCCTGCGCACCACGCGCACGCATTGCGGTAAACGCGGCGTGGCCCGGGGTATCAAGGAAGGTCACCATACCGTTATCAGTTTCAACGTGATAAGCACCGATATGCTGAGTAATGCCGCCAGCTTCGCCAGAAGCGATTTTGGTTGAGCGGATGTAATCCAGCAGCGAGGTTTTACCGTGGTCAACGTGACCCATGATAGTAACAACCGGAGCGCGAGATTCCACGGCAGCGCCGGTATCACGATCGCTCATTACCGCTTCTTCCAGCTCGTTCTCACGGCGCAGGGTCACTTTGTGGCCCATCTCTTCCGCGACCAACTGAGCGGTTTCCTGATCGATAACTTGGTTAATGGTCGCCATCGCGCCCATCTTCATCATCGCTTTGATAACCTGCGAGCCTTTCACGGCCATTTTATTGGCGAGTTCGGCTACGGTGATAGTTTCACCAATCACCACATCGCGGTTAACCACTTGCGCAGGTTTGTTGAAGCCTTGTTGCAATGAGCTCGGCTTGCGATGCTTACCGCCTTTGCCGCCGCGAATTGCCGCACGGGCTTCTTCACGATCGGTTTTCGCTTCAGAATGTTTATTGCCTTTTTTCGGGCGCGCCGCTTTGGTGGTACGAACGCGTCCACGACCGCCTTCAACTTCGCGGTCATTTTCATCTTCTGCCTGGCGGGCGTGCTGAGAGGTGGTTACGTGGTAATCGGTAGAGTCTTCCGCCTCGGCAGGCGCCGCTTCCCAATCTTTTGCTTTTTCTTCAGCCATTTTGCGTGCCTCTTCTGCAACACGCTTCGCATTCTCTTCGAGCTTACGACGTGCTTCTTCTTCGGCTTTGCGCTTCAGCTCTGCGGCTTCCGCTTCGCGTCGGGCTTTATCTGACTGTGTTGCCCGGGTTACTTCGTCGGTTTGATGGTTGCTCACGTTATCTTTTTCCGCTGCATCACGTTTGGCTTTTTCCACCGCCGCACGTTTCGCTTGCTCTTCGGCTTCACGCTTCGCTTTTTCCGCGGCTTCGCGTTTGGCTTTTTCTTCCGCCTCACGGCGAGCCTGTTCTTCCGCTTCACGCTGCGCCTGCGCTTCTGCTTCTGCCTGAGCTTGTTCAGCCTCAGCATCGCCTTTTACATAGGTGCGCTTTTTGCGGACTTCGATTTGCACCGACTTACTTTTACCCCCGGTGCCTGGAATATTCAAGGTGCTGCGCGTTTTGCGCTGCAGGGTCAGTTTACTCGAACCTGACGCGCTGCCGTGTTCACGATTCAAGTGCGTCAGTAAGGTTTCTTTCTCTTGCTGGGTCACAGAATCAGTTTCAGACTTACGGATCCCTGCATCAGCAAACTGCTGTACCAGGCGTTCTACCGGGGTCTCAATTTCTGCGGCCAGCGATTTTACGGTTACATCTGTCATGCTGTTCCTTCCTGTTATTACGCGTCATCGCCGAACCAGCAGATATTACGCGCAGCCATAATTAGCGCGCCGGCCGTCTCATCATTCAGGCCTTCGATATCCGTCAGGTCGTCAACACCCTGCTCGGCCAGATCTTCCAGCGTGCAAACACCTTTTGCCGCCAGTTTAAAGGCCAAAGTGCGATCCATACCGTCCAGATTCAAAAGATCTTCTGCAGGTTTACGGTCGCCCAGGCTCTCTTCTTTTGCCAATGCCAGAGTGGTTAACGCATTTTTCGCACGTTCACGCAGTGCTTCTACGGTTTCTTCATCCAGACCATCAATTTGCAACAGTTCGTTGATCGGAACGTAGGCCAACTCTTCCAGAGAAGAGAAGCCTTCCTCGACCAGCACGGTTGCGAAATCTTCATCAATGTCGAGATGTTTGGTAAAGACATCAATCGCCGCGTGGGCTTCTGCCTGATGCTTCGCCTGGAGGTCATCGACCGTCATGACGTTCAGTTCCCAACCACTGAGTTGAGAGGCTAAACGCACGTTTTGCCCGTTACGACCAATTGCCTGCGCCAGATTGCCCGCTTCTACCGCGATATCCATGGTGTGGTTATCTTCATCCACCACAATAGAGGCTACATCGGCAGGCGCCATGGCGTTAATCACGAACTGCGCTGGATTATCATCCCACAGCACAATATCGATACGTTCTCCGCCTAACTCACTAGAAACTGCTTGTACGCGCGCACCGCGCATACCGACACAAGCACCGACCGGATCGATACGTTTGTCATTGGTTTTCACCGCGATTTTGGCACGGGAACCCGGATCGCGCGCAGCCGCTTTAATCTCAATCACTTCTTCGCCGATTTCCGGCACTTCAATGCGGAACAATTCAATCAACATTTCCGGTTTGGAACGGCTAACGAACAGTTGCGCGCCGCGTGCTTCAGGACGCACCGCATAGAGGACGCCGCGAATACGGTCACCCGGACGGAAGTTTTCGCGCGGTAGCATATCTTCACGCAGAATCACCGCTTCAGCGTTATTGCCTAAATCAAGGGTGATGTTGTCGCGGTTAACTTTTTTCACCACACCGGTGATGATATCGCCTTCTTGCTCACGGAATTGATCGACCACCATTGCGCGTTCAGCTTCGCGCACTTTTTGCACGATGACCTGTTTTGCGGTTTGCGTCGTGATACGATCAAATTTAACCGACTCAATCTGGTCCTCAACAAAATCACCGGGATTGAAACTTTCATCTTCAAAACGCGCCGCTTCCAGCGTGATTTCACGCGTCGGCTGGGTCACTTCTTCCACCACTAACCAACGGCGGAAGGTATCAAAGTCACCGCTTTTACGATCGATGCTGACGCGCACATCAATCTCTTGCTCGTATTTTTTCTTGGTCGCAGTGGCCAGTGCGCTCTCCAGCGCTTCGAAGATTTTCTCACGCGGCAGGGCTTTTTCGTTAGAAACGGCTTCTACAACAGCTAAGATTTCTTTATTCATCCTGGTTAGCCTCAATCCGAACTTTTAAAAGTGGGGGACCAGATTCGCTTTCTGAATATTGCTCAGCGCGAATACTTCATCGTTACCCTCGACGGTAACCGTGATCATTTCACCCTCAACAGATTTAATGATGCCCTGCCATTTGCGGCGGTTCTGTACGGCCATACGCAACACCAGGCTCACTTCCTCGCCAGTGAAACGCGTATAGTGCGCAGCGGTAAACATCGGGCGGTCGAGACCCGGCGAGGAAACTTCAAGGTTGTAAGCCACGGTAATCGGATCTTCAACATCCATTACGGCGCTTACCTGGTGGCTGACATCAGCACAATCGTCAACAGTGATGCCTTCTTCACTATCAATATAGATGCGCAGCGTAGATGTGCGACCACGAATGAACTCGATACCGACCAGTTCGTAGCCAAGCGCTTCTACCGGTGCTGAAATCATCTCTGTTAATTTTTGCTCTAATGTGGACAAGCCCACCCCCAAGACATAAAAAAAGGGCTTAATAGCCCAGTATTGCAATTTCCTGATAACAAAAAACCCCGAAAGATCGGGGCTTAATGCGACTGGACCCTGTATGCCGCTAACGCGGCTCGGAACACAATCCAAAAGAATTTTTTTCAAAACTCGCTGTCAATGCGCCGGCTGATGCATACAGTATATTTGAAAAAGAACTCTAAGGGAAAGTGGTTGCGGGGGCCGGATTTGAACCGACGACCTTCGGGTTATGAGCCCGACGAGCTACCAGGCTGCTCCACCCCGCGTCCGAAAACGTGGCGAATGTTACGCCGAACCTGCTAAAAATGCAAGTCATACTGAGATTTGGTACCGAGGACGGGACTTGAACCCGTAAGCCCAATCGGGCACTACCACCTCAAGGTAGCGTGTCTACCAATTCCACCACCTCGGCACTTCTAAGACTGCGGCTTTCTGCCGCGTCGAAAGCTTTACAACTGCTGGCTTTACTGCGGGATATCGCTATTCGGCGCTGCCGGTTTCGCTGGTGCAGTCTGTTGTTGTGACTGCGCCGGCTGCGACAGATTTTCCCACTCGCTGCCTTTAGTTGTTTTATTGGTGTTCAAATTACCCAGAACCAAGCTGATGATGAAGAACAGCGTCGCCAACACCGCCGTCATACGGGTCATGAAATTACCAGAACCTGTAGAACCGAACAGCGTCGCAGAAGCGCCTGCGCCAAAGGAGGCTCCCATATCTGCGCCTTTGCCTTGCTGCAGCATGATCAGACCTACCAGGCCAATCGCCACAAGAAGGAAAACTACCAGAAGAGCTTCGTACATAATCAACCTGTTTCCTTGCACGGTAACCGTACATCAATAGCTTCAAACCAGTTAGATGAATGCTGTCGTTAACACCCACCTGAAGCGGGTGTGAATACTATCTAAGTCACACAGCCTGCGCAAGCGCAATTTTATGCGCCGATGCTGATTGCGGAAAAAAGCGACAAATCAGGCGGCTAAGCACCGCCCAGGCGGATTATACCGCTTTCACCGCGTCGGCAATACGGTGCGCTAAGGCGGTAACCTGCTGCTCATCTTCGCCTTCAACCATTACTCGGATCAAGGGTTCGGTTCCCGATTTACGCAGTAATACCCGTCCGCGCCCCTGTAGCTCTTTTTCAACTTCAGCGGTAACCGCTTTAACCTGCTCATCTTCCAGCGGATCGTTAACGCCGCTAAAGCGCACATTGACCAGGATTTGTGGCAACAGTTTCATACCGCTGCACAGATCGTGCAAACTCATATGGTTACGTACAATTGCAGTAAGCACTTGCAAACCTGCGACGATACCATCACCAGTGGTGGTTTTATCCAACAAGATGACGTGCCCAGAGTTTTCGGCGCCCAGGCGCCAGCCTTTTTCTTGCAATTTCTCCAGCACGTAACGGTCGCCGACTTTCGCGCGCGCAAACGGAATACCTAACTGTTTTAACGCCAGCTCTAGCCCCATGTTACTCATCAGCGTGCCAACGACGCCGCCGCGTAGTTGCCCCTGACGTAAACCCTCACGCGCAATGATATACAGAATCTGGTCGCCATCGACTTTATTGCCAAGATGATCGACCATCATGATACGGTCGCCATCGCCATCGAACGCCATGCCAAGATCGGCTTTTTCCGCCAACACTCGCTGCTGAAGCAAACGCACATCGGTTGCGCCGCACTCTTGATTGATGTTAACGCCATCCGGCTGACAACCGATGGCAACCACCGTCGCGCCCAGTTCGCGCAACACATTCGGCGCGATATGATAAGTTGCGCCATTGGCGCAATCGACGACAATTTTTAAACCATTCAGGCTCAACTCGCCGGGAAAAGTCCCTTTACAAAATTCAATGTAGCGTCCGGCCGCATCGACAATACGGCTAGCACGCCCTAATTCGGCAGACTCTACACAGGTGATCGGTTTTTCCATCTCCTGCTCAATCGCTTCTTCCACCGCATCAGGCAGTTTGGTGCCCTCAATGGAGAAAAACTTAATGCCGTTGTCATCAAATGGGTTGTGTGAGGCAGAAATTACGATCCCCGCTTCAGCGCGAAAAGTGCGTGTCAAATAAGCCACGGCAGGGGTCGGCATCGGCCCGGTGAAGGCGGCGGATAAGCCTGCCGCCGCCAGGCCAGCTTCGAGTGCGGATTCCAGCATATAGCCCGAAATACGGGTATCTTTGCCAATAATAATTTTTTTCGAGCCATGACGCGCCAGCACTTTACCTGCGGCCCAGCCCAGTTTAAGCACAAAATCAGGGGTAATCGGCGATTCACCCACTTTGCCGCGGATACCATCGGTGCCAAAATATTTACGGTTACTCATGCGTTTTTATTCCTTCGCTGATTTTGTTGCTTCGACGACTCGCATCGCTTCCACGGTCTCTTTCACGTCATGTACGCGAATAATGTGCGCCCCCTGCATGGCGGCAATCACCGCACAAGCCAGGCTCCCGGTAAGCCGCTGGGACGGGCCCACATTCAGTAATTGTCCAATCATCGACTTGCGTGACATTCCTACCAGCAGCGGCAACTCAAAATGATGAAACTCACTTAGCTGCGCCAGCAACTGGTAATTGTGGCTCAGATTTTTACCGAAACCGAAGCCCGGGTCGAGCAACAACTGTGATTTTTTAATCCCCGCCGCTTCACACCGTGCGATCTGTTGTGAAAAAAAGTCATCCACCTCGCGCACCACATGCTGATAATGCGGCGCCTGCTGCATTGTGCGCGGATCACCCTGCATATGCATTAAGCAGACCGGCAACTCGATTTCCGCCGCCGCTTCCAGCGCGCCGGGTTCCTGCAATGCTCGAATATCATTAATGAGGTGAGCGCCTACTCGTGCGGATTCGCGCATAACTTCTGGTCGCGAAGTGTCAACGGATATCCACACTTCAAAGCGCTGCGCGATCGCCTCCACCACTGGGATGACCCTTTCCAACTCTTCATCAACGCTAACTTCCGCAGCCCCCGGCCGCGTCGACTCACCACCAACATCGATAATCGTCGCCCCGGCATTCACCATTTCATTGGTATGTGTTAACGCGTCGATCAGGGCGTGGTGTTTGCCACCATCGGAGAAAGAATCAGGCGTAACGTTTAGGATGCCCATAACGTGGGGATGTGACAAATCCAGTATGGAATCTCTGGCGTACAACTTCATCTTGATACTCTCCTGTTGATGACCGGTTTTTTGGATGTAAAAAACCCCGGACCAGCCGGGGTTTTCTTCAAGCGTAAGCCGCAACGCTTACTTATCAAACTGCTCAGACATGGTGTTGCCCGGATTCGGCGTACGCGGTTCATCAACCGGACGCGGCGCCTTCGGCGTACCGTTATTATCTGAATTATTGGTGCTGTTAGGATCTTCCCAACCGGCTGGCGGACGCACTTCACGGCGCGCCATCAGGTCATCGATTTGCGGGGCGTCGATAGTTTCATATTTCATCAACGCATCCTTCATCGAGTGAAGAATATCCATATTTTCGTTTAGAATACGACGTGCGCGCTGGTAATTCGTTTCAATCAGCGACTTCACTTCCTGATCGATAATACGCGCGGTTTCATCAGACATATGTTTGGCTTTGGCAACTGAACGCCCCAAAAACACTTCGCCCTCTTCTTCCGCATACAGCAATGGACCTAATTTTTCCGAAAAGCCCCACTGGGTAACCATATTACGCGCCAGGTTAGTGGCTACCTTGATGTCGTTAGACGCTCCGGTAGAAACACGCTCCGCTCCGTAAATAATCTCTTCCGCCAAACGACCGCCGTACAGCGTTGAAATCTGACTTTCGAGTTTCTGACGGCTGGCACTGATCGCATCGCCTTCCGGTAAGAAGAACGTTACCCCCAATGCGCGACCGCGCGGAATAATAGTGACTTTATGCACTGGATCGTGTTCGGGAACCAACCGACCAATAATCGCGTGCCCCGCCTCATGGTAAGCCGTGGACTCTTTCTGCGCTTCAGTCATCACCATGGAGCGACGCTCCGCACCCATCATGATTTTGTCTTTGGCTTTTTCGAACTCAACCATCGAAACCACTCGGCGATTGCCGCGCGCGGCAAACAGCGCTGCTTCGTTTACCAGGTTAGCCAAATCCGCACCCGAGAAGCCCGGCGTACCACGGGCGATAATCGCCGCATCAATATCGGTTGCCAGCGGCACACGACGCATATGCACTTTCAGGATCTGCTCGCGACCACGAACATCTGGCAGACCAACCACGACCTGGCGGTCAAAACGCCCCGGACGAAGTAGCGCCGGGTCCAGCACGTCAGGACGGTTGGTCGCGGCAATCACAATAATGCCTTCATTACCTTCAAAACCATCCATCTCAACCAGCATCTGGTTCAGCGTTTGCTCACGCTCATCGTGACCACCGCCTAAACCTGCACCGCGCTGACGGCCTACCGCATCAATCTCATCAATAAAGATGATGCACGGCGCCGCTTTCTTCGCCTGCTCAAACATATCACGCACACGGGAAGCCCCGACGCCGACAAACATTTCAACAAAGTCAGAACCAGAAATCGTAAAGAAAGGCACTTTCGCTTCGCCAGCGATCGCTTTCGCCAGCAGCGTCTTACCGGTACCCGGCGGCCCGACCATCAGCACGCCTTTAGGAATTTTACCGCCCAGCTTTTGGAAACGGCTCGGTTCACGCAGGTATTCAACCAGCTCAGATACTTCCTCTTTCGCCTCATCGCACCCTGCCACATCGGCAAAGGTGGTTTTGATCTGATCTTCCGTCAGCATACGGGCTTTGCTTTTTCCGAAGGACATTGCCCCCTTACCGCCGCCGCCTTGCATTTGTCGCATGAAGAAGATCCAGACGCCAATCAGTAACAGCATCGGGAACCAAGAGATGAAGATCGAGGCCAACAGGCTCGGCTCTTCCGGCGGTTCACCGACAACTTTCACATTTTTGGTCAACAGGTTATCGAGCAACTTGGGATCGTTGACAGGAATGTAGGTCGTGTATCGATTACTGTCTTTTTTGGTAACGTTGATTTCACGCCCGTTAATACGCGCCTCGCGGACCTGATCCTGGTTCACTTCCGACAGGAAGGTCGAATAATCAACCCTACGGCCATTCGACTCGCTGGGCCCAAAGCTCTGGAATACCGACATCAGCACTACTGCGATGACTAACCAGAGAATTAGGTTTTTCGCCATGTCACTCAAGGGATTAACCTCTTATTACAACTGTGTTAACAGACAGCGTAGGGTACTATATATCCTTCGCACTTGGAATCACCACGGCATTGACCGCACCTCCAAGTGTTTGAGTTATAGTTTGCGCCCTGTCGCTACAATGTACACTTCACGCGAACGTGAACGTGAAGCGTCCGGCTTACGAATTTTCACTTTCGTAAACAGGGAGCGAATTTCCCGGAGGTATTCATCGAAGCCATCTCCCTGAAATACTTTCACTACGAAACTACCACCTGGCGCCAACACATCGCGACACATCTCCAGCGCCAATTCAACCAAATACATTGACCGGGGAATATCAACGGCAGGTGTACCGCTCATGTTGGGTGCCATATCTGACATGACGACTTGAACTTTCTCGTCGCCCACACGTTCCATCAACGCGCTAATTACCGATTCTTCACGAAAATCACCCTGAAGGAAATCGACTCCAACGATTGGATCCATCGGTAAAATATCACAGGCAATAATACGCCCTTTCGCTCCAATCTGCGTGACCACATATTGTGACCAGCCTCCGGGCGCAGCACCGAGGTCAACCACCGTCATCCCCGGTTTAAACAGCTTATCGCCTTGCTGTATTTCATCCAGTTTAAACCAGGCGCGCGAACGCAGCCCTTTTTTCTGTGCTTGTTGCACATATTTATCGCTAAAGTGTTCCTGAAGCCAGCGGCTGGAACTGGCCGAACGCTTTTTACCTGTCATACTTTTTCCAACTATTCTTCATTGCCGCGATAAATAACCGCGCAAATCAGTCGTACTGATTTGGTGATATACCAGAGATGGCGGTAGAATGACCCGTTTTCAATCCCAAAGTAAGTAAAAAAATACGATGAATCTGAGTACCAAACAAAAACAGCACCTGAAAGGTCTGGCTCACCCGCTAAAACCTGTGGTCATGTTGGGCAATAACGGCCTGACTGAAGGCGTGCTGGCCGAAATCGAACAAGCGCTTGAGCATCATGAACTCATTAAGGTAAAAATCGCCACTGAAGATCGTGAAACGAAAAACCTTGTGGTTGAGGCCATTGTGCGTGAAACAGGTGCGAGTAACGTGCAGGTTATCGGCAAGACGCTGGTGCTGTATCGCCCAACCAGCGAACGTAAGATTACGTTGCCGCGTTAATTCAGGCCTTTATCCTGTTGTTCCTTAGTGGGTGAAACCGGTAAGGCTCAGCGAGGAGAAAGTGCCATGCTCCAGCATGGGATGAAAGGCCGCAGCGCGGCCTTTTTCCTTTCTTTACAATACTGCGTCGCTTTTCTCCCGCCGGGCGACGAAAACGCACATCAGCCTGACAGGCAAGAGAGAAAGAGCGGCGTCGACGGCGCTAGATATACTCTACCTTTAGAATTTCATATTCAACATCGCCACCCGGCGTCTTTATAAGAGCGACATCGTCAACTTCTTTGCCGATCAGCCCGCGCGCCATCGGTGAGTTAACGGAAATAAGGTTCTGCTTAAAGTCCGCCTCATCATCGCCTACGATGCGGTAAGTAAACTCTTCATCAGTGTCTACGTTCAGAACCTGAACCGTTGCGCCGAAAATCACGCGCCCATTGGCCGGCATTTTCGTCACATCAATCACTTGTGCGTTGGAAAGCTTCGCTTCAATTTCCTGAATGCGCCCTTCGCAGAAACCTTGTTCTTCTCGCGCCGCGTGATATTCAGCGTTCTCTTTTAAATCGCCATGTTCACGCGCTTCAGCAATTGAGGCAATAATTCTGGGGCGTTTAACGGTTTTCAGCTCTTCGAGCTCTTCGCGCAATTTTTCCGCGCCCCTTAACGTCATCGGAATCTGATTCATCTCAATACCTCGTAATCTATCCTGTTTGAATTGATGTCATCCTGACAGGTTAACTGCAGAAAAAAGCGTTCTGCGGCGCTTGCTGTCGATTTACAAACAAAAGAAACCTGACCCGGAGCGCACCCCAGGCCAGGATTCGATTTTGCATTTTGATACGTATTTTACCCCAGAGTTCCTTATGGGTCATCGTTTACTTTCCACCTCGATGCACCGTAGTATGACGGCTTCACCCGTCAGTTACCGCGAGATTATGCGATTTTCACGACTAGTTACCGGATTAACCTGTGCGTTCATACTGCAAGCCAACGCGGCTCCTGTCGAAGAGTACACACAATATTTACCGGATGGCGCCAACCTGGCGCTAATTGTACAAAAGCCTGGCGCATCAACGCCATTGATTGACTATCACAGTAAGCAAATGGCGCTACCGGCCAGTACCATGAAAGTGGTTACCGCCCTCGCCGCCCTGCTCGAACTGGGGCCGGACTTTCGTTTCCAGACCACGCTCGAGAGCAGAGGCGCGGTCTCAGGCGATACGCTGGATGGCGATCTCATTGCGCGCTTTGGCGGCGATCCAACGCTATCACGCCAAGATCTGCGTAATATGGTTGCCGTCCTGAAAAAACAAGGCGTCACGCATATCAAGGGTAACCTGGTTATCGATACTTCCGTGTTCGCCAGCCACGATAAAGCCCCCGGCTGGCCGTGGAACGATCTGACACAGTGCTTTAGCGCGCCGCCTGGCGCGGCTATTGTGGACAAAAACTGCTTTTCCGTTTCGCTATATAGCGCGCAGAAAGCGGACGATAACGCCTTCATTCGCGTGGCATCTTATTACCCGGCCAATATGTTTAGCGAGGTTCGCACTCTCGCCAAAGGGTCGCCCGATGCGCCTTACTGCGAACTGGATGTGGTACCCGGCGAGCTTAACCGCTATACGCTTACCGGTTGCATGACTCAGCGCGCGGAGCCGCTACCGTTGGCGTTTGCGGTACAGGATGGTGCGGCATGGGCCGGTGCGATCTTAAAAAATGAATTACAGCAGGCGGGGATAGATTATACCGGTCATCTAGTGCGACAAACACGCGCCAACGCCGCAGGTACCGTGCTGGCACAGACACAATCCGCGCCGCTGCACGATCTATTGAAAAGCATGCTAAAACGTTCGGACAATATGTATGCCGACACCATTTTCCGCACCATCGGTCATCACTATTTCAACGTGCCCGGCACTTGGCGGGCAGGCTCAGATGCGGTCAGGCGTATACTGCGGCAGAAAGCCAATGTGGATTTAGGGAACACCATCCAGGTGGATGGTTCGGGTCTGTCGCGTCATGACCTTATTTCACCAGCCACCATGATGCAAGTGTTGCAATATATTGCGCAAAACGACCAGCAGCTAAACTTTATTTCAATGTTACCTTTGGCAGGCTACGATGGAACCTTGCGTTATCGTGGCGGCCTACACGAAGCGGGAGTCGACGGCAAAGTATCGGCGAAAACCGGCTCGTTACAGGGCGTGTATAACCTGGCCGGCTTCATTACTACTGCCAGCGGTCAACGTCTGGCCTTCGTGCAGTACCTCTCCGGCTATGCGGTTCCGCCGGAGGATCAACGCACGCGGCGTATCCCGTTGGTGCGCTTTGAAAGCCGCCTGTATAAGGACATCTACCGGAATAACTGATCGACATGAAGATACTGATTGTTGAAGACGACATGTTATTGCAAGAAGGTTTAGCCCTTGCCCTGACCGGCGAGGGCTATGCAGTTGACTGCGCCAATAATGCCAGCCAAGGCGATGCCTGGATGCGTAGCGGGCAATACAGCCTGGCCGTGCTTGATCTCGGTCTACCGGATCGCGATGGCGCGGAGTTATTGCGCCAATGGCGTAAACAGAGCATTGATTTACCAGTATTGATTCTTACCGCCCGCGATGCGTTGGAAGATCGCGTCAGTGGTCTGGATGCCGGCGCCGATGATTACCTAGTGAAGCCCTTTGCGCTGGCTGAATTAAAAGCGCGCGTACGGGCGTTGATTCGCCGTTATCAGGGACGTAGCGATAATGAGCTACAGCATGGCGATATTCGGCTTAACCTCTCCTCACAACAGGTGTTTATTGAACAACAGCCGGTGGAAATTACGCCCAAAGAATTTTCGTTGCTTACCCGGCTTTTGATGCGGATCGGCCAAACTGTCCACCGCGAAACGCTGCAACAGGATCTGTATAGCTGGCAGGATGATACCAGCTCAAATACCCTTGAAGTTCATATCCACAATCTGCGCCGCAAACTGGGGAAAGACCGCATTAAAACCGTGCGTGGCGTCGGCTATCGTCTGGAATTACGCGAATGAAAAGCATGCGTCGGCGTTTACTGATTATGCTGGCGCTGATTTTGTTCACCTGCCAGGTGATGAGCGCTATTTGGCTATGGCATGAAAGCCGTGAACAAATCGGTTTTCTGGTGAATGAAACGCTTACTGCACGGGCGCGCAATCAACACGTTGAGAATGAAATTCGTGAGGCGATTGCGTCGTTGTTATTGCCGTCATTGGTGATGGTTGGCTTCACGCTTCTGCTTTCTTTTTGGGCCATTAGCTGGATTATCCGCCCCCTTCGCTCGTTGCAAACCAGCCTGGCTGAACGCTCTGCCGATAACTTAGCGCCGCTTCCGCTCTCTTCAGATATGGACGAAATTGTTGCGGTCACTGGTGCGGTAAACCAGCTTCTTTCACGGCTGGATCATACCCTTCAGCAAGAGCGCTTGTTCACCGCCGATGCGGCCCACGAACTCCGTACGCCATTGGCCGGTTTACGTTTACATCTTGAGTTGCTGGAACAGCAAGGCGTGAAGCAAGGCCCGGTGCTGGTCTCACGTATTGATCAACTGATGCATGTTATTGAGCAGCTTCTGATGCTGTCGCGAGCCGGGCAAGCGTTGGCCAGCGGCCATTACCAAACACTGTACTGGCAAAATGACATCATTGAGCCATTAAAGCTGGAAATGGAAGAACTGGTTAGCCGACGCGAGCAAACCATCATCTGGCCCTACAATACATCGCTCAACGTGCAGGGTGACGCGGTCTTATTACGCCTCATGCTACGCAACCTGTTGGAGAATGCGTCGCGCTATAGCCCGCAGGGAAGCACCATCGACGTAATAGTAGAGAGTCAGGCCAAGGGGAGTCTGGTTACTATTCGCGATGAAGGGCCAGGTATTGATGAAGCCGCCGCCAGCGATCTGACTCAAGCTTTCCGCCGTATGGACCAACGTTATGGCGGCAGCGGCTTAGGACTAAATATCGTTCTGCGCATTCTACAAATTCATCATGGTGCGCTGACGCTGTGTAACCGGCATGATCGCAGTGGGCTGGAAGCGCGCTGCCAGTTGCCCGGACAGCTATAAAAAAAGGACGAGATTTCGTCCTTTTTTACGCTTCGCGGAAGTCAGTTAACGTTTGTAGATGATTTCAACGCCTTCATCGTCGTCCTCATCCCAATCATCATCCCACTCTTCGTCGTCTTCAATGGTTTCTTCAGCCTGTGCCAGCGCATCACGATGGTAATCATCCCACATGAATTCGACTTTTTCTGGTTTCTTCTCTTCCTCTTCCGCCTCTTTCGGATTGGCGTTGAGGAATGACATCACATCCCAACACAAAGCGTTCACACCTGAACGGTTCGCGGCGGAAATCAGATAGTATTTTTCGGTCCAACCCAATGCATCGGCAATCGCCTTCGCACGCGCTTCAGCCTCAGCGCTATCAATCAGGTCAACTTTGTTGAACACCAACCAACGTGGCTTTTGATACAGCTTCTCGCTGTACTTCTCCAACTCGCCGAGGATAATACGCGCATTTTCTATCGGATCGGATTCATCGATCGGCGCCAGATCGATCAAATGAAGCAATACACGACAACGCTCAAGGTGTTTCAGGAAGCGGATCCCCAACCCAGCGCCTTCTGCTGCGCCCTCGATCAGACCGGGAATATCGGCCACCACGAAGCTTTGTTCGCTATCCATACGTACCACGCCGAGACTCGGCACTAAGGTAGTAAACGGATAGTCGGCCACTTTGGGTTTCGCTGCCGATACCGCGCGGATAAAGGTAGATTTACCCGCATTTGGCAAGCCCAGCATACCCACATCGGCTAACAGCATTAATTCCAATTGCAGGTCACGTTTCTCACCCGGTGTCCCCATCGTCTTTTGACGTGGGGTACGGTTAACCGAAGATTTAAAACGCGTATTGCCCAGACCGTGCCAGCCGCCTTTGGCGACCATCAGTTTCTGCTCATGGCGCGTCATATCGCCCAGCGTTTCACCGGTTCCCTGATCGATAACGCGCGTCCCTACCGGCACCTTAACGACAATGTCTTTACCACGTTTACCGGTACAGTCGCGGCTTTGGCCGTTTTGACCGCGTTCCGCACGGAAAGATTTCTCGAAACGATAATCGATAAGCGTGTTTAGATTCTCGTCCGCCACTAAATAAACGTCGCCGCCATCACCGCCATCGCCGCCGTCCGGGCCCCCTTTCGGGATATACTTTTCACGGCGGAAACTCACACAACCATTCCCACCGTCGCCTGCGACAACCAAAATCGTCGCTTCATCAACAAACTTCATTTTACTTCTCCGTAAATCATTCGCCTGGCGTCCGGAGCGGAGGCACCGGAACAGGCTCGGTCCGCCGAGGCCATAAGCGATGACCAATTGCGGAAAACATTGCGCCAGCCACCACCACCACTGCACCGATATAGCCCAATAAATTGAGTATCGGTACGGCAAAAAAGTCCGGCCAGCCAAGTGACAATAATTCAGAAAATAGCAGCGTAAACAGCGGCGTTAACGTGACCAGTGCGCTGACCTGCGCGGCCTGCCAACGTGCGTACGCTTCCGCCAACGCGCCATAACCCACTAATGTATTCAGGCCGCAATAAAGCAGGCATGCCAGTTGCCAGCCGGTAAGTTGCGTAATTAAGCCCGGCGTAGCTAACGGCAGTAACGTAAGAGTACATAAAGTGTACAGCAAAAACAGGATTTGCTGTGAAGCCAGGCGTCGTAGCAGGACTTTTTGAGCAACGCCATAGATTACCCAAACACTTGCGGCGCCAACGCCAAAAATCACGCCCAGGGTATAATCGGTGAGTCGGGTAAAAATCTCGAGCAAACTGGTGTTAAAAAACATCACCAGCCCACACATCAGCATCAACGCACCGACAATCTGCGTGGGACGCATTTTCTCTTTTAAAATAAAGACGCTGGCAATCATCATTCCCGGCGGTGCAAGCTGACCGATGACCTGCGACGCCGTTGGGCTTAGGTAACGTAGCGAAGAACTGAACAACACGAAGTTGCCCAATAGACCTGCCGTAGCGACCACCACCATTAACAACCAACGCGGGCGGGTAAAAATCCGCCGCGGCGGCAGTTGCCGTTTCAGAGATAAAATCAGCAGCAGCCCTAAACCCGCCAGCAGAAAACGGTAGAAAACAACGGTGAAAGGATCCATCGTCGTCAACACTTGCTTCATGGCAATCGGTAGCGAACCCCAGCACATTGCTGTGACCAACGCCAGTGCGATACCTGCTCCCGCTTGCTGTTTCATCTTTCGATGTCCTGCCGCACTGAATTAAAAACCAGAATGTAAAAAGCCCCGCAATCTCTGCGGGGCTTCAATTCGTTAATGCGTACCGCCTGGTTCAGCCGGCCCGCAGCACGAAAACCTTACTCAGCAACGATGCTGATGTATTTACGGTTGTTCGGGCCTTTAACTTCGAATTTTACTTTACCGTCTGCAGTTGCAAACAGGGTGTGGTCACGACCACAGCCTACGTTGCTACCAGCATGGAATTTAGTACCACGCTGACGAACGATGATGCTACCAGCCAGAACTGATTCACCACCGAAACGCTTAACGCCAAGACGTTTTGCGTTGGAATCGCGACCGTTACGTGTGGAGCCGCCAGCCTTTTTGTGTGCCATTTATCCGATCTCCTCTTAGGCGCTAATGCCAGTGATTTTCACATCAGTGAACCACTGACGGTGGCCTTGCTGCTTACGGTGGTGTTTACGACGACGAAACTTAACGATTTTAATTTTATCGCCACGACCGTGAGCAACGATTTCTGCTTTGATCACGCCGCCTGAAACTAACGGGGCACCGATCTTAACGTCATCGCCATTTGCAATCATCAGAACCTGGTCAAACTCAATGGTTTCACCGGTTGCGATGTCCAGCTTTTCCAGGCGAACGGTCTGACCTTCGCTTACTCGGTGTTGTTTACCACCACTTTGGAAAACCGCGTACATATAAAACTCCGCTTTCCGCACCAGCCCTCTTAATTTTTCAGGCGGCGCTATAAATATTCACAATAGGGCGCGAATTCTACGCAAAAACCCTCGCGTTGACAAGAGCACTTTTCAACGGATTGCAGAAAAAAAACGCAGCCTCATTGTTAACGTTCACCGGCCTCGTTTTTCAAGTACAATCTGTAATACATTACTTGCCGCAGGCGTGAATAAAGACGCTTATCATAGCAGTGGACAGAGCAATAGCTGAACAGACTGATGAACTTAGAACAGATAAATGAATTAACCGCGCAAGACATGGCGGCCGTCAACGAGACCATCCTTGAACAGCTGAATTCAGATGTTTCGCTCATCAATCAGTTGGGATATTACATTATCAGCGGCGGCGGTAAGCGCATCCGTCCGATGATTGCGGTACTTGCCGCGCGCGCAATCGGTTATGACGGTAAACAACACGTCACCATCGCTGCGCTAATAGAATTTATCCATACCGCGACGTTGCTGCATGACGACGTGGTTGATGAGTCTGACATGCGCCGAGGTAAAGCCACGGCAAATGCCGCGTTTGGTAACGCTGCCAGCGTGCTGGTGGGGGATTTTATCTATACCCGCGCGTTCCAGATGATGACGAGCCTCGGCTCGTTACGCGTACTGGAGCTGATGTCAGAAGCGGTAAATGTCATCGCCGAAGGCGAAGTACTGCAGTTGATGAACTGTAATGATCCCGATATTACGGAAGAAAGCTATATGCGGGTCATTTACAGCAAAACCGCACGCCTGTTTGAGGCCGCCGCGCAATCTTCCGCCATCCTGGCCAGTGCTAACGAAGCACAGGAAAAAGCGTTACAGGATTATGGGCGTTACATCGGTACCGCTTTCCAATTGATTGACGATCTGCTTGATTACAGCGCAGATGGACAAACACTGGGTAAAAATGTCGGCGATGACTTGAGTGAAGGTAAACCCACGCTCCCGCTATTGCATGCCATGCAGCATGGCAATGCCGAGCAAGCGGCAATGATCCGTACAGCCATTGAAGAAGGTAACGGGCGCCATTTGCTGGATCCTGTTCTGGAAACCATGCGTCAATGCGGTTCACTGGAATGGACGCGTCAGCGGGCTGAGCAGGAAGCGGATAAAGCGATTTCCGCTCTCAGTGCGCTGCCGGAATCTCCGTGGCGTAGCGCTCTTGAAGCACTGGCGCATATGTCAGTACAACGCGAATATTAAGCTCGTCCAGCCGGGCGCGCGACGACTAGTGTCGCCCGGCTCCTTATCCCTCTCTTTCCTGCCCCACTTCACCTTTCACTCATTTCAGCCCTTTTGCGATAAAAAACACAATTCCACACCCTCACACAAATTTTACTGGAAACTTATGGAAACTATCTGCTATAAAACCATCGTAATTAAAGCATATTACTCAATGATTTCATTTAGTAATAATGCTTACTCTTAAACTTAACAGTCAGTAAGAGTAAATTTTACATCTATTGTTTCCAAAAAATTGCACAGGCAAAAGGAGAAGATAATGGCAAACGTAAGGAATAGAGACTGGCATCCGGCGGATGTGATCGCCGCATTACGCAAAAAAGGGACCACGATGGCGGCAGTTTCTCGCGAGGCGGGGCTTAGCTCGTCAACGTTGGCAAACGCCCTGACACGTCCATGGCCGAAAGGAGAATGGATTATTGCGGAGGCGATCGAAGTTCATCCTTCCAAGATCTGGCCGAGCCGCTATTTCGATCCGGAAACACACCAAATGATCGATCGGAAAAAATTGATCCGCCGGACGCATACCTCCTGATCCAGCATGTTTCTTACCCATGAAAAAGCCCTGATTTCGCATTTGCCAAATCAGGGCCAGTTTTCAGATCGCGCGGGTTAGCGGATTATTCGCCTTTCACGCGCTCAATATTGGCGCCCATCGCCATCAGCTTATCTTCGATATGCTCATAGCCACGATCGATATGATAAATACGATCAACCAGCGTAATACCTTCCGCAATACAGCCCGCCAAGACCAAACTGGCGGAAGCACGCAGATCCGTCGCCATTACCTGTGCGCCCGATAACTTTTCCACGCCGTGGCAAATGGCCGTATTACTCTCAATTTCGGCATGCGCTCCCATCCGGATCAACTCAGGGATGTGCATAAAACGGTTTTCAAAGATGGTTTCGGTGATCACGCCGGTCCCTTCCGCCACCAGGTTCAGTAATGAAAACTGCGCCTGCATATCGGTTGGGAAGCCAGGGTGCGGGGCAGTGCGAACGTTGACCGCTTTCGGACGCTTACCGTGCATGTCGAGACTGATCCAATCTTCACCGGTTTCAATATCGGCACCTGCTTCGCGTAGCTTAGCCAATACCGCATCCAGCGTATCCGGGCGTGTATTGTGGCACACCACTTTACCGCCGGAAATTGCCGCCGCGACCAGGAAAGTACCGGTTTCAATACGATCAGGCAGGACGCGATACACGCCGCCGCCAAGCCGCTCAACCCCTTCGATAGTAATACGATCGCTACCGGCGCCCGAAATTTTAGCGCCTAATGTGTTGAGAAAATTCGCCGTATCGACAATCTCCGGCTCGCGCGCCGCATTCTCAATCACCGTAGTGCCGGTTGCCAGCGTGGCTGCACTCATAATGGTTACCGTTGCGCCAACGCTAACTTTATCCATCACGATGTGTGCGCCTTTCAGGCGGCCATCAACCGAGGCTTTGACATACCCTTCTTCCAGCTTGATTTCTGCACCAAGCTGTTCCAGCCCACTAATATGAAGGTCCACCGGACGCGCGCCGATTGCGCAGCCGCCCGGTAACGAAACCTGCCCCTGACCAAAACGCGCCACCAACGGCCCAAGCGCCCAAATTGAAGCGCGCATGGTTTTCACCAGCTCATAAGGCGCGCAGTAGATGCTGACATCGCTAGCATCCAGATGCACGGAACCATTACGTTCTGCTTTCACCCCCAGTTGGCTCAACAGCTTCATGGTGGTATCGATGTCCTTCAGTTTGGGGACATTCTGGATTTCTACCGGCTCTTCAGCCAATAAAGCGGCAAACAGGATCGGCAGCGCGGCATTTTTAGCACCGGAAATTGTCACTTCACCACTGAGCCGGGTCGGACCCTGCACACGAAATTTATCCATTGCAACTGTTCTCTGTCGTCAGATACTCAAAAGGCTGATGCCGGGCCACCGCCCGCGATGGCCGCGCGAGCAGCTTAAAAACCGTTTAGTTTACGGTCACGCGCCCATTCATCCGGCGTATAGGTTTTGATAGAAACCGCATGAATGCGATTATCTGCAATATATTCCATTAATGGCGCATACACGGTTTGCTGTTTTTTTACCCGGCTCAATTCGCCGAACATTTCACCCACGGCAATAACCTGAAAATGGCTGCCATCACCGGTGACATGCACTTCTTGCAAGGGTAACGCGCTCATCAGCACGGACTGAATTTCACTATTTTCCATATCATTTCTAATTCGGTTGATGATAAACAGGCTGACATCTTAGTTGAAAGCGCATTTATCTTAAATAAGCAAAAAGCCCCTGCCAAAGCAGGGGCTAGTGGAATGCTTCACCACCACTATTGTGGTTTTGCAGCAGAAACAATGATCTGCTGTAAGTTATACAGCGTAATTAACGAATGCAATTTATCCGTCACGCCGTTAAAGAGCGGTGTTTTACCAGGCTGCTGCGCCATCTGCCGGAGATGGACCAACAGCGCCAACCCGGCAGAATCAACCCGTTCCAGCGCCGACACGTCGATAATGTCGATCTGCTTCATTACCGTCTCGCGTTGCTGCCACAGCGAGATTAGCGTTTCACGATCAAGTTCGCCTTGCAGGCACAGTGTCTGCCCCTCAACATGCCAACGCAATTGCCCGGTCATTGCTTATTCTTATCCAACGTAATCGGCTGCGCCGCGTACGATTTCAACTGCTCAGTCAGGCCATCAATGCCTTTCTGGCGTAACGTATCGCTCCACTCATTTTGTTTGGTGGTGATCATACTGATCCCTTCGGCAATCATGTCATATGCCTGCCAGTCACCGGTACGGGTGTTTTTACGCCACTGAAAATCCAGACGAACCGGAGGACGGCCGTTTGGATCGATAATGGTCACCCGGATCGCGACAATGTTGGCGTCGCCAATCGGCTGCTCAGGCGCAACCTGATAAGTTTGGCCATTATACAGCGCTAAAGCTTGCCCATAGGCCTGCGCCAGGTAATCGCCAAACGCCTTAAAGTAGGCTTCGCGCTGCGCCGGGGTAGCTTCTTTATAATAACGGCCCAATACCAGCGCACCTGCATACTTGATTTGTACGTACGGCAGTAGTTCTTGTTTTACAACGTCGCGCAGATAGTTCGGGTCCTGCTTGATTTTAGGTTGCTCGTTTTTTAAGCGGGTAAAAGTTTTAGCCGCCGCCTCATTCATCAGCTTATACGGGTTACTTTGATCGGCAGCAGTCGCCGCTAACGGCGCTATCGCCAGCAGCGCGACCATCAAAAAACGTTTAATCATATCTGACCTCTTATGGTTGTTCCGGTGCGGCAGGAGCAGGTTGCGCACCCGATGGCGGCGCGTTCTGCTCTTGCTTATTCTTGTCATCGCCGTTCCCGCTCTTATAGAGGAACTGACCAATCAAATCTTCCAGCACTAGCGCGGATTTGGTGTCACGCAATGTATCGCCATCTTTCAGGATCGCAGTCCCCATTTCCGGATCGTCAAAACCGACGTTCAGCGCCAGGAACTGCTCACCTAATAACCCTTGGGTACGAATCGCCAATGAGCTGGTATCAGGTAACTGGTTATATTTATCGTCAATTGCCATGGTAACGCGCGGCGAATAGTTTTTGGGGTCGAGAGAAATGTCGGTAACACGCCCAATAACCACACCACCGATTTTTACCGGCGAACTGACTTTCAGGCCGCCAATATTGTCGAAAGTCGCATAGAGTTTCCAGGTGGGCTCAGTACCCAGCGACTTGAGATCGGCCACGCGCAGGCAGAGGAAAATGACTGCTAACAGCGCCAGCAGCATAAACGCACCTACCCAAATTTCACTTTTCTTGGTTTGCATTGCTTCAGTTCCCAAACATCAGTGCCGTCAGCACAAAATCCAGACCGAGCACCGCCAGCGATGAATGCACCACGGTACGCGTTGTAGCCCGACTAATCCCTTCCGAGGTCGGAATGGCGTCATAACCGTTAAACAGCGCAATCCACGTCACCGTCACGGCAAAGACGGCGCTTTTAATCACGCAGTTAAGAATATCGGTTCGTATGTCGACTGCGCTTTGCATTGCCGACCAGAAAAAGCCGGGATCAATACCTTTCCAGCTTACGCCAACCAGCGAACCGCCCCAAATCCCTACCGCGGTGAAAATCAGCGCCAGCAGCGGCAAGCTAATGAACCCCGCCCAGAAGCGCGGCGAAACCACCCGACGTAATGGATCAACCGCCATCATTTCCATGCTAGACAGTTGCTCCGTCGCCTTCATCAAGCCAATTTCCGCCGTCAACGCAGAACCGGCACGGCCCGCAAACAGCAACGCAGTGACCACCGGGCCTAACTCTCGCAACAGCGAAAGCGCCACCAGCATACCAAGGCTGGTTTCGGCGCTATAGGTGGTTAACACCAAATACCCTTGCAAGCCAAGCACCATGCCGATAAACAGGCCGGAAACCACGATAATCAATAACGAAAGCACACCTACGCTATATAGTTGTTTGATCACCAATGGCCCATGCTTACGAAACTGGGGTTTCCCCACCAGCGCATGAAACAGCATCAGCCCTGCCCGACCAAATGCCGCACAGGTATTAATTCCACGCCTTCCAAAGGATGACAGCGCACGTAGAAACATCAGTTTAGTTACTCCCCGAGCCGGTGAGATCCGTCAGATAATCTCCGGCAGGAAAACGAAATGGCACCGGCCCATCCGCAATGCCGTCAATAAACTGACGTACGCGAGCATCATCGTTTTCCTCTAGCGCCTGAGTCGTTCCTTGAGCAATAATTTTTTGTCCGGCAACAATATAGGCGTAATCAGCAATGCTCAAGACCTCCGGCACATCATGTGAAACGACAATACAGGTCACGCCGAGTGAGTGGTTCAATTCATCGATCAGTTTCACCAACACGCCCATCGTAATCGGATCCTGACCCACGAAGGGTTCGTCAAACATAATCAGCTCAGGCTCCAACGCGATGGCGCGCGCCAGCGCCGCGCGGCGCGCCATCCCGCCAGAGAGTTCCGAAGGTTTTAAATACGCCGCCCCGCGCAGCCCTACCGCTTCAAGCTTCATCATTACTGTGCTGTGCAATAGCGGCGCCGGTAGCCGCGTATGCTCACGCAATGGCCAGGCGACATTTTCATAGACGGTTAGATCGGTAAACAGTGCGCCAGACTGGAACAACATGCTCATTTTTTTTCTCGCTTCATATAAGCGAGAGCGCGATAAAGCGGGGATATTTTCACCGTTAAACCAGATTTCACCCCCATTGGGCTGCAACTGACCGCCAATGAGGCGCAGCAATGTCGTTTTCCCAATACCTGAAGGCCCCATAATGGCCGTTACTTTTCCCTTCGGGACCGTCAGCGAAATATTATCGAATATCGACCGCTCTCCGCGTGAGAAGCTCACGTTGCGGACCTCGACCAAATTCGTTTGCCCCTGATTCATCATCACCTCTTTCCCGGTATCAGGCGTACTAATTTACTGTCGATAGTAGCGTAAAGCAGGCATCAGACCACACTTTTACAGAAACTTACCGCCAATGTGTGGCGAAAACCGGCATACGTTTTACTTTTTGCTCACAGACCGTCAAAATCATCGCCATTCTACGTTGCTCTGCCCGGAAAACGTCACGTTACATAACGGACAAGTGTATCCGATCAAAGGATTCTTCATGCTTTTAGCTACCGCGCTGTTAGTCATCGGTTTAGTTTTACTGGTCTATGGTGCCGATCGACTGGTGTTCAGTGCTGCCATATTGTGCCGTTCTGTTGGCGTTCCGCCGCTGATTATCGGAATGACCGTGGTTGGCATTGGAACTTCATTGCCTGAACTGATTGTCTCCTTTTCCGCCGCAGCGCACGGACAACTGGATATCGCGGTGGGGACCGCGATGGGCTCTAACATTACCAATATTTTGCTGATCCTCGGCGGAGCCGCCCTGCTTCATCCCCTCACCATACATTCGAATCTGGTACGACGTGAACTGCCGTTAATGCTGCTGGTGACGTTACTATGCGGTGCCATACTGTTTGATAGTGAGCTTAGTCGCCTCGATGGCGTGGTGTTGATTACCATCGCGGTACTTTACCTTCTGTTTATTATTCGCATTGCGCGTCGGGCAGAGCGCGAGAATAACGATACGCTGACGCGCGAGCAATTGGCCGAGTTGCCTCGCGACGATGCCGGCAACCGGGTCGCCTTTTTATGGCTGGCGGTTGCGCTGATTATGCTGCCAATGTCAACGCGCATGGTGGTGGACAATGCGACGGTGATCGCCAACTATTTTGGCGTCAGCGAACTGGTTATTGGCCTTACCCTTATTTCGGTCGGCACCAGTCTGCCGGAGTTAGCGACCGTGATCGCAGGCGCATTAAAAGGCGAAGATGATATCGCCGTAGGTAACCTTATCGGCTCAAACATTTATAATATTGCGATTGTGACAGGCCTACCGGCGTTGGTTTACCCCGGTAGTATTGATGAAAACGCCTTTACGCGCGATTACTGGATCATGCTGGGCGTCAGCGCATTATTTACCCTACTTTGCCTACAGCGCCGTCGCCGTATTGGGCGCCGGGCTGGTATCATTTTACTCTGCGGTTTTATTAGCTGGGTCGCGGTACTGTACCTGGCGCCATTTAGCCTCAACGGATAAAGGACTGAATACCCATGTCTCATATCAATCTTGAACCGGGTTTTGACTTTCAACAAGCCGGTAAGGACGTTCTTGATATTGAACGCCAAGGGCTGGAGCAGCTCGATCAATACATTAATGAGGATTTTAGCCGGGCATGCGAAATGATGTTCTATTGCCAGGGCAAAGTCGTGGTCATGGGGATTGGTAAGTCAGGCCATATTGGAAAGAAAATGGCGGCGACCTTCGCCAGCACCGGTACACCGTCCTTTTTTGTCCATCCGGGCGAAGCCAGTCACGGTGATTTAGGCATGGTGGGGCCTGGCGATGTGGTGCTCGCCATTTCCAATTCCGGCGAGTCCGGCGAGATTTTGGCGCTAATTCCGGTACTCAAACGTCTACAGGTTTCTCTCATCTGCCTGACCAGCCGCCCGGAAAGTAGCATGGGCCGCGCGGCGGATATTCATCTCTGTGTTAAAGTACCGCAAGAAGCCTGCCCGTTAGGTCTGGCGCCTACCTCCAGCACCACGGCGGCGCTGGTAATGGGCGATGCGCTGGCCGTGGCGTTACTCAAGGCACGTGGCTTTACCGCAGAAGATTTCGCGCTGTCACACCCTGGCGGCGCGCTGGGGCGTAAATTGTTGCTGCGCGTCAGCGATATTATGCATACCGGCGATGAAATACCCCATATCAGTCAAGATGCATCGTTACGCGATGCACTGCTGGAGATTACCCGCAAAAACCTTGGTATGACGGTCATTGTTGACGATTTAATGAAAATTTCCGGCGTGTTTACCGATGGCGATTTACGGCGGGTGTTTGATATGGGCATTGATTTTCAAAATGCCAGCATCGCCAGTGTTATGACACCAGGCGGGATTCGTGTGCGGCCCACAATGTTAGCGGTGGATGCACTAAATTTAATGCAAACCAAACACATTACATCAGTAATGGTGGCGGATGGCGACCAGCTGGTCGGCGTCGTTCATATGCATGACATGCTACGCGCTGGCGTGGTGTAAACAGGAACAAAACAGTAATGAATTCGGATAAGGATATGATCGATACCTGCTATGGCGCGGTGAGCCAGCAGGTCATGTCACGCGCACAACAAATTCGATTGTTGATTTGCGATGTCGACGGTGTGATGTCCGATGGCTTGATTTATATGGGTAATAACGGCGAGGAGCTGAAAGCATTCAACGTGCGCGACGGCTATGGTATTCGTTGCCTGCTGACCTCGTCGGTGGAAGTGGCTATTATAACCGGTCGGAACGCGAAACTGATGGAAGACCGTTGTAAGACGCTGGGCATTACGCATCTTTACCAGGGCCAGTCGGATAAGCTTTTGGCCTTCAACGCACTTCTGGATAAACTGTCGCTGAGCCCGCAACACGTCGCCTATATTGGCGATGATCTGATTGATTGGCCGGTGATGGCCAAAGTCGGCCTGAGCGTGGCGGTGGCCGACGCACATCCACTGCTGCTGCCGCGCGCGCATTATGTGACACGTATCGGCGGCGGACGTGGCGCAGTACGTGAAATTTGCGATCTGATCTTGATCGCACAGGACAAGTTTGATGATGCCAAAGGGCAATCGGTATGAGTAAAACCAGGCGTTGGATTACGCTGCTACTGGCATTAATTGCCATTATTTTGATCGGCTGGAATTTAACCAATACCGATGACGGGGCAAATCCGGCGGCGGACAATAGTCAGGAGCCTACCTACACCAGCGCCAACTCGCATACGGTGGTCTACAACCCTGCGGGCAGCCTAAGCTATAAGCTAGTGTCCGATAAGGTGACCTATTTTTCTGCTGACGCGATAAGCTGGTTTGATAATCCGGTGATGACAACCTACGACGAAAACAAAGTCCCAACGTGGTCAGTACGGGCAGATAAGGCCAAACTGACCAATGACCGGATGCTTTATCTGTACGGGCATGTAGAAGTCAACAGCCTGACAAAAGACGCACAGCTTGAGCGCATCAAAACCGATAACGCTCAGGTTAACCTGGCGACGCAAGATGTCACCTCTGACGATCAGGTTACGCTTTATGGCAGCAGCTTTACCTCTACAGGTATGAAGATGCGCGGGAACTTACGGACGAAAACTGCCGAGTTGATTGAAAAGGTCAAAACCAATTATGAAATCCAAAATGCACCACAACAGCCTTAAGCTACTGCTCGTCAGTGCCTTGCTGGCCACCAGCGTTCCGGCGTTTGCCTTAACCGGTGATTCGGATAAACCGGTGAATATTGACTCCGCTAATCAGGCGCTGGATCTGCAGGGTAACGTCGCCACCTTTACCGGCAACGTGATTGTGACTCAGGGCTCGATCAAAATCACCGCAGATAAAGTCGTAGTAACGCGCCCAGGCGGCGACAGCCAAAAGACCATTGTCGATGCTTACGGTAACCCCGCAACATTTTACCAATTGCAGGACAATGGTAAGCCGGTGCAAGGTCACGCACAGAAAATGCATTATGAACTGGCGAAAGACCTGGTGGTGTTAACTGGCGATGCCTATATCGAACAGCTTGATAGTAACGTGAAAGGCGATCGAATTACTTACCTGGTGAAAGAGCAGAAAATGCAGGCTTTCAGTGAAGGTAACGGTAAACGCGTCACTACCGTACTGGTTCCTTCGCAGCTTCAGGACAAAGGCAACCAACCTAACGGCCAAAAGAAGAGTAACTAATTAGTATGGCAACACTAATCGCGGAAAACCTGGCGAAAGCGTATAAAGGCCGCCGGGTGGTAGAAGACGTCAGCCTGCAAGTTAAATCAGGCGAGATTGTCGGTTTGCTCGGCCCGAATGGCGCCGGTAAAACCACCACGTTTTATATGGTGGTGGGTATCGTCCCGCGTGATGCGGGGCGTATTATTATTGACGATGAAGATATTAGTATTCTGCCACTGCATGCGCGCGCGCGACGCGGCATCGGTTACCTACCGCAGGAAGCGTCCATCTTCCGTCGCCTAAGCGTGTATGACAATTTAATGGCGGTGTTACAGGTGCGCGATGATCTGACCACCGAACAGCGTCATGACCGCGCGGATGAGCTGATGGAAGAATTTCACATCGAACATCTGCGTAATAACATGGGGCAATCGCTATCCGGGGGCGAACGGCGCCGCGTCGAGATTGCGCGGGCACTGGCCGCTAATCCGAAATTTATTCTGTTAGACGAACCCTTTGCCGGGGTCGATCCCATCTCGGTCATCGACATTAAAAAAATCATCGAACATTTGCGTGATAGTGGGCTCGGTGTGCTGATAACCGATCACAACGTGCGTGAAACGCTGGCGGTGTGTGAACGCGCCTATATCGTAAGCCAGGGTCATCTTATTGCGCATGGCACGCCGGAAGAAATACTGGCGGATGAACAAGTTAAGCGAGTGTACTTGGGTGAAGAGTTCAGACTCTGATATGGTGTCTGTTATCCGAATGTTTTCTCAGGAATTTGTATTCTGAATATGAAGCAAGGTTTGCAACTCAGGTTAAGCCAACAGCTTGCGATGACGCCGCAGTTACAGCAGGCCATTCGTTTGCTGCAACTTTCTACGCTTGAACTTCAACAAGAGATCCAACTGGCGCTGGAAAGTAACCCCCTACTTGAGCAAACCGACCTCCACGAAGAAGTGGATGCACGCGAGTATCAGGAAAATGAAGCGCTGGATACCCGGGAAGCGCTTGAACAAAAGGATATGCCGGAAGAGTTACCGCTGGATGCAACCTGGGATGAAATTTATACCGCCGGTACGCCTTCAGGAACCGGGGCCGATTATCATGATGATGAGCTACCGGTTTACCAAGGTGAAACCACCCAATCCCTGCAAGATTATTTGATGTGGCAAGTTGAGTTAACGCCGTTTACCGATACCGACCGGGCGATAGCCACATCCATTGTTAACGCCGTCGATGATACCGGTTATCTGACTGCGCCGCTGGAAGAGATTCGTGACAGCATTGGCAGTGATGAACTGTCGCTGGAAGAAGTCGAAGCAGTACTGAAACGCATTCAACGCTTTGATCCCGTAGGCGTTGGCGCGCGTGATTTACGTGAATGTTTGCTGGTGCAACTCTCGCAATATGCCGCAGATGCGCCCTGGCTCCGCGAGGCTCGTTTGATTGTCAGTGAACATCTTGATTTACTGGCTAATCACGATTTCCGCACGCTAATGCGCGTCACGCGGCTGAAAGAGGATGTGCTGAAAAACGCCGTTCAACTTATTCAGGGGCTGGACCCACGACCCGGCCAATCCGTGAATACCAGTGAACCGGAATATGTCATTCCGGACGTGCTGGTACGTAAAAATGGCACCCGTTGGGTGGTTGAACTCAATGGCGATAGCGTTCCCCGTTTGAAAATCAATCAGCACTACGCTTCGCTCGGTAGTTCGAGCCGTAATGATAGCGACAATCAGTTTATTCGCACGCATTTGCAGGAAGCCAAATGGTTAATTAAGAGCCTGGAAAGCCGTAATGATACGCTGTTAAAAGTCACGCGCTGCATCGTCGAACAGCAGCAGGCGTTCTTTGAACAGGGTGAGGAGTTTATGCGCCCGATGGTACTGGCAGATATCGCTCAGGCCGTCGATATGCATGAATCAACGATTTCGCGCGTTACGACGCAGAAATATTTGCACAGCCCACGCGGCATTTTCGAATTGAAATATTTTTTCTCCAGCCACGTCAACACCGAAGGCGGCGGCGAAGCCTCTTCGACGGCGATTCGCGCGCTGGTGAAGAAATTAATCTCGACGGAAAATCCTGCGAAACCCTTGAGTGACAGTAAACTCACCACAATACTCTCTGATCAGGGCATTATGGTGGCACGTCGAACTGTCGCTAAATACCGAGAGTCTTTATCTATCCCGCCATCGAATCAGCGTAAACAGTTGGTTTGAATCGTTACTGAGAAGGAAGACACTATGCAGCTCAATATTACCGGGCAACATGTTGAGATAACCGAACCGCTACGCGATTTCGTGAATAGCAAATTTGCCAAACTGGAACAGTACTTTGACCGGATCAATCAGGTTCATATTGTGCTGAAAGTGGAAAAGGTGCAGCAAATCGCCGACGCCACTTTGCATGTTAACGGCGGTGAGCTGCACGCCACCTCAGAAGCAGAAGATATGTATGCGGCAATTGACGGTCTAATCGATAAGCTGACACGTCAGTTGACTAAATATAAAGACAAGTTAAAACAACACTAAACTTCACCTTTGCATAATGAAGATGACGGGCAGGTTTACCTGCTCCTGCAAGTAAACGGAGACTTGCAGTGACCGAAAATTTTCGGCCTGTCGGGGCGAGATTCTCGCCCCGATTTTTCATTAAGGCATAATGCCACCAATTAGTTGCTGCTTTTCTCGTCGTAAGGCGCGTAAAGTGGTGCAATGCACCAGGCATGTGAACACGTAAGTGAACCTATGATGAACAACGATCTCACACTGGAACTCAGCTCTGTCCTCAATCTCGCCTGCACCCGAAGCGGCGTACATTGCCAGAGTAAAAAGCGGGCACTGGAAATTATCAGTGAATTAGCGGCTAAGCAGCTTAACTTACCGCATCAAACCATTTTTGAAGCCATTCTGACCCGGGAAAAAATGGGCAGTACCGGCATCGGTAATGGTATTGCGATCCCGCATGGCAAACTGGAAGAGGACACTCTGCGCGCGGTTGGCGTATTTATCCGTCTCGACCAACCGATCGCTTTTGATGCGATTGATAACCAACCGGTGGATCTGTTATTTGCCTTACTGGTGCCGGCCGATCAATGTAAAACACACTTACACACGCTTTCGCTGGTTGCGAAACGTTTGGCCGACAAAGCCGTCTGCCGTCGTTTACGCTCGGCGCAAAGTGATGAAGAACTCTACGAAATTATTACCGAGAGCCCGGGAGAGAATCCCTGATTCTTTCCCGCTCGAATGTTTTGCCTGACTAGCACGGCCTTTTCCGCCGGGCTGTCGGGTTAAATCAGGAGAAAATTTAATGGTGCTGATGATCGTCAGCGGTCGTTCTGGCTCAGGAAAATCGGTGGCACTGCGCGCGCTGGAAGACATGGGGTTTTATTGTGTCGATAACCTACCGGTAGTGCTGCTGCCTGATTTGGCGAACTCACTGGCCGAGCGTAATATTTCTGCTGCAGTTAGCATTGACGTACGAAATATGCCGGAATCGCCGGAGATCTTCGAGAAAGCCATCACGCATTTGCCCGCGAGCTTTTCACCCCAGTTGCTGTTTCTCGATGCCGATCGTAATACGTTAATCCGTCGCTATAGCGATACCCGCCGCTTACATCCGCTTTCCAGCAAAAATTTGTCGCTAGAGAGCGCCATTGATGAAGAAAATGATCTGCTGGAGCCGCTGCGTTCGCGTGCCGATCTGATCATTGATACCTCAGAAATGTCAGTACATGAGTTGGCGGAAATGTTGCGTACCCGTCTGCTTGGGAAGCGCGAGCGCGAACTCACCATGGTGTTTGAGTCTTTTGGCTTTAAACACGGTATTCCTATTGATGCCGATTATGTGTTTGACGTGCGTTTTTTACCAAACCCGCACTGGGATCCCAAACTACGTCCGATGACCGGCTTGGATCGCCCTGTCGCCGCGTTTCTTGACCGACATACTGAAGTGCATAACTTTATTTACCAAACTCGTAGCTACCTTGAGCTGTGGCTACCGATGCTGGAAACCAATAATCGTAGCTATTTGACAGTCGCAATCGGCTGCACCGGCGGTAAACACCGCTCGGTCTATATTGCCGAACAGTTGGCTGACTACTTCCGCTCACGCGGTAAAAACGTTCAGTCTCGTCATCGCACGCTGGAAAAACGCAAATCATGACCGTAAAGCAAACCGTTGAAATTAAAAACCGGCTGGGTATGCACGCTCGCCCAGCGATGAAGCTGTTTGAATTGGTACAAAGTTTTGATGCGGAAGTCTTGCTACGTAATGAAGCGGGCACTGAGGCAGAAGCCAGCAGCGTGATTGCGCTTTTGATGCTCGACTCCGCCAAGGGCGGCCATATTGAGGTGGAGGTGAGCGGCCCGCAAGAACAGCAAGCGCTCGACGCGGTGATTGAGCTATTCAATGCGGGATTCGACGAGGATTAACCTCGCCGGAAACGCTATACATCCTACAGGTCAGGTCTGCCTGATGCCTGACCGCTATAACAATTTATTGGCGCGCAAGAACCCTTCACCGCCCAGTTGGCGCATTTGTCGCATAATCCATTGCTGGCGTTGGCGGATATAGCCAGACGGCGCATCCGCCCTAAAACGTATCGGGTTCGGTAACACCGCCGCCAGTAGCGCCGCTTCCGCCATCGTCAGACGACTCGCCGGTTTATGAAAATAGCGTTGTGAGGCTTCCTCCACGCCAAATACGCCATCACCAAACTCCGCCACATTGAGATACACCGTCAAAATACGGCGTTTGGTCCATACAGTTTCAATCCCGACCGTTAATCCCGCTTCTAAACCTTTACGCACCCAACTACGTCCATCCCACAGGAACATATTTTTAGCCGTTTGCTGCGAGAGCGTAGACGCGCCACGTATCCGACCATTTTCCTTATCCAGCGCCGATTCAATCGCATCAACGTCAAACCCCCAGTGAACAGGAAACTTTTGATCTTCCGAAGCGATAACCGCCAGAGACATCCAGGGCGAAATATCGCCCTTACCGACCCAATCGGAATGCGCGACATAGTGAAAATCCCCTTGCAACCAGGCACTGATTTGCCGCTCAACCATCACCGCAGAAAACGGTACCGGCAGGAATGAAAACAGCAAAATGCCGGCGATCCATAGGCCCAACACGGTCAATATCAGGCGTAATGCCCAGCTTTTGATGCGAGGCCATAAAACGCCCTTACGCTTACTCATGCAGTCATATCCATCACGTGTTTCACTAGCTTATCAATTCCCTGTGCCGTTTCACTTAACGAACCGGTTAGCAGCCCTGCCGGGGTAGTAATAATTTTATGCTCAGCATCAACCACAATATCATCCCCGGGACAGGGGACGTAAATTGCCCCCATTTCTTCAATCACTTCCGCCAGTTCGGAATCGGTTCCAATGGTAAGGCGTACCGCTGTATCCGCTATTTTTGTTCCTAATACCGATGCAATACCAATGAGGCCAATTGGTTTACTCTGCTTATAAATTTCGCGTGTAAGCTTTTGCAAATTTCTCTCAATCACGGCGTTTTTACCCGCCAAAGCAAAGTCGCTAAGAATTTTTGCCGCCCCCAAGCCACCTGGTACGATCAGCGCATCAAGCTGAGCGGGATCCGCATCGCCGATAGGGAAAACCTTCCCACGAGCCAGCCGCGCCGCTTCCACCAACACTTGGCGAACTTCCGACTGCTGTTCCCCGGTAATATGATTGATTACATGAGGTTGGGCCATTTCCGGCGCCAAGAAAATCGCCGAAGCGCCAGCGCGTTCAATTGCCAGTAGTGTTAATACGGTTTCGTAAAGTTCGCTGCCGTCTAATCCGCCACAACCGCTCAAAATTACGCCAATACACCGCATAAATTAATTCCTTACTTGACTGTGTCAGCAAATTAATGTTTTCTGTGTCGAAACGCTGCTCCATATCACACATTTTAATGAATCTTGTAACAGGCTGTATGTGATTTGCTAAGGTGTTTCTGAGCAGTATCCAATACCTAGCTTGTGCCGCTGACTATAACGTTGAAAATGGCATGAGTGACCCTTTTCCCTGGTGTTGGCGCAGTATTCGCGCACCCCGGCTTCGGCTGGGGTCATTTTTTTTCAGCTTCCCGCTGTTTCACCCATTCACGTAATACCGCGACGTCAGGCTGCCATTCACGCTTCAGTTCCTCGATCCACTCTTGCACATTATCCCACCAGGCGGGCAGTTCGGGGCTTTGGATCTGTTTTGCCAACTGCTGCAAATGTTGTAGCCCTACCGAACCGGCTGCACCTTTAATTTTGTGCCCCTCTTCCGCAATGCCTTTTTGATCGCGCGCCATCATGTTGGAATCCAGCACCGCAAGATAACCCGGCATCATCTGCTCGAACATATCAAGACCCTGGGTGATCAGTGACGGGCCAACCAGTTCGAGATACTGTTCCAGCATCGGTAAATCCAGTAAGGCCAGTTTTTCTTCATCCACGTGATTCCCCTCCCCGTACTCTTGCTGTTGATAATCCCAAAACTTTTTGATCATCGCCGTTAATGCCGGAACCGCTAAAGGCTTGCTTAGCACGTCATCCATGCCGGCATCCAGATACTCTTTTTTGTCTTTCAGCACGTTGGCGGTGAGTGCGACTAAAGGCGGTAGGCTGCGATCGGTAAAACGTTGATGTAATTCACGCGCGACATCAAAACCGGTCATATCCGGCAACTGAATATCCAGTAGCACCAAGTCATATTCTTCATTCGCAAACATCGCCAGCGCATCGCTACCGGTCATCGCCACATCAACGCTATTACCCAGTTTTTCCAACACCGAACGCGCCACAATGACGTTCAACTCAATATCCTCTACCAACAAAACGTGTAATGCAGGCAGCGGCATTTCATCTTCCGGTAGCTCATCTTCTACTTCTTCAGCAACTCGCGGCGCGCTCACGGTGACGGTAAAGCATGAGCCCTGACCCGGAGCGCTGCGGACCGTAATATCGCCGCCCATACTTTGCGCCAGGCGTCGTGACACCGCCAGGCCAATACCAGTGCCGGTGGCTGGCTTACCGCCATGCTGATCTTTTACCTGATAATACATGGCGAAGATTTTATCCTGTTCATCCTGTGGGATACCCATCCCGGAATCTTCCACCTCGAAGCGCAACCGCTGGTCCTCTTCGTATGTCACACGTACCACGATTTCGCCTTCGCGGGTAAATTTCACCGCGTTACCGATTAAATTCCACAGGATCTGGCGCAGACGCGTACCATCCGTAATGACTTTATGCGGTAGCGGTAACGTAGGGGCGAGCACAAACTTTAATCCTTTCGGCTGCGCCAATAGGCCAGAGAGGTTTTCCAAATCGGCCAGAAAGCCGGTGAAATCCACCGTCTGGTTATCAAGCTGTACTTTACGACGTTCGATTTTATCCATCTCAATCACGTCGTTAAAAATATTCCCAAGCGTAATGGCCGAGACGTGAATGGTCTTCAGGTATTTGAGCTGCTCCGCGTTCAGTTCGGTGTCGAGCAGAATGCGGCTCAAGCCAACAATGCCGTTAAGCGGCGTACGCAGCTCGTGACTGATTGTCGAAATAAACGTGGTTTTCTCCCGGCTGGCGTTCTCCAACGCGTCCTGATAGCGCTTACGCTCGGTAATATCGCGCCCAAAGCCCATCAGCCCGCTACGCTTACCAATTCGGTCATAATAGGGCACTTTGCGGATTTCAAAACAGGCTTTACGTCCATCAGGATATTGCAGCCATTGCTCATAGGTCAGCGACACATTATGGCGAAACACTTTCTCGTCGGTTTCCTGCACCTTCACGGCGGTATCCGCGTCGTAAACCTCATCCGGGGTTAGACCAATCAACTGCTTTTCACTTTTTCCGGTCAATAACTCCATTGCGCGGTTACAGCCGGAAAATTGTTGATCAATATTGCGGTAGAACACCAAGTCGGGGGAAGCATCAAGAAATGAACGCAAGAAAGAGGATTGTTGTTCCAGCTCGATTTGCGCCTGCTCGCGCCGCGCCATCTCCTCTTTTAGTTTATCGACCACCTGCAAACGCGCTTCTTCAGCCTTAATACGATCGGCAATCTCTTGGTTGAGCCGCGAGATGGTCTCTTTCATCTGCTGGTTAAGTTCAAGATCGCGGTTGCGCATCTCCTCCAGTTTATCCACCAGACGCGCCAGACGCTGCCGAGACTCTTCCAGTTGCTCAACCACCACCGAAAGGAAATAAACCGCCCACGGCGTGATGAGCAGCCCGAAAAACACCGAGCGCACCATATCAATGCTTTCGACATGACCGCGCAGCAGCATGGTGACGGCCATTTGCACGATCATGGCTAACACCACCAGCGCCGAGGCCAGCAACAGCGAAAAACGTACCAGCCCCAGTTTTACCATCAAATCAACGTAATACTGCGCCAACAAGCGAATTTGCTTCATAACAGCTTCCTTTCGGATCAATGCCCCAATCATATCGCATTTCCCGCCGAAGGGCGCAATGCCAGCAATCGGCGGCAGCCGGTTTATATTTTCGTTGGGTAAAACTATTGACTAATTTCGTTAACTGCATAATCTTGAGGACCGCTTTTCTTGATGTACTTCTCATAGCAACAGGCGTTTTTTCAACGTGATGGCGATAACCTTTCGTCGGCTTGGCTTTTTCCAAACGAATAATCATTCATCTTTAGCGCGCTTTTAATCATTTTATGCACGATTAATTTTACTAATGATCAGCCGCTATTTAATTCAAATAGACCGTCATAAGAAAAACAGATGCATCCTGCAATTAGAGGGCATTAAGTAGCAGATAATACTGCAATAATCATCATTACCAGCATGGTGCGGAGATTTAGCGCCTACACGATAGTGAGTCAGTTCACATTTATTCCCCTTGCACGAAGGTGCCAACTGTAAGAGTATCGGAACAATAAATAATATAATTCAATAACATAAGTGATTTAAGCTGTTAAAAACCACCAGTAAGAACGGTATTTGACCTCTGTTCGCTTTCCCGATAAGTTGGAAATCCGCTGGAAGCTTTCTGGACGGGTGTTCCACTCGTCATATTTATGCAGTAATTGAGATTCCCTCTGAAGCAAGTCCGCAATACTTGTGACACCGATGCCAAAGGCCATGAAAAGAGGGGCGACAACTCAGGTAAACGTAAGTAACGCGTAAGCCTGTCGCCTGCCCTTTCTACGCCCGCCGCCGGCACCGGGAATCCGCAGAGCCTGGGGAGGTTCACTGATATGTTGTATGATAAATCCCTTGAAAAGGATAACTGTGGTTTCGGCCTGATCGCCCATATAGAAGGCGAACCTAGCCACAAGGTAGTGCGTACCGCTATCCACGCACTGGCCCGCATGCAGCACCGTGGCGCGATCCTTGCTGACGGCAAGACCGGCGACGGCTGTGGTCTGTTATTACAGAAACCCGATCGCTTTTTCCGCGTGGTAGCGGAAGAGAAAGGTTGGCGTTTAGCCAAAAACTATGCGGTCGGCATGATCTTTCTTAATAAAGACGAAGAAAGCGCGCGCGCAAGCCGTCAAATCGTCGAAGAAGAAGTGCTGCGTGAAACCCTGTCGATCGTTGGCTGGCGCGATGTGCCGACCAATCAGGACGTACTGGGTGAAATCGCCCTCTCCTCTCTGCCTCGCATTGAACAGTTGTTTATCAACGCGCCTGCCGGTTGGCGCCCGCGTGATATGGAACGCCGCTTGTATATGGCGCGTCGCCGTATTGAAAAACGTATTGAAGCGCTGAATGACAAAGATTTTTATATTTGTAGTTTCTCCAACCAGGTGAATATCTACAAAGGCCTGTGTATGCCGGCCGACCTGCCAAGGTTCTATCTTGACCTGGCGGATCTGCGCCTGGAGTCGGCGATTTGCCTGTTCCACCAGCGCTTCTCAACCAATACCGTACCACGCTGGCCGCTGGCGCAGCCTTTCCGTTATATGGCGCACAACGGTGAGATCAATACCATCGCCGGTAACCGTCAATGGGCGCGGGCGCGAGCCTATAAATTCCAGACACCGCTGATCCCCGATCTACAGGCTGCCGCTCCGTTCGTTAACGAGACCGGTTCTGATTCCAGCTCAATGGATAACATGCTCGAATTATTCCTGAGCGGCGGGATGGATTTGATCCGCGCGATGCGTTTGCTGGTGCCGCCGGCCTGGCAAAATAACCCGGATATGGATCCCGAGTTACGATCCTTCTTCGATTTTAACTCCATGCATATGGAGCCCTGGGACGGTCCGGCAGGCATCGTCATGTCCGATGGTCGCTACGCCGCCTGTAACCTGGATCGTAACGGTCTGCGCCCTGCGCGCTATGTCATCACCAAAGATAAGCTGATTACCTGCGCCTCCGAAGTAGGCATTTGGGATTATCAGCCCGATGAAGTGATGGAAAAAGGGCGTGTCGGGCCAGGTGAACTGATGGTTATCGATACCCGCGCGGGTCGTATTCTGCATTCGGCAGAAACCGATAACGACCTGAAAAGCCGCCATCCTTACAAAGAGTGGATGGAGAAAAACGTTAAGCGTCTGGTGCCGTTTGAAGACCTGCCGGATGATCAAGTCGGCAGCCGCGAACTGGACGATGTACAACTCGCCACTTTCCAGAAGCAATTTGCTTACAGCAGTGAAGAGTTGGATCAGATTATCCGCGTACTCGGCGAAAATGGTCAGGAAGCGGTCGGTTCAATGGGCGATGATACGCCTTTCGCGGTGCTCTCCAGCCGCCCACGCATTATTTATGACTATTTCCGTCAGCAGTTCGCGCAGGTTACCAACCCGCCGATCGATCCGCTGCGTGAAAATCATGTGATGTCGTTAGCGACCAGTATTGGTCGTGAAATGAATGTCTTCTGTGAAGCAGAAGGCCAAGCGCATCGCGTGAGCTTTAAATCACCGATTCTGCTGTACTCCGATTTCAAACAGCTCACTACCATGGAAGGCGAATATTATCGCGCGGATACGCTCGATTGTACTTTCGACCCGGCACAAAAGACGCTGGAAAACGCCATTCACACTCTAAGTGATGAAGCGGAAAAAATGGTCAGAAACGGCAGTGTTTTGCTGGTGCTGTCCGATCGTGCCATCAGCGAAACACGTCTACCGGTTCCGGCGCCAATGATTGTTGGCGCGGTACAGTCACGTTTGGTGGATAAAAACCTGCGTTGCGATGCCAACATCATTGTTGAAACCGCCAGCGCACGCGATCCGCACCATTTCGCAGTGTTACTCGGCTTCGGCGCCACGGCGGTCTATCCGTATCTCGCCTATGAATCACTGGCGAAAATGGCCGACAGCGGCGTGATCGAAAAAGATTACCGTACGCTAATGCTGAACTACCGGAATGGCATTAATAAAGGGCTGTATAAGATTATGTCCAAAATGGGCATTTCGACTATCGCCTCTTATCGCTGTTCGAAACTGTTTGAAGCGGTGGGCCTGCATGCCGATATTTCCGGGCTCTGTTTCCAGGGCGTCGTCAGCCGGATTAGCGGAGCAAATTTTGCCGATTTCCAGCAAGACTTGGTGAATCTGGCAAAACGTGCCTGGTTGCAGCGTCGTCCGCTGGATCAGGGCGGCCTGTTGAAATACGTACACGGCGGCGAATATCACGCGTACAACCCAGACGTGGTGGCCACCCTGCAAAAAGCGGTTCAAAGCGGGGAGTACAGCGATTATCAGCAGTATGCCAAATTGGTTAACCAACGCCCGGTGGCGACGTTGCGTGATTTACTGGCGCTGCAAGGAACCGGGGCGTCGATCAGTATTGATGACGTTGAGCCCGCTAGCGAGCTGTACAAGCGTTTCGATACCGCGGCGATGTCTATCGGTGCGTTAAGCCCGGAAGCACACGAATCGCTGGCCGAAGCGATGAACAGCCTTGGCGGCTACTCCAACTCTGGCGAAGGCGGCGAAGATCCGGCGCGCTATGGCACCAATAAAGTGTCGCGCATTAAGCAAGTCGCTTCCGGTCGTTTTGGCGTGACACCGGCCTATCTGGTGAACGCCGATGTGATTCAGATTAAAGTGGCACAAGGCGCAAAACCGGGTGAAGGCGGTCAGTTACCGGGCGACAAGGTCACACCGTATATCGCTAAACTACGTTACTCCGTACCCGGCGTGACGCTGATTTCGCCTCCGCCACATCACGATATTTATTCGATTGAAGATCTGGCGCAGCTAATTTTTGACTTAAAACAGGTCAATCCGAAAGCGATGATTTCGGTGAAATTGGTTTCTGAACCCGGCGTTGGCACTATCGCCACCGGCGTGGCGAAAGCGTATGCCGATCTGATCACTATCGCGGGCTATGATGGCGGTACCGGCGCCAGTCCGCTCAGTTCGGTGAAATATGCGGGCTGTCCGTGGGAATTGGGCTTGGTTGAAACCCAACAAGCACTGGTCGCCAACGGCTTGCGTCATAAGATTCGCCTGCAAGTAGATGGCGGTCTGAAAACCGGCCGGGATATTGTCAAAGCGGCCATTCTCGGTGCGGAAAGCTTTGGTTTCGGTACCGGGCCGATGGTGGCGTTGGGCTGTAAATATTTGCGGATTTGCCATCTCAACAACTGTGCAACCGGTGTGGCTACGCAGGATGAAAAGCTGCGCAAAAACCATTATCACGGTTTACCGTATCGCGTAACCAACTACTTTGAGTTTATCGCTCACGAAACCCGTGAACTGATGGCCGAACTGGGCGTGAAACGGCTGGTTGATTTAATTGGGCGCACCGACCTGTTAAGTGAACTGGAAGGCTTTACCGCCAGACAGCAAAATCTTGATCTGTCCGCGTTGCTGAAAACCGCCGACCCTATGCCGGGGAAAGCGGTGCACTGCACCGAAGGCAACCCGCCGTTTGATGATGGCGCGTTGAATAAAGCGCTGCATAGCCAGGCGATGCCGTTTGTCGAAGCTAAACAGAGCAAAACGTTTTACTTTGATATTCGTAATACTGACCGTTCGGTGGGTGCGACATTGTCTGGTGCGATTGCGGCAGTGCATGGCGATCAAGGTTTAGCCGCCGATCCAATCCGCGCGCACTTCAGCGGCACGGCAGGCCAGAGCTTCGGCGTCTGGAATGCGGGTGGCGTTGAGCTGACGCTCACCGGCGATGCCAACGACTATGTCGGAAAAGGTATGGCGGGCGGTATGCTGGCGATTCGTCCTCCGGTCGGCTCGGCTTTCCGCAGCCATGAAGCCACCATCGCCGGCAACACCTGCCTGTATGGCGCAACCGGAGGGAAGCTGTTCGCTGCCGGTCGAGCGGGCGAACGTTTCGCGGTACGTAACTCCGGCGCTATTACGGTAGTAGAAGGTATCGGCGATAACGGCTGTGAATATATGACTGGCGGTATCGTCTGTATCCTGGGTCGTACTGGCGTTAACTTTGGTGCCGGAATGACTGGCGGCTTCGCCTATGTGCTGGATGAAGACGGCGAGTTCCGTAAGCGCGTTAATCCGGAGCTGGTTGAGGTTCTCAGCGTTGATGACCTGGCGATCCACGAGGAGCATCTGCGAGGTTTAATTACCGAGCATGTGCAGCAGACCGGCTCCAGCCGCGGCGAGGAAATTCTGGCGAACTGGCCAGACTGGTCGGCGAAATTCGCTCTGGTTAAACCGAAGTCCAGTGATGTAAAAGCATTGTTGGGTCACCGTAGTCGTTCCGCAGCCGAGCTGCGGGTGCAGGCGCAGTAAGAGGTTTTTATGAGTCAAAACGTATACCAATTTATCGACCTGCAACGTGTTGATCCGCCGAAGAAGCCGCTAAAAATTCGGACTATTGAGTTTGTAGAAATTTACGAACCGTTTTCCGATGGACAGGTAAAAGCGCAGGCGGACCGTTGCCTTGATTGCGGTAACCCTTATTGTGAATGGAAATGCCCGGTGCATAACTACATTCCTAATTGGCTGAAATTAGCTAATGAAGGGCGCATCATCGAGGCTGCCGAGCTTTCTCATCAAACCAATAGCTTGCCGGAAGTGTGTGGGCGTGTTTGTCCGCAGGATCGTCTGTGTGAAGGCTCCTGTACGCTGAACGATGAGTTTGGCGCCGTTACTATCGGTAATATCGAACGCTATATTAACGACAAGGCGATGGAGATGGGCTGGCGCCCTGACCTCTCCCATGTGAAAGCCACCGGCAAGCGGGTGGCGGTTATCGGCGCCGGGCCTGCTGGCCTCGCCTGCGCCGATGTGCTTACGCGTAACGGCGTTAAGGCGGTGGTCTTCGATCGCCATCCGGAAATCGGTGGCCTACTAACCTTTGGCATCCCGGCGTTCAAGCTGGAAAAAGAGGTGATGATCCGCCGTCGCGAAATGTTCACTGAGATGGGGATTGAATTTAATCTCAACATCGAAGTTGGCCGCGACGTACAGATGAGCGACCTGGTCAATGATTACGACGCGGTTTTCCTCGGTGTTGGCACCTATCAGTCAATGCGCGGCGGCCTGGAAAATGAGGATGCGCCGGGCGTGTTTGATGCATTGCCGTTCCTGATCGCCAATACCAAGCACACTATGGGCTTCGAGCAAAGCGAACAGCAACCCTACGTTAGCATGAGCGGTAAACGTGTGGTGGTACTGGGCGGCGGCGATACCGCTATGGACTGCGTGCGTACTTCTGTACGTCAGGGGGCGACACACGTTATTTGTGCTTACCGTCGAGATGAAGAGAATATGCCTGGTTCGCGCCGCGAAGTGAAAAACGCACGTGAAGAGGGTGTGGAATTTCAGTTTAATGTGCAACCGCTGGGCGTTGAGATCAACGGCAATGGGCGCGTATGCGGGGTGAAAATGGCGCGTACCGAGATGGGTCAGCCAGACGCTAACGGACGTCGCCGTGCCGAGATCATTCCCGGTTCGGAACATATTCTGCCCGCCGATGCCGTGGTGATGGCGTTTGGTTTCCGCCCACATCACATGAGCTGGCTGGAAAAATTCAGCGTTGAGCTGGATTCTCAGGGCCGCATTATCGCGCCGGAAGGCAGTGAAAAGGCATTCCAGACCAGTAACCCGAAAATCTTTGCCGGTGGCGATGCGGTTCGTGGTTCCGATCTGGTGGTTACCGCCATCGCAGAAGGCCGTAAAGCGGCTGAAGGGATTATGGATTACCTGGAAGTGTAAAAGGTAGCAGGCATTACGCCACGTTAATTTTAATGCTCAGCAATAAACCCCGTTTAAAAACGGGGTTTATTTCTTCAGAAAAGAATTAACGAAATATTTAATTAATCCTACCTGATATATTACTACCTGCTAAAAACAGGATTAAAATGGCAGCAGATTACGGAAAAGAGGAATATATTCTTCCATAGGTGCCCACTCTAATTTAACTTCACCTTCTCTGATCGGTAAGGTCATTTTCGGTAGGGAAGCAACGTGCTTCATAGCCAAACCATTATCTTTACCCGCACCCGAAACCATTTTTACATCGTTTAATGTTAGAACGTTCATAACCACTCCTGAATAATTAATTACCATGCTTCAATTCGCAATTGCATCTATATGAAGAAGATGATACTTCAACAAATTTCCGCTCTTATACTTGTCTATACTATGCAATTAATCGCGTGGGTAATATCGTATATCTTTCCAATAACTATCGATTTAATGTGATTAAATTATCCAGAAATAGTGAAAATATCTAACGTCTAATACCTAACCGACACGCCAATCGAGGCAAAATACCGGTCTCCTGCCCAGTCTAAGGCGAAAAAAAACGGGCGCTATCTATCGCCCGTTTTTCCTTATTTCACCACCCGCAGAGCAGGCCGTCCGCCACGCGGCGGCGGATCGTCATCAGGATTATCATCCTCGTGATTTTCCGCATCATCTGGCCGATCGCCATCAATAACCGACATCACCGTTTCGTCCTGCTGCTGATTGATACCGTTCTCCGCCCCTTCTTCATAGGCCGGTTCTGGCTCAAACATGGTACCCGCGCCGTTTTCACGCGCGTAGATCGCCATCACCGCAGCAAGCGGAACGGTAACCTGACGCGGAACGCCGCCAAAGCGCGCGTTAAAACGCACTTCGTCATTCCCCAGTTCCAGGTTCCCTACCGCACGCGGCGCAATATTCAGCACAATTTGGCCGTCTCGTGCATACTCCAGGGGCACCAGCACGCCCGGTAGATTTATATCCACCACCAAATGCGGCGTGAGCTGGTTATCCAACAACCAGTCATAAAACGCCCGGAGTAAATACGGACGGCGTGGCGTAAGTTGTGACATTTCCATAACGATTAGCCCCTGGATTGCAGGCGCATTTCACGTTCTGCTTCGGTCAAAGAAGCGAGGAAAGAGTCGCGCTCAAATACGCGGTTCATGTAACCTTTCAGTTCCTTGGAACCATTGCCCACCAGTTCGATGCCCATCTGCGGTAAACGCCACAGTAACGGCGCCAGGTAGCAATCCACCAAGCTAAACTCTTCACTCATGAAGAATGGCGTGCGTGCAAAAAGCGGGGCGATAGCCAACAATTCTTCACGCAGTTGCTTACGCGCCGCTTCCGCTTGTTGTGCGGACCCGGTTTCAACCACACGCATCAGGCTATACCAATCCTGCTCGATACGGTACATCATCAGGCGGCTTTCACCACGGGCGACAGGATAAACCGGCATTAATGGCGGATGCGGGAAACGCTCATCCAAGTATTCCATAATAATGCGAGATTCATACAGCGTCAGCTCGCGATCGACCAACGTTGGCACGGTACGATAGGGATTGAGGTCAATCAAATCCTGGGGCAGATTATCCGTTTCAACCTGCTCGATCTCTACGCTGACACCTTTCTCAGCCAGCACGATACGTACCTGATGGCTAAAAATGTCAATCGGGCCAGAAAACAGCGTCATCACCGAACGTTTGTTGGCAGCGACAGCCATGAAAACCTCCAAGTTTATCCAGAAAAATACTGCGAAAGCGCGCCGCAAAGCGACTAACCTGCTTGACATAACCGCACGTAGCCAGATATTGCGCCAATCCAGTATCCAGACGGGATTATTATGCACAACCGCCCGGCTAACAGGCGCAAAGTGACAGACAGTTTACCAGATTTTAGGCAGCTTGTGGGGAGTGGTATAAAGATTTGACGGCAAAATGCGGAGGAGCATCGCGTTTATGATGTTTTTCCGACAAAGCGACATAAAAAAGCCCGATGTAAACACCGGGCTTTTCTGTAACCGACGCTGCCGAAGCAGAGTTGATTAACGTTTGGAGAACTGAGGACGACGACGTGCTTTACGCAGACCGACTTTCTTACGTTCAACCTGACGAGCATCACGGGTAACGAAACCTGCTTTACGCAGTTCGCCACGCAGTGACTCGTCATACTCCATCAGAGCACGGGTGATACCATGACGGATCGCACCTGCCTGACCAGAGATACCACCACCTTTAACAGTGATGTACAGATCCAGTTTCTCAACCATGTCCACCAGTTCCAGCGGTTGACGAACTACCATGCGGGCAGTTTCACGACCGAAATACTGTTCCAGAGAACGTTGGTTGATAACGATTTTACCGTTGCCCGGTTTGATAAAAACGCGAGCTGCGGAGCTTTTGCGGCGACCAGTGCCGTAGTTTTGAGTCTCAGCCATTGCCTGTAATCCCGATTAAATGTCAAGAACTTGCGGTTGCTGTGCCGCATGGTTGTGCTCGTTGCCCGCGTAAACTTTCAGTTTACGGTACATAGCACGACCCAGCGGGCCCTTTGGCAGCATGCCTTTAACCGCGATTTCAATCACACGCTCAGGACGGCGAGCAATCATCTCTTCGAAGGTCGCTTGCTTGATACCACCGATGTGGCCGGTGTGATGGTAATAAATTTTATCGCTACGCTTGTTACCGGTTACGGCAACTTTTTCTGCGTTCAGAACGATAATGTAATCACCAGTATCAACGTGCGGAGTATATTCCGCTTTGTGCTTACCGCGCAGACGACGAGCCAGTTCAGTCGCCAGGCGACCTAAAGTTTTGCCTGTCGCGTCAACAACATACCAGTCACGCTGGACGGTTTCTGGTTTAGCTGTAAAAGTTTTCATCTAAAAGCTTACCCAAATTAAGTTACACGTTGGTGAAATCCCAAACGCTTGAATAAACGGTTGAGGCTCACACGACCATCTCGACCAGCAAGCCCACCCCCTCGGACAGTTTTGCCGGTGCAGCAAAGTTTTTGGGAAAAAAACCTTGTCGTAACGTGGGGTCGCAAGATTATAGAGAAGTCATCTCCAAAGGTCGAACATTTTTGCGATAAAAATCGAACGCCAGAAAAGCCATGCGCGGCGCGGTCAATAACGGGCGATTTACGGTAAATGCGGCAGACGCAGATACTCTTCGCTTTGCATCTCTTGCAGGCGTGAGAAACAGCGCTGATATTCAAATTTCAGCCGTTCGCCGTGATAAATCTCCAGTAAAGGCGCCTCTGCGGCGGCGACCAACTTAACATGGCGCTCATAGAACTCATCGACCAACGCCAAGAACCGGCGCGCCTGATCTTCCATACGCGGACTCATCACCGGAACATTAAACAGCAGTACGCTATGAAAACGGCGAGAAAGCTCAATATAGTCATGCTGGCTGCGCCCTTCCCCGCACAGCGCGGTAAAGTCCATCGCTAACACCCCTTCTGCGGTACCAAGCGTCGGTAATGAGCGGTGATTGATTTCCAGCACTGGCGCATCCTTACGTCGGCTACCCGCCAGCGCCATAAACATCCGATCCATTTCCTGCGTGGTTTGATCGTTGAGTGGATGCATCCATAAGTGCGCGGACGTCAGGGTACGGAGACGATAGTCGATACCGGCATCAACGTTCATTACCTCGCAGTAGCGTTTAATTTGCTCAATTGCCGGTAAGAAACGTGCACGCTGTAGGCCATTACGATACAACTGGTCAGGTGGAATATTAGAGGTCGCCACCAGTGTAATGCCACGGGCAAACAGCGCTTCCATCAAAGTGCCTAACAACATCGCGTCGGTAATATCTGAAACAAAAAATTCGTCAAAGCAGAGGATATCGGTCTGCGCTTTAAAACCATCGGCAATCGCTTCCAACGGATCGGTTTGCCCCTGCAATTCGGTCAGTTCTTGATGCACCCGCAGCATAAAACGATGAAAATGCAGACGTAATTTCCGCTCGCCAGGAATAGACTGAAAAAACAGATCCATCAGCCAGGTTTTCCCACGCCCAACGCCGCCCCACATATACAACCCACGTACCGGTTCATGAGCAGGGTTTTCTGCTTTACCCATCAGTTTATTTAGCCGCCCGAACCAGCCTTTTTTTGGCGTACCCGTTGCGCTCGTTGCCCCAATCAACGCTTGTTGGATGCCGTCTAAGCGAGTAATAGCTTGCTGCTGAATGTCATCGGCCTGAAAACCATCGTTACGTAACGCTTGCTGGTAGAGCACTAAAGGAGAGGTCGTTTGCATGGTTAAATCACATTCCCTGAAAAAATAGTCTGTCACGCGGTAATTTGTCGAAAAAAAGGCCGTTCTACACTAAGCGATGCAGCCACAGGATTCCACTTCCATAAGATTAGCGGTTATAGTGGCTATTATTGAAGTGGAAACGCCCTACGGAACAACGAACACAATACGGGAGTCATTATGACCTGGGAATACGGGCTGATTGGTTTAGTGATTGGCATTATTATCGGCGCGGTTGCGGTACGGTTTGGCAACAAAAAGCTGCGTGAGCAGCGTAGCATGCAGTATGAGCTGGAAAAAACTAAAGCGGAGTTGGCAGATTACCGCGAAGAACTGACCAACCATTTTGCCCACAGCGCGGAATTGCTGGATAACATGGCGCGTGATTACCGTCAGCTTTATCAGCATATGGCGAAGGGTTCTAACGATCTGCTGCCGAATCTGCCGGGTGAGAAAAACCCGTTTGCTTATCAACTAACCGAAGCGGAAGCAGATAACGATCAGGCGCCGGTACAAATGCCGCGAGATTACTCTGACGGCGCATCAGGTTTATTGCGTAACGAGCGTCCGACGCGCGATTAATTGTTCGGGGGCGCCATGCCGCCCCCTTCTTATTATTGATGCCTGCCGTCGAACCCTTGGGCCGTTAATCTGTCACAAGCGTTAGGTAACCGTCGATTTATCCCCCATTTTCTGTAGCGAGAGCGTCGTAGCGATGAAGAAAAAATCATTATTGTTAAGCGCGTTAGCATTGAGTATTGGCATGAGTTTAGCCACCGCGCCGCAGGCTGTGGCTTCGCTTCCCGCTCAAATCCAGGGTCAACCGCTGCCAAGTTTGGCACCAATGCTGGAAAAGGTGTTACCGGCAGTGGTGAGCGTGCATGTTGAAGGCACTTCAACTGACGATCAAAGTCAGGATATTCCCGAGCCGCTAAAACGTTTCTTTGGTCAGGCGCCGGGCGATAGTCAACCTCAGCCTTTTGAAGGCCTCGGGTCCGGCGTGATTATTGATGCCGCGAAGGGGTACGTGTTAACCAATAACCATGTGGTAAACGGCGCGGATAAGATCAGTGTGCAACTCGGTGACGGACGCGAATATGACGCAAAACTGATTGGTCATGATGAGCAAACCGATATTGCGTTGATTCAGCTCCAGGGAGCGAAGAACCTCACTCAGATAAAAGTGGCTGATTCCGATAAACTCAAAGTCGGTGATTTCGCGATTGCGATCGGTAACCCGTTCGGGCTGGGGCAAACCGCGACCTCGGGTATCATCTCCGCACTGGGGCGCAGCGGGCTTAATTTAGAAGGGCTGGAAAACTTTATTCAGACCGATGCGGCAATTAACCGCGGCAACTCCGGCGGTGCGCTGGTTAACCTGAATGGTGAACTGATTGGCATTAACACCGCCATTCTCGCTTCCAGCGGCGGTAATATTGGCATCGGTTTCGCCATCCCAGGCAATATGGCAGTCAACCTGGCCCAGCAGTTGATTAAGTATGGCGAAGTGAAACGCGGGCAGTTAGGCATTAAAGGTACCGAGATGACCGCCGACATCGCGAAGGCCTTTAATGTTGACGCACAACGCGGCGCCTTTGTTTCTGAAGTGATGCCGAAATCCGCCGCCGCCAATGCGGGTATAAAAGCGGGCGACATTATTACCTCCATTGAGGGCAAACCGATCAGTAGCTTCGGTGAGCTACGGGTGAAAATCGGTACCACTCCGCCGGGTCAAGAGGTCAAGCTCGGCCTGCTGCGCGCAGGGAAGCCGCTGACCGTGACCGTTAAGCTTGATGCCAGCTCACAGACCACGGCCAGTGCCGCCCTGATGTCTCCTGCCTTGCAGGGCGCGACGCTGACTGATGGGCAGTTGAAAGATGGCAATAAAGGGATAAAAGTGGATGCGGTGGCTAAAGGCACGCCGGCGGAGCAGGTCGGCTTGCAAAAAGATGACGTGATCATTGCCGTAAACCGTACGCGGGTTCAAAACCTCAGCGACATGCGTAAAGTATTGGCGGCTAAACCGCCGGTGCTGGCGTTAAACGTAGTACGCGGAAACGAAAGTATCTATTTACTGCTGCGTTAGGTCGTTATCTATAACGGCGCGGACACAACCTCGTGTGTGTCCGCGCAACTCATGTTATCCTGCCTTCCGTTCTTTCCCGGCATAACTTATCACCATGTTTCTTAAACTCTTGCGTTCAGTGGTCTTTGGCCTGATCGTTGCGGGTATCCTCCTCGCGACCTTGCCAGCGCTGAGGACAGGCAGCAAATTATTATCTGCGCCAGAAAACAGCGCGGACGAGACCCCTTTCAGCTTTAATCAGGGCGTACGCCGAGCCGTTCCTGCCGTGGTTAACGTTTATAATCGCAGCGCCAGCGGCGGCGGCAACAGTCGCGGCATTACCACTCTCGGCTCGGGGGTGATTATGAATGAAAAAGGGTACATTCTAACTAATCGTCATGTGATTAATGGCGCCGATCAAATTATTGTCGCGTTGCAAGATGGGCGTTTCTTAGAAGCCATGTTGGTCGGGTCAGATAGCCTGACAGATTTGGCAGTGCTGAAAATTACCGCCTCGAATTTACCCGTGATACCGATTAATCCGAAGCGTACTGCACACGTAGGCGATATCGTGATGGCAGTCGGGAACCCTTATAACCTCGGGCAAACCGTCACGCAGGGGATTATTAGCGCCACCGGGCGCGTGGGCTTAAGCCCTTCAGGACGACAGAATTTTCTACAAACCGACGCCTCTATCAACCGCGGGAATTCAGGCGGCGCGTTAATCAACTCGCTGGGTGAGCTGATGGGCATCAATACCCTTTCGTTCGATAAAAGTAATGATGGCGAAACGCCTGAAGGCATTGGGTTTGCTATTCCTACTCCGCTCGCCACAAAAATTATGGATAAGTTGATTCGCGATGGCCGGGTTATTCGCGGTTATATCGGTATCACCGGACGTGAAGTGCCGCCGCTACATGGTCAGGGTGGCAACCTTGATCGTATTCAGGGCATTACCGTCAGTGATGTGGCGGCCGGCGGTCCAGCGGCCAGGGCCGGGATACAAACCAACGATGTCATTATTAGCGTTAACGGTAAACCGGCGATATCCGCCCAGGAAACGATGGATCAGGTGGCTGAAATCCGTCCGGGCTCGGTGATTAATGTTCAGGTTATCCGCAACGGACAAAAACTCACCTTGCCGGTGACGATAATGGAATATCCGATCCAGAATTAATCAGGCGATTAATAACAAAGAAGGGAGCCATAAGGCTCCCTTGATATTGTTCAACAGTAGTGACGGGCTTATTTAACGAAATCTTCACCCAGCTGAATATCTTTTTTCAGCGTGTCCAGCATTCCTTCCAGCGATTTCTGCTCAAATGCGCTCAAAGTACCGATAGGTTTACGCTCAACAATGCCATTTTTGCCCAGCAGCAATGGCTGCGAGAAGAAACGCGCATATTCGCCATCGCCTTCAACGTAGGCACACTCCACGACATTGCTTTCGCCCTGTAATGCACGTACCAGCGATAAACCAAAGCGTGCCGCCGCCTGGCCCATAGAGAGCGTAGCTGAACCGCCACCGGCTTTTGCTTCAACCACTTCAGTACCCGCGTTCTGAATACGTTTAGTCAGATCTGCCGCTTCTTGTTCGCTGAAGCTCACGCCTGGAATCTGCGACAGCAACGGCAGAATCGTCACGCCTGAGTGACCGCCAACCACTGGCACATTCAGCTCAGTCGGCTGTTTACCTTTCAACTCAGCAACAAACGTATTGGATCGAATAATATCCAACGTGGTTACGCCAAACAGTTTGTTTTTGTCGTAAACACCGGCTTTTTTCAGCACATCGGCCGCAATCGCTACCGTGGTGTTAACCGGGTTGGTGATGATACCAATCAGCGCTTTCGGCGCGGTTTTCGCCACTTGCTCAATCAGGTTACGCACAATGCCGGCGTTAACATTGAATAAATCAGAACGGTCCATGCCTGGTTTGCGCGCCACGCCGGCGGAAATCAGAACCACATCCGCGCCTTGCAATGCAGGTGTGGCATCTTCGCCACTGAATCCCTCAATTTTAACGGATGTTGGGATGTGGCTTAAATCTACCGCAACGCCTGGCGTAACCGGGGCAATATCATACAGAGAGAGTTCTGAACCCGCGGGCAACTGGGTTTTCAGCAGAAGTGCAAGCGCCTGACCAATACCACCGGCTGCACCGAGAACTGCAACTTTCATCCTAAACTCCTTATTATTGTGAGCAGAAAAGTGCCGGGAACCCATCTGGTTACGACCATAATCGACCTGGAAGGCAATAGCGAGGACGGTATCATCGTTTTGCGGGCGTATTATCTATGACGCTCCGTAAACGGGTGAGATTGACCGCATTACGTACAGGTTTGGAGCCGATCGTAGCAGCATGCAGGCACATTATTCGGCGGTTACATTACACCCTACACATGCACCAGAACAACATCAATTTTATAACAATTTCTTCACTTCCCCGCCCATCATTATGCGCGGTGGAGAAATTCTCAACGCGAAGAAAGTCTGTTAGAATGCGCCTCCCGCAGCAGTGCTAAATGGAATTACTGCCTGCAAAGTTGCATAATCATTCACTTAAATGCATAATAATCTATAACCCGCCGGGCGGGGCCTCCTTATTTTACTTTGATATCGGTAGACTATGCGTAACCCATCGAAACAAGAAAACCTGGTTAAGGCTTTCAAAGCGTTGCTTAAAGAAGAGAAATTCAGCTCTCAGGGCGAGATTGTTGCCGCACTGCAAGATGAAGGGTTCGACAATATTAACCAGTCTAAAGTCTCGCGTATGCTGACCAAGTTTGGCGCGGTGCGTACCCGGAACGCCAAAATGGAAATGGTGTATTGTTTGCCGGCCGAATTAGGGGTGCCCACCACCACCAGCCCACTGAAAAACCTGGTATTGGATATTGACTACAATGATGCGTTGGTCGTGATCCACACCAGCCCTGGCGCGGCGCAGTTAATCGCTCGTCTGCTTGACTCACTCGGTAAAGCGGAAGGTATTCTCGGCACCATCGCCGGGGATGACACCATTTTTATGACGCCCGCGCGTGAATTTACCGTCCGCCAGCTCTACGACGCCATTCTGGTGTTATTCGAACAAGAGCTATAAGACACCGCAATGAAACCGGCAGTTAACCTGTCGGTTACTTTTTCACCCTTTTTACGCTGGCAAGTGGCCTCTCTAAAATGCGGCCGCTCTCAGGTAATATCCGAGCCGCTAATCCGTAAACTACGTTGCATTTAGCAGTTAATGCTCCCTTTTCGTTAAAAACCCACCGTTCTTCCCAGCGAGTTTTTTTCTCATAGCGTGATCAACCACAAAATTGAGCACGAATAGCTCAAGTGCGACATGTTGCTGTTTTTACATGGAATTAACATAAAGTGGGCAAAATATACGCTTTTTTTATAACGATAGGTTATTAAAAAGTGGTTCCCTACCAAAGTATCCCCTCAAAAAATTATTAGCAGAGTATTAATTTCTCACGTTATTAGATCTATACTTATTTTCGTGATGCAAATCACACTAAACAAAAAGATAAAAACAGAAGACGAGGAAATAAACATGAACGTTAAAACTACTATTGCCACCCTGAGCATTCTTTCCGTCCTGTCATTTGGCGCATTTGCAGCAGAATCGATTAATGCGGAACAAGCTCAAGATATGCAGTCAGTCGGGACCGTTAGCATAAGCGGCATTGATGGCGCGCCGATGGATATCCACCAAGCGCTGGGCGAAAAAGCCGATCAGCAAGGTGCGAAGGCATACCGCATTATCGAAGCACGCAACAATGGTAACTACCACGTTACGGCTGAACTGTACAAATAAGCGAATTATTACCACGGCATAGATGAAAACCGGCAACCCCAAGTATAAAAAACGCGATTAAGCCCTTTCGGTTGCCTCACATTATTTAGGAGATATCACCATGAAAATGACATTTGCAATTGCTGCTTTAGGCCTGGCTTCCGTACTTTCTTTTGGCGCGAACGCCGCCAATCTGGTTACCGAACAACAGGTCTCCAACGATAACCTGCAATCTGTCGGTACCATTTCCGTTAGCGGTATTGATGGCTCACCGATGAGCATTCGTCAGAGCCTGTCACAGAAAGCGGATGAACAAGGCGCCAGCGCTTACCGCGTAATTGAAGCGCGTAACAATGGCAATTATCACGCGACCGCTGAAATTTACAAATAATATCCACGGCGCGGGTTATGCGCCCGCCCGTGCGACATCGACGACCCGGTCATTATGTTGTAGCCCGCAGGTTGTTGATTATAAGAGGAGATGAAAAATGAAAATCAAAACAACCCTTGCAACCTTAAGCCTGCTTTCCCTGGTAACATTCGGCGCTTCCGCTGCACAGTTACTCACTAACCAACAGGCCGAAAATCTGCAATCTGTGGGAACTATTACCGTAAGCGGCGTCGGTGGTTCACCGATGGATTATCGCCAACAGCTTTCACAGAAAGCGGATCAACAAGGTGCCAGTGCGTATCGCATTATTGAAGCCCGCACCGGTGATAGCTGGCACGCCACTGCTGAGCTATATAAGTAATTCCTCGTCAACTGACGAACCCTTTGGCCCCGTTCGCCGGGGCCCTTTTTGCCACTGCCTTTATCGAACGTTGAAGTGGAATTGCCCCTCCAGTTCCTCTTCAGCTTCGTCAAACAGTAAAATCAGCGCGCCGTAACGGCGTTTCTGTCCCGACCCCAAATTAATAAACTCGATCTCCACCGGTAGCGGTAATAATGACTCGGTTACCACATCCCATAGACTATCCAAATCAAACACCGCCCTTTCCGTCAACGTGAACCGCTCATTAAATTGACGATAAAAATGCGCCTGATCGACTATCTCATCAAAATCGAAACTCTCTTTTTTCATGCTGGCCGCTCCGCAAAGCTAAGCCGGGCACCACTGCCCGAATGATTACAACCCGTACCGATGTGGGCTTTCACTTCCAGTGAACGCCATTAGCGCAGAGGCTAACGCTTTCACATCTGAGTATAGTTGGCAAAACGGAGGCTTTTTATGAACCAAGCGGCTTCGTGGGATAAAACCATGCAAATGGCCGGAAGACCGGCCGAAGATTTAGATTTGAATTAGCGTATTCTGATAACGCGTCAACACATCAACCAAACGATGCACAGGCTCAGCAACAGCCATTGGCGCATTGTAGTGCAGGAGCTTTTGCTGATAAGTCTCGAACTCACTCAATAACCGCTGATAGTAATAGCGACGCCTATCATCGCTACGTGAAGCAATAACCCGGTCGGCAGTATGACGCAATTGTTTATGCCATGCCGACAAGTCTTCATTTACTGGGATTTCCGCACTGCGTAAACGCTGATGTGCAATGATCAGCGTTAGCGCTAATCGGTACTTATTGAGATCGCCGGGGAATAAATTCAGCAACAGGAACAGTTGCTGGTAGAGCGCCGGAAGATGGTTTTCTTTACGCCGCGCCGAGTTAGTGGTGAGCGCCGAAACGGCTGCATACATAAAGCGGTTAAGCAGTTTACGTCCGGTGCGCCCCTTAGATTTATCGCGGATCAGTAAGATCACTAGCAGCGCGACAAAGCAACCGATCACCTGACCCAGCGCGCTATCCAGAAAAGCGTTGACCTCAAACCGCATGGGGTTATCCAGCACCAGGATGTTCAGCGTGCCGACAAAAGCGCCCAGCGTCCCGATTTGACGGCGTTGAATAAAAATACCGGCTACAAAAGCCATCAACCCCATGGCGATCGAGAGCAGGAGCATGCTCTGCTGAGTGGCAGGCATCACAAACATAAACCAGATCGCGCCGAGCGGGATAGCCACCGTCATGCCATACAAAAAATCTTTCGCCATCATTAACGGATTTGGCACCCGCATCGCCAGCGCGGTAATCACCGCCAGCATCACCATACAGCCGCTGCCAGATGTCCAGCCCGTATAGAGCCAGAACAGAGAGCCCAGCGCGGTAGCAACAAAGGTACGAATACCGTTGATCATCGCGTGATGGGTCTCTGCTGAACGCGCCTTTACCACCACCTCACCGCTCAACACATCGGCCTCAATACGACTAATACGACTGTTGGTATGAATCCCTTTTAACAACAATAAATAATGCGTTGCCGCTCCCACCCAACTGACTAACGTCACCGGCGTACTTTTACTGCCCGCCGCGCTCATTACGCGCCGTAACGTTTTCAAATGTTTGTGTAGTTCCGCCAGGCTATTAATCTCTTTTTCAAACAACAGGCGATATTGCGGCGGAATGTAATGTGGTCGGTTATTCTGGATCAGAAAGGTTTCGCATGCCTGGGTAATTAAGGTAAGCGAAAGCGTGTTGAGGGCTTTTAGGCGCCGGTTGGCCTTCTGCCAACGCGATGACTCCATCATCAGGTGGCTGCGCATTCCGTTTAGCGCGGTGGTACGCCGCACTAAATTTCCCCACGCTTTATCCACCTCTTCTTTGTCATCGTGCGCGACACAACGCTGCAAAAGTTTGTATTGATCGAGCAAGAGCGTCTCGATCTCGCGATCAATCTCTTTTTTAATTGTGCGTGGCGAAAAGAGTAAATCGGCCAAGATGGCGCACACTATCCCAATCACAATTTCACTACAGCGCTCCACCGCAAATTGCGGCGCCAGCAAGGGCGAGCCGTTGCCAGCATTCACGCTAACCACAATAATCAGCGCGGTATAACCAGCCAAGCCGAGAGCGTAAGAGTTTTCCACTTTAATTAACGAAGAGAGCCACACACACACGCCAGCCCATAGGCAGCACAACAACAGCATCACGGCAGGCGCGCGGATGGTGGCGATCATGATCGCCACCGCAGCAAAACAGCCAATAAAGGTACCGATAATACGCAGCATACCGCGATGACGCAGCGCGCCAGACCACGGATCGCCCCCGGCGACAAACGCCGTACCTCCAGCCACAATGGCCGCTGTCATTACCGCCCAACGTGGCGTTTCCAGATTAAAATGGAAACCGACAAACAGTGCCAGAACAATAGCAAAAGTCAGTTTTATCGGAAAACGAAGCCGATCAAATTGCATCCATGCCTCCGCTTAACCAAACTCACGCAAGCGGTGTAAGAATTTACTCAGTGGAGATTGCTGCCGTTCTTTACGATCTTTCTCACCGGTAACCACCACGGTTGCCGTGGTTCCCGACGGATAAAGATTGCCGGGTTGCTCATCAAGGCGAATTTTTACTGGAACGCGCTGCGCCAGCCTTACCCATTCAAGGTTGGAATCAATCGTCGCCATCCCTTTCGCATCCACAGTACTACTGCTATTCGTCACACCTGCCGCAATCGAATCCACCGTGCCACGCAGAACGCGGTTACTGCCCAAGGGAGTAATTTCCGCCCGGAAACCAGGACGAATGCCTTCCAGCTTGGTTTCTTCCATATAGGCCAGCACATAAAATGAATGCTGTTTTACCAGCGCCACCGCAGTGGATCCACGGGTAATAAACTCCCCGGTATAGACATTGAGATTGGTCACCCAACCATCTGCAGGAGCACGGATGACGGTACGTTCTAAATCCAGCTTCGCCAAATCGCGTGTGGCCTGCGCTTTCGCCAACTGATGTTCAGTGGTTTGCAGATCATTGTTTGATTGATCAACCGCTTCGCGCGAAATAGCCTGAATACCCAGTTTATTACGGCGCGCGGCCTCACGGCGTTTCTCATCGGCGACGGTTTGGTAGTACTCGACGTCGGCTTCCGCTTCATCTAACGCTTTTTGGAAACGGGGTTTATCAATGATAAAAAGCACATCACCTTTTTTCACCAATTGGTTGTCATGCACCGGCACATCGGTGATTAACCCCGTTACATCCGGCGCAATCGCGACGACATCAGCGTTAAACTTTGCGTCACGCGTCCACGGCGATTCGGTATAAAACGCCCAGGCGCGAAAAATAATGATGGCCGCGATGATGACCAGCGCACAGGTGATGGCATAACGCGAAATTTTTCTTATTAGAGCTTTCACTTAAAACCTCAGACAAACAGACGGGATACCAGGTAAAACAAACAGCAATAAAGTGCCGTGTTAAACAGCGCCGGATGCCAGACAAAATCATACAGGCCGCTAGGCGTCAGTAAGCGCCGCACCAGCCAGAACAACAATAGCGACACTAAAATTTCAAAAAAGATGGGCGGAAACGAGAGCCCAAATATGACAATAACCGGGAGTACACTCATCTTGCATCCTTAATCAAACGGTACCGGGTGAGTCCGTTCTGCCAAAAGCAAAGCCCCGCGCTGCAATGCAGGTGGTATTCACGTTACTGATTGATGATAGTCAGACGACAGATAAACTGTCAGACAAAATCAGAACCGTTACTTAATGAAGAATAGCTGGCATTAAGTAATCCAGATCGGGGATGAGCAACCAGACGGTGACCCGGCCTCTTATAGTAACGTGCCTGACTATAAGTTTACTACTCATTGTGCGGTAAATTTTTTTTGTGTTGTTAAAAGTCTACGCATTAGCGACTTATATAAAAAATAAAGCCGGGTCAGACCCGGCTTCACTACAGTAAAGAAGCAGTTTAAGCGGTACCGCCAACCGTCAATTTATCCAGTTTCAATGTCGGCTGCCCGACGCCAACCGGCACGCTCTGCCCCTCTTTACCACACACTCCGACGCCCTTATCCAACGCCAGATCATTACCCACCATCGAAATCTGCTGCATCGCTTCAATCCCGGAGCCAATCAGCGTCGCGCCTTTCACCGGTTTAGTCACTTTACCGCGCTCAATCAGATACGCCTCGGAGGTAGAAAATACAAATTTTCCGGAGGTGATATCCACCTGGCCGCCGCCGAAATTAGGCGCATACAGACCGTATTCAACGCTTTCGATAATTTCTTGCGGGGTCGATTGCCCTGCCAACATATAGGTGTTGGTCATCCGCGGCATCGGCAAGTGGGCATAAGATTCACGCCGCCCGTTACCGGTTGGTTTAACGCCCATCAGTCGCGCATTCAGTTTGTCCTGCATGTAGCCCTTCAGCACGCCATTTTCAATCAATACATTGTATTGACCCGGCACGCCTTCATCATCAATCGCCAGCGAGCCACGCAAACCATCAATCGTTCCGTCATCCACCACGGTACAAAGTTCAGAAGCCACCAGCTTACCCATTTGACCACTGAATACCGACGTACCGCGACGGTTAAAGTCGCCTTCAAGGCCGTGCCCGACCGCCTCATGCAGCAATACGCCCGGCCAACCCGCGCCTAACACCACCGGAATGGTTCCGGCGGGCGCCGCGACCGCGGATAAATTAACCAATGCCATGCGCACCGCTTCACGCGCCCAGCGCTCCGCACGAATTTCACCCATTTCATCGGCCAAAAAGAACGCATAACCGCTACGACCGCCGCCGCCACTGGCGCCTCGTTCACGCTTACCGTCTTCTTCGACCTGTACGCTGATCGAGAGACGAACCAATGGACGGACATCCGTCGCCAGCGTGCCGTCCGTTGCGGCAACCAATACCATTTCGTAGACGCCGCTTAAACTCGCCGTGACTTCCTGCACGCGCTTATCCGCCGCACGCGCTGCGCTATCTACTCGATGTAACAGCGCAATTTTCTCTTCACGCGTTAAGCTTTGCAGAGGATCCAGCGCCGGATAAAGCGCCGGATGATTAACCGCCGCCAACGTATGCGCCTTACCGTTCCCCTGCTCGCGCACGATGCTACGCGCGGCTTGCGCGCTCTGGGTTAAGGCATTAAGGGTAATTTGATCGGCATAGGCAAAACCGGTTTTTTCACCGCTCACCGCACGGACGCCAACACCCTGATCAATATTGTAAGAACCGTCTTTAATAATGCGGTCTTCCAGCACCCAAGATTCATGGTAGCTGGACTGGAAGTAGAGATCGGCGTAATCCACTCGACGTTCTGAAAGCTGCCCAAGAAGGGTAAAAAGATCTTGCTGATTAATATTGTTCGCAGTTAGTAACTGCTCACTTACCAGATTCAGACTCATCGTTTCTCACTCGTTGTGTGACAATATGGTTATAGCCTGCGGCAATTCAGCAGCGCCGTCAAATTCACTTCGCGCTCTTTTCACGCGGCTTTCGCAGCACTTCGTTAATTTGCGGCTTATCAATTGGCCCGCTGATGTGGTAACGCAACACCGAAATCTTGTTCCACAACGGCCCTAAGACTTTACTGGCAGCAAACACCGCTGCGCCAACCACCGGGTTAACCACAAAAGCGGCGGCAACCCCAACGGTGGCGGAAATCTCCGGCGCCACCACCGCTTCCATATCAATCTGGCGGCTAACCAAATCGACCTTGCCCTGCATGGCAATGTCCGCCTCTAGCCCATCAACCAGTAGATTATCGGTACGCATCACACCGTTCTGTATCCAAGCGGTGCCATTGATCGAGTCGAAATAGAAACCGTCGCCAAAGGTATCGCTGAAGTCGAGACGCAGCTTACGCAACAAGGCATCAAAACTGACCAAGCGTAAAAGTTGCCCGGCACGGCCGGTGTTCACATCAGCGATTTGCCCTTTACCAAAATGGGTTTTTAACACTCCGCTCAGCGAATCCACGGAAGGCTGCCAGGGTGCGGCGCGCCAATGCAGGTCATAATCAAGATCAAATGGCGCATCGCGCAGTGGCGTATTAACGCCGAACCAGTTGGTCGCGTTATTGATATTGCTGCCTTTTAATCGGCCTTTAAGTGAAGTACGGCGATCGCCGGGGCGGTTTACCCACTCGCCATTGACCGTTAAACGCGAGCTGCCGGTATCTACCAAACCGTTAGTGAGTACTAACACATCATTGCGTGGAGTAATATCCGCACGCATACGACCGAATTTTTGCCCACGTAGCCAGCACTCATCACAGGTAAGCTGTAGCGCAGGCCAACGACTGAAATTAATATCGGAAGCATCCTGCGGTAACGGTGAGGCACCCGCGCTACCGGTTGGCCACTGCGGGTTGTAATAGAGTTGGGCGATATGCCCCTGCCACGGGCCGCTTTTCGGCATCGTTAGACTACCGTTAATTTCACGTCCTTTTAGCGTCACCTCATTTCTTCCCGCGACGCCCTGACTCAGCACCGCGTCTAAGTCATGCCACTGCTGTCCCGCCAAGGTCAATGCCGGTGTACGTAAGGTGATATTTCCCGGGAAAGAAACCCCGCCCGTTTTGCCCGGACCTCCGCCCGCGAACAACCCCAGCCAGGCACCTCCGTCGAGCGGCGGCAGGTTTAACACCATTCCGCTCTGGTTGGGCAGCGTCGGCGTGGTTTTCGCATCATTTACCCAAATACCGCGATCCAACCGCAACTGTTTTTCCAGTAGCCAGCGGCTATTAAACCGGTGCTGTTTCGCAATTGAACCGCTCAAATCAAAGTGCTTAAGATCGCCTTTGGCATTTACCACAACAGGCACCGCACGGCCTGCGGTTTTATCTAATGGCGGAGGTAAGTGACTGCTTACTTTCTGTAAATCACCCTGCACATCAACGCTATATTGCGCGCTACCTTTGTACGGTAAAGTAATCGCGACATTCCCTTTCCAGGGCACATTTCCATCCACTTTTTTGGCAATTGCGGCCGGTAACCTGTCCAACTTCGCCAACTGCCAGTCACCCTGTAGATTTACGCCTATTTGATAGTCATTCGGGTTTTGCTGGGTATTGAACGTCACGCCGACCGGCTGATTAAACCAACGGGCTTGCAAGGCATCACTGGTTAAATTGCCGTTGCGGTAATGGAAACGTCCGTTGAGTTGTTTGAGCGTGGTGTTCAACGGTTTGATAAACAATTCGTTATTGTTAAGCTGCACGTCACCGCTGGCCACCACTTTCTCACCATCCAACGGAATATCCAGATTGAGATGCCCCTCGGTTTTATTGCTGAGTTGTAACTCTTGCAACGCGGCGCCTAGCGTGGATTTCAGTGGCGTTTGCTCAAAATAATTGCCGATGTCGCGCCCTTCTCCACTGATATCGCCATCTATAATCAGCTTTTCTTTCACATAATCAGGAATAACCGCATGGATATTATTCGCTTGCACATTGCCCAGCATTGCCTGCCGCGCATTCATCCATAACCCATCGTTCATAAAATCCAGATCGATATCCAGATTATTAATCGCTGGCCATTTTGGCTGGAAAGCGAAGGTAGAATGTCGTAACGGTACCGACACTTCAAACATGCCGTCGTTATGTTTAAACGGGAACAGTTTCGGGTTACCGGCAAACAGTAAGGTTGCGTTTTCAACCTCTCCGCCCTGAATCGCCGCGCTGAGATAGTTGGTTAGCGCTTTACCCATTAAGGGTTCAGGAAAATAACGCCAGGCATTACCCGCATCGGCCACATTGATACCGGCCAGAATATCTAAACGCGGCGCCTGTCCCTTAGACTGACTAAAACTAAAATCGCCGCGGGCACGCAAAGAAAGGGCTTTGATATCCAGTTGTTTCCCGACTAGCTTCAGTGCATCCTGGTTGTACTGCCAGTCAAGCGTTCCGGTGGCCTGTTCAACCTCCAACGGCGCCCGGAACATGTCGCCATACGGCAGCGTTGCGTCGCTGACATTGAGATCGAGCCGCCCCTGCGCTACGCCTCCCGAAAGACGCCCGTTAAAGTGTTCCATGCCCGGTAGCAGTTTCCAGTGTTGCCAGCTCAGATCTTGCCACTGCGCCAGGAAACGCGTTTGCTCCGGTTGTTTGAGCGGTACATCCACCGCTAACGCCTGAATAACGCCACGCGGACGTAGCGCACGCCAGTTTTCCTGTAACGTCGGCGATAACCGGGCAAACAGCGAAACCAGCGGCTCCAGATGTTGTAAATCTAACTGTGACGCCCGAACCCGTAACTCCTCATTATGGTCTGGCCCCGGCAAAATGCCGTTTTCCGGCTGCCATAACAGAGAAAAATGCCCATTCGGCCATGCGCTGCCATCGGTACGTAGGCGGGTTTGCGGCACACTCACAGCCCAGCCGCTATTAAAGCGCGCCACATGTGCCGTTAAGTTATCCACCTCAAGACGATGCGCCTGTTGATTTTCACCTTGCCAACTGGCACCGCCTTTTTTCAGCCAAATATCGCCGTCATACACTTCGCCTTCTTTTAAATTGACCCACGCCGAGAGGCTAAACCGGGCACGTTGCAGTGTGGTGTTATCGTGCATCCAGCGTCCCAGCCAGGGTTTGACATCCACATCATCGGCACGCATCCAGATACGCCCGTCATTTAACAACCCTTTCTCATCGCTGAGATCTAAGCGCACCTGCACCACACCGTGCTGCCCGGTTAAGCTGGAGAGGCTAACCTCGCCCTCAGCCCGATGGCGCGTTTTCTCATTTAGCCAAGTGAGTTGCGGGATGGCCAACTCCGCTCGCTGACCAGAAGGCGTTAGAAAACTGATCCGGCTATCGCGTAGATCAAAATGGTCAAACTGCCGGAGGAAGAGATCGTTAAGTTGCCCGGCTTTGAAGGTATTGTTTTGCTTATCGGCGTCAATAAACGGCGTGCGGGAATTGAGATCGAGTTGCCAAAAGGTCAGATCGCGAAATTGCCAGCGAGCGTGTAACAAAGATTGCCAAACATCCAGCGCCAGTGTCACGCGCTCAATTTTTAACTGGCCGCCATCGCTAAGAGCGATATTCACATCGCGCGCATCCAGCGTTGGGCCAAAATTTTCCCAACGTCCGCGCAACGCGCTGGCTTTCACCGGCAAACCGCTGACGGAAGACACGGTATCAAGTATTGAGGCACGGTACGAATCCATATGCGGCATCAACAACCGCAAAGCGCTGACCAGTAGCGCGACAATGACAATCAACGTCGCACCAGTGATTAACAGGATCCTCGGCAGTAGCCTCACACACCTCTCCTTGCCTTCCGCATCAAAATTAGCCAGCGAAATCTCTTTTTTAGCGCATTATGAAAGCGAAATGGCTAAAAGACGCCCATTTTTATCAACAAATCCTACATCATTACGACGTCAAACTGCTCTTGCGTGTAAAGCGGCTCAACTTGTACTTTGACCTGTTTACCGACAAAAATTTCCACTTCAGCCAGCGCATGCGATTCTTCGCTTTTTAATGCATCGCCAACTGCCGGTGATACGTAAACCAGGAACCGGTCAGAGTCATAAGCATGATGCACCCGCACAATTTCACGCATGATTTCATAACAAACGGTTTCCACTGTCTTCAGCGTGCCGCGTCCTTTACAAGCCGGACAATCCTGACATAGCACATGTTCAATACTTTCACGGGTGCGCTTGCGGGTCATTTCAACCAGGCCTAACGCCGAGAAGCCATTAATGCCAGTTTTTACCCGGTCTTTACTCAGTGCGGTTTCCAGTGAATGCAAGACGCGTCGGCGATGTTCTTCATTACTCATATCGATAAAGTCGATAATAATGATGCCGCCCAGATTACGCAGCCGTAGCTGACGGGCTATCGCTTGCGTGGCCTCAATATTGGTATTGAAGATAGTCTCGTCGAGGTTACGATGACCGACAAATGCGCCCGTATTAATATCAATGGTGGTCATCGCTTCAGTTTGGTCGATAATTAAGTAACCGCCTGATTTTAATTCAACTTTTCTATCCAGTGAGCGTTGAATTTCATTTTCCACATCGTATAAATCAAAAATAGGCTGTTTACCGCTGTAATGCTCCAGTTTCGCGGTCATCTCCGGGATATATTCCGCAGTAAACTCTAGCAACAACTCATAGGTCAGACGCGAATCCACCCGGATACGATCTAGCGCCGCGCCGGCAAAATCACGCAATATACGCTGCGCCAGCGCCAGTTCACCGTACAACCGGCAGCGGGTTTGATTGCGTTTTTTACGCTCGGTGACTTTGGTCCACAGACGTTTCAAGAAGGCCGCATCCTGCGCCAGCTCTTCCTCGCCAATGCCTTCTGCGGCAGTTCGAATGATAAACCCGCCAAGCTCATCGCAATAGTCAGCCACCACAGCTTTCAGGCGCTCACGTTCTTTTTCACTTTCAATACGTTGTGATACACCAACATGCGAGGCGCCAGGCATAAACACCAGGTAGCGGGAAGGAAGCGTAATATCGGTGGTCAACCGCGCGCCTTTGGTACCCAGCGGATCTTTCACCACTTGCACCATTAAATCCTGCCCCTGACGTACCAGTTCGGCAATATCGCGTACGCTGAAGTTTTTCTGTTCTTCTCCCGCCACGCACTCGGTGTGCGGCATGATATCGGAGGCGTGCAAAAACGCCGCTTTATCGAGGCCAATATCAACAAATGCCGCTTGCATCCCCGGCAATACACGGCTTACTCGCCCTTTGTAGATGTTGCCGACGATGCCACGCCGCGCCTCACGCTCAATATGAATCTCTTGTAAAATTCCACCGTCAATATACGCAACGCGCGTCTCCGACGGAGTAACGTTAACCAATAATTCAGCCGTCATCTTGACCTCTCACCTCACGCAACGATTGAAAGTGGCTGAATAACTCTCCGGTTTCAACCAGCGGTAATCCGACCACGGCGTGATAACTCCCATTAATCTTTCTGACAAAATTTCCGCCAGTGCCCTGAATCCCATACGCACCGGCTTTATCCATTGGTTCACCGCTGGCGACATAGCGCGCAATATCCTCTGAGGTGAGGGTACGGAAGGTCACCTCAGTGGTCACCAGACAATCTAACTGATGATTTCTATCCGCCAGAGTGACCGCCGTCATGACCTGATGCGTCTGACCAGAGAGTTTTGCCAACATGGCGGCGGCATGGCGTTCATCGCGGGGTTTTTCCAGAATTTCGCCGTTAAGCACCACAATAGTATCCGCTCCCAGCACCGGCAAATCCTGCGGCGCTCGCGCCACGCCTGCCTGCGCTTTCTCATTTGCCAGCCGCCGCACGTAGTGCTCTGCCGTTTCGCCATCACGGCGCTGTTCTTCTACCTCAGTGGTAATAAGCTCGAAACGCAGGCCAAGCTGAGTTAACAGTTCACGTCGACGCGGTGAACCGGAAGCAAGATAGAGGGATAACATAATCGTCCTTATTGAACTGCGAACTGACGGCGAATTTTTCTCATTAGTAAGAATAGCCAGGGCCACAAAATGCCGTCGATGATGCTACTCCAAAAAATTTCCGGCCTGAATGAGACATTAATCACCAGGAATTCAGCCCAGAAAACAATCACATCCATTGCTAACGATAACACCATAACCATTAAAGCCTGCTGCCACAACGCAAGGTTACGGAAAAGCTGAAATTTGAATGCGACCAGGTAGGCAACAATACTCAGCGCCAGCGCGCGCACGCCCAGCGTTGAGCCGGAGATAAGATCCATAATCGCACCGAGCAGAAAGCCCGTGCCAACGTTCACCCGATGCGGTAATGCTAAAACCCAATAGATGAGAATCAGCAGCAACCACGATGGCCGAAACATATAGATCTGTTCCGGCCACGGCATAATTTGCAGCACCAGGGCGACGAGGAAAGAGAGCCAGATCACCCATCGACCATGACTGCGGTAGCTACTCAAGGCTGGCCTCCACGGGCAGGCGACGCCGGCGCGCCATTACTTGCTGGCGCGGTCCCCCCCGTAGGATCGGCAGAGGGCGGTGCCGGCGGCCCCATTTCACCCGCTGGGGGTAAAACTTGCGGCATCATCTGCATCAGGCGTTCGTTGGCGACCCGGTGAACTTCGTCCGGCGCCATTGGCATTGCACCGTTACGATCGGCCCCCCACAGCAATAACAAATAACGCAGGCGTTGCAACCCGGCGGTTGGACGAGCCTGAATGACGGTATAGGCACGCTGAGTGTCCACTTTCACCGACGAGACCACCGCAACCGGATACCCTTCCGGGAAACGACCGCCGAGCCCGGAAGTGACCAACACATCTCCCACGCGAATATCGGTGTTCCCTGGCAAATGCTCCAGTTGAAGATCTTCGGTACAGCCATTACCTGCCGCGATAACCCGAATGTCATTACGCAGCACCTGTATCGGTAAAGCGTGCGAAGCGTCGCATATCAGCAACACCCGGCTGGAAACTTTGCCCACCGCGATAACCTGCCCAACCACGCCTTTATCGCTAATCACCGGCTGGCCTTCATAGACACCGTTAAGGCTGCCTTTATCAATCACCACCTGATCGGTGTACGGGTCGGTACCGGTAGAGATCACGCGCGTGACCATTTTGTGCTCATCCTGACGTAACGGCGAGCCAAGTAACTCACGTAGGCGCGCGTTTTCCTGCTTATACTGGCCCAGCATCAACAGTTCGCTATTTTTCAGAAAGAGTTCACGATGTAACGCTGTGTTTTCCCGCTCAAGCTGCTGGCGAGAAGCCAGAGAATCAGAAATGCTGTCCAGAACGCGTTGCGGCCCATCGGACAGAAAATAGAATGGGCTAACCGCGGTGTCCATATAGTTGCGGATCCGGGTGAATGACCCCATATGACTGTCGGCAACAATAATGCCAATCGCCACAATAACCGCCAAAAAAAGGCGTAGTTGCAGGGATGGCCCCCTGCTAAAAATCGGCTTCATAAACTCTGCGTATTCCTCGACAACAAGAAAAGGGAGTGATGGTTTTGCCAAACACTCCCTTGTCTCAGGCAGATTATTCTTCGCTGAACAAATCGCCGCCGTGCATGTCGATCATTTCCAACGCTTTACCGCCCCCGCGCGCAACGCAGGTTAGCGGATCTTCTGCCACCACAACCGGAATCCCGGTCTCTTCCATCAGCAAACGATCCAGGTTGCGTAACAACGCTCCCCCACCGGTAAGCACCATACCGCGTTCCGAAATGTCCGACGCCAACTCTGGCGGGCACTGTTCCAGCGCCACCATTACCGCGCTCACGATACCGGTCAACGGCTCCTGCAACGCTTCAAGGATTTCGTTAGAATTAAGAGTGAAACCGCGCGGTACACCTTCCGCCAGATTACGACCGCGAACTTCAATTTCGCGAACTTCATCGCCCGGATAAGCGGAACCGATCTCATGTTTAATACGTTCAGCGGTGGCTTCACCAATCAACGAACCATAGTTACGGCGCACATAGTTAATAATAGCTTCATCAAAACGATCGCCGCCAATACGGACAGACGAGGAGTAAACCACGCCGTTGAGCGAGATAACCGCGACTTCGGTAGTGCCGCCGCCAATATCTACCACCATGGAACCGGTCGCTTCAGAAACCGGCAGCCCTGCGCCAATCGCAGCGGCCATCGGCTCTTCAATTAAGAACACTTCACGTGCGCCAGCGCCTTGCGCCGATTCACGAATCGCGCGGCGCTCAACCTGCGTGGCGCCCACGGGCACGCACACCAGCACACGCGGACTGGGGCGCATAAAACTGTTGCTGTGAACCTGCTTGATAAAATGCTGCAGCATTTTCTCGGTCACAAAAAAATCGGCAATCACGCCATCTTTCATCGGGCGAATAGCGGCAATATTACCCGGCGTACGGCCAAGCATCTGCTTAGCGTCATGACCGACAGCCGCTACGCTTTTAGGGGAACCGGCACGATCCTGGCGGATAGCCACGACAGAGGGCTCATTCAGTACAATGCCCTGTCCCTTCACATAAATCAGGGTATTCGCGGTACCCAGATCAATGGACAAGTCGTTGGAAAACATGCCACGAAATTTTTTAAACATACTAAAGGATAATCCTGCAAGCTGGGGGCGGAAAATAAAATCCGCCTACTTTACCAACCACACGAAGCAGCTACAAGGCGCAAAAACGTTCTACTTCGGTGAAAAATTGCGCTATCACGCGCTTGTTGCGAAGCCACAAAAGCGAAGCAACAAGATTCCGCCTAAAAATCGGCTACAAACCGGCAAATTTGGCTGGTAAGCGGATATAACTGTCATAAATTTTAACATTTTCTGTATTACATCGGCTGACCGAGGTAAAACCGCTGCCGGCACCACCACCGCGCGGCCATTCTACGTGAAATCACCGCCAACGGCAGGTTAAACGCGCACTCTTTGCGAATATTTTTTCACATTGCTGTTAACGGGTTGTGAGGCCGCTAAAAAGTCACCCTGACCGCCGCCAATCCCCAACTCCGACAACGTCAACCACTCGGCTTTGCTGCGCACGCCAGTGGCGAACACCCGGGCGGGCGTGGTTTTACACACCTCAAGCAAACTTTTTACAAACAGTTGGTTCTCGGTACGGCGATCAATATTACGCACCAATCCGGGATGCAACTTAATCATCTCGACGCCAGGCTGCATAACGTAGCTGGTACTCACCACCGTGAGCCCAGCCTGATTTATCGCCACGCGACAACCAAAGCCATGCAGCAAACGAAACACCGCTGACAAACGATTGATGTGTTGACACACATCTGCTTCAGCAAGTTCAAATAAAAAGCGTTTTCTTTGCGATTTAGTGCATTGCAGCAACATATCGCGTAGCCAGCTCAAGAAAGAGCGCTGTAATAATGAGTCAACCATCACCGGCAGGGCTAGCGTTTCCTGCGGCCAGGCGTGTGATAAGGCGATAATTCGCGAAACCATCTGCCGGTCCCAAGCTTCGGCCAGACCCAGTTGTTGAACCAATGGCGTAAACTCGGCGGCTAACAGCTCTTTTTCGCCATCAAAGATACGCGCCATGATTTCACGATGGTGGACCGCGCCATCTCGCATGATTGCGGGTTTCTGGTATAGCCTTGGCCCGCCGCGATTCAGGGTATTTTCCAGCAGTGTGCGCCATTTTACGCTACCGCGCCCATTATCATTTTCACTGCCATCGCCAACCGACCAACTATTTCCGCCCTGCAACGTTGCATGGCGTGTGGCTAACTCTACATTTTCCATCACCTGCTGCGTACTCTGCCCGCTACGCCAGGGAGTAATACCAATATGAATCATATCCTGACGATCTAACATTTGCGTAGGCGGCAGCGAATCAACGGCGTTAATCAATTGCGCGGCAATGCTGCCCGCATCCTTTAAGGTGCGATGGGGTAGTAACACGGTGAAGTCGCTACGGAAGTAGCGTGCCAATAACGCGCCGGGATAACGCATCACAAATGTCGAGAGCATATTAACTAAGGCGAACAAATAATCCTGCACCGCAGGATGCCCCCAGCGTTCACGTAACAGATCAAAATCGGGCAGGCGGATCATCATCACCACACCGTGCGCCCCGGCATTTTCCGCGTCCTCCATCAGGGTGGCTAACTGGTTATCGAAGAACAGTCGGTTATTCAAGCCGGTTTTGGCATCCTGAGCTGCGAAAGCACGGATTAAGGTATCCAGACGGATGCGTTGCTCACTGGCGGCTTGTAAATCCCCCAGCAACAAATCAAGCGCACTACTGGCTTTTGGTGGCCACTCATGAATTGAACCTCGCCCAACGCTGGCGCGCTCTCCGGTAATAACCTTTTCCGCACGCGCCTCAAGGCTCTCCATTCCACGCAGTTGTCGATAGAGCCAACGGTGAGTCAATAGCATCAAAACCGCCATGACCAGTACCACCAATAGCACCACGGCAACCGTCGACGCGCCAATATAGGAGCGAAACCAAGTGTTGGCCGGGTCAAGCAATACGATATGAACGCTGAGTTCCGGATGGTGTAGCAATTTAACATGGTAGTCGCGAAAGCGATTGGGTACGTCATCGATTAATGCATTCTGGTGACGCGACAATGTAAATAGGGTGCTGTTTTGGTCAACAATATCCAGTTTCTCAATGCCAAGCGGCGGCATGACTTTGGTTAGCCACGGAGTTAACTGATCAAGGGGCTGCTGAATTAAAGCCTGATCGATACCCGTGGCCAGCGTCTGCACGCGCTGCCCCACATGTTCACGATTCAGGTAAAAGAAACTAAACGCACAACCGACTAGCATTAAGAGTATTGCCAGTGCGCTGAATAAACCGATAAACGCAGAAAGTTTGGTCGTTAATCGCATCCCTGTGCCTTTTAACTGCGGTTATGAAAACGTCATTAACGTTCAAAAGCGTAGCGCCAAATTGTTAATGACCGCGAAAGAGCATGATGCTTCGGGCTGAAACACCACTAGCAGGCAAAATAACATACCCCATCGGGTAATTATTTGCTGTTAGTCAGATCGCAATAGATTTTGGCGAGTATAGTCGCTAAAGACGTTTTTTATCCGCACACCTTCTCAATTTCAGGAGATTCCCATGCAGGCATTGGTGCTTGAACAACACGAGGGCAAAACACAGGCAGCCGTCAAGGCTCTTGATAGCGCGGCCTTACCGGCAGGAAATGTTACCGTAGATGTAAGCTGGTCTGGCATCAACTATAAGGATGCATTAGCCATTACGGGCAAAGGTAAAATTATTCGCCAGTTCCCGATGGTGCCGGGTATCGATTTTGCCGGAACCATACACCACAGCGAAGATCCGCGCTTTCATGTCGGACAATCGGTTCTTTTAACCGGCTGGGGCGTGGGGGAAAGCCACTGGGGCGGCTTAGCGCAACAGGCTCGCGTCAATGGTGACTGGCTGGTGCCGATGCCGGAAGGGTTGGATGCCCGTAAAGCAATGATTATCGGCACTGCCGGTCTGACCGCGATGCTTTGTGTCATGGCGCTGGAAGACGGCGGCCTCACGCCCGCTAGCGGCGAGGTGCTGGTTACCGGTGCCAGCGGCGGCGTAGGAAGCACCGCCGTAACGTTGCTCTCGGCGCTCGGCTACCGTGTGGCGGCCGTGAGCGGGCGCGAAAGCACCCATAGCTTGCTGAAACAGTTGGGCGCAACCACCCTTCTTTCTCGTGATGAATTTACCCAAGAAACACGCCCGTTAGAGAAACAGCAATGGGCCGGCGCGATTGATACCGTCGGCGACAAAGTATTGGCGAGCGTGTTGGCGCGCATAAACTATTCCGGCGTGGTCGCCGCGTGTGGTTTGGCGGGCGGCTTCGCGTTACCTACCACCGTAATGCCATTTATTTTACGCAATGTCCGCCTACAGGGTGTTGACTCAGTCAGCGTAACGACGGCGCGTCGTATCGAAGCCTGGAAGCGATTGGTGAAAACGCTGCCCGCGAGCTTTTATCAACAGGTCACACGTGAAGTTCCACTGACCGGCGCCATTGAAGCCGCGCAAAAGTTGCTACGTAATGAAAACACCGGTCGAACTTTAGTAAAAATAGCGTAAGTTATCGGTAGTGCGAAGATGCATAATCTGAACCCCGGTTTTTCGGCGGTCTCTTCGACGTGAGAGGATGTATTCATGCCTGAAAACGTGCCAGAGGATACAGTGAATGAAGCCCGTCAATAAGCTGACCGAAGCAGACGTAACGCCGGAAAGCATCTTCAATCAACAGCGCCGGGAAATTATCAAAAACTTAGGTCTGAGCGCGGCGGCCTTGTCATTACCCACCGTCGCGCACGCCGATCTCCTCTCCTGGTTTAAAGGGAATGACCGCCCTCCTGCGCCGCCTGGCCCACCCCTGCATTACAGTAAACCGGCACAATGGCAGGCGAAGCTTACCCTTACTCCAGAAAATAAGGTTGCCGGCTATAACAACTTCTATGAGTTCGGCCAAGACAAAGCCGATCCGGCAGCGAATGCCAGTAGCCTGAAAACCACCGACTGGAAAATCCAGATTGATGGTGAAGTGGCCAAACCGCTGACGCTGGATATGGATGATATTTTTAAGCGTTTCCCGATGGAACAGCGTATTTATCGGATGCGTTGCGTCGAAGCCTGGTCGATGGTGATCCCGTGGGTAGGGTTTGAGTTGGGTAAACTACTGACACTCGCACAACCCACCAGCAACGCGCGGTTTGTCGCTTTTCAAACCCTGTATGCTCCCGACCAAATGCCCGGCCAGCAGGATCGTTTTATCGGCGGCGGCCTTCACTATCCCTACGTCGAAGGGTTACGCCTGGATGAGGCGATGAACCCGCTAACCTTATTGAGTACCGGCGTGTACGGTAAAGGGTTACCGCCACAAAATGGTGCGCCAATCCGCCTGACGGTGCCGTGGAAGTATGGCTTCAAAGGCATTAAATCGATTGTAAAAATTACGCTCACCCATAATCAACCTCCCACCACCTGGAATCAATCTGCGCCGAATGAGTATGGATTTTTCGCCAACGTGAATCCACATGTCGATCATCCGCGCTGGTCACAGGCGACGGAACGATTTATTGGCCCCAGCGGTATTTTAGACGTTAAACGCCAGCCAACCTTACTCTTCAATGGTTATGCCGAACAGGTTGCGTCGCTCTATCACGGGCTTGATTTACGGGAGAATTATTGAGTGCGGCTGCGATTAAGCGCAAAACAGGTCACTTTATTAAAGGGACTGTTACATTTAGCGGGTTTTCTTCCTTTATTGTGGATGCTGTTTGCCATCAGCCACGGCGGGTTTAGCGCCGATCCAGCGAAAGACATTCAGCATTTTACCGGCCGAATGGCGCTAAAATTCCTGCTCGGCACCCTCTTGGTTACCCCGCTGGCACGTTACGGTAAACAGCCTTTGTTGATCCGAACGCGGCGGCTGCTTGGTTTGTGGTGTTTTGCCTGGGCAACGCTGCACTTAATTAGCTACTCGGTGCTGGAACTGGGGATCAGTAACCTCAATTTACTGGGTTCAGAACTGCTTTCACGCCCCTACCTCACGCTGGGTATCATCAGTTGGCTGCTCTTGCTGGCATTAGCAATAACCTCCCTCCAGAAACTACAGCGCCAGATGGGCAGCCGCTGGCAGAAACTGCACAACTTTATCTATCTGGTTGCCATTTTGGCACCGATTCACTACCTTTGGTCAGTGAAAATTTTGTCACCGCAACCCATAATTTATGCTCTGATTGCCGCGTTATTGTTGCTTTGGCGCTACAAAAAATATCTAAAATGGTTCGCCAAATAGCCCCCGATTCTGTGTTCTGGCCCGCATATCTTGCAAACAACAACAGGCTAACCCTGCCCTCACGTTGATAAACTTCGCAGATAAGACCAGTATTTAGCTGCGAATTGCAACGAAATGGTTATAATGCCCGGCTTCAATTGCGTAGTGATGTCCATTTTACTCCTGAAGGGGTGACAAATGGACTTTCGCAAGGTATTTTACGCGTTGCCTCGATTATTGCAGGAGATAGCAGCAAGATGGCGCATAATTTTCACATTCTGCTTTTGAATGGTCCCAACCTTAACCTTCTCGGCACGCGTGAGCCTGAGAAGTATGGCAAGACCACGCTCACGGAGATCGTAAATTCTCTGTCGGCGGAAGCGGATGCGCTGCACGTAAAGCTAAGCCATCTCCAGTCTAATGCTGAATATGCTTTGATTGATCGCATTCACGAGGCGAAAGGCAATGTCGATTATATCGTCATCAACCCGGCGGCATTTACCCACACCAGCGTGGCGCTCCGCGATGCGCTGCTGGCGGTGAGCATCCCTTTTATTGAAGTGCATCTCTCCAACGTACATGCCCGTGAACCCTTTCGTCATCACTCATATCTTTCTGATATTTCTGCCGGCGTGATCTGTGGACTTGGCGTCGACGGTTATTCCTGGGCTTTACAGACGGCGGTAAAACGCTTGTCAAATTCAAATTAAACAGAGTACGGAACCACACTCATGGATATTCGTAAAATTAAAAAACTGATCGAACTGGTTGAAGAATCCGGTATCGCTGAACTGGAAATTTCTGAAGGCGAAGAGTCAGTTCGTATCAGTCGTGCACCTGCCAATATGGGTTACCCGGTTATGCAGCAGGCTTATGCCGCGCCGGTACCCCAGCCGCAGCCTGCGCTGGCCACCGCTGTCGCACCTGCGCCAGCGCCGGTTGCCGAAGCGTCTGCCCCTGAGCTGAGCGGTCATATCGTTCGTTCGCCAATGGTCGGTACTTTCTATCGTACGCCAAGCCCGGATGCGAAAGCATTTGTGGAAGTCGGTCAGAAAGTCAACGCTGGCGATACTCTGTGCATCGTTGAAGCAATGAAAATGATGAACCAGATCGAAGCCGATAAATCCGGTGTCGTGAAAGCGATCCTGGTCGAAAGCGGTCAACCGGTTGAATTTGACGAGCCGCTGGTCGTCATCGAATAACGAGGCGAACCATGCTGGATAAAATTGTAATTGCTAACCGTGGTGAGATTGCGCTGCGCATTTTGCGTGCCTGTAAAGAGCTGGGCATCAAAACCGTCGCGGTACACTCCACCGCGGATCGCGACCTGAAACACGTACTGCTGGCGGATGAGACGGTTTGTATCGGTCCGGCGCAGTCGGTAAAAAGCTACCTGAATATTCCCGCGCTAATTTCCGCTGCGGAAATTACCGGCGCGGTGGCGATTCACCCAGGCTACGGTTTCTTGTCTGAGAATGCGGACTTCGCCGAGCAGGTTGAACGTTCCGGCTTTATTTTTATCGGCCCGAAAGCAGATACCATTCGTCTAATGGGCGATAAAGTTTCCGCTATCAATGCGATGAAAAAAGCGGGTGTTCCTTGCGTACCCGGTTCCGATGGCCCGCTTAATGATGATATGGAAAAGAACCGCGCTTTCGCTAAGCGCATTGGTTATCCGGTCATCATCAAGGCTTCCGGCGGCGGCGGCGGGCGTGGTATGCGCGTCGTGCGCAGTGATAAAGACCTGGAACAATCCATCAACATGACGCGGGCGGAAGCAAAAGCAGCTTTCAACAACGACATGGTGTACATGGAGAAGTACCTGGAAAACCCACGCCATATCGAAGTTCAGGTATTGGCGGATGGTCAGGGCAACGCCATCTATCTGGCGGAGCGTGATTGCTCAATGCAACGCCGCCATCAGAAAGTGGTCGAGGAAGCCCCGGCACCAGGTATCACGGCAGAATTACGTCGCTATATCGGCGAGCGTTGTTCTAAAGCCTGTATCGAAATCGGCTATCGCGGCGCCGGGACTTTTGAGTTCCTGTACGAAAACGGCGAGTTTTATTTCATTGAAATGAACACCCGTATTCAGGTTGAACATCCGGTTACCGAGATGATCACCGGTGTGGATTTGATCAAAGAGCAGTTGCGTATTGCCGCCGGTCAGCCTCTGTCGATCAAACAAGAAGAAGTGACCATCAAGGGCCATGCGGTTGAATGCCGTATCAACGCCGAAGATCCAAATACGTTCCTGCCGAGCCCGGGTAAAATTACCCGTTTTCATGCGCCGGGCGGGTTTGGCGTACGTTGGGAATCGCATATTTATGCGGGTTATACCGTGCCGCCTTACTACGACTCCATGATCGGCAAGCTGATCACTTACGGTGAAAATCGTGATGTGGCGATTGCGCGCATGAGAAACGCGCTGGCGGAACTGATTGTTGATGGTATTAAGACTAACGTCGAACTGCAGATGAAAATCATGTCCGACGAAAACTTCCAGCACGGTGGAACCAATATCCACTATCTGGAGAAGAAACTCGGGCTGCAAGAGAAGTAATCTTCGCCGCGAGTAACGCTTAAGGCCGGTTTTTCCGGCCTTTTGCCTTTCTGGCTCACGGCGTAAACCGTTAAGGTCAAATTATGGATACGCGTTTTCTTCAGGCGCATAAAGAGGCGCGTTGGTCGCTCTTTCTCGCCATCGCCTGGCTGGTCGTGTGGGCAGGTAGCGCCTGGCTGGGTGGGAACACTCCGGGCGTAACAGGTTTACCACGCTGGTTTGAACTTTCCTGCCTGTTTGCGCCACTGCTGTTTATTGTTCTCTGCTGGCTTATGATTCGCCTCTTATTCCGCGACATCTCACTGGAGGATTAACATGGAAACCGACGTTATTCTGCCGTTGTTAGGCTATCTGGTGTTGGTTGCCTTTCTCTCTGTGTATGCAATGCGCAAACGCCGTAGCGGCAGCTTCCTGCAAGAATATTTTCTCGGCAGCCGCTCTATGGGCGGCTTCGTACTGGCGATGACGCTGACCACCACCTATATTAGCGCCAGTTCATTTATTGGCGGCCCCGGCGCCGCCTACAAATATGGTTTAGGTTGGGTCTTGCTGGCGATGGTCCAAGTGCCAACCGTGTGGCTCTCGTTAGGTGTGTTAGGCAAGAAGTTCGCTATTCTGGCCCGGCGCTATAACGCGGTTACACTCAACGACATGCTCTACGCGCGTTATCGCAGCCCGCTGCTGGTTTGGCTGGCCAGCCTGGCCTTGCTGGTCGCCTTTATCGGCGCCATGACAGTACAATTTGTTGGCGGCGCGCGCCTGCTGGAAACAGCCGCCGGGATCCCGTATAGCACCGGGCTATTAATTTTTGGCGGCACCATCGCGCTCTATACCGCCTTTGGCGGCTTCCGCGCCAGCGTATTGAATGACGCGATGCAAGGTCTGGTGATGTTGATCGGCACCTTCTTACTGCTATTTGCGGTGATCCATGCCGCAGGCGGTATGCATGCCGCCGTAACAAAACTACAGCAAATCGATCCACGGCTGATTTCGCCACAGGGCGTCGATAATATTATTAACCCCACCTTTCTCGCTTCATTTTCAGTACTGGTCTGCTTCGGCGTCATCGGCCTGCCGCATACCGCGGTACGTTGCATCTCTTATAAAGACAGCAAAGCCGTGCATCGCGGCATGATTATCGGCACCATTGTGTTAGCGGTACTGATGCTGGGAATGCATTTAGCGGGCGCATTAGGGCGGGCCATTCTGCCTAACCTTACCGTACCGGACCTGGTGATCCCAACACTGATGATCACCGTGCTGCCACCGTTCGCCGCCGGGATCTTTCTCGCCGCGCCAATGGCGGCGATCATGTCGACCATCAACGCTCAACTTTTGCAATCTTCCGCTACCATCGTCAAAGATCTCTATCTGCGCTTACAGCCGCAACAGATCGATAATGAGGCGCGGTTACGTCATTTTTCCGGTCTGGTCACCTTGATCCTTGGATTGTTACTATTGCTCGCCGCGTGGAATCCACCGGATATGATTATTTGGCTCAACCTGCTGGCATTCGGTGGCTTAGAGGCGGTGTTCCTCTGGCCGCTGGTGTTAGGGTTGTATTGGGAACGTGCCAATGCGGCCGGCGCCTTAAGCGGAATGATCGTTGGCGCGGCGGTATATACTTTATTGGCCAGTTTAAATGTGCAGGTCGCGGGCTTCCATCCGATTGTCCCGGCTCTGCTCATCAGTCTGATCGCCTTTATTATTGGTAACCAGTTTGAGCGCTCGCCGGCTTCACCACACGACGCGTCAACCCTGTAGAAACAAAGAGAATTGCTATGCCTTGGATACAAATCAAGATCAATACCACTGGCGCTCATGCTGAAGAGCTGGGCGATGCGTTAATCGAACAGGGGGCGGTGTCGGTCACCTTCCAGGATACGCATGACACACCGGTATTTGAGCCGCTGCCCGGCGAAACACGTTTATGGGGCGATACCGATGTCATTGGCTTGTTTGATGCGGAAACCGAGATGCGTGAAGTTGTCGCCGGCTTGCAATACCATCCGCTATTGGGCGAGGGGTTTCGTCACAAGATTGAGCAGATCGAAGATAAAGATTGGGAACGCGAATGGATGGAGAATTTTCATCCGATGCGTTTTGGCAAGCGTCTCTGGATCTGCCCAAGCTGGCGCGATGTCCCGGATCCCAACGCGGTAAATGTGATGCTCGACCCCGGCCTGGCGTTCGGTACCGGTACTCATCCGACTACCGCACTTTGCCTGGCCTGGCTGGACGGCCTCGATCTCGAAGGTAAAACGGTGATCGATTTCGGCTGCGGTTCTGGGATCTTGGCGATTGCGGCCCTGAAACTTGGCGCGGCGCAGGCCATTGGGATTGATATCGATCCGCAAGCGATCCAGGCTAGCCGTGATAATGCTCAGCGTAACGGCGTTGACGATCGCCTGTCGCTCTATCTGCCACATCAACAGCCTGCCAACCTTAGCGCTGATGTCGTGGTCGCCAATATTCTTGCCGGCCCTCTGCGTGAATTAGCGCCGTTGATTCGCGTGCTGCCGAAAAATGGCGGTCATCTCGGGCTTTCCGGCATTTTAGCCAGCCAGGCAGAAAGCGTCTGCGAAGCATACGCCGAGGCTTTTATTCTCGACCCGGTGGAAGAGAAAGAAGAGTGGTGCCGCATTACTGGTCTTCGCGGCGCTTAGTTACCCTTACTGTTTATCAATTATCCTTACTATTAATAGTAGTAATATTTACGCGTATTAGTAACTGTCGTTATAATCAAGCCCTGAAATAAGGTTATTTCAGGGCCTATACAGTACGTGTAGAGTCATCACTAACTCATTATGTAATGGATTATGAAAGCAAAAAATCTGGTCGCCGTGGTACTCTCTCTTTTTGCCCCGTTCACGCTCGCTAAGCCGTCAACCCACTGGTCATATGAAGGTCAAGGCTCACCCGAACACTGGGGCGATCTCAACGCCAGTTGGGAAATGTGTAAAAACGGCCAATTCCAATCACCCATTGATATTCGCCAGCCGGTGAATGGCAACCTTCCCGCGCTGGAAATTAATCTGCACACCAAAAGCCAGTCTATCGTCAATAATGGTCATACTGTTCAAATCGTCGTCGATGATGACGATGATTTTATGCTTGATAACCAAGCGTATCATCTCAAACAGTTTCATTTTCATACGCCAAGCGAAAACCGTATTGAGGGGCAGACTTTTCCACTCGAAGCGCACTTTGTTCATGCCAACCAAAACGGCGAATTAGCGGTAGTGGCAGTTATGTTTACTGAAGGGGCGGAAAATCCGGCAATCACCGCCATTCTCAATAACCTACCGGCCAAGTTAAACGACGTTAAAGCGCTACAAAAACCGCTTAACCTCAGCGCGCTTTTCCCGGCGGATAAACACTATTATCGTTATAGCGGTTCGCTAACCACGCCGCCCTGCAGCGAAGGGGTAACCTGGCTGGTGATGCGCAATAACGTTACGTTATCGCCCTCACAGCTCAGCATGTTCGTTAATGCGCTAAAGCACGCCAATAATCGCCCACTGCAACCCTTGCATGGTCGGATCATTGTTGAATAATGATTCGGCGCGTTACACCGTTATTCACTACATAAAGCGCTATCAGAGCGTCACATGTCTCGTTAATCACGGCATGTGACGTCTTTTATGTTGCTTTGGCGTTAACAATGAAAGAAAAATTTTTGTATACAATTTCATCGTTATTTTTTAACCCTTTGTATAGAAAGGTAAAATGGCCGATACGGTGGCCCTGAGCTGATTTTCATTGATCTATGATGATGAATTGTTCAAAGTTTGGCCTTTCATCTTCGTTAAAAAATGCGTAATATACGCCGCCTTGCGAACAGATATGGTCACTTCTTTTTCATGCGCATTGGACAACACCAGCTTCGTAATCGACTGATAGCAGCGCCGATGGCCGGCATTACCGACAGGCCTTTCAGGACGCTCTGTTACGAGATGGGAGCCGGGATGACCGTGTCGGAGATGTTGTCGTCAAACCCGGAAGTGTGGGCGAGCGATAAGTCCCGTTTGCGTATGGTTCATAGTGACGAACCCGGAATTCGCGCCGTGCAAATTGCCGGTTGCGATCCTGATGAGATGGCGCAAGCCGCACGGATAAACGTGGTATCCGGCGCTCAAGTCATTGATATCAACATGGGTTGCCCGGCCAAAAAAGTTAATCGCAAGATGGCAGGCTCAGCATTATTACAATACCCGGATTTGGTGAAGTCTATCCTCTCCGCGGTAGTGAATGCGGTTGATGTTCCTGTCACCTTAAAGATTCGCACTGGCTGGGATACGGAAAATCGCAATTGCGTAGAGATTGCCCAATTGGCTGAACGCTGCGGTATTCAGGCTTTGACCATTCATGGCCGTACGCGCGCCTGTTTGTTCAACGGCGAAGCTGAGTACAACAGTATTCGGACAGTTAAGCAGAACGTTTCCATTCCGGTTATCGCGAACGGAGACATTACTGACCCGCATAAAGCCAGAGCGGTGCTCGACTATACGGGGGCTGATGCCCTGATGATAGGCCGTGCTGCTCAGGGAAGACCGTGGATCTTCCGGGAAATCCAGCATTATCTGGACACTGGGGAGCTGCTGGCGCCGATGCCGCTGGCAGAAGTTAAGCGCTTGCTTATCGAGCACATACGGCAACTGCACGACTTTTATGGTCAACGCAAGGGATACCGTATTGCACGAAAGCACGTCTCTTGGTATCTCCAGGAGCACGCCCCGAACGACCAGTTTCGGCGCACATTCAACGCCATTGAGGATGCCAGCGAACAGCTGGAGGCGTTGGAGGCATACTTCGAAAAACTTGCGTAAACGAAATAAAGAGCTGACAGAACTATGTTCGAACAACGCGTAAATTCTGACGTACTAACCGTTTCTACCGTTAACTCACAGGATCAGGTTACCCAAAAACCACTGCGTGATTCGGTCAAACAGGCACTGAAGAACTATTTTGCTCAATTGAACGGTCAGGATGTGAATGACCTGTATGAGCTGGTACTGGCTGAAGTAGAGCAGCCTTTGTTGGACATGGTGATGCAATACACCCGTGGCAACCAAACTCGTGCGGCCCTGATGATGGGTATCAACCGTGGTACGCTGCGTAAGAAACTCAAAAAATACGGCATGAACTGATAACCGTCAGTTAACTTGTTGTTTAATAAGGCGCTAACCGACATGGGAAGCGCCTTTTTTATTAATGTTTATACAGCTTTGGCTGAAAAAAAAGCACCAGAACAATTCTGATGCTTTATGCTTTTAGTAACCAAAGTGTCTAGTACTCAGGAAGGTTTTCTAAGTTATCCTTGGATGTGCCATTAGGTCTAGTAGTAATGTAATCAGTCCCGTTAACACGGTCCTTGACCACTTTTTGACCTTTCTTCCACTTACCGTCATCACCGTTGAAAATGGTGTAAAACGTATAGCCGCTATCGATCTTATTCACTACCCACTGCCGTGTTTCTGATGTCCCTCCTCCAACGGCGTCTCCATTATCGACGTGCACATACACATGGGTAATGTGAGTGTGTTTATCGTTATACCGGACTTTAGAAATAAGGTAATCAGCCCATTTATCAGTCATATTTCACCAGAAGTTTGAACAGGAAAAGCCCTGCAATACACTTATAAACAACAAAACAGACTCTTCCTATTCCATGACGGCAATGTGGTGATCTAGAGCAATTTATATTCCTGATAATCTCAAGATAATTCCGCTGGCTTGCCTGACTGATTACGTTCTTCATCGGCCAGTGCCTCAAGGCGGGTAATATCAGTATCAAGGGATTCGGCTTGGGCGCGCAGTTCATCAAACTGTTTGCCCTCATCGGCGTTCAAATTACGTTTTTCCTCAGTGGCTTTATTCATGACGGAACGCATCTGGGTTTTGAAGGCGATTTTCTCCTGGTGGAGTTCAAGCGATTTTTTCATCTCGTGATTTCTCGTGTCAGTAAGTGTTGAGACGTGAAACCAGCGTTGAATGGGGTGGCCGTCTGGAAAGGAAGCCCATGTCAAGGTAAGGAAACCAAACAGCCAGCTGCGGCACACGCCTGAGTGCCACTACTCAAGATATACATGAAAAATACAAAGAAAACCCTCATCAGAGATAGGGGCAATCACGAGTAAACATGAGTACGAATAATCTACAAAATTATTTATTCGGTTGCTCAGTCATAAATCCATTTTCCGGCTTTAGCAGACTCGGCAAACATCCTGACTGTAAGTGGCTTTTTGGTCTGAATAACTGGTTTGCTGGTAAACCATTTACGGAAAAACCAGGGAGTTATCCAAGGATAATACTTGCTCATATCCATTGAGGATAAATCAACACTGAAATGGCGTTCGAACTTCTCGATTGCAGGAAACAAGTCTTCTTGTTCCGTATATTCCTGAAGAACGTCATCCATTCCCACGGCATTATCTTTAGTTGGAAGCAAGCCTAATATTGGCAACTCATCCTGAAAAAAAGTGAGTACATCGTTTTCAGTTACCATACCTTATCATCACCACGAGCTATGCGATTATATGTAGTCGTTGTGTTGAATGTGATCCGGGCGAAATCATTTGCTAATAGCAGCCAGCCGACTACAGGCACCGTTCTTCCAACAAACGCCCCCAAATTATTGACATACATGGGCTTCAAAAGTTTAATGCTTTTGTTTGTAATAGTGGGAAGCCTGAATGGCAAATGTATATCAAGATAACGGCGGGACAATTTGGAAGCTATCGAAGTCCCCTTAGTTGCCGCACCTGGTTTAGCTCGAGTTTTCAGTAATGGTAACCCAAGAATAATACAACTGACAGCGACTAAATCATGAATACCGTATTGTTCATCAATTTTATCTAGAAATATCCAGAAGAATAATTCTCCCGCCGAGAGGTTGGGCATCCCTTTGTAAAAATAAGTCCCGCTAAGCTCTTCAATCGTATCCATATATGCTCCTTGCTAACGATTTGACCTCATCTTAGCTCATTATGGTACAGGTGGTATAGCAATGGCATAGGTCAGTAAATGACCTGTGTCATACTCAAAGCCTTGTGGGGTGCGGGTTACAGGCAATGTGGTACAGGTAGTACGGGTCAAATGGCTATTTTGCAAAAGTATCAGTTAAACACGCTCCCGGCGGTCTCTTTGATATCTTCGCCCTGCGTTTCGCACCAGAGCATAAAGCGGCTGACCAGTTCGGCGACGGTAACATTCGCCTGAACACGAATAATACTCGTGCTTGAAATCCCGTAACGAGTTCCACAGTCGTAAAGTGTCATTTCCCCAATGTAGGGATAGATGTGCTTACGTAGTTCCGCTTTATGCCGCGCAACATTAGCACGGTTCTCTTCTGTATATCTGCTGATTGAAGGCGGCTTTATCGAAAGATAAGTCGCCTTTTTTATTTATCGCGCGGCTAAAACAGAACGCTGCGGTAGCGCTCATTCAGGCAGACGTTGACGATAGACGTCAATCAGCCAATCAATAAATACCCGTAAGCGTGGGGAGAGATGCCGCCGCCACGGATACAGTATCGACAGTGGCATTGGCGGGCTTTGCCAGCCCTCCAGCACTTCAACCAACCGTCCTTCACGCAACGCTTGTTCAACATGAAAACGCGGCAGTTGGATCAACCCTGCACCGCTTAAGGCACTTACCACGTAGTTTTCAGCGTCATTAACCGCCATCCAACCACTGGCGGTAAAAGATTCGGTTTTCCCACCGTTTATCAGGTCGATAGAGTAATCAATTACGCCCTCCCCAGACATAAAGCCCACCACTTGGTGCTGCGCCAGATCGCCGGGGGAGTTGAGTACGCCAGCGGCGGCAAGATAGGCCGGACTGGCGCAAATCACTTGCGGCATCAAAGCCAGCCGTCGCACCACCAGCGTCGAATCTCGCGGATGCCCGGCCCGAATAACGCAATCCACTCCTTCGCGCACCAGATCGACCAGCCGATCGCCGCTGCTGACCGCCAGCATAATCTCCGGGTAACGCTGGTGAAACGCCTCAATATGCGGTAGCACAATGCGCATCGCGTGCGTGCCGCTCATATCGACCCGGAGTGTGCCGCGTGGATTGGCCGCGACATGACGCAACGATGACTCGGCATCATCAATATCACTGAGGATCGCGACGCAGCGCTCATAAAACGCTTGGCCATCCAGTGTTGGGCGCACCTGACGCGTGGTGCGCTCCAGCAATTGGGTTGAAAGCCGCGCTTCCAGTTGCTGGATAGCGTAGGTGGCGGTCGCGCGTGGAATAGCCAGCATATCCGCAGCGCGGCTAAAGCTACCGGTTTCAACGATACGAACAAATAACGTTAATCCATCCAGACGATCCATGATGATTGTTATCTCAAATGGAATGAAGTTGTCAAAAATAACACATTTATTCAGACGGATTGAAACCGTAATCTCGGCTTCTACTCAGCCGATGTCAGACCAATGACAGAACGGCTGACTGACTCGCTTTTTCATCATCAACAGGAGAATTACGATGCCATTTGTAAATTATAAATTTCCCGAAGGGATTCTGGATGCTGAGCGCAAAGAAGAGATCATTCACCGAACAACCGCGATGTTTGTCGAGTATTTCGGTGAGGATGTCCGCCCTTTCACCATGGTATTGATCGATGAGGTTGCTGATGGTGGCTGGGGGCGTGCCGATGAAACCTTAACGCTTGCGAAAATGGGGCTTCCCGCCAAACAGCACTAACTGCGCTCGACAACAAATTGATGGTGTAATAGCTGAAATCAACGTAAACTGTGTTGGTTTTTTGTACCGCTCATCGCGATTAAAATGAGCGTGATGGAAGGCGCGCGTCAAGCAGCGCCTTTTTTGTGCCCACCCTTCAGAAATGTCCAGGTTGTGTAAATATTGGCACGACCAAACAACTTCTGCGCCATAGCAATGTCTGATGTTCTGTATCGCGACTGATTCAGTTCTTTATGCGCTACTCCACTCACTCATGCATAAAGAGAGAATCATGAAATCCTCACCGATATTTTCCCGCTCACTGTTACATCCCAGGTATTGGTTAACCTGGTTTGGGCTGGGACTGCTGTTCATGCTGGTTCAGCTTCCGTTTCCTTTGCTGGAGAAGCTAGGCACCTGGATGGGTCGAACGTCAATGCGCTTCCTGAAGCGACGCGTACGCATTACCCGCCGCAACCTGGAACTCTGCTTTCCTGATTTGAGCCCTGACACCATCGAAAAACGGATCATCAATAATTTTGAGTCGTTGGGTATGGGCTTGATGGAAACTGGCATGGCGTGGTTCTGGTCTGACGAACGGGTGAAATCCTGGTTTACCGTCAATGGCCTGCATAATTTACAAAGTGCCCAGCAGAGTCAGCGTGGCGCGCTCATTATTGGCGTACATTTTATGTCGCTTGAGTTGGGCGGGCGCGCGATGGGTTTATGCCAGCCGATGATGGCGATGTATCGTCCACACAACAATAAATTAATGGAGTGGGTACAGACCAAGGGCCGTACACGCTCGAACAAAGCCATGATCGATCGTCGTGATTTACGCGGTATGGTGAAAGCGCTAAAACAGGGTGAAGCCGTATGGTTCGCTCCCGATCAGGACTACGGTCCAAAAGGTAGCGTATTTGCCCCGCTGTTTGCCGTTCCTCAAGCTGCCACTACTAGCGGAACCTATATGTTAGCGCGCATGGCAAAACCCGCCATGGTCACCGTGGTGCTAATTCGCAAAGAGTGCGGTAAAGGGTACGAACTGGTTATTCAGCCTCGCCTGCTGGATTATCCGTTGGATGACGAGTTGGCCGCCGCTGCCTATATGAATAAAGTGATTGAACGCGAAATTATGCGCGCTCCAAGCCAATATCTCTGGTTACATCGTCGCTTTAAAACTCGCCCTGCAGGCGCAGCCTCGCTCTACTAATCTCAACAATCAGCCTGTCGAAAAAGTTTTCACAGGCGTTTTTCTCCTCCTTTCTGTTTCCCCTTTCCCTGTCTCATGCCCACAAGTGCGCATTCGGTCACATTGCGCCAGTGTGGTGAAACTATTTTGCACTATTTGTGATCGACTCGACTCGCTTTGCCTCTTGCTGGTGCGCCATATTAGACAAACTTTCTCATCACTCCCGGTTATTAGCAAAGCTTTCTAAAGAATTCAGGATTCTGCAAACATTGGCATTGCCTTTGCAGAGTCGTGGATGGCTGACCGCCACAGACAGGAAAAGCGCGCAACACAATGCGCTGCATAAAATAAAACGATTACGCCACACAGGATGCTTTATGAATAAGATGATGTTATCCACTTTGGTTGCCGCCGCCTCTCTTTTCGCTGTGGTTAATCAGGCTCATGCCGGTGCCACGCTGGACGCGATTAAGAAGAAGGGCTTTGTACAATGCGGCATTAGCGATGGTTTACCCGGTTTCTCTTACGCAGACTCCAATGGCAAATTCACCGGTATTGACGTTGATGTCTGCCGTGCAACCGCTGCTGCGGTTTTGGGTGATGCCAACAAAGTTAAATACACGCCGTTGACTGCGAAAGAGCGTTTCACCGCTTTACAATCGGGTGAGGTTGACCTCCTTTCCCGTAACACTACCTGGACCTCGGCACGCGATGGCGGCATGGGTTTTATGTTCGCCGGCGTTAACTATTACGATGGTATCGGCTTCCTGACACATAAAAAAGCTGACCTGAAAAGCGCGAAAGAGCTGGATGGCGCAACGGTATGTATCCAGGCCGGTACCGATACTGAATTGAACGTGGCAGATTACTTCAAAGCCAACAACATGCAGTACACGCCGGTGACCTTTGACCGTTCCGATGAGTCGGCGAAAGCGCTCGATAGCGGGCGCTGCGATACGCTGGCATCCGATCAATCTCAGCTCTATGCCTTGCGCATCAAGTTAGGTAAACCGGATGACTTTATTGTCCTGCCGGAAGTCATTTCTAAAGAGCCGCTGGGGCCGTTGGTGCGCCGTGGTGACGATGATTGGTTCACTATCGTGAAATGGTCTTTGTACGCCATGTTAAATGCCGAAGAGATGGGCATCACCTCGAAGAATGTCGATCAATTAGCAGCGAAACCGGCTAACCCGGATATGGCACACTTGTTGGGTGCCGAAGGGGATTTTGGTAAGGATCTGAAGCTTGATAATAAATGGGCTTACAACATTATCAAACAGGTTGGTAACTATAAGGAAAGTTTTGATCGTAACGTCGGTAAAGATAGCCCGTTGAAAATTGCTCGCGGCCAGAATGCCCTCTGGAAAGACGGCGGTATTCAATACGCGCCGCCAGTACGCTAAATCCTACCGCTACCGGGCGCTGCTCACGCGGCGCCCACGCCAGCTTTTTCGTGACCGAGGTTTCATCATGTCTCATCGCTCAACCGTGAAAAGGGATTTTTCATTTTCTAATCCCGCGGTTCGCGCTTGGCTTTACCAGATTATCGCGATTGTGGTGGTTTTCGCCGTGGTGGGCTATTTAATCCATAACACCGTAATCAATCTGAATAACCGAGGGATCACTTCCGGGTTTGGTTTTCTCGAACGTAGTGCGGGTTTTGGTATTGTTCAGCACCTAATCGACTATTCCGAAGGTGATACCTACGCGCGCGTCTTTCTGGTGGGGTTAACCAATACGCTATTGGTATCCGCCCTCTGCATTGTGTTTGCATCAATATTGGGTTTCTTTATCGGTTTGGCGCGCCTGTCAGATAACTGGCTACTGCGTAAAATCGCCAATATCTATATTGAGACCTTTCGTAATATCCCACCGCTGCTGCAGATTTTCTTCTGGTACTTTGCCGTGCTGCGCAATTTACCGGGCCCGCGTCAGGCTTTGAGCGCATTTGATATTGCTTTCGTGAGTAACCGTGGGCTCTACATTCCCTGGCCGCAATATGCGCCGGGTTCGCTGCCGTTCCTCGGTGCGCTGGTATTAGCAATTATCGGTATTATCGCCCTGTTTCGATATAACCGTAAATTACAAATGAAAACCGGAAAACTGCGCCGAACCTGGCCGTCAGCCATCGTGATGTTGATCCTCTTTCCCTTAATTGCCCACGTTCTGTTCGGCGCCGCGATGCATTGGGATATTCCGGCGCTGCACGGCTTTAATTTCCGGGGCGGTTTTGCGTTAATCCCCGAGCTTGCCGCGCTAACGTTGGCGCTGTCGATTTATACCTCTTCATTTATTGCCGAAGTTATTCGCTCCGGTATTCAGTCAGTTCCTTATGGCCAGCATGAAGCCGCTCGTTCACTGGGGCTTCCTAATCCGGTTACGCTACGCCAGGTGATTATTCCGCAGGCGATGCGGGTGATCATTCCGCCCCTGACCAGCCAGTATCTGAATATTGTGAAGAACTCTTCGTTGGCCGCTGCGATTGGCTATCCCGATATGGTTTCACTGTTTGCCGGTACGGTACTGAATCAAACCGGTCAGGCGATTGAAACCATCGCGATTACTATGGCGGTCTATTTAGTTATTAGCCTCGCCATTTCGCTGTTAATGAATATTTACAATCGCAAAATCGCTCTGGTTGAACGGTAAGAGAGGGATACGGTTATGACTATTACCACACAGGAAACGCCACCGGCCCCGAACAATCCTCTCTCCCGTGCGGTTGTTTGGGCGCGTAAAAACTTATTCTCCAGTTGGTCGAATTCATTGCTGACACTGTTTTGTCTGTGGGTTCTCTGGAGCATATTGCCACCGGCACTGAACTGGTTAATTTTTCAGGCTAACTGGTTCGGCGCCACGCGCGCGGATTGCACTAAAGAGGGCGCTTGCTGGGTATTTATTCATGCACGCTTCGGGCAATTTATGTATGGACTTTATCCTCATGAATTGCGCTGGCGCATTAATCTGACTCTGGTCCTTGGTCTGTTGTCGCTGATCCCGATGTTTATTCGCCAACTTCCACGCCGTGGTCGCTATATTGCTTGCTGGATAGTTATCTATCCCCTGATCGTATGGCTATTGCTATACGGTGGCTATCTCGGTCTTGAGCGGGTAGAAACCCGTCAGTGGGGCGGCCTGACACTCACGTTGATTATTGCCTCGGTGGGTATCGCTGGCGCATTACCTTTAGGGATTTTACTGGCATTGGGAAGGCGTTCACGGATGCCGGTGGTACGCACGCTTTCGGTGATATTTATTGAATTTTGGCGTGGCGTCCCGCTGATCACCGTACTGTTTATGTCTTCGGTAATGCTGCCGCTGTTTATGTCCGAAGGGAGCAATATCGATAAGCTGGTGCGGGCGCTGGTTGGCGTGATTTTGTTTCAATCTGCCTACGTGGCCGAGGTGGTCCGCGGTGGTTTGCAGGCTTTACCCAAGGGCCAGTATGAAGCCGCCGAGTCGCTGGCATTAGGGTATTGGAAAACCCAGGGGCTGGTGATTCTTCCTCAAGCGTTAAAATTGACCATTCCCGGCCTGGTGAACACGATTATTGCGTTATTCAAGGATACCAGTCTGGTCATTATCATTGGTCTATTCGATCTTTTCAGCAGCGTGCAGCAGGCCACTGTCGACCCGGTTTGGCTCGGTATGTCAACTGAAGGGTATGTCTTCGCTGCGCTGGTTTACTGGATTTTCTGTTTTAGCATGTCGCGTTATAGCCAGTATTTAGAAAAACGTTTTCACACCGGGCGTACGCCGCACTGAGGTTCAACATGACACAAACTTTCTCTCATTCTGCTGATGCGATGATGATCACTCTCGAAAATGTAAATAAATGGTATGGGCAGTTTCATGTTTTAAAAGACATTAATCTGAACGTAAAGCCACGCGAGCGTATTGTTCTGTGCGGCCCCTCAGGTTCAGGGAAATCGACGACCATTCGGTGCATTAATCATCTGGAAGAGCATCAGCAGGGTAGGATTATCGTCGATGGTATCCATCTCAATGACGACTTGCGGAATATTGAAAAGGTCCGGACGGAAGTGGGGATGGTTTTCCAACATTTTAATCTGTTCCCGCATTTGACCGTTTTACAGAATTGTACGCTGGCGCCAACGTGGGTACGCAAGACGCCCCGGAAGGAAGCAGATGAGTTAGCAATGCATTATCTCCAGCGGGTGCGGATTGCGGAACATGCTCATAAGTTTCCAGGGCAGCTATCGGGCGGGCAGCAGCAGCGTGTAGCCATTGCGCGTTCGTTGTGTATGAAGCCCAAAATTATGTTGTTTGATGAGCCAACGTCGGCATTGGATCCGGAAATGGTCAAAGAGGTGTTGGATACGATGATTGGCCTGGCAGAAGATGGCATGACCATGTTGTGCGTTACCCATGAAATGGGCTTTGCACGTACCGTGGCCGATCGGGTGATTTTTATGGATCGCGGTGAAATCGTAGAGCAAGCGCCGCCGCAAGAGTTCTTTGCTAACCCTAAATCAGAACGTACGCGCGCTTTTCTATCACAAGTGATTCATTGATACCTTACCAACGGGCCGCCTCGGGTGGCCTTTTAAAGCTCTCCGGGTTGATATTGTTAAAACGAAAAAAGCCCCGTACGTCAGTACGGGGCTTCGTTCTTGATATAATGCCTGGCAGTTCCCTACTCTCGCATGGGGAGACCCCACACTACCATCGGCGCTACGGCGTTTCACTTCTGAGTTCGGCATGGGGTCAGGTGGGACCACCGCGCTAGTGCCGCCAGGCAAATTCTTTTCTACGTGCCGAACGTTTTAAACCCTAAAACTAAAAACTGGTGCTGATACCCAGAGTCGAACTGGGGACCTCACCCTTACCAAGGGTGCGCTCTACCAACTGAGCCATATCAGCACACTGTAATTTGATGCCTGGCAGTTCCCTACTCTCGCATGGGGAGACCCCACACTACCATCGGCGCTACGGCGTTTCACTTCTGAGTTCGGCATGGGGTCAGGTGGGACCACCGCGCTAGTGCCGCCAGGCAAATTCTTGCTGCACGGAACGAATATAACGCTCTGCTGCCGCGTTATCCCCCGTTCCCGCAAATGCTTTTATCCGGTAAACTCGCTGAAAACTAAAATCACGTCTCTCAAGAACGCCTCTGGCGTTGTAAGGTTAAGCCTCACGGGTCATTAGTACCGGTTAGCTCAACGCATCGCTGCGCTTACACATCCGGCCTATCAACGTCGTCGTCTTCAACGTCCCTTCAGGACCCTCAAGGGGTCAGGGAGAACTCATCTCGGGGCAAGTTTCGCGCTTAGATGCTTTCAGCGCTTATCTCTTCCGCATTTAGCTACCGGGCAGTGCCATTGGCATGACAACCCGAACACCAGTGATGCGTCCACTCCGGTCCTCTCGTACTAGGAGCAGCCCCCCTCAGTTCTCCAGCGCCCACGGCAGATAGGGACCGAACTGTCTCACGACGTTCTAAACCCAGCTCGCGTACCACTTTAAATGGCGAACAGCCATACCCTTGGGACCTACTTCAGCCCCAGGATGTGATGAGCCGACATCGAGGTGCCAAACACCGCCGTCGATATGAACTCTTGGGCGGTATCAGCCTGTTATCCCCGGAGTACCTTTTATCCGTTGAGCGATGGCCCTTCCATTCAGAACCACCGGATCACTAAGACCTGCTTTCGCACCTGCTCGCGCCGTCACGCTCGCAGTCAAGCCAGCTTATGCCTTTGCACTAACCTCACGATGTCCGACCGTGATTAGCTGACCTTCGTGCTCCTCCGTTACGCTTTGGGAGGAGACCGCCCCAGTCAAACTACCCACCAGACACTGTCCGCAGCCCGGATTACGGGCCAACGTTAGAACACCAGCCATTAAAGGGTGGTATTTCAAGGGCGGCTCCACGGGAACTGGCGTCCCCGCTTCAAAGCCTCCCACCTATCCTGCACATCAAGGACCAGTGTTCAGTGTCAAGCTGTAGTAAAGGTTCACGGGGTCTTTCCGTCTTGCCGCGGGTACACTGCATCTTCACAGCGAGTTCAATTTCACTGAGTCTCGGGTGGAGACAGCCTGGCCATCATTACGCCATTCGTGCAGGTCGGAACTTACCCGACAAGGAATTTCGCTACCTTAGGACCGTTATAGTTACGGCCGCCGTTTACCGGGGCTTCGATCAAGAGCTTCGCGTTGCCGCTAACCCCATCAATTAACCTTCCGGCACCGGGCAGGCGTCACACCGTATACGTCCACTTTCGTGTTTGCACAGTGCTGTGTTTTTAATAAACAGTTGCAGCCAGCTGGTATCTTCGACTGCCTTCAGCTCCGTGAGCAAGTCACTTCACCTAACGACAGCGTGCCTTCTCCCGAAGTTACGGCACCATTTTGCCTAGTTCCTTCACCCGAGTTCTCTCAAGCGCCTGGGTATTCTCTACCTGACCACCTGTGTCGGTTTGGGGTACGATTTCGTGTTGCCTGATGCTTAGAGGCTTTTCCTGGAAGCTGGGCATTTGTTACTTCAGCGCCGTAGCGCCTCGTCGTCACACCTCAGCGTTAACGGCCTTCCGGATTTACCTGGAACGCCCGCCTACATGCTTAAACCGGGACAACCGTCGCCCGGCTAACATAGCCTTCTCCGTCCCCCCTTCGCAGCAACACCAAGTACGGGAATATTAACCCGTTTCCCATCGACTACGCCTTTCGGCCTCGCCTTAGGGGTCGACTCACCCTGCCCCGATTAACGTTGGACAGGAACCCTTGGTCTTCCGGCGAGCGGGCTTTTCACCCGCTTTATCGTTACTTATGTCAGCATTCGCACTTCTGATACCTCCAGCAGCCCTCACAGGCCACCTTCGACGGCTTACAGAACGCTCCCCTACCCAACGAACGTATCCCTAAAACGCCTCGACTTTAATGAACGCATTGACGTCGCTGCGCTCCGTCAATCGTTAAGCCTTACAAAACGTTTTAAGTGATACGTTCGCTGCCGCAGCTTCGGTGCATGGTTTAGCCCCGTTACATCTTCCGCGCAGGCCGACTCGACCAGTGAGCTATTACGCTTTCTTTAAATGATGGCTGCTTCTAAGCCAACATCCTGGCTGTCTGGGCCTTCCCACATCGTTTCCCACTTAACCATGACTTTGGGACCTTAGCTGGCGGTCTGGGTTGTTTCCCTCTTCACGACGGACGTTAGCACCCGCCGTGTGTCTCCCGTGATAACATTCTCCGGTATTCGCAGTTTGCATCGGGTTGGTAAGCCGGGATGGCCCCCTAGCCGAAACAGTGCTCTACCCCCGGAGATGAATTCACGAGGCGCTACCTAAATAGCTTTCGGGGAGAACCAGCTATCTCCCGGTTTGATTGGCCTTTCACCCCCAGCCACAAGTCATCCGCTAATTTTTCAACATTAGTCGGTTCGGTCCTCCAGTTAGTGTTACCCAACCTTCAACCTGCCCATGGCTAGATCACCGGGTTTCGGGTCTATACCCTGCAACTTAGCGCCCGGTTAAGACTCGGTTTCCCTTCGGCTCCCCTATACGGTTAACCTTGCTACAGAATATAAGTCGCTGACCCATTATACAAAAGGTACGCAGTCACCCCATAAAGAGGCTCCCACTGCTTGTACGTACACGGTTTCAGGTTCTTTTCACTCCCCTCGCCGGGGTTCTTTTCGCCTTTCCCTCACGGTACTGGTTCACTATCGGTCAGTCAGGAGTATTTAGCCTTGGAGGATGGTCCCCCCATATTCAGACAGGATACCACGTGTCCCGCCCTACTCATCGAGCTCACAGCCAGTGCGCTTTTGTGTACGGGGCTGTCACCCTGTATCGCCGGCCTTTCCGGACCGTTCCACTAACGCACAAGCTGATTCAGGCTCTGGGCTGCTCCCCGTTCGCTCGCCGCTACTGGGGGAATCTCGGTTGATTTCTTTTCCTCGGGGTACTTAGATGTTTCAGTTCCCCCGGTTCGCCTCATGCCACTATGTATTCATGACATGATGATGCACCGAAGTGCACCGGGTTTCCCCATTCGGACATCGCCGGCTATAGCGGTTCATATCACCTTACCGGCGCTTTTCGCAGATTAGCACGTCCTTCATCGCCTCTGACTGCCAGGGCATCCACCGTGTACGCTTAGTCGCTTAACCTCACAACCCACAGGCGTCCTTCTCATCCGGTTTCGTAACGACTGCGCGTCGTAAGGGCCGCGTTGTGCAGTGCTCGCAGATGCTCACATACTTCAGTATGCTCCGCCCTGCTGCGCGCTGACGCCTTGCCCTTACTTAGCTCGTTCGTTACTCCTTCGGAGCAGAACCGCTTTCGGGTGTAAGTATTTGAGAGACTCGTGAACAACCTTGCGGTCATTCATCGTTTCAATTTTCAGCTTGTTCCGGATTGTTAAAGAGCATAATACTTCGCAGCATACTGTCGCCAGTACACTCTGAAGTATCGGATTTCACGACGTATATGGTGGAGCTAAGCGGGATCGAACCGCTGACCTCCTGCGTGCAAGGCAGGCGCTCTCCCAGCTGAGCTATAGCCCCATACAGTCACTTGCAGAGACCTTTTTACTACCCACTCGGCTGAGTGCTTTTCTTCCGGAGAAGATAATTTGTGCTCAGGCAAGGCGTGGTACCGCGACGCATAGTCAACTATGCGAGCCGGGGCCACAACGCAGCATGAGTACAAATTTGGTAGGCCTGAGTGGACTTGAACCACCGACCTCACCCTTATCAGGGGTGCGCTCTAACCACCTGAGCTACAAGCCTATAAAGGTATCCTGCTCGTTCTTTTTCATCAGACAATCTGTGTGAGCACTTCGCGGGAAAGTATCTTCAGGTAAGGAGGTGATCCAACCGCAGGTTCCCCTACGGTTACCTTGTTACGACTTCACCCCAGTCATGAATCACAAAGTGGTAAGCGCCCTCCCGAAGGTTAAGCTACCTACTTCTTTTGCAACCCACTCCCATGGTGTGACGGGCGGTGTGTACAAGGCCCGGGAACGTATTCACCGTGGCATTCTGATCCACGATTACTAGCGATTCCGACTTCACGGAGTCGAGTTGCAGACTCCGATCCGGACTACGACGCACTTTATGAGGTCCGCTTGCTCTCGCGAGGTCGCTTCTCTTTGTATGCGCCATTGTAGCACGTGTGTAGCCCTGGTCGTAAGGGCCATGATGACTTGACGTCATCCCCACCTTCCTCCGGTTTATCACCGGCAGTCTCCTTTGAGTTCCCGACCGAATCGCTGGCAACAAAGGATAAGGGTTGCGCTCGTTGCGGGACTTAACCCAACATTTCACAACACGAGCTGACGACAGCCATGCAGCACCTGTCTCACGGTTCCCGAAGGCACAAACGCATCTCTGCGTTCTTCCGTGGATGTCAAGACCAGGTAAGGTTCTTCGCGTTGCATCGAATTAAACCACATGCTCCACCGCTTGTGCGGGCCCCCGTCAATTCATTTGAGTTTTAACCTTGCGGCCGTACTCCCCAGGCGGTCGACTTAACGCGTTAGCTCCGGAAGCCACGAGTCAAGCTCACAGCCTCCAAGTCGACATCGTTTACGGCGTGGACTACCAGGGTATCTAATCCTGTTTGCTCCCCACGCTTTCGCACCTGAGCGTCAGTCTTCGTCCAGGGGGCCGCCTTCGCCACCGGTATTCCTCCAGATCTCTACGCATTTCACCGCTACACCTGGAATTCTACCCCCCTCTACGAGACTCAAGCCTGCCAGTTTCAAATGCAGTTCCCGGGTTGAGCCCGGGGATTTCACATCTGACTTAACAGACCGCCTGCGTGCGCTTTACGCCCAGTAATTCCGATTAACGCTTGCACCCTCCGTATTACCGCGGCTGCTGGCACGGAGTTAGCCGGTGCTTCTTCTGCGGGTAACGTCAATGACAAAGGTTATTAACCTTCACCCCTTCCTCCCCGCTGAAAGTACTTTACAACCCGAAGGCCTTCTTCATACACGCGGCATGGCTGCATCAGGCTTGCGCCCATTGTGCAATATTCCCCACTGCTGCCTCCCGTAGGAGTCTGGACCGTGTCTCAGTTCCAGTGTGGCTGGTCATCCTCTCAGACCAGCTAGGGATCGTCGCCTAGGTGAGCCGTTACCCCACCTACTAGCTAATCCCATCTGGGTTCATCCGATGGTGTGAGGCCCGAAGGTCCCCCACTTTGGTCTCGCGACGTTATGCGGTATTAGCCACCGTTTCCAGTGGTTATCCCCCTCCATCGGGCAGATCCCCAGACATTACTCACCCGTCCGCCACTCGTCGGCAAAGAAGCAAGCTTCTTCCCGCTACCGTTCGACTTGCATGTGTTAGGCCTGCCGCCAGCGTTCAATCTGAGCCATGATCAAACTCTTCAATTTAAAAGTGTCTGATGCTCAAAGAATTAAAACTGTTTATAAAATCAGTAGTCACTCTTCAAGACTTGATATTTTGTTGCATCCGAAGATGCTTGCGATATCAATCCTGCGAGTGCCCACACAGATTGTCTGATAAATTGTTAAAGAGCAGTGCGAACAGCGGCTTAACCGCCTGTCGCGAGGTGGCGTATATTACGCTTTCCTCCCGCAGAGTCAACCCCGTTTTTCAGAAGTTTTCCTGCGCCTGACCCGGTACGCTTAACCGGTCGCTGCGACCGTTGTGCCGTGTCAGTGGTGGCGCATTATAGGGATCCGAATTTTTTGCACAAGCCTTTTTTCGATCTTTTATTTTAGTTGCTGACTTTTCGTTCTTTTCGCCGCGATCTCATACGATCCGCGCAATATTACCGCACAATATCATTGATGAAAGCGCGCTAGACACACTACGCTAATACAAGAATTAGAAGGGAGAGAAGGTATGTCTGCAGTTTTAAGGCCGTTTAAACACTATTACCCCCAACAAGGCGAACGCGTGATGTTGGATGCCAGCAGCGTCGTGGTGGGCGACGTCACGTTATCGGATGATGTAGGTATCTGGCCACTGGTGGTAATCCGTGGCGACGTCAACAAAGTGCTGATCGGAAAGCGCTCCAATATTCAGGACGGCAGCGTCCTACATGTCACACATAAATCGGCCTCACAACCGGAAGGTTTCCCTCTCATCATTGGAGAGGACGTCACCGTGGGACATAAAGCCATGCTGCACGGTTGCACTATTGGAAATAGAGTCTTGGTCGGAATGGGATCTATTTTGCTGGATGGCGCGATTATCGAAGATGATGTGATGATTGGCGCTGGCAGCTTGGTGCCGCCGGGAAAACGTCTGCAAAGCGGCTATCTCTATGTGGGCAGCCCGGTTAAACAGATCCGCCCACTGAGCGAGCAAGAAATCGCAGCTTTACTTTACTCCGCCAACAACTATGTCGGCTGGAAAGATGATTATCTGGCTCAGGAAAGCCAAACCCAGCCCTGATCGTCTTCCTGCTGTTGTGCGATCAACCGCTCAGCCTGTTCTTCAATATCCCAGCGATGCGCGTTAAAAAGGCTTAATGGCGCGGCATCGCTGCCATAGTGGCGGCACAAACCTTCGCGGGAAATGGCACAGGTCAAAATGACGCCATTAACCAGCGCAGGGAAACACACCGCTTGCCGTTGCTCATCCCAACTCTCCTGGTCAGGGAACTGAATCGCCTGATTCATGACGCCAGCTCACGTTTAAGGCGCACAATCACAGGATCCACCTCTGGCATTACACCATGCCATAGCCAAAAAGCATGTGCCGCTTGTCCTACCAGCATACCTAAACCATCGGCGACACTTTGCGCCCCTTGTTGCAGGCACCACTGTAGGAACGGAGTGCGACCTGCCTGATAAAACATATCGTAGCAACGCGTACTGGTTGAAATAAGCTCGGTAGGCAAAGCCGGTATTTCACCGCCCACACCGCTAGAAGTCGCGTTAATGATCAAATCAAAAGCATGCCCAGCCAGGTTTTCACCGGCCAATGCCTGCACGCTGCCGGAATGCTGAAAGACCGTGGCCAGTTGTTCCGCTTTGCTCAGCGTACGATTGGTAATGGTAATCGAACAACCAAACGAGAGGAGCGGTAAAATCGCGCCACGCGCGGCGCCACCAGCACCTACCAATAAAATCTTATCGGTAGGTTTAACCATTTCCAGGCGTTCAAGATCACTCAATAAACCGATCCCATCGGTATTATCACCCAATAAACGCCCATCCGACTCTTTCTTCAGTGTGTTTACCGCACCCGCCAACGCCGCCCGCTCAGTCAGCCGATCGGCCAGCTCAAACGCCTGCTGCTTAAAGGGAAGCGTGACATTCGCCCCTTGCCCGCCAGCCTTGAAAAATGCGCTCAATGCTGCGCCGAAACCATCAACAGCAGGACAAACTCGACCATAAGGATGTTCGATACCGGTTTGTTCAGCGAACATTTGGTGGATCAGCGGTGATTTGCTGTGATTGATGGGATTGCCAAATACAACAAACGTTTCCATTAAGGCTTACCCCTGTCGAATTAACTCGCCGCTAATAACATCACGAATCTCAGAAGGATTATCCCTTCCACCGGTTTCACCCTTCATTACCGGAAAATCCGCGCCAAACTGCTGTAACACCTCATCAACAGTGCGGCAGGGTGGCAGCCCGGTTAAGTTGGCGCTGGTTGAAACCAGCGGCTTACCAAAAGCGCGACACAACGCCTGAACACCAGGATGATCGCTAACACGTACCGCTAATGAATCAAAACGCCCGGTTAGCCAACGCGGTGTTTGCGGCGTCGCGGGTAGCACCCACGTTACTGGCCCAGGCCATCGTGCAAACATACGCTCGCGCTGTTCAACAGATAGCTCTCGATCAGAAACGTAGGGTTCTAATTGTTGATAATCAGCGGCAATTAAAATTAACCCCTTCTCCACCGGACGTTGTTTTAGAGCCAGTAAACGCATCACGGCGTTTTCATCATCCGGGTCGCACCCCAAGCCAAACACCGCCTCCGTGGGATAAGCGATCACAGCATTTTGGCGGAGTTTTTCAACGCAAAAGGGGAGTGTTCCAGTCACTTCTTTATTCACTACGCGTTCCTGTCATCACGGCTTTACCGCATGCTTTGCTGGCACAAAAACGTTTTAATCCTTGTGCCGTTTTCTTTTCTATTAACAGTGGGAAGTGGCAATATTCGCACTGCCCCTCTATCGGCGTAAAGTTAACCGCAAACTGGCAATCCGGATAGCGCTCGCAAGAGTGGAAGGTTTTACCAAACCGCGATCGACGCTGAACCAGTTTGCCCTGCCGACATTGCGGGCAAACTAATGACGTTTCATCAGGGCGATCGATAACGTCGGTATATTCACATTCAGGGTAATGGCTACAGCCAATAAACATCCCGTAGCGCCCCTGACGGAGCACCAGTTCCGACTGACATGCGGGACAAAGCTGCCCGTCTAATACTTTAACAACATGGCCGTCCGCCTGCGGTTTTAACGGGCGTACAAAGTCACATGCAGGATACTCGGAACAGCCCAGAAAAGGACCATGTTTGCCAGAACGAATAACTAATTCTGCCCCGCATTGGGGGCAGGGTTCATGTTTTCGCGCAGCGAAGAGCGCTGTTTTAGTCATAACATTAAGTACACGAAAGCCAGCTTCAGTGCAGCATTCCCTCATTGGCGTCAAAAAGAAGTTCTTCCATTTGCTGATAAGCGTTTTCACATCCCGGGATGTTGAACAACACCATCAGCACCACCCATTTGAGATCGTCCAGGTCAAACTCAAGCGTATCCAACGCCATAATTCGCTCAATAACCATCTCTCGCGTTTCCAGATTAAGCACCTGAATTTGCTCCAGGAACAAAATAAAACCGCGACAGCTCGCATCAAGGCGCTGGCACTCTTCCTCGGTGTAGATACGCATCGAGAGCGGATCGGTCGCCAAAAGAATCGGCGCCACGAGGCCGTCCTGATAATCCGCCAGTTTTTCCAACCAGTTCAACGCATTATAAATATCTTCGCGATGAAAACCCGCATCAGTTAAATCATCTGTCAACTTATCCTGATCAACGCGCATCTCTGCTTCGCTGTGGATATAGGTTTCAAATAAGTACATTAGTACGTCGAACATGGCATGCCCTCCTCAATCGGACATAGCCGCCGGGTACAGCTGCGATCCATCCTGCTAACTCCAGCTCAAGCAGTTTCACTACGATGGCTGGCACAGGTTGGCCGGCACGTTCAGCGACGACGTCAACAGGTGTAACCTCATCTCCTACGTTAGCCAACACCTCAGCAAATGGCAATGGAACATCCACTTTGTCTGACGAATATATTGCGTCCTGTGGCAAAAAAGGTAGCCAGTTAAGCCCGCTATGTACCTGTTCGAGGATATTATTCGGATGCGCGACCAATAATGCGCCCTGCTGAATCAACCAATGTCCGCCTTCACTACCGGTATTGCCCAATGCGCCAGGCAATGCATAAACATCCCGATTTTGCTCAATGGCATGCCGCGCGGTAACCAGCGAGCCACTGTTTAATGATGCTTCTACCACCAGCACACCTAAACTCAAACCGCTAATGATCCGGTTACGGCGCGGAAAATTATGCGCAAAAGGCGGTAAATCCAGAGGAAACTCGGAAACCACCGCACCACCGTTATCAACAATCTCTCGCGCCAATGCTTTATGCCGTGCCGGATAAAGCTGCTGTAAACCGCTTCCTAATACCGCCACGGTATGACCGTTCACCGCCAACGCCGCACGATGCGCTACGCCATCAATACCTCGCGCCAGACCACTGGTAATCGTTAGACCGCTGAGTGCCAACGTTTCGGCAAACCAACTCCCCCACTGACGGCCATAGTGAGTGCAATCACGGCTACCCACCACGGCAATCTGCGGCCTGCTCAGCGCTTGCGGATCGCCATTAACAAACAGTAAAGCAGGAAAGCTCGCAATATTGCGGAGCTGCTCAGGATACGCCGCGCTATCTGCGGTTAAGCAATGGTGTCCTGGCGTTTCCAGCCAGCGCCACGTCCTTTCCAACACGGCACCGGGACACGCTAGAAACTGGCTGACCTGAGGCTCGTCCAACCCGGCAGCGTTTAATGCCTCTCTGTCAACCACCGCCCGTTTCAGCAATGCTTGTGCGGCATCCAGAACACGTTGACCACCAAAGCCTTTTATCGCGCTAAGGCGCAACCAAATCTCCATGGCTATCATCCCACTCTCCCTGATGCGGATAGCGCCGGAAGGCGGCGCGCCTGGCGAGGAATGCTGTCAATCAGCACGTGAAATGTCTACAATATAGTGATAATTCTTTTCCCCCTTGAATACAGATCTGGAAAGTTATGTCAGTTTTGCAGGTATTACATTATCCGGACGAGCGCCTGCGCATCGTCGCCCAGCCCGTAAAAGAAGTGAATGCGGATATTCAGCGTATTGTGGATGATATGTTTGAAACCATGTACGCCGAAGAAGGCATCGGTCTGGCAGCCACCCAGGTGGATATCCATCAGCGTATCATTGTGATTGACGTGTCGGAAAATCGCGATGAACGCTTGGTGTTAATCAACCCCGAGTTGCTGGAAAAGCACGGTGAGACGGGTATTGAAGAAGGATGCCTGTCGATTCCGGAACAGCGTGCCTTAGTTCCGCGCTCTGAAACGGTAAAGATTCGTGCTCTGGATCGCGAAGGGAAGCCCTTTGAGTTGGAAACTGACGGTCTGCTGGCCATTTGTATCCAGCATGAGATGGATCATTTGGTGGGTAAATTGTTTATTGATTATCTCTCGCCGTTAAAACGCCAGCGGATTCGTCAAAAACTGGAAAAACTGGCGCGTATGAATGCGCGTGCTTAACCGTCTATCAAAGGGAACAGTGTGTCCGAATCGTTGAAAATTATCTTCGCCGGAACTCCTGACTTCGCAGCGCGTCACCTTGACGCGCTGCTGTCTTCTGAGCATCAAGTGGTTGGCGTGTTTACCCAACCTGATCGCCCGTCAGGGCGTGGTAATAAGCTCACGCCAGGACCGGTAAAATTACTGGCTCAACAGCACAATATCCCGGTCTTCCAACCCAAGTCACTGCGCCCTGAAGAGCATCAGCAATGGGTTGCCGATCTCCACGCGGATGTGATGGTGGTGGTGGCTTACGGATTATTGTTGCCGAAGGCGGTGTTAGCAATGCCGCGTCTTGGCTGCATCAACGTACACGGTTCGCTATTACCCCGCTGGCGCGGCGCGGCGCCTATTCAGCGCGCGCTGTGGGCCGGAGATCAAGAAACCGGCGTGACAATTATGCAAATGGACGTTGGCTTAGATACCGGCGACATGTTGTACAAGCTCTCCTGTCCGATCGATGCCGAAGATACCAGCGCTAGCCTGTACCAAAAACTGGCTGAAATTGGGCCGCAAGGTCTACTCGCCACATTAGCACAGTTGGCAAACGGCAGTGCGATCGCGCAAGCGCAGGATAATGCACAGGCCAACTACGCGGAAAAATTGAGTAAAGAAGAGGCTCGTCTCGACTGGTCGCTCCCCGCCGCCCAATTGGAACGCTGCATCCGCGCCTTTAACCCTTGGCCTGTCAGCTATTTTCTGGTTGACGATCAGCCCATAAAGGTATGGAAAGCCAGCGTGCTGCCACACCATGCAGGACAATGCCCTGGTACCATTGTGGCAGCAAATAAACAGGGCATTCAGGTCGCGACTAGCGACGGTATACTCAACCTTGAAGAGCTTCAGCCTGCCGGTAAAAAGGCGATGAAAGCACAAGACCTGCTCAATTCTCGCCGTGAATGGTTCACCCAAGGCGCATTGCTGTCCTGATCTCGTCGCCCGACGCTCTGGTCGGGCTTCTACTTATGGCGATCTTAGAATGAAAAAACAGTCCAACCTCCGCAGCCTTGCCGCACAAACAATTGAGCGCGTTATCGAACAGGGACAATCCCTCAGCACTGTGCTGCCTGCCGCGCAAAAAAAGCTCGCCGAAAAAGATAGCGCATTACTGCAGGAACTCTGTTTTGGCGTATTACGCACGCTGCCGCAACTGGAAGGCATTATTGGCGCGTTGATGGCGCGCCCGATGACCGGCAAACAACGTTCCATTCATTTCCTGATTATGGTCGGGTTATATCAACTGATTTATACCCGCATCCCGCCACATGCCGCCTTGGCTGAAACGGTGGAAGGTGCCGTTGCGCTCCAGCGTCCGCAGTTGAAAGGGCTGATTAACGGTGTGCTACGCCAGTTTCAACGCCAACAGGATGAGTTATTGGCAAACGTGAAAACCGGGCCACAGCAGTACCTGCACCCAGGCTGGCTGTTGACCCGTTTCCAGCAAGCATGGCCGGATCACTGGGAGCAAATTGTCGAAGCGAACAATCAGCGCCCACCCATGTGGCTGCGCGTTAATCGTCAACATCACTCCCGCGATGCCTGGCTGGCACTATTACGTGAAAGCGGAAAAAATGCCGAACCACATCCCTATATCGCCGATGCCTTACGCCTTGATACACCTAGCGCTGTAAGCCAGTTACCCGGGTTTGAACGAGGTTGGGTGACGGTGCAAGATGCTTCCGCGCAGGGATGTGTGGCGCTACTCGACCCTCAGGACGGCGAATATATTCTTGACCTTTGCGCCGCGCCGGGAGGTAAAACCACCCATATTCTGGAAGCCGCTCCGGGTGCGGAAGTGCTGGCGGTGGATGTCGATGCGCAGCGTCTGGCGCGTGTCAGCGAAAACCTTCGCCGCCTGAATATGCAGGCCGAAGTACGTCAGGGAGATGGACGGACTCCGGAAAAATGGAGCGATGAACGGCTGTTTGATCGTATTTTGTTGGATGCGCCCTGCTCAGCCACTGGCGTTATCCGCCGCCATCCCGATATTAAATGGTTGCGCCGTAATACAGATATTGATGAGTTAGCCACACTACAACGAGAAATTTTGGACGCCATCTGGCCGCGATTAAAATCTGGTGGAACGTTGCTATACGCCACTTGCTCAATTTTACCGGAAGAAAACCATCTACAAATCAGCGCATTTCTCAACCGGCACACCGATGCGGGCTTGGTACCGCTCAGTGATGACCCTCAGCCTGGACGACAAGTTTTTCCGCATCCTGAAGGCGGTGATGGTTTCTTTTACGCTAAGCTAATAAAAAATTAAGTTTGGCACGTAATCTCGGGTATTTTCGGCTATGAATAAGCTGGTACGACAATGAAAATAATTATTCTTGGCGCCGGTCAGGTTGGCGGTACGTTGGCAGAAAACCTGGTAGGCGAGAACAACGACATTACCGTAGTAGATACTGATCCGACGCGCTTACGTCAATTGCAGGATAAATTCGATCTGCGTGTAGTGCAGGGGCACGGTTCTCATCCACGCGTGCTGCGCGAAGCAGGCGCGGAAGATGCGGATATGCTGGTTGCCGTCACCAGTTCAGATGAAACCAATATGATCGCCTGTCAGGTCGCTTATTCATTGTTCAATACGCCAAACCGCATCGCCCGCATCCGTGCCGTGGATTACGTCCGCGATGCGGAAAAGTTATTTGTCCCGGAAGCGGTACCTATTGACCATCTGATCGCGCCCGAGCAATTAGTTATCGATAATATTTATCGCCTTATCGAATACCCCGGCGCGTTGCAAGTGGTTAACTTCGCCGAAGGGAAAGTCAGTCTGGCGGCGGTTAAAGCTTATTATGGCGGCCCGTTGGTGGGTAATGCGCTGTCGATTATGCGGGAACATATGCCGCATATTGATACGCGTGTGGCGGCCATCTTCCGCCAGGATCGTCCTATCCGGCCACAAGGCTCAACCATCGTCGAAGCGGGCGATGAAGTCTTTTTTATCGCTGCCAGTCAACATATCCGCGCGGTAATGAGCGAACTCCAGCGGCTGGAGAAGCCCTATAAACGTATTATGCTGGTTGGTGGCGGTAATATTGGTTTTGGTCTGGCGCAGCGGCTGGAGAAAAACTACAGCGTGAAACTGATTGAGCGCAGCCCTCAGCGCGCCGCTGAATTAGCCGAACGCCTTCAGGACACCATTGTGTTTTATGGCGATGCTTCCGATCAGGAACTGTTGATCGAGGAGCATATCGATCAGGTAGATCTGTTTATCGCCGTTACCAATGATGATGAAGCCAATATTATGTCTGCGATGTTGGCAAAAAAGATGGGCGCAAAAAAGGTTATGGTATTGATCCAACGGCGTGCATACGTCGATCTAGTGCAGGGTAGCGTGATCGATATTGCAATTTCGCCGCAGCAGGCCACCATTTCCGCGCTACTAGGCCACGTTCGTAAAGCGGATATCGTTAGCGTTTCTTCATTGCGACGCGGTATTGCAGAAGCCATTGAAGCAATCGCACATGGCGATGAAACCACGTCACGCGTAGTTGGCCGCTTGATCGATGATATTAAGCTTCCACCAGGCACCATTATTGGTGCAGTGGTACGCGGCGATGATGTAATGATCGCCAATGATAATTTACGTATCGAACAGGGCGACCATGTCATTATGTTCCTGACAGATAAAAAGTTTGTGCCGGATGTAGAACGCTTGTTCCAGCCGAGTCCGTTTTTCCTGTAATATTTTTTTGGCAGACTATCGGCGTAGTTTGATTATTTCGGGTAGCAATTATTTAGCTTATTACACATTAGCAATGGCAAAGTGTGAGGCGTTTGTTAAACTTTAGGCGTTGGTAAAGGAAAGGAGATAACTATGAGTTTTTTCAAAGAGTTTCGCGATTTCGCCATGCGCGGTAATGTTGTTGACCTTGCTGTCGGTGTCATCATTGGTGCTGCATTTGGTAAAATTGTCTCTTCACTGGTAGCAAATATTATTATGCCGCCACTGGGTCTATTGATTGGTGGTATCGATTTTAAGCAGTTCCATTGGATACTCAAACCTGCAGAAGGCGCAACGCCGGCAGTGGTTATGGAATATGGTGTCTTTATTCAGTCGATTTTTGACTTCATTATTGTGGCGCTGGCTATTTTTGTTGCCATTAAACTGATGAATAAACTGTACCAAAAGAAAGAAGTTGAGAAACCGGTAGAAGGGCCAAGCGCAGAGGAAGTTTTGCTGACGGAAATCCGCGATCTGCTCAAGCAGCAGAATACCAAAATCTAATTGGATCAACTCGCCGTTTAGCCTGTACCCGCCGCCTGCTTTCAAAGATGAAGGCAGGCAGTATTAAATCCGCAGCAAAAAGCAGAAAGCCAGTGGTAAAGCTGACTTTACCACTGGCCTCCTGATGGCCTTTCTTCGCATGTTTCTCTTTCCTTCGATAGCTGCCTTTGCCTTTTTGATTCACTTCAATACGCCTGCGAAATAACGGATCGTGTAACAACGCCTCAAGCGCATTATCACGGATGACACCTTTTTTATGCTGATAACCTGACATACAGACTCCTTAGTATTTGGAGGCGAAAATATAAGCGCTGGCCTATAAAAAATCAACAATGATGATGAAGCCCAGACTCGCGCCCGGCGGCCCCAGACTCGAGCGCCTCAAGAATAGAACAATAAGCGCTACTGTGTTCACTACCGCAGCAAGCGGCGCTTAATCGCTGAAGGGATTGCTGCATATGCTGTAGTTCAGCGATGCGGGACTCGACTTCACTAAGCCGCGACTGAACAATATTTTTTGATTCCTGGCAGGTATGATGTTCAGGATCAACCCGAATGGATAGCAGCTCACGGATCGCGTCAAGCGTAAACCCCAATTGCCGTGCGTAGCGGATAAACCGGAGACGTCGCAGGTCATTTTCCCCGTACAAACGAAACCCGCCTTCGGTGCGTACTTCATGATCCATCATTTGCTGCTTTTCGTAATAACGAATGGTATCTGGCGTTACATCAGCCAGTTTCGCCAATTGCCCAATCCGATACATTATTCCTCCTGTATAAAACGTTGACGTAAAGCCTGCCGGTACTCTCCACGCAGAAACTCGGTACTCATGCCCGCTTGTTTGAGTTTACTCTCTAACAAGCGCAACCGACGTTCGTTAACATGATACTCATCGCTTTGCGGATCCAACCCGCTCAGTAATTTTTCAAGCTCAACGGCTTCGCGTCGTGTTTCCAATTCCGGCGGTAGAAATCCGGCGTTTTTCAATAACCGGTATCCGGCACGAAGTTCAGGCGGTACATGGCTATCATCATCCAGGACCAGCGGCGCGCCTTCACCCGGTAGCCCCTGTAGCTCACCTTTCTCCTGCGCTGCACGAATGTGCTGTTCCGCAAGTTGATCAATTAGCCACATGAAATTTTGCCGTTATTGCGAGTAATCGAGTGGATAGCATAACGCAAGGGAGAGAAGTAATGATGGGAATTTGGTTATAAAAAAACCGGGCAAGCCCGGTTTTTTTACGTTACAGCAGATTACTCTGCTGCAGCTTCTGCTTGAGCTTCTGGACGATCAACCAGCTCGATGTAAGCCATCGGAGCGTTGTCACCAGCACGGAAGCCACACTTCAGAATGCGAGTGTAACCACCGGCACGGCTCGCGAAACGCGGGCCCAGCTCGTTAAACAGTTTTGCCACAATCTCGTTATCACGAGTACGGGCGAATGCCAGACGACGATTAGCTACGCTGTCGGTCTTGGCAAGAGTAATCAGCGGCTCAACTACACGACGCAGCTCTTTCGCTTTCGGCAGGGTCGTCTTGATGATCTCATGACGAACCAAAGAGCCAGCCATGTTGCGGAACATAGCCTGACGATGGCTGCTGTTACGGTTCAGTTGACGACCACTCTTACGATGGCGCATGACCTTATCCTTCTCAGTGAAACCTTAACCTGTGATCGGGTTATTCATCAGCAATGCTTGCCGGTGGCCAGTTTTCCAGGCGCATGCCCAGAGACAGACCACGTGAGGCCAGCACGTCTTTAATCTCAGTAAGAGATTTTTTACCAAGGTTAGGCGTTTTCAACAGCTCAACCTCGGTACGCTGTACCAGATCACCGATGTAGTGGATAGCTTCTGCCTTAAGGCAGTTAGCAGAGCGGACAGTCAATTCCAGATCGTCAACAGGGCGCAGCAGGATCGGATCGAACTCTGGTTTCTCTTCTTTCACTTCCGGTTGACGTACATCACGTAAATCAACGAAAGCTTCCAGTTGTTCTGCCAGGATGGTTGCCGCACGACGAATCGCCTCTTCAGGATCGATAGTGCCGTTGGTTTCCATTTCGATGACCAGCTTGTCCAGGTCGGTACGCTGTTCTACACGCGCAGCTTCAACATTGTAGGCGATACGGTCTACAGGGCTGTAGCAGGCGTCAACCAACAGACGTCCAATCGGGCGCTCATCTTCTTCCGAATGAATTCGGGCAGAAGCCGGCACATAACCACGACCACGCTGAACTTTGATGCGCATGCTAATTGATGCGTTTTCATCGGTCAGATGGCAGATCACATGCTGCGGCTTGACGATTTCGACATCACCATCATGGGTGATATCGGCTGCAGTCACAGGGCCAATGCCAGATTTATTCAAGGTCAGGATAACTTCATCTTTACCCTGAACTCTTACCGCCAGCCCTTTCAGGTTGAGAAGGATCTCAAGGATATCTTCCTGAACGCCTTCTTTGGTGCTGTACTCATGCAGTACACCATCAATTTCAACCTCGGTCACCGCGCAACCCGGCATTGATGAAAGCAGAATACGGCGCAGTGCGTTACCAAGAGTGTGACCAAAGCCACGCTCTAATGGTTCAAGGGTCACCTTGGCGTGCGTCGAACTCACTTGCTCGATATCTACCAGGCGCGGTTTTAGAAACTCTGTCACAGAACCCTGCATTGTGTCCTCTCTTTGGTACTAAGCTTTACTTGGAGTAAAGCTCGACGATCAGGTGTTCGTTAATGTCCGCAGACAGATCAGAACGCTCCGGCTTACGCTTGAACGTGCCTTCCATCTTAGTCGCATCAACTTCCAGCCAGGTTGGCTTTTCACGCTGCTCAGCCAGCTCCAGAGCGGCCTTCACGCGAGACTGCTTTTTGGCTTTCTCGCGGATGCTAACAACGTCATTCGGAGATACCTGATAAGAAGCGATGTTAACAACGCGGCCGTTTACCATTACAGATTTATGGCTAACCAACTGACGTGCTTCTGCACGAGTAGCGCCAAAGCCCATACGGTAAACTACGTTATCCAGACGACCTTCCAGCAGAGCTAACAGGTTTTCACCGGTGTTGCCTTTCAGACGTGCTGCTTCTTTATAATAGTTACGGAACTGACGCTCCAGCACACCGTAGATACGGCGAACTTTTTGCTTTTCACGTAACTGTACACCATAGTCAGACAGACGCGGTTTACGCGCACCGTGCTGGCCAGGAGCTTGTTCAATCTTACACTTGGAATCAATCGCGCGAACGCCAGACTTAAGGAATAAGTCTGTGCCCTCACGACGGCTCAGCTTGAGCTTAGGACCCAAATATCTTGCCATTTTCTTTCTCCAACATTCCTAAAAACGGGCGTTATACGCGACGTTTTTTCGGCGGACGACAACCGTTGTGAGGGATCGGAGTCACATCAGTAATATTAGTGATGCGGAAACCAGCGGCGTTCAGAGCACGAATAGTAGATTCGCGACCCGGACCCGGACCCTTAACCATAACTTCCAGGTTCTTAATACCGTAATCTTTCACGGCTTCTGCGCAACGCTCTGCGGCCACCTGGGCTGCGAACGGCGTAGATTTACGAGAACCACGGAAACCGGAACCACCGGCTGTTGCCCAACCCAGCGCGTTACCCTGACGATCGGTAATGGTCACGATGGTGTTGTTAAAAGAAGCATGGACATGAGCCACGCCGTCGGAGACTTGTTTTCTTACACGCTTACGTGCACGAACTGGTGCCTTTGCCATTATTCAATCACCCCGATTATTTCTTGATCGGTTTGCGCGGACCCTTACGGGTACGGGCGTTGGTCTTGGTACGCTGTCCGCGAACCGGGAGACCACGACGATGACGCAAACCACGATAGCAACCAAGGTCCATTAGACGCTTGATGCTCAGGGTGACTTCACGGCGCAGATCGCCTTCAACGGCGAACTTAGCAACTGCATCACGCAGCAAGTCGATTTGCTCTTCAGACAGCTCACTGATCTTAACATCTTCAGCGATTCCCGTAGAGGCGCAGATGGCCTGAGAACGGGTCTTGCCGATACCGTAGATCGAAGTTAATGCGATCACAGTGTGTTTATGATCAGGAATGTTAATGCCTGCTATACGGGCCACTATGCACTCCTATAATTTCATTATGCGCTCCATGCTGAAAAGCCCGTTTTCAGGATACTCAAATGGAAACGCATAGACATACAAAAGATTGGCTGGCTAATCTAGCCAGCTCAACCCAACTTTGCAAGAAAAATATGTGAAAATCAGCCTTGGCGCTGTTTATGCTTTGGCTCGGCGCTACAAATCACACGTACAACACCGTCGCGACGGATGATTTTGCAGTTACGACATAATTTCTTGACGGAAGCACGAACTTTCATTTTTACTCTCCGTAACTTCTCAGCCACCTGAATTAACGGCCGTAGCCCTTCAGGTTCGCTTTCTTCAATGCAGACTCGTACTGACTCGACATCATCAGAGTTTGCACTTGAGCCATAAAGTCCATGATGACAACCACTACGATCAGCAGTGAAGTACCGCCGAAGTAGAATGGAACCTTCATCGCATCACGCATGAACTCCGGGATAAGGCAGATGAAAGTAATGTACAGTGCGCCAACCAAAGTTAAACGCGTCATTACTTTATCGATATACTTCGCCGTTTGCTCTCCCGGACGAATTCCTGGTACAAATGCACCAGACTTCTTCAGGTTATCTGCTGTTTCACGCGGGTTGAAAACCAACGCCGTGTAAAAGAAACAGAAGAAGATGATTGCAGTCGCATAGAGTAGCACATATAGCGGCTGTCCTGGTTGCAAATACAACGAAATAGTTGTCAACCAGTTCCAACCGGTACCGCCCCCGAACCATGACGCGATGGTTGCCGGGAACAGGATAATACTGGAAGCGAAGATCGCCGGGATAACCCCTGCCATGTTCACTTTCAGCGGTAAATGTGTGCTCTGTGCAGCATAGACACGACGGCCTTGCTGACGTTTCGCATAGTTCACCACAATGCGGCGTTGACCACGCTCAACGAAAACAACGAAGAAGGTCACTGCAAATACGAGAACTGCAACCAACAGCAACAGGAGGAAGTGCAGGTCGCCTTGACGCGCTTGCTCGATGGTATGGCCAATGGCCGGCGGCAACCCCGCAACAATACCCGCGAAGATAATGATCGAGATACCGTTACCGATACCTCGTTCAGTAATCTGCTCGCCTAACCACATCAGGAACATCGTTCCGGTGACCAGGCTCACAACAGCGGTAAAGTAGAATGCAAAACCTGGGTTTAAAACCAAGCCCTGCATGCCAGGCATATTGGGTAAACCGGTAGCAATACCGATTGACTGAAATATACCTAATACCAAAGTTCCGTAGCGGGTGTACTGGCTAATCTTACGACGACCAGCCTCCCCTTCTTTCTTAATTTCTGCCAGCGCGGGATGAACCACGGTCAGCAGCTGGATAATAATAGATGCCGAAATATACGGCATGATACCCAGAGCAAAGATAGAAGCACGGCTAAGAGCACCACCAGAGAACATGTTAAACATTTCAATGATGGTGCCACGCTGTTGTTCAAGCAATTTGGCAAGGACAGTGGCATCAATACCAGGGATCGGAATAAAAGAACCAATGCGGAACACAATTAGCGCACCAATTACAAACAAAAGTCTGCGTTTTAGTTCGCCAAAACCGCCCTTGGCACTTTGAAAATCTAATCCTGGTTGCTTAGCCATGAGCTCACTTATTCCTCAATTTTACCGCCAGCAGCTTCGATTGCAGCACGAGCGCCTTTAGTGACACGCAGACCGCGCACGGTTACCGGTGCAGAAACTTCACCAGATAGAATCACTTTCGCGAACTCAATCTGAATACCGATAATGTTAGCCGCTTTCAGCGTGTTCAGGTCGACGATACCGCCTTCCACTTTCGCCAGGTCAGACAGGCGAACTTCCGCCGTGATCATCGCTTTGCGAGAGGTGAAACCGAATTTCGGCAGACGACGGTACAGAGGCATCTGACCGCCTTCGAAACCGCGACGTACGCCACCGCCAGAACGAGACTTCTGACCTTTGTGACCACGACCACCGGTTTTACCGAGGCCAGAACCAATACCACGACCCAGACGTTTCGGTGCGTGTTTAGACCCTTCGGCCGGAGACAGAGTATTTAAACGCATCTGTTACTCCTCCACTTTAACCATGTAGGAAATCGCGTTAACCATACCACGTACAGCCGGCGTATCTTCACGCTCTACGGTATGACCAATGCGACGCAATCCTAAGCCAGTCAGCGTTGCCTTATGTTTCGGCAGACGACCGATTGAACTACGGGTTTGAGTAATTTTAATAGTCTTTGCCATGGTCATTACCCCAGAATTTCTTCAACGGATTTACCACGCTTGGCAGCGACCATTTCTGGAGAATTCATATTGGCCAGGCCATCCAGTGTTGCACGAACCACGTTAATCGGGTTGGTGGAACCATAGGCTTTAGCCAGAACGTTATGAACCCCAGCGACTTCCAGAACGGCGCGCATTGCACCACCGGCAATGATACCGGTACCTTCTGAAGCCGGCTGCATGAACACGCGGGAACCCGTGTGAACACCTTTAACAGGGTGTTGCAGGGTGCCGTTGGTCAGCGCGACGTTAATCATATTGCGACGGGCTTTTTCCATCGCTTTCTGGATCGCTGCCGGAACTTCACGCGCTTTACCGTAACCAAAACCGATGCGACCGTTACCATCACCTACCACTGTCAGTGCAGTGAAGGAGAAAATACGACCACCTTTAACGGTTTTCGATACGCGATTTACCGCGATCAGCTTTTCCTGCAGTTCGCCAGCTTGTTTCTCGATGTGTGCCATCTTACACCTCTACCTTAGAACTGAAGGCCAGCTTCACGAGCAGCATCTGCCAGTGCCTGGACGCGACCATGATATTGGAACCCGGAACGGTCGAAAGAAACATCTTTGATGCCTTTTTCCAACGCGCGCTCAGCAATAGCTTTACCTACTGCAGCCGCTGCGTCTTTGTTACCGGTATACTTCAGTTGTTCAGTGATAGCTTTTTCTACAGTAGAAGCAGCAACCAGAACTTCAGAACCGTTTGGTGCGATTACCTGTGCGTAAATATGACGCGGGGTACGATGTACCACCAGGCGAGTAGCACCCAGCTCTTTGAGCTTGCGACGTGCGCGGGTCGCACGACGGATACGAGCAGATTTCTTATCCATAGTGTTACCTTACTTCTTCTTAGCCTCTTTGGTACGCACGACTTCGTCGGCGTAACGAACACCCTTGCCTTTGTAAGGCTCAGGACGACGGTAGGCGCGCAAGTCAGCTGCAACCTGGCCGATCATCTGCTTATCAGCGCCTTTCAGCACGATTTCAGTCTGGGTCGGACACTCTGCAGTGATACCCGCAGGCAGTTCGTGATCAACCGGGTGAGAAAAACCCAGTGACAAGTTCACGAGATTGCCTTTAATGGCAGCACGATAACCTACACCAACCAGCTGCAGCTTCTTAGTGAAGCCTTCGGTAACACCGATAACCATTGAGTTCAGCAGTGCGCGAGCAGTACCCGCCTGTGCCCAGCCGTCAACAAAACCTTCGCGCGGAGCGAAAGTCAGTGCGTTGTCAGCATGTTTAACTTCAACAGCATCATTGATAGTACGAGTCAGCTCGCCGTTTTTACCTTTAATCGAAATAACCTGACCGTTGAGTTTTACCTCTACGCCGGCAGGAATGACGACAGGTGCTTTAGCAACACGAGACATTCTTTCCTCCGTTAAGCTACGTAGCAGATAATTTCGCCACCAAGACCAGCCTGGCGCGCTGCACGATCGGTCATAACACCTTTAGAGGTAGAAATAACAGCGATGCCCAGCCCTGCCATTACTTTTGGCAGTTCGTCTTTGCGCTTATAAATACGCAGACCTGGACGGCTTACACGCTGAATGCTTTCTACCACAGCCTTGCCCTGGAAATACTTAAGAGTCAGTTCCAGTTCAGGCTTGGTGTCGCCTTCGATTTTAAATTCTTCAATATAACCTTCTTCCTTCAGCACGTTGGCAATTGCCACTTTCAGCTTGGAGGAAGGCATGGTGACCGCAACTTTGTTCGCGGCTTGACCGTTACGGATACGGGTCAGCATATCCGCGATCGGATCTTGCATGCTCATCTGTCTTTACTCCCGTGATTCAATTGGTAATTACCAGCTAGCCTTTTTCAGACCCGGAATTTCACCGCGCATAGCGGCTTCACGGACCTTGATACGGCTCAACCCGAACTTCCGCAGGAAAGCGTGCGGACGGCCAGTTTGGCGGCAGCGGTTACGCTGACGGGACGGGCTGGAATCACGCGGCAGAGTCTGCAGCTTAAGAACAGCATTCCAACGTTCTTCGTCGGATGAGTTCACACTAGAGATAATAGCTTTTAATTCCTCGCGTTTAGCGCGGTATTTATCAGCCAGTTTTACGCGAACGACTTCGCGTGCTTTCATTGATTGCTTTGCCATGAACGTAACCCTGGTTTACTTGCGGAACGGGAAGTCAAAGGCAGCCAGCAGAGCACGGCCTTCATCGTCAGATTTCGCAGTAGTGGTAATGGTGATATCCAAACCACGAACGCGATCGACTTTGTCATAGTCGATTTCTGGGAAGATGATCTGCTCACGAACGCCCATGCTGTAGTTACCACGACCATCGAATGACTTGGCAGACAAGCCACGGAAGTCACGGATACGCGGTACAGCAATAGTGATCAGACGCTCAAAGAACTCCCACATACGTTCGCCACGCAGAGTTACTTTACAGCCGATCGGATAGCCCTGGCGGATTTTGAAGCCTGCAACAGATTTGCGTGCTTTGGTGACCAACGGTTTTTGACCGGAGATTGCTGCCAGGTCCGCTGCTGCGTTATCCAGCAGTTTCTTGTCAGCGATCGCTTCACCAACACCCATGTTCAGGGTGATCTTCTCGACCCGAGGGACTTGCATGACAGAATTGTAGCCAAACTCAGTCATGAGTTTTTGGACTACCTCGTCTTTGTAGTAATCATGCAGTTTCGCCATCGTACTACTCCAAATTACTTGATAGTTTCGCTATTAGACTTGAAGAAACGGACTTTTTTGCCGTCTTCGAATCTAAAGCCTACACGGTCAGCCTTACCAGTTGCCGTATTGAAGAGCGCAACGTTAGAAACCTGAATTGCAGCTTCTTTTTCAACGATGCCACCTGGTTGGTTCAGGGCCGGAACCGGCTTCTGATGTTTCTTAACCAGGTTGATACCTTCAACAATGACCTTACCAGAAGACAGGACATTTTTTACTTTACCGCGCTTACCTTTATCTTTACCGGTTAGCACAATAACTTCGTCATCGCGACGGATTTTAGCTGCCATTGCTCGCTCCTTAGAGTACTTCTGGTGCCAGAGAGATAATTTTCATGAACTTTTCATTACGAAGTTCACGAGTTACCGGCCCAAAAATACGCGTACCGATAGGTTGCTCGCTGTTATTGTTTAAAATAACGCATGCATTACCATCGAAGCGAATGACAGAACCGTCCGGGCGACGAACACCCTTCTTGGTGCGCACCACTACCGCCTTCAGGACATCACCTTTTTTCACCTTACCACGCGGAATTGCTTCCTTGATGGTAACTTTGATGATATCGCCGACGCCTGCGTAGCGACGGTGCGAGCCACCCAGAACCTTGATACACATTACGCGACGTGCACCGGAGTTGTCGGCGACGTTCAGCATAGTCTGTTCTTGGATCATTTTAGTGCTCCGCTAATGTCAACTACTACTTCGGGACCCAGAAACAGGTCGTTAGAAAGCCCCATAATTGAGGGCGCGGCATTATAACACCGGTTCTCGCATATGGGTAGAAAAAATAAACGGCTCTTGCGAGCCGTTTATTCAATTTTAAAGAGGGCAGATTCTATTACAGAATCGCTTTCTCTACAACGCGAACCAGCGTCCAAGACTTAGTCTTAGACAGCGGACGGGTTTCGCGGATTTCAACCACGTCACCAATACCGCATTCGTTGTTCTCGTCATGGATGTGCAGCTTAGTCGTACGCTTAATGAATTTACCGTAGATCGGGTGTTTCACGAAACGCTCGATAGCAACAACAGCAGATTTCTGCATCTTGTCACTAACAACACGACCTTGCAGAGTACGGATTTTATCGGTCATTACGCACCCGCCTTCTCAGTCAGTAAAGTCTTAACGCGTGCAACATCACGGCGAACATTCTTCAACAGATGAGTCTGTTGCAGTTGGCCAGATGCTGCCTGCATGCGCAGATTAAACTGCTCACGCAGTAGGTTAAGCAGCTCAGTGTTCAGCTCTTCAACGCTTTTTTCACGCAGCTCAGTTGCTTTCATTACATCACCGTCTTAGTTACAAAGGTGGTTTTGATAGGCAGTTTTGCTGCTGCCAGCTTGAATGCTTCACGGGCCAGCTCTTCCGGTACGCCGTCCATTTCATACAGGACTTTACCAGGCTGGATCAAGGCAACCCAATACTCCACGTTACCTTTACCTTTACCCATACGCACTTCCAGCGGCTTCTCGGTGATCGGTTTGTCCGGGAATACACGGATCCAGATCTTACCTTGACGCTTAACTGCACGGGTCATAGCACGACGTGCTGCTTCGATCTGACGGGCAGTCAGACGACCACGGCCAACAGCTTTCAGACCGAAAGTACCGAAGCTAACATCCGTACCGGCAGCCAGACCACGGTTGCGGCCTTTATGCACTTTACGGAATTTTGTACGCTTTGGTTGTAACATCAGCGACTCTCCTTACTTACGGCCTTTACGCTGCTGCTTTTTCGGTTGCGCAGCCGGTTTTTCCGGTTGTTCAACAGCAGCCATACCACCCAGGATCTCACCTTTGAAGATCCATACCTTAACGCCGATTACACCATAAGTGGTGTGCGCTTCTGAGGTGTTGTAATCAATGTCAGCACGCAGGGTGTGCAACGGCACACGACCTTCGCGGTACCATTCGGTACGTGCGATTTCAGCACCGCCAAGGCGGCCGCTAACTTCAACTTTAATACCTTTAGCGCCCAGACGCATTGCGTTCTGTACAGCACGCTTCATCGCACGACGGAACATCACACGACGCTCCAGCTGTGAAGTGATGCTGTCAGCAACCAATTTTGCGTCCAGTTCCGGTTTACGGACTTCGGCGATATTGATCTGTGCAGGCACGCCAGCGATGTTCGCGACGACCGTGCGCAGTTTTTCTACGTCTTCACCTTTTTTACCGATAACGATACCCGGGCGAGCAGTGTGAATGGTCACACGGATGCTTTTAGCCGGACGCTCGATAACGATACGAGATACAGACGCTTTAGCCAGTTCTTTAGTCAGGAACTGACGGACTTTAAAGTCGCTGTCCAGGTTGTCAGCGAATTCTTTGGTATTGGCGAACCAGGTAGAGTTCCAGGGTTTAACAATACCCAGGCGAATACCATTAGGATGTACTTTCTGACCCATTGCTAGTCTCCAGAGTCTCAGCGATCGGACACAACCACAGTAATGTGGCTGGTGCGCTTCAGGATGCGATCTGCACGACCTTTCGCACGCGGCATAACACGCTTCATGCTTGGGCCTTCGTCAACGAAGATTTTCGTGACTTTTAGATCATCAATGTCAGCGCCATCGTTGTGTTCGGCGTTAGCAATGGCAGATTCCAGAACTTTCTTGACCAGTACAGCCGCTTTCTTGTTGGTGTACGTCAAAATTTCCAGAGCCTGCGACACTTTCTTACCGCGTACCAGATCCGCTACCAGGCGAACCTTTTGAGCAGAAGAACGAGCGTGGCGATGTTTAGCGATAGTTTCCATCTCTTCCTCCTGCCTTAGCGTTTCTTAGCTTTCTTATCAGCTGCGTGACCGCGATAAGTACGAGTCGGTGCAAATTCACCCAGTTTGTGACCGACCATTTCATCGGAAACAAAAACAGGAACGTGCTGACGACCATTATGGACAGCGATGGTCAAACCGATCATGTTAGGGAAGATCGTTGAACGACGGGACCAGGTGCGCAGGGGCTTCTTGTCTCCGCTTTCCACCGCTTTCTCTACCTTCTTCAGCAAGTGCAGGTCAATAAAAGGACCTTTCTTGAGAGAACGTGGCATGGCTTATCCTCTAAAATTATTTGCTACGGCGACGTACGATAAATTTATCAGTACGCTTGTTGCTACGGGTCTTCTTACCTTTGGTCTGAACGCCCCACGGGGTTACCGGGTGCTTACCAAAGTTACGACCTTCACCACCACCGTGCGGGTGATCGACTGGGTTCATCGCCGTACCGCGAACGGTAGGACGAATACCACGCCAACGAGCGGCACCTGCTTTACCCAGAACGCGCAGCATATGCTCAGCGTTACCGACTTCGCCCAGGGTTGCGCGGCAGTCAGATTCAACTTTACGCATTTCACCAGAACGCAGACGCAGGGTTACGTAGGAACCTTCACGCGCAACGATTTGCACGTAAGCACCGGCTGAGCGAGCAATCTGGCCGCCTTTACCTGGTTTCATTTCTACGTTGTGCACGGTAGAACCAACTGGGATGTTACGCATCGGCAGGGTGTTACCCGCTTTAATCGCAGCATCAACGCCAGATTGGATCTGATCGCCAGCTTTCAGGCCTTTCGGGGCCAGAATGTAACGACGCTCGCCGTCTTTGTACAGAACCAGCGCGATGTTCGCGGAACGGTTCGGATCGTACTCAAGACGTTCAACAACTGCCGGGATACCATCTTTGTTGCGTTTAAAGTCAACAATACGATATGCCTGCTTGTGACCACCACCGATGTGACGAGTAGTGATGCGACCATTGTTGTTACGGCCACCGGATTTGCTGTTTTTTTCCAGCAACGGAGCAAAAGGTTTGCCCTTATGCAGCTCTGGGTTCACCACTTTAACAACGTGGCGACGACCCGGAGATGTCGGTTTACATTTAACAATTGCCATTGTTCTTCTCCTCCGACTTACTCTGCGCCGCCGACGAAGTCCAGATTCTGGCCTTCTTTCAGGGTGACGTAAGCTTTTTTCCAGTCGCTACGACGACCAATACGCTGTCCATGACGTTTAACTTTCCCTTTAACAACCAGGGTGTTAACGACTTCGACTTCAACTTCAAACAGTTTCTGTACAGCGGCTTTGATTTCTGCTTTGGTCGCGTCTTTAGCAACTTTGAGAACGATGGTATTAGTTTTTTCCATCGCAGTAGACGCTTTTTCAGAAACGTGCGGCGCGCGCAGTACTTTCAGCAGACGTTCTTCACGGATCATGCCAGCATCTCCTCAACTTGCTTAACTGCATCAGCAGTCATAACGACTTTGTCGAAGGCGATCAGGCTAACCGGATCGATACCTGCTGCATCACGCACGTCAACCTTGTACAGGTTACGCGCAGCCAGGAACAGATTCTCATCCAGTTCACCGGTGATGATCAGCACGTCTTCCAGCGCCATGTCTTTCAGTTTCTGTGCCAGCAACTTAGTTTTCGGCGCTTCAACAGAGAACTGTTCGACAACGATCAGACGATCTTGACGTACCAGTTCGGACAGGATGCTTTTCAGCGCGCCGCGGTACATCTTTTTGTTAACTTTTTGACTGTGATCCTGCGGGCGAGCAGCGAAAGTTACGCCACCTGAACGCCAGATCGGGCTCTTGACAGAACCTGAACGCGCACGGCCGGTACCTTTCTGGCGCCACGGTTTTTTACCGGAACCAGTTACTTCAGCACGGGTCTTCTGAGCACGAGTACCTTGACGGGCACCTGCTGCATAAGCAACAACAACCTGGTGTACCAGCGCTTCGTTGAAATCACGACCGAAGGTAGTTTCGGAAACAGTCAGCGCGCTTTGCGCGTCTTTCAATACCAATTCCATTCCTATCTCCTCACGCCTTAACAGCTGGTTTAACGATCAGGTCGCTACCGGTTGCACCCGGGACCGCACCTTTAACCAGCAGCAGGTTGCGCTCAGCGTCAACACGTACTACGTCCAGGCTCTGAACGGTTACGCGCTCATTACCTAGCTGACCTGCCATTTTCTTGCCTTTGAACACTTTGCCCGGAGTCTGGTTCTGACCGATAGAACCCGGAACGCGGTGAGACAAGGAGTTACCGTGAGTAGCATCCTGAGTACGGAAATTCCAGCGCTTAACAGTACCGGCAAAACCTTTACCTTTGGACGTACCAGTCACGTCAACTTTTTTCACGTCAGCGAAAATTTCAACACTGATGCTCTGGCCAACAGAATATTCATCACCTTCAGCGGTGCGGAATTCCCACAGACCACGGCCAGCTTCAACGCCAGCTTTAGCAAAATGACCTGCTTCAGGCTTGGTTACACGGTTTGCTTTTTTAGCACCGGTAGTGACCTGAATAGCACGGTAACCATCGTTTTCCAGCGCTTTAATCTGGGTAACGCGGTTTGCTTCAACTTCGATTACGGTTACGGGGATAGAAACGCCATCTTCAGTGAAGATGCGGGTCATGCCCACTTTTTTACCGACTAAACCAATCATTGTTTCAACCTCTCAATCGCTCGATGACCTGATTAACCCAGGCTGATCTGCACGTCTACACCGGCAGCCAGATCCAGACGCATCAGAGCATCAACGGTTTTTTCAGTTGGCTCAACGATGTCAACCAGACGCTTATGAGTGCGGATTTCGTACTGATCGCGCGCGTCTTTATTAACGTGCGGGGAAATCAGAACGGTAAAACGCTCTTTGCGAGTTGGCAGCGGGATTGGACCACGAACCTGCGCACCAGTGCGCTTGGCAGTCTCAACGATTTCCGCGGTTGATTGATCGATCAGACGATGATCAAACGCTTTAAGACGGATACGGATTCTTTGGTTCTGCATGAGACCAGAGCTCCAATTATTTATAAACGAAAAAAATTACTCCTCGCACCCATTACGATTGATGGGGGAGTGTAATCGTTCAGCATATAACTCCCCAATTGGGAGTATTGTTAGGCAACCCAGTACACTGGCTGACCTGTGATTCTGCTTGAATCACGCCTGACAATATCTGCAGGCCCGCGCATTATACGCAAATCTGCTCAGGAAGCAACCCGCTTTGCCGTTTCTACCGGCTGGAAATGGGTGCGGTACAGAAAAAAACGGTACGCCTGCCTGTCGTTACCTCATCTGCTGCGCGCTTTCTCGCAGCGCTAAGCATCGAAGGGCCTCAGGTAATGACAAGCTTATTGGCGCTGTGCAAAGCTATGCCTATCACTCAAGGGAGGAGGAGCAAAGATGGATCGATTCACGTTGCTTGCGGCACTCAGCGGTACCATGGCGGGGAGTTTTACTGGTCTGGTTATTGACCGTTTTCAGCCGCAACAAACAGCGCAACAATGGTTTTCCGTATTGGTTAAGCCACGTTCATATTGCTTCCATTGCCATCGGATACTGGCCTGGCGTGATTTGCTCCCTTTGATAAGCTGGTGCAGCTCGGGGGGCAAATGCCGCATTTGTCGCGCGCCAATTCCTCGCTTTCTACCTGCATGCGAACTGTTTACTGCCCTGCTGTTCGTCTTGCTCGCCGCGCTCGAGCCCCGCCCCGCCCCACTGCTTGCACTCACGCTGTTCAGCCTGCTTCTGGTTCTACTCAGCGAAATCGACCGGCGTCACTGCCTGTTGCCTGATGTACTGACCCTATCGTTGCTGTGGGCGGGTTTGTTATTCCATACCTTCTTCCCCACTTTTCCGCTACATGATGCAATACTCGGTGCCGTGGCCGGTTATCTCTACTTTTGGCTTCCGGGTTGGCTGTTTTTACTTTATCGCGGCGAGGAAGGAATTGGCGGCGGGGATATGAAATTGTTTGCCGCGTTGGGTGCCTGGTGCGGCTGGCAAACATTGCCGGTGATGGCTTTACTGGCGGCGCTCATCGGCATCCTTTGCTGGCTATACCGTTCTCAGCGCGGCGTCGGGCAACAAAAAACCATCCCACAACCGTTTGGCCCAAGCCTGGCAATTGCGGGATGGCTGGTATTTATCGCTCAACATAAAGGCTACAACGTGATGACTATTCTTCTTTGATTTGGGCCTGGAGATAATTTTGGATGCCAATTTTCTGAATCAGATCCAGTTCAGTTTCCAGAAAGTCGATGTGATGTTCTTCATCCGCCAGAATTTCGATCATCATATCGCGGCTAACATAATCGTGAACTTTATCGGCGTAAGCGATCGCTTCGCGCAGATCTTTAGCCCCTTCAAGCTCCAACACCAGATCGGATTTCAACATCTCTTCCACATCTTCACCGATGCGTAAGCGGCCGAGATCCTGCAGATTGGGAATACCTTCAAGAAATAAAATGCGTTCGATGTATTTGTCCGCGTGTTTCATTTCATCGATGGATTCATGGTACTCAACGTCATTCAGGCGCATCAGTCCCCAATTTTTGAACATGCGCGCATGAAGAAAGTACTGATTGATCGCAACCAGTTCATTCCCAAGTAATTTGTTGAGATGATTTATGATTTTTGTATCGCCCTTCATTTTGCTTCCTCCGCTTCCAGTTAATTAGAAGCGTAGATGCGCCTGAAAAGAAGTCAAAAAATCAGGACAAAAATGAGGGGTATCTCAGGCAATCTCTTTATATTGCGGGACGTTCTGCAACTCTTCATCCAGGATTTCACGCGTCGCGCGGATGCACTTGCCACACTGTTTTCCTACCGGAACAAGCTGACGCAGGTGTTGAATAGATTGAGGCTGGTAGCGACGAACGGCATCGCGGATCGTTTTATCACTAATGGCATTACACAGACAAACGTACATTTGCGCACTCCAGTACAAAATATGATCACAGTGTAAATGAGAATGGTTGCCATTACAATAACTAACTGGTTCTCAAGCCGCCCATGACATTTTTTGCTGGCATAAAAAAAGAGCGCCGAAGCGCTCTTTTTATGTGTGCCGTAGTGCCAGACAAAGCCCGGCGCTACCTGCTACAGCATTAAGCCATAACTTTAGCAACAACACCCGCACCAACGGTACGGCCGCCTTCGCGGATTGCGAAACGCAGACCGTCGTCCATTGCGATCGGGTGAATCAGGGTAACAACCATTTTGATGTTGTCGCCCGGCATTACCATCTCTACGCCTTCCGGCAGTTCGATGGTGCCCGTCACGTCAGTAGTACGGAAGTAGAACTGCGGACGGTAGCCTTTGAAGAACGGAGTATGACGGCCGCCTTCGTCTTTAGACAGAATATAAACTTCTGATTCGAACTTGGTGTGCGGCTTGATTGAACCCGGCTTCGCCAGTACCTGACCACGTTCGATTTCTTCACGTTTGATACCACGCAGCAGAACACCAACGTTCTCACCCGCGCGGCCTTCGTCCAGCAGTTTGCGGAACATTTCAACGCCGGTACAGGTTGATTTCGCGGTGTCTTTGATGCCCACGATTTCAACTTCTTCACCCACTTTGATGATACCGCGCTCTACACGACCGGTAACAACGGTACCACGACCGGAGATGGAGAATACGTCTTCGATTGGCAGCAGGAACGGCTTGTCAATTGCACGCTCTGGTTCCGGGATGTAGTTATCCAGGTAACCGGCCAGCTCGATGATTTTCGCTTCCCACTCGGCGTCGCCTTCCAGCGCTTTCAGTGCAGAACCGTGAACGATCGGCGTGTCGTCGCCCGGGAAATCGTACTGGGTCAGCAGATCGCGAACTTCCATCTCAACCAGTTCCAGCAGCTCTTCGTCATCAACCATGTCACATTTGTTCAGGAACACGATGATGTAAGGAACGCCAACCTGACGACCCAGCAGGATGTGCTCACGGGTCTGCGGCATCGGGCCGTCAGTCGCAGCAACAACCAGGATCGCGCCGTCCATCTGCGCAGCACCGGTGATCATGTTTTTCACGTAGTCGGCGTGGCCCGGGCAGTCAACGTGTGCATAGTGACGAGTCGGGGTGTCGTACTCTACGTGAGAGGTGTTGATGGTGATACCACGTGCTTTTTCTTCCGGCGCGTTATCGATCTGATCGAATGCGCGCGCAGAACCGCCGTAGGTTTTCGCCAGAACGGTGGTGATAGCTGCGGTCAGGGTAGTTTTACCGTGGTCAACGTGGCCGATAGTACCAACGTTGACGTGGGGTTTGGAACGTTCAAATTTCTCTTTAGCCACGACGATATTCCTTACTTTTATGCTCTCACCCTGTGGTGAGAGCATGTGATCAATATTTTAAAACTGTAGCTTATTTGCCACGAGCTTCAATAACAGCCTGAGCGACGTTGTTCGGCGCTTCAGCGTACTTCAAGAACTCCATGGAGTAAGAAGCACGGCCTTGGGTCTGAGAACGCAGGTCAGTAGCATAACCAAACATTTCAGATAACGGTACCTGAGCACGAACGGTCTTACCGGTAGCGGTGTCATCCATACCTTCGATGATACCGCGACGACGGTTCAGGTCACCGATAACGTCACCCATGTAGTCTTCCGGCGTTTCGACTTCCACTTTCATCACTGGCTCAAGCAGAACAGGTTTTGCTTTCTTAAAGCCATCTTTAAACGCCAAAGAGGCTGCCAGTTTAAACGCCAATTCAGAGGAGTCGACGTCATGATAAGAACCGAAGTGCAGGCGCACCGCAATGTCCACTACCGGATAACCGGCCAGAGGACCAGACTTCAGTTGCTCCTGGATACCTTTATCAACCGCAGGGATGTATTCGCCAGGAATCACACCACCTTTGATGTCGTTGGTAAAGGTGTAGCCCGGGCCACCTGGTTCCAGCGGAGACAGATCGATCACAACGTGACCGTACTGACCACGACCACCAGACTGTTTAGCGTGCTTGCCTTCGATATCTTTCACGGTATCGCGAATGGTTTCACGATAAGCAACCTGCGGCTTACCGACGTTCGCTTCAACGTTGAACTCGCGTTTCATACGGTCAACGATGATTTCCAGATGCAGCTCACCCATACCGGCGATGATAGTCTGGTTAGATTCTTCGTCAGTCCATACACGGAAAGACGGGTCTTCTTTAGCCAGACGGCCCAGAGCCAGACCCATTTTTTCTTGGTCAGCTTTGGTTTTCGGCTCAACGGCGATAGAGATAACCGGCTCAGGGAATTCCATACGCTCAAGGATAATCGGCGCGTTCGGATCACACAGGGTATCACCCGTGGTCACGTCTTTCAGACCGATCGCCGCAGCGATGTCACCTGCACGAACTTCTTTGATTTCTTCACGTTTGTTGGCGTGCATCTGTACGATACGGCCAAAGCGCTCACGTGCGGATTTCACAGAGTTCAGTACGGTATCACCTGAGTTAACCACGCCAGAATACACGCGGAAGAACGTCAGGTTACCCACAAACGGGTCGGTAGCGATTTTAAATGCCAGAGCAGAGAACGGCTCTTTGTCATCGGAATGACGCTCGGCTGGCGTATCTTTACCGTCGTCCAGCATACCTTTAATTGCAGGTACGTCGGTCGGTGCCGGCAGGTATTCAACTACCGCATCCAGCATCGCCTGCACACCTTTGTTCTTAAATGCAGAACCACAGGTAACCAGGATGATTTCGTTGTTCAGAACACGCTGACGCAGAGCTTTCTTGATCTCTTCTTCAGTCAGTTCTTCGCCGCCCAGGTATTTGTCCATCAGATCTTCAGAAGCTTCTGCTGCGGACTCAACCAGGTTCTGACGCCATTCTTCAGCCAGATCCTGCATATCAGCCGGAATATCTTCGTAATCGAAGGTTACGCCCTGATCGGCGTCATTCCAGTTGATTGCTTTCATTTTCACCAGGTCGATAACGCCGGTGAATTTCTCTTCAGCACCAATCGCCAGTTGAAGCGGAACCGGGTTCGCGCCCAAACGGGTTTTGATCTGGCCAACGACTTTCAGGAAGTTCGCGCCCATACGGTCCATTTTATTAACGAACGCGATACGCGGAACTTTATATTTGTTTGCCTGACGCCATACGGTTTCAGACTGCGGCTGAACACCGCCAACCGCACAGTAAACCATTACTGCGCCGTCCAGAACACGCATAGAACGTTCTACTTCGATAGTGAAGTCAACGTGTCCCGGGGTGTCGATGATGTTAACGCGGTGCGGCTCAAACTGTTTAGCCATACCAGACCAGAACGCAGTGGTCGCTGCGGAGGTGATGGTAATACCACGTTCCTGCTCTTGCGCCATCCAGTCCATGGTCGCAGCACCGTCATGAACTTCACCGATTTTGTGGTTAACACCGGTGTAGAACAGAATACGTTCGGTCGTGGTGGTTTTACCGGCGTCGATGTGAGCACTGATACCGATGTTACGGTAACGTGTAATGGGTGTTGTACGAGCCATTTGATTCCTCTGATTCTCGGACGTTCAAAGTTAGTAAACCCCAGCGGGTTGGCTAATTGAGCGCCCGCTGGGTTAATAACAACTACGTGGCTATTACCAGCGGTAGTGAGCGAACGCCTTGTTGGCTTCGGCCATACGGTGAACATCTTCACGTTTCTTCACTGCGGTACCTTTGTTTTCCGCAGCATCAGAAAGTTCGTTCGCCAGGCGCAGAGCCATAGATTTATCACCGCGTTTACGAGCAGCTTCAACGATCCAACGCATTGCCAGCGCATTACGACGAACCGGACGGACTTCAACTGGTACCTGATAAGTTGAACCACCAACGCGGCGCGACTTAACTTCTACAGTCGGGCGCACGTTTTCGAGAGCAACTTCAAAGGCTTCCAGCTCGTTTTTACCAGAACGCTGAGCCAGGGTCTCCAGCGCAGTATAAACGATTGATTCAGCAGTAGATTTTTTACCATCTACCATTAAGATATTAACGAATTTAGCCAGCAGCTCTGATCCGAACTTCGGATCTGGCAGAATTTTACGCTGACCAATAACGCGACGACGTGGCATGGAAATACTCCGTTGTTAATTCAGGATTGTCCAAAACTCTACGAGTTTAGTTTGACATTTAAGTTAAAACGTTTGGCCTTACTTAACGGAGAACCATTAAGCCTTTGGCTTCTTCACGCCGTATTTGGAGCGAGCCTGCTTACGGTCTTTAACACCTGAGCAGTCCAGCGCGCCACGAACGGTGTGGTAACGCACACCTGGCAAGTCTTTAACACGACCGCCACGAATCAGGATCACGGAGTGTTCCTGCAGGTTATGACCTTCACCGCCGATATAGGAGGTAACTTCAAAACCGTTGGTTAAGCGAACACGGCATACTTTACGCAGCGCGGAGTTCGGTTTTTTCGGGGTAGTAGTATATACACGAGTACATACACCACGTTTCTGCGGGCAAGCTTCCAGCGCCGGCACGTTGCTCTTAGCAACTTTGCGCGCGCGCGGTTTGCGAACCAGCTGATTAACTGTTGCCATTAAATAGCTCCTGGTTTTTGCTTTTGCTTCGTAAACACGTAATAAATCACCTCGTAGTATAACGAGGACGCAGAATTTTAGGGCTGAGCTTAAAAGGTGTCAAGAAATAACCAGGCGAACCGTGTTTACCAAGTCATTTGCTGCGGCTGTTTTACCGTCAACGCGACAAAATCAGTATAGTCGACCAGTGTCGTACTGTTTGAAATTTGAGCAAAAAGCCCGCGTGCATCAACATCCTCACGCAGAATGTAGAGATGGGCTGGCGACTGCAATAATTTTTCCAGCGCCAAGCTCCCCTGCACCCCGGCGATCACCCCATCCTGCATTAATAGCAGATCGTCTCCGGCTTTTAACATACGTAGCAACAACGCGAAATCGCATTGAGCGGGTGAGTGCATTAAAGTATGCAGCATCGGAACGCCCCTAAAAAGTGAGGATGATGTCGTACTCGTCAAGCCGCGCACGTAGTGCGGCAGCGCTCAGCACCGCCACCTCCAACACACGGCTATCGTGCGCCTGTAACCCGCGCTCCGCCAACGAGTCGGCACACAGATAACAGCATTCAACGTCATAAAGCGGCAAAACGCCAAACGTCGAAATATAATCGCGAGCTAAAACCTCTGCCGGACGCTGCCCTGCCATCAACTGGAAGACACCATCGCCAATAAAGAACATCCCAAGCTGGTCGCTAAGCGCTGAGGTAGCCAGCGCGGCATCCAGCCCTTCCCGCCCGGCGCTATTACCATGTGGCGCATGCGTAAACACAAAGGCGATAGACTTCATTAGAATTGCACCAATCGATCGCAATTAAGTGCCGCTTCAGCCAACGCGCCCAAACCGGTTAAATGGAAGCCCGGTTGCAGATTAGAGGCCGGCAACGCAAGGTTAGTGGCTTCCTGCGCATCAGTCACACCGCGCCGCAGCGCCGCAGCCACGCAAATATTTAGCGCGACACCGGACTCATCGTGTAACGCTTTCCAGGCGCGCACCAGATCGAACTCATCGCTGGCAGGCGCGGTAAGCTGGTTAGCGTTAAGCACACCCTCACGATAAAAAAAGACGCTACTTAACGTGTGCCCTGCCGCCAACAACGCGCGCGCAAACAGCAAGGCACTGCTGGCCTGCTGCGTGCCGTAAGCCGGGCCAGTGACCAGCAACGTGTAATGCATTAACGTTCCTGCCCCTGAAAATCCCCACTCTTAAACTGGCGGATATAGAGGTAAACCGTGTGCTTAGAGATATTAAGCCGGTCGGCAACCTGATTGATCGCATCTTTAATGTCAAAAATGCCTTTTTCATACAGGTTCAGAACAATTTGCCGGTTCTTAGCATTGTTCGATACGTTACGGTCGGCACTCACTTCTTCGATGGTGAACTCAAGGGTTTGCGTCACCAAATCCTCTACTGACGAGGCAAAGTTCACTGAAGAGGAGACGTCAGGCACTTCCGGCGGAATAAAGGTCGACATAATTTGCGAGAAAGGAACATCCAGATTCATGTTGATGCACAGTAAACCAATCACGCGCCTTTCGCGGTTACGGATCGCGATGGTGACTGACTTCATCAAAACACCGCTTTTGGCGCGCGTGAAGTAGGCTTTGGAAACATTACTGTCGGCGCCGGTCATATCATGCAGCATCCGCAAGGCAAGATCGGTAATCGGTGAACCAATTTTCCGCCCGGTATGTTCGCCATTAGCAATACGAACTGCGGAGCACTTCAGGTCTTCCAGCGAGTGCAACACAATTTCACAGTGCGAACCAATCAACATTGCAAGGCCATCAACAACCGCCTCATAAGAATTGAGGATTTCATGGTCGGTGGACTCAAACGGACGCTGTTCCAGTAAATCTGAATCGATCAGATCGCCAGGATTGAATGGATTTGACATGGAAGACATCACCCTAAGTGGCTGGAGCCTGTCTCAGCACAGCCAGGGCAGACTCATCTACAGAATTTTGCGCAGCGTTAGTCTGGCAAATGTCGGCAGCTTATACCAGATCTTTGTCGGGATAAGAATGCGCCATCGCGCAAATAAAACCGCCGCGGAGGACGCGGCGGCTAAACAATGAGACAGTTACTGCGCTTTAGAACCGTCTGCGGTTGGCGCGGCCGGAGCCTGTGCGTTTGCATCTGCCTTCGGTGCCGGTTTGATATCCAGTAATTCAACATCAAACACCAGCGTAGAGTTAGCCGGAATACCCGGCACGCCGTTTTTACCGTAGGCTAACTGCGGTGGGATAACCAACTTGATCTTACCGCCTTTTTTCACGTGCTTCAGACCTTCGGTCCAGCCCGGGATCACGCCGTCAAGGCGGAAAGAGAGCGGCTCACCGCGTTTGTAAGAGTTATCAAACTCGGTGCCGTCGATCAGCGTACCTTTATAGTTAACCACCACGGTGTCGCTATCTTTTGGCGATTCACCGGTACCGGCTTTTTCGACTTTATACAACAAACCGCTGTCGGTCTTTTTCACGCCAGACTCTTTGGCAAACTTAGTCGCAAAGGCTTCACCTTTTGCGGTGTTCTCCTGCGCGTCTTTTTCCATCTTCGCCTGGGCGGCACCCTTCACGCGGGTTTCAAACGCTTGCAGCGTCTGCTCGATTTCCTGGTCAGACAGTTTGCTTTTGCCTGCAAACGCGTCCTGAACACCGGCGATCAACTGACCTTTATCCAGCGCAATACCCAGTTTTTCCTGTTCTTTCAGAGAATTCTCCATATAACGACCCAGCGACGCGCCAAGCGCGTAAGCAGATTGTTGATCGTCATTTTTGAAATTCGCGTTCTTCGGTGCTTGAGGCGCAGCCTGTTGAGCCGGTGCGGTATCTGCCGCCATCGCCAGCGGCGCATTTAATGCGACAGCCATGGTGGTTGCGAGCAGCGTAACTTTAAACAGTGATTTCATCCATTTCTCCAAAACCGAAGCCTCTCACCTCGGAAACGTTGCGGACCAAGGGTCCGTACTATAACTAACTGTGCGCGAGACAACTTAACATGCTCGCCAGAATAACTCAGCTTACTTCCGACTACAGTTTTGTCGGTAAGTTTCACCAGAGATAACGGCGCGGCGCTACTTTTTCAACCGTGCAGAGCAAATTAGAGTCTTTTGCCTGGTGAATGCAACACATTTCCCCGTAGAATCGGAAGATTCACCCTGCCCAGCCCAATGGCGCGGTAACAAGAGGAAAATCTATGCAACAATCAATGTTTGAACAGCGGCTTGAGATGCTGGAAAGCAAACTGGCTTTTCAGGAACATACCCTTGAGGAACTCAATCAAACCGTGGTTCAGCATGAGCTGGAAATGGCGAAAATGCGTGAACAAATCCGCCTGTTGGTCGATAAGCTAAAAGCAGCAGCGCCTTCTATGATCGCTTCTCAGTCAGAAGAAACCCCGCCGCCGCACTATTGATCCAAGCCGCTTTAAGAACCCACAAGCCCGATGACTCGGCTTAAAACGTGATGCAATTCACGTAAGCCGGTCAGACCGGTTAACAAAACACGCTGAACGGTATTTTTTACTTACACTCCTTAACGAATAAAAACCCATCGTTACCTTCGGGAAGGAGACACTCTTTTGCGCAAACTCTCACCGCTTGCCTTAGTTCCATTACTGCTTTTCCCCACGCTAGGATACAGTGAAAACCCCGCGCCACACTGGGTTAAATCCGCCATCTTTTATCAAATTTACCCTCCCTCTTATCAAGATTCCAACGGTGATGGTATCGGCGATATACAGGGTGTGATTCAACGACTGGATTACATCAAATCCCTCGGCGTCAATACGTTATGGTTTAACCCGCTGTTCAAGTCTGAATTCAAAGATGGCGGTTACGACATTAGCGACTTTTACCAAGTCGACCCGCGCTATGGCAGCAATAGTGATTTAGTCCGGCTGATTGAAGAAGCCCATCGACGTGGGCTACGCGTCTGTCTTGATTTGGTTGCCGGCCATACGTCTGACCAAAATGCATGGTTCAGGGAGTCCGCCGAGGGCAAAGATCGCCGCTATAGCGATTACTACATCTGGCCTGACCGTGTACCTGACGACGTAAAAGGCAAGCAGAAGGATCAGGTTGGCGGAGTGATCGGCGAAGACAGTTTTGTGAAAACCGATGCGCCGCGCGCACCTTGGTACATTAAGAATTACTACGCTTCCCAGCCCGCGCTCAATTATGGTTATGCTCACCCTAACCCCAAACATGCCTGGGAACAGCCGGTGAATGCGCCCGGTCCGATGGCGGTACGGCGTGAGATCGAAAATATTATGGCGTTTTGGATGGATAAAGGCGTCGACGGATTCCGCGTTGATATGGCTTCCAGTATCGTTAAAAACGATCCGGATAAGAAAGCCACAATTAGCGTCTGGCAAGATATCTCCTCTTGGTATCACACTCACTATCCTGATGCGGTACTCATCTCCGAATGGAGCAATCCCAAAGAGTCTTCCGCCGCCGGTTTTAATATCGACTTTATGATGCATACCGGAAAATACAATTTCACTTCACTGTTCTTTAATCGCGTTGGCGGCGAATTTGAGCCCACCGTCAGCTACTTTGCCAAAGACGGTAAAGGTGAGATCAAAACCTGGTACGATCTATACCGTGAGCAATACCAAGCCACAAAGGGGAAAAGCTATATCAGCCTGCCTACCGGGAACCACGATATTCAGCGCCTCAATGCTGGCGATCGTAACAGTGTCGATCAGTTAAAAGTGGCAATGACCTTCTTTTTAACCATGCCCGGCACGCCGTTTATTTATTACGGTGACGAAATTGGTATGCGTTTCCAAACCGGCCTGTGGAATAAAGAGGGCAGCCAAGGAAAACCCACTAAAAACCGCGCCGGTTCACGTACGCCAATGCAATGGGATGAAGGTAAAAACGCCGGTTTTTCCAGCACTGACTACTGGAATCTTTATCTGCCGATTGATAAAAACCCTCAACGACCAACGGTGGCTACCGAAGAGAAAGATCCCAAATCTCTGCTCAATTACACCCGTCAACTGCTGAAATTACGGGCTTCATCTGCGGCGCTTTCCGCTGATGGCGAGTGGCGTCTGGTAAGCAGTGTTACCCAACCTTATCCGATGGTTTATCTCCGTTCGGCGGGCAATGAGCGCTATCTGGTGGCTTTGAACCCTAGCGATAAACCGGTCAACGTTTCACTGCCCGCGATAAAAATTAGCCACGCCTCACGCGTAGTGGGCGAAGCGGAGCAAGGCGAGCTGCATATTCAGCAGGACAAATCTGACCTGAATTTGGCCCCGATCTCCGCGCTGGTGTTTAAACTGGAGTAAAATTTTATCGATAAAAAAAGCACCGAAGGGTCGGTGCTTTTTTCTTGTTAGCCTGACGTTGCGCGGGCTTAGTGGCAGCCACAACCGCCGTTACCACAGCCACCCTGACCGTGGTCGTGGTCGTGGTCATGATCGTGATGATGATCATGCTCACCGTGTACGTGACCATGTGCCAGTTCTTCTGGCGTCGCTTCACGAATAGCAACCACTTCAACGTTAAAGTTCAGGTTCTGACCCGCCAGCATATGGTTACCGTCAACCACCACGTGCTCATCTTCCACTTCGGTGATTTCAACCGGCACCGGCCCCTGATCGGTTTCCGCCAAGAAACGCATACCAACCTGAAGCTCATCAACGCCCATAAAGACGTCTTTCGGCACACGTTGCACTAAATTTTCATCATACTGGCCATACGCTTCATTAGCCGCGATATGCACATCAAACTTATCGCCTACTGAATGATTTTCCAGCGCTTTTTCCAGACCAGAAATCAGGGAACCATGACCGTGCAGATAGTCCAACGGTGCGCTCACCGGAGACTCATCAACTAATACACCGTCTTCTGTACGAACCTGGTAAGCCAGACTGACCACCTGGTCTTTTGCTACTTTCATGATATCTCCTAACCGTTGAGAACTGAGATCCTGTCTGCCTGGTTTTGACCTGTAACAAAGCCAACCAGAAAGGTTCATCCGGCGATTGTAGCGGAATTCAATGCCGCTGTAAGGCCCGGTGTGAAAAAAGCTGCCCAATGAAGCTACTCAGGATGAAAAACCCCAATCACTTGTTCATTATTGCGAACCCGATCGCGAACCTGTTTATCCGCTTCACGCATCTGATGCCCACACTTCACACACTCAACCACATCAACGTTGTTTTCGCGCCACATGGCGAGAGTATCTTTTTCCTGACAGTGCGGGCAAACCGCACCGGCAATAAAACGTTTACGCATTGTGTTTATCCACCTGGCAATGGCATCAAGCCCTGCCGTTATTGAAACTCATCATCCCAACCATCAAGCTGGCGTCGTTCCTGCTGCATTTCGGTCTGGAAGATATCCTCCAGTTCGCGCCGCGCCTCACGCACGCGCGAGATTTGCGCGCTGTCTTCATGGCTTGGCATTAACTCGCGCAGCATACGCATATCCAGACGGCGGAAGTGTTGTTGCGCACGGTGCGCTTGATGTGGATGCATACCCAGAGTCATCAGCGCCTTGCGCCCTAACTCCAGCGCGCTGGAAAAGGTTTCACGTGAGAATTGCGTCACACCAGCCTGTAATAATTCGTGTGCCTCAACGCGACCACGCGCGCGTGCCAAAATTTGCAAATGAGGAAAGTGCTGCTGACACAGATGCACAATCGTCATCGAATCTGTTGGGTCATTACACGTAATCACTAACGATTGGGCGCTGGCCGCGCCAGCCGCGCGCAGCAACTCCAATTCGGTTGCATCGCCATAGTATACTTTATAACCATACTTGCGCATCAGACTGACCGCGCTAATATCGCGCTCAAGGACGGTAATCCGCTTTTTATTGGCCATTAATAAGCGGGCTACAACCTGCCCAAAACGCCCAAAACCCACGACAATAACTTGGGGCTTATCATCTTCAACAAAAGGCTTCTCATCATTATCGTCACCCTCATTGAAACGGCGCGCTAAAATACGATCAATGCCCTGCATCAGCAAAGGTGTCGTCATCATCGACAGCGTTACCGTCACCAATAACAACGGCAGTTGGTCACCGGTAAACAGTTTGGCGGAGGAGGCGGCGGAAAACAGTACAAACGCAAACTCACCGCCCTGGCTTAATACGCCGGCGAATTGTAGCCGCTCTGAACTGCGCAAACCGTAGATGCGCGACAGCAGATAAAGCACCAGTGCTTTTATCGCGACCAAGATCAAAACGCCGAGAGCAATCGCCACGATATGCGTATACAGTACGCCAAGGTTGAGCGCCATCCCCACCGAAATAAAGAACAGCCCAAGCAACAAACCTTTAAATGGCTCGATGGCAATCTCCAATTCATGCCGGTACTCACTCTCCGCTAACAAGATCCCGGCAATAAAGGTACCCAGCGCCATTGATAACCCCAGCGCATCCATAAATAACGCCGAGCCGAGCACCAACAGCAATGCAGCGGCGGTAAACACTTCACGCACGCCGGAGGCGGCAATAAAGCGAAAGATTGGACGTAATAGGAAACGTCCGCCAATTAACATTCCAACAAACGCCAATACCTTCATACCGACCTTCATCCAATCGGTATGCCCGCTATCGGTCCCGGCCAACAAAGGCACTAACGCCAACGCCGGGATCACGGCTAAATCCTGAAACAGCAACACCGAGAAGCCAAGCTGACCGGACTCATTGCGATTCATTCCCTTATCTCGCATTAGTTGCAGCGCCATGGCGGTTGAAGACATCGCCAAGCCAATCCCGCCGATCACCGCCGCCTGCCAGGCGAAATGGGTGAGATATAGCAAGCCGCCCAACACCGCCGCACTGAGAATGACCTGCGCGGCCCCAACGCCAAAAATAGAACGGCGCAACTGCCAGAGCTTAGCGGGATTCAGTTCAAGACCGATGATAAACATCAGGAACACCACGCCGAGCTCGGAAAAATGCAAAATCTCGTCAACGTCGCTAATAAACCCCAATCCCCAGGGGCCGATTGCAATACCGGCCAGCAAATATCCCAGCACGGCGCCAATGCCTAACCGCGCGGCGATCGGTACCGCCACCACGGCGGCAAACAGATAAAGCACGCCCGCCGTTAACAGGGTTTGTCCTTCCATCTATATACCTCCATGCGGTAACGGCGAAGCCAGCCAGTCACCATACGCGCGCGCATAATTTTTTAAGGTTTCCGGCGATTGCCGCCGCGCCCAATAAATGATCATCGGCGTCATCCAGTGCATACGACACATTTGTGCGGTTAGCTCAAACGGGCGCATGATTTCTGACAACGGATAACGGTTTAATCCATGCTGATGATAGGCCGTTTCTGGTTCGCCTGTGGTCACCACGCTGCGCCAATATTTGCCTTCCAGCGCATTACCGCCCACGCCGCTGGCAAAACCGCGCGAGAGAACCCGGTCCAGCCACTCTTTGAGTAGCGCCGGGCAGCTGTAGGTGTAGAGAGGATGCTGAAACACCACCACTTGATGTTCGCGTAATAGCTGTTGTTCGTAGTGGATATCAATAAAAAAATCCGGGTAATGTGCATAGAGATCGTGCACGGTGACATGAGCTAACTGCTGCGCCGGTTGCAGCAAGACCCGATTCGCGATCGAATCCTGTGACTCCGGATGGGCATACAGCAGCAGAACTTTAGGCGGCTGCGACATCATTCCCCTCCAAATCGTCGTCATAGTGCGAATTTTCCGCTACCATGCTCGACCAACAGATTCGGCTATTCCGAAACTCTGATTATGATGACAATAAATTAACATATTATCTGACGATACGGCGCGTTCGCTTTATGATTGTATTCTCCTCGTTACAAATCCGTCGCGGCATCCGCGTGCTCCTGGACAATGCCACTGCCACTATCAACCCCGGACAAAAAGTGGGGCTGGTTGGTAAAAATGGCTGTGGAAAATCCACGCTGCTGTCGTTACTCAAAAACGAGATTGGCGCCGATGCCGGGAGCGTGACTTTCCCTGGCACCTGGTCGCTCGCTTGGGTGAATCAAGAAACGCCTGCCTTACCGATCCCCGCCATTGACTATGTTATTGATGGCGATCGTGAATATCGTCAGCTTGAGTCTGAATTGCGTCATGCCAACGAAATCAATAATGGCAACGCGATTGCCTTACTGCATGGCAAGCTGGATGCGATTCAGGCATGGAGCATACAGGCTCGCGCCGCAACCTTACTTCACGGTTTGGGCTTTAGTCAGGAACAATTACAGCGCCCGGTGAGTGATTTTTCCGGCGGCTGGCGTATGCGTCTTAACCTGGCGCAAGCCCTGATTTGCCGTTCCGATTTGCTATTGCTGGACGAACCCACCAACCACCTTGATTTAGATGCGGTCATTTGGCTGGAGCGCTGGCTAAAAAGCTATCCCGGCACGCTAATCCTGATCTCTCACGATCGTGATTTCCTCGACCCGGTGGTGGATAAAATCCTGCATATTGAGCAACAAGCACTGTTCGAATACACCGGCAACTACAGTGCGTTTGAACACCAGCGCGCCACTAAGCTGGCGCAACAGCAATCGTTGTATGAGCATCAACAGCAAAAAGTGGCGCACCTACAAAGCTTTATCGACCGTTTTAAAGCGAAAGCCTCCAAAGCGCGCCAGGCCCAGAGCCGCATCAAAATGCTGGAGCGCATGGAATTGATTGCGCCTGCCCACGTCGATAATCCCTTTAGTTTCAGCTTTCGCCCACCCGAGAGCCTGCCCAACCCGTTGCTAAAAATGGAAAAAGTCAGCGCCGGTTATGGTGAGCGCATTATCCTGAACTCGATCAAACTCAATTTGGTTCCCGGTTCGCGCATTGGCTTACTTGGCCGTAACGGTGCGGGTAAATCGACCCTGATTAAGCTGCTAGCGGGCGAATTAGCACCGATGCAGGGCGACATAGGGCTAGCAAAAGGGATCAAGCTCGGTTATTTCGCCCAGCATCAACTCGAATTCTTACGCGCGGATGAATCCCCGTTACAGCATTTGGCGCGGCTGGCGCCAAAAGTTCTGGAACAACAGTTACGCGACTATCTTGGCGGCTTTGGTTTCCAGGGCGATAAGGTAAAAGAGCATACCGGCTTCTTTTCCGGCGGTGAGAAAGCGCGTTTGGTGTTGGCGTTGGTGGTTTGGGAACGCCCGAATCTGTTGTTGCTTGATGAACCGACCAACCATCTTGATTTAGATATGCGTCAGGCACTCACCGAAGCGTTAATCGATTTTGAAGGCGCATTAGTGGTGGTTTCTCACGATCGCCATCTTCTGCGTTCCACTACCGACGATCTGTATCTGGTACACGACGGTAAAGTGGATGTATTTGAGGGTGATCTGGAAGATTACCAGCAATGGCTAACCGAGCTGCAAAAACAGCAAGCGCAGCAAGACGCGGCGCCGAAAGCGGATAGCAACAACAGCGCACAAGCGCGTAAAGATCAGAAGCGGCGGGAAGCCGAACTGCGCACACAAAGCCAACCACTGCGTAAAGCGATTGAAAAGCTAGAAAAGCAGATGGAAAAATGGCAAACGCAGTTGTCGCAAACGGAAGAACAACTCAGTGATGCGACCATTTATGAACCGAGCCGTAAAAGCGATCTCACCGCCGCCTTGCATAATCAGGCGACAGCGAAAAGCGAGCTGGAAAACTGTGAAATGGCGTGGCTAGAGGCGCAAGAGCAATTGGAGTTATTGCTAAATACCTAACCGGCCTACAGCAGAAAACCGGTAGGCAGCCGAAAGGGCTCGCGTACCGGTTTTTATTGAAATATAACGGTTTAACACTGCGCTGCAAGGCGTTGGCGAATCACGTCGATATGTTCCTGGTTGACCAACTTACCGTCCAGAAAACGCGTCTTTAACGCGCCGCCCTGTTCCTGTTGGTGGGTTTGTTCATCGCGTAGTTGAAATTCGCCTTGTTCATCAACCACAACCTGCAATAAACCACGCGCAGAGCGCTTCAAACCCCCATCGGTTTTCGGCTGTTTGAAAATCATTCGCCCTACACCGTTAACTTCGCCATAGGTGGCTTTCATCGCAAAGCCAAAGGTATCGCGCGTATTGAATTGATAAGTAAAAGAACCCACGCCAAAAACCACATTAGAGCTGGCAAACCCTTTTGCCGCCAGGCGTTGCAGGATCTCATTGGCTCGTTCCAGCGTGATTGAATCGCCGTAAATCAGGCCGACATGCGGATCCAAAACTTTATAACCTTTTTCGTTTACCGTCCCACCGAAAATTTCCCATAACACTTCTACCGAGCCTTTCTGTTCCGGAGAACGGTCGGCTGAGTGATCATCATCCGCGCCGGTACCGCACAGAATTTCCACCGGGTCACCACTATCAGGGCGGAAAACGACCCGACCATCACGCGCCATAATCGCGGTTTTAAGCTCACGGGTATATTCGGTGATCACCTTCCAGTAATCCCACGTATCGGAAACAATCGAAACAAACCCGTTGGGATAAAGCGTTTCGATCAAACGGCGGAAGGTTGCAATCTCACCTTCCTGCTCGCCCATACACATGACGCTATGCTCTGTCGCCGGAATGCTGGCCGCCACGAAATAGTCATCGCCATTGGTGTAATAATCCTGCACGTAAACAATCGACGGAATACTATCCGTACCTTTGAAACTGACCAGATGGCCACTGCCGGACTGCGCGACATCATGTAAGCCGGACATGCCGCGGAATGAAAAATCATGGCACTGGAAATCAAGATGCCCACTGTCATCACAGGTTTTCGCCGCCCATTGCTGACAAATTTTGCGATAGTGATGAGCAATAGTCGCGTTCGTGGAGGCTTTCCATAATTCAGCCGACAACACCGTTTCGAGGTAATTTACCAGCCAGAAGAACTCATCACGCGTGTTGGTGATCGTCAGCACCGGAATTTTCATGCTGACCTTGCTGCCTTCATCCAGCCCTTTAATATGCAGAGGAAGGTAACCCAACTGGTGCAATGCGCGAATATGCTCAACCGATACCTGACCTTTGCCGAGGTAACTATCCATCAGTTTCTGGTACTCGCCCACCACCTTTTCTTCCGGCTGAGCAAAAAACTGGTGATTGAAAAGATCCACCATGAACCACTTCAGAAACCCCTGTAACCCAAAGAAAACCAGCTTGCCGTCGGCGACCGGCGAAGTGAAATAACGATCGCTGCGCGGTGTAAAGTTGGAATACACGCGGGTCGTGCCTTCCGGATACTGCTCACGGTGAGAAACTTTATAACCATCAATTGCTAAAATCGGGTTGATTAACATTTCCGTGTCCTCTTAGGCGTTAAAAATAGTATTGATATCAATAAGCTCTACGCGTTCTTGCGCTATATCAGCCGTCGCGTAAGAGGTGGTACAGTAGATTTGGTCAATGCCTTGTTGCAGCAAGTGCTCAACGCCTTTTGAGAAGATACCGTGAGTGACATACAAGCTCACGCTACGCGCGCCAGCATCACGTAATACTTGGGCCGAACCAATAAATGTCCCGCCAGCATCGCACAGGTCATCAACAATCAGGACATTTTTACCTTTTACATCACCTGCCAGCAGAGAAAAGCCGGTAAGTGCGCCCGTAGTGACGTCACGCTGCTTCGAGAGAATGCCATATTCTGTTGCGCCAACCGTCTGTGCGACACCATGAATTTTTTTCAACGCGCCGGCATCCGGCGCGACCAGCATCATTTCGCCTTGCGCCAGCGCCGCCATCAAGCTCGCGCTTTGCGCCAAACATTGTTGCTGCGGGATAGCCACTAACTGATTGATAGCCGCTGCGGCGGCCTCGCTGTGGGGGTCTAGCACCAACACCCGGTCAAAGTTCAGGCTATTTAATAACCCGGCAAAAACTTTCAGCGCGAAACTATCGCCAGGTTGCATATGTCTGTCTTGCCGCGCGTAAGGAAGATAAGGCAGTTCAAGATGGCTAAAAGTCACGTCGCACTGGTGACGTACTGCGTCAACCAGTTGCGCTAACAGCATAAAATCATCCATGTTTTGCATTCTTTCCGCCCGAATACGCAGCGTATTTGCCTGAGCGGGTAGCGAATCTTTCACTTTCAACCAAACCGCGCCATCCGGGAAACGTCCTACATCCAGTGCCAGCGAGCGGTTATCGAGAGTCATGTGCAGGTTGTTTTTCATCTTGTTCTCTCCTCAATCCTTTCCATTAATTATTGTCCGTAAGACACATTTAATATTGTCCATGAGACACAAACAAGCAAGATAAATTTTTAACCTGGCAATAAAATAAAAATAACTAATTGAATTATATCAATATTAATTTGATTTTTTATTTACGATCTTGAAGTTTATCTGTTAATCCGTTAGTTTTTGTCCTTGCGACAGTTAACCAGAGAAAAAACATGCAATCTGAAGCTGACTATTTGGCTCATTACGATCCCTCCCGTTTTCCCACGCCGATAGTCACGGTTGATAGTGTGTTGTTTACTTTATACCAACAACAACTTTCTCTCCTGCTGGTAAAGCGGGCAAATCATCCACAACAGGGTTATTGGGGATTACCGGGCGGGTTCATTGATTTGGAACAGGATGATTCTACGCGAGCCACGGCGTTACGTAAGCTCACAGAGAAAACGGGCGTCACGCCGCCCTGGCTTGAGCAGTTGGAAACCTTTTCCGGCCCACACCGCGATCCACGCGGCTGGAGCCTGACAACCGCCTGGTTTGCGCTCATTGCATGGGCCGATTGCCAGCCACATATTAGTACGGTTACCGATGCACAATGGTTACCACTCTCACAACTTGCACATTATGATATTGCCTTTGACCACCGCGCCATTATTGATGCAGCGCTCCTGCGGTTACGGCAAAAAACCATGTATTCCATGTTGCCGGTTTATTGCTTGCCGGCTGAATTTACCTTGTCGCAGCTACAAGATGTGATTGAAACCATCCTTGGTCATCCGGTGCAACGTAAGAGCCTGATTCGTCGCTTTGATGCATCAGAAATGTTTGAAGAAACCGGCGAGTTTATTGCAACAGGCGCGCGCAAAGCTCGCCTGTATCGGCGGAAGGCGGGAGTCGATATTCATCTTTTCTCTCGCAACCTGACGGGAGAGATGACCTAGTTCGTTTACTCTGCTCGAAAAAATGGCTTATCGCCTAAAATCGTTGCCCGGTGCATCACCCGCCGCGCCGGGAGATAATCCGCGTTGGCATAATGTTGCGTAACGCGATTATCCCAAATAGCGACATCATTCTCCTGCCAACGCCAACGTACCTGGAACTCGGGTTTAGTGATGTGCGCGAACAAAAATCCCAACAACGCATCACTCTCTTTCTGACTCAGCCCGACAATACGCGTAGTAAACCCTTCATTGACGAATAACGCCTGCTTACCGCTTACCGGATGAGTACGCACCACCGGATGCAGTAATGGAGGATTATTCACCACCGCTTTTTTCCAGCGCGCGTGCTCTTCTTCACTCCCCCGATGCTTATATTCCGGAAATGATTTAGTGAAATCATGCTCGGCCTGCAAGCCCGCCAGCAACGTCTTAAATGGCGTGGAAAGCGCATCCCAGGCGGCAATACCACTGGCCCACAGCGTATCGCCGCCGGTTTCCGGTAGCTGTTTCGCCGCTAAAATAGCGCCAGCGGGCGGCGTTTCAATAAAGGTGACATCAGTATGCCAGTTATCATTATCCGGCGGATTGTCATTATGCGTATCCAGCACAATGATCTCTTCCACCTCGCCCGCATGCGGATAGACCGGATGAATATGTAAATCACCAAAACGCGCCGCCAGCGCACGCTGCCGGTCCGGCGTTAGCGGCTGATCGCGAAAGAAGAGCACCTGATGGCGGATTAACGCGTGCCATAGCTGCTCAAACTGTCCATCACTCAGCGGACGAGTTAAATCAAGATTGGTTATTTGTGCGCCAATATACGGGCCAAGCGCGGTAATGGTTAGACGTTCATTCATAACTGTTCTCCATGCCAGGGCGTTAAACGGCGCTGCAAGGCGCGTAATCCTACTTCAAGGGTAAAAGCGATTAGGGCAATCACCAGAATGCCAGCCAGTACGACATCCGTTGCCAAAAACTCCCCGGCGGATTGCACCATAAAACCTAATCCGCGCGTGGCAGCAATCAGTTCTGCCGCTACCAACGTTGACCATCCCACGCCTAAACCGATCCGCACACCGGTCAAAATTTCCGGCAACGCGCCGGGTAAAATCACCCACCAGAGCACTTGCCAACGGTTAGCGCCCAGCGATTGCGCAGCGCGGATACGCACCTGTTGCGCGCTTTTTACTCCCGCCAGCGCGGAAAGCGCTACTGGTGCGAAAATGGCCAAATAAATCAGCAAGATTTTTGAGGTTTCGCCTATCCCAAACCAGATAACCATCAACGGAAGATAGGCCAGCGGCGGAACCGGCCGATACAGCTCAATCAGCGGGTCGAGAATACCGCGTACCGTTTCACTGAGTCCCATCGCGATACCGACCGGTACGCCGACTAACACCGCAGCAAACAACGCTACTAAAATACGCGTCAGACTGGCGCCGAGGTGCTGCCACAGCGTGGCATCCATAAATCCTTGCGGGCTGGCGATGGTGATCAGCTGATGTAATACCTGCTGTGGGGCGGGTAGAAACAGCGGGCTAATTAATGCCAGCGCAGTGACGGCCCACCACACCACCAGCAGTACCAATAGCGTGATAAAACTTAGCGTCAGTTGGCGGGCAAGAGGCCAGCGGAGCCTGATGCGACGACGCGAAGCCGGTTTATCGTTGATCAGTGAGCTCATGAGAACACCTCTCGCTGCTGAAACACCCGACTCAACACATATTCGCGTTGTGCAATAAAGGCCGGATCGGATTTAATACTACGGCAGGCTTCTCCGGCGGCGAAACGGCGACCAAAATCCAGCGACAATCGTTCGGTAATCCGTCCGGGAGCGGGCGAAAGCAAAATGAGTTCGCTGGCAAGGAAGACCGCCTCTTCAATGTCGTGCGTTATTAGCAGCACTTGTTTACCACTGTCGCGCCACAACCGGAGCAACAATTCTTGCATCTGTTCACGGGTAAACGCATCCAACGCGCCGAAGGGCTCATCAAGCAGCAGCAATTGCGGGTCGGCGGCTAATGCACGGGCAATTCCCACCCGCTGCCGCATACCGCCGGACAGTTGCCAGATAAACCGCTTTTCCGCCCCTTCCAGCCCAACTTTTTTCAGCATCCGTTGGGCAACGGCGCGCCGCTGCGCCTTCTCCACGCCAGCCAGCTGCAAACCAAACGCCACGTTATCCAGTACGTTGCGCCACGGCAGTAACCCCTCATGCTGAAACACTACGCCGCGTTCCGCCGCCGGCCCGGTGACTGTGTGGCCATTCAAGGTAATGCTGCCAGACTCAATCGGCAGGAAACCGGCAATCAGGTTGAGTAGCGTCGTTTTGCCGCAGCCGGAAGGCCCAAGCACCACCACCAATTCGCCGGATTCGAGGGTTAAATTGATGTCCTGTAGCGCCTGGTGCCCTGCATAACGGGCGTTAAGATGGGAGACGGAAAGCATGGCGGCTCCTTACTGTGCAACCAGCGGCTTAACAAAACGGTTAGTGACATACGAGCTATAGTCGCTCGCCACCTGCGGTATTTTTCCCTGCTGTTTAAGGAATTCGGCAGTATCGATAATCGCCTTATCCACCGGCTGCGCCAATTGCTGTACTTGCTGCGCTGCGGTCAGATAGGTGTTCCCCTGAACTAACGCCGGTACCTGTTCAGCGGGAACGCCACTGAGACGAGACAGCTTGTGGAGATTATCGCTTTGTTGTAACCACTGCTGCGGGTTATCAAGAAAGGCTTTTTGCGCGGCAAGCGTGCTGCGGGCAAACGCAGTAACCACATCAGGATGTTTTTCAGCAAAATCCTTGCGCACCACCCATACATCCAGCGTCGGCGATCCCCATTTCCCAACTTGCGAAGAGTCGGTCAACACGGTACCGCTTTTTTCCAGCTCATTGACCGCCGGTGCCCAAACGTAAGCACCATCAATGTCGCCACGTTGCCAGGCTGCAATAATTGCCGGCGGCTGCAAATTAACGATCTGCACCTGACCCGGCTTGATACCCCAATGCTTTAACGCAGCGAGCAGGCTGTAATGCGTGGTGGAGATAAATGGAACCGCGATACGTTTACCGATCAGATCATGAGGAGAGGTAATGCCTTTTTTCACCACCAGCGCTTCAGAATTACCTAACTGTGAGGCCAGCAGGAAAACTTCTATCGGAACCTGTTGGCTGGCAGCCACCGCCAGCGGGCTGGAGCCGATATTACCAATTTGCACATCGCCAGAGGCTAAAGCGCGAACCACGCTGGCGCCGCTATCGAATTTGCGCCAATCCACCTTCGCCCCGCTCTGTTGAGCAAAAGTGCCATCCGCCTGGGCGACTTTCGCCGGTTCGGCGGAGGTTTGATAGGCGACAGTTACATCAACCGCGCTGGCGCTGAACGCCGCCAGTGCCAATGCCGTCGCGATAAGAGAATTGCTAAATTTACCCGCCATCATCTGCCCCGTTTACGTGTGGTAATAACCACGTTGTACCCGAGAGCAGATGATGCAATAAAGTAATTAAAAATTATTCTTTATAACTTTTAAAACTTAGAAAAAGTACGGGATTACTTAGCAGAAAAAGGGGAATTAACGCCATATCAGCAGCACACAGGCAGCGGTAAGCAACCCCATGGCGATATTAAAAATCGCCCACGCGCGGCGGCTACGTAAAATACGGCCAATCAGCGACCCAAACCCCAGCCAAATAATACCGGCGACCAGATTAACCAACACCATCCCGAGGCTTATCGCCACCACCGATGAACGATAACCCGCGCCCGCCAAACTGAAACTGGCCACTGCGCCCAGCGCCATTAACCACGCCTTCGGGTTAATCAGTTGCAATAACCCACCTTGCCAAAACGGCATTGGCGCAACGGGGGCGTCGCCAGTTTCCAGACGCTCGTACTCCGCCGTGCCAATTTTCCACGCTAACCAGAGTAAATACAGACTTCCGGCAATCTTCAAAAACAGATGCAAAGAGGGATAAAGCAGGATTAATCCGCCAATGCCAAACGCCACCATCAGCAGCATCACTTGCATGCCGATCATAATGCCGATCATTAGAGGAAAAGAGCGCAAAAAACCAAAGTTGGCGCCTGAAGCGGTGAGTAACATATTATTAGGTCCGGGCGTAATTGCGGCCACCCACAAAAAGCCCAACATCGACAAAAATAGACTGAGTTCCATTAAACGGGTGCTCCTCACCCCAAAAGATTGCTAACCTGATGAAGCTAACAGCGTGATATGGATCGTACAAGCCCCGACAACATGAATTTTAATCACTCAAGTGACTTTCATTTTTTACCGATGCGCGGAATGCGTAATCCACATCTTCAAACGCTGCTGCCACGCCTATTCCGGCGGCATATTACGCTCCAACCTCACTGGCAACGGCTGGATCTCCCCGATGGGGATTTTGTCGATTTAGCCTGGAGCGAAGATCCCGCGCTGGCACAACATAAACCGCGCGCGGTACTGTTTCACGGGCTGGAAGGTAGCTTTCATAGTCCTTATGCTCATGGCCTGTTACAGGCATGGAAAGCTCGCGGCTGGCTCGGCGTGGTGATGCATTTTCGTGGCTGTAGTGGCGAACCCAATCGCATGGAGCGGATCTATCACTCTGGTGAAACCGAAGATGCCGCCTTTTTCCTACGCTGGCTACACACATGCTGGGGAAAGGTTCCGACCGCTGCGGTCGGCGTTTCGTTGGGCGGCAATATGCTGGCCTGCCTGATGGGCAAACAGGGTGAAGATTGTCTATTAGACGCTGGCGTGATTGTCTCCGCACCATTAATGCTGGAGCCTTGCAGCGCGAAACTGGAACAGGGGTTCTCGCGGGTTTATCAGCGCTATTTGCTTAATCAACTCAAACTCAACGCACGGCGCAAGCTGCATGCGTGGCCCGGCACCTTACCGATTGACCTGGAGCGTTTAAACGCGCTGAAGAAATTACGCGATTTTGATGATGTGATTACCGCGCGTGCTCATGGCTTTGTCAACGCCGATGACTATTATCGGCGCGCCAGCGCTATGCCGCTGTTGCCGCAAATTCGTAAGCCGCTACTGATCATCCATGCGAAGGACGATCCTTTTATGACCGATGAAGTGATCCCCGATTTACAGCAACTCCCTGCTAATATTGAATATCAGCTTACCGAACATGGCGGGCACGTCGGTTTTGTCGGCGGGTCGCTGTTGAAACCACAAATGTGGTTAGAACAACGCATCCCGCAATGGCTTTCTCATTATCTGGATACTGCGCTGTGATTATTCCCTGGCAAGAACTGGCACCTGAAACGCTCGATAACCTGATTGAATCCTTTGTATTACGCGAAGGGACTGACTACGGCGAGCAGGAGCGCTCGCTGGAGCGCAAGACCGAGGATGTGCGCCGCCAGTTAAAAAGCGGCGAGGCAGTGCTGGTCTGGTCGGAATTACACGAAACGATCAATATCATGCCGCGCGCCGCGTTGCGCGGCTAACCCCGCCAGATGTGGTTAAAGCTTGTGGCTGAGTTCGACCGAGCTCACCACAAACCCAAAGCATTGCTGTACGTTGTAAAGCGTCGCGTCCAGACAATAGGATGGAGAGGTGGTCGCGCTACACTCCTCCAGCAGCAAACAGTCATAGCCGCGGAAATTTGCCTCCTGCAACGTACAGAGGACGCACTGATCGATATTGACGCCGGCAAACAAAATCGTGCTGATGCCAAGATTGCGTAACACGCTATCCAGCACCGTATCCTGAAAGCCAGACATGCGATATTTATCAATACAAATATCCTGCGGCGCTGGCGTCAGTTCATCCACAACCGCCGCCGACCAACTTCCTGCCTGCAATACCGGCGCGCCCGAAATCGGTAACGCCCCGCCTAACCCAATATCATCACCATGCGGATTATAGACATGCAACAGTGCCGGACTGAGGTTCAGCTTATCCGGCCGGTTGCCCCAGTTCAGCCAAATAATAGGAATATCTTCAGCACGCAGCTTCGGCAATAGCTGCTGCAAAGGGGCGATCGGCGCCCGCGCCGGCATCACATCAACACCGATATGCGCCAGCCAACCCTCTGCGTGGCAAAAGTCGTTTTGCATATCCACCACCACCAATGCACTGCGTTGCAGGTCAAACCTCACTTGCCGCCCCCGACTACTGAGGGTAACGGGATGAGAAACCAGCGGCGCGCGAATCATATCAACCAAGGTGGGAGTAACATGCCATGCGTTTTTCGGCGTGCTTCCCAGCGCATTTCCGTTCATATTAACTCCCGCTCAACACGCGCAAATCTTCCTCATCAAGCGCCATAGGCTCGCCGCTCCGTATTAGCTCGGCAAATCCTTCATTGGGCGTCATGACGGTTAACGTATACAGTTTGCCGCTACCGGTATTTCGAATCAGATGTTCATTGCCCGGATGCAGCAGTAACGCATCGCCCTGGCGGATCGAGACCTCCTTACCGTTGCAACGCGCAACGCCTTCGCCATGCAATACATAGAAAAACTCATGGGCCAGCGTATGTTCATTCGGCGGCGTCGCGCCGCCCACGGTAAAAATCTCCACCACGAAAATATTTTCAATCTCATCCTGCTGGCGGTCGAATAACACGGCAAAATAGTTGGTATCGGTCGGGCTAATGCGAAATACCTGCGCATCTGCCGCATTGGTCAGACGAAAATGGCTCATCCTTTACTCCTTACGATAAGGCTGGGTTAACGCGCCCGGCTGAACCGTGCGCCCTACTACGCCGGACATGGCCAGGATAGTGAGTAGATAAGGCAGCGCCAACAGCAACTGCGGCGGTAAAGCGCTTTCAAATAATTGCAGTGAGAGTTGCAGCGCGTCTGCCGCGCCAAATATAAAGGCGGCAACTAATGCCTTAACCGGATTCCAGCGCCCGAAAATCACAATCGCTAACGCGATAAACCCCTGTCCGCTGACAATGTTGTCGCGGAACAAACCGATTTGGGCGGTCACCAGATAGCTCCCCGCCAAACCGGCACCGAGGCAGGAGAGCAGCACTCCCCACGTTCGAATTCTCAATACGTTCAGACCGGCGGCATGCGCGGCGGCGGGGTTTTCACCCACCGCCCGTAGAGAGAGCCCGAAACGGGTATAAAACAGAGCATATTGCGCAACCCCCGTCAGTAGCAGGGTCAAATAGAGAGGAACCGGCTGGCTAAAAACAATGGCGCCAATGCCCGGAATGGCGGACAAGAGTGGAAGTGGATATGGCGCCAGCATAGTAATGGTCGGAGAGGAGGTATTCCCCATGACCAATGAATAAATCCAGGTCGCCACGCCGCCTGCCAAAATATTAAAAACAATCCCGACGACAATTTGGCTACCATGCGCCCGTAAATAGAGTGCCGCTAATAACAGGCCGACGATTAGGCCGACAACGCCACCGGCGAGAAAGCCCAATGCCGTTGAGCCACTCAATACTGCCACCATGTAGCTGCCCAACGCGCCCAGTAAGATAGTGCCCTCAATACCGATATTAAGGACGCCGGCGCGCTCGGCGTAGATCTCGCCCAACGCGGCCAATAGCACCGGCCCGGCAAGCCTGACCGCCGCTGCCAGCCAGGTCACGACAAACGCGGCATCAATGTGTGATAAACCATTCATGACGGCTCCTCCGTTAGCGGAGTTTGAACCGTTTTCTGGCGTGGCCAGCGCAGCCGATAATAACGCAGTACGTCACCGGCAATGATCAGGAGAACTAACAGACTCTGCAAAATAAGCACCACCGAGGTCGGTAAGCCGGTTTGCCGTTGCATGGCGCTTCCTCCGACTTCAAGCCCGCCATATAACAGCGCGGTCGGAATAACCAGCAACGGGTTGAGGCGTGCCAGTAACGCCACCACCACACCGATAAAACCCACGCCGCCAGACATCCCATCCATTAAACGATGCTGTACGCCTAATACGGCGCATAACCCCGCCAATGCCGCCAGTCCGCCTCCCAGCAACACCGCGCTCATCTGGCGTTTTCCGACATTAATTCCGCCATAACGCGCCGCTTTTGGATTCAATCCGCTAACAATGATTTCATAGCCGGCAGGGGTTGCCCGAATTAACCACCACACCCACAGCGTGGCGAACAAGGCGATTGCCGCCCCCCAATGCGCACGCATTCCGCTCATCAGATAGGGCAACCAACTCTCAGTTGGCAAACGCGGCGTTTGCGGCAAATCGCCCGGTGCACGCATCGGCCCGGAGACCCAATATTGCACCAGAAAAATCGCCACATAGTTCGCCATCAGCGAGATCAAAACGTCGTTACCGCCGAACCGAACACGTAGTACGCCAACCCACCCCGCCCATAGCGCGCCTGCGACAAACGCCGCGACCAATACTGACGGCCAATAGAGCCAATGCGGCAATAGCAAGGGAAAGCCCTGCGGCGTGCCAGCTAACGCTATCCAACTGCTCGCTGCCGCGCCCATCAGGAAGCAGCCTTCAAAACCGATGTACCCCAATCCGGCACGCCAGATAACAATGGTCGCTAACGCAATCAGCGTCAGCGGCGTTCCCTGAACTAGCGTCAGACCGAGCGCGCGTACTGAGCCAAACGCTGCGCGAAACAGAAATCCGTAGGCGGTCAGTGGATTACCACCAAAAGGCATAAATAACAGCCCGGCAAGGATAAAAGCCACCAGCATCGCGCCAACAGTGATCGCGACGATTGCCGCAGGGGAATCAACCGGCGCGAGACGCCGCTCAAGCAACCGTTTCATGGAGGCCCCCTTTGGCTGTCTTTCCGCCCGCCATCAACTCACCGATGTTTTCCGCCGTCGCCTCGCTGTGTTCCAGCACACCGGCAATTTGGCCGCCATACATCACGGCAATCCGGTCGGAAAGATTCATGATCTCCTCAAGTTCAGCGGAAATCATGACGATAGCGCAGCCCTGCTCACGCGCGGCCAGTAATCCTTGCCACACGGCTTCAACCGCGCCGACATCGAGTCCACGGGTTGGCTGTTCAACAACCAATAAACGCGGGCGTCGCGCTACCTCGCGTCCGAGAATCAGCTTTTGTAAATTACCGCCGGAAAGTTTGCCCGCCTCAAAAGCGATATCGGGGGTGCGGACCTGGAAGTGATCGATTATCCGTCGCGCATGCCGTGCCATCCCATCTCGATCAAGCAGCCAGCCGCGCGCACGCGTAAAGGTTCGTTGCGCGCCCAGGATGGCGTTATCGGTAATTGATAACGAAGTAACGGAACCCACGCCGCGCCGGTCTGCCGGAATAAAGCCGATCCCCTTTTCACGCCGTTCAGCGGGCGAAAATTCAGTAATATCTTCGCCATCCAGCCAGATACGTCCGGCCTCAATGGTGCGTAGATTCAACAACGCATCGGCCAGTTCCGACTGTCCGTTCCCGTCAACGCCGGCAATACCCAGAATTTCTCCCGCCGCCACTTTCAGCGAGGCGCGCCAGATTTTCTGTTTCCCGCTCTCATCGCGCAGCGCAATGTTATCAACATGCAGCACCGTTTCTCCGGCCTTACGCGGCGGTTTAGCGATGCGTAACACCACATCACGCCCCACCATGCGCCGTGCCAGATCGGTTTCAGAGGTGTCACTGACCGCCACCGTATCAACCATTTTTCCGGCACGCATCACCGAAACGCGATCGGCGATGGCCATAATTTCATATAATTTATGCGTAACAATCACCACTGAGCGCCCTTCCGCGCGCAGCGAACGCAAGGTTGCGAATAACCCCTCTTTCTCCTGCGGCGTTAATACCGCAGTGGGTTCATCGAGGATTAATACCTGCGCATCGCGATAGAGTAATTTGAGAATTTCGACACGTTGCTGTACGCCAATCGGTAAGTGCTGAATTTTTGCCCAAGGATCGACGTCCAACCCATGGCGCTCCGACAATACCCGCAGGCGGCGAGCGGCGGCGTGCAGATTAAGGCGGCCGCTGGCGCTCTCCTTCAAGCCGAGGATGACATTTTCTACCACGCTCATCGGTTGAACTAACATGAACTCCTGATGCACCATACCGATACCGCAGGCAATCGCATCACTTGGGTCGCGCAACCGCACCGGCCGCCCATCAACCACTATTTCCCCTTCATCGGGTTGATAAAGCCCATACATAATCTGCACCAGGGTGCTTTTCCCCGCGCCGTTTTCTCCCAGCAGGGCATGGATTTCCCCCGCCTGAATCGACAGAGAGACGTCGTCATTTGCCGTCACGCGCGCGAAGCGTTTAGTGATATGGTTCAGTGCGACACGCGCAGTGGTCTGACTCATCTTCAAACCGGCCTCCTGTGCGTCATACTTTTGGCACCAACGCACCACTGTCTAATTCATGCCATACCGTTTGAAAACGCTGCCAGGCGCTGGCGCTGACCAACTTACTGTTAAACTGCCCATCGCCATGAACAATCGACCAGGCTTTTGCCACGCTGGGCGTCCACTCTTGTCCGCCGGAAAAGGTCTTTTTTGCTACCGACTCGCCAACCTGCTCTACCATCCAGTCGAGGTTTTGCTTAAAACTGCAAGCTACGAAAGCCGGGGCGACATCCCGTTGATCGGCGTAGCAGCCGATTGCTTTGACCTTCGCCGCCGCCGCGCCCTGTAATGCCCCTAAACCGGTCACATCCGCCGCGTGCCAAATCACATCCGCGCCGTTGCCAATCATGGTTGTCGCGGCCTCACGGCCTTTTGCTGCGTTACCATAATCACCGGTCACCACGCCCAACCCTTTCACGCCCGGACGCGTTTTTTCGGCGCCGGCAATAAACGCGCGCATCATACCCTGCTGCGTCGGGTTATCCCCACCGCCGACAAAGCCAACCGCTTTCCCCTTATCGGAGATCAACGCCGCCAGCGCACCGGCAGCGTAGGCCGCCGTAATATAGGCAAGGTTGATGTATTCCACATTGTGCGGCGTGTTTTCCGACGGCTTAAACGTCGAAGCAAAGAAATCGGTATCCGGATAATCCGGCGCTATCTCGGCAAACGCCGATCCGTACTCAAAACTGTGGCCAATAATCAGGGTGTAGCCATCATCGGCATAGCCACGAATAACCTGCTCCATTTGCGCTTGCGGTACGCTTTCGCTGTACGCCACGCCATAGCCCGCTTTTTTCAGCGACATCAGCCCTTGCCAGGCCAGCATGCTCCAGCCACCATCGGCAACCGAACCTGGTAATAACAGTGCAATTTTTACCTTTTCCGGCGCGGCCAATGCCTTGTTTGATAACAACGGCGTCAACGTGGGTAATAACACCGCGCCAACCAATAACCTGGCAAATCCCCTACGGGTTAAACCTGTCATTTTTTTCTGCCCCTCAGCATAAAGTTTGTTCAGTTATGCCGGGATTTTCGTTACCTTAAAAGCACAGATTTTCGCACTCAATGATGCCTAAAAAGCAACGCAAAGAGGAAACATGCTTCAGCACCGTCTGTTGGTCTACCTTGATGAAGTCGCACGAAGCGGGTCGATTCGAAAAGCCGCATCCCGTCTCCATATTTCCGCGTCGGCGATCAACCGGCAGATTCTGGCGTTAGAGCAGCAACTCGGTACGCCGCTGTTTCAGCGTCTGCCGCGCAAAATGGTCCTTACCGGCGCCGGAGAAACGTTGATTCATCATGTACGGCAAAGCCTTAAGGAACTGGAATGGGCGCAAATCAAGATTGAAGAACTAAAAGGATTACGCCGGGGGGAAGTAACAGTCGCGATGATGAGTGGCCTTGCCGCGAATCTGATCCCACGCACGGCGGCAGAGTTCCGGCGAGCTAATCCACGCGTGAAGTTAGTGCTGCAACAAAAAACCACCGGGGAGGACATTACCAATGCGGTCGCTTCCGGCGAAGCCGATTTGGGACTAGGGTTTGATTTTTCCTTACCACCAACGCTACGTACTCTGGCCAGCGCGGTCGGGCATTTGGGCGCGGTAGTGGCACCCGGTCACCCTCTGGCGGATAAAACCAGCCTGCGTCTGAGCGACTGTATATCACACCCGCTGGCGATCGCGGATAAAAGTATGGTGATTCGTCCCTATCTGAATGAAGTTTTTGCCCGCACCAAGATTGAGCCGCACCCGGTGATTGAAACCAACTCGATCGAGGTGATGCGCCAGGCAGCGATGATGGATCAGGCGCTCACCTTTTTGACGCCGTTCGATATTGAATTTGATCTACGCAGCGGGCGGTTAATCTATATTCCCGTGCGGGAGTTATCACAACAGATGCAAACACTGATGCTAATCGGCCACGATCGCGGGACCAGTACAATTGGCAGCGTACTGGCGGAAACCATGAAGAATATGATGGCGCAGATGGCGTAATCCATCGTTACGCCATCAGAATCTACCGCTAACGCTCAGGTGCCTGGCGCCACTCAAACGCCCGCACCTCTTCGATTAACTGAATCAATGCCCGCGCCGCCCGATCCGTTTCGATCTTTCCTCGCCCGGCATCGGCTGCCGCCGCGTTACCGGTGGTGCCTGACGGATGGAGGTCTTCCGCCATCCAGCCGAAACTCACGCCGCCTTCCGGCGTTAAAATGCCCCCGTTCTCCGCCCACGCAACCGAAGATGAAATAAAATTGTCCGCATGCTCCATGTGTACCCACTCCGGATGCAAATGGAGCATGATACTGGTCTCCGACTCTCCGCCGTGAATACCGTGTTGCCGTTCCGCTTCACTGTAGAGATCGGAAGAGTCGATGGTTCGAAACCAACTGGCGCCGACCGCAAACATCCCTAGTTCGGCGCGTAGCTTACGGCAAACAATCTCCATCAATTGCGGCTGTCCACCGTGTGAATTCCAAAAAATCAGCTTACCAATACCGGCGCGCCAGGCGCTCTTTGCCACTTCGAACCACACTTGCCCCAACACCTCGTACGGTAAGGTTAAGGTACCGGGATAATTGCTGTGTTCGTCTGATTTACCAATGGTTAACGCGGGCAACACCAGTACCGGCAACTCGGCGGGCATTAACGCTATCGCCCGCTGAATGATGCCGGCATTGATTGCTGCATCGACACATACCGGCAAATGCGGCCCATGCTGCTCAACGGCGCCTATCGGCAGCACCGCCACGATTTTATCCATTTCAAGCTGACTGAACTCTCGCGTGGATAACTCCCACCACCAACGTGACGACGGCATTTTCATGTTCTTTCTCCCGCTTTTTTCTCAGTCTCGTTAATTTTGCCAGGCGTTTAAAGCAGCAAATTTGCGTCACCGTGTTGCTTTTTTAGCATCGCCCGACGGCAAAGATGACACCGATGCGCTAAACGTGATAACAATGCTCATCGCCCGTCTTACTACAGGGAGCTTTATTATGTCTGCCAGGCATCCGATTATCGCCGTCACCGGCTCAAGCGGCGCGGGAACCACCACCACCAGCCTCGCGTTTCGTAAGATTTTCCAGCAGTTGGATTTACATGCCGCTGAACTGGAAGGGGATAGCTTCCACCGCTATACGCGCCCGGAAATGGATATGGCCATTCGCAAAGCGCGTGATTTAGGGCGGCACATCAGTTACTTCGGCCCGGAGGCGAATGATTTCGGCCTGCTGGAACAAACCTTCGTCGAATATGGCGAGAATGGGCGCGGTAAATCGCGCAAGTATTTGCACACCTATGATGAGGCGGTGCCGTGGAATCAGGTGCCGGGTACGTTTACGCCCTGGCAGCCGCTACCAGAACCTACCGACATCTTGTTTTATGAAGGCCTGCATGGCGGCGTGGTAACCCAACAGCATAATGTGGCGGATAAGGTCGATTTGCTGGTAGGCGTGGTGCCGATCGTTAACCTTGAATGGATCCAAAAATTGGTACGTGACACCAGTGAGCGCGGCCATTCGCGTGAAGCGGTGATGGATTCGGTCGTGCGTTCAATGGAAGATTACATTAATTACATTACGCCGCAGTTTTCACGCACGCATATTAACTTCCAGCGCGTTCCCACCGTCGATACCTCAAACCCGTTCGCTGCCCGCGGCATTCCATCGCTGGATGAGAGCTTTGTGGTGATTCATTTCCAGGGTCTGGAAGATATCGACTTCCCTTATTTATTGGCGATGTTGCAAGGTTCATTTATCTCGCACATCAATACGCTAGTGGTTCCGGGTGGAAAAATGGGGCTGGCCATGGAGCTGATTATGTCGCCGCTGGTGAAACGGCTGATGGAAGGCAAAAAAATCGAGTAATGCCAGAAGGATGCCGGGCCCCGGCATCCCATTATCGTTGGCGCAGGATCACAACGCCACAACCTCATAGCTATGGGTAATCTCAACGCCTTTCCCTAGCATGATAGCCACCGAACAATATTTTTCCGCCGATAAATCTACCGCCCGCGCGACCGCTTTATCGCTCAATGCCTTACCGCTAACGATAAAATGCAGATTGATATGGGTAAAAATACGCGGCGCTTCTTCCCGACGCTCCGAGCTGAGCTTGACTTCACAATCCGCCACCTCATTACGTCCCTTTTGCAGTATCGAAACCACATCAATCGCGCTACAGCCGCCCGCCGCCATCAGCACCATTTCCATTGGGCTTGGCGCTTTATCGCCTGAGTTCCCATCCATCAGTACCTGATGACCCGATGAGGATTCTCCCAAAAAGGTCAGCCCTTCAACCCACTTAACTCGCGCCTGCATCGCACTTCCTCCTAACCTTTCTCTGACATGTCAGACTACGCTTACCCGAATAAAACGGCAAACATCAACGATTCCCGTCATGCTGAAGCGAGACAACAGAAGACAGTAGCCTAAAGCTGTGCTACAAACAAAGCTGTAATATTTCGCCATTAAAAGCGAAAACGGGACAATTTGATGAGCTTAGCTCGAAACAGAGGCCCGGAAAATTTCCTGCCAGGAAAATGTTTGAATATTTCCACGCCTAACAGGGAACTTTGCCCTGTGTTTAGGGCACGATTACAACAGAGGATAACAGCGAATGGTTCTCGGCAAACCGCAAACAGACCCTACACTCGAATGGTTCCTGTCACATTGCCATATTCACAAATATCCATCCAAAAGCACGCTAATTCATCAAGGTGAAAAGGCCGAAACGCTCTACTACATCGTCAAAGGTGCCGTAGCCGTGCTGATCAAGGATGAAGAAGGCAAAGAGATGATCCTCTCCTACCTCAATCAGGGTGATTTCATTGGCGAGCTTGGCTTGTTCGAAGAGGGTCAGGAACGTAGTGCGTGGGTCCGTGCAAAAACGGCCTGTGAAGTGGCTGAAATTTCCTATAAGAAATTCCGTCAGTTGATTCAGGTTAACCCAGACATCCTCATGCGCCTCTCTTCGCAAATGGCGCGTCGCCTCCAGGTCACATCGGAAAAAGTGGGTAACCTCGCTTTCCTCGACGTGACGGGACGTATCGCACAAACTTTACTCAATCTGGCAAAACAGCCCGACGCGATGACACATCCGGACGGCATGCAAATTAAAATTACGCGTCAAGAGATTGGCCAGATCGTTGGCTGCTCACGCGAAACCGTCGGGCGTATCCTGAAAATGCTGGAAGACCAAAATCTGATCTCCGCGCACGGCAAAACCATCGTCGTCTACGGCACGCGCTAAGCTCTCTAAACCCACGGCGTGATACCTGGTATCGCGCCGTTTTTTTATACTGTGATAAGCGGATGTGGCGGCGAATAATTTATCACCCTGAAGTCAATTATGCGTTGCGGCAAACGTTGGTGCTCTGTTTGCCGGTCGCGATTGGCTGGCTATTTGGTAACTTACAACAGGGTCTGTTGTTCTCGCTGGTGCCTGCCTGTTGCAATATTGCCGGTCTGGATACGCCGCATAAGCGCTTTTTTAAGCGCCTGATTGTCGGCGGCACCTTATTTGCCACCAGCAGTTTCCTAATCCAGTGGTTGACGCAACACGCAATTCCCTTACCGGCTATCTTGCTTGCCATGCCGCTATTACTGGGCGTGACCGGAGAAATCAGCCCGCTCCATGCGCGTCTACTGCCGGCCTCACTGATTGCCGCCATCTTTACCCTCAGCCTGATCGGCCGCATGCCGATCTGGGCACCACCGCTTCTCTATATTGGCGGAACTATTTGGTACGGCTTCTTTAACTGGTTCTGGTTTTCGCTGTGGAAAGAGCAACCAATGCGTGAAACGTTGAGCCTGCTCTATCGTGAACTCGCCGACTATTGCGATGCGAAATACACCTTACTTACCCGTTTAACCGATCCGGAGAAAGCGCTGCCGCCGCTGTTGGCGCGCCAGCAGAAAGCGGTCGACCTGATTAACATGTGCTATCAGCAAATGCATATGTTGGCCGCCAACCGAAACAATAGCCATAAACGCCTGACGCGCGCGTTTCAGGTCGCGCTCGATCTACAAGAACATATTTCGGTGAGCTTGCATCAACCGGAAGAAGTACAAAAGCTGGTAGAGCAGAGCCATGCTGAGGCGGTGATCCGCTGGAACGCCAACCTGATCTCTGCCCGGTTACGCGAGCTGGCCGATGACATTCTCTACCACCGGCTGCCCGATCGTTTCACGATGGAGAAACCTTTGCAGGCGCTGGAGAAAATTTCCCGCCAGCATCCGGATAACCCCGTCGGTAACTTCTGCTATTACCATTTCAGCCGCATTGCTCGCGTGTTGCGGACACAGCGCCCGCTCTATCCACGCGATCTGATGGCGGACCGGCAGCGCCGTTTGCCGCTGCTACCGGCGTTACGTAGCTATCTGTCGATCAAGTCCGCCGCACTGCGCACGGCGGCACGTTTTGCGGTCATGCTGGGGATTGGTAGTACGTTGGCGTTGTCGTTTAACATTCCCAAACCTTACTGGATTCTGATGACGATTATGTTTGTCAGCCAGAATGGCTATAGCGCAACGCGTGTTCGTATCCAACACCGGGCGCTAGGCACCTTTGCCGGGCTGGTTATCGCCGCCGCCACGCTGCGGTTTGAGGTACCGGAAACCATTACGTTAAGCATAATGTTGGCGATCACGCTGATCAGTTATCTGTTCACGCGCAAATTCTATGGCTGGTCCATGGTCGGTTTTACCGTAACGGCGGTGTATTCATTACAACTGTTGTCGCTAAATGGCGCGCAATTCCTGCTGCCGCGCTTGATGGATACGCTAATGGGCTGCCTGATTGCCTTTGCCGGTATGATTTGGCTCTGGCCGCAGTGGCAGAGTGGCTTATTACGTCAGAATGCGCACGACGCGCTCGGCGCTTATCAGGACGCGCTGCGTCAATTATTAGGCGATGAGCAAGCGCCGGAGAAACTGGCCTGGCAGCGCGTGCGGGCCAACCAGGCGCATAACGCGTTGTTTAATTCACTCAATCAGGCCATGCAGGAACCGGGGTTTAACGACCGTTATCTGGCGGATATGAAACTGTGGGTAACTCACAGCCAGTTTATTGTTGAGCACATTAACGCTATGACGATTCTGGCGCGCGAGCACACTATGCTGACGCCAACGCTGGCGGAACGTTACCTGCAGTCGTGCGAAATTGCCTTACAGCGTTGCCAACAACGGCTGGAGTATGATGGGCCGGGTTCCGATACCAATATTCTGGAGGCGCCGGAAAACCCGCAGGAAGGACCAATCACCATTATGGAGCGGCATGTAAAACGCATTTTGAGTCATTTAAGCGTGATGCATACCATTTCATCGCTGGCCTGGAGCCAAAGGCCGCATCACGGACAATGGCTGGTCAGGCGTTTGAGAAAGCCTGAATAACATCAGGCTCTTATTCCGGGTTATAACACCGTTTTTAACGCGGCGGCGAAACGCGCCAAGCCTTCCGTAATATCACCAGGTTCAATCACCAGCGAAGGTGCCAGACGAATAACATCGGTGCCGGCATTCAGGATCATCACGCCGTGTTCTGCCGCCGCATTAAGAATATCGCGCGCCTTACCGACATGCTGAGGCTTTAACACCGCGCCAATTAATAGACCTTTACCGCGTATTTCCTCAAACACATCCAGCGCGGCATCAATCTGTTTTAAGCCATCAACAAATTGCTGCCGACGACTTTCAACGCCGCTCAATACCTCTGGCGTGTTGATAATATCCAGCGCCGTTTCGGCAACCGCGCAAGCGAGCGGATTACCGCCATAGGTGGTGCCATGCACGCCCGGCGCCATCACTGATGCAACCTCATTAGTCGTCAGCATCGCGCTCACCGGGAAACCGCCGCCCAACGCTTTGGCGGTAGTGAGAATATCGGGCTGCACATCATAATGCTCATGGGCGAACAGTTTACCGCTACGCCCCATACCGCTCTGCACTTCATCCAGCACCAGCAGCGCGTTATGCTGATTGCACAGTTCGCGCAGTCCGTTCATGAACGCCGGCGTTGCGGGCATCACGCCACCTTCGCCTTGAATCGGCTCAACCACAATCGCACAAGTGTGATCATCAATCACCGCCTTTACCGCCGCTAAATCATTAAACGGCACATGCACGATATCGGCCGGTTTCGGACCAAAACCGTCGGAATATTTCGGCTGGCCGCCAACCGAAACGGTGAACAGCGTGCGTCCGTGGAAAGCATTATGGAAAGCGATTATTTTACTTTTATAGGGGCTGTGGCGTTTCGCCGCGTAGTAACGGGCCAATTTGAATGCGGCTTCGTTGGCTTCTGCTCCGGAGTTGGCGAAGAAAACACGTTCCGCAAAGGTGGCGGCAATCAGTTTACTCGCCAAACGTAGCGCGGGCTCGTTGGTAAAAACATTGCTGGTATGCCACAGGGTTTCGCCCTGAGCTTTCAGCGTTTCCACCAGCGCAGGATGACAATGGCCTAACGCAGTAACCGCAATACCACCAGAAAAATCGATATACTCTTTGCCTTGCTGATCCCAGACCCGGCTTCCTTTCCCTTTTACCGGCACAAATTGCGCGGGTGCATAAACAGGCAAAATTACATTATCGAAAGTTGACCGGGTTACCGCCATTTTTTCCGCCGTCATTCGTTACCTCATCTGATTTATGATTATCGATGAATGAAAATATAATCATAAAATATGCATAAAAAACCAGATAAAGGCAAACTTATTGCCGCAGGAAATTCGCCAACAGTTGATGGCCTTGCTCGCTCAAGATACTTTCAGGATGAAACTGCACCCCTTCAAGCTGCAACGTTTTATGCCGCAAGCCCATAATTTCATAGGGTTTACCTTCTCGCAGACTCCAGGCTGTCACCTCAAAACAGGTTGGCAGCGAATCCCACTCAACCAGCAGCGAGTGATAGCGCGTTACGGTAAGCGGATGCGCTAAACCGGAAAAAACGCCGCTATCGTTATGCGCAATCGCCGAGGTTTTACCGTGCATAACCTGCCTGGCGCGTATTACGCGGGCGCCAAAAGCTTGCGCCAGCGCCTGATGACCAAGACAAACGCCCAGAATAGGCAGTTGGCCGGCAAAATGACGAATCGCCGCCAGCGAGATACCCGCCTCGTCTGGCGTACAAGGGCCAGGTGAGATAACTAAATGGCGCGGTTGCAGCGCAGAAATCTCCTCAAGGGTGATCTCATCATTACGATGTACCACCACTTCAGCGCCCAACTCGCAAAAGTATTGATAGAGGTTCCAGGTAAAAGAATCGTAGTTATCGATCAGCAGCAGCATCGGTACTCCGGGCAAAAACAAGGACGCCGCTATTCTACGCAGCTTTACGCCGGTTCGCTCACCACTTTGGCAAAGATAGCGGTCAATCCTTGCAAATCCCCTTTAACGCCATCCCGGTTGGCTTTCAGCCACGCATCCCGTTCCGCCTGCCGCCAGTCGATATCATAACCGGCATGAATAATCAGTTGTTCAAAGAACAGACGTTGGGCGCGGCCATTACCATCGCGGAAAGGGTGTAATACGTTAATTTCGCAGTAATAATGTGCCAGCCTGGCGATAAATTCTTTAAGCGGCAGTGCTTCCAGCTCCTCCGCCGCCAGACTTTCCATTAAGGCATTCCCTTCGCGCTCTATGTATTCGTAGTGGCAGAACGGCGTGTCATCAACATAAATGTCAATGCAACGGATTTCGCCAGCCCACTCGTAGAGATCCTGAAACAGCGCCTGATGAATGGCGCGAAGATGGGGGAAGCCGGGATTTTTTGGGCCAAGCTCAATCGTCGCCGCGCGCAATGCGCTAAAAGAGAGTTCCGCTTTTTGTAATTGCGCCGCATCATGAATATCGAGCCGGTTTTTTAACACATTGTCGCTGTGCCAAAAATAGGGGTCGCGTTCCGTCATCGCATTAGCCGCCATACTGCCTCCTTAATTCCTGCAGCCGCTGCTGCGCCTGTTCAGCGCTTAGCGTGACTTCGGCGATAGCAAACCCTTCCAGTCTGGTGCTGGCCTGAAAGTTCGTATTACGGCGCCGTTGCCAGAGCGCCTCTTTCTGCTTGTCGGTCAGTTTTGCTGACATCGCTGCCTCCGCGACTGAATGGATGCCCTAAGTATAAGCAGCAAAATTCAGGTCTGCAGACAGCGCGAAGGGAAGCGCCACAGCAAGTGCGGCGCCAGATGGATTACGGCAGAACTTTCGCCGAGAGGATAACCACCGGTTTTGCCGGAACATTTTGGTAGGGCCCAACATCTTTGGTCGGCACTTGAGAGATTTTATCCGCCACATCCATGCCTTTAATAACTTTACCAAATACCGCATAACCAAAATCACGTTGGCCGTGATCAAGGAACGCATTATCCGCAACGTTAATAAAGAACTGGCTGGTGGCGCTATCTTGCTCTGCGGTACGTGCCATCGCGATGGTGCCACGCGTATTACGCAAGCCGTTATCCGCTTCGTTTTTAATCGGCGCGTTGGTCGGTTTCTGCTGCATATCGGTAGTAAACCCGCCGCCCTGCACCATAAAGCCTGGGATCACGCGATGGAAGGTGGTGTTATTGTAAAAACCATTGTTCACATAATCGACAAAGTTTTTCACCGAGATCGGCGCTTTTTGATTATTTAATTCGAGTTCAATATTGCCAGCCGAGGTGGTCAATAATACATGCGTATCGCCTGCCGCGGCAAAAGAGGAGGCGGAAATTGAAGACAGCGCAAGGAGCGCCGCTACCGCTGTCAAAGTACGTTTCAACATGAAAGATTCCTTACTGTGGCCAACAAGCTCAAAAACGAAATTGATTGTAAAGAGCATGTAATACAAGAGCCAGCGTTTTACCATTATTTACGTAACCGCCGTTAACCATCGGGCACGGGCCGATGCCCGGCAAATAGTGATTAGAGTCACATAACCATGAAATCTATTGCCAGTGTTTCATTCATTGTTTGATCCTGACACAAATCTATTTACACTTTCACACGCTTCCCCTGCGCTTATTTATCTGCAGGCTTCATTGGCTCACAGGTTTTCCAACACATGACAAATCGTAACCGCATCGGCCTTACCTGGATTAGCTTTTTCTCCTACGCGCTAACCGGCGCGCTGGTGATCGTCACCGGCATGGTACTGGGTGATATTGCCAACTATTTCCAGTTGCCCGTTTCGCAAATGAGCAATACTTTCACTTTTCTTAATACCGGGATTCTGGTTGCCGTCTTCCTTAATGCCTGGCTGATGGAGATCGTGCCGCTTAAACGCCAACTGATTTTCGGCTTCGTGCTGATGGTGCTGGCAATTATCGGCCTGGCAACCAGCCATAGTTTAAGCATTTTCTCGCTCTGCATGTTTGTCTTGGGCGTAGTGAGCGGCATCACGATGTCGATCGGCACCTTCTTAATTACCCATCTGTACGAAGGCCGTCAGCGCGGCTCGCGACTGCTATTTACCGACTCCTTTTTTAGCATGGCGGGCACCGTGTTTCCGATTATCGCCGGCGTTCTATTGGCTCGTCACCTGCCGTGGTATTGGGTTTATGTCTTTATCGGCCTGATCTATGTGGCGATCTTTATCCTGACGCTGTGCTTTGAATTCCCGGTTTTAGGCCGGAAAGCAGCGGTCAATGCGCAACCGGTAGCCAAAGAGAAATGGGGTATCGGCGTGCTGTTCCTGTCGATTGCCGCTCTGTGCTACATCCTCGGTCAGTTAGGCTTTATTTCGTGGGTACCGGAGTACGCCACTAAAACCATGGGAATGGATATCACCGCCGCCGGTCAGTTGGTGGGAAATTTCTGGACGTCTTACATGGTGGGGATGTGGGTATTCAGCTTCGTACTGCGTTTCTTTGACCTGCAACGTATCGTCATGGTGCTGGCAGGTCTGGCGACCGTGTTGATGTACTGGTTCGTCAGCAGTAACGACGCCTCAATGCTGAAGTGGATTATTATGATCCTCGGCTTTAGCTCCAGTGCTATCTACACCACGATCATCACGCTCGGTTCGCTACAGACGAAGGTATCTTCACCGAAACTGGTCAACTTTATTCTGACTTGTGGCACCGTAGGAACCATGCTGACCTTCGTTGTAACCGGCCCGATCGTGGCAAAAGGCGGCGCGCACGCCGCACTGGCCACGGCAAATGGCCTGTACGCGGTGGTGTTTGTCATGTGCCTGGTGTTGGGCTTTGTGACCAAACACCGTAGCCACGGACACACGACGCATTAATCCTGGCCGGGACGGGTCTCCGTCCCGGACTTTTCCTTGCACATCAGCGGCGAAAATCAACCGCCTCTTGCCGATCAAGAAACAGCGATGACTGTGGCGGCTGCGTGGCGGCAATCACCCGCCCGTGCCGAATAGAGTAGCGCGTCACCACCTGACGACGGACGGCATCAAACCCACTCTCCGCCGGGAGGATAATGAGGTTGGCGCTATTTCCCTCTTTTATACCGTAATCTTGCAGCCCCAGCGCGGCAGCGCTGTGGTGAGTGATCAGATTGAGCCCGGCATCAATTTGCCCATAGCCCATTAGCTGACACACATGCAGCCCCATATGCAGCACCTGCAACAGATTGGCGGTGCCAAGCGGATACCAGGGATCAAACACATCATCATGCCCAAAGCAGACATTGATCCCGGCCTCCAGCATCTCCTTAACGCGCGTAACGCCGCGCCGTTTGGGGTAAGTGTCAAAACGCCCTTGCAGGTGAATATTCACCAGTGGGTTAGCAACGAAATGAATGCCAGACAGTTTTAACAGCCGGAATAAGCGTGACGTGTAAGCGCCATTATAGGAGTGCATCGCCGTGGTATGGCTGGCGGTCACCCGCGCGCCCATTCCCTCGCGGTGGGCCAATGCCGCAACGGTTTCGACAAAACGCGACTGCTCATCATCAATTTCATCACAGTGAACATCGACCATCCGCTGGTATTTCTGCGCCAGCGCAAAAGCTTTATGCAATGATTCCACGCCATATTCGCGGGTGAACTCAAAATGGGGGATCGCGCCAACCACATCGGCGCCCAGACGCAATGCTTCCTCTAATAACGCTTCGCCATTGGGGTAGGACAAAATCCCCTCTTGCGGAAAGGCGACGATCTGCACATCAATCCACGGCGCCATCTCCTGTTTCACTTCCAACATGGCTTTCAACGCCGTCAGCGATGCGTCCGAGACATCTACATGGGTTCGAACATATTGAATGCCATTGGCGATCTGCCATTTCAGCGTGCGTATCGCGCGCTGCTTAACATCCTGGTGCGAGAGTAATGCCTTACGCTCCGCCCAGCGCTCAATGCCTTCAAACAGCGTGCCGGACTCATTCCATGCCGGTTCGCCGGCCGTTTGCGTGGTATCCAGATGGATATGCGGCTCAACAAATGGCGGCCAGGCTAGCCCGCCTTCAGCATCCAGCCCGTGCTCGTTGGTCATTTTTTGCGACGGTTGCGCAATGATGGCGGCAATTTTTCCCTGCTCAATCGTGATTTGCCACAGCCCTTGTTGCCCAGGCAGACGCAAATTATTAATCCATTGTAATGGGGGAGTATGCATAGGTGTCTCCGGCAACTCATATCAGGCGCTGAATCGAAGCCTGCCTCAATCTTGCGCAGGTTCCAGGCCACAAGGTGGTCAGAAAGAACGCAAAATAGCGTTATTTATCATAAATATCCCAATACTCACCGGTTACTCCTTAGTGGGTATATGAAAGCTGAATTGATACACATCAATAATCGCTGTTTTCACCGCGCTATTGTAGCCGCAATAATTGAAAAATTGAGGCAAAAATGAGCAAAGTCAAACTCGCCGTCATTGGCAATGGCATGGTGGGGCACCGCTTCATTGAAGAGTTAATCGATAAAGCTGAAACCGGTCAGTTCGAGATAACCGTCTTCTGTGAAGAACCCCGAGTGGCATACGATCGTGTCCATCTCTCCGCTTATTTTTCACACCATACCGCAGAAGAACTCTCACTGGTACGCGAAGGGTACTACGAAAAACATGGCGTTAATATTCTGTTAGGGGAGCGAGCCATCACCCTAAACCGCCAGGAAAAAATCATTCACTCCAGCAGTGGTCGCACCGTTGGCTATGACAAACTGGTTATCGCCACCGGTTCTTATCCGTGGGTGCCGCCAATCAAGGGTGCCGAAGGGAATGACTGTTTTGTTTATCGCACCATTGAAGATCTCAACGCCATCGAAGCCTGCGCCCGTCGCAGCAAGCGCGGCGCGGTAATCGGCGGTGGTTTGTTAGGGTTGGAAGCCGCTGGCGCCTTAAAAAACCTCGGCATAGAGACACACGTCATTGAGTTCGCCCCGGTATTGATGGGTGAACAGTTAGATGAAATGGGCGGCCAACAGTTACGCCAAAAAATCGAACAAATGGGTGTGCGGGTTCACACCGGCAAAAATACCCGTGAAATTGTCCATAACGACACCACCGGTAAAACACTGATGTTCGCCGACGGTAGCCAGCTAGACGTGGATTTTATTGTGTTCTCTACCGGTATTCGCCCGCAGGATAAACTGGCGAAACAGTGTGATTTACCGGTTGGCGCACGCGGCGGGTTTGTCATTAACGATAGTTGCCAAACTGCCGACCCGGATGTGTATGCCATTGGTGAGTGCGCCGCCTGGAACGATCGCATTTTTGGGCTGGTGGCGCCCGGCTATAAGATGGCGCAGGTAACCTGCGACCATTTACTGGGCCGTGAAAATCAATTTAGCGGCGCGGATATGAGCGCCAAACTGAAACTGCTTGGCGTTGACGTGGGCGGCATCGGCGATGCGCGTGGTCGCACCGAAGGCGCGCGTAGCTACGTTTACCTTGATGAAAGTCAGTCCATCTATAAACGCCTGGTGGTGAGCGCGGATAATAAAACCTTGCTGGGCGCAGTGTTAGTGGGTGATACCAGTGATTACGGCAATCTGCTACAACTGGCGTTGAACCAAATCGAATTGCCGGAGCATCCCGACTCTCTCATCCTTCCCGCGCATGCCGGCGGCGATAAACCGGCTATCGGCGTTGACTCATTGCCGGATAGCGCGCAAATCTGCTCCTGCTTCGATGTTTCAAAAGGCGACATCGTCAGCGCGGTAATGAAAGGCTGCCATACTGTGGCGGCGATCAAAGCTGAAACCAAAGCAGGCACCGGCTGTGGTGGTTGTGTACCGTTGATTACCCAAGTCCTGAATGCAGAATTGAGCCGCCAGGGGATTGAGGTGAACCACAGCCTGTGCGAGCACTTCGCCTATTCACGCCAAGAGCTTTACCATCTGATCCGGGTCGATGAGATCAAAACCTTTGATGCGTTGCTAAGCAAATATGGCAGCGGCTATGGGTGCGAAGTATGTAAACCGACCGTGGCCTCATTGCTGGCCTCCTGCTGGAACGAATATGTGCTGAAACCGCAGCACACGCCATTGCAGGATAGTAACGATAACTTCCTCGGCAATATCCAGAAGGACGGTACCTATTCGGTGATCCCACGTTCCGCCGGGGGAGAAATTACGCCGGAAGGGTTGGTGGCGGTTGGCTCTATCGCCAGGCAGTTTAATCTCTACACCAAAATTACCGGTTCTCAACGCCTGGGCCTGTTCGGTGCGCAAAAAGATGATCTACCGGCGATTTGGAAACTGCTGATTGATGCCGGGTTTGAAACCGGTCATGCCTATGCGAAAGCGCTACGTATGGCAAAAACCTGCGTGGGTAGCACTTGGTGCCGCTTCGGCGTCGGTGACAGTCTTGGGTTTGGTATTGAGCTGGAAAATCGCTATAAGGGCATTCGTACCCCACACAAAATGAAGTTCGGCGTCTCTGGTTGCACCCGTGAGTGTGCGGAAGCTCAAGGTAAAGATGTCGGGATTATCGCCACCGAGAAGGGGTGGAACCTGTATGTCTGTGGTAACGGCGGGATGAAGCCTCGCCATGCCGACTTGCTGGCCGCCGATCTCGATCGAGATACGCTGGTACGTTATCTTGACCGTTTCATGATGTTCTACATTCGCACCGCCGATAAACTGCAACGCACCTCATTGTGGCTGGAAAGCCTCGACGGCGGTATTGATTATCTGCGCAAAGTCATCGTTGAGGACAAACTCGGCCTTAATGACCATCTGGAAGCGGAAATCGCGCGTCTGCGCGCGGCGGTGGTGTGTGAATGGACTGAAACCGTTAACGATCCACAGCAGCAATCGCGGTTTGCCCACTTTATTAATAGCCCGCTGCGCGATCCAAACGTGCAAGTGGTCACAGAGCGCGCACAGCATCGCCCGGCGCGGCCTGTCGAACGCATCGCGGTGAAAATCATCGCCGAGGAGGAAAATGTATGAGCCAGTGGCAAACCGTCTGTAAACTTGAGCAGATTTTACCGGCTACCGGTGTCTGTGCGCTCTTGGGCGATAAACAGGTCGCGATTTTCCGCCCACGCGCTGATGAACAGCTCTACGCCATCAGCAATATTGATCCCTTCGCCGAAGCGAGCGTGCTGTCACGCGGTATCATTGCCGAGCACCAGCAGGCGTTGTGGGTCGCCAGCCCACTGAAAAAACAGCGCTTCCGTCTCAGTGATGGCCTGTGCCTGGAAGATGAAAATTACTCGGTTGCCGCCTATGCGGTGCGAGTAAATAACGGCCAGGTTGAAGTACATCTCTAACCGTAAACCGCCGGTATGGGTCGCCCGCTTCGGTGGGCGACTGTGCCGCATGCTTTACGCCTCTGTTTGTAGTTTAATAGCGCTTAATACGGTCATCGCAGCCTCAGGTTGCCCTACGACCGAAAAGTCGCCTTTTCCGGGCGTTGTAGCCCTGCTTTCTGCTGAGCGTGCGTATGGATTTTCTTCCCCTATTTTGTCAACTACGCGGTAAAGCCTGCCTGCTGATCGGCGGCGGTGAGGTTGCCGAGCGTAAAGCCCGGTTATTGCTGGATGCCGGTGCGGATTTACGTGTGTGTTCCCGTGAGTTTGCTCCACAATTCCTCCACTGGCGGCAGACCCACAGCGTTACTCTGATTTACGATGCCTTTACGCCTGAATTACTCGATGATTGTTGGTTAGTTATTGCCGCTACCAATGACGAAGCGCTCAATCAACAGGTGAGCGCCGAGGCAGAATCACGACGTATTTTTTGCAATGTGGTTGATGCGCCGGAAAGCGCCAGTGTGATTATGCCCTCGATTATCGATCGCTCGCCGTTAATGATCGCCGTCTCGTCCGGGGGCCGGGCGCCGGTGCTGGCGCGCTTACTGCGGGAAAAGCTGGAAGCAATGCTACCGCAGCATTTGGGGAAACTGGCCGATTTTGCCGGTGCTTTGCGCCAGCGAGTCAAAGCCACTTTGCCCTCTCCCGCATTACGCCGCCGTTTCTGGGAAAAGCTCTTCAGTAGCGATCGCCTGGCGCAATCGCTGGCTAATGATGATCAACAACGGGTTGAACAACTCAAAGAAACGCTATTTAGCGAGCCGTTAGAACATCGTGGTGAAGTGGTACTGGTCGGCGCCGGGCCCGGCGATGCGGGCTTGCTCACTCTGAAAGGGCTGCAACAAATTCAGCAAGCCGATATTGTGGTGTATGACCGGCTGGTGTCCGATGAGATCATGAACCTGACGCGTCGCGATGCGGAGCGCATCTTCGTCGGTAAACGCGCTGGTTTTCACTGCGTGCCACAGGAAGAAATCAATCAGATCCTGCTGCAACAAGCGCAGCGCGGAAAGCGCGTGGTGCGTCTTAAAGGCGGCGACCCGTTTATCTTTGGGCGCGGAGCGGAAGAGTTGGAAGCGCTACTGGGCGCCGATATTCCCTTTTCGGTCGTGCCGGGCATTACCGCCGCCTCCGGCTGTTCAGCGTATAGCGGTATCCCCTTAACCCACCGTGATTATGCGCAAAGCGTACGCCTGGTCACCGGTCATCTCCAGCAGAATGGCGCGCTGGAATGGTCGCGAATGGCCGCAGATCATCAAACGCTGGTGTTTTACATGGGGTTATCGCAGGCGGCTGAGATTCAACACCAATTGATAACCCATGGAATGCGCACCACTATGCCGGTTGCGCTGGTCGAAAACGGCACCACGGTAAACCAGCGGGTCGTGAGCGGGGAATTAACGCAGTTAGCAAGCCTGGCGACCCAGGTCAAAAGCCCCAGCTTGATCATTGTCGGTGAAGTGGTCGCGCTTCGTGAGAAATTACGCTGGTTCTGAGCGAAAAAATGCCCGCGCGCCGGAAGGCGGGCGGGCATCAATACTGACAGTTGAGTATTCGTCATCACCTTACGGTTGGGCGACAAACCCCACCGCCTGGTACACTTTTTTCAGCGTCTCTTGCGCCTGCGCGCGCGCTTTATTCGCACCGTCACGCATCACCTGCTCAAGGTAAGCCTCATCACTACGGAACTGATGGTAACGCGCCTGCAGCTCTCCTAACATGCCAGAGACCGCATCGGCAACCGCCCCTTTCAAGTGGCCGTACATTTGGCCTTCGAACTCTTGTTCCAGTTGTGGAATCGGCTTGCCGGTCACCGCAGACAAAATATCCAGCAGGTTAGAAACCCCGGCTTTCTGTTTAATGTCATAACGCACCACTGGCGGCTCGTCTGAATCGGTAACCGCACGTTTGATTTTTTTCACTACTGATTTCGGATCTTCCAGCAAACCGATCACGTTATTGCGGTTTTCATCCGACTTGGACATTTTTTTGGTCGGCTCAAGCAATGACATGACGCGCGCGCCGGATTTCGGGATAAACGGCTCAGGTACCTTAAACACCTCACCGTAAAGGGTATTAAACCGCTGGGCAATATCACGGCTCAGCTCCAGATGCTGTTTTTGATCTTCGCCAACCGGCACTTGGTTAGTTTGATACAGCAAAATATCCGCCGCCATCAGTACCGGATAATCAAACAGCCCGGCGTTGATATTTTCCGCATAGCGCGCGGATTTATCTTTGAATTGCGTCATGCGGCTTAGCTCACCGAAATAGGTGTAGCAATTCAGGATCCAGCCCAGTTGCGTATGTTCCGGTACGTGCGACTGCACGAATATGGTGCTTTTCGCCGGATCGATACCGCAGGCCAAATACAGCGCCAGCGTATCCAGCGTCGCTTTACGCAACGCTACCGGATCCTGACGTACCGTGATGGCGTGCAGGTCGACAATACAATATATGCAGTGGTAATCATCCTGCATATTGACCCACTGACGCAGCGCACCCATGTAGTTACCAATGGTCAATTCGCCAGAAGGCTGTGCGCCGCTAAATACGATGGGTTTGCTCATACTTTATATCCTGATAATTACAGCCCTAAAGCGGGCAAAAGATCGTTAAAATCGTCCAGCGCAAGGTTCGGATTACTGGTGGTAATCGACTCACCGTAGTTGTAGCCAAACGTCATCCCTACGCAAGGGCATCCCGCCGCTTGCGCCGCCAGAATATCATTGCGCGAATCACCGACAAAGAGCAGCTCTTGCGGTAACAGGCCAAATTTGCCTAATACAAGGAAAATCGGTGCCGGATGCGGCTTTTTCGCCACCACATCGTCACCGCCAATAATCAGCGAGAAATAGCGGGCAATGCCCAATGTCTCCAGCAATGGCGCGACAAACGGGGTCGGCTTATTGGTGACAATTGCCAGCGGAAGGTCATGGGCCGCCAGTTTTTCCAGGCTAGCCGCCACATGCGGGAACAAGGTACTGCCGCTGTTGACCGTTGCCGCATAATATTTGTCAAACAATACGCGTGTATCGCGCTGTTCGTCCGCTTCTGGCTTACGGTTTAGCGCCCAAGTAAGGGTACGCTCGACCATAATATCCGCGCCGTTACCAATCCAAGTGGAGACGCGCTCCACACCCGGCGCCGGGAGGTCCATAGCGTTTAAAGCCTGGCCTAATGCATCCGCCAAGCCTGGCGCGCTATCGACTAACGTCCCATCCAGATCGAACGCCAACCCACGAATATTAGTGAAATGAGCCATGACGGGACTTCTCCAGTTCGTTACGCATATCATCAATGACTTTTTTGTAATCCGGATGGCCAAAAATCGCCGATCCCGCGACAAACATATCCGCACCGGCGGCGGCGATCTCGGCAATGTTGTCGATCTTAACCCCGCCATCTACCTCAAGGCGAATATCGTAACCGCTCTCATCAATGAGCTTGCGCGCCTGGCGCAGCTTATTCAGCGTGCCGGGAATAAACGATTGACCGCCAAAGCCTGGGTTCACCGACATCAGCAAAATAATATCCAGCTTATCCATCACGTACTCCAACTCGCTGAGCGAGGTGGCCGGATTAAGCACCAGACCGGCTTTACAACCGTGTTCTTTAATCAGTTGCAGAGTACGATCGACATGCTCAGAGGCTTCCGGGTGGAAAGTGATAAAACTGGCGCCTGCTTTAGCAAATTGTGGAATCAGGCTATCAACCGGTTTCACCATCAGATGAACATCGATCGGCGCAGTGATACCGTAATCACGCAGCGCTTTCAGCACCATCGGGCCCATCGTCAGATTCGGCACATAGTGATTATCCATCACATCAAAATGCACGACATCGCCGCCAGCGGCTAACGCTTTCGCCGTGTCTTCCCCCAGGCGGGCAAAGTCTGCCGACAAGATTGATGGAGCGAGTAAAAACTGTTTCATCCGTTTCTCCCAATTTGTGCGCCAGTGCGGTCACTGACTAAATACGTTGGTCGCGGACGAAAAACGCTAGCGATAGAGAGCCAACAGTTCGTCAACCTGATTGCGACCATTAATACTTCTGCTGATTGTACGCCGTGCCTTCACCACATGAAGAACGGCTTGTTGATACCACTCGCGTGTCAACACGGTATCGTGGTTCGAAATCAGCACCGGAATACGGTTTTCCTGCGCCAGCTTTGTCGCCAATTCAGCCAAATGCTGCTGCTCGCGCAGGCTGAAACTATTGGTGTGGTAAGCGGTAAAGTTTGCCGTCGCAGAAAGCGGCGCATAGGGGGGATCGCAATACACCACCGACCCCACCTGCGCTTTATTCAGCGTAACATCGTACGATTCACAGACAAAGGTCGCTTTTTGCGCCTGCTCGGCAAACCAATTCAGCTCTTCTTCCGGAAAATAGGGTTTGCTATAACGCCCAAACGGAACATTAAATTCGCCGCTGAGATTGTAGCGGCATAACCCATTGTAACAATGGCGGTTTAGATAGAGGAACAATAATGCCCGGCGATAGGGATCATTACTGGCATTAAATTCGCTGCGATGAGCATAGTAAAAGAGGCTATCGTTAGCTTCTGGCGTGAACAGCACACGCGCATCGCGAATAAACTCTGCGGTACGGGTTTTGACGATGTCGTAAAGGTTAATCAGATCGTTGTTAATATCCGCCAAAATGTAGCGCGGATAATCGGTGTTTAGAAAAACCGATCCGGCACCAACAAAAGGTTCAACCAGACAATCACCCGGTGGAAGATGTCGTCGAATATCGTCCAATAGCGGGTACTTCCCCCCCGCCCATTTCAAAAAAGCGCGATGTTTTTTCATGCCGTCGTTTTACTTACTTCTACCCGTCTGGCTGTGGTTTTACCGACAGCATATCTGCGCTTTAGCTAATATAAGCACGGTCAGACAAAGCGAGCTTCATCTGGCCGCGCGGCGTAGGTTTGATGCCCCCGCCATTCAATGGCTACTTACCTGCTTCCTTTTTTACCTGGCTAACTGGCTTAACCCAGGGGTTCTGCGCACGAACTTCAGCAGGCAACGAAGCAACCGCACGTTTCGCCTCCGCAGGTGTCGCGTAGGAACCGCTAACCAGCACATACCAAGGCTGCCCGTTACGGGTGGTCTGATAAACATGATAAGCACTGAGATTTTGCTTTTTCGCCCAGGCGTTCAAGGTATCCTGACGCGATGCGCTACTCAGTTGCAGCGTGTAGCTACCGCCGGGCGCTGCGCTATTGGCCGCGCTAACGCTACTATGACCTGAGCTGGCATTGTGAGCAGAAGCCGTTGGGCGTTGAGCCTGCGCGGCGGGTTTGTTCGCCGTTGGTTTATGCGTTGCCGCCGGTTTCGTGTTGTGCGATGCCGTATGGTGCGGTGCGGGTTTATTCACCGGCTGCGGGTTGGTATTACCTGCCGTGCCGCTTACCGTTGCCGGCGCGGTCGGCAATGAGCTGCTATTGGCCGCACCTTGTGTAGCAGCGTCAACCTGCCCCTGCTGATTATTCAACGCGGAATTCAGATCGCCCGGTAATTCAACCCGTTGTTGGTTTTGCGGCGCCTGCACTGGCGCAGCTTGCGTTGGCGTGTTGGAAACCGGCGGCGCGCTCAATTCCTGTGGTGAAGGAGGAGGAGTATTTTGCGCCGCGGTGCCGGAAGCGTTCTCGCCGCCGGACGGTGAAGCAGGTGTCTGGCCGCTCATGGAGGATGAGCCGGAGAGATCGATATTTTTCTCGCCACCATTAGCATTAGCAGGCGCATTGCCGTTAGCCGCATTGTTACCGGAAGCGGCGTTATTGCCCGCGGTCGGCTGAGAAGACGAACTGTCGCTCGGCCCTTTCAGGGCGGAGCCAATGCCGATAACCAGTAACAACAACACCAAAATACCGATACCCATCATCATATGCTGACGTGAAACCGGCACTTTCGGCGCAGAAGACGTTTTGCGTGACCGCGTCGGACGGCGGTCACTGGCGTCAGGTTTTAACTCGTCTTCCGGTTTAAACTCGTCCATTTAACCTCCTCCCGTTTAGCGGCATATACCGATACCTTCCTGTACCCGGCATTTACAACTGACTCACTGTGATTCAGGCTGGCTGACAATCTTCGATTGAAGCCAAAACAATATCATGTGCCACACCGCCGCGCACCTCGGCTTTGCCGATCGCGAGAGGTAGCACCAGGCGTAACTCACCGGCCAGCACTTTCTTATCACGCATCATATGCGGCAAATACGCTTCCGCCGGCATATTTGCCGGGCCGTTTACCGGAAGACCCGCCCGACGAAGTAACGCGATAATCCGATCGGTATCCGCCGCGCTAAACTGCCCAAGGCGCTCTGCGGTCCGTGCGGCCATCACCATCCCTGCGGCCACCGCCTCACCATGCAGCCAATTCCCATAGCCCATATGCGCTTCAATCGCATGACCATAAGTATGCCCAAGGTTTAGCAGCGCGCGTTGCCCCATCTCACGCTCATCGGCGGCCACTACTTCGGCTTTCAATTCGCAGCAACGACGAATACACCATGCCATCGCCTCGCCATCCAGCGCCATTAAGGCATCAAGATTCTGTTCTAGCCAGTTGAAAAACTCACCGTCCAAAATAATGCCGTACTTAATGACTTCCGCCATGCCCGACGCTAACTCACGCAGCGGTAAGCTTTTCAAACAGTCCAGATCGATAACCACCGATGCTGGCTGGTAAAACGCCCCAATCATGTTTTTGCCAAGCGGATGGTTGACGGCGGTTTTACCGCCGACCGAAGAGTCGACCTGTGACAACAGTGTGGTGGGAACCTGAATAAAGCGAACGCCGCGTTGATAACTGGCGGCAGCGAACCCAGTCAGATCGCCGATTACCCCGCCACCCAACGCGACCAACGTCGTGTCACGCCCATGCACTTTCTCCAGCAGCGCGGTGAACACCTGCTCCATTACCGCCAGCGTTTTATACTGCTCGCCATCCGGCAGAATAACTTGATCAACCTTCACACCAGCGCTTTCAAGCCGTTGGCGCAGGGGCTCAAGGTACAGCGGTGCCAGCGTCTGATTGGTTACCAACATCGTCCGATCGCCCGCTTTCAGCGGCCAAAAAGAAGCCGGATCGTTAAACAGTCCGGCGGCAATGGTAATTGGGTAGCTACGCTCTCCCAGAGTGACGGTAATCCTCTCCATGACGCTGTACACCTTTTCGCTATGGCCGCAGGCCGTGTTAATTTTTTTCCAACATGTTAATGATCTGGTTCGCCACGACCTTAGCGCTTTGATCGTCGGTACGAATCGTCACATCGGCGATTTCTTCATACAGCGGGTTACGTTCGCCAGCCAGCGCTTCCAGCACTTCACGCGGCGGTGAATCAACCTGCAGTAAAGGACGTTTTTTATCGCGCTGTGTGCGAGCCAGTTGTTTTTCGATAGTGGTTTCCAGGTAGACCACAACGCCGCGGGCGGAGAGACGGTTACGCGTCTCACGGGATTTCACGGAACCACCACCGGTCGCCAAGACAATGCCCTGCTTCTCGGTGAGTTCGTTGATGATTTTTTCTTCACGATCGCGAAAGCCGGCTTCGCCTTCAACGTCGAACACCCAGCCCACATCCGCTCCGGTACGTCGCTCAATTTCTTGATCGGAATCGTAAAATTCCATATTGAGTTGCTGAGCTAACTGACGACCAATAGTGCTTTTGCCGGCACCCATAGGCCCAACCAGAAAGATATTGCGTTTCTCTGCCATTTTTTCGGTATTACTAAGACATTCGTGGATGATACCCCGCGTTCAGCGCGTTTACGCTGGCGGGACATGAACTGAAACCTCATGAGCGATAGTGCGAGAGTCAGACGAAAAATTATCTCAATACTCAAGGTCGTTTGGCAACCGAATAAATTGCCTGCTCATTGCGCGCCGGCTCCGACGCTTCAGTCCGCTTTATTTTAATGACCGCGCTGCGGCATAAGCTGCGCCTGGACCACGCGATCTAAAACGGTAATCTACTTCAGGTACCAGGCTTCGTGGCCCAAAAGTCAAAATCGCTAAACCTTGTAAGCTAATTCCGCCCTTACGTCAAACGCATATGCGCGCAATCCGTGAAAAAAAGCGTTGTAAAGCCCGATGTGTGTGGAAAAGCGATCAGGGGTCACGAATCAGACGCGGCGTGATAAAGATCACCAGTTCACGCCGTTTTCGCTCATCAATCTGATGCCGAAATAATGCCCCCAGTAACGGAATCTTCCCCAGTAACGGCACCGCATTACGCCCCTGACTTTTCTGTTGCTGAAAAATACCGCCCAACGCCAGCGTTTGACCATCTTTTAAGGTTACCTGGGTATCAATCTCTTGTTTATCAATGGTGAGCACTTCGCTATCGCCATGCCGCAACGTGCGCCCCGGTACATTCTGGCTCAAATGTAACTTCAGTAAGATTCGCCCGTTTGGCTGAACCGATGGCGTAACCTCCATCCCTAACACCGCTTCGCGAAACTCAATACGGGTTGCGCCATTGCTGCCATTCGCCACTTCGTAAGGAATTTCGGTTCCTTGCTTAATGCTGGCGGGTTGTTGATGTGAGGTGAACAAGCGTGGGCTAGCGATAATTTCCACCTGGTCTTCTCGTTCAAGCGCGCTCAGTTCCAGATCGAGTAAGCGACCATCCAGCCGGCCAAGCGTGAACCCAGCGGTCATTGCCGGGTTATTAACCGCCAGATCAACGCCAAAATGCGGATTTCTTAGCGCCTGGTTAATCTGCTCCGCGCCGCCGGTTGCCCAGTTCACGCCCAGCTCGCGCAAATGCTCTTCACCAATGGTCACAATATGTGCCGCCAACTCTACCTGCTCGAGCGGCACATCCAATGCTTTCACCCAACGCGCGACTTCCTCCTGCGCCGCTGACGTGTCTCGTATTAACAAGGCATTAGTACGCGTGTCGACAATGACGCTGCCGCGTGGACTCATTAAATTTTCACGTTCTGCGAGCAGATTTTCACGTATGGCTGCTGCATCGGCGTAGTGCAACACCAGCGTGAGATTACCAAGCGGCTGATTCTGCTGTGCCTTTGCGCGAACATCCTGCTGGCGTTGTTGTTGTTCACGCTGCCAACTGTGTGGAAAAACCATCAATACATTGCCTTCGGTTTCAATCACTAACTGCGACATGCGCGCCACCAGCGTCAACGCCTGACGCCAGGGAACCGCTTGCAAACGCAACGAGAGCCGCCCTTCGACACCGGGCGCTATCACCAGGTTAAGCTGTTGATACTCAGCCAGCGCCTGTAAAACATCAGAGACTGGCGCATTATCGAACGCTAACGAGAGCGGTTGATCATTCTCCCGTGCTACCGCGGGCCATATCAGCCACGCCAACAGAAACACCATCCCTGTCTTCATGCTTCACATCCTGTAGTCGAAGTTGTACCGTCAGCGGCTGACAGCTCTGTTGCGCGATCAGCGTAATGCTGAACGCCTGTACCTGCGTGACGCGCCAAAAAGGAAGTGGAAACGCCCGCCCGGGTGCCCCGACCACCACCTTACCTTCCGGCGACCGGAGCCAGCCTAAAAACCTCTCGCCATTACCGATAATGCCCTGCAAACGCCAGCCATTCAGCGCGGGAACCGTCTGTTGGCAGCGCGCAGTTCTGGGCGGCTCAAACGGATCGCGAGCATCAGCGCCGCCGACTATTAGCATCAACCCACAGCCGAGGAGATTACTCTTCATCGGTAAGACGCAAGGTAAACTGAGCCAGCAACTGGTTACCGCTACGCTGGATTGTGAAATGCGGATAATCCGGCAGCGGCCGCACGCCATGCAGATAGCTAAAAACGCGAATAAGCTGTGCCCAACTGAGCCGTAGCCCCAACATCCCTCCAGCGGCATCAGGCCGCCAGTGCGCCAACTCCCCCCCGCTCTGCGCCAACAGAACGGTGAGCGAAAACCGGTTACTCCTCTCGCTCAACAACATTCGTAAGCGCGTATTCTCTGTCAAAACGTCGTGCAATAAGGGCGGCTGACGTAGCGCCTCAAAACGTATCCGATACGCCTGCGCTAATTGATGTGCTTCCTGGCGTAGTTGTTGCCCTAACTCACGCTGCGGCTGAATCCACAGCCAAAACGTTAGCAACCCGCCGCCGCCAATAAACGCCAACCAAGTAAAACTACGTACCGCGTAGTGCGCCGATAGCCAACGCCTGCGTAACTCATTCATCTTCCTTTTCCCCCTCCAGCATCGCGGTTAAGGTAAAACTCAGCGCCCCGGAAGTGTGTTGCTCAATCGCGCCGCCATTAACGCGGCGAAATAAGCCCAACTCACCAAGCTGCCGAGTCAAGAGCGCAATGTCATCCACTGACAGGCTTAATCCAGCGAAACGCAGTGACGCCGCCGTTTTTTGTAACGCGGTTAGCCACACACTTTGCGGTAACCGTCCCCCCAACCTTTCGACGAAATCTAGCCACGCTTGAGACTGCAGATATTGATGCTGCTTCTGCTGCCACCGCTGGAGTAGCTGTAATTGCTGCTGCAACGCCTCTTGTCGATACCTTGCCGCTTTATCCGCCTGTTGCCGGGCTGCGCCAGCCTCGCTGACAGCCCGTTGCAAGTGATTGTTGGTACTTACCAACACACTAATCCAGAGAATATTTACCGCTAAAGCGATGACCAGCGAGCCTATGATTAACATCCGCCATTGGCGCCACCGCCGCAGTAGCCGTGCCTCACGCCATGGAAGGAGATTGACCCATACCATCATGCGTCCTCCGGCCTGAACGCCAGGCCCATCGCCAATGAAAATACGCCGCTATATACCGGCAACGGCGGCTGCATTAGCTGTAATGCTTCCAGTGGCCGTAACGCATCAACCCCGGCCGGTAAACCAGGCCGGTCGGCGCTGAAATAGATCAGGGAGTGTTTATCTAGATAGCTCGCGCGTAACGCCGAAATATCAGACGCATTGGCGGTTGAGCACCAGCCTGGCGGCTGCGTCGTCGGGTTTTTGCCACACCACAACCAATGGTCGGAAAGCTGATGTACCAGTACCGCGTTAGGCGGTAGCTCCAGTACCTGTGCCAGCGACCACAGCGCCGCTGGGGTGAGTTCAAAAATGTCAGCGCACAGACCTGCCGCGCTCAGGCAGGCTAGCCACTGTGACAGCGTCTCCTTACGCGTGGCGGTGATGTTAATCTCGTCACCCGAGGTAGCACGGTAGTCCAACGCCAGCATTTCAGGCGCAATTGGGAATAGTCGTCTCGCCGCCGCGCTAACATAACGACTACACTCTGGTTCGCGTAATGATGCGGCAGGTAACCTGAATTGACGCTGCAGCACGCCCTGAGGTGGGAACCCGACCCGCAGCGAAAAGTAGCGCGGAAGCTGAGCCCGCCACTGCGACAATAACGCGATCAGTTCCGGCGCACGTTGCAGGATACCGTTGGTTAACGTATCGTCCGGCAACGCATGTTGCCACCAGTGACGCAGTTGCCAACCGTTACGTCGACGTTGGATACCCAGGGCGCAAAGCTGCCCATTTTGGATATCCAGGCCAATTTGCCATGTCTGAAAAGCCATTTTCGCGCGATCTCCATATCGTCGGTTACATAAAAAGGTCGTATCAAAGCGTCAGGCTTGCCTTTATACTACCGCGCGATTGTTTATAAACTGCCCAAACGACATTAAATGGGAAATCTCAGGTGAAGTTCGTAAAGTATTTTTTAATCCTTGCAGTGTGTTGCATCTTGCTGGGAGCCGGCTCGGTTTACGGCCTCTATAAATATGTTGAACCGCAGCTACCCGATGTGAATACGCTGAAAGATGTTCGGCTCCAGACACCAATGCAGATCTACAGTGCGGATGGCGAGCTGATTGCCCAATATGGCGAGAAGCGTCGTATTCCATTGACGCTACAGCAGATCCCGCCCGAGATGGTGAAGGCCTTTATCGCCACCGAAGATAGCCGCTTCTATGAGCATCACGGCGTCGATCCGATTGGTATTTTCCGCGCCGCCAGCGTCGCGCTGGTCTCCGGCCATGCATCGCAGGGCGCCAGTACCATTACGCAACAGTTGGCGCGTAACTTTTTCCTTAGCCCTGAACGCACCCTGATGCGTAAGATTAAGGAAGCTTTTCTGGCGATCCGTATTGAGCAATTGCTCAATAAAGATGAAATTCTTGAACTGTATCTGAATAAAATTTATCTGGGTTACCGCGCTTATGGTGTCGGCGCGGCAGCGCACGTCTACTTTGGTAAAGACGTTAGCCAACTGTCGCTAGGCGAAATGGCCGTCATTGCCGGTTTGCCGAAAGCGCCATCAACCTTTAACCCGTTGTATTCACACGATCGTGCGCTGGCTCGCCGTAATGTGGTGCTGGCGCGTATGTTTGATCAGCATTACATCACACAGCAGCAATACGATCAGGCACGCAACGAACCGCTGGTCGCGGTTTATCACGGCCCGGAAATCGTCTTCTCCGCACCTTATTTAAGTGAAATGGTGCGTCAGGAAATGGTGAAACGCTACGGCGACAATGCCTATACCGATGGCTTCAAAGTCTACACCACCGTGACGCGTAAGCTCCAAACCGCTGCCCAAGATGCGGTGCGCAATAACGTTATTGCTTACGACATGCGCCACGGCTATCGTGGCCCGTCCAACGTGCTGTGGAAAGTGGGTGAAGCAGCGTGGGGACGTAGCGAAATTCTGAAATCGCTGAAAGATTTACCGATCTATGGCCCGTTGTATCCGGCAGTCGTTACGACGGCAAATAACGATGAAGCTACCGCCCTGATGCGCGATGGCAGTACGGTATCCTTGCGAATGGAAGGGATGCGTTGGGCGCGGCCTTATAAGTCCGATACGTTGCAGGGCGTGACGCCGAAAACCGTGACTCAAGTGGTGCAACCCGGCCAGCAAATTTGGGTGCGCCAGGTTGATAACGATTGGTGGCTGGCGCAAGTGCCAGATGTTAACTCGGCGCTGGTTTCACTCGATCCGCATGATGGCGCGGTTCGCGCGCTGGTTGGCGGTTTCGACTTTAATCAAAGTAAATTCAACCGTGCGACGCAGGCGCTGCGCCAGGTGGGCTCCAATATTAAACCCTTCCTGTATACCGCAGCGATGGATCGCGGCCTGACGCTGGCTTCTATCCTGAACGATGTTCCTATTTCACGTTGGGATGCCGGTGCCGGTTCTGACTGGCGACCGAAGAACTCACCGCCGAGTTATGATGGCCCGATTCGTCTCCGCCAGGGGTTAGGTGAGTCGAAAAACGTGGTGATGGTGCGTGCAATGCGCGCAATGGGCGTTGACTATGCGGCAGAGTATCTGCAGCGCTTCGGCTTCCCGGCGCAAAATATTGTGCATACCGAGTCCCTCGCACTGGGTTCGGCCTCGTTCACACCGATGCAGTTAGTGCGCGGTTATGCGGTCATGGCCAACGGCGGTTTCCTGGTCGACCCTTACTTCATTCGTAAGATTGAAGATGAACAGGGTAAAACCGTGTTTGAAGTGAAACCTAAAATCGCCTGCCCGCAGTGCAATTTGCCGGTAATTTATGGCGATACCAAAAAAGCGGTGGCGCTCAGCGAAGATAGCGTGGAAAACGTCGCGGTTTCGCAACAAGGTCCGAATGTAGCAGTACCGCAACCGCAGCTTGAGCAGGTCACCTCTGCACAAGCGCAGCAGGATGGCGAGCAACAGTATGCGCCGCATGTGATCAATACGCCGCTCTCCTTCCTGATTAAAAGCGCGCTTAATTCGAACATATTCGGTGAACCGGGTTGGATGGGTACCGGTTGGCGCGCATCGCGTGATCTAAAACGTAATGATATCGGCGGTAAAACCGGTACCACCAATAGTTCAAAAGATGCCTGGTTCTCGGGTTATGGTCCGGGCGTCGTCACCTCGGTGTGGATTGGCTTCGACGATCATCGCCGTGATTTAGGGCGCACCACCGCCTCCGGTATGATTAAAGATCAGATTTCCGGCTATGAAGGCGGCGCGAAGAGCGCACAGCCAGCCTGGGATGATTATATGAAGAGCGCGCTGGATGGCGTGCCGGTTGAGCCGCTAACGCCGCCGGACGGCGTGGTGACCGTGACCATTGATCGCAGTACCGGTAAGTTAGCCAACGGGGGTGGCAATACCCGGCAAGAGTATTTCATCAATGGTACGCAGCCCACGGAATATTCGGTACACGATGTCGGCACCACCTTGATGGATAACGGCGAAAGTCACGAATTGTTCTGATCTACTGCGCCATTACTAACAAAAAAGGGGCCGCTGGCCCCTTTTCTCATTGCTTACTACGCTCAGTAAACTAAACGCCCCTGCTTCACTAACCACTCCCGCACCAGGAACAGTGCGCTAACGTTACGCGCCTCGCGAAAGTCCGGCTCTTCCAGCAGCGCCAGCAGGTTATCAAGCGGCCAACGCACCTGAGGTAACGGCTCTGGCTCATCACCTTCCAGCGATTCAGGATAAAGCTTCTCCGCCACGACGATATTCATCTTACTGGAGAAGTAAGAAGGCGCCATAGTGAGCTTACTGAGCGATTTCATCTCTTCGGCGCCGAAGCCAATTTCCTCTTTTAGCTCACGGTTTGCCGCTTCAAACACCGTTTCACCCGGGTCGATAAGCCCTTTTGGAAAGCCAAGTTCATAGCTCTCCAGACCAACCGCATACTCCTGGATTAAAATGACCTCATTATCAATAATGGGCACAATCATCACCGCTTCCCGGTCGGAAGGGCGCATGCGTTCATAAACGCGCCTTGCGCCATTACTGAAAGCGAGATCGACCGCTTCAACCGTAAATAGGCGAGACCGCGCGACGGCTTCAACGTTCAGGATGGTGGGTTTCTGTAATTGTCTGGTCATTTTTGCCCCAGGGATTAGCGCGCCAGGTGAATTTACCGTGCCGCCATTGGTTCAAAACGCGGTACACGCGTCCATTGTGCGTCAGGCATAACGGGAATCCAATCATCGCACGTTTTAATTTCAATTTTTATAACAAATGATTGTTAATGCTAAGAAAAAGTTTTAATAAAAAGTCAATATCGCCACTAAAAACCAGGAAAAAACTGATACTTAAATGCGCTTTCGACAGGTAACATTTTGACAGGGCTTGTTATATCGCTATTCTAATTTTATGATTTTGTGCATTATTTTATTTGTCCGGCTGGTTGCCAGTGTTGCCCAACCCCGCCAGAATCAACCATTATATCTAAGATAATTCGGAGTGAGCATCCAAAGTGTCAGCAGTTGTTTGGCTGGAATGAGCAAAGAATGAGCACAATAATCATCATCCTGGTGGTAATACTTGCTTGCTCAATTATTGCAGGCGTTTATTTCTGGTACGCTATGCGGCATCGTCCGCCGTTGGCGAAACCACTGCCGTTTATCAATCCGCCACACCGCAATCTAACGCCGGAAGAACGTATCGCCGTAGAACGTTACGTGGAGTCACTGGCGAAAAAACAGCGCGTGGTGCTGCCAACCGGCACCAGTTCTTCGCCGGAAAAACTGACCCTCACTTCGCAAAGCAATAAAGTTTATCCTGTCACGCGCGCTATTACGCGCTACGGCCTCTCCACCGATGAACCGCAAAAGTGGCGTTACTACCTTGATGCGATAGAGGTCCATCTGCCGCCGCTTTGGGAGCAGTACATTGCGGAAGAAAACTATGTTGAACTGATTAAGACGCAGACCATTCCGTTGGTTATTTCGCTTAACGGTCACTCGCTCCTAAATTATGCCGGTGAGCAATCGGCGTTGCCGCCAGTCGTGCGTCCTATGGCAACCAACGCTTCCATTCGTAAAGAAGAAAGCGAGCATATTGAATTACTTAGCGTACGCAAAGAGTCGCGCGAAGAACATATGTTGTCGCGCTCTGACGGGACGCGAGAAGCCGTTGCCATCAGCAGCGGCTTGCTGCTGTTTTTTATCAGCCTGATTACGCCGATTTTATTGATGCCCTGGCTGGTTGCCGCAGGTATCGCGCTAATCGCCGTCAGCGTGTGGTTCCTCTATCGCCGTCCGGCAGAACGAGAGTTACGCGAAATTCATTGCTTGCGCGGCGCACCAAAACGTTGGGGATTATTTAGTGAGTCAAACCAGGGGCAAATGAGCAATATCTCTTTAGGAATTATTGACTTAATTTACCCTGCTCACTGGCAGCCTTACGTAGCCCATGATCTGGGTCAGATGACCGAGGTGGATATATACCTTAATCGCCATGTAGTTCGTCAAGGGCGTTTCCTTTCACTGCGTGACGAAGTACATAACTTCCCGATTCAGCGCTGGAAAAAGAATATGGTGCTGGCGTGCGGTTCCCTGCTGGTGTTGGTACTGCTGGTCACCTGGATCCCACTGAGTATGCCAATTAAGTTAAGTATGGCGTGGCTGAAAGGCACCGATAGCATCCAGGTCAGCACAGTGGCGGATCTGGAAAAAAACACGCTACACGTTGGTGATAGCCTAAAAGTGACGGGAACCGGTATGTGTTCGATTCCTGCCAACTACCAAAGCAATCGTAGTTATGCTTTCATGCCGTTTGATTGTTCGGCGGTCTATTGGAATAACGCGGCTCCGCTACCTAAACCGCAGTCGGACGTGATTGATAAAGCGGCAGCGTTGTTGACCACCACCAGCCAGCAGTTGCATCCACAAACCAATACCGATCCGAAACTCAACCCGCAATTAGCCACCGCCATTCAAAAATCGGGCATGATTCTGCTGGATGATTTTTCCGATCTGGTGCTAAAGACGCAAGATCTGTGTAGCCAGGATCAAGACTGTGTTCGTTTAAAAAACGCGCTGGTTAATTTGGGTAATGCCAAAGATTGGGAAACCCTGGTACGCCGCGCTGACTCCGGTTCGCTGAATGGGATGAATGTGTTGTTACGTCCGGTTAGCGCTGAAGCGTTAGAGAACCTGGTCACCACCGCCACCTCTTCGTTCTTTTATCGTGAAACACACCGGGCGGCGGAAGCGTTAAACAGCCCACCGCCTGGCGGCTTCCTGATCGTAAGCGATGAAGGGCGCCAGTGGGTCAACCATCCACAACCTACGGTTTCGCTGTTTGATTACAATGCAGTAGACCAATGGCGCGAACTACAACGTCTGTCTGGCATGTTGCTACATACGCCGTTCAGCGCCAGCGGCATTATTACTAATATCAGTACTGATGCTAATGGCACTCAACATATCGCGCTACATAGTGAGCCGGGCGCGCTAACCTTGTGGCGCTATCTGGGCACCACCTTACTGCTGTTACTATTAGGCGTAAGCGTCGTTGTTAATGGTCTGCTCGCGTTAAAACGTATTCATCGTAATCGCACACGAATTATTGAAATACAACAGTATTACGATAAGTGCTTCAACCACTCTTTAACCCCAATACAGGCCGTGCGGCCGCTATTCTGAGACGACGGCATCTTTGTGCTACCCTTTCTTGATTTCTTATTTTCCGCCCATACTTCAGAGTGTCTGAAAAAATATCGGTACACACGCCAGGCGTAAAATATTCAGGAGCCGCGATGAAAGAGAAAACCGCAGAAACCGTACGTCTCGATAAATGGCTGTGGGCTGCGCGTTTCTATAAGACCCGCGCCATCGCGCGTGAAATGATCGAAGGCGGTAAGGTTCACTATAACGGGCAACGTAGCAAACCGAGTAAAACGGTTGAGCTAAATGCTGAGTTGACCTTACGCCAGGGTAACGATGAGCGTACCGTGATTATTTTAGCCATTTCCGAACGGCGTGGGCCGGCGACTGAGGCGCAACAGCTTTATCGTGAAACCGAGCAAAGCGTTGAAAAGCGTGAAAAGGTGGCATTGGCGCGCAAAATGAATGCGTTGAGCATGCCGCACCCGGATCGCCGCCCGGATAAAAAAGAGCGCCGCGACCTGATGAAATTTAAATTGACGGGCGACGAGTAAGTTGTCGTCACACTGAGAGAATAATTATGTCCCATCCAGATCAACTACATCGTTACCTGTTCGAAAACCACGCCGTGCGCGGCGAACTGGTCAACGTCTCCAACACCTGGCGCGAAATGGTTGCCGGGCACGATTATCCACAGCCGGTTCAGCAACTGTTAGGTGAACTGTTAGTGGCAACCAGCCTGCTGACGGCGACATTAAAATTTGATGGCGACATTACCGTGCAGCTCCAGGGCGACGGCGCGCTAAATCTTGCGGTTATCAACGGCAATAATCGGCAAGAGATGCGAGGTGTGGCGCGCACGCAAGGCGATATCGCTCCCGGTAGCAGCCTAAAAGAGATGGTGGGCAATGGCTATTTGGTGATTACCATTACGCCGCAACAAGGGGAGCGTTATCAGGGCGTTGTCGGGCTGGAAGGCGACACACTGGCCGAATGCTTAGAAGATTACTTTATGCGCTCTGAGCAGTTGCCGACGCGTCTGTTTATTCGCACCGGCGAGCATCAGGGGCAATCCGGCGCTGGCGGCTTGCTATTACAGGTTCTGCCTGCGCAAGACGGTAATATTGAAGACTTTAACCATTTGGCGACGCTTTCTGAAACCATCAAAACCGAAGAGTTGATTACGTTGCCAGCCAATGAGGTGTTATGGCGTCTGTATCATCAGGAAGAGGTCACGGTATACGAGCCGCAAAACGTCAATTTTAAATGCAGTTGCTCTCGTGAGCGTTGCGGCGAAGTTCTGAAAACGTTGCCACAGGCGGAAGTCGATCAAATTCTGGTGGAAGATGGTCAGATTGATATGCACTGTGACTACTGCGGCAACCACTATGTGTATGATGCGGTGGACATTGCGGCAATTCGTAACGACTCTACTGACGGTAGCGCCCAGGTTCATTAATCCCCGGCGGAGCGGTATGATTGCCGCTCCGGTTAATTCCTCATCTCACGCTATTCACTGCCGTTTCCCGATCAAAATTGCGATAAATCAATATAAATCGCCTAAGATTGCACTGATTTGCAGCAAAAAATCGTTTCGTCTCTCATTTCTACCGCTCGGTTCTTTTTCTGCCCGCCGACGCGTGTACACTGCGCGCGATTGTGATGCGATTGGATGCGTATTCCTGACACTCGCGCTTCCATTTGCACCCGCGAAGTCGAAGTACTGACACTCTGCAGTACCCAAAACCGCTAAAAGGAGCAGTAATATGCGCGCTAATGGCCTGTCTGCACAGGATCTCGTCGCTTATGGCATCACTGGTACGGTTGAAGTGGTTCATAATCCCGATTATGACACGCTTTTTCAGGAAGAAATCCGGCCCGACCTTGAGGGCTATGAACGCGGTACGCTGACCCAGTCCGGCGCTATCGCCGTCGATACCGGTATTTTTACCGGCCGCTCTCCAAAAGATAAATACATTGTGCGTGATGACGCTACGCGCAACACGTTGTGGTGGAATGACCAGGGTAAAGGCAAAAACGATAATCAGCCGCTTTCACAGGAAACCTGGCAAGCGCTTAAAACACGGGTAACCCGGCAACTCTCCGGCAAACGCCTGTTTGTGGTGGATGCCTGGTGCGGCGCCAACCCTGATAGCCGCCTGAGCGTACGTTTTATTACCGAAGTGGCCTGGCAGGCGCACTTCGTCAAAAATATGTTTATTCGCCCTGATGAAGAGAGCCTCGCCAGCTTCGAACCGGATTTCGTGGTGATGAATGGCGCGAAGTGCACCAATCCAGACTGGCAGCATCAGGGGCTGCATTCTGAGAATTTTGTCGCTTTTAACCTCAGCGAAAAAGTGCAGTTGATTGGTGGGACCTGGTATGGCGGCGAGATGAAAAAAGGGTTATTCGCCATTATGAACTACCTGCTGCCGCTGAAGGGCATTGCCTCCATGCACTGCTCCGCCAACGTTGGGGAACAAGGCGATGTGGCAGTGTTCTTTGGTCTCTCCGGTACCGGTAAAACCACGCTTTCCACCGATCCTAAACGGCAATTGATTGGCGATGATGAGCACGGCTGGGATGATGACGGCGTGTTTAACTTTGAAGGCGGCTGCTATGCGAAGACAATTAAGCTCTCCAGGCAGGCCGAGCCGGAAATTTACCATGCCATTCGCCGTGATGCGCTACTCGAAAATGTGGTGGTGCGCGAGGATGGCAGCATTGATTTCGACGATGGTAGTAAGACGGAGAACACGCGCGTCTCTTATCCGATTTACCACATAGAAAACATTGTTAAGCCGGTTTCTAAAGCCGGGCATGCGCAGAAAGTGATCTTTTTAACTGCCGATGCCTTTGGCGTGTTGCCGCCGGTTTCTCGCCTGAATGCTGAACAGACGCAATATCATTTTCTTTCCGGTTTTACCGCTAAGCTGGCCGGTACCGAGCGCGGTGTGACTGAACCAACGCCAACCTTCTCCGCCTGCTTTGGCGCCGCGTTTTTAACCCTGCATCCAACCCAATATGCGGAAGTGTTGGTGAAGCGTATGCAGGCGGTCAACGCGGAAGCCTATTTAGTGAATACCGGCTGGAATGGCACCGGCAAACGTATTTCGATTAAAGAGACACGCGCGATAATCAATGCGATTTTGAGCGGTGAACTGTCGCAGGCAACAACCCATACCTTGCCGATCTTTAATCTCGAAGTGCCGGTCGCACTGGAAGGCGTAGATGAGCGCATTCTCGATCCACGCACGACCTATGCCGATCCGGCGGTATGGGAGGCGAAAGCGTTGGATTTAGCACAGCGTTTTATTAATAACTTCGATAAATATACCGATACGCCAGCAGGCGCAGCGTTGGTGAAGGCAGGCCCGCAAATATAGGTTTGCATTAACCAGAAAAGCTCGTCGGCTGATGCGTTGCCGGCTGCGGCAGAAAGCCAGGGCGCGAAGGCAGCGCCCTGTTCTTCTTCTCAATCACCGGCAGGCGCAAGGGCAGTGGTATCGCTCTCCGGCAACGGCAACCAGGCACGAATTCGTAACCCACCGCGTTCACTGACGCCAATATCCAACGCGCCCTGATGCGCATCAATAATACGTTGCACAATCGCCAACCCCAGCCCGGTACCGCTAGTACTGCGCGCACTGTCGCCGCGTACAAACGGCTGAAACAAGTGCTTCAACTGCTCGGGTTTGATGCCGGGGCCATCGTCTTCCACCTGGAACCACGCGCGTTGTAACTCGCTGCCGCTACTGACCTTAATCCAGCCATTACCGTAACGCGCGGCGTTGACCACCATATTGGCGGCGGCGCGTTTAATGGATAACGGGTTGATGTCCAATAGCAATTCGGCTGGCATCACCGCATTCTCAATCTCGCGCTCGTAGCCGCTCTCCGCCGCCACGACCTCACCCAACACGCCATTTAAATCGGCGCGCTCGGTCTGCATCTCCTGCCCGGTACGCAAATAATCGATAAACTGCTCGATAATCGCGTTGCACTCTTCAATATCTTTATTAATCGACTCAGCAAGATAGCCATCTTCTTCGGCCATCATCTCCGTCGCTAAACGGATACGCGTCAACGGCGTACGCAGATCGTGGCTTACGCCCGCCATCAACAGCGTGCGATCATCAGCCAGTTGCTTCACGCCGGAAGCCATCTGGTTAAAAGCACGCGTTACCGAACGAACTTCCGAAGCGCCATACTCACGTAGCGGTGGCGGAATAATACCTTTCCCCACCTGCAACGCCGCATGTTCAAGCTCGACCAGCGGACGGTTTTGAATCCGAATAAACAGCCAGGCGCCGCCAATCGCCAACAGCATAATCGCCAAGGTATAACGGAACAGTGGGGAAAAATCCCCCTGATGGATTTCGGTTAACGGCACCCGCACCCAAATATCCGGCGACAGCCAGGTTTTTAACCACACAACCGGCGAGTTTTTATTCACTTCAACCCGCACATCCGTCGGGCCGCCAAGCTGCTGCGCCATCTGATCGCTCAGAAACTTATAGTGCTGCGCCCAGCGCAGCCCGCTCTCTTCCGCCGCTGCATTGGTATATAAAGAGATACCCAGTTCGCGATAAATCTCACGCCGAAACGCAGGCGGGACTTCAAGCTGCGTACCATCCTCCAACTGCAACCGGTCTGTCATCAACATACGTACTTCGTAGGCCAAGACTTTATTGAACTGTTGCAAACTAGGAAGGATGGCGAAGTTGAGTACCACCAAATAGGTCGTTACCAGGCTGACAAACAGCAAGGTAACGATCAATAGGAGCGTTCGGGCAAACGAACTGCGGGGAGAGAAGCGGAATCGCCTCATGCCTTACTGCCGTCCGGCACGAAGACATAACCCAGACCCCAAACTGTCTGGATATAGCGTGGATGGGCCGGATCTTCTTCCACCATACGACGCAGACGAGAGATCTGCACATCGATAGAACGTTCCATCGCGCTATATTCGCGGCCACGCGCCAGATTCATCAGCTTATCGCGCGAGAGCGGCTCGCGAGGATGGCTGACCAACGCTTTTAATACGGCAAACTCGCCGCTGGTCAACGGCATCGGCTCATCTTCACGGAACATTTCGCGGGTACCGAGGTTGAGCTTAAATTTACCAAATGCAATCACCGCTTCTTCTTGCGACGGCGCACCCGGCAACTCATTCGCCTGACGGCGCAGCACGGCGCGAATACGAGCGAGAAGCTCACGCGGGTTAAACGGCTTAGGAATGTAATCATCGGCGCCAATTTCCAGCCCGACAATCCGATCCACCTCTTCCCCTTTTGCCGTAACCATAATGATCGGCATCGGGTTGCTTTGGCTGCGTAGACGGCGACAAATCGAGAGCCCATCTTCGCCCGGTAACATCAGGTCAAGCACCATCAGGTGGAAAGACTCACGCGTTAACAGGCGATCCATCTGCTCGGCATTCGCTACGCTGCGCACCTGAAAGCCTTGTTCGGTGAGATAGCGCTCCAGCAATGCACGCAAGCGCATATCATCATCGACCACCAGAATCTTGTAATTTTCTTGCATTTCGCTACTCCCAAAGGCGCAATTGCCTGAGCCGATATTGTTAAAAAAGATGCGATAGTGTGACAGTTATTATTGGTTTATATTCTAGCCGAAATTGTTACAAAGCATATTAAACAGCAGCTTATCTTTAACTTCACACCATTTCTCGCCGACTACATTACTCTTCCAGTGTCTTTTCATACTCAATCGCATTCACGAACCACGTTTTAATCCCTTCCGGGGTCGGCACATTCACTTCATCATCCACTTCTTTTTTAATTAGCGCACGCGCCATTGGCGAATCAATAGAGATAAAATCCTTCACTTCGCCATAGATTTCATCCGGCCCGACAATTCGAAATCGTTTCGTGACGCCCTGTTCATTCTCCACCTCAACCCAGGCGCCAAAAAACACTTTGCCATCCTGCTGCGGTGAATAATCCACAATTTTTAATTCAGCCAAACATTTACGTAAATATCTGACCCGACGATCTATCTGGCGCAACACGCGTTTATTATAGGTGTAATCGGCATTTTCCGACCGGTCGCCAAGGCTGGCGGCCCAGGACACAATTTTGGTAATTTCAGGGCGTTTCTCGTTCCAGAGATGGTCATGTTCAGCCCGCAGCTTATTGTAACCGCCCCGGGTGATTAGTTTCGTTTTCATCCAGTCAAAAGCCTTGTGCGGTAAATTTTTCCATCTTAGCGGCGGCGCTCCGGTTTTCAAAGCCTGCCCGCCCAAGCTTCGGAATATATCTCAAACCCACCTTCGCGACTGGCAATTTATGTCTTCAATCCGTATAACTGTCCCCTGTTTCTCAACCCTGTGATAGCAAGATAGTGAACTGATGATGAATGATTCGCTGAGCCGCATTATTGCGAGTGAACTCCAGGCGCGGGCTGAACAAGTTGAAGCCGCCGTCCGCCTGTTGGATGAAGGGAATACCGTGCCGTTTATCGCACGATATCGTAAAGAAGTAACCGGCGGTTTGGATGATACCCAGTTACGTCAATTGGAAACGCGGCTTGGTTATCTACGAGAGCTGGAAGAACGTCGTCAATCCATTCTTAAATCCATCGCCGAGCAGGGCAAATTAACCGATGAACTCAGTCAAGCGATTAATGGCACCCTGAGTAAAACCGAACTTGAAGATCTCTACCTGCCGTACAAACCTAAACGTCGTACACGTGGGCAAATTGCCATCGAAGCCGGGCTAGAACCCCTCGCCGATAGGTTATGGCAAGATCCGTCGCACGATCCGGAAACGCTGGCAGCCGAGTATGTTAATCCCGATAACGGCGTCGCGGATACCAAAGCCGCGTTGGATGGCGCGCGTTATATTTTGATGGAGCGCTTTGCCGAAGACGCCGCACTGCTGGCTAAGGTGCGTGACTATCTGTGGAAAAATGCGCACCTGGTTTCCCGGGTGGTGGAAGGGAAAGAGGAACAAGGCGCGAAATTCCGCGACTATTTTGATCACCATGAAGCGCTATCAAGCGTTCCTTCGCACCGTGCACTGGCGATGTTCCGTGGCCGCAATGAAGGCGTACTGCAACTCTCGCTTAATCCTGACCCTCAGTTTGATGAACCGCCGCGTGAGAGCCATGGCGAGCAAATTATTATCGATCACCTGGCGCTGCGCCTGAATAATGCCGCCGCCGACAGTTGGCGCAAAGCGGTGGTGAGTTGGACATGGCGTATTAAGGTGCTGCTGCACCTTGAAACCGAGTTGATGGGCACCGTCCGTGAACGAGCGGAAGATGAAGCCATTAACGTTTTCGCACGTAATCTACATGATTTGCTGATGGCGGCACCAGCCGGTATGCGCGCGACCATGGGCCTCGATCCCGGCTTGCGTACCGGGGTAAAAGTGGCGGTGGTTGACGCAACCGGCAAACTGGTTGCGACCGATACCATTTACCCCCACACCGGTCAGGCTGCGAAAGCCGCCGCTAGCGTCGCCGCGCTCTGCATCAAACATCAGGTCGAACTGGTCGCGATTGGTAACGGCACCGCTTCGCGTGAAACCGAACGCTTTTTCCTCGACGTACAGAAACAATTCCCGGCCATCCAGGCGCAAAAAGTCATCGTCAGTGAAGCGGGCGCCTCAGTTTACTCCGCCTCGGAATTGGCGGCGCTGGAGTTCCCCGATTTGGATGTTTCACTGCGTGGCGCGGTCTCTATCGCCCGACGTTTGCAGGATCCGCTGGCGGAACTGGTTAAAATCGATCCGAAGTCCATCGGCGTGGGCCAGTATCAGCATGATGTCAGCCAGAGCCAATTGGCGAAAAAACTGGATGCCGTGGTTGAGGATTGTGTGAATGCGGTTGGCGTTGATCTCAATACCGCTTCGGTGGCGTTGCTGACCCGCGTAGCGGGTTTGACCAAAATGATGGCGCAAAATATTGTCGGCTGGCGCGATGACAATGGGCGCTTCCAGAACCGTCAGCAGCTATTAAAAGTCAGCCGTCTCGGGCCAAAAGCCTTCGAACAATGCGCGGGCTTTTTGCGTATTAATCATGGTGACAATCCGCTGGATGCTTCAACCGTGCACCCGGAGGCCTATCCGGTCGTGGAACGCATTTTAGCCGCCACTCAGCAAGCCTTGCAGGATCTGATGGGGAACCCGCAAACGCTGCGTGAGGTAAAAGCGGTAGAATTCACCGATGAGCGTTTTGGCTTACCCACGGTGACCGATATTATCAAAGAGCTGGAAAAACCGGGTCGCGACCCACGTCCGGAATTCAAAACCGCGCAATTCGCCGAAGGCGTTGAAACCATGAATGATTTGCTGCCTGGTATGGTGCTGGAAGGCGCGGTGACCAACGTAACGAATTTTGGCGCGTTCGTGGATATTGGCGTTCATCAGGATGGGCTGGTGCATATCTCTTCTCTTTCCGATAAGTTCGTTGACGATCCGCATAAGGTGGTGAAAGCGGGCGATATCGTGAAAGTGAAAGTGATGGAAGTCGATCTGCAGCGGAAACGTATTGCGCTGACCATGCGGCTTGATGAGCAACCAGGCGAAGGGAATGCGCGCGGCGGTAACCGTAGCGGCACACGCGACAATACACGTCCGGCACCCGGTAAAGCGCGGCCACGCACGGCATCGACGCCTGCCGGTAATAGCGCAATGGGCGATGCATTAGCCGCTGCCTTTGGGAAAAAACGCTAATCCTATCCGGTTCGGGAGGCTTGCAAGCCTCCCTCCTTCCACATTAGCCTGAACGCTGCATTGTTGTTCTATGTCAACATCAACGCGAATGGTTATCATTAAAATTGCTCCGGTTAAATATTGTCGTTCTTTGCGACAGTCACCAGGAGCCCCTTATGCAACTTCTTGCCCGCCAGCGCTATAAAATCCTCGGCTTTACGTCAGGTGTCGGCGCGGCTTACCGCCAAAAGCTGCTGTCGCTCGGTATGCTGCCGGGCGCCACTTTTGACGTCGTTCGCGTCGCCCCGCTTGGCGATCCGGTTCAGATTGAAACCCGCCGCGTTAACCTGATGCTGCGTAAAAAAGACCTCGCCTTTCTGCTGTTAGAAAATCTGAATTAACGGATACCGCCATGAAAACCTGTACTATCGGCCTGATTGGTAATCCCAACTCAGGTAAAACGACCCTATTTAATCAGCTCACCGGCGCTCGCCAACGGGTCGGCAACTGGGCGGGCGTCACCGTCGAGCGTAAAGAGGGGTGGTTTAATACCGCGCAACAGCGTGTACAACTGGTTGATTTACCGGGTACCTATTCACTGACCACCATTTCGCAGCAAACCTCGCTTGATGAGCAAATCGCCTGCCATTACATCCTCAGCAATCAGGCAGACTTGGTAATTAACGTGGTGGATGCCAGTAATCTTGAGCGTAATTTGTACCTGACGCTGCAGTTGCTGGAGTTAGGCGTGCCGTGCATTGTGGCGCTGAATATGCTGGATATTGCTGCGAGCCAGCATATTGATATTGATATTCCGGCGCTCGCGAAGCAACTGGGCTGTCCGGTGATTTCGCTGGTTTCCACCCGTGGGCAAGGCATTGACGCGCTCAAAGAGGCGATTGATACTCCTCTGCAGCAGCAACCCTCTGTGGCGATCAATTACCCCTGTTTTCTACAGCGCGCCATCGCGACTTTAGCGGCCGATATTTCAGCGGAACGCAGCGCGCAACAGCGGCGCTGGCTGGCAGTACAAATGCTAGAGGGGGATATTTATAGCGGCTCGCAGGCGGGAGATGCCGCGCAAACCACGCTGACGCGTTTACAGCGCGAGATGCAGCACGATAGCGGCCTGGCGATTGCCGATGCGCGTTATCAAGCCATCGCCCGGCTGAGCGCCGAAGTCAGTAACCTCCATTTAGCCCTGCCAAACCATTTATCTCAGCGCCTTGACCGGGTGATCCTTAATCGCTGGCTCGGTCTGCCAATCTTCTTATTCGTAATGTATCTGATGTTTCTGCTGGCGATTAATATCGGCGGCGCGTTGCAACCCCTGTTTGATGTCGGTTCAGCAGCAATCTTTATTCATGGCGTACAGTGGCTCGGCTATACGTTGCATCTGCCCGATTGGCTAACGGTATTCCTGGCGCAGGGCATTGGCGGCGGTATCAATACCGTGCTGCCGTTGGTTCCGCAAATTGGCATGATGTATCTGTTTCTCTCCTTTATGGAGGATTCCGGCTATATGGCGCGTGCCGCATTCGTTATGGATCGGCTGATGCAGGCGCTGGGCTTACCCGGCAAATCCTTTGTGCCACTGATTGTCGGTTTCGGCTGTAATGTGCCTTCAGTGATGGGTGCACGCACGCTGGATGCGCCGCGTGAACGGTTGATTACGGTATTAATGGCGCCCTTTATGTCCTGCGGCGCCCGTTTGGCGATATTCGCTGTATTCGCTGCTGCCTTTTTCGGCCAAAACGGCGCGTTGGTGGTGTTCAGCCTGTATATCATCGGGATTGTGGTGGCGATCCTGACCGGCTTATTGTTAAAGCATACGTTAATGCGTGGCGATGCCTCGCCATTTGTGATGGAACTGCCGGTCTGGCATGTTCCGCATCTGAAAAGTTTGCTGTTACAGACTTGGCAACGCCTGCAAGGGTTCGTTTTACGCGCCGGTAAAGTGATTGTGGTCGCCAGTATGTTGATTGGCGCGCTAAACAGCTTTTCGTTTAGCGGTAAAGCGGTCGATAGCATCAATGATTCCGCGCTCGCCACCGTGAGCCGTAGCGTAACGCCGCTGCTGGCGCCCATCGGCGTACATAATGATAACTGGCAAGCTACCGTTGGGCTGGTGACCGGCGCGATGGCGAAAGAGGTGGTGGTCGGTACACTGAATACGCTGTACACCGCGGAAACGCTGCATGATACGCCTTTCGATCCTGCCGCTTTTAGCCTACGCGACGAGCTACTCGGCGCGGTGGATGAAACCTGGCAAGGGCTGAAGGAAACCTTCTCGCTCAGCGTGCTAAGTAACCCAATTGAGGCCAGTAAGGGCGATGGTGAAATGGCGAGCGGCGCCATGGGCGTGATGAGCAGTAAATTTGCCAGCGATGCCGCCGCCTTTAGCTATCTTCTGTTCGTGCTGCTGTATGTGCCCTGTGTTTCGGTAATGGGGGCGATTGCGCGTGAAAGTAGCCGCCGCTGGATGACCTTCTCCATTTTATGGGGGCTGAACCTTGCGTACTCGCTGGCGACCCTGTTTTACCAGTTGGCGACGTTTAGCGCGCACCCGCGCTATAGCAGCATCGCAATAGTCCTGGTGGTCGCGTTTAATCTGCTGCTGGTGACGCTGCTGCGCCGGATAAAACTGCCGCCGCAGATGATTGCGATTAAAACGCTGAATACGGCACGGTGCCAGGGCTGCGCCAGCGGCAGCCAATGCCATTAATCGGCCTTACGCCTGCTGGTGTGTAAACGCCAGCAGGTGGTCGCAAAACGCCTCAGGATGGGAGATAAAAGGCGCATGCGCCGCCTTTTCCATTACTATCGACTGGCTAGCAGGCCAGCGTGCATCCAGCAATGAAGCCACCTTGCGCGGCACCAACCCATCCAAGTAGCCATAGATACGCAGTAAAGGCGCTTTCAGCGCGTCTAACTCCTCGCGCAGATCGGCAGTGCGCAATATCTCAAGGCCGCCTTCCAATACCGCAACATCCGGCATCGGTAGCGAAAGTACCGCCTCTTTTAGCGTGCGGGCATCCTGGCGAGCGCTGTCGGTGCCTAACGTCTGCAACGCCAGAAACCGCTCAACGGTGCGTTGAAAATCGGTACTAAGCTGGTGTTGAAACCCCTGTAGCGTCTGCGGCTTAATGCCGGGCCACTCATCCCGTTCGGTGAAGCACGGCGAGGAAGCTACGCTAATCACACCCGCGACTTGCTGTGGGAAACGTAGTGCAAGACGGCTCGCTACCAAACCGCCTAATGACCAGCCGAGCAGAATAGCGCGCTCCGGCAACTGCGAATGTATCGTATCCACCATCTCATCCAGCGTCAGCGCTGGAAAACCGTGGCTGCGACCAAACCCCGGCAAATCCACCAAGTGCAAACGAAAATGCGCGCTCAGCCGATCAATAATGCCGTGCCACACTTGGGCATTCAGTCCCCATCCGTGTAACAGCACAAGATCAACATTTCCTTCCCCTGCGGTCTGCCAGTAAAGCTGCGTCATCGGTTATTGTCCTGCTTTCACATCATCGGAGGCGCTATGCTACCAATGCCAGGATGCTGTTGGCTATGCCAGCTACCGTTACGGTTACAACAACAAGGAATTTGTGGGTTTTGCCAGCGCAATCTATTACGTCGTTCCGCGCGTTGCCCGCAGTGTGGATTAGCCGCCGAAAACGCGCGCCAACCCTGCGGACGCTGTCTACGTCAGCCGCCTCCCTGGCAGGCGTTGATTGCGGCGGGCAATTATCAGCCACCGCTCAGCGCCCTGCTCATCCGCTTTAAATTTTTACGCCTGACCGCACTCTCTGTGATGCTGGCGCGTTTGATTTTGTTAAGCTGGTTAGATGCCAGAAGGCAACGTCTGCTGGTGCGCCCGGATATTTTGCTGGCGGTTCCCTTACCGAAAACGCGTGCGTGGCGCCGTGGTTTTAACCAAACTGATCTGCTGGCGCGTCCATTAGCTCGCTGGGTGGGGTGCCGCTATCAACCAACCGGGTTACGCAGCGTTCGCGCGGTAAAACATCAGCACCGGCTTCCGGCACGCGCCCGGCGGCGCAACTTACTCGGCGCATTCAGGGTTGAAATCGCGGTGCGTGGCTGCCATATCGCTGTGATTGACGATGTGGTCACCACCGGTAGCACGGCGGCGGAAATCAGCCGTTTGTTAATACATGCGGGCGCTGCCAGCGTCCAGATTTGGTGCCTGTGCCGTACCTTGTAGAGCGTCGGTGTTGGGCGTATAATAACCAACTAAATTAGTCAACTATTGAGCAATCGCCATGATCCGTATTACTGATGCTGCGCAAGAGCACTTCGCAAAACTGCTGTCAAACCAGGAAGATGGCACCCAGATCCGCGTATTCGTCATCAACCCCGGTACGCCAACCGCAGAATGCGGCGTGTCATACTGCCCGCCAGATGCGGTTGAGGCCACGGACACTGAACTGAAGTTTGAAAAACTGTCAGCTTATGTTGATGAACTGAGCGCGCCGTATCTGGAAGACGCTGAGATTGATTTCGTTACCGATAATCTCGGCTCCCAACTTACGCTAAAAGCGCCCAACGCCAAAATGCGTAAAGTCGCCGATGACGCGCCATTGATTGAACGCGTTGAGTACCTGTTGCAGGCGCAAATTAACCCGCAACTGGCCAGCCACGGCGGTCGCGTGTCGCTGATGGAAATCACTGAAGAGGGTTATGCCATTCTGCAATTCGGCGGCGGCTGTAACGGCTGTTCAATGGTTGATGTCACGCTGAAAGAAGGGATCGAGAAAGAGTTGTTGGTTGCCTTCCCGGAACTTAAAGGGGTGCGCGACTTAACCGAGCACCAGCACGGCGAACACTCTTACTACTAATCTCCAGTGCGGGGGAAATGTTGTTCCCCCGCTTGCTGGCGCCAGGCTAAGCGGCCCGGTGTTTAGCAATATCCTTCAGTAAACGGTTAATCTGCGCATCGGCAAAAATCTCCTCCAGCGTCTTACTCAGTTTACGCCGCCAGTTACGATATTGATCCACCGTGCCCGGTACATTAACCGGCATCTCCATATCCAGCCAGTCTTCCGGTTGTAACCCCAATAACGCGCTATTGCTTACCGCGATGAAACGCTGCATCGCACGGTTCAATACTGGTGTCATCGCCATCTGCGCCGCACGTTTCCTCGCACGCAGAGGCAGGCAACGGTACTGATGTAACGCCTCAAGCAATGCCTGTTTTTGCCGATCGCGCTGGCGATGCAATCCCTGGAGTATCACCTTATCCGGGTAGAGCCCCAACGTCTCGCCAAGACGCAAATCTCCCGACTCCCAGAAACCGCGTAGCGTCGGAAGATCGTGGGTTGTGGCGCTGGCCATAGATTGCCGGGGCCAAGCCTGCGGCGCACGATAACGTTCACTGTCCTCTTGTTCGAAATAGAGAACCTTCCAGGAATACACGCCACTATCGCGTAACTTGCCGACAATTTCCGCGGGCACCGTCCCGAGATCTTCGCCGATCACCATACACTGATGGCGTTGGCTCTCCAGCGCCAATATCGCCAATAGATCCTCAACCGGGTAGTAAACATAAGCGCCATGATCGGCGGTGAGGCCATAGGGAATCCACCAGAGACGCAGCATCGACATGACGTGATCGATACGCAACGCGCCACAACTGGCCATATTAGCGCGTAACAAGTCAATAAATGGCTGATAGCCACGCGCCACCATCACATGGGGATCCATCGGCGGCAGCCCCCAATTTTGACCCAGCGGGCCGAGGATATCGGGCGGCGCGCCAACCGAGGCTTTCAGACAGTAAAGTTCCGGATCGCACCACGTCTCTGCGCCCCCCTCCGCCACGCCGACCGCTAAATCACGGTACAGGCCAATCGGCATATTACGGCGCTGACTCAGTTGCCAGCAGGCATCAAACTGTTGGTTTGCTAACCACTGCAACCAGAGCCAAAAACGCACTTCATCATGGTGCTGCTGGCAAAACTGCTGTACCGCATCGTTACCGGCGTGCCGCAGCGCTTCGGGCCATACCGGCCATCCCCAGCGATGGCGATCTGCACTCAGCATTTCGGCATGTAACGCGTCATAAGCCGCCTGATAAAACAGGCTACCGCCGCCAAGCGTAATAAACTGCTCAAAATGCTCGCGAGTTTTATCCCCTTCCGGGCGTGTGGCGAACTGCCGCCATGCCAGACGTAACGCCTCTATCTTCAGGCTGTTGACGGCACTGTAGTCGACCCATTCACTTGCGCGTGCTTGCTCAATACGCTGTTGCGTCTCAGGCAACCGCCGCCAGCGCTGCGCCTCAGCGCTGTGCTGAAAATCTGCGACCTGTTCAACATCAATATAGATAACATTCATCCAACGCCGGGAAGAGGGGCTGTAGGGACTGGCGCTTTCCGGATTCGCCGGGTAGAGCGAATGGATAGGATTCAAGCCGATAAACGCGCCGCCACGATCGGCCAGCGCATCAAGCATATGACTTAAATCGCCAAAATCGCCGATCCCCCAATTGCTTTCCGAACGCAAGGTATAAAGCTGGACGCAGGCGCCCCATAGCTTTTTCCCTTCGCGCAAGGCGGATGGTTCAAAGCAGCGTTTGGGGGCCACAATTACCCGACAGGGCCACTGCTGCTTGCCCTGCGTTAAGGTGAGATGGTGATAGCCGTGCGCTAGCCGTGGCGGCAAGCTAAGTGTTTCACCACCGCGCACCTCACCCTGATACTGTTTGCCGCGCTCCGTTTGTAAATGCCACCGGAATAGCCCCTTGCCGCCGACCGGGAGAGTGCGTTTCTGCGTCCCGCTAAACACTTTTGCCGTTGGCAGCGGCGCGGCACTAATCGGCCGCGGATTACCCATTGCCGCCAGCAGTTGTTGTCGGGTTTCCACGCTGATCGTTTCAGGCTCACCTTTCGCGTTGATATAGCTGGCGGCGATACCCGCCGCGCTGGCGGCCTTATCGAGTTGAGTCAAATCCATACACCGTCCTTAGCGTTAACGTTTTGCCTGCCAGATTCGTTGCTGATAGTCCCGAATCGAACGGTCGGAGCTAAACATACCGGTACGCGCGGTGTTAAGAATGGCCGCACGCGTCCAGGCTTCGGGATCGCGCCACAATGCCTCTACGCGCGCCTGGGCGGCAATATAATCCGCGAAATCCGCCAACACTAACCACGGATCGCCGCCTTTGGTCAAACTCTGCAGCATCGGTTCAAACGCGTGCTTATCGCCACCGCTAAATACGCCTTTTTCTAACTCTTTCAGCAGGCCATCGAGATGTTTATCTTTTTTACGTCGCTTTTTCGGATCGTAACCGTCGGCCTTTAATGCCTTCACTTGATCCACGGTGTTGCCGAAAATGAAGATATTCTCCTCGCCTACCTGCTCGGCAATCTCAACGTTGGCGCCGTCCAGCGTACCAATCGTCAATGCGCCATTTAGCGCCAGCTTCATATTACCGGTGCCGGAGGCTTCATAACCAGCAGTGGAAATTTGTTCGGAGAGATCGGCCGCCGGAATCATTAATTCTGCGGCGGTAATGCGATAATCCGGGATGAACACCACTTTCAGGCGGTCACCCACTAGCGGATCGTTATTAATCACCTCCGCCACTTTATTGATGGCATAGATGATATTTTTTGCCAGATAGTAGCCGGGCGCGGCTTTGGCACCGAATAAAAAGACGCGCGGAACCGCGTCATGTTGCGGGTTATCACGCAGTTGACGGTAACAATGCAGAATATGCAGCAGGCCCAGATGTTGGCGCTTGTACTCATGCAACCGCTTAATCTGCACATCGAACAACGCATTCGGGTTCACCTCAATACCGGTCAAGCGCTGGATATACTGCGCCAGGCGGACTTTATTATCGTGCTTAATTTGACGATAGCGACGCCGGAACGCCTTATTATCCGCCTGTTTTTCTAATCCTTTCAGCGCATCCAGGTTGTTCGCCCACTCAACCTTCAGTGTCTCATCGATTAATGAGGAGAGCGCCGGATTACACTGTTTCAGCCAGCGACGCGGTGTAATTCCGTTAGTCACGTTATGAAATTTGTGCGGCCATAATTGGTGATATTCAGGGAACAGATCTTTTACCACCAGCTCGGAGTGCAGTGCCGCCACACCGTTAACCGCAAAGCCGCTGACCACACACAGGTTCGCCATACGTACCTGCTTATCGTGCACCACCGCCAGTTTGGCCCATAGGACTTCGTCGCCCGGCCAGTGTTGTTCAACCTGTTTTTTAAAGCGTTTGTTAATTTCCTTAATAATCATGAAATGGCGCGGCAGCAGGCTTTTTACCAACCGTTCATCCCATTTTTCCAGCGCTTCCGGCATCAGTGTGTGGTTGGTGTAAGCGAAAACCCGGCTGGTAATCGCCCAGGCATCATCCCAGGCGAGTTGGTGCTCATCAAGCAGGACGCGCAGCATTTCAGGAATGGCAATGGTGGGATGGGTATCGTTAAGCTGGATCACTTCATAATCTGGTAACGCCGTCACTGGCCGTCCGGCCAGGTGATGTCGCCGTAAAATATCTGCCACCGAACAGGCGCACTGGAAGTATTGCTGCATCAGGCGGAGTTGCTTACCTTCCTGATGGTTATCATTGGGATAGAGTACTTTAGTCAGTTTTTCCGCCTCAATGCCCTGCTGTTCGGCCTGTAAAAATTTACCGTCGTTGAACAGCGAAAGATCGAAGGGATGCGCATGTGCCGCCTGCCATAAACGCAACGGCTGCGTCACACCGTTACGATAACCAATTACCGGCAAATCCCATGCTTCCCCACGCAGCGTAACTGCCGGTTGCCATAAGGCATTTCCCTCAGCGTTTTTAACCACTTTGCCACCGAGGTTAACCACCACGTCGAGCGCGGCGTTATGTCGAAACCACGGATAGCGATCGCGCCGCCAGTTATCCGGCGCTTCCTGCTGCTGCCCATCGACAAAAGATTGACGAAAAAGACCGTATTGATAATTGAGCCCGTACCCTATCGCCGATTGCCCAACGGTGGCCATCGAGTCGAGAAAACAGGCGGCTAACCGGCCTAAGCCGCCATTGCCCAGTGCCGGATCGACTTCTTCCTCCAGTAAATGACTCAAATCGACATTCTGCTCTGCCAGCACCGCCTTCACCTCATCATACCAACCGAGGTTGAGCAGGTTATTACCGGTCAGCCTTCCGACCAGAAACTCCATTGAGATGTAGTTAACGTGGCGCTGATTTTTCGCGCTTTTCGCCGTCGGTTGAGCCGCCAATAATTCAGCCAGCGCGGCGCTCACCGCCTGCCACCATTGATGAGGCGTCATCTCTGAAGCGGCGCTCAGTCCGAGATGTTGCCATTGTCGTGTCACCGCTGCCTCAAAACGTGCCTTGTTGAATTTTTGCTGCGACATACAAATCTCTTTTAGTAAGTGAATAGGTTCGCGAAAACATCAATGCGCACATGCTGACGGGGGAATTTTCACCGGGCATCCTCCCGCACAGAAATTAGGTGGGGATGAGCCGTAGGGCGTAGCGGAAAATGTGATCGTCAACACTGTTAAGTTAAGACGCCAACCTGAAAAAAAGCTCATCGCCAGGCGACGATGAGCACAAAATATGTAAAAAAAAAGCCAACATTTACAGTCTGGAGGGTAGGTAAATCCGGCGCAATTGACGCTTAATCTCGCTAACCATCGGCGAGCAGGACGAAGATCGCCTAAAAAAATGATGAGTAATAGTGAGTATGGCTGAAACATTCATTAATGCTAGTGCTGCAAAACGTAAAAAAAAGATAAGGAAATGTGATGAGGTGCAACTTAATGAATAACGGTGAGTTAGCCTTCTTGCATTACGCCCCCTACAGGGGGAAAGTAATTAATTACACGCCGTAAAATAATTCTGTTTGTTTCCTTTTTTGACATCACACAGTGAAGTGTTAGCCATGCTGATACCATCGAAACTCAGCCGTCCTCTCCGGCTTCAGAACACCATTGTTCGGGAGCGTTTGATTGCAAGGCTCGCGAACATTACACATTATCGACTGGCGCTGGTCACCAGTCCGGCAGGCTATGGAAAAACCACTTTAATCGCGCAATGGGCCGCCGATCAAAGTGAGCTAGGTTGGTATTCACTGGATGAAAGCGATAATTATCCTGAACGTTTCGCAACCTATTTTATGGCGGCGATGCAGCAGGCGACCGGCGGGCACTGCACGCGTAGCGAAGCGTTGGCGCAAAAACGCCAGTACGCCAGCCTAAGCGCGCTTTTCTCCCAACTCTTTGTCGAGCTTTCGGATTGGCATCGCCCCCTCTTTTTGGTGATTGATGACTACCATCTGATCACTAACGATGCCATCCATCAGGCCATGCGCTTTTTTATCCGCCACCAGCCAGAAAATCTGACGTTAGTGATTTTGTCGCGTAACCTTCCTTCATTGGGGATCGCCAATTTACGGGTACGTGAGCAACTGCTTGAAATTAATAGCCAGTCGCTGGCGTTTACGCATCAAGAGGCGAAAAGCTTTTTTGATTGCCGTTTACAACGTCCTATCGATGCCGATGATTCGCAACGTCTGTGTGATGAAGTGGCGGGCTGGGCTACCGCACTGCAATTAATCGCCCTATCCGCCCGGCAATCTAATACGCCCACTCATCAATCAGCGCAGCGCCTGGCAGGAATCAACGCCAGCCACCTTTCTGATTATCTGGTGGATGAGGTGTTGGATTCGGTTGATGAAACCACACGTAACTTCCTGCTACGTAGCTCGGTGCTGCGTTCAATGAATGATGCGCTAATTACCCGCATTACCGGTGAAGAGAACGCGCAATTACGGCTGGAAGAGACCGAACGACAGGGGCTGTTTCTACAGCGTATGGATGATAGCGGCGAGTGGTTTAACTTCCATCCACTGTTTGCCAGTTTTCTACGCCAGCGCTGTCAGTGGGAGATGGGCGGCGAACAGAAAAAGTTGCACCGCAGCGCGGCAGAAGGCTGGATGGCGCTGGGTTTTGCCGGCGAAGCTATTCATCACGCGTTAGCGGCGAACGATACGTTACTGCTGCGTGATATTTTGCTGCATCATGCCTGGTCACTGTTTAATCACAGTGAGTTAGCACTACTGGAGGAGGGGTTAAAAGCCCTGCCGTGGCAGTTGCTGGTAGAGAACCCAAGGCTGATTTTATTACAGGCGTGGTTGTCGCAAAGTCAGCACCGTTATGGTGAAGTGAATATGCTGCTGGCGCGTGCCGAGCAAGAGATGGCGATGCAGCAAATTGCGATTGATGCCATTCTCAGCGCCGAGTTCGATGCGCTGCGCGCCCAGGTCGCGATTAATGCCGGTAAGCCGGAAGAGGCGGAGCGCCTGGCAAACCAGGCGTTGGCGACGCTCCCGCTGGCGAATTACTACAGCCGTATTGTGGCCACCTCGGTTAAAGGAGAAGTGTTGCACTGTCAGGGCCAGCTCGAAGCGGCACTGTCGATGATGCAGCAAACCGATCGCATGGCGCGTCACTACGATATTTGCCATTACGCGCTGTGGGCGTTACTGCAACAAAGCGAAATTTTGCTGGCGCAGGGCTTTTTACAAACCGCCTGGGAAACCCAGGAAAAGGCCTTTACGCTGATCAACGAAGAAGGGCTTGAACAGCTACCGATGCACGAGTTTTTGTTGCGTATCCGGGCGCAATTACTCTGGTCATGGTCACATCTCGACGATGCCGAAGCCGCCGCACGCAAAGGGTTGCGGGTGCTAACAAACTTCCAGCCACAACAACAACTGCAATGCCTGGCAATGCTGGCGAAGTGTGCGTTAGCGCGTGGGGATATGGATAATGCGCGTCGCCATCTGGTTCGCTGTGAAAACTTGTTAGGCAACGGCCAGTATCACAGTGATTGGGTCACCAATGCCGATAAATCGCGCGTGCTTTACTGGCAGATGACACAGGATAAAACCGCCGCCGCCAACTGGCTGCGTCTGACGCCCAAACCGGATCATGCGGATAATCACTTTCTACAGGGGCAATGGCGTAACATCGCCCGAGCGCAGATCCTGCTGGGCCACTTCGCCGAAGCCGAGGTGGTGCTGGACGAACTGAATGAAAACGCTCGCCGCCTCAACCTGGTCAGCGATCTGAATCGGAATTTATTGCTGCTCAATCTGTTGTACTGGCAAACCGATCGTAAAAGTGCGGCACAACTGGCGCTGATTGAAGCGTTAGCGTTGGCTAATCGTACCGGCTTTGTCAGCCATTTTGTGATTGAGGGCGAGGCGATGGCGCAACAGTTACGCCAGTTGTTGCAACTCAACACGCTGCCGGAGCTGGAACAACGGCGCGCACAGCGTATTTTGCGTGATATTAATCAGCATCATCGCCACAAATTTGCGCATTTTGATGAGAGTTTTGTCACCCGTTTACTGACCCATCCGCAGGTGCCGGAGTTGATTCGCACCAGTCCACTAACCCAACGCGAATGGCAGGTGCTCGGCCTGATCTACTCCGGCTATAGCAATGATCAAATCGCCGGGGAGTTGGATGTAGCGCCCACCACGATTAAAACTCATATCCGTAATCTGTATCAAAAACTGGGGGTGGTTCATCGTCAGGAAGCGGTACAACAGGCGCAGCAACTGCTGTGGCTAATGGGAATGGGCGTCGCGTCTTAATATACCTCAAAGGGGCCAGCGAACTCTGGCCCCGGCAAGTGATTCAACACAACTCTAAATGCACTTCGTGCTGCTCAATGACCTTCATCACGCCTGCTGGCGGTACTTCATCGGTAAACAGATAATCAATCAAATCCATATTACCGAGGTTAACCATCGCATTACGACCAAACTTCGAATGGTCGGTCACCAACATCACACAACGTGAATTCTCAATAATCGCGCGCTTGGTGCGCACCTCGTGGTAATCGAACTCCAGCAATGAGCCATCCATATCAATTCCACTGATCCCGAGAATGCCGTAATCCAGACGAAACTGAGAGATAAAGTCCAGGGTGGCTTCCCCCATCACCCCGCCGTCGCGAGTACGGACCTCGCCACCGGCGATAATGACCCGAAAGTCAGGCTTGGACATCAAGAGCAGCGCCACATTGAGGTTATTGGTCACTACCCGGAGATTGTTATGATTCATCAGCGCATGCGCTACGGCCTCTGGCGTGGTACCGATGTCGATAAACAGTGTGGCGCCATCAGGGATCTGGCTGGCAACACGCTGCGCGATGCGCGCTTTTTGCGCCGACCACATCATTTTACGATCTTGCCAGGCGGTATTTTCAGAGCTGGAAGGCAACGCGGCGCCACCGTGATGACGTTGGATTTTGTTCTGATCGGCCAGATCGTTTAGATCACGTCGAATGGTTTGCGGGCTGACATCAAAATGCTCCACCAATTCTTCAGTACTCACATAACCCTGACGACGAACCAGCTCAATAATGGCATCATGACGTTGCGTCTGCTTCACATCACTCTCCTGTAAACGGCACGCAAGGCGCTATTCTTATAATAAGGCGAGCGCTCAAGGCTCACCGTGAGAAACCTGGCGACAGGGCAGCCTTGCCTGTCAGCAGGCGCAAATTAGCGGCAACGTTACCGGCGTTTCAGATGATAAGTGTCAACCAGCGCCATCGCCAGCCCAACCACTAAACCTGCCACATGCGCGGCATTGGCGATCGCCAACCCAAATGCGCCAAAGTAACCAATGACCAGCCACAGAATAGCGAAAGCCATTAAGCCGCGCTCGAGAAAAATCCCGCTTTCGGGATCGCGCTCTCCCCGTAACCACGCATACCCCATCAGCGCATACACTACGCCGGATAGTCCGCCGAACCAAATACCGCTAAATTTCGCCTGCAGCCAGCCACTTAACAAGGCGGAAACCAACGTAATCACGAACAGTTTCCCGCTGCCGAGACGTTTCTCCACCGCCCCGCCGATATACCACCACCACAGCAAGTTAAACACGATATGTAACAGAGAGAAATGTAATAACGCGTGGCTAAACCAGCGCCAGATTTGGAAATATTGCGTGCTACCATTCGGCCAGGCCAGCCAGTACATCACCGTCCGATCGCCCACCACCTGCATCAAAATATAAACCACTATGCAGGCAAAAATGATGGTTAAGGTCAGCGGACCAGCCCGTTCCCGAATGTTCGCCATCACTGATGAGCGCGGGTAGCGTAGCCCGCCTGCAGTATTGCCGGTTTGCCAACTGGCGGCCTGATAACGCGGATGAAACGGATCGCGAATAAACTGCGCGAGTTCGTTTTCGACCAATTCCGCTTTCGATTCGTCGTCAAGCCAAACCGTGTAATGCTGCTGTTGCTCAAGATGTAATTTGACGCCGCGTGTTGCCATATAGTCAACAAACGCCTGCGCCAAACGTGGATTGGTAAAATCAGTGATACGCCTCATTGCGCATGCCGCCTTCTAATTACGTAGTAGAAACATGGCGCCCAGTATAATGGATTAACTTAGTTCTGATTCAACCAGTTGCGGAAACTGCGCACGCCAGGCATCAAAGCCGCCATCAATGCTGTACACCTGTTCAAACCCCTGCCCGATCAAATATTGCGCCGCGCCCTTACTGCTATTGCCGTGATAGCACATTACCAGCACCGGCGTCTCAAAATCGGTCTGCTGCAGAAAATTATTCAGCGAACCATTGGTGAGATGGAAAGCGCCGCTCGCATGCGCCGCTTCAAAACTTTGCGGATCGCGAATATCCACCAGGATTGCCTGCCCCTGCTGTAAATGGGCCTGCGCCTGCTGTGCGCTAATACATTCAAATTGTTCCATGGTTTCCTCATCGCCACGCGGAAAATAAGCCGCATTGTACCCTGAAGCGGGCGTGCAATAACCCGGCAAATGCAAAGGCTATTCACCTTTATTCGTTGATTAATGTTACCTACATCACGCATAAATGTTTTTATTCGGTTAACGCTGGCGTCAATGTTGGTTTATGATTAATATAATGCTCGAAAACGAACATTAATGAACGATTCCGAACATCGAAGGAGATGACGTGGAAACCAAAGATCTGATCGTGATCGGCGGCGGTATAAACGGTGCCGGTATTGCGGCCGATGCCGCAGGACGCGGGCTGTCAGTGCTGATGCTTGAGGCGCAGGACCTGGCTTGCGCGACCTCTTCTGCCAGCTCAAAACTGATTCATGGCGGCTTACGCTACCTGGAACACTACGAATTTCGTCTGGTCAGTGAAGCGCTGGCTGAACGTGAAGTACTGCTAAAAATGGCGCCGCACATTGCATTCCCAATGCGCTTCCGTTTGCCCCATCGTCCACATTTACGTCCGGCATGGATGATCCGTATTGGCCTGTTTATGTACGATCACTTAGGGAAACGCACCAGTTTGCCGGGTAGCAAGGGCTTGCGTTTTGGCGCGGATTCGGTACTTAAACCTGAGATTGTGCGCGGTTTCGAATATTCTGACTGCTGGGTGGATGATGCGCGCCTGGTGGTTCTCAACGCACAGGAAGTGGTGAAACAAGGTGGCGAAGTACGCACCCGTACCCGTGTCACGCGCGCCTGGCGCGAAGCTGGCATTTGGGTAGTTGAAGCCGAGGATATTGATAGCGGCAAGACATTTACCTGGCGTGCAAAGGGCCTGGTCAACGCGGCAGGGCCATGGGTTAAACAGCTTTTTGATGACAACCTAAAACTGAAGTCGCCATACGGCATTCGCCTGATTAAAGGCAGCCATATCGTGGTTCCGCGCGTTCATACGCAGAAACAAGCGTACATTCTGCAAAACGAAGATCATCGTATTGTGTTTGTGATCCCGTGGATGGATGAGTTTTCCATTATCGGTACCACCGATGTGGAATATAAAGGCGACCCACAGAATGTGCAGATCGACGATAAGGAAACCGACTATCTGCTGCAAGTGTATAACGCCCACTTTAAGCAGGTTTTGACGCGCGATGATATTGTCTGGAGCTATTCCGGCGTGCGCCCGCTGTGTGACGATGAATCCGATTCGCCGCAAGCCATTACGCGTGATTACACGCTGGATGTGCATGATGAAAGTGGTCAAGCTCCGTTGTTATCAGTGTTCGGCGGCAAATTGACTACCTACCGGAAACTGGCGGAACATGCTATGGAAAAACTGGCTAAATATTACCCCAACGCAGGTCCGGCCTGGACCAAAAGCTGCGTGCTGCCCGGTGGGGATATTGCCGGTACGCGCGAAGATTATGCCGCCAGCCTGCGCCGCCGTTATCCGTTTATTACCGAAGGCATGGCGCGTCATTTCGCCCGAACCTACGGTAGTAATAGCGAGCTTTTTCTCAAAGAGGCGAAAAGCCTTGAAGATTTAGGAGAAAATTTCGGCCACGACTTTTACGAAGCGGAACTGCGTTACCTGGTACAATACGAATGGGTACGCAAACTGGATGATGCCATTTGGCGCCGTACTAAGCAGGGTATGTGGCTGGATGAAGCACAACAATCTCGCATCGCCGCATGGCTGGAAACGCACGGTAAGAAACCTTCACTGTCTCTGGCATCCTAGTACAAATAAGAAAAGGGAGCCTTTTGGCTCCCTTTTTCATGCTTAAGGTCGCAGGTTATAACCTGATCGGCGAAATATGCCAAATCTCATCGGCATACTCTTGAATGGTCCGGTCCGAAGAGAAGTACCCCATATTGGCAATATTGAGCGCGGCGCGCCGCTGCCACTCCTCCGGCTGGCGATAAAGCGCATCCACTTTATCTTGCGTATCTACATAGCTCCGATAATCCGCCAATAACTGGTAGTGATCGCCCAAATTCACCAGCGAATCAAAAATATTCCGATAACGCCCTGGCTCCTGCGGGCTGAATACGCCGGTAGCGATTTGGGTTAGCGCCAGACGTAGTTCTTCATCTTCTTCGTAATATTGGCGAGCGTTATAGCCATTCTGCCGCAGCGCCTCCACCTCAGGCGTGGTATTACCGAAAATGAAGATATTCTCCTCGCCAACATGTTCGCGCATTTCGACATTCGCGCCATCCAGCGTACCGATGGTTAACGCGCCGTTGAGGGCAAACTTCATATTACTGGTGCCCGATGCCTCAGTACCGGCCAATGAAATTTGTTCCGACAAGTCTGCGGCAGGAATAATCACCTGGGCAATGCTGACACCGTAGTTGGGAATAAACACCACCTTCAGCTTATTCTTCACCTGTGGGTCGCTATTGATCACCTTCGCCACATCGTTAATTAAATGAATAATATGTTTCGCCATATAGTAAGCCGAAGCGGCTTTACCGGCGAAAATATTCACCCGTGGCACCCAATCCGCATCGGGATCGGCTTTAATGCGGTTATAGCGCGTAATCACATGTAAAACGTTAAGCAACTGGCGTTTGTACTCATGGATGCGTTTGATCTGCACATCGAACAGCGCATGCGGTTCAAGCACAATATCAAGGTTCTTCGCCACCCATTCCGCCAGCCGTTTTTTATTCTCCAGCTTGGCCTCGGCCACTTGCTCAATAAACGCGGGAAAATCAATTTGCGGTTTGATCTCCGCCAACTGGCTAAGATCGGTCCGCCAGGTACGCCCAATGGTCTCATCCAACACGCCTGAGAGCGACGGGTTAGCCAGCGCCAGCCAGCGCCGTGGCGTCACCCCGTTGGTTTTATTGCAGAACCGTCCCGGGAACAGGCGAGCGAAATCGGCAAATAATGATTGCACCATTAAGTTGGAGTGCAGTTCGGAAACGCCATTTACTTTGTGGCTGATCACCACAGCCAGCCAGGCCATACGCACCTGGCGCCCGTTATTTTCATCAATGATTGAGATGCGTGACAACAGATCCCAGTCATCGGGATAGTGTTCCTGAATCGTCTTCAGAAAATAGTCATTGATATCGAAAATAATCTGCAAATGCCGTGGCAAGATCTTACCAATCATATCCACCGGCCACGTCTCCAACGCTTCGCTCATTAACGTATGGTTGGTATAGGAAAATACCTGGCAGGTCACTTCGAACGCATCATCCCAGGTGAACTTATGTTCATCCACCAAGAGCCGCATCAGTTCAGGGATGGCTAAAACCGGATGGGTATCATTTAAGTGAATGGCAATTTTATCCGCAAGATTGTCGAACGTCTGATGCATCGTCCAGTGGCGGGTCAAAATATCCTGTACGGTAGCGGAAACCAGAAAGTACTCCTGGCGTAAGCGTAATTCTCGCCCGGAGTAGGTTGAATCATCCGGGTAGAGCACCCGCGAGACGTTTTCCGAATGGTTTTTATCTTCTACCGCGGCAAAATAGTCGCCTTGATTAAATTTCCCGAGGTTGATTTCATTACTCGCCTGCGCGCTCCAGAGCCGCAACGTATTGGCGGCATCGGTATCAAAGCCGGGGATAATCTGATCATAGGCCATTGCCTGGACTTCTTCGGTTTCCACCCAGCGGATTTTATGGGTGCCTTCATGTTGAATACGCCCGCCAAAACGCACCTTATAACGGTTATTAAACCGCTGAAACTCCCACGGATTACCATATTCCATCCAGTAATCCGGCGATTCGGCCTGCCGTCCGTCAATAATATTTTGTTTAAACATGCCGTAATCGTAACGAATACCATAGCCACGCCCTGGTAAACCCAGCGTCGCCAGCGAATCGAGAAAACAGGCGGCTAATCGCCCTAAGCCACCATTCCCTAAACCAGGGTCGCTCTCCTCCTCCATCAGATCCGCTAAATTTAGCCCCATCTCTTCCAGTGCGTTATTCAGATCGTCGTAGATCCCCATCGCCAAGAGTGCGTTGGAAAGCGTACGCCCCACCAAAAACTCCATCGAAAGGTAATAGACCTGCCGCACATCCTGCGACAGTTGGGCGCGATTCGAACGTAACCAGCGTTCAACCATCCGGTCGCGCACCGCCAATAGCGCGGCGTTCAGCCATTCATGTTTGTTGGCGGCCGAGGGATCTTTGCCAAGCGTAAACATCAGTTTGTAGGCAATGGAGTGTTTCAATGCTTCTACCGTCAGTGTGGGAGAGGCGTAGGTGAAAGGTGCATTCATAAACTAGTATCCCAAGTTCTGGTTACAGCAAGCGTTGATAGAGATCGCGGTAAGCCTGTGCGGCTACCTGCCAGCTAAAATCCATCCCCATTGCCTGACGCTGAACATAGCGCCACAGTGAAGGACGGGACCACAACACAAAGGCGCGCCGGATCGCACGGAGCAGCGACCAGGCGTTACTGTCTTCAAAACTGAACCCGCTGGCGACACCGTCTGCCAGATTTTCCAGCGAACTATCATTCACCGTATCCGCCAACCCACCGGTTCGACGAACCAACGGTAGCGTGCCATATTTCAACCCATAAAGTTGCGTTAATCCGCAGGGTTCAAAACGGCTCGGAACCATAATGACATCGGCGCCGCCGATAATGCGATGAGAAAAAGCCTCATGATAGCCAATTTGCACGCCAACGCTGCCCGGATGCTCAGCCGCCGCCGCCAGAAACCCTTGCTGGAGCACGGCATCACCGGCGCCCAATAGCACTAACTGACCGCCCTGCGCTAATAAGCCAGGCAATGCTTCCAGTACCAGATCGAGCCCTTTTTGCCGGGTTAAGCGGCTCACTACCGCGAAAATGGGCGCTTTTTCATCCACTTTTAGCCCCATAGCAATTTGCAATTGGCGTTTGTTTTCCGCCTTCGCATCTAACGTTTCCCGGTTGTAACGGGCGCTCAATAACAAGTCATGCGCCGGATCCCAAATCAGCGGATCAACGCCGTTCAGGATGCCGCTTAATCGCCCTTCGCGCATGCGCTGCTCTAACAAGGCTTCCATACCATAACCAAACTCTGGCTGGGTTATCTCCTGCGCATATGTCGGGCTAACGGCGGTAATATGGTCGGCATAGTAGAGACCGGCCTTGAGATAGGAAATCTGTCCGTAGAACTCCAACCCATGCATATTCATAAATGAAGCAGGCAGTTGGATCTGCTCCAGATGATGCGCGGAAAATAGCCCCTGATAGGCCAGGTTATGCACGGTAAATACCGATTTCGCCGGCCGTCCACGTGCTTCCAAATAAGCACAGGCCAACCCGGCATGCCAATCATGCGCATGGACAATATCCGGTCGCCACCACGTGTCTAGCCCACACGCTAACTCGCATCCCATCCAACCCAGTAGCGCAAAGCGCAGGTAGTTATCCATATACGCGAACTGCGATTCGTCGTGATACGGGCTACCGGGGCGGTCATACAGCCCCGGCGCTTCAATCAGATAGATACCAACGCCATTAAAATGTCCAAAATGCAGCCGAACAAAGCCTGCGAATGTGTGCAGCTCAGCGACGATTTGCGTATCGGTGATACCTTTACGTAGGTCGGGAAAGGCGGGAATCAACACCCGCGTATCCGTTCCATCAGCGATCTGTGCTGCCGGCAATGCCCCAACTACATCAGCTAATCCGCCGGTTTTAAGCAGTGGAAAAAGCTCCGAACAGACGTGTAAAACCTGCATTCTCGGCTCCTTTATCGGTAATCGAGCGATCCTCGCGTCGATTGCGACTATTTTTTCGTCGGTTAGCTAGCGTGATTAGCCAATTTGGCTAACATCGCGCGCGTTACCAGCACGATACCCTCTTCTGAACGGTAGAAACGACGGCTATCCTCGTCAGGGTTTTCGCCTATTACCATCCCTTCAGGAAGGACGCAGGCTCGATCAATGACGCAACGACGCAGGCGACACGAGCGCCCGACAACCACATCCGGTAACAGCACCGAAGAGTCGATATTACAAAACGAATTGACGCGCACGCGTGGGAACAACACCGAATGCACCACGACCGATCCGGAAATAATGCAGCCGCCGGAAACCAGCGAATTCATCGTCATCCCATGGCTGCCGGAACGATCCTGGACAAATTTAGCCGGTGGTAAGGGTTCCATATGGGTGCGGATCGGCCACTCGTGGTCATACATATCCAAATCCGGTGTAACCGAGGCCAGATCCAGGTTGGCGCGCCAGTAAGCTTCCAGCGTCCCAACATCGCGCCAGTAAGGCTGAGCGGTACTGTCATTTTGCACACAGGAGAGGTTAAAGGAGTGTGCGTAGGCTTCACCGCTGGCCACGATCTTGGGCAACAGGTCTTTGCCGAAGTCATGGTTAGATTGTGGCTGTTGCAGATCCTCTTCCAGTAACTGATACAAATAATCGGCGTTGAACACGTAAATGCCCATGCTCGCCAGCGCCTGAGTATCATCACCCGGCATCGTCGGCGGCTGCGCAGGTTTCTCGACAAAATCTACCACTTTATTTTCGTCATCCACCGCCATTACGCCAAACGCGCTGGCTTCAGCAACCGGCACCGGCAAACAGGCAATGGTGCACTTCGCCTCGTTCGCCACGTGATCCAGCAACATGCGCGAATAATCCATTTTATAGATGTGATCGCCTGCCAGAATGACCACGTACTGCGCGTTATAGCGACGAATAATATCGAGATTTTGCGTCACCGCATCGGCAGTGCCGCGGTACCAATGTTCGGTAGAGAAACGTTGTTGTGCCGGTAGGAGATCAACAAACTCATTCATCTCTTCATTAAAAAATGACCAGCCGCGTTGGATATGCTGCACCAGCGTATGCGATTGATATTGCGTAATAACGCCGATGCGGCGGATGCCCGAGTTGAGACAGTTGGATAAAGCAAAATCAATAATACGGAACTTGCCGCCAAAATGAACCGCTGGCTTCGCGCGTTTCGCGGTGAGATCTTTCAGGCGCGTGCCACGCCCTCCCGCGAGGATCAGGGCGACGGTTTGCGCTGGCAATTGCCTTGCCAGCATCAGATGCTCGGTGCTTTCTAACTTAACCATGTCTGACTCCTTATGCTTGCTTTTGGAACACGCTGACGCCATGCGCGGGTCCATGCCAGACAGTTGACAGGATCGGGTTATCATCCCCGGCGAAAGGAGGAATGGCGCGCCACTCCCCGTCTGGTAGTGCGATGTCGCTCACGTCTTCAGTGGCGTTTATTGTTATCAGCCAGCGCCCGGAAAGCAGGATCTGCATACGATGCACACCCTGTTCCCACTCCTCATGGTTCAGTGGCTGCCCGCTGGCGCTCAACCATTGAACGTTCCCATCGCCCTCTTGCCACCAGACGTCCTGCGTCAGCGCCGGTATACGGCGACGCAACTGGATTAGCGCGACGGTGAAATCAAATAAACCGTTATCGTTATGACGCCAATCCAACCAGGTCAGGGGGTTATCCTGGCAATAGGCGTTGTTATTTCCATGCTGACTATGGCCGTGCTCATCACCGGCCAGCAGCATTGGCGTACCCTGCGCCAGTAATAGCGAAGTGAGCAACGCGTGTACGCTGCGACGGCGGCGCTCAAGCACCGTTTGCGTGACATTCAGCCCCTCTGCGCCGTGGTTATGGCTAAAGTTACCGTTGCTACCATCACGATTATCTTCACCGTTAGCCTCATTATGTTTGCGTGCAAAACTCACTACATCACACAATGTGAAACCATCATGGGCGGTAATCAGGTTGATGGTTGCGGAGGGTAAACGCCCCTCGCGTTGAAAGAGATCGCTGGACGCGGCAAACCGGCGGGCAAACTCCCCCATGTCAGGTTGACCGTGGAGCCAAAAACGCCGCATCGCGTCGCGGAAATGGTCGTTCCATTCACTAAATGGCGGTGGGAAATGACCCACTTGATAACCGCCCGGGCCGATATCCCAGGGTTCAGCAATCAGTTTGACTTGTGACAGGATTGGGCAGGCACGCAGGGCGGAGAAGAAGACCGCCTGCGACTGATAATCAGGCGCACGCCCTAAGACCGTGGCTAAATCGAAACGAAAGCCATCTACATGGTAGGTTTCAACCCAATGACGCAAACAATCCAGCGCCCATGCCTGAACCTGTGGATGGCTTAAATTCAGGGTGTTACCGCAGCCGGTCCAGTTGTGATATTCGCCATTTTCCGTTAACCAGTAATAGCTGGCGTTATCAATACCGCGCTGAGAAATTGTCGGCCCAATCTCCTCTAATTCGGCGGTGTGGTTAAACACCACATCTAGCACCACCTCAATGCCAACGGCATGCAGATTTTTAACTGCCTGCTGGAGCTCATGGCGCGCATTTGCGCCTTTCGATGCGTAACGCGGATCGGGCGCCCAAAGGGCGAAGGGGTTGTATCCCCAGTAATTGCTTAACCCCAAACGCAATAGCCGTGGCTCACTGGCAAAGTGCGCGACCGGCAACAGTTCAAGTGTGGTGATACCCAATTGGGTTAAATATTCCACCATCACTGGATGCCCCAACGCCGCATAGGTGCCACGCAGTGCTTCGGGAAGCGCCGGATGTAACTTGCTCAAGCCACGCACATGCGCTTCATAAATTACCGTTTTACCCCAGGGCACACGCGGCGCAACATCCTCCTCCCAGTCAAAATCATCGGCTACTACCACGCTTTTCGGCGCAATCGCGGCGTTGTCACGCGTATCAATCTCCCATTCGCCGCCGTAAAACAGCGCGTCGTCTGTCACCTCGCCTTCAACCTCACGGGCGCAAGGATCAACCAACAGTTTCGCCGGATTAAAGCGATGTCCCTCGCGAGGCTGCCACGGGCCATGCACGCGATAGCCGTAACGCTGGCCGGGTTTTAACGCCGGAAAATAACCATGCCATCTGTCATCGGTTCGCGCCGGCAGGTCATAGCGCGTTTCGGTTCCGTGCGCATCAAACAGGCACAGTTCCACGCGTTGCGCATGTTGTGAAAACAGCGTGAAATTCACCCCTTTTCCATCGTAGCTGGCACCTTGCGGCAACGGTTTCCCCGCCTGTAGATGGCTCATTCCGCCTCCCTTACCAGCCACAGTGTGGCCAGAGGCGGTAATGAAAGGCTTAACGAATGTTGGCGCTGATGGCTGGCGATAGGCTGGCTGGCGACAGTGCCATTACTGACCTGGCCGCCGTGATAATGCGCGGAGTCGGTATTGATCACCTCACGCCAGTTGCCGGGCTGATTAATGCCAAAACGATAGTTGTGACGCACCACCGGCGTAAAGTTACTGGCGACAATCACTTCATTACCTGCGCGATCGCGGCGCACAAAAATCAATACTGAGTTTTCATGATCATCCACCACCAGCCATTCGAAGCCGTCCGGATCGAAATCCAGTTGATGCAGCGGGGTGTAATGGCGGTAAGTCAGGTTAAGATCGCGCACCAGGCGCTGTACGCCGTGATGCCAGTTGTCTTCCCCTTCCAACAGATGCCAATCCAGGCTGACATCATGGTTCCACTCTTTACCTTGGGCGAACTCATTGCCCATAAACAGCAGTTTCTTGCCGGGGAAAGCCCACATCCAGGCGTAATAGGCGCGTAAGTTAGCAAATTTCTGCCAGGCGTCGCCCGGCATACGATCGAGGATCGAACGCTTACCATGCACGACTTCATCGTGCGACAGCGGTAAGACGAAGTTTTCGGTATGGTTATACAACATGCCGAAAGTCATTAGATTGTGGTGATAGCAACGGTAGACGGGATCAAGCTTCATGTAATCGAGCGTGTCGTGCATCCAGCCAAGGTTCCACTTAAACCAAAAACCAAGGCCACCGGCTTCCGGCGGTCGCGACACGCCGGGGAAATCGGTTGATTCTTCCGCGATGGTAATACTGCCCGGCGCAGCATGGCCCAAAGTACGATTGGTATAGCGTAGGAAGGAGATCGCTTCGAGGTTTTCGCGTCCGCCATAATGATTGGGGATCCATTCGCCTTCTGCCCGGCTATAGTCGCGATAAATCATCGAAGCCACCGCATCCACGCGCAAGCCGTCGATCCCGAAGCGCTCCATCCAGTACAGTGCATTGCCTGCCAGATAATTACTGACTTCACGCCGACCAAAGTTATAGATCAGCGTATTCCAATCCTGCTGATAACCTTCACGCGGGTCGCTGTGCTCATAGAGTTCGGTACCGTCAAACTTCGCCAGACCAAAATCATCGGAAGGAAAGTGACCAGGAACCCAATCCAGCAAAACATTGAGGCCAGCTTCATGCGCGCAGGCAATAAAATAGCGGAACTCGTCGCGCGTCCCGAAACGGCGGGTTGGCGCGTACATTCCCAGAGGCTGGTAGCCCCAGCTACCGTCAAACGGATGTTCATTAATCGGAAGCAGCTCAATATGGGTGAAACCCATTTCTTTCACATAGGGAACTAACTGCTCGGCTAACTCTTTGTAACTTAGCCAGAAATTATTATCCGTATGGCGGCGCCAAGAGCCCAGATGGACTTCATAAATAGAAATCGGCGCATCGAAAGCGTTAGCGGCCTTCCGATCGGCGCGCATTTCGACTTTTTCCGGCAAACCACAGATCATGGAGGCGGTTTGTGGGCGCATTTGCGCCTCAAACGCGAAAGGATCGGCCTTCAAACGTAGCTGACCAAACGCATCAATAATCTCAAACTTATACAGTTGACCATTGCGGGCCGCCGGAACAAACAGCTCCCAGACGCCGCTTTCCGCACGAAAACGCATCGGATGGCGGCGCCCGTCCCAATAGTTAAACTCACCGACCACCGAGACGCGCCGCGCGTTTGGCGCCCACAAAGAAAAACGCGTACCGGTCACGCCATCAATGACATCAGCATGTGCGCCAAGGGTTTCGTAAGGCCGCAAATGGGTGCCTTCCGACAATAGCCAGCTATCCAGCTCTTTGAGCAATGGGCCAAAGCGATAAGCATCATCAATCAGGTTCTGTTCGCCGTGCCAGGTTACGGCCAATTGATAGCGGAAAAGATTCTTACGCCGTGGCACCACAGCGCAAAAAAAACCTCGTGAATCAAGGCATTTTAACTGGACGCATTTACGTCCGGTGCTAGTTTCAATTACCCAAACCTCCGAAGCGTCCGGCAACAATGCGCGGACTTCGAGGCCCGCTTCGGTTTGGTGCATCCCCAGTAGAGAAAAAGGGTCGGCATAATAGCCGGAAATAATGGCATTGATCGTTTGCCGATCGGGTAGCTCTGACATGTCTTTCTTCCTGTGATACCGGTAGACGATGCAATAATCGATTGAATTAAAATAGATTATTGAATGCACTACTCTTTATTGAGCCATCAGCGTATCAACGAGGAGGCCGCCATCCGGTGGTGAAAATACCCCTTGCAGCACGCAATAACATTCAGTTCGGAAAGCACAACCCATCAAATTCCAGCGCAATACTTTTAAGCATAGACAAGGCCCGCCATAAGCCGGTGAAGTTTGCAAAAAATAATTAACCGCAAAGATAAAAAGGCACGTTCAGTACAGCAGAGTGAAAGCCGGGAGGAGAAGCGAGGAAGAAACCACCGCGAGGACAGAAGTGGGCGGCAGAACGCCGCCCAAGATAGAGTTAGTCGACCAGTAAACGCAGCATGCGGCGCAACGGTTCAGCAGCGCCCCATAACAGTTGGTCTCCAACCGTAAAGGCAGAAAGATATTCCGGCCCCATGTTCAATTTACGTAACCGCCCAACCGGCGTGGTAAGCGTACCGGTCACTGCGGCAGGCGTCAGTTCACGCATGCTGAGTTCGCGATCGTTCGGCACAACTTTCACCCAATCGTTATGATTCGCCAACAGTTGTTCAATCTCTGGCAGCGGGACATCTTTTTTCAGCTTCAGGGTAAACGCCTGGCTATGGCAACGCAGCGCGCCTACGCGCACGCACAAACCGTCAACCGGGATAATCTGCCGCGTGGCGAGGATCTTGTTGGTTTCAGCTTGCCCCTTCCACTCCTCACGGCTCTGCCCGTTGTCGAGTTGCTTATCGATCCACGGAATTAAGCTTCCGGCCAGCGGGACGCCAAAGTTGTCGGTAGGTAGCACGCCGGAACGCGTCATTTCAGTGACTTTACGTTCAATATCCAAAATTGCCGATGCCGGATGTTGAAGCTCTTTCGCAACATGGTCATGCAACATCCCCATTTGGGTAAGCAGCTCGCGCATATGGCGCGCGCCGCCGCCGGATGCCGCCTGATAAGTCGCGACCGACGCCCATTCCACTAAGTCATTAGCGAACAGACCGCCAAGCGCCATCAACATCAGGCTAACGGTACAGTTCCCGCCAACAAATGTTTTTATGCCTTTATCTAACCCCTGACGGATCACCTGATGGTTAACCGGGTCAAGAATAATAATCGCGTCATCTTTCATGCGTAGCGAAGAAGCCGCGTCAATCCAGTAGCCTTGCCAGCCGCTTGCACGCAGTTTCGGGTACACATCATTGGTGTAATCGCCGCCCTGACAGGTGATGATGATATCCAGCGCGCGTAACGCCTCAATATCCGTGGCATCCTGCAGTACGCCCGCCGATTGGCCGCCAAAGCTCGGCGCGGCCTGCCCATGTTGCGAAGTGGAGAAAAATACCGGGCGAATCGCGTCAAAATCACGCTCTTCGCTCATGCGTTGCATCAGGACAGAACCTACCATGCCACGCCAACCAACCAGCCCTACAGATTTCATCTTTTGATACCCAAATGCAAAATGTGATTTACCTCTATCCTCCAACCTTACAAAATGCAGCATTTCTGGCAAGTGAATTAAATCGATAGCGGCAGTTTTTTCAGCAATGTCGCTTATAACCGTCGGTTGGCGGTAAGGCATAGAGAAAGACAAAATGACTGAAATGATTTCGGCAACAATATTATTGTTGCTTATTATGGACCCTCTGGGCAATTTGCCGATTTTTATGTCGGTTTTAAAGCATCTAGAACCTAAACGCCGACGGGTTGTTCTGATCCGCGAGATGCTGATTGCATTGGCAATCATGCTGCTGTTTTTATTTGCCGGGGAAAAGATTCTCGCGTTTCTGAACCTGCGCACCGAGACGGTCTCCATCTCTGGCGGGATAATTCTGTTCCTGATCGCCATCAAGATGATTTTTCCCTCCAGTGAAAGCAGCAGCACCGGTCTTTCGGTCGGCGAAGAGCCTTTCCTGGTGCCGTTGGCAATTCCGCTGGTCGCCGGCCCCTCGTTGCTGGCGACGCTGATGCTCCTTTCGCACCAGTATCCTCAGCAAATGACGCATTTGGTTGGCGCCTTACTGATTGCCTGGGGCGCCACGGTGATCATTTTGCTGCTTTCCGGTTTGTTTTTGCGTTTACTGGGAGATAAGGGCGTTAATGCGCTGGAGCGGCTGATGGGGTTGATTTTGATTATGTTGGCCACGCAGATGTTTTTGGACGGCATCCGCGCCTATCTGAAGATTTAACGCTTCGAGTGAAATTGACCTAACGGGCCGTTTCGGCGGCCCTGATTTTGTCATTTCTCTACTCACATCGCTTGGTTCACTATCGGCTATTTCGACATATATTTTAAATCGTGTAACTAGATTTAAAACTGAAGGTTAGCGTAACTCAATTAAGTTACCTGCCTAATTAAAATTAAATATCAGCATAGATATTTTACATCACATGCTAAGCAAAACGCGCTTGTAGATGAAAAACTTTCATGATAAACATCTAAAAAGGAATAGAGTTTACTGAGTGACGATAAGGATATTAGCATGAGTAAAAGAATCGATATTATCGATCCAACCATTTACACACCTAATAGTAGAGGGCTTATTTATACTGAGGTTCTTGGATGGATTGATCTTGGGCATGCATTAGGAAATGACATAAGGGATATATTGTTTCAGTTCCAAAAGGGTGAAGCCACTGGCTCTCATTATTATCTTATCCATTATGAGCAAACAATGCGAAATAGGTATTTTGGTACGGGCCGCCATATTCGATGGAATATAAAAAGAGGGCGTTCTCTTTCTGAGCGTCATAGCATCGCGCTTGCCATGATGATGCAAACGGCCTCATTGTTCGAGAGTTGGCAATCCATGCCATGGTTTAGCTGGTATACTGATAGCGGCTTTAGCGCTGAAGATATGGTTTCAGATCTTTTAGGCTTTTATAATGTCATCCAACCGATGAATTACTTTTCTCTAATTAAGCCAGTAAGTAAAGAGTCAGCATTAAGAAGATGGGACTATTACGGCTCACCAGGAGATTACAAAAACACAGGTTTTAGACCATTGCTTTTTCCCGATCCAATCGATAAATTATCAAGGCTTAAACCTTATAAAAGCAACCTTCCTGGTTTTATGACAACTATCGAACCTTTTACAGATTTTTCATCTGATGTGGTTCGAGTCATTGATAAAGCAAGTATAATAACGGAAATAGGTACCTGGAGAGTTCCTTGAAAAGTATAAGTAAATGTATTCTAATCGTTATGTGCTTATTCATTGCTTTCATTCTGGTTACTTGCAACATGGTATCCACAGTTGAAAAAGCGTCCGGATATACAGAAAGCGATAGATTAACTTACTCTTTTTATACTGATGAAGAGATTAAAAACACCCCAAGGATTTCTAATAATTACTATTTCACCTGGCAGCATCAAGATGGTGGGAAACCAGAGATCAGTTCGATTGTATTTAGCAATACGGATAACGAAGTCGCTCTGAAAGAATACCTGGTTACCCTGGGGTATCACCATGTTGAAAGCAGCCAATTTGGTGAGCGCTGGGAGAGTGAACGGGGGCCTAATCCGGCTTTTTATTTGTGGAAGAAATCTCAATTGAACCAGGTCGGACTCAGTAAAACGCGGCAATAAAGGTCGTAAGCTTCAGGCCGCCAATGCGGCCTGTACCTCTTAGCAGGCGAGGTTTATCTCGCCTGCTTTTAATTACGATAACAAGCTAAACGCCGCCATACCGACCAATGCACCGACTGTGCCAAGAAGGGTTTCCATCAGCGTCCAGGTTTTCAAGGTTTGGCCTTCGGTCGCCCCGGTAAAACGCCCGAACAACCAAAAACCGGCATCATTAACGTGGCTAAACACAATCGACCCACCGGCAATACAGAGAGATAACGCCGCCATCTGCGCGCCGGAGTAATGCAACGGCTCAATCACCGGCATCACCAAACCGACCGCAGTCAGGCACGCGACGGTGGCCGACCCCTGAATAATGCGTACCGCCGCGGCCAAGATAAAGCAAGCCAGCGCAATCGGTAGACCCGCGCCGGTCAACGCATGGCCCAGTGCCGGCCCCACGCCGGAATCCACCAGCACCTGCTTAAACACGCCGCCAGCGCCAATCACCAACAAAATAATCCCCGCTGGCTGTAACGCGCTGCCGCAAATTTGCATCACCTTTTCTTTGTCCATGCCCTGGCGATAAGCCAGGCCATAAATCGCCAGCAGGCAGGCCAACAGAATGGCGGTAAACGGATGTCCAAGAAACTCCAGCCATTGATACAGTGAGGTGCCTTCGGCGACAAACCGTGCGCCAATGGTTTTTAGCCCTACCAACACTAAGGGAAACAGAATTAGCGACAGGCTAAACCCAAACGACGGTAATTTCCCACTCTCAACGTCCGGCTGTGTATTCTCTGTCGGCAGGGTAAATTCCACATGGCGGCTGATAAACAGGCCAAATAACGGCCCGGCGATAATCATGCTGGGGATGGCGGCGCACAGCCCCAACAAAATCATCCAGCCAAAATCAACATGCATCTGTGAGGCAAGCAACATCGGCGCAGGGCCGGGTAACAAGAAGGCCGCAGAAGCCGCGACGCCCGCAAACAGCGGAATCACCAACTTCACCAGATTGTCATGGGTGCGTCGCGCGACGGCAAAAGCGATGTTGATCAACAACACAATCGCCACCTCAAAAAACAGCGGCAACGCGCAAATCAAACCGGCGATGCCCATCGCGTAATGCGCCCGATGTTCACCAAAGACTTTCAGCATACGCACCGCGATTTGATCCACCGCGCCGGTTTCATACAAAATTTTGCCGAACATCGCGCCCAACGCCACCACAATCGCCAAAAAGCCGAGCGTACCACCCATCCCTTTTTGCATGGTATCGGCTATTTTATCGAGAGGCATTCCGGAGAACAGACCGGCCCCAATGGAAACCACCATCAGCGCGACAAAGGCGTGCATACGCGCTTTCATAACTAAAAACAGCAGTAGTAACACCGAACCTACTGCCGTCAAAACCAGTGTTGCAGTACTCATTAACAGCTAATCCTTTTTGATCGCATCCTCGATCGTCGCGATGGTCGCAGTCACAACCTCGTCCAGAGAATGATTAATATCCACGACTAACACATCCGGCTCATCCGCTCCCGGCTCTTCTAACGTCTCAAATTGCGTGACCAGCATTTGCGTTTTAAAGAAGTGCCCTTTACGCGCCTTTAGACGCGCTTCAATGGTGGCGAAATCACCTTTAAGATAAATAAACGACAGATTTTGGTTATCTTTCCGCAAAATATCGCGATAGCTTTTTTTCAGCGCGGAACAGACGATAATCGAGACGTCATTAGTACGCTGCATGGCAAAAGCCGCATCATTCAGCGACTCCAGCCAAGGCCGACGATCGTTATCATCCAGCGGATGCCCTTCAGCCATTTTAAGAATATTGGCGCGCGGATGAAGAAAATCCCCGTCCAGAAACGCGCTCTTCATTTGGTAAGAAACATCGTTGGCTACGGCGGACTTACCGCTGCCGGATACGCCCATCAAGACAAAGACATGATGCGACGAAGGATGGGTTTTCATTGTTATGGCTCCCGCAGATGAAAACAGTATGTTACCGATAACATTACTAACGGCATTGTCAGGGCGTGCGCTCTTACACGCAACCACTGCAGGCAGAAACATCGGAAATTGTGAGCGACTTCAAAAAAGCGCCAAAATCAGATGCTGCCCCCTTCCGCTATTTCAAACCCCACATTCACCGGCAGTTTGGCATCGCGATCGCCACTAATACGTGCCAATAACATTGAGGCGGCGATTTCCCCCATTCGCTCACGCGGCGTAATCACCGTCGCCAAACGCGGCGTGACCACTTGAGTAATATCGTGCCCGTGGAAACCAGCAATCGCCATCTGCTCTGGCACACGTAGCCCCTGGCGCTGGCATTCAAACATTGCCCCTATCGCCAAATCATCATTGGTACAGAATAGGCTATCGGTTTGCGGATAGCGCCGTTGCGCCTCACGCAGCAGCAACGTACCGGCACTGAACGATGAGGCTTCCTCCATCATCACACTACGCGGTTCCAGGTTCGCCTCGCGCATGGCGATCTCATAGCCTTGTTGCTTTAGCAAAGTGCGCTCATCCAGCCGCGCGCCGAGATATACCGTATGGCGATGCCCTTTAGCCAAAATGGTGTGTGTCATTTGACGGGCAGCTTCCACATTGTCAAAGCCGACTGCCATATCCAGGCAGGGAGAAACACAATCCATCATCTCGATCACCGGGATCCCGGCGGTTTCAATCATCCGTAAACTGCCCGGCGTATGTGTCCGCTCCGTTAGAATCAAGCCATCAATATTCCAGCCCAATAAAGAGCGTAGCTGACCTTCTTCTTTTTCCCGGTTATAGCCAAAGTGACCCAGTAAAGTTTGATAGCCCGCCGCATCAGTGACAGTTTCAATGCCGCGCAGCACATCGGCGAACACTTGGTTGGTGAGCGACGGCAACAACACACCAATCGCCCGACTGGTCGCATTTGATAACATGTCCGGCGCACGATTCGGGATGTAACCTAGCTCATCCAACGCCACGGCGATTTTTTCCCGCAACGCGCTGGATACCTGCTCAGGATTGCGTAGATAGCGGCTGACGGTCATTTTGGTGATGCCAACGCGATCGGCGACATCCTGTAGGACGGGTCTTTTTTTCTTCATCGTTATCAGCGGTGAATGGAGGAATAGGTTGAGTTTACAAAAAAAACGCGGCGGCGGGGAGAACGGAAGTAAATGGGCGCGAGAACTGCGCCCATTTTTATCATCAACGTTAGACCGGCGGTAAATCGAACATCAGGATTTCAGCCTCGCTATCCGCCTGTAGCGTCAAGTGACTTTCATCCCAGACAGCCAGTGCATCGCTGGTACTTACCGGCTGACCGTTGATATTAACCTTACCTTTTACCACCTGGATCCAGATACGGCGAGCGGCATCCACCTCAACGTCCGCCTGCTCCTGTGGTTTCAGCACCCAGCGCGATAACGTCATATCCTGGTACACTTTCAGCGACCCATCACGACCCTCCGGGGTGAGGATCAACTGACGCCCTTCAATATCGGCAAAACGGCGTTGTTCGTAACGCGGTGTAATGCCGTTTTTCTCCGGAATAATCCAGATTTGATACAGATGGAGCGGCTCACTATTACTGGCATTGTACTCTGAGTGACGAACGCCGGTACCGGCGCTCATAATCTGAAACTCGCCTGCCGGGATCTGCTCTTGGTTCCCCATGCTGTCCTGATGTTCAACAGTGCCGGACAGCACATAGGTCAGAATCTCCATGTCTTTATGCGGATGCGTACCGAAGCCTTTTCCGGCATCGATCACATCTTCATTAATTACCCGCAGCGCGGAGAACCCCATGAAATCGGGATCGTAGTAATCGGCAAACGAGAAGGTATGCCAGCTATCCAGCCAACCATGATTGGCGTGACCGCGTTGTTCAGCTTTACGTAAATAGATCATGTTCAACTCTCCTCAATCTTTTTACGTAGTCTGCGCCTGAAGTTAACCTGATGATAGCTGAAAAACTTCATCTCTCTGTTCAAAAAAAATGAAGTAGTTAAAGCCAGGAAATGAGGATAAAAAAAAGCCAGCACCCGAGCTGGCTAAGAAATACTGGAAGCAATGTGAGCAATGTCGTGCCTTCACAAGTGGCCTGGAGGGCTACCTGAGAACGCAATGCAATAATAATCATTCTCATTCGTGTTTGTAAAGCCGTTTTTGCAATTAATTTCATTTCGCAATCATGGAATTCTGTTTCTGAATGCGCTAACGCTCATCAGGGCTTTCGTTTGGCAAGAAAGAGACGGGCAGCGGTAATACTGCCCGTCCTGACTGCGGCTTAATAGCCGGCGGTGAGATCGTCAACGGTACGCGGATCGGAGGCGCCATACAGCATGCCATCCGGGCCAATCATAATGCTCTGCGTACTGCCCATGGCTGGTTCGACTTTGACATGCTGCCCTTTCGCTTCCAGCAGTTTTAACGTATCCGGGCTAAAGCCCTTCTCAACCCGTAACTCGTCCGGCAGCCACTGATGATGGAAACGCGGCGCATTGGTTGCTTCGGCAACGTTCATGCCAAAATCAATGCTGTTTACCACCATTTGCAGCACGGTGGTGATAATACGGCTACCGCCTGGGCTACCGGTCACCAGCCAGGTTTTGCCATCTTTCGCGATAATGGTTGGCGACATGGAGGAGAGTGGGCGTTTCGCCGGTTGCACGGCATTCGCCTCACCTCCCACTAAACCATACACATTCGGCGTACCCGGTTTGGCAGAGAAATCATCCATTTCGTTATTCAGCAAAATGCCGCTCTTCCCGGCCACAATCCCACTACCAAAATTGGTATTCAACGTATAGGTCACTGCCACGGCGTTACCCTGCCGATCGACCACTGAGAAGTGCGTGGTTTGGTTGCTTTCATAAGGCGCGAGTTTACCGGGTTTAATTTCACTGGAAGGACGCGCTTTCGCCAGATCGATTTTTTGTGCGATCGCTTTCGCATATGCCTTACTGGTCAAGGCTTGCGACGGCACTTTTACAAAGTCAGGATCGCCAAGATATTCTGAACGGTCGGCATACGCGTATTTCTCAGCCTCGGCAATAACCTGCATCGCATCTGCGCTGCCAAAGCCCATTTTCGCCAGATCGAAGTTTTCAAGGATATTCAAAATTTGCACAATATGAATCCCCCCCGATGATGGCGGCGGCATCGAGAACACTTCATAGCCGCGATAGGTGCCGCTCACTGGCTGGCGTTCTACTGCCCGATAGGCTGCCAAATCCGCTTTACCCATCAACCCGCCATGTTGCGCCATCTCGCCGGCAATCTCATCGGCAATTTCGCCTTGATAAAATGCTTTCGGCCCCTGTTGAGCGATTAACGAAAGGCTATGCGCCAAATTGCGTTGTATCAGGCGTTCCCCTTTTTTATAGGGCGTGCCATCGGTTTTAAAGAAAATGGCTTTACTATTTGGATGGTTAAGCAGGACTTCTTTACCATAGACGTTCAGGTCATCGGCGAGGGCATCGTTCACCACGATCCCTTTACGCGCCAGGTCAATGGCTGGCTGGAGCAATTTACTCAGCGGTAACGTGCCATACTTTTGCGCCGCCAGCGCAAAGCCAGCAACCGTACCTGGCGTTCCCGACGCCAGCGGTGAGGTTAACGACAGTTTGCTATCAGCATTGCCTTGCGCATCGAGGAACATATCGCGGCTCGCTTTGCCCGGCGCCATTTCACGAAAATCAATCGCCGTGGTGCGACCAGACGCGGTACGTAGCATCATAAACCCGCCGCCGCCAAGATTACCGGCCTGTGGATGGGTGACCGCCAGCGCAAAACCCACCGCCACGGCGGCGTCTACCGCATTGCCGCCCTGGCGTAAAATCTCCACGCCGACTTGCGTGGCGGTCGCATCGACTGAAGCGACCATCCCGTGTTGCGCTTTTACCGGATGGAAAGTATCCGCTTCCACGCCGTAAGACACTGGCGGTGAGGCGGCGAGCGCTTCTCCTCCTTGCCAGATAAATAAACATGCCATCAGCGACCAGGAAACACGTCGCGCTGTACCCAGCTTTTTCATCCTGCCTTCCTCTTTTTTATACTTGTTTACAGTAGATATCCCGCTTCTAAGTGTGTACAAAACAAGCAAAAAAGCGAATACAAAGTCAAATTAGGCTAATGATTAGCGCTGAACGCTGTGAGCCAGGTTAAACTTATCGCAGGCGGTAAAACCGGCCACAGCATGCCGACACATCCGGTTGAGTCGCATCACGATGGAAATGAAGGAGGAACGATGAAGAGATGGCCCTTGATTTTTGTCGCCCTGTTGCCGCTCAGCAGCATGGCGAACTCGCCTAACAATAATTATTATCCCAACCGTAGCTATAACCAGAGCCAGCAGCGGATGCAGAACCAGATGCGCACGCAGCAGCAACAGCAGCAGACGCAGCTGCGCCAGGACCAGCAACGGCAAAGCCAAAACATGCAACGCCAGTTGCAGGACCAGCGTAGCCAGGCGCAACAACGGGTGATTCGTTCACAACCGGGCAATAACACCGCGCCGCCAGTGAATCAAAACAATACGCAGTAAACAGGGTACGATGCCGGACTTTTCTGTCGGCATCGTCAGGAGGAGGCTAGCTAAAATCGGGGCCAATGGTATCGATGCGATCGGTACAGATGGCATCAACACCCTGTTCTAATAAGCTTCGTGCACGTTCCGGGCGGTTAACGGTATACACCAGAATGCGCAGCCCGGCCTGCTTTAGCTGCGCAATGCGGGCGGCATTCAGTACCCGATAATTTAAATGGATGGAGACACATTCAAGCCGTTCGGTCATCTCTCGCCAATCCGCTTGCCACTTCTCTAACAGCAATCCACGCGGTAACTCCGGAGCGGCCTGCATCGCCGACTCTAACGCCGCATAAGAGAAAGAGGAGAGTAAAGGCGCCGTCTGCCCTTGCCAAAGCTCGCGTGCCGCCAACGCCACCGCCCGCCCGGTTTCTTGTTCCTGACCGGTAGTGGGTTTGATCTCAATATTGGCCATCATGCCATGCTGACGGCAGCGATCGGCTACCTCGGATAAGAGCGGTAAACGTTCATGCTGAAAGCGCGGGTTAAACCAACCGCCGGCATCCAGTTGTACCAGCCTTTGCCACGGCAATTCACCAGCCACGCCCCGGCCGTTACTGGTGCGATTGAGCGTATCATCATGCAGTAAAAAGATCTGATTATCCTGAGAGAGTTTGGCATCAAACTCAATCATGGTATGACCGTAATGCGCGCCAACATCAATGGCGGCGAGAGTGTTTTCCGGCGCCAGCTTTCCGCCGCCGCGATGGGCGACAATCTTTGGATAAGGCCAAACTTGGCTAGTCATTCAAGACGCATTCCATGAGTAGAATCGAAAAAGTGTAGCGCGTTATCCGGCAGCGACAGCCACAACGTACTGCCCGGCACCGGGCGGGTTATATGCGGCAACCTGACCACCACCGCATTCTGCCCCCACCTGCCATGCGCCAAATTATCCGCGCCTAAAATCTCCAGCGTATCCACCACCAGCGGAACACCGCCTGCTTCACGCGTGGAGAGTTGAATATGCTCGGGACGGATACCCAGCGTCAAGCGCCGATTCGCCCACCCGGCTCTGGCATTCGCCAGCGGCAACACGAGAGTGTCGCTGACCAAAAAACCGCTGCCGTCATCATTTAACCCGCCTTCAAGCAGATTCATCGCCGGTGAACCAATAAAACTGGCAACAAAACGCGTGGCCGGTTTTTCATAAACCTCGACCGGCGTACCTAATTGTTCAAGTACGCCTTTATTCATCACCATCACTCGCTGCGCCAGCGTCATCGCTTCGACCTGATCGTGCGTAACGTACAGACTAGTGGTGTTCAAACGACGATGCAATTGCTGCAGCTCAAGTCGCATCTGCACGCGCAAGCGCGCATCCAGGTTAGACAGCGGCTCATCAAATAAAAACACCGCCGGTTCGCGTACAATGGCGCGCCCCATCGCGACACGCTGGCGCTGACCGCCGGACAGTTCACGCGGGCGGCGGGCGAGTAACGCGTCCAATTCCAGGCTACGTGCCGCCTCCAACACCCGCTGACGAATTTGCGCTTTGCCCATACCACGAATTTTCAAGCCGTAAGCCATATTCTCTTCCACCGTCATATGTGGATAGAGGGCATAATTCTGAAATACCATCGCAATGCCGCGATCTTTCGGTTCCAGCTCAGTCACCCGCTGTGAATCAATCCAGATGTCACCAGAGGTCACGCGCTCCAGCCCGGCAACCATGCGCAGTAGCGTTGATTTACCACAGCCGGACGGCCCAACCATCACCATAAATTCGCCGTCGCGAATTGTCACATCTAATGGCTGAATCACCTGATGCTTACCATCCCACGACTTAGTTACCGCCTGTAATCGTACGCCTGCCATCGTTTATTTCTCGCTCTCAACCAACCCACGCACAAACGCGCGTTGCATTACCATCACCACCACTACCGGCGGGATTAACGTCAGCAGCATTGCCGCCATCACTAAGTTCCATTGCGTGGTGCCTTCGCCAGAGGCGATCATGCTGCGAATACCGGCCACTGCGGTGCCCTTACTCGCTTCGCTGGTGACCAGAATCGGCCACAAATACTGGTTCCAGCCATAGATAAAGGTGATCACGAATAGCGCCGCTAAATTAGTGCGTGATAAGGGCAGCACCACATCGCGGAAGAAGCGCATAGGGCTGGCGCCATCAATACGCGCGGCGTCAATCAACTCGTCCGGCAACGACATAAAAAACTGACGAAACAAAAAGGTCGCGGTTGCCGATGCCATTAACGGCAGCGTCAATCCGCTATAGCTGTCCAGCATATGTAGATTGGCGATCACCTCTACCGTCGGAAAAATTCGCACCTCCACCGGCAGCATTAACGTGATGAAAATCAGCCAAAAGAAGAGATTACGTAATGGAAAACGAAACCAAACCAGCGCAAAGGCCGAAAGGATCGAAACGGTAATTTTCCCGATAGTGATCCCCAGCGCCATTACCGTGCTATTCAACAGCAACACGCTTAACGGAGCGCTATTGGCGCTAACGCCCTGTTGCCAGATGGTTTGGATGTTGTGCCATAGGCTGTTGCCCGGTACCAGCGTCATCGGCACCTGAAAAACCTGTTGGTTATCCAGCGTGGCGGCGACAAACGCGACATACAGCGGGAACAGAATCGACAACACCCCCAAAACCAGCAGCGTATGGCTAAAAATATCCAGCCCGCGACGATGTTCAATCATTGGTAACGCACCTTACGTTCTACATAGCGAAACTGCGCCACAGTGAGCACAATCACTAATAACATCAGCACCACCGACTGGGCAGCCGAGGCGGAAAGATCGAGCCCGGCAAAACCTTCCCGATAAATTTTGTAGATCAAGGTAGTGGTGGCCTGCACCGGGCCGCCCTGCGTCGCGGCATCAATGACCGGAAAGGTGTCGAAGAAGGCATAGACTAAGTTGACCACCAGCAGAAAGAAGCTCACGGGCGTAATTAAAGGCAATGAGAGATTAAAAAACCGCCGTACCGGCCCGGCCCCGTCAATCGCGGCAGCTTCAACCAGCGAACGCGGAATGGATTGCAGAGCGGCAAAGAAGAACAAGAAGTTGTAGCTGATTTGCTGCCATACCGAGGCCAGCACCACCAGAAACATCGCCTGGCCACTATTTTGCGCGTGGTTCCAGTTGTATCCCATTTGCGTCAGCGCATGGGTGATTAACCCCATGCCGGGGTTAAATAAGAACATCCACAAGACGGCGGCAATTGCTGGTGCCACCGCGTAGGGCAATAAAAGCAGCGTTTGGTAGACGCGTTTTAGCCGTATCACATAATCGACCAAGGCGGCGAAAAAGAGTGAAATCCCCAAGCCACAAACCGTGACCAGCCCGCTAAAAATAAGCGTGGTGCGAAATGAAGCGAGATAATACTCATCCGAAAACAGGCGGATAAAATTCTCCAACCCAACAAAGGTGCTGGACAGGCCAAACGGATCGACGCTTTGCACCGAATACCACAACGCTTCCCCCGCGGGCCAGATAAAGAAAATCAGGGTAATCAGCAGTTGCGGCAACACCAACAGATAAGGCAACGCGCTGGTACGAAAAACGGGACGCGGTGAAGACATAAACGCGGGCTCCGGGCAAAACGTGAAAAAGGGCTGGATTAACCAGCCCGGACAAGATTATTTCACTTGCTGCTGAAAACGGCGTAGCAAGGCATTACCACGCTCCACCGAGGCATCCAATGCGGCCTGCGGCGTTTTATTGCCGTTCCAGACGCTCTCCAGTTCCTCATCCACAATGGTACGGATTTGCGGCATATTGCCGAGGCGCAAGCCTTTGGTGAACGGTAACGGCGGCTTATTCAGCATTTGGCGCGTCGCAATATCCGCACCTGGATTTTTGTCGTAATACCCTTGTTGGCGTGTCAAATCATACGCGGCGGTAGTAATCGGCAAATAGCCGGTTTTCTGATGCCACTCGGCGGCAATCTCCGGTTGCATTAAGAACTGCATAAATTCAGCCACGCCTTTATAGGTCGCCGCATCTTTACCTTTCATCACCCACAAACTGGCGCCGCCGATAATGGCGTTTTGCGGCGCGTTCGGCACCGTCGCGTCGTAAGGCATCATCCCGACGCCATAGTTAAATTTGGCGTAATGACGAATATCCGCCAGCGAACCGGAGGAAGCGGTCGTCATGCCACAGTCGCCGTTATAAAACTTAGCGGTAGACTCATCTTTACGACCGTAATAGGTGAAGTCCCCTTTTTTGTTCATCTCTTCCAGCATCTGGATATGACGAACCTGAATCGGTTTATTGAACTCCAGCACCGCGTTAGTGCCGTTAAAACCGTTATTTTCGCTGGCGACCGGCAACGCATGCCAGGCACTAAAGTTTTCTATCTGAATCCATCCTTGCCAGCCGCTGGCATAGCCGCAGCTTAGCCCCGCTTTACGTAAGGCGGCGGCGTCTTTCGCCAGATCCTGCCAGGTTTTTGGCGGCTGCTCCGGGTCTAAACCGGCTTTCTTAAAGGCGTCTTTGTTGTAATACAGCACGGGCGTTGAGCTATTAAAAGGCTGAGATAACAGGTGTCCGTTCTGTGCATCGCTGTAGTAACCGGAAATCGTCGGCACAAATTGTGACTCATCAAACGGGATCCCGGCATCTTTGAAGACTTGCCAGACCGGCTCAATCGCCTTTGACGCCATCATGGTTGCGGTTCCGACTTCATAAACCTGCAAGATCGCCGGTGCTTTACCGGTGCGCACGGCAGCGATACCCGCCGCCAGGCTTTGCTCATAGTTACCTTTATAGGCCGGAACCACTTTGTAATCGGGATGTGCCTGGTTAAAACGTTGTGCCAAAGAGTCAACTTCTTTCCCTAACTCACCTTCCATCGAATGCCAGAACGGTATTTCGGTGACAGCCAGCGCCTGGCCGCTGATTGCCAGCCCCAGAACTACGCCAGGCAAGGTATGACGCAATGTGAAAGAGGACATATCGGTTTCCTGTGTCATTGTAGGTACGCGCGATTTCACGCATTTTATGTTCGCGACGTAACATGACACGGGAAAATGACAGAGAGATAACCGCCAGATGACAGGAAGATTTCAGGGCGATGACGAGAAAAAGCGCGGCAGAAGCCGCGCTATTTATATGTTGCGGTGAGAATATCACCTATAATCAGGTGGCCAAATTTACTGTGCCACTACACCTTTGCTGGTAGGCTAACGTACCCGACCACACGAGGATCTTATTTTTCGTACGGTTGCCCTCACCCACTTATTCTTGCATAAAGCTCATTGAGTTCTTTCGCATACTTCTTTGCGCCTGGAATACCTATTGCTTTGATATAAGCAACCAGACCATCAGGATGATACGCTAACAGGTAATACTCAATTAAATGTCCAATCGGGAAATTAATCTGCGGAGCATTATTAACGATGTTATCTTCACCGCCGGATTCTAAATAGGCGTCATTCTTTTTTACTATCCAGTTGATGGTTTTGTCACGGTCATTTTTTATTAGCTCATCCAGCGCATCAAGGCTCACCTTCGCCTGCTGTAAAGACTCATTATCCACTTCAATAATGAAGTCATGAATCGGTGTCACGCGGTCAATTTTTTCCGGCAGGACCCGATCCAGTGCATCCAGATATTCTTCGTAGCTTTCAGTATGCATGAAATCATTAAGTGTCATATTTAGTGTCCCGTATAGTTACCAACATCCTGAATAATTTTGATCAATCGGGAGCCAGTGTGCCTGTAAGGATCCCTTGCGGCATGTTCCCAAGGCGTCACCTTCTCCAGGTTATAGGGAAGGTCGATATTTTTACCTGACCGTTGCGGCCAGTGCAGGTGGTTAAGCTCCAGTGACACATTTCGTGTTCGGATTCGCCGGGTCTTAAAGTGGTACTCCTCTACCCGAATTCGCGGCGCCAGCCCCAGCCGCATGCGTAACATATTGACCGGAGAATAACTCCCTTTCGCCGCAGCTTTAGCTTCAGCTTTCCAATAATGACGCCGCGCGGTACTCCAGCATTTTAAGCCGAGAGGATCGACCCACGTCAGCGGGGCAATCACGTAGTCATAAACATTGAGCCCGCCGGTAAGCCCTAGCGGGTCCTGGCTGATATAGGCGGCAATCACCGGGTCGTAATAACGATGGCGGTTGTAATGCAGGCCGGTTTCGACATCAAAATAGTGTCCCTGGAAGCGTAACGGATTATCGATTTGGCAGGTACCGATCTCGCCTTTTTCACCCCATGGGCCACTTTTCTCCGCCCAGACAATCTCCCCGCCCGGTGACGTCAGCCGTACCGGCGCACCGTTTGGATCGCAGTGATAGTGCCAGCTCTGTTTCTGACCGTGTTCTTGCGTCAATAGTGCCAGAGGCCTGAAACTGCCGGGGTAGTAGAGATACTCACGCATGGTGTTAAATATTTGCGCCTGCGCTTTCTGCCGCTTTAGCCGCCCGCCGGTATCGAAGATGCTCAGAGCCACCAGCGGCTCCTGTGTAAGGGTGACCGCCTCGCCCGCCAGCGCATCTTCCTGCCAGTAGAACCAGCGCGTTTCACTGGCGGTTTGTTTGAAAACCCGTCTTCCCAGACCATCATAACCATAACGCACCAGCGCATTACCCTGACGAACAGCAATCAACTGGCGGTTATCATCCCAGATGAAATCCTCTTTTTCACCCTCCTTATGGATGCGCTGACGCAATTCGCCAGCGCGGTCAAACACATAGCGTGTCTGTTGGTGGAGTCCTTCGCGGAACCAGCCGCCTGCACTGTCATCTACATTGCGGATCTGAGTGTGTAACTGATTGCCCGCCGCATCATAGACAAACTGACGCAGCACCTCGTCCGGTGCGGTGTGCGCCACCAGACGTCCTACTGGATTGTAGGTATAGCGATCGCTGCCCCACTGGGTGTCTTCACGCAGCGTCAGATTGCCTGTGCGATCGTAAGCAAAGCCGCTGGCGAACAGTGGTAGATCGTTTCGCAGCACCTGCTGTGACGTTAAGCGTCCGCAATGGTCGTAGCCATATTGGCGCTCAACCTCGCTGGAAAGTTGCTCGCTGACTTTGCGCCCGCAGTCATCGTAGCGGAAGCGTATAGGTGCATCATCATTAAGTTGCACCTCGCTCAACCTGCCATGTTCATCTCTGCCATAACGCACCCGGTGGCCGCCGTCACTCTCACGCGAGACCAGCAACCCGCGCTCGTCGTAGCCGTAACGAAGCTGGAAACTGTCCTGCTCCTCGCACAGCAATCGCCCGGCGCTGTCGTAGCGCCACGCCAGTCGCCGCCACGGATTTTCGCATAACACCATGCGTCCGCATGGATCATAATGAAACGTCGCCTGTAAAGTATCGCTGCTACGTCGCTCTCTCAGTCGTCCCGCGCTGTCATAGCCGTAGCAAACCTCACGACCGAGCGGATCTTCGCGGCTGATCAACCGGCTGGCACTATCCCAGCCATAGCGCGTTATCTGATCCCAGTAATCACTCTCCGCCGTGACACGGCCCAGCGCATCGCGGGTGAACTGCCAGTGTTGACCATTCTGGTTGGTTACCGTTACCAGACGATCTTCTGCATCGTACTGATAACCCAACACCGCGCCATCCGGTGTCTCACTGGCCGCCAGCATTCCTGTGCCGGTATAGCGAAAACGCGTCACGCGCCCCTGCTCGTCGATAAATTGCAGCGGTTCGTCTTCCCGGTCATAGCTGACGCGCACTTCATTTCCCACCGGGTCAACGGTGGCGACCAGCCGGTCTTTCATATCCCAGTGGAAGCGGGTTATGCCGCCATCGGCGTCAATACGCTCCTGCAACGTACCGCGTACTGAATAACGAAAGCGGGTTACTCCGCCGTCTACAGGGCGTTCAGCGCTTAAAAAACCGAAACGATCGTAGTGATAATGGGTTAGCGGAGAACCAGGAACCAAGGACGAGCTCAACTGGCCGAACGCATCATATTGATAACGCGACGTCACGCCCGTTGGATCAATTTCTGCGACCAGGTTACCGCAGTTATCGAACTGCTTACGCCAGTTGGCGCCCTGTTCATCACTTACCGCAATCAGCTCACCCCAATCATCGTAGCTCGCCTGCACAATGCTACCATCCGGTAGGTGTTCGGCAACCATCTGCCCCCGTTCGTCATACTCCCAACGCCAGGTACTTCCATCCGGTTCCACCAGTTCAGCCGTACGTCCAAAATCGTCGTAGCGAAAGATCGTATTGCCGCCGCCAGGATCGATTTCGGCTATCGGTAAGCCATTCTCATCAAAGGTAATACGCGAGATATAGCCTGCCGAATCGAAAATTTCCACTTCATTAAGCAACTCGTGCCAGGCAAAGCGGTAATCCCAAACGCCGCCATCGCCCCAGGCATGAATCACCCGCCGAGCTTCATCGTACTGGTAATGAAATCCCTGGCCGTTGCGATCCACATGGCTTACCAGATAACGCTGCTGCCAGAAGAAGCGGCGCGGGTGCGAAAGCGCATCAACTTCGGCGCTAAGCTGGTTGTCTGCATCATATTCATAGCGGGTAAGCGGGGTAATCTCTCCATCCAGCGCATTGCGCAAACGCAGCGCCAACAGCCGATCGTTTTGCCAAGAAACGAGGATCTCGCGTCCGGTGCTCCCCGCGTGACTGAACTCGCGAATGTGCTGCAATTTCCTGCCGCTCCAGGCAAATTCCCAGCCATTACCGTTACGATCCACCAATTTGTACACCGGTAGCTCGCCTGGTTTACCGCTGAAATGCAGCTCTGGTCCGCTCTCCTGTTCGATTCGCCAATACGCTTCACCGCCGTGCTTTTCACACCACAGACGGCTCCCGTCCGGCAGGCCGGTAACGGCATGTTCACGGCCATTCGCCCGCGGCAATTCGGTAAACAGCGTCATCCCTTCCGCCTGGGTCAGCAGGGCAACACCTTCATCAATAAGTATCTCAAGGCGGGTATCTGCCGGGGTTGACCAGCCGTAGCCGCATACCCCTTCCATTTCTGTATTGGATGAGGTGTAGCTGCGCGTCCATTCCAGCGGCACTCTTCCGGGCAGATAGAAATCCAGCTGATCCAAGCTGACGCTACCATCGCGAATATCCACCGGCTCGGCGCGCAACACCCTGCATTTCAGGAAGCCGGGGTCCATATTGCGGAACAACTTTTGGCGCAGCTTGCGGAAGCGTTGCATAAACAGCCGCCACCGTGGCCCTTTTTTCAGTTTTTTAAACCCTTTTCCCAGGCCACTTAACCCGGCACGCATCAATAACGCCATCAGGTTGATAGTGGGCGGCCCACCGACGATAACATTATTGGGCAACGCCAGGTTAAAGGTCAGCGGCAACGTCAGCGAAAGGGGTTTCGATTTCGTGGTACGTTTGAGGCGAAGCGGCGGGATTAGACCAATAATGTTGCAACTCAGTACCGGCATACCAATGCGGGAAAACGGTTCGCCGTCCACCGAGACGGTTTTGCTGCCCATAAACAGCTCGTCGTCAATCTGCGGGCCCCCCGGCGCGCGCAGTGGTGGGAGCCACGCCCCACCCACAGGAATATGCACCGCCATTCCGCTCGTTCCAGCGCTGGCGCGTTTGATACTGTTGACGTGAACCGTGGTGCCAATCAGTGGCAGATAGTCGAAAACATCAAAAACGATGCCGATATGTGGAGTTGGCAACGGCCACGGATAGGTGTGTATATCCAGCCCGAGTTGGGGATCGAAATGGGCGCCAGAGTGCATCACTTAACCTCAGAATATCGCGCGCAACAGCGCACGCAGGAAAGTACGACCCTCGACCGCCAGATCGCTCTCAGATAGGCTTAAAAAGAGCAGCGCCAGCACGGTGATGACAACAATAGTGATAATGCGATTTCTCATAGAGGGTTGCTTCCTGCAAAGTCAGTTAACGATACGTCCCCCTCTCCCCAGGCGGGCAGACGTTGCCATTCGTTGGGTGGCGCATCAAATGGATGGGCAATATCCGGCAGGCCGCTCCAATACGGATGCAGGTTATCCCGCGCCAATAGGACAACGCGGCGAAAGCTCTCGTCGCCGCGACGGATAATGTTTTCACGCTCTTCACGCATCCGCATAAAGGTCGTCTCAAGTTGTAGTTGCAACCAGCTGTCGGCCTGCCGTATCTGTTCGACCTCTGGCCCAGGCGGCAGTAGTGCTTCTGCCTGCGCAATAAGCTGTTGCTTATCCGACTGCCAGCGCGCGGCACAGGCTTCAAGCGCTTCGGTTCTCCGTTTGTCATACATACGCAGTAAATCCTGGAATACCAGCGGAAGTGTGGTCTGCCCGCGTTCCTGAAGCGGCACCGGCTTCGCCGCCTGAATAGCGCGAGCGTATTCCTCCATTGCCATTGAGCGATGCCCGCACAGCCAGAGACAAAAACCGCACATCCGCCAGCCTTCCATCTCAAACACAGGATGCGGGATAGCCTGCGCCTCTGTCGCCGCCTGCCGATACATTTTCGCTGCCTGTAAATACGCTTTACCGGAGAACCAAGCGCCCGCTTCGCCAAAGGTGCTTTGCGTACGCAACTGCCCTTTTATACTTGCGTCGGGCACCTCGGCAGAGATATTTTGCGCCTGTCGGTAATGTTCCACCGCCTGCGCACGATCGCCGCCTTTGAGCCAGCCGCCGGCAATCAGGTTATGTATCATCGCTTGCTGGTCCGCCCAGCTGCGGTGCCGGGCAATAGTCAGCGCCAGGCTGCCGCGTGCCGCTACCTGCGCGGCGCTGCCTTTTTCCAGCAGTAACATGGCATCAGCCAGATAACGACGGAACAGCAAGCGGTCTACATCGGTATCAGTCTGTTGCTGCGCGGTCTGGTGCATCACCCTCATTCCATCAATCTCATCCTCAATCAGCCAGACATGACGTGGATTCGCGGCATGCAGCGGTTGCCATATCGGCTGTTCAACGGTGTCAATCAACAATAGTCGGGGCGCAGCTACGCCCTGTTCCAGCCAGCTATTGAGCCAGCGTAACATCGCGCTTTCATCGCTAACGGCAGAGGGTTTCAACACCAACACCAAATGACGGAAATCGTTGGCGAACTGTTCAGCGAAATTCTGCAACAAGTCACGTAACTGTCCGGCGCTGTAACAGGGTAACCAGAGGTCAGCGTTCCAGAAAGCGGCATCGGGCGTGGCTTCATATTGCTCAACAAATTGGCGACTTAACGCGTCGCTGTAGCCGTATCCGGTTTCAAAAGGAGTGTTAATACTGAGGAACAGATCGGGCAATGAACGCCCTTGTGGGTGCTGTTGCAGGGCAAAAAAGCCGTCCAGCAGTGATTCGCCATTCGCCGGAACGCGCCAGATAAACAGCCGGCTGGCGGCATGCTCACTGGCATCCAGCCAGCTTAACTCCAGCTCGCTCATCACTTTTTGACAGGGGTTTTTGGATGCGTTCATCATGGCTTCCCTATCAGGCATTCAGCTGGATTTTCTTGCCATTGACCGTCACCCCGGTAGCATTAATTGTGATGGTCGCTCCGCCTGCGGCGATCTCCACACTTCCCTTATCTATCAGGATGCCGCTCTCGCCGACGTTGATGTGGAAAGTGTCCGTAGCGCTGTCGACCACGTTGCCTTGCGTAAAACGGGTGTCGTCGCCGGTGATACTTAACGTGCGCCCGGCACCAATATTCACCTCCTGTTTTTGTGCCACCGTGCACGTTTCATTGCTGCTGACGGTGACACTACGGTTACCGCTGACGTCCAGCGTCTGGTTGCCGGTCACCTGTAGGGAGCGGTTTTGGCTGACGCTGACTTTCTCACTGCCCTGTACACTGCGCGTGCGATCCTGTATTACCGTCAGCATCTGATTGCCTTCCACGGTGCCGGTATTGTTGCTTTTCACCGTCGTGGTATGGTTACCGGTGATGGTTTCATCACGATTTTGTGCCACGCTCAGGCTTTCATTCCCCTCCACGTTCTCGGTGCGATTCTGCTGCACCGTAGTCGTTTCATTCCCGTTGATGGTCTTGCTTCGATCCTGACCCACAGTAATCGTTTCATTGCCATCGACGGTGTGAGTCCGGTTCTGCCTGATGTGGCTTGTTTCGTCTTTGCCAACGGTTTTGGTGCGGTTGCTGCCGACATCATGGGTTTCGTCATTTTCGACTTCAGTATCCATATTGCGCTCGGCATGCAACCACAGTTGCTCGGCACCAGGTTTGTCCTCAAAGCGCAGGGCGTTGGCGTTATCCGGCGAACCGCCTTTGGAACGGCTGATAAAACCCATCTGCGTAGCTGCCGCTGGTAGCGCCCATGGCGGCATGCGGGCTTCGTTGTAAACACGGCCAATAATGAGCGGCCTGTCTGGCTCGCCGTTAATAAAATCGACCACTACTTCGTCACCAACACGCGGGATCTGCACTCCGCCGTAGCCCTGCCCGGCCCAAGCGCTGGAGACGCGTACCCAGCAGGAGCTGTTTTCATCGCCCTGACTTTGCCGATCCCAGTGGAATTTCACTTTGACGCGGCCATATTTATCCGTCCAGATCGACTCACCTTCAGGCCCCACCACCCTTGCCGTCTGTGGCCCATAGGTTCGTGGCCAGTCGGTGACCGAGGCTGGTCGGAACTGGGTTGTTGCCGGAATGACGGTAAAGTCGATACGTTGTTGCGTTTCCCCGACATCGCCGGAAGCATACTGGTTCTCGGCAAAATCATAACGCGCGGCCACTACCAGCCACTGAGTGTTGTCGGCCTCATTCGGTGAGCGGATCAGCGTAAAGGTGTGTCCTGGTGCAATTCCGGTCGCAGTGGCACGGCCCTGCATTTGCTGCTGCTCCGCCTGCCAGGATTGCTGGCGGATACGGGCGTAAGATTCACCATCGCCATGCTCGACAAAACGGCCAGGCCAATCATAAACATCGATTTTCCCTGGTGTCGGCGAAACGGGATTCTGTGTGGTTTGCAGCATCCAGGCATGGGGTTTACGAAAGTCATAATCATCGGTACTGTAAAGACCAGGCGTGACGATATGCCGCGCCAGTAACTGACTGACGCCTTCTTCGTTCACCACGCCGCCGTTTTGCGCATGCCACGGGATTACCTCATAACCTGGAAATGCTTCCGCCTGTGCATAATCGTCCATCAGCACCAGCGTGTGCCCCTCTTTGCTGTGACGGAATAGGTAACTAATGCCCTCCAGCTCCAGCAGCCGGCTGATAAAATGAAAGCTACTTTCGGCGTACTGCACGCAGTAATCCCACTGGCGATAGCTGCGCGTCAGTTTACTTTCAATCTTTACCTGGTATTCCGAAAATAGGGTGCTGACAATATCCGGAACGCTCTGCTGCTGGAAAATGCGGAAATTGCGATCGCGCATCATTGGCCAGCAATCCGGTTCAAGGGTCGCCTGGTACACCATATAGCGCGTGCCATCCAGCTCTTCCGACCTCGCCGAAATTGCCGTGACTTTACCGCTCAGATAGCGCTCGGCCGCTGGTTGTGCCGGGATCACCACAGTTATATTCTGGCCCAGCAATTTTTGCCGATCGAGAGTGAAATCTTCGCTCAACAAATCAATCTGAAAGCGAAAGGGCGTGGAGAGTTTTTCTTCGCCTTTAAACTTCCAGAATAAGAGCGAATCACTTCCGGAGGATGACAGAACGGTTATCCGGTTAATCATATAAGTTCCTTTTATACGTAACAGATAATAAATACCTAAACGGATGTTTTCACATTTTTATCCCGCTGACTAGCTGTACAGCCAGATGCGCTTCAGCGCAAAACTATAAAAAACCGACCTTCCTGCCAGCCGATTTACACAGCAGCATGAGAAATGACCGGTGGATTAGGCGCCAAGATAAGCGCTACGAACCGCCTCATTGCTGAGTAGCGCTTCGCCGCTGTCAGACAGCACCACATGGCCGTTTTCCAGCACATAACCGCGATCGGCCAGTTTCAACGCCTGATTAGCGTTTTGTTCGACCAGGAAAATCGTCATCCCTTCACGGCGCAACTGTTCGATGGTGTCGAAAATTTGCTGAATAATAATCGGCGCCAGGCCAAGCGACGGCTCGTCCAACAGCAGCAAACGCGGTTGGCTCATCAGTGCGCGACCAATCGCCAGCATCTGCTGCTCGCCGCCGGACATGGTACCGGCGCGCTGAACTCGCCGCTCATCCAGCCGGGGAAACAACGCATAAACACGTTTTAGCCGCTCTTGATATTGTGAACGGCTCGCGAAGAAGCCGCCCATCGCCAGGTTCTCCTCAACCGTCATACGTGAGAATACACGGCGCCCTTCCGGCACAATCGCCACCGCTCCGCGCATAATACGCGCGGTTTGCCAGTCGGTAATCTCCTGGCCGTCAAAGGTAATGGTGCCCTCTGTCGCACGCGGCTCGCCGCACAGCGTTCCCAGCAGCGTGGTTTTCCCCGCCCCGTTAGCGCCGATCAGCGTCACGATCTCGCCCTGATTAATATGCAGGCTAACCTGATGCAGCGCCTGAATTTTCCCATAATGCGCGCTGACATTACTGAAGGTTAACATTGGATTTGCCATATTACGCCTCACCTAAATATGCGCGGATCACATCCGGGTTATTACGAATCTCTTCCGGGGTGCCATTCGCCAGAGGCATGCCCTGATTCACCACATAGATACGGTCGGAAATCCCCATCACCAGCTTCATATCATGCTCGATCAACAGCACCGAGACGCGATGCTCGCGACGTAACTCGGCAATCAACTCATCCAGTTCGTGGGTTTCACGCGGGTTTAACCCCGCCGCCGGTTCATCCAGCATCAGAATTTCCGGACGGGTCACCATACAACGCGCAATCTCCAGACGGCGCTGCTGACCGTATGCCAGGTTGCCCGCCTGCCGGTTTGCCATCTCCAGCAGCCCGACGCGCTCCAACCATTTTGCCGCCTGATCTAATGCCTCGCCCTCGCTTTTACGAAAGCCCGGTGTTTTCAGCAAGCCAGAGAAGACGCCGCTCTTCAGATGCTGATGCTGCGCTACCAGTAAGTTTTCAATCACCGTCATTTCGCGGAACAGGCGCACATGCTGGAAGGTTCGCACAATGCCCATGCGGGCAATTTTTTGCCCGGACAACCCTGCAATTTGTCGCTCACCTAATGTGATGGAGCCGCCGGTTGGCTTGTAGAAACCGGTCAGGCAGTTAAAAACCGTGGTTTTCCCCGCGCCGTTCGGGCCAATCAACGAGACAATTTCTTGCGGATACAGCGACAGTTCGACGTTATTCACCGCCAACAGGCCGCCAAAACGCATCATCAGGCCATTAACGGCTAATAAAGGCTGACTCATGCCTGCTCTCCTTTAGCATCGCGCTTTAACTTCAAATGCGGACGCTGCATCGGCAACAGACCTTGCGGACGCCAAATCATCATTAGCACCATTAATCCGCCCAGCACCAACATGCTGTACTCATTCAGGTCACGCATTAGCTCGCGTGAAACCACCAACAAAATCGCCGCCAGGATAACCGCGAATTGCGAACCCATTCCGCCTAAAACTACGATAGCCAGCACAAACGCCGATTCAGCAAAAGTAAAGGATTCCGGGCTAACAAAGCCCTGGCGTGCGGCAAACAGGCTACCGGCAAAACCGGCGAATGCTGCGCTAATGGTAAACGCGGTGAGCTTAATACGCGTTGGGCTTAGGCCCAGCGAACGACAGGCAATTTCATCTTCGCGCAGCGCTTCCCACGCTCGCCCCAGCGGCATACGCAGCAGGCGATTGATCACAAACAGCGTCAGCACCACCAGCAATAACGCCACCAGATAGAGGAAGATAATGCGGTCGCTGGGGTCATATTTCAGACCGAAAAAGTGGTGAAAGGTATCCCAGCCGCCATCGCGTGGAGTGCGGTTAAACTCCATACCGAAGAAGGTCGGTTTCGGGATTTGGCTAATGCCGTTTGGGCCGCCAGTAATATCGGTGTTGTTCAGCAGCAAAATTCGTACGATTTCGCCAAAACCGAGCGTCACAATCGCCAGGTAATCACCACGCAAGCGCAGCACCGGAAAGCCAAGTAATAGACCAAACAACGCGGCGACTAAACCCGCCAACGGCAGGCACTGCCAGAAACCCAGCCCATAATAGTGGTTTAGCAGGGCGAAAGTGTAAGCGCCGATCGCATAGAACCCGCCATACCCCAATACCAGCAGCCCGGAAAGCCCGACGACCACGTTCAAACCTAATCCCAGCATGACGTAGATCAGCGTTAACGTCGCAATATCCACCGTTCCGCGAGACACCAAAAACGGCCAGATCACCGCCGCGATGATCATCACCAGCGCAAGCAGTTTCTGTTTCGGCGTTGAGCCATCAAAACCCGGTAGCACCAGCGATGGGCCAGAGAATTTTTTCAGGCCGCGTTGGAATAGCGGGCGCAATAGCTGGAAGAAAAAGACCACCGCGCAACCCACCGCAATCCAGTTCCAGCGAACGCTGCCAGCGTTGCTTACCACCAAGCGGGTGCCATCAAGATCGAGCTGCATGCCCATAAAAAACGCGGCTAAGACCAGCAGCATCAACGCTGAAATCACCGCATTAAGCAGATTAATCGATTTCATACTTTTTCCACCTCCGGGCGACCGAGAATGCCGGTTGGCATCACCAGCAGCACCACTATCAGCAGCGCGAAGGAGACCACATCTTTATATTCGGTACTTAAATAGGCAGAGGTTAACGCTTCAGCCACCCCAAGGATCAGGCCACCGACCATCGCGCCGGGGATGCTGCCAATGCCGCCCAATACCGCCGCGGTGAAAGCTTTCATTCCCGCCATAAAGCCAATATAGGGGTTAATCACCCCATAAAATTGCCCCAACAATACGCCGGCGACCGCCGCCATCGCCGCGCCAATCACAAAGGTCAGCGAAATCACCCGGTCGGTATTAATGCCCAGCAGGCTAGCCATTTTCAAATCTTCTGCGCAGGCGCGGCAGGCGCGGCCCATGCGCGAATAGCGAATAAACAGCGTTAGCGCCAGCATGGCAACGAAGGTCACCAGCCAGATAACCACTTGCATGGTGGAGATGGTGGCGGCAAAACCGTTGCTTTCGCCCAGCGTCCACTGGCCGTTAAACAAATTAGGCAGCGCCAAATCACGTGAACCTTGTGTCAGACTGACGTAGTTTTGCAAAAAGATTGACATACCGATGGCGGAAATCAGTGCGATTAGGCGCTTAGAAGAACGTACCGGGCGATACGCCACCCGCTCAATGCTCCAACCGTAAGCGCTGGCAATGACGATCGCGACGATAAAACCGGCGCCAATCAGCAGCCAGCCGACGTCAATCCCCATCATCATTAGTGCGGCGATCACGATAAATGAGACGTAGCTACCGATCATATACACTTCGCCGTGGGCGAAATTGATCATGCCAATAATGCCGTACACCATGGTGTAACCGATGGCGATCAGCGCATAGGTGCTGCCCAACGTGACGCCGTTGAACATTTGCTGCAGGAAATAGAGGAACTGCTCGGACATACCTTTGAACCCTTACAAATCCTTCCGCTGGCGGAAGGAACAAAAAACGCCTGATGAGCACTTCCACCAGACGTCATTGTCGCAGGCCGGTTGCTAAGACGGCGCTCATACCAAACAACGACAAGCGCCGCCCGCCATCAACCGGGCAAGAAAACTGGCCTGGTTTATTTCACCGCCGTTGAGGTGCCGTCCGCATGCCATTTAAATACGCCGAACTCAAAGCCTTTCAGGTCGCCCTTCTGGTCCCAGCTCAGGTTACCCATCACAGTCGGTACCGGCTGGCCGGTTTTCAGATCTTTAGCGATGGCTTCCGGCTCTTCACTCTTGCTGCGCTCCATACCGGTTGCCAGCGATTGCAGTGCGGCGTAGGTGGTCCAAACGAACGGGCCGGTAGGATCTTGTTTCTTGGCCTTGATGGCATCAACAATTGGTTTGTTCGCCGGGACTTCGTCATAACGTTTCGGCAATGTCACCAACATCCCTTCCGACGCGGCGCCAGCGATGTTAGACAGCGAGGCGTTTCCGGTGCCTTCCGGCCCCATAAACTGGGTGTTCATACCGGCAGCGCGTGCCTGGCGTAAGATCTGCCCCATTTCCGGGTAGTAACCGCCGAAATAGACAAAATCGATATTTTCTTTTTTCAGGCGCGCCACCAGAGTGGAGAAGTCTTTATCACCGGCGGTGATCCCTTCGAACATGACAATATTGGCGCCAGCCTGTTTCAGGCTCGCCTGTACGGAACGCGCCAGGCCTTCGCCGTACTGCTGTTTATCATGTACCACAGCAATGCGCTTCGGCTTGATGTTACTGAGAATATATTTCGCCGCCGTCGGCCCTTGATCGGAGTCCAGCCCGGTGGTGCGCATAATTAATTGATAACCACGTGACGTCAGATCCGGCGCGGTAGCGGCTGGGGTAATCATCAACACCCCTTCATCTTCATAAATATCGGAAGCCGGTTGAGTAGAAGAGGAGCAAAGGTGGCCGATCACATAGCGGATGCCATCATTCACCACTTTGTTCGCAACCGCGACCGCCTGTTTCGGGTCACAAGCGTCATCATATTTTACCGCCACCAGCTTATTGCCGTTCACGCCGCCTTTAGCGTTAATATTGGCAATCGCCTGAGTCGCTCCGGTAAACTCCATATCGCCATATTGCGCGACCGGGCCGGACATGGCGCCCACAATGGCGACCTTAATATCTTTTGCGATTGCGGCATGACCCAGAGCCAGCGCAACACATCCCGCCAGAAACGCGCTACCTTTACTGATTTTCATCCGAACTTCCCCATCTGTTATGTCGTTGTGGTTTGCGGTGTTGATTTTTTTGATCGGAAAATACCTAAAACTTATTATGGAATAATGAGTTAAGAAAATAATCCGACTATTTTTATGGATAAGGCTTTATTTTTCAGTCCATTAAACAGGAGTTTTCTTCTGTAAATCAACTGACATCTTCAAAAAACGGCGGTTTGAACAGCATAATTATCTGGTAGTAATGGTGGCTATTTCGCCACCAGGCTAGCGGGTTATGCTAGTATTTTTCACTAACTTAATTGTTTACTCGGAAAATGACCGCTGCAAAAAACAGTTCGCCTTGTTTTCGTACAGAAAAACTTACACGCTAAAACCCGCTCAATTTCGCTACAATATGCCTTTGAAATTTGTTCAGGCGACACGATGAAACTCACCATTATTCCGTTGCGGCAATTTAGCGCTCAGGACCGTATTGATTTACAGAAAATTTGGCCGCAAGCCGATATAGAGAAACTTGAACGCCAGTTGGATGACACGCACCGCCTCTATGCGGCACGGTTTAATGAGCGCCTGCTCGGTGCGTTGCGTATGGAGCTCAGCGGGACACAGGGCAAGCTGTATGATCTAACGGTGCGGGAAGTTACGCGGCGGCGCGGCGTTGGGCAATATCTACTGGAAGATGCGTTAGCGCAGAACCCGTCAATCACGCACTGGTGGGTCGCGGATGATGGTAGCGCGGCACAGGAGGTGATTGCCGCCTTTATGCAGGCTTGTGGTTTTCGCGCTCAGGCCGACGGTTGGGTTTACCAGAGCGAAGTGTAAATTCTTGCTTTGCGTGCGGCCGGAAGCAGGTTCCCGGCATTCAGGATGGTTTTATGATCTTCTGGTCGCCGTTGTCTGTACTGAACCACGGTGATTCAACGGCGCAACACGTTGCTATGGATTGGGATTTGGACTTTCTAAAGGTCGGTAAAACGACCTCCTTTCACCGGTTCCTGTTATTCGGGTTTATCAGATAATTTGCCTTTTTCATGTACCAGTACGTTACCATTAGTGCTAATGGTTAAGCTTGAGTCTTTTACGTCTATCACATAGATCTTATGGGTGTTTTTATTTTCAAATCGGTAATAATTTACCGGGCAAGCAACGGCATCACAAGTATCACGTATAGCCTTCCCGATAACAGCAACTATAAGGCCGCCACTTTTGTTTTTCTCCACATAAGCGACATTATTACAAATATGATATCGATCACCACAACTAAATATAATTTTCACTGAGAATTTGGGCGAGTGAAAATAAAGAACATCAGGAACAACATCTACAAAAGGTTTCGGCCTCTCCCTGTCCTGAAAAGAAACATCCTCGAATCGCTTAGCCCATTCAGCAATATCAGGCTGAATGCCCTTCATATTATGATCGTTGGTGAAGTACATAATTTTCGCGTTATCGGGCACCACCCATGCGGTATAAAGCCTCCCGTCAGGCCGAATTACCAATGCGGAAGCATTCTGCAGGCGCAAATGGCGTAGCCAGGCATCAATCAGCAACCCTCCATCATCCAATACTTTCGGATCGGCAAACGCCTCAAAGTTACCCATATATTGATGATAATTTTCTTTTAAAAGCGCCTTAATATCAGCTCTTAAACCGGGTTCATTAAAAATATTCACCCCGGTTTCGGGCGTGGAGAACGCAGATAAACCTTGATAAGGCTGAGCATAAACGCCTGGAGAGGCCAGCGTGCATAATAATGCCAGAAACGCTTTGGTATACATAGTCATCTCCCTATCCACTCGCCCTTAAGAACTAAATCAGCACTTCCTTTATTCTTTATCGAGAGTGTATCTCCATGAATAACAACGTAAGTTCCTTGTTCCGAATTTTCAAACTTATACGTTATTTCCTCACTCTGCTTTTCTTTGATAGATGTTCCAGTTAATCTGACAACTGAATTGTTAGGGCCAATAAGAATTAAGGTTACACGATCACAATCTGTGAACTTACTCATGCAAGGGCTGATAATATTAGCCGTATAATCTCCAGCTTTAAATTTATATTGTTTAGTCTCATTTGAGAATTCATTGGAGATCTTACTTAGAATAAACCGATTTGGAACATATATTTTATCACCATCAGAAAATGACAGCTTGTTCCAAAACGCCTTATCTTCTTTCAATGTTATCGTTGCCTTACCCGGCCGACCACCGAACCATGAGTTAAAGCTAATCAAAACCGTATTTTTATTAACAACCTCACCCCGAATATTATTTTCATCATTATCAGTACAATCAATTTTACCGCCGCTATTGTAGATCAAGCAATAACGCCCAACAATATGTGCCCCCTTTTCCTGTAGCCACAAATTCATAGATGTTTCGATCTCTCCTGTAGCAGGATTAAGATCGTCACCTTTCCATTGCCCGGTAAAAGCATCGCCAGCCATTGCTATTAGTGGCTGCATTAAAAATAAAAAAGCTAAGGAAATATTTTTCATTATCATCATTTCAACACCACTCGAGAGCATCGATCTACGCGATTAGATCGGTTAAAATTGCTACTACTATCCCTTTTCATTTAAGATGTAGACTTCGACACCATTGCCGCATTCAGCTTATTCTTATCGGTCAGGATTTCAAATCTACCCGCTATAATAATCTTCATAGTACTATCCTATAGGAGCATTTTATATATTGGCGCTGCCATAAAAATTTAATGTATATTTTATTGGAAAATAAAAAACACTTTGATCAGGATAGTTAAGCACTTCCCATGTCATACTCCCTTCCAACAATATTAATTTTACTCTCCCCATATCCAACCCCGAAGGTGAGTAAAATGATAACAACGCCTGATTATCTTGACTAATTATACCATGCAAGTTATCACGATCAGTGGTGCAATCTTCTTTTGCTCCAGACCGTCCAACATAACAGTATCTTCCGGTAACATATTTACCAGATTGTATTAATTGAAGAGTAAAAATGGAAGAGGATGTATTCTGCTCTGTTTCTTCAACATGGCCACGCCATTCACCTTCAAACGATGTTTTAGCCTTAAGAGGAAGCCCCACCACCAATAATATAAAAAAAGCAAAGCACAATATTTTTTCATTATAAATCAGCCTCTAAGCAGTCCCTCACTCTATTCAATTATCCTTTTAAATATCTTTTTAGCACGAAATTATTTTCTATCAGCTTACGACACCTCTTTTTCTCTTAATTTAACACTATCAACAGACATCGAATCCATTGAACCTAATAAATAGTGAACATCTTTCATTCGTTCCTGTTATTCGGATTTATCAGATAATCTTCCTTTTTCATGTACCAGTACATTACCATTAGTGCTAATGGTTAAGCTTGAGTCTTTTACGTCTATCACATAGGTCTTATGGGTGTTTTTATTTTCAAATCGGTATGATTCTATCGGGCAGGCAGTTTCCCCACAATCCTTGCGTATAGACTCTCCCATTAAAGCAACGGTTGAGCCATCATTCTTACTTTTCCCCACATAGGTAGCTTGGTTACAAATATTATATCGGTCTGAACAAACTAATCTCACTCTAACTAAAAAATTTGACGAATTGAAATAGCGAGTATCGGGAACAACATCTACAAAAGGTTTCGGCCTCTCCCTGTCCTGAAAAGAAATATCCTCGAATCGCTTCGCCCATTCAGCAATATCAGGCTGAATACCCTTCATATTATGATCGTTGGTGAAATACATAATTTTCGCGTTATCGGGCACCACCCATGCGGTATAAAGCCTCCCGTCAGGTCGAATTACCAATGCGGAAGCATTCTGCAGGCGCAAATGGCGTAGCCAGGCATCAATCAGCAACCCTCCATCATCCAATACTATCGGATCGGCAAACGCCTCAAAGTTACCCATATATTGATGATAATTTTCTTTTAAAAGTACCTTAATATCAGCTCTTAAACCGGGTTCATTAAAAATATTTACCCCGGTTTCGGGCGTGGAGAACGCAGATAAACCTTGATAAGGCTGAGCATAAACGCCTGGAGAAGCCAGCGAGCATAATAATAAACAAACCCGTAACGCTTTATATTCCATTGAGTTACTCAGCCTACTGATTTGATAACTTAAGAAACTTATCAGCTTCTTCGTTATAACGGGTTGAAAGTCCTTTACCATACGCCTCTCTCCATGTCATTTTCACACCATTAACTTTTGTCATCGTATCGCCATAAACGGTATCGTCGTATGACTCACGTGCTTTGATTAGCTGACGCTGAAAATCATCACTGCTCAACTGTTCCAGATACTCTTTTGCGGCATTTGACAGTTTTGCCGACTTAACGATTTCGCCTGTTTTCATTGAGTTTAACACCGCCTGTGCGCCTCCGGCACCGCGCATATGTGCTAATGACATTACGGCAGCTTGTTTACCTGGATCGGTAAAATTTAATGCACCGGCCTCTACAGCGCGTTTCGTCATATGCTTTGAAACGACAGCAAATTCCTCATCACTGCCTACACCATATTTATTTCTCGCCGCCATCACCTCATTATATGCTGGTCCAAAACCCCGGCGGAAACCGTAAGCTTCGGGAATTCCCCCCTGCACATGTGTCTCCCCCTCTGATTTCATAATAGCTTTGACCACCTTATCATCCAGCTTCTTATGCATTGCTTTTGCCGCTTGTGCTTTCTGCGGAGCAGGCGCTGCCGCCGGCGCAGGAGCCGCTACCGCTTTCCCCGGCTTCTCCGGGGTAAATTTTGACGCCACCGCCGCCTGAATATCCCCTTTATGACCATCGCCCGGCGCCCCGGTTCCCGGCTTCGCCCCCGCCGTGTTCAGGTGCAGCCTGCCGCCGCTGGTGGTGATATGCCCGTCCCCCTCCACAAACAGGTTAAAGCCGGTCCCCACCAGGTTTATCTGACCGCCCGCCTGCAGCTCTATCGCGCTCCTGCCGCACACCAGCCGCAGCGTGGTGCCCGACGCCAGCACGTACTCCTCCACCGCCGCGTCCAGCTTGCCCCGACCGGTCAGAATTTCGCGACCGCCCTTCACCGCCTGCATCTGATTTGCCACCACACGCTGCTCTTCATTCGCGCCGACAAAGTGCGTGTGGTTGTTCCCGATGCTGCGGCTCGCGTCGTGCTTCACCTGCGTGTCCAGGTTCCGCTCCGCCTGCACCCACACCTGCTCCGCCCCCTTCCTGTCCTCAAAGCGCAGCGCGTTGGCGTTCTCCGGCGTTCCGTCCTTCGACCGGCTCAGAAAACCCATCTGCGTCGCCGCCGCCGGCAGCGACCACGGCGGCATGCTCGCCTCGTTGTACACCCGCCCCGTCACCAGCGGGCGGTCCGGGTCTCCGTTGATGAAGTCTATCACCACCTCGTCGTTCACCCGCGGTATCTGCACCCCGCCGAAACCCTGGCCCGCCCACGCGCTTGACACCCGCACCCAGCACGAACTGGTGTCGTCACCCTTCGCCAGACGGTCCCAGTGAAACTTCACCTTGATGCGACCGTATTTGTCCGTCCAGATGGATTCCCCCTGCGGCCCCACCACCTTCGCCGTCTGCGGGCCGTGCGTCTTCGGCCACGGCGTCTTCGCCGCCGCCCGGAAGGTCACCTCCGACGGGATAACCGTAAACGTCGTTTCGTGCGCCGTCGTCCCCTCCCCGCCGCTGGCGTAGCGGTTCTCCTCAAACCCGTAGGTCGCCGAGGTTATCAGGTACTCGCCGTTGTCGCCCGGGTACGGCGCGTTCACCAGCGTGAAGGTGTGCCCCGGCGCCAGCCCCATGGCGGTGCCCACGCCGCTGATTTGCTGATGCTCCGCCTGCCACTGCTCCTGCCGTATCCGCGCGTAAAACTCGCCGTGTCCGTGCTCGGTGAAACGCCCCGGCCAGTCGTACACGTCTGTCTGCCCCGGCTGTGGCGACGCCGGGTTCTGCCGCGCCTGCAGCATCCACGCGTTCGGCTTGCGGAAGTCATAGTCGTCGAGGCTGTAAATCCCCGGCGTCACCCGGTCCTCCGGCGACCACCGCCCGATGCCCTCCTCATCCGTCGTCCCGCCCGACGGCGTCACGTGGTAAGGAATGCTTTCGTAACCGGCAAACGGACGGTGCTGCTGCGCCGAATCCGCCAGCACCATCACGTTACGCTCCTGCTCATGGCGGAAGAAGTAGTAAATCCCCTCCAGCTCCATCAGCCGGCTGATAAACGCGAAGCTGCTCTCCTGGTACTGCACGCAGTACTCCCACAGGCGGTACTGCCCGGTCAGCCGGTCCTCCACCGTGACGTTATACTCCCCCAGCAGCGTTTTGATGATTTGCGGCACCGTCTGGCCCTGGAAGATGCGCAGGTTGCGGTCGCGCAGCATCGGCCACACGTCCGGCTCCACCGTCAGCTCATACACCGCGTAGCGCGTGCCGGAGAGCTCACGGCTGCTGACCGCCACGCGGGTGATTTTGCCGTTAAGGTAGCGTTCGCTGAGCAGCGACTGCGTGGGGATGGTCAGGGTGACCGGCTGGCCGAGCAGCGCCTTACGCTCAATGCGCGCGTCGCTGCCCAGCAGGGTAACCGTCAGGGCGTACGGGGCCGAGAGCGACTCGGTGCCCTCCAGTTTCCAGAAAAGCAGCCCGTCGACCGGAAGCTGTGCTGTGATGCGGCGGTGCATAACAAGTCCTTTTATTATTCGCCCCACTCCGGGGACCGGCGCGGTTGGATATAAAACGTCCGATGGGCGAAATAATAAACGGTAAAACAGAGGATTACATTAGTAACTCAGCTAATAAGCCGCAGAAAAGACTGAAATAAAGCCAAATAAAGAGAAACGTTGAGCAGCTAAAACAGGAACGCAATCGCGCCTCGGCTTATTGCCGCTGGCGGCAAAACTTATCTCTTTTTGTCATTTTCCCCACCAAAACATCTTTGCTCTAATCGACCCACTCAATGCTGATTAACCGGGCGCCGCCTACGATAGCGCGCGACTTCACGCTCTTATGTAACTCCAGGCAGGCGCAGTCATGATCCGTTTAGAAAACCTCACCCGACGCTATCCCGGTAGCCAACATGCCGCCGTTAATCGCCTTTCACTCAATGTTCGGCAGGGAGAGTTCTGCGTATTCGTCGGCCCAAGCGGCTGCGGTAAAACCACCACCTTACGCATGATTAATCAGCTTGATCTGCCGGATGAAGGACGCGTACTGATTAATGAGGTACCGGTTGAGCAAAGCGACGTCATTACGCTTCGCCGTCGCATTGGGTTTGTGATGCAGCACGCCGCACTGTTCCCCCATCGAACCGTCGCCGGGAATATCGCCACGGTTCCCCGGCTGTTAGGCTGGAAGCGCGCGCGGATAAAACAACGGATTGAGGAGTTGGTGGCATTGATGGGGCTGGAAACCGCGATGTTAGATCGCTATCCCCATCAGCTTTCCGGCGGGCAACAGGGACGGGTATCGTTGGCGCGTGCCTTAGCCGCCGACCCACCGATTCTGTTAATGGATGAACCCTTTGCCGCAGTCGATCCGGTCGTTCGCCAGCGTCTGCAGGGCGAGTTGCTGGATTTACAGCAGCGTTTACATAAAACAATTATTCTGGTTACGCACGATATCGATGAAGCGATACGCCTGGGCGACAATATCGCCATCTTTCGCCATGGCGGCGAATTGGTGCAGTACGACAGCCCGGCGCGTATTTTAGCGGCGCCAGCCGACGCGTTTGTCGAACGTTTTATTGGCCCGGACCCCACGCTAAAACGACTTGGGCTGCTTCAGGTCACCCATTTACCGCGCCATGATGTGCCGCTGGTCGACGAAGCGCTACGCCCCATTGAAACGGCATGGCCAACATTGCCCAGCGCGTGGCGGTTAGTGATCGATCAGCAGCAACGCCCGCTCTATTGGCTCTCCGTGCACGGAGAACGTCTCGCCGTTAGCCACACCATCGGCGGGCGCGATACGCTGCGCCAGGCGTTAGCCGCACTGGTCCACACGCCTACCGACCTGCTGTTGCATTTGGACGAACAGGGACGCTATCAAGGTGGCATCTCAACCGGTTCGCTACGTCACTCGTTAAACGGTCCACAGGCGGTAAGCTGATGGATTGGCAGTGGATTATGGATAACCGCGCCACCATTGGCGCCTTGCTGCTTGACCATCTACAACTGGTTGGGTTGGCCTTACTGTTTGGTACGCTGCTGACGCTGCTGTTTATTTTACTGACGCTACGCTGGCCCGCCTTGTCCCAGCCGCTGCTCTATCTTTCCGGGCTGCTGTTTACCATTCCTTCGCTGGCTCTGTTTATCTTACTGATGCCGCTCACCGGGTTGTCAAAAACCACCTCGGTGATTGGGCTCACCCTCTATTCGCTGTTGATCTTACTCCGCAATGTGTTAACCGGCTTATCTCAGCTTCCGCCGCTGGTGCTGGAGGCGGCACGCGCGCAGGGCTATACGCGGTTATTTCGTTTTTTCGACGTTGAGTTACCGCTGGTAGTACCGGCGCTGCTGGCCGGGCTACGTATCGCCTCGGTGACGCTGGTCGGGTTAGTGACCGTGACCGCGCTGATTGGTCAGGGCGGATTAGGGCAACTGTTACTGACCGGTTTTACGCTCAGTTTCGCCACGCCGATCGTGGTTAGCCTGGTGCTTACGGTGGTGATTTCAACCGTGCTGGATGGATTATTCGTCATGCTCGGGCGGATTGCCGCTCCCTGGAGCCGGACATGACGTTACTGAGCAACCTCTGGCTCTGGCTACAGGTACGTGATCACTGGCTCGGCAGCGATGGGTTATTACCCCGTCTGGCGGAGCACCTTTGGTATGTAGCAATCAGTATGCTGATCGCCAGCTTAATTGCCTTGCCGCTAGGTATTTTTCTCGGCCACCGCCGCCGTGGCGCAGCTTGGGTGATCAACCTGTTTAATATGGGGCGCGCTATCCCTTCGCTCGGGCTGGTACTGCTGTCGATTATCTTGATTGGATATGGCGATATGCCGGTTTTTATCGCTTTGGTGGCGCTCAGCATTCCGCCCATTTTGACCAATGCCTGGGCGGGCGTTTATCAAGTCGATTCCCAGCTACGTGATGCGGCGCGGGCCATGGGCATGACCGCCGCCCAACGGCTGTGGCAGATGGAAATTCCGTTAGCGCTGCCGCTGATCTTTGCCGGTATACGCACCTCGCTGGTTCAACTGATCGCCACCGCAACTATCGCCGCCTACGCCGGATTAGGCGGACTTGGGCGCTTCTTAATTGATGGGTTGGGCCAACGCGATATCCCGCAAGTGCTGGCAGGTTCACTGGCGGTTACGCTATTGGCGCTGTGCTGCGAAGCGTTGCTGGCGCACGGACAGAAAAAACTTTTCCCGGCCTTTGCTTTGAAAACCGATACCCCTGCGGCTTAGCGAGCGCTTACTCAACTAATAAGGATCACCCATGACATTGCCTTTTCAAAGATTGCGAAAATTTAGCCAGCGCCCGTTGATTGCGCTGTTATTACTGGGGCTTAGCGGCGGGTTTGCTCAGGCGGAAAAAGTCACCATCGGCTCAACCAACTTTTCTGAGCAGCTCATCCTTGCCAATATCTATGCTACCGCCTTGCGACAAAGCGGCACCGAGGTAGCAACCCGGCTTAACCTCGGCAACCGCGAAATCATGCTACCCGCTCTCCAAAACGGCGAGATTGATATCGTACCGGAGTATATTGGCTCGCTACTGAGCTACTATGCGCCGCAAACGCCCGCCACCAATAGCAACCAAATAACGCAGGCGCTGCAAAAAACCTTGCCGACCGGGTTAACGCTACTGACCCCTTCTGCCGCCAGCTCGATCAGTACCCTGGCGGTGACCGCCGCCACCGCCCAAAAATATCACCTGAAAAAAATCTCCGATCTGACGCCAATCGCTGGCAAGTTGATTATCGGCGGCCCGCCGGAACTGAAAACCCGCGCGCTCGGGCTGCCAGGTTATGAAAAGGTATACGGTATCCGCTTCAAACAATTTACCGCGCTGGATATTGCCGGGCCATTAACCCGCCTGGCACTGAATAGCGGCAGAATTGATGTGGCGCTGGTGATCTCAACCCAGGGTCTGCTCTCGAAAGAGAATTGGGTAGTGCTGGAGGATGACCGGCATGAACAGCCCGCGCAAAACGTCACGCCGCTGGCGCGTAAGGCCAGCCTGACGCCGCACATCCGTGAAGTGCTGGATCAGGTTTCCGCCAAACTCACTAATGACGATTTACGCCAGCTTAATCAGCAGGTTGATATTGACCATGTCGCGCCGGAAAAAGCCGCCGCTGCGTGGGTTGCCGCACATATCAGTAAATCGTGAATCCCGGAGGCTATGCCATGTCCGCTCGCTCAATGATTCTTAACTTATTTTTCTATAATCCGCAGGGTGATTATCGTTTCTCCTGGCGGCATCCGGATGCGCCGGAGAAAGAAATTTTTACCCTGGATTTTTATGCCGATCTCGCCCGACAAGCGGAAGCCGCCAAGTTGGATGCCATTTTCGTGGCCGACCACGTCGCGATTTGGGACTCGATCCCCAGTGGCGTAACGCACTATGCCAATGCGCGTCTGGAGCCTTTAACATTACTTTCGGCGCTGGCGGCGGTAACCAAACATATCGGCCTGATGGGGACCGCCTCCAGTTCTTACAATGAGCCCTATAATATCGCCCGCTATTTTGCCTCGCTCGATTTCCTCAGCAACGGGCGCGCCAGTTGGAACGTCGTCACATCCTGGCAGGCAGAAGAGGCGGCGAACTTTGGCCTGACCACGGTTCCTAAGCACGATGAACGCTACCAGCGTGCCGATGAGTTTATCCGTGTGGTGACCGCCCTGTGGCAATCATGGCAAGAGGACGCCATTTTATACCATAAGCAGAGCGGCCATTTTGCCGCAGCCGATAAGGTTAACCCCATCCACCATCAGGGTGATTTTTTCAACGTCCGTGGGCCGCTCACTGTACCGCGTCCGCCGCAGGGGCAGCCGCTGATCGTCCAGGCCGGTTCCTCCGAAGCCGGTAAAACCCTGGCAACCCGTTACGCCGATCTCCATTTCACCTTTGTGCGCACTATCGAGGAAGGGTTGGCCTATCGGGCGGATATTAACCATCGGCTGGCACAAGTAGGTAGAACGCCAGAGAGCTTTAAGATTATTGCTGGCGTACTGCCGATTGTGGTGGAGAGTGATGAAGAGCTGCGGCAGCGTGAGGCGCTCATTGATGGCCTGGTACCGGATGAGATGGCCATTGATTTAGTTTCCAGCTATACCGGCCTCGACCTGCGCCAGTTCGATCCGGATCAACCACTCCCGCCGCTGCCGGAAAGCGATAATTTCGATGGCATTCGCACCCATCTTGAGCAAGTCCGGCAATATGATCCGACGTTGAGCATCCGTGAATTGGGGCGTCGCCTGTTGAAAAGCGACAGCGCGTGGACGGTCGCCGGTAATGCCGAGTTCGTCGCCGACCGCTTAACCGAGATGTTTCAATCCGGTGCCGCCGATGGTTTTAATTTGATGTTCCCGCTGCTACCTGGCGATTTTACGCGCTTTACCGAGCAGGTTGTGCCGCTGTTGCAGCAGCGCGGCGTCTTTCATCAAGCATACCCGCCTGGAACGCTACGCGACCGTTTGGGGTTAAGCTTGCCGCAGCCGACGCTTAAGGCATAAAAAAACCGGAGCGCAATGGCTCCGGTTCATTGTTTTCAACCCTGCGGGTTGTTAGGCTTCAATCGCCATTCGCAGTTTCTTCATGGCGTTCTTCTCAAGCTGACGCACACGCTCTGCGGAAACGCCGTACTGATCGGCCAGTTCCTGCAAGGTAATTTTATTGTCGTCATCCAGCCAGCGTGCGCGGATAATGTGCTGGCTACGTTCATCCAGCCCCTGCATTGCATCGCTTAACTTATCCGCTGCATGGCTTTCCCAGTTATCCTCTTCAATACCATCGGCAAAATCAGAAGATTTATCCTGGAGATAAAGCATGGGCGCCATCGAACGGCCTTCACCAGCTTCATCATCCGGCGTGGGATCGAAGGTCATATCCTGCGCGGCCATGCGTGACTCCATTTCGCGCACGTCTTTACTGCTTACGCCCAGCTCACGCGCCACCATTTCCACTTCATCCTGGTTGAACCAACCTAGACGCTGCTTGGTTTTACGCAGGTTAAAGAACAGCTTACGCTGTGCTTTCGTGGTCGCCACTTTCACAATACGCCAGTTACGCAGTACGTATTCGTGAATTTCGGCTTTAATCCAGTGCACGGCGAAAGAAACCAGACGCACGCCCACTTCAGGATTAAAACGACGCACCGCTTTCATCAGGCCGATATTCCCTTCCTGAATCAAATCCGCCTGCGGTAAGCCGTAACCGGAATAGTTACGAGCAATATGAACAACAAAGCGTAGGTGAGACAGGATCAGCGTCTTAGCCGCATCCAGATCGCCCTGGTAATGCAGCCGTTCAGCCAGCGCTTTTTCCTCTTCTGCCGACAGCATCGGCCAGACGTTGGCAGCCCGAATATAAGATTCCAGGTTACCCAGAGGTGCAATAGCTAAAGTTTGCATTTCTTTGGTCATTCAAACCCTCACATGTTTAAGACAGTGTTGCCGCGCGATTCCATTACGCAGCCGAATACACTACGTGAATCACAGACATTATTCGAAAGCTATCTGTGCTACTTTGATGATAAAGTTATCCACAAGTTCATTTTACACGGTGAATATTTTATACACAACAGGTAGTGAAATACTGAGTAATGCCGGAGGGAGGGAATTCAAAGAAAACGTCCTCTGCGGCATCATTCACGCAGCAGAGGAAGATTATACCAAAAAAACGTTGCTGTGGGTTACTGTGGCGTAAATCGACGTAAATGTTGTACCGTCGCCAGCCAGGCGGCAACCCAACCAATCATTGCCGAAATCAGCAACAGCAGCAGGCTCTCGTCCCATGACAAGCCGCTTAAGGTAAAGGTGGTACCAAATACCGACGCGACTTGCGCCACCACCGACTCCAGCCGGAACACCAGCACTTCGGAAAGAATTAACGATAATACCGCACCGCAAAAACCTAACATCGCGCCGCTATAGAGGAACGGGCGCAGAATAAAGCCATCGGTCGCGCCAATCAGTTTTTGCACGTTGATGGTGTCACGGCGGGCGAAGATGCTCAGCCGCACGCTGTTACCGATCACCAGGAAGACCGCGATCACCATCAAAATACCGATCATGGTCGCCACCTGCCCCACCAAGCCGGTCAGCGCCGCCAGGCGGGCAAACCAGCTATCATCCATACGCACTTCATCCACGCCATCCACTTTCTGCACCCGATCGCGCAGGCTTTGCATGGTTTTATCGTTCTGGAAGTTCAGTTTGGGCGTAATGATCGCCACCGCTGGCAGTGGATTTTGCTCCAGCATATCCATCGCGCCGCCAAAGCCGGACCAGTTACGGAACTCGCCCAAGGCTTCCTCACGCGACAGATAATTGACCTTGTCGACGCCATCCTCTTTCTTCAATACGGCAATGACATTTTCCGCCGCCGTATCGTCAAGCGTCTTGGAGAGATACACCGTCAGTTGCGGTGCCGGATACCACTGCGCTGCGGCCTGGCTGACGTTTTTCCACACCATATAACAGACGCTGGGTAAGGTCAGAGAAATCGCGATGACCATCACCGTTAACAGCGTGGCCAGCGGTTGACGCCACATATCAGACAGCGTGCCGCGTAGGGCATAGCGCCACTGTTCTTGCCAGCCGCCCTTCAGTGCCTTGCTTTTCGACGGTTGGCGCGTTTTGGGCGCCGGCGCGCGTTTATTACGTTTATTCACCATGAGTGCCTCCGTGCAGACGCCCCTGATTCAATGACATGACGCGATAGTTACGCCGCGCAATCAGGCCACGATCGTGCGTCGCCATTAATACCGTGACGCCGACGCGGTTAAACTCTTCAAATAGCCGCAAAATATCTTCCGACAATGCATCGTCAAGGTTACCGGTAGGCTCATCCGCCAACAGTACCGAGGGTTTATTGACCACCGCGCGAGCGATGCCTACACGCTGCTGTTCACCGCCGGAGAGCTGGATCGGGAAACTTTTCGCTTTATCGAGCAGACCGACTTTATCTAATGCGGCCGATACCCGACGGCGAATATCTTCGCCGCTGGCACCGGCAATAATCAGCGGGATCGCCACGTTGTCATATACCGAACGATCCATCAGCAGATGGTGATCCTGAAAGATCATACCGATCTGGCGACGCAGGAACGGTACTTCACTATTTTTCAGGCGACTAATATCGTGACCGCTAAACCAGATATGCCCGGCGCTAGGGCGCTCAATACCACAAATTAGCTTCAGCAAGGTACTTTTCCCTGCCCCGGAATGTCCGGTCAGAAACGCCATTTCCCCCTGACGCAGATGGAAATCTACGCCCTGTAGCGCTTGCCGACCGCCGAGATAAGCCTTACTGACCTCTTCAAAGCGAATCATCCTAATTAGTCCTCTCGGGCAAACAGTGCCTCAATAAAATCGTCAGCCTTAAATGGCCGTAAATCTTCGATACCTTCCCCGACGCCAATGTAACGGATCGGAATGGCGAACTGATCGGCCACGGAGAAAATCACCCCGCCCTTCGCGGTTCCGTCAAGCTTAGTCAGCGTAATACCGGTCAGTCCAACCGCTTCATGGAACAATTTGGTCTGACTAATGGCGTTTTGCCCGGTACTGGCGTCAATGGTTAACATCACCTCATGGGGTGCATCAACGTCCAGCTTTTTCATCACGCGGGTGATCTTTTTCAGTTCTTCCATCAGATGTGACTTGTTCTGCAACCGCCCAGCGGTATCGGCAATCAGAACATCTACGCCGCGTGCTTTCGCCGCCTGTATCGCATCAAAAATCACTGAAGCCGAATCCGCGCCGGTATGTTGCGCCACCACCGGAATATTATTCCGTTGCCCCCACACCTGGAGTTGCTCAACCGCCGCCGCGCGGAACGTATCGCCCGCCGCCAGCATCACGGATTTACCTTCCGCCTGATACTGGCGCGCCAATTTCCCGATGGTAGTGGTTTTCCCCACTCCGTTCACCCCAACCATCAGGATAACAAACGGCGCTTTACCCGCCACCGAGAGCGGCGCATCCACTTTTGCCAGGATGGTGGACATTTCCGCTTTCAATAAGCCATACAACGCTTCCGCATCGCGTAGCTGCTTACGGTTAGCCTGTTGCGTTAAGTTGGTGATAATGCGACGCGTCGTCTCAACGCCAACATCAGCAATCAGTAACTGCTCTTCCAACTCTTCAAACAGATCGTCATCGATTTTCTTACCGCGGAACAATCCGATAAATCCGGAACCCAGATTCTGGCGTGTTTTAACCAGGCTGCGTTTCAGGCGCGCAAAAAAGCCCTCTTTCGTAGGCCGCTCTTGTTCTTGCGTTGGCTGTTGCGGTGGGACAAGCGTGACGCTTTCTGCTTCATCAGCTTGTTGCTCGTCCACCACGGAAAACGTCTCTTCTTCGGCTTCGGCGGTTAACGGCGCTTCTTCCGCGATCTCATCAATCTCAATCGGCGGTTCTTCAACCTCGGCCTGCGGCGCCTCATCCTCAGGAAGGATGTCCGCCACGCTGTCGACAACTAGCGGCTCCGGCGCGGGCGTTGCCTCCGGCTGCGTTTGGTGAACGGCGGTTTCCGTGGTTTCAACGCTCTCATGGCTCTCATCAGCGATCGGTTCAGCAGAGGGGCGCTCCGTTTCGGCCGGCGGGAGCGCTTCAACCTCCGATGCCTGTTCAGGCTGCTCCTGCAACGCTTCTTTTTGTTCTGCTGGCGGCACGGTTGTCTCGTCACGCCCTAAGCCCAGCCAAGAAAAAAAGCCACGTTTTTTATCTTTTGCCATTGTGCAACCACACTCCTCGATGGCTAACACCCGGCCATTTCATCCGCCGGGCTGCGAAAATAAATTAATGATAAAATTTAGCGCCGCGATCGTTTGATTCGCCTAAACATTGTGGGAACACGAACAATAAAGGCACGCGGCTTGGTAGTCTAACACTTTCCCGTCAGCGCCACACCCGCCTCCTTTTTAACGTTTCCTCAATCCCTTTCGCCCGTTAAACTACGCAACAAATTATGACGAGTTGTGAGCAAGATGAATAAAAAACCCCGTGGAAACGCCGCCGGACAGATTCGCATTATCGGCGGACAGTGGCGTGGTCGAAAATTGCCCGTGCCCGATAGCGCCGGTTTACGCCCCACTACTGACCGGGTGCGTGAAACCCTGTTCAACTGGCTGGCGCCGGATATCCAACAGGCACGTTGTCTCGACTGCTTCGCCGGTAGCGGCGCACTTGGGCTCGAAGCGTTATCGCGCCATGCCGCCAGCGCAACCCTGTTAGAGCTGGAACGCCCGGTGGCGCAACAATTAGAGAAAAACCGTCAAACGTTGCAGGCGGAAAATGCGCAGGTTATCCATACCAATACCCTCACTTGGTTGGCGCAAACCGGCTCACCCTATAACATCGTGTTTATCGATCCACCCTTTCGTAAAGGGCTGCTGGCGCAAACGCTAATGCTACTAGAGCAGAATGGCTGGCTGGCGGATGAAGCGCTGGTGTACATTGAAAGCGAAGTCGAAAGCGGCAATCCGCCGGTCCCGGTTGGCTGGCATTTACATCGTGAGAAAATTGCCGGGCAGGTCGCCTACCGCTTATATCTACGCACCGAGCAGGAGAAGGAAGATGTGGCTTAATCTTGGACGTGTGCTGATGTTGTTTGTATGGGGCTTTCTGTTACTGAACCTGGTGCACCCCTTTCCCAAACCGCTGAAGTACTTCATTGATGTGGCACTGTTTTTCATGGTGGTGATGCACGGACTGCAATTAGTGTTGTTACGCGCTACCCAGCCAAAGGATGCGCCAAAACTGAGCGCGTTTACCCAAGCAAAGATCTTCTTCTTCGGTGTGTTTGAATTGCTGGCCTGGCAGAAGAAACAGAATCCGTCGTAAACGATGAATAACCCACGGGGCGATGCCAACATCGCCCCGTGGGCTCCCAACCTAACGTGGGGTAAAAGAGACGAACCGCGTACCCTGCACCTTCAGTTCCCCCTTCACGCCCTTATCCATTTGGTGATAATCGTTAGCACTCAGCGTAAGCTTAAAATCGCCCGCGCCGTTTAACGGATGAAACCAAGCCTCGTAGCGCATCGTCTCACCGGCAATCACCTCTCGCTGCCGGGTGCGCCGGTTCGGGAACGGGAACTCCCGTTTGGTTTTCACCTCAACCGGCAACGAACGTACCGGCGAAGCATCGTTCACCGCCGTTTCACGCCGCTGTTTAATAAACTGGCGCGTGGCAAGCACGGCAATGATCGCCAGGACGATAAAAAAAATTAGCGGTGGCTTGCTCATATTTTCTCTCGTTCTCCTCGGTTTTCGCGTTAACACATTTTAACCGGCCGAAAGGATACAACCAGAGCGCTCCCATTGTCACATCGCAAAGCCGTAACCTAAACTGAGATCGACTTTTCAGGAAATGTAACCTTATACGCCTTGAAGTATTCGGACGCTGGTCTGAGCGGGCGGGTACAAGAAAAAGGAAAAACTATGTTGTGGTCTTTTTTGGCAGTACTTTTTTCCGGCTGGCTGTACGTTGACGCCTCCTATCGTGGTCCACAGTGGCAGCGCTGGCTGTTTAAGCCCGTGACCCTGTTGCTCTTATTGGCTTGGGCATGGCAAGCGCCAGCCTTGCATACTACTGACTATCTGATTCTGCTGGGCCTCCTCGCCACGTTGATCGGCGATGCCTTGACGTTATTGCCGCGACAGCGCTTGCTGTACGCTATTGGCGCGTTTTTCCTTTCTCACTTGCTGTATACCATCAGTTTTGCCAGCAACATGACGCTGAGTTTCTTCTGGCCGATCCCACTGATCATGCTGATTATCGGCGTGCTGGTCATTGCCGTCCTCTGGACGCGACTGGAAGAGCTACGCTGGCCGATTTGTACCTTTATCGGTATGACACTGGTGATGGTTTGGCTGGCCGCCGAACAATATTACTTCCGCCCGACCGATTACAGTTTTTCGCTGGTGGTCGGCGCAGGATTGTTACTTTTAGCCAATATTGTCTGGTTTGTTAGCCATTATCGCCGCCGTTTCGCCGCCGATAGCGCGATTGTCGCCGCCTGTTACTTCGCCGGGCATTTTATGATTGTGCGTTCGCTGTACTTGTTTTAGGACGCGTTAAATTTCCGATGAGAAAACGCCGCTTGACTCTGGACTGGACTCCAGAGTGTAAGATGCGTCAGCGGTAGCCAATTACCGCGTATTCTCATCGGGAGGCTTTATGCACCAACATCAATCCTGTGGCTGCAGCCAGCGCCGGGCAATTAAACAACCCGGCTGTTGCACCACGCCGGCCCGCCCGGTTATCGGGAAAATTACCCCTTTATCAACGGTGAGCGTCAGCAGTGACGCCGCCTGTTGCAGCGACGGCGGCTGCACCTCGGGCGATGATCCCGACGACGAAGGCGACATACCGCGCGCCACCCATCGCTTTAGCTGGCAGGTTCGCGGTATGGATTGCCCCGCCTGCGCCCGCAAAATTGAAACTGCCGTCGGTAAACTCGCCCACACCACCCATGCGCAAGTGCTGTATGCCACCGAAAAACTGGTGGTTGAGGCACAGGAAGATATTCGTCACGACATTGAGCAGGCGGTGAAACAGGCTGGCTTTGCGCTGACCGCCAGCGGCGAAACGGCCAACACAGCGGAAACCAGCTTGTGGCAAGAAAACCGCGCGCTGGTGTTACTGGTCTTGCTGGTGTTCGCGAGTTGGCTGGTGAGCCATATCACTGCCGATGGCGGGCAGATAGCGTTCCTGATTACCACCCTGGTCGGCGTCTGGTCACCGGCGCGTACCGCGCTTAAATCAATCCGTAGCGGCTCTCCTTTCGCCATCGAAACCTTAATGACTATCGCCGCCGTTGGCGCGTTGTTTATTGGCGCAACCGCCGAAGCCGCCATGGTATTGGTTCTGTTTCAACTGGGTGAACGGCTTGAAGCATTTGCCGCGAGTCGGGCACGGCGTGGCGTCACCGCCTTGATGGCCTTAAAGCCCGACACTGCGGTTCGGTTACGGCAAGGGCGGCGTGAAGACGTGGCGGCGGCGGAATTACAGCCCGGCGATGTGATTGAAGTCGCCCCCGGCGCGCGTTTACCCGCCGATGCAACGCTGCTTTCAGACGCTGCCAGCTTCGATGAAAGTGCATTAACCGGCGAATCCATACCGGTTGAGCGCCAACGTGGCGATAACGTCGCGGCGGGATGCACCAGCGTTGATCGCTTGGTACAAATGAAGGTGGTTTCGCGGCCCGGCGAGAACGCGATTGATCGTATTTTACATCTGATTGAAGAAGCCGAAACGCACCGAGCGCCGATAGAGCGGTTTCTGGATCGCTTTAGCCGTTATTACACGCCCGCCATCATGCTAATGGCGTTGTTAGTGATGCTGATCCCGCCGCTATTCTTCAGCGCGGCCTGGTCTGCGTGGATTTATAAAGGCCTGACGCTGTTGCTGATTGGCTGTCCCTGCGCGTTGGTGATTTCGACACCGGCGGCCATCACCTCTGGTCTGGCGGCCGCCACCCGGCGTGGCGCGTTGATTAAAGGCGGCGCGGCGCTGGAAAGCCTCGGCGCGGTGCGTCATATCGCGTTTGATAAAACCGGTACTCTGACCGAAGGCAAACCAACGGTAACCGATGTGATGATTTGGACTGATGAGTCGCAAGATGCGGTGTTACTCCGTGCCGCCGCCGTTGAAAGCGGCTCCTCACATCCGTTGGCGCGCGCGATTGTGGCGCATGCGGCACAGTTAAATCAGCCTCTTCCTCAGGCGACGGCACAGCGGGCATTACCCGGACGTGGCGTTGAGGCGCGGGTGGACGGGCATGCAATCCGCATCATAGCGCCCACGCAGTGGGAGGCGCTGGAAAGCGCGCGGCAACACCAAATTAGCGCGCTGGAATCTGACGGCAAAACGGTAGTGATGGTGGTGCAGGACGATCAGCCCATTGGCATCATTGCGCTGCGCGATACGCTACGTGCCGATGCACAGCAAGCGATTGCCGAACTCAACGCCTTAGGGATTACCGGCGTGATGCTGACCGGCGATAACCCACGCGCGGCGGCAGCGATTGCCGGGCAACTCGGCTTGGCGTTTCGCGCGAGTCTGCTACCAGCGGATAAAGTGCAGGCGGTGAATGAGATGAATCAGCGTTATGCGGTGGCGATGGTCGGTGACGGAATTAACGACGCGCCCGCGATGAAAGCGGCGACCATTGGCATTGCAATGGGAGGCGGTACCGATGTCGCCCTGGAAACGGCTGATGCCGCTTTAACCCATAATCGGCTAACCGGGCTGAGCGCTATGATCCGTTTATCACGCGCGACGCATGCCAATATTCGACAAAATATCGCCCTTGCCCTTGGCTTAAAAGGTGTGTTCCTGATCACCACGCTGTTAGGGATTACCGGGCTGTGGCTGGCGGTGTTGGCAGATTCTGGCGCCACCGCGTTAGTGACGGCGAATGCGTTACGGTTACTGCATAAGCGCTAAATCAGCCGCCGTAGTGCCGGGAGAGACCGACCACTACGGCGGGGATTACAACGTGCTGGTCCCTTTTTTCAGCAGATACTTATACGGCGTTTGCCCGGTATCCTGGGCCACCAGCGTGTGTTCCATAAAACGGCAAAAACCGGGAATATCACGCGTTGTCGCCGGATCATCGGCGATAACTAGCAAAGTTTGCCCCTCTTGCATATGCCGCACGGCCTTGCGCACCATCATCACCGGCTCCGGGCACCGTAAGCCTAACGCATCAAGGGTTTGGTCGGGATTGGCGAAAATGTCGCTCATAATTCTCTCTGTCGCGCAAAACGTTATTGCAGGCTATTTTACGCCAGCTCGTCGGTTGCGCAAGCTATGCAGGCCGATAACGTTTGCGTTAAAATTAACCGTTGCATTGCCCCGCTAACAGGGTAAGATGCCGCGGCTTACGCGCCTTGGCTTGGCCACAGTGCGGCGCAACAGGTTTTTAATCCGGGTTCCCTCACCCCACTTTAAAAAGGCGATATCATGATTCCGTTTACCCCGCGTCAGCGCTTACATGCGCTGGTTTGGCTCTCGTTATTCCATGTGCTGGTCATTACCTCCAGTAATTATCTGGTGCAACTGCCGATCTCGATCTTCGGTTTCCATACCACATGGGGCGCGTTCAGCTTCCCGTTTATTTTTCTGGCGACAGATTTAACCGTGCGTATTTTTGGCGCGCCGCTGGCGCGACGTATCATTCTTGCGGTGATGATCCCGGCATTATTTATCTCCTATGCGATTTCCGCACTGTTTTATCAGGGTGAATGGCAGGGCTTCGCCGCCCTACGCGAGGTCAATTTATTTGTCGCGCGTATCGCTTGCGCCAGCTTCATGGCCTACGCGCTGGGTCAGATTCTGGATGTCCATGTCTTTAACCGCCTGCGTAAATTACCGCAGTGGTGGGTTGCGCCGGCATCGGCGATGTTTCTTGGCAATATCAGCGATACGCTGGCCTTCTTCTTCATCGCCTTCTATAAAAGCCCCGATCCCTTTATGGCGCAAAATTGGGTAGAAATTGCGCTGGTGGATTACAGCTTCAAGGTGCTTATCTGCATGATTTTCTTCCTGCCCGCCTATGGCGTGCTGCTAAATGCAACCCTGAAACGTATTGCGGAACGCCGCAACGTCTCCGCCACGCCTGATTTCTGTTAATTGCACATGGTGAAACGCATCAGGGCAGGCTAAGATCCTGACACAGTGATTGGGTTGATTTTACTCACTGATTCAGTTTGTATTGAGGCCTAAAAATCCGTACGCGAATAGATAAAGGGATCCTGATGCGTAATTTAGCGAAATATATTGGAGTCGGTTTACTGGTGGTCGGTTTGGCTGCCTGCGATGGAAAAGATGATAAAGCCGCGGCCAGTGACAACGGCGCCAGCGCCAGCCAGTCAACACAGACCGTGTCGTTAATGGATGGCAAGTTAAGCTTTACCCTTCCTGCCGGTATGTCTGACAAAAGCGGCAAACTGGGTACCCAGGCGAACAACATGCATGTCTATGCCGATGAAACCGGTCAGCGCGCACTGATTGTGATTGAAGGTGATAACACCAATGAAGGCCTGGATACGCTGGCGCAACGCCTTGAGCAGCAACAGCGCAATCGTGACCCGCAATTGCAGGTGGTGACCAACAAAGGTATTACTCTGAAAGGCCAGCAGGCGCAGCAGTTGGATACGGTGATCTCCGCCAATAACCAAACCGCCTGGTCTTCGGTGGTGCTGGCGAAGGTCGATGGTAAGCTGGTGACGCTGCAAATCACGCTACCGGCAGATAATCAGCAACAGGCGCAAACCGACGCCGAGAATGTGATTAATACCATTACCCTGAAATAACGGCATCGCGCCTGATACGCCCCGGCAGCGCCGCACAGTCCTGTAACGCGCTGCCTCTCTTCTCTCAGACTTTTATCGTCATCTCTTCGTCATAAAACCTGCCTACACTCGCGCCTAATAAATCCCAAAGAGGATAACAATCTGATGACCCGCCAATACTCTGTCACGGTGGGCGAGCGTCGCGTCTCGGTTTTAACACGCCGGAGCGCCTGGCGATGACGCGCGCCTCTACCGCCATTATGCTCAGTAGCCTCAGTTGGTCGTTCGGTGATCAGCCGCTGCTGGATAACCTCTCGCTAACCATTGAAGCCGGTTCGACCGTTGCTCTGTTGGGGCCATCCGGCTGCGGCAAAAGCACCCTGTTAAAACTGCTGGCCGGTCTGCTGCAACCTCAGCGCGGCGAGATCTGGTTCGGCGATCGTCGCGTAGCGAGCGCACACAACCTGGTACCGCCCGAACAGCGTAATATCGGTATGGTGTTTCAAGATTACGCGCTCTGGCCACATATGACGGTGGCGCAAAACGTCGCCTTTCCCCTGCGTATGCGCCGCCTGCCGGTGAAAGAACAACGTCAGCGCGTTGAACATGCACTGAGCCGCGTGGGCTTGGCAGACCTTGCCACACGTAAACCGGCGCATCTCTCCGGCGGCCAACAACAGCGCGTCGCGTTGGCGCGAGCCATCGTCGGCGAACCCGCAATCTTGTTATTTGATGAGCCCCTTTCCAACCTCGACAGTTTCCTACGCCAATCACTATGCGAGGAAATGTCCGCACTGTTGCGTCAGTTACGGATTACCGCCGTTTACGTCACTCACGACAGGCAGGAAGCCGCGCTAATGGCGGACCGTATCGTTCAACTGGCACACGGTCGTATTGATTCCATTACTCACTGCTCTGAGGAAACCCCATGCGCTCCGGTCAATTACGTAAAACAGGTGCTCTCGCCGCCATGATTTTTACTTCCGCGATGATGATGAATAACGCCGAGGCGTTGACGGTATATACCGCTGGCCCTGGTTCGCTGGCGAAAAACTTAGCCGCCGGTTATGAGAAAAAAACCGGCGTTAAGGTCAATATCTTCCAGGCCACCACCGGCAAAGTGATGGCTCGCCTCGAGGCTGAACAAGCCAACCCACAGGCCGATATTTTAATTTCCGCCTCATGGGATACGGCAGAAGATTTACAGCAGCGCGGCTGGCTGATGCCGTATCAAAGCCCGAACGCCGCTCATGTTCCCGAGAGGTTTAAAACCGCCGACTATGTGGCTCAGGGCATCTCTGCATTGGGGATTGTCTGGAACAGCAATAGCGGTACGCCAGAACCGAAAGAGTGGCGTGATTTAACCCGCGCGCCGTTCAAAGATAAGGTCACCACGCCTGATCCGGCCCTATCCGGTGCCTCGCTCGATCTCTTGATTGGTTTGCAAAACAGCCTCGGCGATCGGGCCTGGACACTCTTTTCCGACTTAAAAGCGAACGGTATGGTTATTTCCGGCCCTAACGCGCAAGCGGTTATGCCGGTGTTACAAGGTGCGAAAGCGGCGGTATTCGGCGCGGTGGATTACGTAACCTATAACAATATTGCCAACGGCGAAGCGGTAAAAGTGATTTTCCCCGCCAGCGGCACCGTAGTTGCGCCACGCCCGATGATGATCCTAAAAAGCACCCCTCATGCCGAGCAGGCCAAAGCCTTTATCGACTATGTTCTGTCGGCGGAAGGCCAGCAGCAGGTGGCCGATGCCTGGCTGATGCCGGCACGCAGCGACATTCAGGCAAAACGTCCGCTGTTTAGCGATTTGAAGATACTCCCCGCGAAAAGCGATGGTACCTCCGAACGCGCCGGAATTTTACAGCGCTTTAATGCCCTGTTTAATACTCACTAAACCCGGCGGAGGAAAACTGCGTGAAACGTTACGCGCTGCCAGCGACCACCTTAATGTTACTCACGCTACTGGTCGCGCTGCCGCTGTTATTTATTTTTCTACAGGCATTGTTCCCGGCGCTGGGCGAAGGATCGCTACGCGGCATACTCAGCGCCTTCCCTGCCACCTTACAGGATCCACGCCTGCCCACGCTGCTGTTTGGCACCCTAAGTAGCGGCGTCGGCGTGGCGGCAATGAGCTTGCTGATCGGTGTGCCGCTTGGCGCGCTACGCGCACAGATGCCGCCACCGGCGGCGCGCCTGTGGGACATCCTGTTTTTGATCCCGTTTCTGACACCGCCCTATATTTCAGCACTCTCGTGGATGCTGGCGTTGCAGGAAAACGGTTACCTGCAACAACTCACCGGTCTGGAAACTAACAACATTTTATTTAGTCGTATTGGCATGGTGCTGGTCATGACCTTCAATATTTTCCCGGTGGTGTATTTTGCCGTTTCACGCAGTATGTTGGCAGGTGGGCAACGCTTGGCCGATGTCGCCCGTGTGCATGGCGCCACGCCATGGCGTGCGTTTTGGCATATCACCTTGCCGATGTCGCTACCGGCGCTGGTCGCCGGAGCGCTACTGGCCTTCACACTGGCGGTTGAAGAGTATGGCGTTCCCGCCGCCATCGGCTCGCGCGCTGGCGTATCGGTACTGACCGTCGCCATTGAAGAGAAGCTCGCCGACTGGCCGATCGATCTCTCCGGCGCCTCGATCCTCTCCCTGTTACTGATGCTGATGGCGCTGGCGGCGTTTATGCTACAACGCCGCCTCACCGGCCAGCAGGATGTCACGGTCATCACCGGTAAGCCGATGCCGCAACAACATGTCGGCGGCGGTCGATGGCGTATTCCGTTATTACTGATCTTTAGCGCCGTCGCGTTGATTACCCTCGTTTTGCCGATTGCCTCCATGATGATTACCGCTTTTCTGGCAACGCTTTCCGGCGGGCTACATCTGTCGCAATTGACGCTACGCCATTTTAGCGCGCTATTCGCATGGCGCGGCGAAGCGCTTTCGGCGCTGGGTACTAGCCTGAGCCTGGCGCTCGGCGCAGCGATCATCACCGGCTTTTTAGGGCTGCTGATTGCCTGGATGGTGGCGGAAAAAAAGGTACGTGGAGTGGCGTCAATCGATGCGCTGGCTCTGCTGCCTGCGGCATTACCTGGGGTTGTGATTGGCGTGGGGCTGATTCTGCTGTGGAATCGTCCATTCTGGCCAATTTCACCGTATAACAGCGGCCTGATTTTGCTGCTTTCATACTGTTGCCTATTTCTGCCGTGGCCAGTCCGTTACGTTAGCAGTGCCTTAAAACAGCTCGGCGCGACGCTGGCGCCTGCGGCGCGTGTGCATGGCGCCAGCGCCTCTCAAGCACTACGTTTGATTATCTTGCCGCTGGTCTTCCCCAGCCTGCTGGCCTCAATGATGATGGTGTTTGCCGTCGCCTCTCGCGAGTTGGTGACCTCTCTGTTATTGGCTCCGGCGGGTACGCAAACCGTCTCTATTTTTATCTGGCGGCAATTTGAGCAGGGCTCGGTCGGGCAAGGTATGGCGATGGCTTGCCTCGCCATGGCTATCAGCCTGAGTGTCATGTTACTGGCGTTGGCCTTACTCACCCGTTCCACGCGTTAGTCTTCTCCTGCAATCCTAAAATCAGGGCGTTGCGCTGGCAGCAACTACACTGTTATTTCCAAAGAGATGAGCAGGAGAAGACATGACCGCACCGCAGCAAGAAAAAATAGGCCAAAATATGTTGCTAAAAATGGCAACGTTAGTGGTCATTCTGGCAGGCATACGTGCGGCTTCAGAAATTATCGTTCCCTTTTTACTGGCCAGTTTCCTCGCCATTGTACTGAACCCGCTGGTGACGATCTTAATGCGGCATCGATTACGGCGGGGCGTCTCAATCGCGCTGGTGATGATAGTGGTGTTAATTATCATCACCATGCTGGTCGCGATGCTGGCCAGTTCGGTGAATGAGTTTACCGAGCTTTATCCGCAAATCCGCGTCATGTTGGAGCAAAAACTGACCGTGGTGCAACATCTGGCAACGCATATTCGGCTCAATATCTCGCCGCAGGCTTTAGTCGACCGGCTCGATCCTAACTCGGTGATGGACGTTGCCACCACCGTTTTAACGCAATTTTCCGGCGCCATGACTAACTTACTGCTACTGATTATGACGGTGATTTTTATGCTGATCGAAGTCCGTCATTTGCCGTATAAGCTCCGCAACGCGTTAATCAACCCCAAAATACGCATTGCCGGGCTGCACAAAGCGTTAAAAGGCGTCACGCACTATCTGGCGCTAAAAACGCTGATCAGCCTGATTACCGGGCTGGCGGTCTGGCTGGTGCTGCAACTGTTGGGCATAAAATTTGCCCTGCTATGGGGAGTCGTGGCGTTTATCCTCAACTTTATTCCCAATATCGGGCCGATCATCGCTGGCATTCCGCCTTTTGTTCAAGCGTTGGTTCTCAACAATATCTATGATGCCTTACTGGTGGCGGCGCTATTCGGTGCCATTCATATGGTGTTTGGTAATTTTCTTGAGCCGCGCCTGATGGGACGCAGATTAGGTTTATCGTCGCTGGTGGTCTTTTTATCCTTGATCTTTTGGGGATGGCTGCTCGGCCCGATCGGCATGTTGCTATCGGTACCGCTGACCAGCGTCTGCAAGATTCTGATGGAAACGACGCCAGGCGGCGGTAAGCTGGCGATTCTGCTAGGCGATGGACGGCCTCGGGTAAACAAGTAGCTGATTTCTCGGCGGTAATCAGCAATGCCATGCCGTAAGCTGAGACCGAGATCACCCTATTATTTACGCATTGTAATTATGCTGGATCCACTGGCCCTGGCTGTGGGCCGCAACAGAACAACCGATAATTGAGGTAGCCCTATGGAACACACCTGGCGCTGGTATGGCCCTAACGACCCGGTTTCACTGGACGACGCCCGCCAGGCGGGCGCAACCGGGATTGTTACCGCGCTACACCACATCCCTAACGGCGACGTTTGGCCGGTGGAAGAGATAAAGGCGCGGCAGGCTTTGCTGGCCGAAAAAGGTTTAACCTGGTCAGTCGTGGAAAGTATCCCGGTACATGAATCGATTAAAACCCAGCGTGGCGACTATAAAAAATATATCGCCAACTACCAACAATCAATTCGTAACCTTGCCGCCTGTGGCGTAGATACGGTGTGCTATAACTTTATGCCGGTGTTGGATTGGACGCGTACCGATCTGGCCTGGACGTTGCCGGACGGCGCGAAAGCCTTACGTTTTGACGCGGTGGCGTTTGCCGCGTTTGAACTGCATATTTTAAAACGTCCGAACGCGGAGCAGGATTACGACCCGCAAGAACGGGCGGCGGCGTCGGACTATTTTGCCGCCATGACGCCAACTGACATCACCACCCTGACCCGCAATATTATTGCCGGGCTGCCCGGTGCGGAAGAGGGATATACGCTGGAGCAGTTCCAGGCGCAGCTCTCGCAATACCAAGGTATCGATCACGCCAGGCTGCGGGAACATATGGCAACCTTTTTACGCGCCATTGTGCCGGTTGCCGAGGAGGTTGGCGTGGTATTAGCCGTCCATCCTGACGATCCGCCGCGCCCGATTCTCGGCCTGCCACGCATTGTCTCGACCATTGATGACATGCAGTGGCTGGCGGAAGTCGTCGACTCGCGGCATAACGGCTTCACCTTCTGCACCGGTTCTTACGGTGTACGCCCGGATAATGATTTGGTCCGCATGGCGGAAACCTTCGCTAACCGTATCCACTTTACCCATCTGCGCTCGACACAACGAGAAGACAACCCAAAAAGCTTCCACGAAGCCGCGCATCTGGCTGGTGATGTGGATATGGTCAGCGTAATCAAGGTCATTCTGGCGGAAGAGCATCGCCGTCGTCAGCAGGGTGAGACGCGCGCTATTCCGATGCGACCGGATCACGGTCACCAGATGCTGGATGATTTAGGCAAAAAAACCAATCCTGGTTATTCCGCGATTGGGCGGCTAAAAGGGCTGGCGGAATTGCGTGGCGTTGAACTGGCGCTGAAACAGACATTTTTTAGCGAATAGACGCGCCAGCGGTCATTACGGCTGCTGGCGAAAATATTTTCGGTATTCCCCCGGCGTGGTCTTCAGTTGACGCACAAAAGCGCGACGTAGAATGTCCACGCTGGAGTAGCCGCAGCGTGCGGCAATCTGCTTGGTCGCCAGTTCCCCCGTCTCCAGCATCTGGCGCGCGGTTGCCAGCCGCTCCCGTTCCAGCCATTGTGCCGGTGTAATGTCCAGCGCCTGCCTGAAAAGCCGGGTTATATGGCGAGTACTCAGGTTCATATGCGTCGCCAATGCCTTAACATTCGGCACCTGTTCCAAATTTGCCACCGCCCAGCGCTGTAACTCCTGTAATGAAGAGCGCCCCGCTAACGACGTCTCTCCCCGGCGGCTAAAGTGTAATTGCCCAACCGGCCGACGGAAAAACATCACCAGGCTGGCGGCAATTGCCATCGCGACCTCGCGACCCAAATCTTCTTCCACCATTTTTAGCGCCAGATCGAGGCCAGAGGTTACGCCTGCGGCGGTACGCAGTGGGCCGTCACAAACGTAAATCGCATCCGTATCGACGCTCACCGCCGGAAAACGGGCCGCCAGCGTATCCGCCACCGCCCAGTGAGTGGTGACGCGGTGACCATCCAACAGCCCGGTTGAAGCCAATAGCAAAGCGCCACTGCAGACCGATCCAAAGCGTTGACTTTGTTGACAAACCTGGCGTAGCGCGTGTTGAAGCCCGGCATCTGCCGCCGGTTGCTGTTCCGCTGGCGCGCCAGCGACAAGAAATGAATCAAAATGGTGGGTTTTAGCTTCGGCGAGAGTCATATCCGGCGCGATTTTCACTCCCGATGACGACACGATCGCCGCTTGATCATAACCAATCACTATCAATCGGTAGATGTCACGTTGCATATAGCGGTTTGCCTCGGCAAACACATCTAACGGGCCGGCAATATCCAGCAACTGTACGCCAGGCACGGCAAGTAGCGCGATGGTTTTTAGCATCAGAAATTCCAGTGTCGCAAATCAACGAAATGTCGCTAATCATCTTTAACCTATCATTGAAGACATACAGGATGATTTTTATGCTGGATGACGTCAACCCCGAAGGAGAAAATAATGAGTCCGAACATTCGCGGCATCCGCATTCCCGCAAGTAAAATGGCGCGCGAAGCCACAGAATTGGTGCGCGATACCGAATCTGAATTACTGTTTAATCACTCCAGCCGCGTCTACTATTTTGCCGCGCTGGCAGGGCAGCATCGCGGGCTGAAGACCGATGCGGAACTGTTATATATCGGCTGCATGTTTCACGATATGGGCTTAACGCATCAGCACTGTAGTTGCGACAAACGGTTTGAGGTTGACGGCGCCAACGCCGCACAAGACTTTATGCGGCAATATGGCATTGCGCAGCAAGATATTGATAAGGTCTGGACCGCGATCGCACTGCATACCACGCCGGGTATTCCGGAGTTTATGGCGCCGGAAATCGCGCTGGTAACCGCCGGTGTAGAAATGGACGTGTTGGGCATTAACTACCACCAGTTTGATGAAGCGGAGCGTGAACAAATCGTTGCCGCCCATCCGCGTACGCCCGCCTTTAAAGAGGACATTATTCAGGCCTTCTATGACGGTATTAAACACAAACCGCAGACCACCTTTGGTAACGTCAAGGCCGACGTGATTGCGGATAAAGAGCCCGATTTCGTCGCGGGTAACTTCTGTTCGTTGATCCGCGCCTCACGCTGGAAAGGCTAAATTGCGGTAAATTGCTAAAAGATTGACATAAAACATCCCCCCTGGCGCAAAAACGAATAATGTTTGTGCGCCTTAACCGCATGCTATTCTGACAGTAATAATAAAGAAACACCGGCCGCCTCCACGGCCTGCCCTTTTCGGGAGAACACCTGTGGCTCATACTCATACCAAACGCGAAAGCAGCGGGTTATTACTGCTAATTGCCGGTCTGTTACCGTTGGTTTTGGGCTTACTGTTTACCTTTTTTGAAGCACAGCAAAATGTAAAACGCCAGCAAGTGGCGGCGGCAGACGCGTTGCTTACCCAAACGGAAACCGTTACCCAGAATGCCTGGGATATGATTAATCAACTCAAGCAATACACTGATGACAAGTGCGTGAATCCCATGCGCAAAATCCAACAGCTCGGTTCGCTGTCGGCCTATTTCCGCGCGGTAGGCACCTTTTCCGGCCCCAATGTCACTTGCTCCTCCGCCTTTGGACGTAACCCCGGCACGCTCTCACAGATGGTTCTGGGGAAAATGCCTGCCCATCCTTATGACTGGATGTATTCCATCGGGGGAACTTACGGCGTTCCCCATCGTCCGGCAGTGTTGTTCATGCACCAACTCCCCTCCTCGAAGGGTGTGTATGTGGTGGTTGAAGGGCAATATTTGATGGATTTCATGCGCGCCATCGGCGCTCAGCGCGGTTACCAACTGACGTTGCGCGTTAACGGCGGTTACACCATTCAAACCGGCCACGTCGAACCAGATGACAACCTGCTGTTCTCTGGCTCTACCTACCGCGCCGAATCACAACGTTTTCCGATTAGCGTCAGCGTCACTTCGTCGAAGGCTGAAGCCCTCAAAAACTGGCGTCAGGCTTTTTTCATTTTTTTACCGCTGGCGATCATCCTTTCGCTGCTCTGCATGTTGCTGGCCGTTAACTGGCTAAAACACCGTCTGTCATGGCGCGATGAGCTGCGTAAAGGCATACGTAACGGTGAATTTTTGGTGCATTACCAGCCGGTCTGGCAGGTTGAGGAAAGACGCTGCGCCGGGGTGGAAGCACTACTGCGCTGGCAGCGCCATGATGGCCGTCAGGTCCGCCCGGACATGTTTATTGCCGCTGCCGAAGCCGAGGGCATGATCATTCCACTCACTCGCCACCTACTGAATATCATCGCCGATGAAGCACAAACCTGGTCCGTCGCGCCAGGTTTTCATCTTGGCGTCAACGTGGCGGCTGAGCATATTCAACATCCTGATTTTCTGGCTGATATTCGTCAATTTGCCGCGCGGTTACGGGAAAAACAGATGATCATCACGCTGGAATTGACCGAGCGTAGTCTAATTCATGAAGGCCCGGAGGTCGCCAATAAGCTGGCAACGCTGCGTCGTGAAGGGATCCGGGTGGCGATTGATGATTTCGGCACTGGTCACTGCTCGCTCTCTTATTTGCAAAATTTCCAACTCGACTACCTAAAAATCGATCGCGGTTTTATCAATGCAATCGAGTCGCTGGAGGGGGAAACGCCGGTGCTGGATGCCATCATCTCTCTCAGTCATAAACTGGCGTTAGAGGTGCTGGGCGAAGGTGTGGAAACCCCATTGCAATTCGAGTATTTGAAAAACCACGGGGTAAATTATATTCAGGGTTACTTGTATGCGCGCCCACTGAATAGCGCAGCCTTAATGGCATGGCTTACGAAAAAGGGCTCGCTGCCGCCGGGCACGCCGGATTGATAGGCAACAGCGAGCGACAACGTTACACCGTCGGCAAAGTGCCCAGCGCATCCAGCAGCGCCGCCGACTGCGCCACGGCACCGAAAATACCGCCTTGCATATGGATCATACTGATCGCGGCACGGTGATGCGCCACCTCGGTCGCGGCACAGCAATCCTCCAGCACCAGGCACTCATACCCCCGATCGTTTGCTTCACGTAGCGTGGTATGCACGCACACATCCGTGGTAATACCGGTCAGAATCAGGTTACGGATCCCGCGGGTGCGTAAAATCAAATCCAAATCGGTGGCATAGAACGAACCTTTACCGGGTTTATCCACCACCACCTCATCGGGCAGCGGCGCCAGCTCCGGTATAATTTCCCATCCTGGCTCGCCGCGCACTAAAATACGCCCACACGGACCGGCAACGCCGATTTCCGCGCCGATACGTCGTGAACGCCAGCGCTTATTGGCCGGTAAATCACTCAGATCGGGCCGATGCCCTTCGCGGGTATGGATCACCGGAAACCCTGCGGCGCGCATACTCTGTAATACCGCGCGTAGCGGCGCGATGGGCGCGCGCGTTAGCGCAATATCATAACCCATGGTATCAACGTAGCCGCCAGTGCCGCAAAAGTCGGTCTGCATATCAATAATGATCAAGGCGGTATTGTCGGCGCGAAACTGTCCGTCAAACGGCCAACGATAGGGCGTTGAATTAATACAGCCTTCAGACATTGTTCTCTTCTCCTGGCGCCATCATCGGCACTTTGCTGTTGAGTTTAACCAGTGCGGTATAAGCCAACGCGGCGGTCAGCAGGCCGATAATGGCTTCACCAAATGCCGGGAACCAAACATGAGCAACCACGGCGCACAAGCTTCCCACCGCCCAGGCGGCAAAGGCGCTACCACGGAATGTTTGTACCTGACGCAGACGGCTGTATTGCTCCATAAAAATCAAATCGACAATCATTACCGCGCCAAACGGCGGTACCACAACGCCCAGCAGGCTGAGCCAGTTCAGGAAGTAGTGCCAAACGCCTGCCAGCGCCAGCGCGCCGCCAATGACGCCAAGGATAACCGTCCACAGCCGCATTTTGCTGCCGAACAAATGGCTGAAACCGACCGCGCCGTTATACAGGCAATGCGTACAGACCGACCCCAGGTTGATAAACACAAACAGGAAAGCAATCGCCGACAATGCCTGGCCATGGCCCATCAGTAACGGCAGGAAGTTGCCGCCGTTTTGCAGCGGATCGACGGCGGCGCCTGCCGCGACAATCACCACGCCAAACAGATAGGAGATCACATTCGCTAACGGAAAGGCGGAGAAGGCGGCAATCACAGCCGACTTACCGTCTTTAGACCAGCGGGTAAAATCGGCGGTCATGGTACCCGAATCGGCAAAACCGGCAATCACCATGGTCACGGCGGTTCCAATGGTCATTCCACCGGCGACGGCTTCACTGCCGTGCCATTGGGTTATCTGGCTCAGATCGTGGCTATCGGCAATTAACCACAGCGCCACCAGCCCGAGGATCACGTACATCGGCGCGGCAATCATGCCCAACATGGAGAGCGCTCGCACGCCAAGGAAAGTGATAGCGATATACAGCACCATCGCGAACGCGCTCACGCCGAGCTCATTCCAGCCAAACGTTTCATGGATCACCGTACCGGTCAGGCCGGTTTGGAAGGCGTACCAACCAATTACCACCGTCGATAAAAAGCCGGAGACCAAAATGTAACCTTTGCTACCGAAGGTCCGTTTCGCCTGTAAGGCGAAGTTCAGGCCGGTACTCCCGGCAAAATAGCTCAGCGCGCCCACGTAGCCAAACAGCACCAAGTTACCGAGCAAAATGGCGTAAATCGCCGGCCAGAATCCCAGGTGCCAAGTGATGATGCCGCCAAACAACGCATTGGTGAGGATCATCGGGAAACCAAACCAGACGGCGGAAACAGAGCGCGTCGAATGACGGTGGCTGAGCGGTACCGGTCCGTGTTCAAACTCCTGCTCCAGCTTCGATTGTTTATCTGCTTTCATAGTGAATTCCAGGTCAATGAGTCAACGGTTGCGCGTGCGTTAAAGCACGCCCGGTTTATGAGCGCCCCACGGCTGCGCGCGCTCAAATGCCGCGCTAGCGGCAAGCACGGTGGCATCATCCAAATGCCTTCCCACCAGTTGTAAGCCAACCGGTAATCCTGAAGCGGTAAAACCTGCCGGTACCGACGCGGCGGGCTGGCCGGTTAAATTCAACGGAAAGCAGAACGCCAGCCATTGATGGCTGCCGACCATGCGTCCGTCGATGATTTCCGGGCCTTGCATATTGAGAGGAAACGGCGGTGTGGCGAGCGTCGGGGTCAACAGCAGATCGTAGCGCTGCATAAAACGCCACAGGCTATTCACCACCGCTTTACGGGTGGTGATAGCGTTGGTGAACTCTTCCGCACGCCAGTGGCGGTTCAACATCGCCACCAAATGCGGCGACATTTTGCTGCCGTATTCCGGCAACCGGCGGCGTAATCCGGCCAAGTCAGTATCCAACGCGACCAGTGCGGCAAACGCCTCGGAAGGGTCGTCAAAACCAGGATCAGCCTCTTCGACAATGCAGCCCAGGTCGCGCTCAAAGACGCGTGCCGCGTTACCGACAATCTTCCGTACTTCCGGGTCGACGGCGGCGTAACCCCAGTCGGCGCTATAGGCGATGCGCAGCCCTTTAATATCGCGCTTCGTCGCCGCCTGCCAATCCACATCTCCGGCCGGAATCGAGTGACGATCACGCATATCCGGCCCGGCAATGGTCGCCATCATCAACGCGGCATCGCTAACGGTCCGCGTCATCGGCCCAATGTGTTCTAAAGACTCCCAACTTGAGACGCCAGGGTAGCGCTCATCACGACAACCGGGGTACAGCGGCACGCGCCCCATTGAAGCCTTAAACCCATAAATCCCGCAGTGCGCCGCCGGAATGCGCACCGAGCCGCCGCCATCACTGCCGAGCGCCAGCGGACACATGCGAGCCGCCAACGCCACGCCAGAACCGGCGCTTGAGCCGCCCGGCGTCAGATCGGTATTCCACGGGTTACGCGGTGAGGGAAATAGCGGGTTATGCCCTACGCCGCTGTAGCCAAATTCAGGCGCGGTGGTTTTCCCCAGAATAATCGCGCCCGCCTTTCTAACCCGCTCCACCACGATGTCGTCCTCTTCCGGCACGAAATCACGATAGAGATACGAGCCAGAGGTGGTCTTTATCCCGGCGGTGCAAATCAGATCTTTCACCGCCAGCGGAACCCCCGCCAATGGCCCAACCGCCTCACCACGCGCCAGTTTCTCATCCAGCGCTCGCGCATCCGCCAGCGCCTGTTCGGTGGTTGGGGTACAAAAAGCGTGTAGTGTCGGTTCCAGTTGCTGCATACGCGCAACCGAGGCTTGCGTAACTTCGCTGGCGGACAATTCGCGTTGGCGTATCAACCGGGCCAGTTCAGTGGCTTCTAAATCCAGTATCTCCTGCATTAGCGCGCACCTTTATCAATCAGAGAGGGTTACCCACCTCTGTGCATAAAGCAGGCCAGAATGAGAAAAGCGAGGTAAAAAAAGCGCCCGATCTCCGCGCCAGGGCAGGTGGATACCGACATGGATACAAGATGGAGCACCAGATATAACCCGCGAACAACCACAACGGCCGGTGGCTGACGGGCGCTACGACTGCACAAATAAAAGGCAACGTTGCACCATCGACAGACGGCGAACGCCGTGCGCCAGCAACATAACAGAATAGCGATAAGCGCCGAATTACCCCGTTTTCATCCCGCATGGCAGCGCGTTTCCAGCCTAAAAATGACATTAGGGGTGCTCAGACGATATACTATGTGGCGAAAGGGCATCCGTTACCTGACGGAATTATTTAATATGTGCTCTTTTGCGATGACCCGTGTGGTCTATGTTTAATTTTCTCAACGCCGCGGTCTGACTCGGTTCAGCTATCGGTCCGCGACCTTGAGGACTTTTCTTTTTCGGTAAGAAAATACAGGGCGATTTATATGAAGCTACGTAGGAAGCGTGTAAAGCCAATCGCGTTAGATGATGTCACCATCATTGATGATGCGCGTTTGCGTAAAGCCATTACCGCGGCATCTCTGGGCAACGCGATGGAATGGTTTGATTTCGGTGTATACGGTTTTGTGGCTTATGCACTCGGTAAGGTCTTTTTCCCCGGCGCCGATCCTGGCGTACAGATGATTGCCGCACTGGCAACCTTCTCTGTTCCCTTTTTAATCCGTCCGCTTGGCGGGCTGTTCTTCGGTATGCTTGGCGACAAATATGGCCGCCAAAAAATCCTCTCGATTACCATTGTCATTATGTCGATCAGTACCTTCTGTATCGGCTTAATTCCCTCCCATGCATCCATTGGTATCTGGGCGCCAATCTTGCTGCTGCTCGCCAAAATGGCACAGGGTTTTTCGGTGGGCGGAGAGTATACCGGGGCGTCAATCTTTGTCGCCGAATACTCACCTGACCGTAAGCGCGGCTTTATGGGCAGTTGGCTCGACTTCGGTTCCATCGCCGGTTTTGTCTTGGGCGCAGGCGTGGTGGTACTGATCTCAACCATCATTGGTGAAGAACGTTTCCTCGCTTGGGGCTGGCGCCTGCCGTTCTTCCTTGCGCTGCCGCTGGGGATTATCGGGCTCTATCTGCGCCATGCGCTAGAAGAAACCCCGGCCTTCCAACAGCATGTCGATAAACTGGAGCAAGGCGATCGCGAAGGTCTGCGCGAAGGGCCGAAAGTGTCGTTTAAAGAGATTGCGACACGTCACTGGAAAAGTTTGTTGGCCTGTATCGGTCTGGTGGTGTCGACCAATGTGACCTACTACATGTTGCTCACTTATATGCCTAGTTATCTGTCGCATAACCTGCATTACTCGGAAGACCATGGCGTATTAATTATCATCGCCATCATGCTGGGTATGCTGTTTGTTCAACCGGTAATGGGTTTGCTGAGTGACCGTTTCGGCCGCCGTCCGTTTGTCATTATCGGTAGTATTGCGCTGCTGTTGTTCTCCATCCCCTCCTTTATGTTGATTAACAGCAACGTCATCGGGCTGATTTTCGCCGGTCTGTTAATTATGGCGGTGATCCTCAACGCGTTTACTGGCGTCATGGCTTCGTCGTTACCGGCGATGTTCCCCACCCATATCCGCTACAGCGCCTTAGCCAGCGCGTTTAATATCTCCATCTTGGTGGCGGGTCTGACGCCTACCGTGATCGCCTGGCTGGTAGAAACCACTAACAACCTGTATATGCCCGCTTATTACCTGATGGTGTTTGCGGTTATCGGGTTGATTACCGGCGTCATGATGAAAGAGACGGCGAATAAACCGCTGCAAGGCGCGACGCCGGCAGCCTCGGATATTGAAGAAGCTCGGGAAATTTTGCAGGAGCATCACGACAATATTGAAAGCAAGATCGAAGATATTAATGACGAGATCGCTCGTCTGGAAGAGAAGCGTAAGCATCTGATTCAGCAGCATCCAGACATCAACGAATAAGCTTTCTCACCGCCCATCGCGCTCGTTGGCCGGGCGCGATGGCGACACAAATCGCAACGCAAAAAGCCATTAATGTTCATCTTGTTGCCCTCAATGGTTCAACCTCGCGGGCAAAAAAAGAGTAAACTTAACGCTACTTTTTTCTTCACAATAGCCACCATTATGTCTGACTTCTCATTGATTAACCGCCCCAGAAGGCTGCGCAAAAGCGCCGCGCTACGCAGCCTGTTCCAGGAAACCTCTTTAAGCCTCAATGATCTGGCGCTGCCTATTTTCGTTGAAGAAGGCGTGGATGATTATAAGCCAATCGAGGCGATGCCCGGCGTGATGCGGATTCCTGAAAAACGCCTGGCATACGAAATTGAGCGCATTGCCAAAGCCGGTATCCGTTCCGTGATGACATTTGGCATTTCGCACCATACCGATGCTACCGGTAGCGATGCCTGGCAAGAAAATGGGCTGGTGGCGCGTATGTCGCGCATCTGTAAAGAGACGGTGCCGGAAATGATCGTCATGTCCGACACCTGTTTCTGCGAATACACCTCGCATGGTCACTGCGGCGTTCTCTGCGATCATGGCGTGGATAATGATGCCACTCTGGTTAACCTCGGAAAACAAGCGGTGGTCGCCGCGCATGCTGGCGCCGATTTTATCGCCCCGTCTGCCGCAATGGACGGCCAGGTTGCGGCAATCCGCCGTGCGCTGGATGAAGCCGGCTTTACCGATACCGCCATCATGTCTTACTCCACCAAGTTTGCCTCTTCATTTTACGGCCCGTTCCGTGAAGCGGCAGGCACCGCGCTGAAAGGCGATCGTAAGACCTATCAGATGAACCCGATGAACCGCCGTGAAGCCATTCGCGAGTCATTAATTGATGCCGCCGAAGGCGCGGATTCACTGATGGTAAAACCTGCCGGCGCTTATCTGGATATTCTGCGTGAGATTCGCGATCGTACTGAACTGCCGCTGGCGGCTTATCAGGTAAGCGGAGAGTACGCGATGATTAAGTTCGCCGGTCAGGCTGGCGCGATTAACGAACGTGATGTAATACTGGAAAGCCTGGGCGCGATTAAACGTGCCGGTGCGGATATTATTTTCAGCTACTTTGCGCTCGAACTGGCGGAAAATAACCTGCTGTAGGACAAATTAGCGCCCGCTACTTTTGATCGGGCGCTTTTTTTACCTGACCGCTAATGCTGGTCATTTCATATTGGCTGGCGGGGTCCATCGCATCGACCGCTTTTTGCAGTTCGGACAATGCAAACTTCAGCGAGGCCACTTCCTCGCGTAGCGCCTGCACTTCCTGTTCGCGCGTCATCCCACGGTTAGCGCGAGGAAATGCATCAAAAACATCTTCCTCGCGAAACATACGAACCTGACGGTTATCCACCGCAACCAACTGATACTTCAGCCGCCCGCTGTTGATAGCGTTATAGATGGTTTTACGACTCACCATCGCTAACTCAATCACATCGCTGATTCGTAACATCCTGGACTCCTCGGGCTCCGGCGCCGGCTTCACGTGCGAAGGCATAACCCGAGTATTCTAGCTCGTTACAACCGCGCCAGTGAACACTTTTGCAATCGCCTCCGGCGTCATTTTGCAGATATCGTTAACCCGCTCTCTTTCCGCCAGTAACGCAAACAACGATTGGATAATCGCCACCTTTTCGCAATCCGGCGCGATGGCCATCATAACCACCACCTCCGGTACCACCACCGCTTCAGGCTCGTCGGTGCGATGAAATTCCACGCCAGCCTGGTTGATAGCAATCGCGAACCCGGTGTGATTGACGTGTTCAAACTCGGTGTGCGGAATGGCGACGCTATGGGTTTCCATATAAATACCGGTGGGATAGATTTTTTCCCGCGCCAGCACGCCTTCCAGAAAGCTGGCTTTCACCAGCCCATCGGCCTGCAGGCTATCCGCCAGTTGGCTGAGTAAGTCGTTCCGACTGATGGCCTGAGTTACGGTAAACACTCGATTTGCGCTAAACATATTATTTCTCGGTTTGCGTGGCGGCATCCGCCATCTGTTCATTTTCCTGCGCCAGTTTGCGACGGTTCCACACCATCAAACCCGCGGTAAACAGGGTGAGAATACCGACCCCAATCGCTTTAAAGTAGAAGCTCTGGATAATCACCCACGGCAGCATCGCACCGGCATAATCCACGCTACTGATACTGGTGGTGCCCTGCGGTAATGAGAAACCGGTACTGACCGCCGTACTGGTGACAATCGGTGCCAGACTGGTGCCAATTAACAGCGCCAGGCTCAGGGTCAGCAAACCGGTCAGTAAGGTGCGGAACATGTCGCCACGGCAAACCGCAGTAACCAACACAAAGGCGAACGGCAGACCGGTAAGCGAGGCGAAAGGCAGGAATTGGTTACCCGGCACGATAGCCGCCAGCACCAGCATAATCGGGATCATTAACATAGAAACCGATAAGGTAACCGGATGCCCAACGCTGACCGCCGAATCAAGCCCGATAGCGATTTTCCCGAATGAACCAGCGCGAGACTGAGCAATCTCTTGAATGCGTTCGCTGATCGGATAAACCCCTTCCATCAGCATTTTCGCCATGCGTGGAATAATGGTCATTACTGCCGCCATCGTAATCGCGGTTTGCAGAATCGCCTTAACCTCAATACCGGCAATAATCCCCAACAGTGCGCCAATAATCGCGCCCAGCGAGGCCGGATCGCCCAACAGCGCCAAACGTTTCTGAATCACTTCGGTATCAATTTTAATATCGCGTACGCCCGGTATGCGATCGACAATGACGTTGACCAGCCAAGCCGCAGGAACAAATGAGGCAGAAAAACCATGCGGCACCGAGATAGAGGGGAGATTCAGGTATTTTTCGACATCGCCGCTGGTACGGTCGGCAATCACCATCGTGATAATGCAGTTCAGCGCGGCGGCGAAAACGCCAAGCCACAGGCTATTGGTAATGATGGTGACCAGCGATCCGGTAAAAGCATGATGCCACAAGTTCCAAATATCTACGTTCAGCACCCGGGTGGTTTTGGTGTACAACATCAGTACATTAATCGCCACGCAGACCGGGATCACTAATGCACCGACGCGTGTCCCCATCGCCACCGCTGCAGCCGCTGGCCAACCCACGTCCAATACCGTCAGGTTAAGACCAAAACGCTCAACAATGGCATGGCTGACGGGCGTCAGTGAGTCAACCATCAGGTTGACCGTGATACTCAGGCCGATAAAACCAATCCCCACCATCAACCCGGCTTTAATCGCTTTCGTCAGCGGCAAGCGTAAGATCACGCCGAGGATAATGAATATGAGCGGCATCATGACCGATGCCCCTAAATTCACAATGTAATCAATGATAAACATGGCTTAACCCTCGGCGAGAATTAACTCTTTTACACGGCTAAACACCGCGTCGGTTCCCATTCCGGTTAATAACGGCAGCGCGTTGACCACCGGTACAGAAAGCGACACTGGCGAGGTGGAGACGATGAAGTCCAGATCATCGCGGGTTTTGGCTTCAGCAACCGTCCCTTGTGAAATACGCACTTTATCCAACAGATTTTCTTTTTTCAGATAGTCCTGGAGTTTATTTAATGCCACGGTGCTGGTGGCAACGCCTGCGCCGCAGCAAATCATCAGATGTTTCATGGTTATTCTCCTGTGTCGATGTGAAGAGAATTAAAGCACGCGGCACGCAGAGGAAGTGTGATCACTGTGTAATTTTACACACTAAGTACACACAAGCGAAACGGAAGCAAGATTAACCATTTGATTAATAATTAGTTACTGACGGAAGGTAAGGAAATAGCGTGATAAAAATGTGATGTGTATCTGGTTTTTTGACACGATCGAGGTGAAATTCTGCACGCTCCACCAATCGTCCTTTGCTTATCCAGAAATATCAGAAGGAATCACACGCGATTGAAAACTACGGTAAGAAACCGGGCGCGCTGGCCAATTGCACGCGGCATTCAGGCTGTTCACGTAAGCGCTGGTGGTAATGCAGGAGTTGGGCCCGATCGCATTGCGCAAGCTGCACCTCGCTAATCGAAGGCGTGTCGTGCCGCATTCTCTGCCAGTATTCCCTGGCGCGCGTTAAGCTATCTGCCGCTGTAGCACGCAAGGCATTACGCAGCGTGGTGCGTTTCTGTTCCCACGCCGCCTCGCTTAAGCGCTCAAGATCGTGGGTGACCTCAGCCAAAAAGCGCTCGATAAACGCCAGCAACGCTTCAATACCATAGCGTGGCGATTGCAACGCAAACAAAATCCCCGCGCGATCGGCGCTTTGATGAAAACGGCAACTGACCACGTAGCCCACTTGTTGTTGCTCACGCAGGCGCTGAAAAAACAGCGGCTCGTACACCAGGGCCAACAGACGCCATGCCGCCAGACAGGCAGCGGTATTTTCCACTAGCGGGCAAAACAGTAATAACGCCGCGTCTCCCTCTACCGCCGGTAACAAGTGTTGTTGCCCTGCCGGTGGCGGGATCGCAGTGGTGGCCTGCGGCTGATTTATTTGACCGGGAAAACGTGAAAGCAGGTGCGCCAGTTGCTGTCGCAGCGCATCATCACCGCCAGCCAGGCAGGCCTCCCATCCGCGTTGTGGCAAAGCGTCAAGCGGCGGGCCATCATGTGTTTCATTCCTGAGCACGCGCGGTAACAGGCTAAGCAGGGCGCGAATCGAGACATCTGCGCGTTGCGCTCGCCGCCAGGCGCGTTCACCCTGTGCGTAAACCGCCCCGGACAACGCGGTTAATGATTCAATAGCGGCCGCCAGCGCAACCGGCAATAACGCCGCTTCGCCGCGTATCTGGAAATACCAAACGCCCTGATGTTCCGCCATCAGCAACTGGCCGCCGCGATGCAGTATGTCGCCCGCCACGCTGCGTAACGCCGTCTGCATCAAATACCCTTGCGCATCGCTAACCATGGCGCCAAACGCCGGGCGTAGCAGTAATACCGGTTGATCGCCTGGCACCTCAATCGCGGTTAATGGCACCGAAGCGTCCGGTAACGTCGGTGGCGTTAGCGCGCGTCCGGGCGTAAAAAAGCCCAGCGTCGGCACCGGAACAGGCAGGCTGGCGGGCGTTTCCTCTAGCACACGCATTGGTAGCCGAAAGCCTTGCGTTTCCACCTCCTGCGTGGCGGCCTGTTCCGCGCTCCACAGACGCGTCATTTGTCGCTCCGTCAATTGCGGCAATAAATGCGACCAACTCAGCAGGATGTCATCCGCTTTAGCCGGTGGCGGAAAGCCCATCGCCCGCTGCCGCAATTGTTCCAGCGGCGGCAGGCGCCAAAAAGCGCGCCGGGCCAGGCTCGCGTAATGTAACAACCGGGCGGATGAGAGTGCGGGTAACATTGCCAGCCAATGTAGAAACCAGGCTTCCGTAGTACGCGCCACCGCGTAATCGGGCGAGGTAAGGCTGAACTCCAGCGTCACAATAGCGGCCTGAGCGGTGCGATAAGGGTTAAGCAGACGAATCTCTTCGCAGAGTTCGGCAGCGCGTAGCGCCGCCAGCAGGCTATTTTGAGATTCATCAAGCGCCAGTTGCTGCAACAGCATCAGCGCTTCGGCATCGCGCGCGTTCCACTCTCTAAGCCAAAAGCTCAGGCGTAAACAGGCTGCGCCTTCCGCGCACGCAAGCGCAAAACCATAGGGTAAATTAATCGGCCCGGGCAACGCGAACGGCGCGGCGGGTGGCGCACTGGCGGCAAACGCGCTCCCGAACTGCTGCGCCAACGCCGCCAATTCGGCGCAGGATTGCGGCCCCTGAAGCCACAAAACCATATTTCCCGCGTGGTAAAAACGCTGGTGGTAATGCCATAACGCCTGGCGCAACGCGGGAATATCATCGCCAAAGCTCGCTTGATTGCCGACATGAAAACGCCGCATAGCCGGTAGCGCGCCAAAGGCGTAATCGGTTGCCGCATCACACCGGGTTTCCGCGTGGTTTTTCAGCAGTTGATACTCGGCGTCGATCACCGTCACTTCATGGCGCAACGCCTCTTCCGTCAGCAACGGAGCCGCCAGCATATCCACTAGGCGGGCCACGCCATCGGCCAACTTATCCGCCGACACTTCAAAGAAAAAAGCGGTTGAGGCCGCTTGCGTGGTGGCGTTGACCCGCCCCCCCTCCGCCTGTACCCACGCCATAAGACGAGCATGGTGAGTAAAGGCCGCGCTGCCGTTGAACACCATATGCTCCAACAGGTGCGCAAGACCAGGCCAGGCTTCCGGTTCATGGTGGCTACCGGCATCAATCTGTACTAATGCCGCGCCGCGTGGCGCGTGTGGCTGGTGATGCAGATGTACCCGCAGACCGTTTGCCAGCGTTAACTGCGCCTCATCCGCTGCGTCGCACATCTTAGCCCTTAAAGATCAATTGAGAATTAACGCGGTTACGGAATTGCAGTTGGTTAATTTGCATCGTGGTGCAGTTCGCCTGCTCACGCGCCGCCAAGATTTTACCGTGGTGTGGCGATTTCGAGCAGACCGGATCGGCATTGTCGGCATTACCGGTCAACATAAATGCCTGGCAACGGCAGCCGCCAAAATCTTGCTCTTTTTCCGAACAAGAACGGCAGGGCTCCGGCATCCAGTCAAAGCCGCGATAGCGGTTGAAGCCGAAAGATTCATACCAGATGTGCTGTAAGTCATGCTCCAGCACCGACGGAAACGCCACCGGCAACTGGCGGGCGCTGTGGCAAGGTAGCGCAGTGCCTTCTGGTGTCACGCTAAGGAAAATCGCGCCCCACCCTCCCATACAGCCTTTTGGCCGCTCTTCATAATAGTCGGGCGTGACAAACAACAGGTTGGCCAGGTTACCGCTCTCCGCCATTTTTGCGCGATAGTCCTTCACCACCGCTTCCGCGTTAGCAATCTGCTGGCGGGTTGGCAGCAAACCTTCACGATTAAGCTGCGCCCAACCATAAAACTGGCAAGTCGCCAGTTCTACATCGTCGGCTTCAAGCTGGATGCAGAGCTCGATGATGCGATCGATCTGATCGATATTATGGCGGTGCAAAACAAAGTTAAGCACCATCGGGTAGCCATGTTTTTTCACCGCTTTCGCCATGGCGAGTTTTTGCTGAAACGCCTTCGCCGAACCGGCCAGCGCCGCGTTTAAGGTTTCATCGCTGGCCTGGAAGCTGATCTGAATATGGTCCAACCCGGCCTGCGCGAAAGTATCCAGCTTCTTCTCGGTCAGACCAATGCCTGAGGTAATCAGGTTGGTATAAAACCCCATATCATGCGCAGCGGCGATCAACTCCGCCAAATCTTTACGTACCAGCGGCTCACCGCCGGAAAAACCGAGCTGAACGCTGCCCATCGCGCGCGCCTGTTTGAACACCGCGATCCACTGTTCGGTGGTGAGCTCTTGATCCTGCTGCGCGAAATCCAGCGGGTTGGAGCAATAGGGGCATTGCAGCGGACAACGGTAGGTTAACTCCGCCAGTAACCAGAGCGGGGGATTAACCGTCGGCTTTTGTTCACTCACTGAAAATGATCCACTTCTGTTCATAAGCTTGACCAAAAAATTCTTTTACATCGTCGCCGATGCCCTGCGCATCAGGGAAACGCGCTTCCAGTTCGGCAATAATGTCAGCAATACGGCGCTTGCCGTCCACCAACTGTAAAATTGCCGCCGCGCTCTCGTTCAGTTTCGCCATCCCTTCCGGATAAAGCATCACATGGCTATTTTGCGCCTGCTCCCACTGCAACCGGAAACCACGGCGAAACGCCGGTAACTGCTGCGAAGTTATCTCCATCACAGTAACCTCTCCTTGTGCCATACCGGCTGTTGCGTCACGGTATGATACGGTTGCCGTTTCAGTTCATACGCCATGGTCATTGCGTCCAGCATGCTCCATAGAATATCGAGCTTGAACTGAAGGATTTCTAACATGCGTTGCTGCTTTTCTACGCTATCGCAATACTCCAACGCCAATTGCAGCCCGTGCTCTACATCGCGGTTGGCCTGGCTCAGGCGGCTGCGGAAATAGCCATAGCCTTCCGCTTCAATCCACTGATAGTGTTGCGGCCAGCTATCCAGCCGTGCCTGATGGATTTGCGGAGCGAACAGTTCGGTCAATGAACTACAGGCGGCCTCTTGCCAGTTTGCACGCCTGGCGAAATTGACATAGGCATCGACGGCAAAGCGAACTCCCGGCAGCACCCTCTCTTCCGACAAGATAGTTTCGCGCGCCAGCCCTACCGCCTCGCCCAGCCGTAGCCAGGCTTCGATACCGCCATCGTTATTTCCCTGGCCGTCGTGATCGAGGATGCGTTGCACCCATTTGCGGCGCACTTCCGGGTGCGGACAATTCGCCATGATTGCCGCATCTTTTAGCGGGATACTGGTTTGGTAATAAAAACGGTTGGCAACCCAGCCTTGAATTTGCTCACGCGTCGCCTCACCGTTATGCATGGCGATGTGGTACGGGTGGTGGATATGGTAATAAGCGCCTTTTGCCCGTAAGGCCTGTTCGAACTCGGCGGGCGACAGCGGTTGCGACTGTTTCATTGGCTATTCCTGGGTGTTAATCATCATTCCATCCCAGCTGACCTCAATGCCCTGGCGCGTCAGCATGTGACGTTCGGCAGAGTCTTCATCAAGGATGGGATTGGTGTTGTTAATATGAATAAGAATCTTGCGCTTCGCCGGTAGCGAGGCCAGCAGTTTGACTAAGCCATTCTCTTCCGCTAACGCTAAGTGCCCCATATCTTTGCCGGTGTTGTGGCCCACGCCGGTATTCGCCAGTTCGTTATCCTGCCATACCGTGCCATCAATCAGCAGATGGTCCGCTTTCTCCAGCCACTTCATCAGGTGGTTGTCCGGCTCGCCGAGGCCCGGCGCATACAGCACTGTTTTGCCGTTGGCGGTATCTTCGATAAATAACGCAATGTTATGTCCTGGCAGCGGCTGGTTGCGATAGCGCGAATAGGGCGGCGCGTTGCTAAGTAAGGGAATGGCGGTGAAACGAATAGTTGGGCACACCGAGACGCTGAATGGCTCAGAAGGCACAATCGGATGATGCACCAGGCCGCCATTCCAGTGCGACAGCATGGTAAACACCGGAAAACCGGTGGTGAGATCCTCATGCACTTCCGGGGTACACCAGACCTGATGCGGGCACCCTTCGCGTAAATTAAGCAACCCGGCACAGTGATCGATCTGGCTATCGGTAAGGATAATCGCGCCAATACCGGTTCCGCGTAGCACTTCGGGTTTATTTAATTCCGGCGCCGCGCGAAGCTGATGACAAATATCCGGTGAGGCGTTACACAGCACCCAGTCCTGACCGTTATCGCTGACGGCAATGGATGATTGCGTGCGCGCGGAGGCGTTTAGCGTGCCATTACGCACGCCCTGGCAATTTTTGCAGTTGCAGTTCCACTGTGGGAAACCTCCACCTGCGGCAGAACCAAGAACTTTAATCTGCATGTGAAAACCGAAAGGATAAAAAGAAACATGCCCACAGTGTAGTTGTGGGCATGGAAGATTAGCGGTTAGAAATGTAAAGGGTTACTTCTAAGCCTAAACGCAGGTCAACAAACTCAGGTTTGGTCCACTTCATATTGTCTCTCCTCATTGCGGTAAAAATAACGTATCTGTCGGCGAGGTACGCTTTCAGACGCGGTTCACGAGCAACATCGGCCCGTTGATGAGCGAGGATGTTGCAGCAGAGTAACAATCATAGCAACGCCTGAGGACGGCAGGAGAAAAAAATGTTACCTTCCCCACGTCTGCTTCAGTACGCGTAACCAGTTACGCCACGCCAGCTTTTCGATAACGGCCTCGCTAAAACCTGCCTGTGTTAAAGCCTGTAATAACAAGGGTAAACCGGCAACATCGCCCAGTTCATCCGGCACATTAATGCCGTCAAAATCTGAGCCGAAACCCACACGATCTTCGCCCAGTTTATCGATCAGCCAGGCAAGATGTTTTACAATTTCTGTTATTGGCGTGTTACCGTCCCGTTTACCATCGGCGCGCAGAAAGGCGGTGCCGAAATTTACCCCAACCAAACCATCACTGGCGGCGATCGCTGCTAATTGCCGATCGGTTAGGTTGCGCGGCTGTGGACATAAAGCATGGGCATTGGAATGCGTCGCCACCAGCGGCGCCTGGCTAATCTCCGCCGTTTGCCAGAACGCTTTCTCATTCATATGGGAAAGGTCAATCATAATGCCAAGCTGGTTGCAGCGTTGTAGCAACGCGCGCCCGGCGGCGGTCAATCCTTCACCGCTATCAGGCGAGCCGGGAAAGCCACCGCTGACGCCAACACCAAACTGGTTAGGTGTATTCCAAAATGGCCCAAGGCTACGTAGACCGAGTTGCCAGAACCTGTCCAACAATTTCAGTTCCGGATCTAATGCCTCCGCGCCTTCAATATGCATGACCATTGCCAGGATATTATTTGCCAGGCAATGTTCAATCTCTGCGACCGTGCGGCAAATTTTCGCGCGTCCTTCAGCGGCGCTTTCCAGACGCTGTAAAATGGCGATCTGCGCTTCGACGATGGCCAGCGGTTGATGGTTGCCCACTGCTTCTTTACGCGCCTGGGCCACATAGTCTGCCGGTGGCACGAACACTGCGAACAGACCGCCAACCATTCCTCCGCGGCGTAGACGAGGAAAATCGATATGCCCGCCCGCCTCTCCGTTAAAGAAGGGCTGTTCAGGTGGCGTAGTCGCCGCATGTAGCCAAAGACGCAGCAGGAGATCGTTATGGCCGTCAAACACCGGCATGGGCTTTTTTTCTGACATAGGATCGGTGCCTTGGTTGGAAAACGGAGGAAATAGCGAATGTTTAGGGCGCTAAAAGCATAGCGATCGGCGTAAGGTTTCGCAAATCGTTGGGCGGAGAGTAGTATTGAGAATAACTTATCATCTGGCGTGATTTATTTATTCCGCATAATAATGGATTTTTATTAAATAGCCATTAGCGTAACGTTTTCTATTAATAAAAATTGGGCTTACTAAAGCGATAGAAAAAATATAATATACCTGTATCTGAGCGCAGCCAAAAGGAACCGGTAATGAGCGTCAGTTTGCCTGGGTGTGATCTTTTTTATCTACCACGTGATAATCTTGCGCCGGAGCGCTATGCGTTAATCACGCAGCCTATTATCGCACGGCGTTATATTTGCGATCATTATGAGTTTTTCGATGAGAATACCAGCCCTCATATTATCGCTATGCGTCATCGGTATTCATCACTCTCAACTCTTCATCAGCCTGCTGGCGGGAAACTGGCGCAAGAACGTCTTAAAAGAATGGTGTTACACGGTCAGGTTATTATGCTTGATCGCTATAGTGCGCCCGGTCGGCTGTTTTATATTGATGATCAGGGGCAGTTGATTTGTCGGCATCCCTGGTTATTCGAATTAAGCGGCGCGGATCATATTATTCGGGCGTATCGTGATTCAGTGGCTTGTCGCGACTATCGCCATCATGGCGGCAAGCCGCAGGCGACATCATTTACCGTTTACGCTTACGGTTCTGCCTCCACATCAGACTTTTCTCCTCAACAGGCCTCGTCACCACAAACGTTTAACGCCATTAATAGTAAAATGGCCGGTCGCCTGTTAGCCGCAGGCGGCATTTATCATCAGAATCCACAGATGTACGCCGAAACCGCCCGTCAGTTAGGCGGTGAGGCCGCAGCAGGGTTTGATCAAGTTCTGAATCAACAAACGGCTGGCTCTCTGATAGCCTTGAGCAGTTTACTGGCAGCAGGACGGCTCGCTGTACACCCTGCATCGATTACTGAATTGGAAAAATTAAAGCATTTTTTGGGGAGTTATAAAGGAGAAAAGACGTTACTGCAAAATATTGAGGTAGTGAAAATGTATTATATCAAACGTCCTGCTGAGGAACGTCTCATGCTTAGGCGTGAATTTGACAGAGAGCGTAAAAAGTTTCTTAAATTCATAGCGTAAAATCCACAGGTTCATAAGAAACTTAGCAATGACGATATTAAAAGAATGCGTGACGGGAATAACCCTATTGACTGGGAGGTTCATCATAAGTTCCCGTTGGATGATAGTGGAACCAACGCTTTCGGCAATCTTGTTTTAATCAAAAAATCGCCCGAACATGTTATGTTTACAACAGCGCAACAAAAAATTTCTCGCGCGATGACGGCTGGAGGGAAAACAGAGGTTTTATGGCCTATTCCCAAAGGCGTGATCTATCCATAAGGATGAAGATAATGGTGAAGAAAACGTTAGCTAGCGTCGCCGAAGAATTAAAAATAATTGCAAAAACGTTGGGTTATCCGGCTAATCCTGGCAATACAGGCAAACACACATCGCTGATGGCTATTGAGGAGACCGGAGCTAATTTAGATGACTTTTGGCAGCAGTATCTAGCTCTTATGGCATTAATCGATGGTTTTTCTATTGATGGTTTTTCTATCTACGGTTTGCGCAGCTATCGAAATGAACATAATAATTTCTTTGAATATAACAATGGTGCTTCCCGAACCAACGAGCCAAATACAAAAGAAAGCGCTTCATTGCTTTTGATTGGCTCAACGGGAACGGATTTATTTGTCTACGATATGTCTTCAGAACGATGGGAAGCTCGCGATCGTATTGCCATTGATGAGGCCTATGAAAGCTACGCCAGCCTCGCAGAATTAATTGAAAGCATTACTCTTCGGATAAAAAATGCTAACCAACTGGAATAAGGCGCTTTCGCGCCCTTTCCAATACCCTATTGCGCCGTGCCTGCCAGTTCCGACAGCAGAGTCTGATTAAACTTCTCCGGCTCTTCCATCTGCGGCGCATGCCCCATACCGGGAAACTCAACCAGGCGCGCATGCGGAATCATTTTCGCCGTCTGCTTACCCAGCACATTATAGTGACCAAGCCGGGCCTTCACCGCCGGCGATGCGATATCGCTACCAATCGCAGTCGTGTCCGACGTACCGATCATTAACGTCGTCGGAACGCTAATCTGAGCGAACTCATAATAAATCGGCTGCGTAAAAATCATGTCGTAGATGAGTGCCGAATTCCACGCCACCTTTTGATGACCCGGCCCGCTATTCAACCCGGCCAGCATATCCACCCATTTGTCATACGCCGGTTTCCACTGCCCAACATAATAGGTTTGCTGTTCATACTGCTTAATGCTCTGCGCCGAAAGCTTAAGCTCGCGTTGGTACCACTGGTCAACGGTACGATACGGCACCCCTTTCGCTTTCCAGTCTTCCAAACCTATTGGATTCACTAACACCAGCTTTTCGGTTTGCTGCGGGTACATCAAGGCATAACGTGTCGCTAACATGCCGCCGGTTGAATGGCCGACAATCATCGCCTTTTTAATGCCCAGATGCTGCAATAACTGGTGCGTATTAGTAGCCAGTTGCTGAAAGCTGTACTGATAATTAGCCGGCTTAGTGGAACTACAAAACCCAATCTGATCCGGCGCAATTACCCGATAACCGTGAGCGCTCAACGCCTTGATGGTCTCTTCCCATGTCGCGCCGCAAAAATTCTTGCCGTGCATTAACACCACGGTATGTCCATTGGCAGCGGCAGTCGGCTTCACATCCATAAACCCCATACTGAGCGGCTGCTGCTGTGATTGAAAAGAAAAATGTTGCAGCGGAAAAGGGTAGTGAAACCCTTCCAACTGTTCGCCATACGTGGCCGCCTGCGCCGACGTCGCGCTAAATATACCCAACGCCAATAGCAACCCGCAGGGCGCCCACTTTACACCGTTTGCTGCCATGTTTTGTCTCCGTCAGAGAGAGGCTCAACCGAAACGGTTAAATCCCTCTTGGCAAAACCAACAGGATAGCGTTACACCCAAGCGACCGGCAAATCGTTAGCGTCTTAATAATTTGTATAAAAAATTAAACTGGTTGACGCGACGACTTCCGTTATGATGAGAAAAAAGGCCGCATAATGGGTTCGTTCGGTATGAAGTGGTTGTCAAAGAGTGCGGTGTTATTTTCACTCAAAACATGTTTAGCCGCGTTTCTCGCTTTTTACATTGCGCTGGAGCTTAACTTTGATAAGCCGGCCTGGTCGCTCACTACCGTTTATGTAGCCTCACAGCTTTACTCATCCTCTACGGTTTCCAAATCGATTTTTCGTTTTTTGGGTACCGTGCTCGGCGGCCTGTTTATCTTTCTGATTTACCCCGCCACCGTGCTCTATCCGGTCTTATTTAGCCTGTGTGTCTCGATTTGGGTAGCCGTGTGTCTCTATTTTTCTCTGCATGACCGGACCCCAAAAAGTTACGTTTTTATGCTGGCGGGATACAGCGCCGCAATCATGGGCTTTCCTGATGTAGATACGCCGCTGTCGATCACCTACACCGTGGTGTCGCGTATTGAAGAGATTACGGTGGCGATTATTTGTAGCAGCCTGGTCCACAGCCTGATCCTACCGGTCTCAATGCGGAATATTTTGGAAAACAGCGTCACTAACTGGTACACCAGCGCCCGAAAATTATGCAGTGAGCTCTTAACGGCGGAGACCAAAGAGCAAACGCCGGAGCGCGAAGCTATTTTGGTCCAAATGGCCGGTTATCCGGTGAATGTCGAAACGCTGATCACACATTGCGTGTTTGAAGGCGATGCTGCGCGCCAGCTTATACGCTTGGTGACGGTACAGTATCAGCACCTCTCTTATCTGATCCCGACGCTTACCGCGATTGAGATTCGGCTCAAACTCTTAGCGGAACAACAGATTGATTTCCCTGATTTTGTCGATACAACGTTTAGACGCTTCCTGACATGGCTAAATAGCGGCGATAAGAATCGCGAAACGCAGGCGATACTGCAGGACATTGCGCTCACTCAGGCCAATATCAAACGTTGTTATCAAGATAAAACCCTCAGCGCGGAAAAGAGCCTGTTACTCAGCGGATTACTCGAACGATTGGCAAACTTCGTGAAAATTACCGAGGCCTGGTCGACGGTGGGGGAAAAAGTCGGCAGCCTAAAAGAACGCGGTAATCCGGCAAAGCGCGCCCAGGCGCACTGGCATATTGATAAAGGGTTATTGCTGCTCTCCTCGTTTACGGCCTTCCTGGCGACATTTGCCTGTTGCCTGTTTTGGATTGGCTCCGGCTGGAGTGATGGTTCAACCGCGCCCTTAATGGCGGCAGTTCTTTGCTCCTTCTTCGCCGGTATGGATAGCCCGATTGCCCCAATGAAGTTGTTTCTCAAAGGCGTAGTGGTAGCGATTGTGATCAGTATTCTATATTCGGCGCTGATTATTCCGCAAACCGTGACGTTTGAATCATTGATTATCGGCCTGGCGCCAGGGCTATTTGCACTCGGTCTGGTGATCGCCAACCCCGCCACTAACCTGATGGGGTTAATTATTGCTACCCAAATCCCCGGCTTAATTGGTTTGAGCCATCACTTCAAACCCGATTTACAGTTGATCGTTAACGGTGCGATTTCTAGCATTGTCGGTATCATGTTCGCGGTCATCATCACGGCGCTGATCCGCAATAAGCGCCCCTCCTGGACTGCTCGCCGCGCCTTCCGTAAAGGCATTAACGAACTGATCCAGTTCCTCTCTGAAATTCGGCTTAACCGCTCATCACTCCAGTCGCGGCAACGCTTTGTCGCCCGTACGCTAGATAAAGTGAATGTTATCCTGCCACGCAAAAGGATCGATCCGGTTCCCGACCTGGTTTCCGGCGGAAACCTGATAACCGAAGTCTGGATTGGAGTCAATTTTTACGACTTTTATGTCAAACATCAGACGTTATTGTCCGAGCATGCGGTTATAACTGACGGGCTGTTTTATGAGATCAACAAATTTCTGCGTTCGCGTCTGAAATCGTTGCAGGCGATGCCGCATGCTGCTTTATTGGCGGAAATGGACTATTTGCTTATTCATCTCGATCGGCTATGCGAGCAGGATAACCGGCTCTATTCGCCACTGTTTTATTTGTTCAATATCCGTCTATCGCTATTCTCTACCGAACGTTGGCCGACGGTATCGGTGATGCCCTGATAGAGGTGCCGGATCTTGCGGATTCCTCCGAAACTGCCGCCATAAATACGCGAATTACAGAATTTTGTGCGGCTTTACTTGAATTTATCCGCGCTAGCGTTTACTACATTAGGGTAGAGCCAACATAAAAAGGAACTTGATCATGAAAAAGACAGTTATTGCGTTGTCCCTAATGTTTGTTGCTTCCGGCGCGCTGGCCGACGATGTGATTCCACACGCGACCAATAAAACGGTAGAAGGCGCGCAGAGTGGCGCTGACACGGCAAAAGAAAAATTACACAAAACTGAAAACCGCATTTCTGAGCAGAAGTCTCATGCGCAGCATAAGATGAAAGATGGCGGTGCTTCGACTAGCGATAAAGTGAAAGAAAGCAGTCAAAAAGGGTGGAATCGTACCAAAGAGGGTTCCGAAAAGGCTTGGGACTCCACCAAAGAGGGGAGCAAAAAAGCCTGGGATTCGACTAAAGAAGGCGCCAGCAGCCTGAAGAAAAAAGTCACTGAATAACCCTCAGTTGCCACTGCATTAAGACCCACTTGCCCGGTTCCCTCACCGGGCAAGTCTTATTTATAGCGTAATTCAAAGGTGATAATCGCACTTAACGTCCCTGCGCTAATCGGCATCTCTTTTGCGTAGTACCACACATCCAGCGGCAAAGCCCCTTTCCCATTGGTCAATGTAATTGGTTTAATCACCGTGTTGGCGTCAAAACTTAAAAAACCCGCGCCAGAATTAGCGAGACGAAATGCCACATTTTTCGCCGTACCGCTGACCGGTATATTCGAAACGTCACTCTCTCCCGCAGGCCGAATAATGGCGATATTCAACGCATCGGGCGACACATCACTACAGTTTGTCACATTAACCGTAAACGCATTTTTCCCTGCCCACTTGCCTTTAGCCGGCAAATCATCGGTACGTATAGTCGGCAGCACCAGAGTGGCATTTGTCGATCCGTTCACATCAATTTGGCAGGTCGGCGATGTAATCAGCCCGGTAACATTGATGGTACCGTTCTGCGCGGCCATGGTTTCTGTCGACATTGTCGCCAACAGAATAGAGAAGGCGACCGCGCCTGAAAATAGTTTATTGAACATAGGGTTTCCTTTTAAGCCTCTGCCTCATTAAAGTCCTGAGTCAGGCGCGTCGCTTATTTGTAGCTAATCGTATAAGTGATTTGCGCATTGACCCGGCCAGCTTTCACCGTTCCTTGTTTGATCATGCGTACCACCAGTGGAATATTGATAGTGGGTGAGCCATCCAGGGCCAGCGTCTGGTTAAATTCAACGCCTAACGGAGCCGGGGTATTACTTGCCGTATTTCCTTTCGCAATTTGTACTGCCACACCCTGCGCTTCCCCGCCGCCAGTTTTAATCCCGACGATGCCTTGGTTAACATCAATATTTTGTTGATTGCTATTCAGCTTGATGCCCAGCACGTTATTCACGGTTGGCGCAGGTGTAGTCATCCCGACATCGTAAGCGCCGGAAATTTGATCCTGTACGAACATTGAATCCCGGTTCTGGTAACCGGTAAATTTTTGACAATTAGTCAGCTTAATTGAGGCATCTTTCCACGGTGTCGTCGTTGCGCTTTCTATTTGTGTGGTAGTAAAGGTGCCTAAATCAACATTCACCGTTGAGGGTGTAGTGCAGGTTGGCGTACTGATATTAGCGCTGCCGGAAAAATTAGCGATCAAATAACGTGCAGGCAATTTCCCAATAGATTGCCCATCCGCAGGATATGCTCGATATTCGACGGTTGGAAAAGAGATCCCATTAACCATGCCCGGCGTAACGCTACCAATTTTAACTAGCTGAAAAGTTAAATTGCGAAAATGTTCGTAATACAATCCTGTAGTGGTGACATCTTTGCCACCAGGTTTTACGGTTATTTGCGCCTGATAATGCGCCAAAGAATTATCCAGTGGCGCATCGCTATTAGTTAAGTAATGGCCTAAGATCCAGAAACGTACGCCAATTCCGGGCACATTGGTTTTAAAAGTATAATTATCCGTACCCACTAAGGCACCGCCCGCCACTTTCCCTCGCGTTTCGACGGTCACGGTTTCCGAGGCGGTTGCAGACGTATCAGGAATATAACACGAAACAACCGGAGTTCTTTGTATATCGGTATTTGCCGCGAGGCGCCCCTGAAATAATACCGTGCCATTGGGCAAATCTTCGGTCGCGGAAATATTTGGTGCCCCTTGAATACTGACTGTCGGATTAGCGCCACCCGATTCACCGTTAATATCACAGGTAACTGCCGCTGCGGCGGGCAAAGTATACCCCAGCATCAGCACACTCAGTATGGCAGTGAGATTTAATTTAGCAGACATAAGTAGAGTCTCTGTTTATCCTGCATCACGCAGGCATACGATATAGAGTCAGACGCAATATGGATAAATCTTGCGACCGTAGTAATGAGATAACCAATAAAATATGCAGGTATCCTAGCAGGAAAAATCTCATGACTCTACTCATCTAAGATTAGCTAATAAAAAAGGAAGCCACATAAGGAAAACGCTAAGAAAAAAACGAAAAATAGTTTAAATTCATTAAATTAGCCTAAAATCTTATGTTTACTTAGCTCAATAAGCAGCTTAAATTGATCGAGCAACAACGGCTTTTCTGCTCTCTGAAACCCGCCTTTCTGCAATTATTGATCTACATCAAATAAAGCACTCCTTTCCTCTATTTTTGTTGTTATATCGCGCGTCCAAAGCCACATTAATTTAACAAAAGATTAAAGACAAACCCTATAAATATAAAAAAAACCAAAGAAACCAACGTTATTTATGCAACTTTTTTACTTTCAAAAAACCTTGTCACCCTCTTTTCATCCTTTTAAAAACCTTATCTAAGCTCTTTTAAATTCATCTAATAATTAGTGAGTTTATTTATCGTCTCAATCCCCTTAAGATTATTCCTGTCGACACCGAGAGACATCTAAAGAATCAACGTGTCATGCAGCCCTGTCAGACATTAACTTATAGTAACGGCGTCAGACAAATGGCAGCAAAAATACTCAGGGAAACATGAAGAAATCAATTAGAGTGCGGCAAAACTCCGCGTCAGGTCTGATTAAGGGCAATTGATTCACGGCATGGCTCTCATTAAACGTTAAATCTTAACTTCAATCTATACGGAATATATAAATGAAAAACTCAATTATCGCTGCTTCTATTATGGCTCTGTTCGGTGCTGCAAACGTTGCTCATGCAGCTCCTACCGGCACAATTACCTTTAACGGTGAACTTACTGCAAATACGTGTGTAGTAAAAGTGAATGGTCAAGGCCCATCTGAAACAGTGGTTCTGCCAACAATCAGTATTAATCAGTTAAAAACCAGCGGTGAGTCTGCCGGTAAAACCAATTTCAGCATGGAATTGAGCGACTGTTCCGATACTGCAACTGGCGTGGCTGCATTTTTTGAAGCAGGCAAAGATGTCAATATCAATGGCCGCCTGAATAATAACCTGACCGATGGCGCTAAACTGGTTAGCCTTCAGTTGTTAGATGGTTCAAATGGCTACACCGCGATTAAAGCCGGTGACCAGGTTCAAAATACCGCAACGGCAAGCGTTACCGTAACCGACGGTAAAGCAACCCTGCCTTACGCTGTTCAATATTATGCTGAAGGCGCAACCAGCGCTGGTAAAGTCGTGAGCATGGTTGATTACTCCATCATTTATAAATAATCGCTAATTTTTAAATGGGCATGGCAATGACCATGCCCCTTTTCACCGGATAACATCATGAAAAAATTCATTAGTCATATTACAAAAATTATAAGCTTAGCATTATTACTTTCTCAGGTATCTTCTGCTTATGCCAGTATTATTATTGGCGGCACCCGCGTAATTTATCCGGCGGGCGAAAAAGAAGTCACGGTCAAGGTGACTAATAAAGGTCAAAATCCGGTACTGATTCAAAGCTGGATGGATAATGGCGATACCAACACCAAACCAGAAAACATTAAAGTTCCTTTCATCCTAACGCCACCGATTAATCGGGTTGATCCACAGAAAGGACAAACGCTGCGTATGAGTTTCACTGGCGCGCCTTTACCCGCTGATAAAGAGTCGGTGTTCTGGCTGAATGTACTGGAAATCCCAGCCAAAAATGCCAGCGTTGCGGACAAAAATATTTTACAGGTTGCTTTCCGTTCACGCATCAAGGTGTTCTGGCGCCCTGCCGGTTTGGCTAGCGATGCCAGTGAAGCCGCTAAATCATTAGTCTGGCGTGCCGAGGGCGGCAAAGTCACCGCGGTGAATAACTCGCCTTATTTCGTTTCATTGGTCAGCGCCTCGGTTAACGGTCATAAAGTCGATGCGCCGATGATCGCGCCCAAAAGTAGCCAGTCCATTGCGTTGAATGTCACAGCTGGGCAGAAAATACAATATATCTTCGTCAATGATTATGGCGCTTATATCAATCACGATGCTGTCGCAAAATAATATGCGACGCATTTAAACCAAATAAATTTCCGGTGTAGTTCTTGTGTTATTTCCGGCAGTCACCACGATGTCGGCTTTTTCTCAACACTATTAATCATCAGGGTTTCAAGAGAATGCCAATTTTCAGCAGAAACAAGCGTCCCTTAAATAAGGGAGACCGAAATAGCTTTTTCCGGATTTCGCTACTTTGCGTGGCAATCTCTTGCGCACTGAGCAGCCAGGTCGCCATTGCCGAAGAGAACAACGCTTCTCTGGTAGAGTTCGACCCGGCATTTCTGAGCATTGCACCCGGCAATGACGTTGATCTGAGCCGTTTTAACAGCGGCGCCAACGCGTTGCCCGGCAAATATCGCTCCGATATTTACGTTAACAATAATCTGATCACTACTGAGCAAATTGAGATTGTCTCAGCAGAGGATAAAACCACCTATCCCTGTTTAACCCGCCAGATTATTGCCGCCATTAATTTAGATTTTGAAAAACTCCCGGCGACCGCGCGTGATGCGTTATCTCAAGACGATCAGAGCTGCTATCGCTTAGAAAAATTGATCCCGAACGCGACCGTGGCTTATGACAGTAGCGAGCAACGGCTTGACATTGTGATCCCACAAATCTTTATTCACCGCAGTGCGCAAGGCAGCGTTAGTCCGGCGCTGTGGGATCGTGGTGTTCCGGCACTGATGTTAGGCTACAACCTGAATGCCTATAACCAACATACCAAAAGCGGTAGCGAAAACTCATTCTATGCCGGGTTTAATACCGGGCTGAATGTGGGTGCCTGGTACTTCCGCCATAACGGGAATTACAACTGGTCAGAGAACGGACTTAAAAAGTACACCTCAATTAATACCTACCTGCAGCGTGACATCCCTTCTATTCAGGGGCGCTTGCTGGTTGGGCAGTCCAACACACGGGGACAACTGTTCGATTCAGTGCCCTTTAGCGGTGTGCAGATCGCCAGCGATGAGCGCATGTTGCCGCAGTCTCGTCGCGGCTATGCGCCAGAGATCCATGGTATCGCACGTACCAATGCCCGCGTGACGGTAAAACAGAACAATCAGGTCATTTATGAAACCACCGTTACGCCCGGCGAGTTCCTGATTAACGATCTGTATCCCAGCGGCTATGGCGGCGATTTAGTGGTGACGGTTAAAGAAGCCGATGGCAGCGAACAATCCTTCTCGGTCCCCTTCTCTTCCGTGACGCAACTTTTGCGTCCTGGTACCTGGCAATACTCCGTCACCTCCGGTCGGTTACGCGGCAATGAACTGCGCGATCCGCCTATTTTGACCGAAGGCACCGTACAGTACGGTATTAGTAATACGCTAACCGGCTATACCGGTATGCAATTAACCGATAACTACTATGCCGCGCAAGTTGGGCTCGCGGTGGATACACCGGTGGGCGCGGTTTCCTTCGATGTCACCAAAGCGCGTGCGCATATTAATACCAACGCGCATGGCGGTAATTCGACCAGTGGCGAAAGCTATAAAGTAGGTTTTAACAAACTCATTAATCAAACCAATAGCAATATCTCGCTGGCGGCTTATCGTTTCTCAACCGAAGGATATCTGGATTTAATTCCGGCACTCCAGCTACGTGAATTGAATACACAGGATAATCGTAACGTCAGGATTTGGCGGCCTAAAAATCGTCTGACATTGACCGCAAGTCAGGGATTACCGGGAAATTTTGGTCAGTTTTACGTTACCGGCTCGGTACAGAACTACTGGCAAAAAGACGGAACCGACAAACAGTATCAGTTAGGGTACAGCAACTATATCGGCAACCTTAGCTATAGCCTGAATGCGACCAAAACCTGGTCCAACTATGGCCGCCAGCAAACCAGCTATCTGTTGAGCTTTAGCCTACCGCTGGGTAGCTCTGTGGTACGTAACGCGCCTCAGATGCGTGTCGATCTTAGCCATGATTCTGATGGCCGCATGAGTGAAATGACCAGCCTGAATGGCACTGCGGGCAGCACCAGCCAATTCAGTTACGGCGTCAGCGCTTCTCACGCCAACCAGCGTGCGGGAACCAGCGGTTCGGCTAATGCCCAATACCGTACTGCCGTAACCACAGTAAATGGTGGCTGGAGTGGTGGTAAAGACTACCGTAGCGTGTCGGCAGGGGCCAGCGGTATGGCGATGATACATGGCGGCGGCGTCACCTTCAGCCCGTATTATGCTGACACCGCAGCGCTGGTTGAAGCTAAAGGCGCGGAAGGCGCTCACGTTTCGGGTTATCCGGGCATTCAGGTTGACAGCAATGGCTATGCGATTGTGCCTTACCTGAATCCGTATGAAATGAATGAAATTACCATCGATCCGAAAGGAACCGCGCAGGGCGTTGAACTGGATAATACCTCCCAGAAAGTCGCCCCTTATTCGGGTGCAGTGGTCAAACTGACCTATAACGCCAGAAGCGGGAACGCGTTACTGATTAATGCCAGCTACCTGAACAAACCGCTGCCGTTTGGCGCGGCAATTAGCGACAGTAACGGTAGTAACGTCGGTTATGTTGGTCAAGGCGGGCAGGCCTTTGTGCGCGTAGAAAATGTCAGCGGTACCCTCTCGGTAACATGGGGCGACCAAGAGTCAAAACGCTGTCTGCTGCCCTACCAAGTGCCGGGTAATCAAAAAGCGGCAATGCCAATATTAAGCGCGGTCTGTACACCCGTCGGGAAATAGTCAACGTGATGATAAAATTAACCAGATTAAATGGAAAAAACATGAATAAGCTTCATTATGTTTTGGCGCCGATGATGGTTATCGGTAGCCTGGTCTCACAGCAGAGCTACAGCGCCACTAGCGCTGCTCTCAATATTAATGGCAAAGTTATTTCTGCCACCTGTGCGATAGATATTAATGGCGTTTCAGATGCGACAGTAACCTTACCTGCTACTCTGGCCAGCAGCTTTAGTAGCACCAATCAAGTGAGAGAAAACGCCCCGTTTACGATTAATATCACCAATTGCACCGATGTATCGCCCGGCGCATTAACGCTCACATTGACGCGGAATACCCCGACAAGCGCCTCCGTGTTTGAGGTTCCCAATATTGGCGGGAGCGCCAGAGAAGCCGCGTTAGCCATTTACGATACCGCAGGCGTGGTAAGGTTCAACGGTACGACTGCGGTCGCCGCCGTTCCCGATCTTAACGCAGGAAAAGCGACGCTTAACTACAGCGTCAAATATCTTTCAATCGATTACCCGGTCAATGCGGGAACGGTAAAAGGCAGCCTAAAAGTAGAGCTAACCTATAAATAATAACTTAATAAGGCATTGAGTATGGGACATTTACATTCTGATTTTTCATCAGAAAATTATTTCTCCATCAACGATATCGAACAACTCAGCACACTAAGTTAAACCCTATTGCTCATGGTTATCTCGTTTTCTCAGGTTCCATTTACTCCTATATTAAAAGTGAGTAAAGGCCAGATGCTTTCATCTGGCCTTTTTATTTACAAAGGAAAAAAGAGTTTATTGCACTAAAAAAACACCATGAAATTAAAAAATATACAAAAAAACAAAAGATTAACTTAATTTTAAAATTAAAAATAACTCTATTAGTGGTATTGCTTATTTACTTATAGGTGCTATTGTTAGCCTAAGAATTATCTGACTATGGTTGGGGGTGTTTTTGAATAAACACAAAGAATGGCAGTATTACCTTATAAATGGTAAGGTCGAATTTTGGCTCGCCCGAAACAAAGTAATCGCCCGGCATACCCAGCAGGAGTTCAGTCTATTTCATCCTGCGAGTTGCTGCTTGTTCGAACTTATCATTAACCAGCCTGAAATCGTCTCGCAGAGCGAACTGATTAAACAAGGCTGGGGAGATCGGCACGCCCATGTCTCAACCAATGCCTTCTATCAATGTATTTTAACACTGCGTCGGGTTCTTAAAGATGCCGGTTTGGAAAACGATATCATTCGTACTATTCCACGGCGTGGACTAAAGATCCCGGAGCATGTGACTATCACACTGGAAGGAGAGGCGCCCACAGAGGATATTCAGCAACCGTCGCTGGTGATTGAGAGGCCGCAAGACGATCGTAAAGATAGAGAGTCGCATTCTCATTTTGAGAAGGCTATTCCACCGCCATCAATAGTGGAAGTCATCAGTAATACAGAAACAGAACCTTTACCGGTTATTCAGGAACCACAAAATAACCCCCAACAACGTGAACGAAAAGAGAAAACGTTACGCTATTACGCGCAAAAAACCTGGCCAGTCATCTATTTTATGGGCATGGTTATTTCTGCCGTTATGATTTTCTCTCAAACATGGGAAAATTATCAGTCACATAATTTTGCTTTTGGTTACCAAAAGATGGCATTAGATAAAGATGGCTGTAATTTTTATTACAACGCCAATGCTGTCGTTTTTGATAAGCAAAAAAAGTATGCGCAAAAAACGCAGTTTGATTGCTCTCGCCTGAATAACGTTTTCATTACCAGTTATCTTTATTCAACGCAATTGAGTGTCATCCAGTGCCGTTTTAGCGGCAGTTTATCATCTAAAAAATATTGCACATCAAAATATTACTCTAAAAATGAAGACTAAATCTCTCATCATATCATCCACACTTCTACTACTGGTGTCGATCGCCAGCTACTTCTATGTTCGCCATAAACATAGCAATGTGCCTATCGAGTGTTACGGTAACGTGGAGGTCATCAATGGTAATTTAACACTAAAAGGAGTCCTTATTAATACCCTGCATGATCGCAATGGTAGTATTTTAATTAATGGAAAAGTTTTCGAGGATGATAAGCCGGTGAGTACCATTAACCGCTGGGTTAGGGTAAATCTGCAACGCTCGAATAGCACCGTGTTTATGACCAGCACTAAAATAGAAAAGAAAATGGAAGATAATACGCCAGATGAGACCACCAAACGGCTACTCTCGGCTTTTAGCATCACAGTGGGCGCTTCATCAACGTATGATTTTATCAGGCAAAGCGATGGAGGTTATATTGTGCAGCGCGGTACTATGCCTATCCTGTATTGTGGTTCATAGCGATGCAAGTGACGCCTCGACTCGGTTGCTAATACTTTTCCCGCCGCCGGAATCGAACGGTTGCGGTGGCGGGAAGTTACCACCTTTATCCCCTATCATTTCGCTTTAGGTTTTCGCGTCCCTTTGGTTTTAACCCCTTGTGAATAAATGTCAAAATACTGTTCCAGCATCCCGCGCAACGCTTTGCCGATCGCGGCATATTCGTATTCATTGAGATTGGCTAACGAAATCCGCCCCGCTGGTTTTTGGGTACCAAATCCGGTGCCAGGTAACATGACAATGCCGGTTTCTTCGGCAATTTTGAACAATAACTCGGTGGGAACTATGTTTTTTTTCACCCAGGCAGCAAACTTATCGCCATAGATTTGTCGCGAAATGGTTTCCATATCCAGCAACGTATAGTAATCGACCGACTCTTCATTATCTGAATGAACAATCCCCAGTTCCCGATAAAGCACCGCCTGGCGACGACGGATAAGTTGTTTCACCGCCGACTTGTAGCCATTATCACCATCCATCAGCGCAAACAGGCTAAACAGCACCATCTGCACCTGTTGCGGCGTTGATAAGCCTGCGGTGTGGTTCAGCGCCACACTGCGACTGTCGGCAACCACCCGATCAAGGAAGCGCAAAGCAGGCACGTCTGGGGTTAGCGAGAAATAACGCGCATTGAGCCGCTTTTTCTCTGCGCTGCTGAGTTGCGCAATTTTACCGTCAATAATATTGTTCCGGTGAGTGGCAATAACGCCCAGCCGCCAGCCTGTGGCGCCAAAATATTTTGAGAACGAATAAACCAGGATGGTATTTTGCGGGCAGGTAGCAAATAGTGACTGAAAGTCATTGGCAAAGGTGCCGTAGACATCATCGGTTAAAATAATCAAATCAGGGCGCTGCTGAATAATAGCGGCCATTTTATCTAAACTACGTTGGTCCATTTTCACCGAGGCCGGATTACTGGGGTTAACACAGAAGAAAACCTTCACCGCCGGATCGAGTAACTTATCCAGTTCGCTATCGGGATACTGCCAATTTTCATCTGGTGATGCATGCACCATTACGGTTTCAAGCTGATAATCTTCAAGCTGCGGAATTTCGATATAGGGTGTAAAAATTGGCGAGCCCATCGCGACTTTGTCACCCGCTTTTACCAAGCTATTAGTACGCAAGGTATTAAATAGATAGGTCATTGCCGCCGTACCACCCTCCACGGCAAAGAGATCCACATCTTCGGCGGAGATCAGCCCGCCAATCATCTCCTTAACAATATATTCCCGCGTGATCTTCTCACTGACCTTTAACATGCGCGGCGGTTCAGGATAATTTACACCTAATATGCCCTCCACCATCTCATGCAAAAACGCCGAAGCGGATAAGCCTAATTGATCGCGAACGTAACTCACGGCACGGGAAAGAAATGCCACGCCTGGCTGGTCATGATTGTCGGAAAGAAACGTATCGAAACGCGCTTCAATGCCTTCAATACGTGGTAATCCTCCAATCCCGTGCGGTAGATAGGAGTATGAGAGCTCGGCTTCCGCGACCGAGAATAACCCTAAGCGCCAAAATGCACGGCGCGGTAGAGTGGCAAGGAAGTTTGGGTTACCGCGTCCTGCATTCAGCATTAAGCGATCGGCTTTACTTGAAGCCAACTCAATTAACGCATCTTTCAGTTCAAAAGGGCTGAGAGCGGCGTACTTTTCGTAAGGATTTGGCATAGGAGTTCGCTCCATGGTAATAGGATGGCGGGTTTAGACCAGAGCAACAATCAAAGGCCCTAATAGCGTGAGAAAAACATTGGCAAGACCGTAAGTGACGGCAAAAGACGCAGTTGGGATGGCATTACCCGCTTTATCCAAAATCTCACCGAAGGCCGGGTTGGCGCTGCGCGTACCGGATAACGCACCGGCAAAAATCGCCGTATTGTCATAACGAAGAAGATAACGACCAATGAATAACGTGACCATTAACGGTACCACCGTCACTACCACGCCAATCAAAAATACCGAAAGGCCATTCGTGCGGACGGTTTCCACCGCTTGCAGTCCCGATTGCAGGCCGACAACCGCGACAAACCCCGCCAGCCCGAGATCACGCAGCAGCGCCGAGGCGGCGGAAGGCAGGTTACCTTTCAGTGGTTTTCGCGCCTGATACCAACCAAAAAGTAGACCGGATAACAGTGCGCCACCGCCGCTGCCCAGCGTGAGAGGTACGGCGCCCAAGCGAACGACAATCAGACCAATTAATAGCCCCACGGAAATACCCAATCCATGGAATAACAGATCGCTTTTAATACTTTTCACTAGCGGCGGTCCGGCCAGCGCTACCGCACGTTGAATATCCTGCTCGCTCCCAAATAACGAGACGACATCGTTGTGTTCAATAACGGTGTCATCTTTAATCGGCAAGGTCGTTTCACCTCGCTTAAGCGAGATGACATAAATGCCGTGGCGAACATCCGGGGAGAGTTGGGTGCGTAGCTCTGCGATCCGTTTACCGATAAAAGCCGGATTCGCTAACAGCGCATCGCTGGTTTGCATCACCAGATCAGGCCCCTGTTCTGCGGCCAGTTCCTTACCGAGATGCGCCGCGAGGACGATGATCCCACTGCGTCGTCCCACCAGCAGCAAGACATCCTCTTTCATCAATTGCAAATCTGGCGTGACGGTAATCACTTCATCGCCGCGCTTCAAACGTTCCAGCGTGACGGGAGAAGCCGGGTCGGCTAACGCCTCCAGTTCCTCAACACGCTGGCCTTCGGCCGGACCGGCGAGAAATACGCGTCCGACAATACCGGGCAGCGCTGGCGCTTGTCCTGCCGCGAGTAACGGCGCGCCTTGCAACAACTCCAGTTCTGCCTTTAAGGCATCATCACGGATTGAACGCCCCATTATTTTCGGCAGAATGTTCACACAAATAATGATCGCCCCCAGCGAGCCGAAGATATAAGTCACGGCATAGCCCACCGCCACGTTGCCCTGCATTTGCTGGATCTGCGCCGGGTCGAGATTGAGTTTGCTGATTGCCGCGCTGGCGGTGCCAATAATGGCCGATTGGGTCAGCGCACCGGCGGCGATGCCCGCCGTGATTCCTTTATCCAGCGAAAAGGCTTTCGCCATGATAACCAAAGTCAGCAGTGAGCTGCAGACCAGTACCAGCGCCAGCGCGACTTCGCGCAATGTCTTGCGACCCAGGGAGGAGAAGAATTTAGGCCCGCTGTCAAAACCTACCGCATAGATAAACAGGGCGAACAAAACATTTTTGATCCCGCTATCAATAGTTACGCCAACCTGGCTAATCAATACCGCGATCAACAGAGCGCCTGCGACTCCACCTAACTGGAAAGCGCCGAGTCTGAATTGACCAACCCACGTACCGATGGCAAGGGAGAGAAAAAGGGCAAGTTCTGGTGATAGCCGGAAAATTTCGTGGAGCCAGTTCATAGCATCTTATCCCATAAGCCGGTTTCAGAGGGGGTAAACTTAGGCGCGAAACTTAAGGATAGTTACAGGAGAGGAAAGCGCAAATTCGAGCGTGGCCCTACACATCTGGCCGGTTTATGGTTATGAAACTTTTGTGGATCGACAATAAAGTTTGTAGCTTAGGGTTATTTTTCAGCAAAAAAGTTTGTAGTTGCATTAAGTACTTACCCGTGAGGCAAACAATGGATTGTCAGACCTATCTCCCTCCCCGAATCGTAATTCTGACGCTAAGTTAGGAAGCTCCGGAACGACCTTTTTTCAGATCTGCAATGAAAAAGAGAGAGTGATGGATAGGCATGACCTGGCCATATGCATGACATCTGCATATACCTAGCATATACAAGCTAATTTCATAAGCCTATACTTCACCTATGCGGGAATACTCCCTGGCACGCTCAGCATATGAGGAAAATCCATGCGAACAGTTTCTATTTTTAAAAACGGCAATAACCGCGCCATCCGTCTACCCCGCGACATGGATTTTGAGGGGGTGAGCGAGCTGGAAATTGTCCGGGAAGGGGACAGCATTATCCTGCGCCCCGTGCGGCCGACCTGGGGCTCGTTCGTGCAGCTGGAAAAGGCCGATTCAGACTTTATGACGGAGCGTGAGGACGTTGTTAGCGATGAAGGACGATTTGACCTGTGAACAAAATTTACATGCTCGACACCTGTATCTGTTCGTTCATCATGCGCGAGCAACCGGAAACCGTACTTAAGCGCCTGGAGCAGGCGGTACTGCGCAACCGGCGCATCGTGATCTCGGCCATTACCTACTCCGAGATGCGCTTCGGCGCCACCGGTTCAAAGGCTTCGCCACGACACATCCCGCTGGTTGACGCGTTCTGCGCCCGTCTTGATGCCGTCCTGCCCTGGGATCGCGCCGCGGTGGACGCCACCACGGATATCAGGGTCGCGCTGCGAATGGCCGGCACGCCGATCGGCCAGAACGACACAGCAATTGCCGGGCATGCTATCGCCGCCGGTGCCGTGCTGGTCACCAATAATGTGAGAGAGTTTGAGCGGGTGCCGGGTCTAACGCTGGAAGACTGGGTTAAATAGCGGAGTAACGTTAGTCCCTCCTCTGGTCGGCCTTACTCGCTTTCCGTTACGTTCATCGTATTCCTTTTCAGCGCTACTGAAAGCTTTATTGTCGGTTCACATCAGCTACACGGCCTGCCCACACGCCCAGGCGGAACTCCAGGCCCACTGGAAGTTATACCCACCCAGCCAGCCGGTAACATCCACCACCTCGCCAATAAAGTACAGACCTGGCACCTCACGCGCCTCCATAGTTTTCGAGGAGAGCTGGGTGGTATCCACACCGCCCAGCGTCACTTCTGCGGTGCGATAGCCTTCGGTGCCATTTGGCTGCACGCGCCACTGATGTAACGTGGTGACCAGCTCACTCTGCTGTCGGCTATTAAGCTGTTTTAAGGTGACTTCCGGCACCACACCCAAGGTTTGTAGAACATCCACCAAACGCTTAGGCAGCGGCTTCGCCAGGGTATTCTTTAGGCTCTGGTTCGGATGTTCCTGCCGTTGCTGATCAATAAACGTCGCCAGCTCCTGTTCAGGCGAAAGGTTGATAGTGACAAACTCCCCCGCCTGCCAGTAACTGGAAATCTGTAACACCGCCGGTCCGGATAAACCACGATGGGTGAACAGCATCGCCTCTTTAAATACCGTGCCATCTTGCGCGGCAATAGTGGTAGGAAGCGCAACGCCAGAGAGGGTTTGCAATTGCTCAAGTAACGGTTTATGTAGCGTAAAAGGCACCAGCGCGGCGCGCGTTGGATAGACGCGTAATCCAAACTGCTCAGCTATTTTGTACCCGAACGGCGTGGCGCCTAAACCCGGCATCGACAGCCCGCCACTGGCAATCACCAGCTTTTCCGCTCTGACCCCGGCACCATTGAGCTGTAGTAAATAATGACCACTCTCCTCACGCTCTACGCTGAGTATCTCGCTGCGCAAACGCAGCGTCACGCCGCCGCGCTGACATTCATCCAGCAACAGGTCGACAATTTGCTGCGCGGAATCATCGCAAAACAACTGGCCGAGCGTTTTTTCATGCCAGGCAATACCGTGACGTGTCACCAGATCGATAAAATCCCACTGGGTATAGCGAGCCAGCGCCGATTTACAGAAGTGCGGATTGTGTGAAAGGTAAGCCGCCGGTTCGGTATATAAGTTGGTAAAATTACAGCGCCCGCCGCCGGACATCAGAATTTTGCGCCCTACCTTTTTGCCGTTATCAATCACTAATACGCGGCGACCACGTTGACCGGCCTGCGCTGCGCAGAATAACCCCGCAGCCCCCGCGCCTACGATGATAACGTCATAATTTTCCACACCACACTCCCGGCGACTCGCAAAGCGCTGATTGTAAAGAGTTGCCCCCATTGATACCAGCGCAACACGAGAGCGGCAAAAGTAACGGAATATAACTCTTTAATTTATGGTCTTTTTTGTCGATTCTTCGGCGCTGGTTTTCTCACCGCGATGAAAAAAGTCTATATTTTTCTTTCCCCAGGCGCGGTTTGTCGCGGATAATGCGCCGCGTTCATGACCTCTAAAATGGCGTAACGCTTATGCTACATCTGTTTGCTGGCCTTGATTTTCATACCGGCCTGTTATTAGTGCTTGCCCTGCTGTTCGTCTTATTCTACGAAGCCATCAACGGCTTTCATGATACGGCCAACGCAGTAGCAACGGTGATCTATACCCGAGCAATGCGCTCCCAGTTGGCGGTTGTTATGGCTGGGGTGTTCAATTTTTTTGGTGTGTTATTAGGCGGGCTTAGCGTGGCATATGCCATCGTTCATCTGCTGCCTACTGACCTGCTACTCAACGTGGGTTCCGCGCATGGGTTAGCGATGGTGTTCTCCATGCTACTCGCAGCGATTATCTGGAACTTAGGGACATGGTATTTTGGGCTCCCCGCTTCCAGCTCCCATACACTAATCGGCGCAATTATCGGTATCGGTCTTACCAACGCTTTACTGACCGGGTCTTCGGTGGTCGATGCGCTAAACATTCCCAAAATGATCAATATCTTCCTGTCGTTGATTCTGTCACCGATTGTCGGTCTGATCATTGCCGGGGCGCTGATTTTTCTGTTGCGCCGTTACTGGAGTGGCACCAAAAAACGTCGCCGCATCCATATGACGCCGGCCGACCGGGAAAAGATCGATGGCAAGAAAAAGCCGCCGTTCTGGACACGTATTGCGCTCATTGTGTCAGCTATCGGGGTGAGTTACTCGCATGGCGCGAATGATGGTCAGAAAGGGATCGGCCTCATTATGCTGGTGCTGATCGGCGTGGCGCCGGCCGGTTTTGTGGTGAATATGAACGCATCGGGTTATGACATTACCCGCACGCGCGACGCCGTGAATCACCTCGCACAGTATTACCAGCAGCACAGCGCGACGTTAACGCATATTGTACAGATGGCGCCGCCCGCATTGCCGACGCCGGAAGAAGTCGCCAGCACGCCGCAGGAATTTCACTGTAACAACGCGCATGCCGTCATGGCGATTCAGCGCGCGCAAAGTTTGCTGAATAACTTACAAAGCTATGATCAGTTGAACGTTGATCAGCGTGGTCAAATGCGTCGCTTACTGATGTGCATTTCAGATACCGCAGATAAAGCGGCGAAAATGCCCGAAACCAACGCTGATGATAAGCGTTTTCTCGGTAAGCTACAGAGCGATTTACTGAATAGCGTGGAATACGCGCCAATATGGATTATCGTGGCGGTCGCGCTTGCCTTATCACTCGGCACTATGGTGGGCTGGCGTCGTGTCGCAACCACTATCGGTGAGAAAATTGGTAAGAAGGGCATGACCTATGCGCAGGGTATGTCGGCGCAGGTTACCGCTGCACTCTCGATCGGAATTGCCAGCTATACCGGCATGCCGGTGTCAACCACGCATATCCTCTCTTCTTCCGTTGCCGGCACCATGTTAGTTGACGGCGGCGGCGTACAAGGGCGTACCATTAAGAACATTGTGCTGGCATGGGTGTTGACCTTACCGGTCTCCATTCTGCTCTCCGGCGCGCTCTACTGGGTCGCGCTAAAGCTAGTGTAATGTCACCTTCGGGCGGGGCATGGCTTCCAGGCGAGGCGTGCCTCGCCGCTTCACCACTTTTTAATGCCAAATAGCCAAGCCAATTAGGCTAATGATCACTAATCCACATAGCGCGCTGGTCAGTAAAAACTGCCCACGTACACGCTCACAACGGCGAATAAACTCCTCATCGTGATGGTCACGATAGCGTTGTGCCCAAATATAGCGCACTAAACGTACCTGTTTACTGGGTTGACCATGCGCGGTAAAAAAACCAGCGCCATCAACGTATTGATAAAGCAAGGGATCACACCCGCGCAACACCACCAGTAGGGCGCGTAGAGAAGAGAAATAACGCGCCATATTCACCAAACAAACCACACATAAAGCCCAGAAAAGCGCGATGGTGCTCATATTTCCCTCCCGGCTTAGACCGCAAGGACAGCTACAGCGGGGGTAACGCTGAACACGCCCCACGATTAATCGCCAACCACTATTGAACCGGACTAAATTGTTATGACTGCATGCTAAGAACGACTGCGGTTATCGGTTGATTTTGTCACCGTCACGATTAGTTTAGGAGATCTGCTTAAAATTTTTCCAGCATTGATTTTTAATCGACGCCATTAATCGCCCAAAAACGCCTTGATCTGCCTCGCAAAGCGTGCGGCTTGCCTAAACATCTGTTAACAATTGGCGCTATACTGTTAATTAGAATAATAAAGCGAGGCAGCGGTAAGATGGCCGCCACGCACGGTTACCAGATGAAATCTGTGGCGATCATCGCCTGCTTTTCGCATGGATTTCAGCAAGTTGTGATATGGCGGAAAATTGTCTGCCAACCAAGTCGCGCAGCTAATGGAAGGAGTTTTATCATGGCTTACAAACATATCCTGATTGCAGTAGACCTTTCTCCCGAGAGTAAGCTACTGGTTGAAAAAGCGGTTTCTCTGGCGCGTCCATATGATGCCAAAGTGTCATTGATTCATGTCGACGTGAATTATTCCGATCTCTACACCGGGTTGATTGACGTTAACCTGGGCGATATGCAAAAACGCATTTCAGAAGAGACGCATCATGCATTGACCGAGCTGTCGCAAGGCGCGGGTTATCCGATTAGCGAAACGCTGAGCGGTAGCGGCGATCTGGCACAGGTATTGGTGGATGCAATTAAAAAATATCAGGTGGATCTGGTGGTATGTGGCCACCATCAAGATTTCTGGAGCAAGCTGATGTCTTCAGCGCGTCAACTGATCAACACGGTTCATATTGATATGTTGATTGTTCCGCTGCGTGATGAGGAAGAAGAGGCGTAAGCCGGCGGGTCACCCTGCTTTATGCGGTCGACACATCGGTCGACCGCGTCTTTCGGGCATCAACCTACCGGCGGGTAAATATCAAAGCGGTGGCTTTTGGTGGTTACCGCTGATTGCGTCACTAAGCCCGCCAGCGGCGGCGCGTAATCGGGGCGTTTGACCACCACCCGTTTTTTCGCCAATTGGCGCGCCGGCGCCAGTAAAGCATCCGCATCCTCATCTGCGCCTACCAGTGACTGAAATACCCGCATTTCCTTCTTCACCAATGCACTTTTTTGCCGGTGGGGATACATCGGATCGAGATAGACCACGTCGGGTTTCGGTTCGATCGCTGCCAGCGCCGTCAGGCTTGAGGCGTGTAATAGCGTTAACCGTTCACGCAGCCAGCCGCCAATTTCCGCATCCTGGTATCCGCGCTGTAAGCCATCATCCAGTAAAGCGGCAACTACCGGGTTACGCTCCAGCATACGCACATGGCAGCCGATGGCGGCTAACACAAATGCGTCACGTCCCAAACCGGCTGTAGCGTCGACCACATCCGGTAAATAACCGCTTTTAATGCCTACCGCTTTTGCTACCGCTTCACCACGCCCACCGCCGAAACGGCGCCGGTGTGCCATGGCGCCACCGACGAAATCAACGTAAATACCGCCCAGTTTCGGCTCATCGCGCTTACGCAGTTCCAGATGGGTTGGCGTCATCACCAACGCCATCGGTACCTGTTGATCATGCCGTAATTGCCAGCGCTGCGCTAAAACAGATAAGGCGCCGTCTCCGGCGCCTGATTCATCCAGTAAACAAATGTCCACGCGGAGCGTTATCCTTTGATGCCGTAGTGTTCCAGCATCGCGTCCAGTTGTGGCTCGCGGCCCCGGAAGCGCTTAAACAACTCCATCGGCTCTTCGGAGCCGCCGCGCGTCAGGATATTATCCAGGAACGATTGCCCCGTCTGGCGGTTGAAAATGCCCTCTTCTTCGAAGCGAGAATAGGCATCTGCCGCCAATACATCGGCCCACAGATAGCTATAGTACCCGGCAGCGTAACCCCCGGCGAAGATATGGCTAAACGCGTGCGGGAAACGCCCCCACGAAGGGCTTGGCACCACGGCGACCTGTTTTTTAATTTCGGCTAATGTTGCCAAAATCTGTGCGCCTTTCGCCGGTTCAAACTCGGCGTGTAAACGGAAATCAAACAGCCCGAACTCCAGTTGACGCAGGATAAATAACGCCGCCTGGTAATTTTTCGCCGCCAGCATTTTGTCCAACAACGCCTGCGGCAGCGGTTCGCCGGTTTCGTAATGACCAGAGATAAATGCCAAAGCCTCCGGCTCCCAGCACCAGTTCTCCATAAACTGGCTCGGCAGCTCTACCGCATCCCACGGTACGCCGCTAATCCCGGATACGCCCGGAGTTTCCACGCGCGTTAGCATATGATGCAAACCGTGGCCAAACTCATGGAACAAGGTGGTAACTTCATCATGGGTAAACAGCGCAGGTTTGCCGTTTACCGGGCGGTTAAAGTTACAGGTTAAGTAGGCGACCGGTTTTTGCAGCGAGCCATCGGCTTTGCGCATCATACCGACGCAATCATCCATCCACGCTCCGCCGCGTTTGTGTTCGCGCGCATACAGGTCAAGATAGAAACTGCCGCGCAATTCACCCTCTTCGTCGAACAGGTCAAAAAAGCGAACGTCCGGATGCCAAACGTCGACATCTTTACGCTCTTTCGCGCTGATGCCATAGATGCGTTTAACCACTTCAAACAACCCGTTTACCGCGCGTTCTTCCGGGAAATAGGGGCGAAGTTGCTCATCGCTAATGGTGTACAGGTGCTGTTTCTGTTTTTCGCCATAGTAAGTCAGATCCCACGGCTGCAGCTCCTCTACCCCGTGCTGCTGTTTGGCAAAAGCACGCAATTGCGCCAGCTCTTTTTCCGCCTGAGGACGGGCGCGCTTAGCAAGATCGCCCAGAAACTCAATCACCTGTGCCGGACTTTCCGCCATTTTCGTCGCCAGCGATTTATCGGCATAGGAATCAAAGCCCAGCAATTGCGCCAGTTCATGACGTAACGCCAGCTCTTCAGCCATTACTGCGCTGTTATCCCATTTTCCGGCATTTGGCCCTTGATCAGAGGCGCGCGTAGAGTAAGCGCGGTACATCTCTTCACGCAATGCCGCGTTATCGCAGTAAGTCATCACCGGCAGATAGCTTGGAATATCCAGCGTTAACAACCAACCTTCCTGCTGTTTGGCTTCTGCCTGAGCCTGCGCCGCCGCCAATGCGCTTTCCGGTAAACCAGAAAGTTCACTGACATCGGTAATCAGCTTGCTCCAGCCCATTGTCGCATCAAGTACGTTATTGCTGTAGGTGGAGCCCAGTTCAGATAAACGCGCGGCGATTTCACCGTAACGTTGCTGTTTCTCTTTCGATAAACCGATACCGGATAATTCAAAATCACGCAGTGCATTATCCACCGCTTTTTTCTGCGCCAGGCTGAGCGCGGCGTAGTGCTCGCCCTCTTTCAGGTTACGATAGGCCTGGTACAGCCCCTCATGCTGACCGACCCAAGTGCTGTATTCAGAGAGCAGCGGCAGCGTTTGCTCATAAGCCTGGCGTAACTCCGGGCTATTTTTAACCGAGTTGAGGTGGCTAACCGGCGAGAACAGACGGCTCAGGCGATCGTCGACCTCCGCCAGCGGTTGGCACAGCGTTTCCCAACGCCAGGGCGCACCTTGCGCAACGGTTTTTTCTACCGCAGCCCGGCACTCCTCCAGCGCAACCTGTACAGCGGGCACGACATGTTCTGGTTTAATTTTGGAAAAGGGGGGAAGCGTAAAAGAATCAAGTAACGGATTGGTCATCGCGCAGTCCTTTATGTTAGGTGTGGGCGTAAACGCCGTGTGCAATCGTATTAACATGCGGCTAAGTGTAGTGAAATTCAATGGCGAAAAGCGCTGAAAACCACCGTAGCCATAACCAAAGTCCCTCTGCGAGGAAGACAATTTGCCCTGAGAGGCTAATTCTTAATCGCGTTAGCGGTGGCGTCATTTGCAGATAACCCTATAAAGCACAAGCCATCTGTTTTAAAATCAATTAGCTTGTCGGTAGACGAACAAACCTCCGCATTTTCGTCTTCTGCGCTTCGGCTCTACTCTATCTGCCAGGGAAATTGATTATGTGGTATCTGCTTGCCGTCTCGCTGCTAATCTTGGCCTTCCATCGCCCCGCTGCCATTGGCTTACTGGTCATTACACTCGCAATCGCAATAACCCAACAGGTTCTACAGCCACCGGCTATCGCTGGTCTGGCGGTTTTAGCGGCAGTAATAGCGATCCGTCGGCAATGCCATGCAACGCGCTGGCTGGCGGCGATAACCGAAGGGATATTGGTGCTTGGCGCTATCGCGCTGATGCTCCACTTGATGCCGGGCTTTAACAATACGCGGATAGTTACCGCCGTACAGGCCGGGCCGCATAGCGCGCCGTTCACCTTCTATTACAACTTGGATAAGGCGCTAATCCCGTTTGTTTTATTGGCCTGCCTACCGACATTATTTCGCACTGATGCGCAGCCGCCGCGCTATAAGGTTTGGTGGTTGTTATTGCTGCTTGCTATCCCAGTCTTGTTATTGATCGCAACACTAGCAGGCGGATTAGCCATTGAGCCACATTTTCCGCGTTGGTTGTGGCCTTTCGCGCTGGCTAATCTGTTTTTTGTTTCACTGGCCGAAGAGGCGCTGTTTCGCGGTTATCTGCAACAGCGTCTGACCGGCTGGGTCGGTAGCCTGCCAGCATTGCTATTAACCTCACTCCTGTTTGGCATGGCGCATATCGCGGGCGGTTCATTGCTGGTTCTTTTTGCCACACTGGCGGGCTTGATCTACGGTTTAGCGTGGCAGTGGAGCGGCAAACTGTGGGTTGCCACGTGGGTTCATTTTGCATTTAACCTCACCCACCTGCTGCTGTTTACCTATCCGGTATTACAGCGATAAAACCTTCATTGTCCTGGCTGCGCATACCGGCCAGGATATACGAATGGCGAAAACCAACAAGGTTGGTGCGATTATTGGGCGTTATATTCCGTGGATTGGATGGGGGCAGGCAATGTGGGTTGCACATTCCACTTTAAGAGACACAGCAGTGACATTTAACCGTATTGTTGCACCGCAAGATCGCATCCAGTGGACGTATTTCTGATGAGTATCGAACAGGAAATAATCCACTACATATACGAAAACCATAGCCATAAAAAATATGGATTCTTTGGCCCTCGCCCTGAGGTCACCCCGCAAACGGAGTTAACGAGAGGTGGGCTTGATATAATCTGGGAAGATGCTGAGGATACACTCAGTTATTATTTCAGAAACTGGAATGTTGAGCTTAACAAGTTTGAGATAACTCATTATTTCGCCCCTGATTTTTTAGGCTCACCTGAGCCTGAACAGCCGCTAAAGCCATTATATGTCTGGATGTTGGTGGAATCAGCCAAAGCGGGCCGCTGGCTCTATGACTGAGCAGCGGAATAAACGATTTTGTAAGTTATTCGTACTCATGTTTACTCGTGCATCCTGCGGCCTGTAACCGAGGGCTTTATATTTTTCATATGTATCTTGCACGGTGACACTCATACATAAGCTGCCACTGCTCGTTTGGTTTCCTTGTCTTGAAGGCCAGGGTATAAAACGCAGCGATTTGTTCTCACACTTGCACCCCATCCGGCAACCATCCCTGATATAATCCCCTGCTTCAAAAGGTTCTCATGCTTTTTCCTGCATCCGTTGCTGTGCGCCGTTCTGTGGGGTAATTCGTGGGGTAATAATTGTAAAATTTCGATTCAATACAAATTAAAACCTTATAAATTCAACTGGATAAATAAAAATGCTCAGTTATCGCCACAGTTTTCACGCCGGCAACCATGCCGATGTTCTCAAACACACCGTCCAAAGCTTGATCATTACGTCGTTGAAAGAGAAAGAAAAACCTTTTTTATATCTCGATACGCACGCGGGCGCCGGTCGTTATCAACTCAGCGGTGAGCACGCCGAGCGCACCGGGGAATATTTGGAGGGGATTGCGCGGGTTTGGCAGCATGCCGATCTGCCGACAGCGTTAGCGCCCTATATTGAGGCGGTTAAGGCATTAAACCCGAGCGGCACGCTGCGCTACTATCCCGGTTCGCCACTGATTGCCCGTCATTTGCTGCGCCCGGAGGATAAGCTCCAGTTAACCGAGCTACACCCGAGTGATTTTCCGCTGCTGCGCGGTGAGTTTCTGAAAGATAGCCGCGCCCGCACCGAGCGTGCTGATGGCTATCAGCAGTTAAAATCTAAATTGCCGCCGCCTTCACGGCGCGGGCTGGTCCTGATCGATCCGCCTTATGAGTTGAAAACCGATTATCAGGCCGTGGTTCAGGGCATCCAGGAAGGGTATAAACGCTTCAGTACCGGCGTTTTCGCTCTATGGTATCCAGTGGTACTGCGCCAACAGATTAAGCGTATGTTTAACGAACTGGAAGCGACCGGTATTCGTCGCATCCTGCAAATCGAGCTGGCTGTGCGGCCCGATAGCGATCAGCGTGGTATGACCGCCTCAGGTATGGTGGTGATTAATCCGCCATGGAAGCTGGAGCAGCAAATGCGTGAACTGCTGCCATGGCTGCATAAAACACTGGTTCCTGGCGGCACCGGCCACACTAAAATCGACTGGATTGTGCCGGAATAACGCCGCGACTCTCTGTTCAGGGCGAGTCTCGGTTCGCCCTAAACCTCAAACACTGCAAAATCCCGTGCCAACTCGGTTGCGGGAAAAACCGCCTGGCACTCCGCCAGCAACCGCTCGCAATCGGCAAAGCTATAGCGTGAACTGAAGTGCGTGGCGATCAAACGTTTTGCGCCAGCCTGCTTCGCCGCCGTGGCGGCCTGTACCGTGGTGGAATGACCACGACCATTGGCTTTTTCCGCCATTGCCGCCTCAAGCGTCGTTTCATGAACCATTACATCGACATTAGCCGCCAGCTTACATGCTACTGGCGTCGGCGCGGTATCGCCAAAAATAGCTAACGATTTGCCGGGTATCGATGGCCCCAGATAATCGCCGCCATTCACCCGCCGTCCATCCTCCAACACCACGGTTTCACCTTGTTTAAGGCGCTGGAACCACGCCCCGCGCGGTATGCCATCCGCTTGCAGTTTTTCCGCATCTAATACGCCCGGTTTATCCTGTTCCTCAATGCGATAGCCATAGCACTCCACCACATGAGACAACGGCCAGGCCGTGACAGTAATACCGCCATCGCGGTACACCTCTCCCGCTTCAATTTCCACAATCTCCAGCGGGAAAGTCACGAACGAAGCGCTCAAACTCAGCGTGGTTTCAACAAACGCTTTCAGCCCTTTCGGCCCATACAGCGTTAAAGGCGTCGCTACGCCGCCCATTGAGCGGCTGGTGAGCAGACCCGGCAGACCAAAGATATGATCGCCATGAAGATGGGTAATAAATATTTTTTCCAGTTTACCGGGCTTTAACGCGCTACGCATAAATTGGTGCTGAGTACCTTCGCCACAGTCAAACAGCCAGCAATCACCCCGGTTGGATAAGGTTAACGCAATCGCGGTAACGTTTCGTTGCAGGCTAGGCGTACCGGCGCAGGTGCCGAGAAATGTGAGTTGCATGCTATGCTTCCAAACTAAGCAGACGGCTAATGGATTCAGATTAACTACACCCTATCACAATCATAGGCGCAACCTTTGCGGCAATCTGATGAGTAGCGGTAAACTCTGACCCAATTTAGATCACTTAATTTATGGAAGACGCTTAATGACCAAACATTATGATTACCTCGCCATCGGCGGCGGCAGCGGCGGTATCGCTTCGATTAATCGCGCAGCGATGTATGGACAAAAATGTGCGCTGATTGAAGCAAAAGAGCTGGGCGGAACCTGTGTTAATGTCGGTTGCGTGCCGAAAAAGGTCATGTGGCATGCGGCGCAGATCGCCGAAGCTATTCATCAATACGGCCCGGATTACGGTTTCGATACCACGGTGAATAGCTTTAACTGGAACACGCTGGTAAAAAACCGCAGCGCCTATATTGATCGCATCCACACCTCATACGATAACGTGCTGGGTAAAAATAACGTCGAGGTGATTAAAGGCTTCGCACGTTTTATTGATGCGCACACGGTTGAAGTTAACGGCGAGAAAATCACCGCCGACCATATCCTGATCGCAACCGGCGGTCGCCCAAGTCATCCGCAAATTCCGGGCGTAGAGTACGGTATTGATTCCGATGGCTTCTTTGAACTGGATGCCTTGCCGAAACGTACCGCAGTAGTGGGCGCTGGTTATATCGCCGTCGAACTGGCAGGCGTTGTTAACGCGTTAGGTTCAGAGACGCATCTGTTTGTGCGTAAACACGCGCCGCTACGCAGTTTCGACCCGCTGATTGTAGAGACGCTGGTTGAGGTCATGAATACCGAAGGGCCGACGTTGCATACACATTCCATCCCGCAAGCGGTGGTGAAAAATGCTGACGGTAGCCTGACACTCCAACTGGAGAATGGCGAAGAGTACACCGTGGATTGTCTGGTATGGGCGATTGGGCGCGAACCGGCTACCGATAATCTGAACCTGGCGGTAACCGGCGTAGAACGGGACCAGCGCGGTTATATCAAAGTCGATAAGTATCAAAATACCAATGTTGCAGGTATCTATGCGGTGGGCGATAACACCGGCGCGGTTGAGTTAACACCGGTGGCGGTGGCGGCAGGGCGTCGCCTCTCTGAACGTCTGTTTAACAACAAGCCGGAAGAGCATCTGGATTACAGCAACATCCCAACGGTGGTGTTTAGCCATCCGCCAATCGGCACCGTTGGCCTGAGCGAGCCGGAAGCGCGTGAGAAATACGGCGACGCAGAGGTGAAGGTGTATAAATCAGCCTTTACCGCCATGTATACCGCAGTGACGCAACATCGCCAGCCCTGTCGGATGAAGTTGGTTTGCGTGGGTAAAGAGGAAAAAATCGTCGGCATCCACGGCATTGGTTACGGTATGGATGAGATGCTGCAAGGCTTTGCGGTGGCGTTGAAAATGGGCGCGACCAAGCAAGACTTCGACAATACGGTGGCGATTCACCCAACCGGCGCCGAAGAGTTTGTCACCATGCGTTAATCGGGAGCAAACCGCTGGCGCGCGCAACGCCTGCCAGCGTGGATGGTTAAGGGTCACGCTAATGGCCCTTAACTCGCTCACCTGCCGGGCGAGAGAAACTCCATTGGTTTTTAGGCTTCAATAACCGGGCACCCTCTGCCCGAGAGCCAATATCCCTCTTCTTCTCCTCATCGACTGCCATTATCAGCGGCCAAAACCTGAATAGCGACCGCGAGAGTCGGTTTATTTCCCTAAAACAGCGTCGCAAAATCTGCACCTTTAACTTCAAAAACAATCAGATAAATACATCAATGGTATGCGTGGCGGAATGCGATTATCCAATGCGATGAATTACTCATATTATTTTCCAACCCCCAATAACCATTGGTTAGCGATAACCAGGAGACTGTGATGACCACGCTGACAACCCACCCTGTTGCTACGCTATTGGAACGCCTGTTGGAAGATTCCGAGGCAGCCTGGAATCCCGATACTGACGCGTCTATTTATTGGGCCGGGCTTTCCAAAGAGGAGCAAAAGCGCCTGATCGGCGATAAAACGCACTACCACGAATTTTATACACGCATGAAAGAGGCGCCGCTGGCGGTCTCACGCAGTACCGGGCAGTTACTGTATATGCTGGCGCGCTACGCAAGAGCGCAAAATATCGTTGAGTTCGGCACCTCATTTGGCGTATCGGCAACTTACCTTGCCTCAGCGTTGCGCGATAATGGCGGTGGAAAGCTGATTACCAGCGAATTTGAACCGTCTAAAGTATTACGGGCACGGCAAAACCTTGCTGAAGCGGGACTGGATGATCTGGTTGAGGTGCGCGAAGGCGATGCGTTGCAAACCCTGAGCAGCCAACTGCCGGAAACCATCGACTTACTGCTGCTTGACGGTGCCAAAGGGCTGTATCTGGATCTGCTTAAACAGTTGGAAAGCCGCTTTCGCGTTGGCACCCTGATTATTGCCGATGATGCTGATTACTGCCCTGATTACGTTAGCTATGTGAGAACGCCCGGACATGGTTATATGTCGGTCCCACTGGCAGAAGACATCGAAATGACGCTGTATCTTGGCTAATAATACCGGTCAGGCGCTTTCGCGCCTGACCGGTAGACTTATTGATGGAAAGTAAAGCTTTGCAGGAGTTGGTTAAACGCGGCAATATCCTGTTCGCCTGGCGCAGAGCTTTGCATCATGCTAAAGGCCAACAGGCGATTTTCACCCAAACCAAAAATGGCCTGCTGTTGATAAATCTGCACGCCGTCGCGTTCAAAACTGGCTTGTAAGCGCTCACCCTCAATTAGGCGATCGCCCAGCCATACCGGCGCACGCTGCTGTAATTGCCAACTCTTAAGATGTTGTGTTAACAACGCCAACTGCCGTTCAATATAAGCGGCAGGCGTATCGCCAACATTAAGCACATCACGGGTGATATTGATGGCGCCCGCACCGGGAACAACTGGTGTAAAAACGTGGGCCGTACGATCCACGTAGCCGTTAGGTAAAATGACTTTGCCTTCATTAAGAAGAGCGATGGGTTTGCTGTGCATATGCAACGTCCGTTTGCTAAACAAAAGATAAAGACTGACATAGCTCCCGGTGCTTTCCAATCCTCAATCGGTCCATTTTTTTAGGTTTTTTCGTTAGCGATGCAACTGTAGCAGCCAGGCAACATAGGCTTTATCCCATAGCGCGGCAGGCGTACCGGCGCGCCCAAGCCCAAAGCCGTGGCCGCCCTGGCTGATTTTCACCAGATCGACGGGCACGCCGACCCGGCGACAGGCATCACGCATAATCAGGGTATTGTGCGGATCGGAGGTGTGATCATCCTCAGCCTGCGCCATAAAGAGGGGTGGATAGCTTTTAGTCACAAAATTCTGCACCGACCATTGGGCTTCCTCCTCCGGCGTTGCATGGCGACCCACCATTTCCAAATGTGTAACGGTATGGGTATAGGGCGGTTCAAGCGTGATAACCGGGTAAATTAAGCCAACGCTGTCAGCGGTCGGTACAACACGATCCAGCTCATCCTGCTGTGGATAGGTGTTTAGATGAGGGCGCCCCGCCGCCATCCCGAGTAAATGACCGCCAGCGGAAAAGCCCAGAAGGTGCACCCGTTTTTCCATTGAACGCACTAAGCGAATCGCGCGTTGCGCATCTTGTAACGGTGCCAGACTTTTTTTATGCCAATGTTCACCAGGCAAACGGTAACTCAAAACATAGGCCGTATAACCAAACTGATTTAGCCAACGCGCCACCGGCCATGCCTCGCCGCCCATGCCAATCCAATGGTAACCGCCGCCCGCCGCAACCAGCACGCCTTCACCATTAGGATTTTTGGGCCGAAAACGTTGAATGGTCGGGTTCACGATATTTGACCACGAGCCATTGGCAGAAATATGTAAACTCCCGGACGGACCGCCGCCACCCGGCGGCTCGTCTGGCCAAAGAGGGATTACATCTTCGTTAGCAAACAAATCGCCCGCCTTTACTGACAGTAGCGTTGCACCCGCGCCCAATAAAAACCGGCGACGACTAATCATCTTCTCTTTCTCTTACTCTGTTCTACTAAAGCGAATACAACCCGATCACACAAAGGCAGAAACGTGTCAGACCGGACCGACCTGTCACATTCGCTGCATCATAGCCTGGAAATTCATCAGAATGTCAGGCTTATTTTTTATGACAGTTTAATGAAGAAAAAAAGTTTTCTTTAGCAACGAATAAAAACGCGCGCACGGTTGTTTACTCCTTACCAGACATTGAGGACGTAATCACCATGAGCCAATTGACGCTTTCCACCAGTAAAAAACGCGAACGCTACGACACGCTAAGTATTGTTCTGCACTGGACCACCGCCGCCTGCGTAATTTTCCTGTTTGCCAGCGCCCATACCTGGCAGTTCCTGGAGCGTGGTACGCCGCTGCGTAAAGGGCTTCAATCGCTGCATATCTCTTTCGGTATTTTATTGGCCGCCGTGCTGATTATTCGGCTGATCTGGCGGATTAGCGCGGCATTTAACCCCGAACGTAAGTTGACGCCAATCGCCATGCCCGGCGCCTTTCGCGCCCTTGCTCATTTAACGCACGGCGTGCTTTACCTGCTGCTGTTGGCGCAGGTCTCGCTCGGTTTTCTGTTTCGCTGGTCGCAGGGCGAACCGTTCTGGTTTTTTAATTTGCTCGAAATCCCCGACATCTTCGATATCGACCCAATGCTGCGCCGGACCTTCGCCATGCTGCATAACAATGTGGCGTGGGCACTGATTATTCTCGCCGGCGCGCACGCATTCGCCGCCTTGCTTCACCACTATGTACTCCGCGACGGCACGTTGCGCCGCATGTTACCCGGACTGAAAGAAAAACAACGCTAACCAACAGGAAACATTATGAAAGCATTCACACTGCACTCAACGAAAAAACTACTGCCACTATTATGCCTGGTCGCCAGTGGGCTGCTGTATACCGCCACGGCCAATGCGATGGGCGAAGACGATGAAAAAACCCCTGATTGCCCGAAAGGTCAGGCTTACGATAGTAAAACCAAAACCTGCATCGTGGACAAAAGCAGCATGCTGAACGACGATGATAAAACGCAGTACGCTTATCATCTGGCGAAAAGCGGCCGTTATCAGGAAGCGCTCAATCTGTTGGATACCCTGAAACAACCCAACACACGCGAAGCCTGGAATTACCGCGGCTACGCCACGCGAAAATTAGGTCGCACTGACGAAGGGATCGGCTATTATCAACGTTCTATCGCGCTCGATCCGCACTACGCGAAAGTGCGCGAGTACCTTGGCGAAGCCTGGATGATTAAAGGGCGTCCGGACCTGGCGAAATCAGAACTGGCTACAATCAAAACGCTGTGCGGTACCGGTTGCGAAGAGTATCGCGACCTGAAATCAGCCATTGACGGACATCCGGAGTCATGATGTAACGCCGCGCGTAAATGAGGACAAGAAAATCACCGTAAGCGAAGTCCGTTCTCAGTTGGGGCAGCACCTGACGCGCCTGTGGCGCTATGGCATGGTGTTGTCCCGCAATCGGGAGGTGGCTGAAGATTTAGTTCAGTCTGCCTGTGTCCGCGCGCTGGAGCGTAGTACCCAGTTCCAGCCGGGCACCCGTATTGATCGCTGGCTATTTTCCATCCTGTACTCGATCTGGATTAACGAAATTCGCGCGCAACGCGTACGTCAGGGGCAAGGGTTCATTGATAGCGATGAGCTGAGTGCGGCGGAAGATGCCGTCAGCATTGAAGATCGTCGCCAGTATGACAGCGTGTTACAACGCGTGAGCCAACTCCCCGAGGCGCAACGTAATGCCGTGTTTTTAGTTTACGTTGAAGGTTTCACCTATCAGGAGGCTGCGGAGACCTTGTCCGTACCGATTGGCACTATTATGAGCCGCCTGGCCGCCGCCCGGGCGACGCTCGCAAAACAACTGACGCCGTCTGCCATGAAGGAGGAGCGGAAATGAGCCGAATACCCTTCTCTGCCCCCTATAACGATGAGGCAATTGTTGCCTGGCTGGACGGTGAAATGAGCGAAGTTGAGCGCGAAGCGTTCGATCAGCACCTGAACAGCGACAGTGCGCTCGCGGCGCGTACCGCCGAGCTGATGCACAGCAATCTGCCGTGGCAGCAGGCATTCGAACCGTTATTGGACGACGCGCCAGAGGCGCGTATGCAGGCCAAGCTGGACACTTTATTACAGCCGCAGCCCGCCTCGTCCGTGGCGGCAAAAGGCATTAGCCGCCGTAACCTAATCGCCGCCTCGCTAGGGTTTCTGGCTGTTGGTGTTCTAACCGGGCGTTTTTTATTGCCGCAGAATGCAGAGGTGCGCGGCGAGCCGAAAGTGCGAGAGCTAATTGCACAATATATGTCGCTGTACAGTACTGAAACGCTGGCTGATATCGACGCAACGCCAACGGCAATCCAGCGTGGATTGAATCGCATGCACCAGGACCTTGGTCTGTCCCTTGCCGATCAAACCATTCAGGTTCCGGGGACCGAGCTGAAAAGCGTGCGGATGCTGCGTTATGACAGCACTTCCATTGCGCAAATTGCTTATCTTCACCCGGACTATGGCCCAATGGCACTGTGTGTATCACGCGCCGCCGGGGAGGCTTCCTCCTCGCTCAATCATGAAGTACGGCGCGGACTGAACCTGGTCTGGTGGCACCAAAAAGGCTACCAATATGTACTGATTGGGCATAATCCGCCGGACGATCTGGAAAAAAGCGGGCGACTACTGCAACAACGTATTGCCTGATAAGACGGCTCCGCGATGCCGCCCATCGCGGAGGTACTTACTTGCTGGCGTTACGCGCCTCTTGCCGTGCCTGGCGCCGGTTAAGCAGCGGCGTTACCGTGATGCCATGCAACACGATGCTGCTGACCACTAGCGTCAGCGCCATATCCACCATCAGTGCCGCCTGCTGCCCCGTCATACCGTGCACCCACGCCCAGGCGATGTAGTTAATACTCCCGATGCCGCGGATACCCAACCAACCGATCAAGATGCGGCGTGGTGCAGGCGCGCCGCTGCCGATTGTCGCCAGCCAGACCGAGAGCGGGCGGATAACCACAAACAGAAGCAACGCCATTACCAGCCCATTCACACTCCAGTGTTGCGCCAGCGTAATACCTAATACCACCATCATCGCCGCTGCCAACAGGCGCTCCACCGTATCGCCGAAAGACAGGGCATCACCCACCACCAACCCGACCGATTTGACTAACCCTTTACCGCCGTGGACGTGGCGCTGATTTGGGTTGACCAGTACCTCTGCGGGCGGATGGAGATCGTCCTCCGGTTGATGCTCAGGCGGATGCCGGCGGATCACCCCCATCTCGGCACGGCGTAGCCCAACGCCTGCCGCAAAGGTGGCGAGAAAACCCGACGCGCCAAGATACTGCGCAACCGCGTAGCTGAGCGCAATTAATGCCAGCGCCAGAAAATCATTCGGCGCGATATCCTGATGCGCGCTACGCAAGTGCGTCGCCAGCATTCCGATCAACCGCCCCATCGCGAAGCCAATCACGATACCTGCGCCCATTCCCCATAGCACATCAATGCTGAACCAATGTAATAACAGCGGCATTGACAGGGTTTCATGGTGCGTAAACAGCATCATCGCCAACATCAGTAACGGCAGCGCCGAACCATCATTTAACCCCGCCTCGCTTGAGAGCGCCACGCGTAAGGAATCATCATCTCGCGCATCGCTGACTGAGATTAAACTGGCGAGTACCGGATCGGTCGGCGCCACAATCGCGGCAAACGCCAACGATAGCGACCAGGGAAAGCCGGTCAGCAGATACACCGCGACAGTAACCCCGGTCACCGTCAGCAACATGGCCGGAAACGCCAGCAGAATGCCAACGCGCCAACTGTGCGCCCGTAACGGCAGCCGTAACTTCAGCCCGGTAATAAATAGCGAGGCCGCCATGGTGATCTCAGTAATGTGCGCGGCGGCCGCTGCATGACCAAGGATATTAATCCGTAATATATCCAGCCCCCAAGGGCCGAATAGCACGCCAGCAATCAGGAACAAACTAAAGGAGGTCACCGGCCCGCGATTGATCCAACCTGAAGCCAGTGACATCAGCAGCAGCAGGCCGCCCACACAGGCCGTCCAACCGAGAAAATCCATACACCGTCCTTTTCCGCATTTTAGCCCGTGAAGCATTAAGCCTGGCATATTTCTCAACGGTAACGATTTTTTGCCTTCCACAGAATAACGATAAGCGCTTTGTGCTACGCCTTCCCGCGCGCGCCACCGCTGTGAGCTGAATATGTTATGTTGTGTATCAGACGGCTGAAATTAAGCACCCTCGTCCAGGAATCTATTCATGTCATTATCCAGCCTCGCTTCCTTATCTGAACTTTCCGCCGCCGAATGGGATGCGTTGCTGCCTGACGACAATCCCTTCCTTTGCCACGCGTTTTTGTCTGCCGTTGAACAGAGCGGCAGCGTAAGTGTGGAGAACGGCTGGCAGCCAGAACATCTGGTGTGGCGCGAAGACGGTCAGATCCGCGCCGCGATACCGGGCTATCGTAAAACCCATTCATGGGGAGAATATGTCTTCGATCAGGGTTGGGCGGAGGCCTGTCAGCGTGCCGGTATCCGCTATTATCCAAAATGGCTCGGCGCCATTCCGTTCAGCCCGGTAACCGGTGCGCGCCTGCTGGGTGAAACATCGGCGGTGGATCAATTGCTGACGGCATTGCCGGATTACCTGCAAGACCAGCATCTTTCTGGCGCTCATCTCAACTTTACGCGTCCTGAAGAGAATGCCCGGTTGCGTGGGCAGGCCAATTGGTTACCGCGTCTGGGCTGCCAGTATCACTGGCATAACCGTGGATATCGCGATTTTCAGGACTTTCTCGATACGCTAATGTCGCGTAAACGCAAGCAGTTGCGTAAAGAACGCGAGCAGGTTGCCGCGGACGGTATTGCGTTCCAATGGTTTAGCGGTGCACAACTCAGCGAGAGCCAGTGGGATTTTGTCTATGCCTGTTATGCCAATACTTATCGGGTACGCGGCAGGCATCCCTATCTAAGTCGTGCCTTTTTTAGTTTACTGGCGGAGCGAATGCCGGAGAGTATTCGCGTGACTATCGCTTGCTGGCAGAGCAAACCCGTGGCGATGGCCTTTAGCCTGCTGAGCGGCACCACCTTGTATGGGCGCTACTGGGGCTGTCTGGCGGAATTTGATGGTTTGCATTTTGAAACCTGTTTTTATCAGGGCATGGAATATGCCATTGAACAGGGCCTGACGCATTTTGACGCTGGCGCCCAGGGCGAGCATAAGTTACTGCGCGGCTTTGAACCGGTGATAACCCACTCTTGGCACTATTTACGCCATCCGGGATTGCGCGCAGCGGTTGAGGACTTTCTGCGTGAGGAGCGGGCTGGCGTGCGCGCCTGGGCTGAAGATGCGCGCGACGCCTTACCGTATCGGCGAGGAGATTAATCGGCGCCGACAAAACCACCGGTTTGATGCCGCCACAAGCGCGCGTAGATTCCGCCTTTCGCCAATAACTCCTGATGGGTGCCGACTTCGGCAATCTGCCCTTGGTCCAACACCACCAGCCGGTCAAGGCGTGCAATGGTGGATAAACGGTGGGCAATCGCAATCACCGTTTTCCCTTGCATCAGGCTTTCCAGGCTCTCCTGAATTGCCGCTTCCACTTCAGAATCCAGCGCCGAGGTCGCTTCATCCATAATCAGAATCGGGGCATCTTTTAGCAACACGCGCGCAATCGCGATCCGCTGGCGCTGGCCGCCCGACAGTTTTACGCCACGTTCGCCGACGTGTGCGTCAAGGCCAGTGCGCCCCTCTGGATCGGAAAGCAGCGGAATAAACTCATCGGCACGGGCGCGTTGAATCGCAGTGTTCAACTCCGCTTCGCTGGCATCGGGACGCCCATACAGCAAGTTGTCGCGAATAGAACGATGCAGCAGCGAGGTATCCTGCGTAATCATGCCAATTTGCGCCCGCAAACTCTCCTGGCTGACCTGAGCGATATTTTGCCCGTCAATCATAATCCGCCCATGATTAATGTCGTACAGGCGCAACAATAAGTTGACCAACGTTGATTTACCGGCGCCGGAGGGGCCGATTAACCCAATTTTTTCGCCGGGCTTAATGTCTAAATTCAAATGCCGGATAACCTGACGGCTGCCGCCATAATCGAAACTCACATCATCAAAATGCAATCCGCCGCGCTCAACTTTCAGCGTGGTTGCCTGCGGCTCATCGGTCACCGTCAGCGGCTGGGCAATGGTTTTTAACCCATCCTGCACCATTCCGATATTTTCAAAAATGCCATTGACCACCCACATGATCCAACCGGACATGTTGACGATACGAATAACCAGCCCGGTCGCCAGCGCAATGGCGCCAACGCTAATCAGCGATTGTGTCCATAGCCATAGCGCTAAACCGCTGGTAGCAACAATCAGCAAGCCGTTCAGGGTGGAGAGCGTCACATCCATACTGGTGACCATGCGGCTTGCCAGTTGAGTTTTCGCGGTTTGTTCCGCAATCGCCTCTTTCGCATAACGCTGCTCCAGATCGGTATGGGCAAACAGTTTTAGCGTGGTGATATTGGTGTAACCATCAACAATGCACCCCATCAGCTTTGAACGCGCTTCAGAAGAGACGACGGAACGGGCCTTCACGCGCGGTACAAAAAAGCGTAACGCGCTGCTGTAACCCAGCATCCACAGAATGAGCGGTACCATTAAACGCCAGTCAGCTTCAGCAAATAGCACCAGAGCGGTCACCGCGTAAATCAGCACATGCCACAACGCATCCACCACCTGCACCGCCGAATCACGTAACGCATTACCGGTTTGCATAATGCGCTGTGCAATACGTCCGGCGAAATCGTTTTGAAAAAAGTTCAGGCTCTGACGCAGCACGTAATTATGATTTTGCCAGCGGATCATACTGGTCATACCGGGGTTAATGCTTTGATGTACCAGTAGGTCATGCAGCCCGATAAAGATAGGCCGTAGGATCAGCGCGACCGCAGCCATCCATAGCAGGATGCCCCAGTTATCCTGAAAAAAAGAGGAAGGCGTTGAGGCATTCGCTAAGTCGATAATGCGGCTGAGGTAGCTAAATAGCGCCACCTCAATCAATGAAGCGACCAGCCCAACCGCCAGTAAGGCGGCGAAACTGCGCCAGACTTGGCGCAGATAGTAGACATAAAACGCCCACACTCGATCGGGCGGCGCGCCAGCAGGCGCATCCTGAAAGATGTTGATGAACTGCTCAAAACGGCGGAATAGCATACACAAACTCACTCTCTTTCCATTAAGAGACCGAGTTTAGTGCAACATCACGCTATCTTCTGCTTAATGTGCGCTAGATCGCACAAAATTGGCTCAAATACGACGGGTTAACCTAATGCATTTATTAGCGCAAAACCGGCAAACGTCATCAATAACGAACCCAATACATGCGCCAGCACACTGCCCATCGCCCACAGATATTTGCCGCTTTGCAACAGCACCATAATTTCGGCTGAGAAGGTCGAAAAGGTAGTCAGGCCGCCGCATAAGCCGGTGGTGATCAATAATTTCCAGGCGATATCAAGATGCGGATTTTTCAGGAAGTACGCTAACGCGCCGCCAATAACGAAACCACCCACCAAGTTAACAATCAAGGTGCCGGGCGGCAGATTAGGAAATAGCGCATTAAAACGCAGCGCAATTAACCAACGCAGAATACAGCCCACTGCACCACCGATCATTACCGCAAGCAAAGATTTGACCATCAATTATTGTTCCCTAAGTGTTTAAAACGGCTCCGCGCAGGGAAGGTATGCAGGTTGGATAAGAAAACGCCCTGACATAGCCCTTACTCCCACACGAGGATTATCTATGTCAGGCGTCATCAGCCGTCCGGAACGCGGACTGGCGGTTGGTTAAGGTGGAACGCCATCACCCTATGCGCTACATGATAGCCTGGCGCGCTGGACGAGACAATGCTCTACGGATGCTTGAACACCAAGCTGCCATCTCCGCTTTGAACAATGCTAAAACATCCCCATACGATTTTCCGGGGAACTTTTTATGTCCAAAGAGACAGTTACCCTGAGCCATAAAAATGTCGCTTTTAAACTAAAAAACTCGCCATAAAAGTATCTTTTAAGCTACAATGGCATTCATGAAGACGATAAAGACCTACATAACCGCAGACGGTCGTGACCTTTATGCTAATTTTTTCAAAAACTTACGCGACCCAATTGCTAAGGCAAAGATTGCCTCCCGCATTAACCGGATGGCATCTGGAAATTTTGGGGACCATAAGCCATGCCGGGAAGGTGTCTGGGAGCTTAGGATAGATCAGGGAGGTGGGTACCGCGTTTACTACAGTCTGGTTGCAGGGGAGATAGTTTTACTGCTACTCGCTGGTGATAAACGAACTCAGGATGCTGACATAGATGAGGCTATTGATTGCCTCAAAGATTATTTAAAGAGGTGATGTATGCCTAAAGAACGTTCATATGATGACGTAATGGTGGATGCTCTCAGAGAGGACCCTGCTTTTGCTCAGGCCTATCTGCATCAGGCATTCCTTGACATGGATGAAGAGGGAGGTCAGGAAGCTTTTTTACTTGCCTTACGCCATGTTGTAGAAGCACGAGGTGGAATGGCTACAATCGCCCAAAAAGCGGGGGTGTCGCGTGAATCTCTGTATCGCACGCTATCCCCTACAGGCAACCCCACCCTGAAAACTCTGCGCAGCGTCGTTCATGCGACAGGTTTTCAGTTCTCTGCACTCGCAAGCGCATGAAAGAAGTGCCCGGCTTAGCCGGGCATTTGACAATGCTCTGTGGACGCGTCCCCTTTAGGCCACTTTTGCCGCTTCTTGTTGCTCAACATCGCCATTATCCAACCGCTGACGTTGGCGCAAACCGGGGAATAACCACATCCATATTCCTACTACCGCCAGAGTGCCGATGCCGCCCAGCACCGCTGCCGGTACCGCGCCTAACCATGCCGCCAGCATCCCGGATTCAAACTCGCCCAACTGATTGGAAGTATTTACAAAAATAGAATTCACCGCATTCACACGCCCGCGCATATCATCGGGCGTATCAAGCTGTACCAGCGCGCCGCGAATCACCATACTCACCATATCAAATGCGCCGGTTGCGAACAGCGCCAGCAGCGAGATCCACAGCGAGGCCGACAGCGCAAACACCAACGTTGCCACACCAAAACAGGCAACCGAGACGAACATAATCATCCCCACGCGGCGTTCAAGCGAGTGACGGCTCAGCCAGAACCCGACCAATAGTGCGCCCACCGCGGGTGCGGCGCGTAGCAACCCCAATCCAAGCGGCCCGGTATGCAGAATATCGCTCGCAAAGATGGGTAATAACGCGGTTGCACCACCCAGTAATACGGCAAACAGATCGAGCGAAATCACGCCCAATACATCCGGTCGCTCACGAATAAAGCGCACCCCGGCAAACAGAGTGGAAAGCGTTGCTGGCACCCGTACCGGCGGCGCCTGTTCATAACGCAAACTACTGACCATCGCGACCGAAACCAGATACAGTAGCCCGGTTGCCAGATAGACAATATCCGCCCCGGTAGTATACAGGAAACCGCCCAGCGCCGGCCCGGCGATCATTGCCGCCTGCCCGGAAACCGCGCTGGCCGCCGTTGCGCGCGCCAGTAAACGCGGCGGCACTAACGCCGGTAGCATGGATTGCAGCGCCGGGCCTTCAATCACTTTTGCCACCGAAATAATAAACACCAGCGCCAGAATGATCAGCACATCGGCCCGATGTAAAAACGTCAATAGCGCCAGCGCCAGAATGGCCAGCCACTCAATCAACTGACCAAGTAGTACGATACGACGACGGTCGTATTGATCGGCGAGATGCCCCGCCGGAATCGCTAGCGCAATAGAGGGAATAAACTGGACCAGCCCAATCAGGCCAAGATAAAACGCCCGACCGGTAACGGCGTAAATTTGCCATCCGACCACAATCGACAGCATCTGAAAGCCAAAGCTGGAGCCGGTTCGCGCCAGCCAAAACGCTACAAAAGAACGATGTTGTAATAACGAATCCGCGCGGGCGGCAGCCGATGGGGGCATGATAGTTCCCGATAGTTAACAGAAGCGCTGGTTCCCGGCACAGAGCGCGGAAACCGCACAGCGTAGCGTATTATGCCCCAGCGCGTTTATCCGCGCGTGCACAACGCCATGGGTCTGATCCGGTAATGGCGGGACCCGCCTCGCCATTCGGTTATCGGTCACATTAAGGTTGATAAAACAGATTAAAGCTATCGTCTGGCAGTTTGGTAAAGCGACGAATAATTTGATGATAATCAGCGGTCGGATCCAGTTGGCTAAACGTCTGTGGATAGAAGGTCTTACTTAACGCCTCTAACCCGATAATATTGTACGGATTATTATAAAAATGGTGATATACCGCCGCCACATGACCGGCTTTCACCGCCGGAATCTGCGCCACACCAGAACGCGCCAGCAGTGCGTTAAATTTGGCTTTAATCTGCGCCGGATCGGTGTTGTAACCAAAGGGCACCACCGCATTATCTTTCCCGCCACGCTTTGAACCGGTCATGACATAGTAATCAGGATGCAGGGAAATAATTTTCTCGACCGACACATCGCCAGTGGCGCCCGCTAATAGCTGTGAACCAATATTCACCCCACCAGCCGCTTCGACTAAGCCTCCCCAACCGTTGTGCGCATGGGTAAAGCAGCAGGCATCATCTAACCCTCCGACACCTGCAATCGGCTCAATAAATACCACCGGTTTCGGCGTGATCGCCGCGGTTTTGTCTTGAATGGCCTGCAGGTGCGCCTGGTAATAGTCGGTATAGGCTTTGGCGCGCGCTTCTTGATTTAACACCTTTCCTAACAGCGTGATACTGGGCACGGTGTTTTGCACCGGGTGCAATTCATAATCGACAAAAATAACCGGTATGTGCAGCTTTTCCAGCGAGGCCATGACACCGGTTTGCACCAGCGCCGGTTTGGCACGCAACTGGGCAATCATCAGGTCGGGATGTTTAGCGATAACCGCTTCGAGGTTAACGTTACCCTGGTCGGAAAAACCCATATCAAGAATGTTTTCTGAATCAGGCCAGGCGCGTTTTAATACTTTCCAGGTTTCCGTGTCCTGTTTCTTCGGCAGGTTATTCCATGCCACCACCCGTTTAAACGGGTTATCGCGATCCAGCAACGCCAGCGAAAGAATGTCCCGGCCATCTTGCAAAATAATATGCTGCGGCTCTTTTTCAATCGTTACGCTGCGGTTATCCCGATCGGTCACCGTTAGCGGCCAGCTAACCGCGCTGGCAAGTAATGGAGCCGCCAGCAGAGCGAAACCGGCCACACTCATCGCTATACGTTGTTTTAACGCCATAATCTTATTCCTGCCTTGGTTAAAAAGTTATTTGCTTATCTTGCCTGTGCGCCCCACGCCATCAGCCAGCGGAGACGCATGACAACCTTATATTTCAGAAGGATATTATTAGACTGTTAATGATAATAATTATTATATTTAGTTAGGTTAAGTACTTTTTAAACCAATCGTAAACGGTTCAGCCGGGCAGGAAGGAAAAATGTGGAAATAGCAATGGCCCCCAATCACGCGCTAACGGCGGTTATTGGGGGGTTTATTGCCAGCGCCGGATGAAAACAGCGCCGGGCGAAGAAGTGAGAAATTAGTGCAGCAAACCCAAGTGTTCAACCAAAATACTACAGCCAATCCCAATCAGCACCACGCCACCCAGTATTTCAGCCCAGCGCCCCATCACCGGCCCGATAAAGCGACCGAGCAAAATACCGGCTGCCGCCATAGTAGTGGTCGCCATCCCAATCGTCAGCGCCGTCATTACAATATCGACCTGCAAAAACGCCAGGCCAACGCCCACCGCCAACGCATCAAGACTGGTGGCGACCGCCGTAGTTGCCAGCAACCAAAAACCGTGGCGGCGGGCGGGCGGCGGCGTTTCAGCGCCGGACTTGCTCAGCCCCTCGATAATCATCCGCCCACCTAATACCAGCAACAGCGTAAAGGCAACCCAGTGATCCCATGCCATGATGTATTTACTGGCAACCAGCCCAATACCCCAACCAATCAGGGGCGTAATCGCTTCAATCACGCCAAAAATTAGCCCGGTACGCAACGCTTCTTTAAGGCCTGGCCGATGCAGCGTTGCGCCTTTACCTACGGCGGCGGCAAAGGCATCCATAGACATTCCAAAAGCCAGAATAAGAGTGGCGTAAAGATTCATTATTTTTTACCGCAAACGGTGTAAGACAAAAAAATCGGGACAACCCCAAAAAAGTGCGCTGATACTAACATGCGAATGCGAAGAGAAAAAGACAATAAAATCATGGATTTAAATATAGCTCTGGCTATACATTTTAACGTTGGCTATGTCTGGAGAAGAACGTCGGCGAGCCACGACAACTTTTCACTATGAAACTAAAGGCATTTTCCGCAGATGCTTCCCGTTCCGCGTGCATAAAAAAGCCAGGTGATTGATGGTTGAACCACCAGGCGGATTCCCTGACAATGCGGGCAACGTTTATCACGATAGACCTGCAACATGAAAAGCTCACTTGATGCCTTTATTTCCCTAATGGGGATTTTAATGCTGGGATTTTTCTCGGCGCTCCTTCTACCCGCCCCTTCGTTTGGCCTTGAGGTGTCGCGCAAGCTGATGGCAACCTTTCATTTTCAGGATTTGAATCAGCTCTATACGCTGGTATTTTGCCTGTGGTTCTTGGTATTAGGCGCGATAGAGTTTTTGGTGCTGCGTTTTCTGTATCGCCGTTTTATCAAGGTCTAACCGCCGCTCAACGGTACTTATCTACCAGCCACTTTAACGTCTGAGCACAGCGTTCGAAGCCTTCGCGCGGCAAGGTAGTGACGCCTAATAACAATCCATAGCGCCGCGTTTCATCACGTTGATACCATACTGATAGCGGTGAAGGCGCCAACCCATACGCTAACGCTTCACGCGCTAACTTGCGGTCCGGGAACCCATCCGGCAACGTAAGTACCACGCACAGACCGGCTAACTGAAGGTGCGGAAAATGTGGTCGTAATGCCTGCATCATCTGCTCCAGCCGTTCGGCATAGACCCGCTTCATGCGGCGTAGATGACGCAGGAAATGCCCCTCACGCATGAACTCCGCCACCGCGTTATGCAGGACAAAGGAAGAGGCGGGCGCCAGCGTGGCGGCAATATCGCCGAAGCGCGTCGCCAGCGTTAATGGCACCACAACAAATCCCAACCGCAACGTTGGGCTCAGCGTTTTACTAAAGGTGCCAATATGAAACACACGCCCTTCGGTATCGAGCGAAGCCAGAGCCGGTGCTGCGCGCCCTGCAAGTTGTAGTTCGCCAAGATAATCGTCCTCAATGATCCAACGTTGTTGCGCACTGGCCCATTGAAGTAGTTCGCTACGCCGCTCAAGAGACAGCGTCATGCCCAACGGCGATTGTTGCCCTGCGGTCACCAGCGCAAACGAGGCGTTCGGCGCGGCGATAAGGCCATCTGCAACGCGCATTCCGTGCTCATCGACACGAATGGGTACCGTCTCTATCTCAATCAGCTCCAGCGCCTTACGCGCCAACAAATAGCCCGGCTCCTCCAGCCATGCTTGCTGTCCCCGCCAGCCCATCGTAAGGCAGATCAATCCCAGCGCGCCGGCATAGCCATTGGTCAGGATAATCTGCCCTGGCTGGCAGTTAATCCCGCGTGTCATGGCCAGATAAGCCACCAGCTCTTGCCGTAACGCCAAGCTTCCACGCGGATCGGCATAGCTGGCGGTGCGTCCGATCATCGCTCGCGCATGGCGTTGTAAAATGCGCGACCACACTTTTTCCGGAAACGCATCGCTGGCTGGCACGCCCATCTGGAAGGTTTGCGCAGGCGTATCAAAGTCATACACCATGTCATACAGCGGCGGCATGACGGCGGCGCGCGGCGCAGCAGCCGGTACGGTCGGAGGATGAGAGGTCACGAAGGTTCCCGCCGCGCCTTTCGCCACCAGCAATTGGCTATCGGCGAGCATGTCATAGACATTGCGCACCGTGCCGCGTGCCACGCCCAGCTGCGCCGCCAGATCGCGACAGGAGGGCATCCGCGCGCCCGGCGCCAGCCGCCCTTCTCGTATTGCCTGTGTAATCGCAGTGCGGATTTGCTCGCCCAGCCCACTCCGCCGGTCGCGGTTAAGCGTCAGATCAAACCTTACCGCTGCGTTTGATGGGCCATTTTTTTGGTCATTTCTTGGCACTTTTACTGTTCCATTGAAGCAAAGAGAATGGGGTCTATCCCGATGCTAACCAGACTATCAAGAGTGAAAGCGGAGATCCCTATGAGTGAACGTATTGATTTTTATCACGCCGCCCCGGCCGGAATGAAAGCGTTAGGTGGCGTTTACAGTTACCTGTCACAAACCGATCTGAGTAACGCGCTGCTAGAGTTGGTTTTTCTGCGCGTCTCACAAATTAATGGCTGTGCGTATTGTATTGATATGCATACCAAAGCATTACATAAAGCCGGGCTTGCCTGGGAGAAAATTGTGCTGGTGCAAGTGTGGCCTGAGACAGAAACACTGTTTAGCGAGAAAGAAAAGGCGGCGCTGGCATGGGCAGAAACTTTAACCTTAATTGCCGAACGTGGCGCGCCAGACCCGGCTTTTGCTTCCCTTTCGGCGCATTTTTCACCTAAAGAAATTGTCGATCTTAATATCGCCATTGGCCTGATGAACGCCTATAACCGTATGGCGATTAGCCTGCGTAAGTTACCGGATAGCCTCTTGCACGCGTAAAAAAGGGTGAGGTCATAGGGTTAATTTGGCCTCTTCACGGATCATGGCGACCAGCGCTTTGATGCCTGCCGGTACGTGGCGATGGCCCGGATAATACAGGCACAGGCCGCCAAAGGGTTGGCACCACTCATCTAATACTGCGACTAGTCGCCCGGCGGCGATGTCAGCGCGGGCGTGGGTTTCGGTAATAAATGCCAATCCGAGGCCCGCCAGCGCCGCCGCCAGCCCGGCGCGCACGTCACTGATCACCAGACGTGGGGGAATGTCTGCCTCAAACAGTTCCCCTTTTCGCTCTAGCTCCCAACGATAGAGACTCCCGTTCGATAAACGCATACAAATGCCCTGATGATGCCGAAGATCTTCCGGCGCGTTCGGCGTGCCATGGCGAGCAAGATAAGCAGGCGACCCGACCACGATCAGCCGCAGATCGCCGGTCAGCGGTACCGCAATCATGTCCTGTGGTATGTTTTCCGCCAGGCGAATACCGGCATCAAACCCCTCAGCAACAATATCAATCAGCTTCGCCTGGCTGGCGATCTCCACCTTCATCTGCGGATAGCGCTGCATATAAGGGACAATAATGCGCTCGAAAAATAGCGCCCCGCTCTCCGGCGGCGCATTAATACGTAGCGTGCCAACCGGTTCGGCGGAATTACTGTTTATCTCTTCCGAGGCGTGCCGAATCTCGATTAATGCCGGCCCAATCCGCGCCACAAACTGTTGACCGGCTTCGGTCAACGCTACGCTACGCGTGGTGCGGTTAAATAAGCGTGCCTGCAAACGCGTCTCTAACCCGGCAACGGCGCTACTGACGGCGGTAGCCGACATGCCCATCTCTTGGGCGGCGGCGCGAAAACTACCGCGTCGTACCACCGCCATCACCACTTCTAATTCAATCAGACCGGAACGATGCATTGATTATCCTGAAAATCGGTTCTCCTATTGCAGGATACACCTACTTATCGGGACGATACAGCAGAGCTACACTGCCTTTTTCCTTTCTGTCATGGAGTCTCGTGATGCAACGCATTGATAAAATCTATCTCAATGGTGAATTTGTCACCCCACATGGAGAAGAGTGGTTCTGTCTCTATAATCCGGCAACCGAACAGGTTATCGGCCAGGTTAGACTCGCCGACCAAGTGGATGCGCAGCAGGCCATCGCTGCGGCAAAAGCCGCTTTTCCCGCCTTCTCTCTCACCAGCAAGGCCGAGCGCATCGCTATTCTGACCCGGATGCGTGATGCGGTAGCCGCACGGCAGGCCGATTTGCTGGAGGCCGTGATCGAAGAGTATGGCGCGCCCGCCTCCCGTTCCGACTGGATGGCCAGTTATCCGGTAATGGTGATTGACGAGGTGATTGAACAATTACAGGGCTATGAGTTTGAGCAACAAGCAGGCAGCGCTCGGGTGGTGATGACACCGGTCGGCGTGGCCGGCTTAATTACGCCGTGGAACAGCGACGCGGGCTTTATTTGCGGCAAGCTGGCAACGGCAATCGCCGCTGGCTGTACCGCAGTGATTAAACCCAGCGAAATGAGCGCCATGCAGACGCAAATCGTGACCGAGGCGTTACATGCCGCATCTATCCCGGCTGGCGTGTTCAACATTGTGACCGGTCGCGGAGAAATCGTCGGGGCTGAGATTAGCAGCAGCCGCGATATCGCAAAAATCTCATTCACTGGCTCAACCGTCACCGGGAAAGCGATTTTGCGCGGCGCGGCGGAAACCCTCAAGCGCGTCACGCTGGAATTGGGCGGGAAATCTCCCACCATTATTCTCGACGATGCCAATATCGAAGAGGTAGCACCGTTAGCCATCGCGGCGGGCTTTATGAATAGCGGGCAGGCTTGTATTGCCGGAACCCGAATTCTGGTGCCTGAATCACGCAAAGCGGAATTTGAAAGCGTACTGGCCAATGCGGTTGCCGAAGCACGTTCGGGCGATCCCCGTCATCCGGAGACCACCATTGGGCCGATGGTCAGCCAAAAACAGTGGGAACGAGTACAACGCTACATCCGTATTGGTATTGATGAAGGCGCGCGTCTGCTGACTGGCGGCGAAGGCCGACCGGAAAATATGGCGCGCGGTTGGTGCGTAAAACCAACGCTGTTTACCGATGTCAGCAACGATATGACCATCGCCCGTGAAGAAATTTTTGGGCCAGTGCTTTCAATCATCAGCTACCGCGATGACGCCGAGGCTATCGCGATTGCCAACGATACCGACTACGGTTTAAGCGCATTGGTGCTTGGTGGAGATGCGCAGCGTGCTACGCGCGTCGCAGAGCAAATTGAATCTGGTCGGGTATTGGTCAACACCTTGGCACACGAACCTAAAGCGCCTTTCGGCGGCTTCAAACACTCCGGGCTGGGACGTGAAATGGGCGTTTGGGGGCTGGAAGCGTTCCTGGAGCCCAAAGCGATCCTCGCTAGCCGATAGTTTATCGCGCGCCCTTCTCCTGATGTGCCAGGCTAACAGTAACCACATCATTTATTCGTGCTGAACCACACAGGAGAAGACATGATGAAAAAACACGGTTTCGCCTTAGCGCTCGCCCTGTTTGCTCTGCCGGTGTTGGCCGACGATCAAGGCGGTTTTAAGCAACAAGGAACGCCGCCGCCAGCGAAGGAACAGCAGAAAGGTTATCGCGGTGTGACCGATGTTCAAAATGCCATGACGGTGGCGAAGCTGCCTGGCTTGTCAACCGGCACCTGGGTGTCACTAAAGGGGAATATCATCAGGCAAACCAACTCGGATGATTACCAATTACGCGATACGACCGGCACGGTGTTGCTCCAAATTGATGACCAGGTTTGGCAGGGCCAGGAAGTGAAACCCGACGATCTGGTCACGCTCAATGGCACGCTCATCAAGCATGGCAATAGCCGTATGGTTCAGGTAAAACAACTACGTCGCCTATAATTTGCCTGCGCCCTTCCCCGGCATGAGGAGGGGCGACCTTTAGGCGAAATCAGACAGCTTCTGCGCCGAGTCTATCAATTCCTGCAACAGCATCTGTCGGCGCTCTGGCGGCGTATCACGGCTTACCATGAAACAAAAGGCGGCTACCGACTGCCCTGCGCGCGAACGGATTGGCGCCGCCATACAGCAGGTGAAACTATCCGATAACCCTTCCGTCATGCTGTAACCCAGCTCGCCAGCCCGGTGAATATCTTTAAGAAACGCCTGCTTATCCAGCACTTTTCCGGTCGCTAAACGATAATCCTGTTCCGGAATCAGATCGAGAATCGCCTGATCTGACCAATCACTCAGCAATAACCGCCCGGTTGCCGTCCATGGGATCGGCACCCTTACCCCAATATCTGAGGTGATTTTGAAGGGATGAGCATTACTTTCCGATAACACCACGGTGTATTTATTCCCCTCCAGCATACAAAGCTGAACGGTTTCACCATGGCGGGCGACAATTTCCACCATCAATTGGTGCGCCCGACGAATCAGGTCATTATGCGCCATATAATCCGCACCGTAATAGTGCATCTCCCGACCAAAGAAGACCGCGCCTTCGGCGCTGGTTTCCAGCCAGCCCGCCTCGCTGAGGATGCCAACCAGCTCATAAATACTCGACCGCGGCGCGCCTGTCGCCTCAATCAACTCACGCATCGCCAACGGCTGTTGTGCGATATGCAACTGACGGAAAATATCGATAATACGGTCAACACCGCGCGCCCGGGACGGCTTTTCATCAGGCATACAGAGACTCTCTTATTTAACGTTATTCGCTGCTGGTACTCATTACCGACCGCTTATCATACACAGAATCGCCGCGCTTTCCCGTAAGGAATTAAGGAACCCGTCATTTTTTATTTTCCCCTTTTTTATGCCCTGCTTTGGGGCCCCATATTGGCGATTAATGCTCACCACTGAAATATAAAAAACGATTCAGGTCACATTTTATTTAATCGATTTCATTTTTTTCATCACAAGCCTGAGATTAATCCCGGGCGATTAAAAATTAATTCGCCCGCCCTATATTGCAAAATAAATACAGTTATGCAAATCTGAAAACATCCGGTATCGCAGACATCAGTCCGCTATACCGGACAAGCAATCATTACAATTATCATCTCATTCATGCAGTGCCGACGCATCACAGGAGAGTTCTTCATGTCAATAAAACGCTATGGCATCGAAGGTGGGATTGGGACGGGTGGTCAAAAACTCCCGTTCGCACGTGCCGTAGAAGCCGATGGATGGCTGTATATCTCCGGCCAAACGCCGATGGTTAATGGCGAAGTGGTCGAGGGCGGAATTATCGAACAAACCCGGTTAGCGTTTGAAAATTGTCTGGCGATTATGCATGAGGCCGGTTTTCGGACAGAAGACGTGGTGCATGTAACGGCGGTGCTAACCGATGCGCGTTATTTCAGTTCATTTAATAAAGTGTTTAGCGAAATATTTTCAGATTCACCGCCAGCACGTATTTGTAGCGTGCAAGACTTGGTGGTTGACTGCAAAGTTGAAGTTGACATGAAATGTTTTAACGCCAACAGAAAATAATAATTTTACTTTCATCCTTGCCATGCATTAACGGTTTTTTATTACGTCTCCAATTAAATCAGAGAGTAAAAAATGAATCTTATTAAGCATACGACACCAGCAGCAGCCCTGTTAGGGGCGCTAAGTTTATTTTCACTAATGGGCTGTACTCCAACTGAAAACAAGGATGAAAAAAGCGGCGCGCCTGCCTCCACGCTGCAAACCGTATTGCAGCGCGGCACGCTACGGGTTGGGGATTGCCTGAGTTTTGCCCCGTTTGGTTTTTACGATAAGCAGGGCAACCCGGATGGCTATGACGTTGATCTGGCGAAGGCATTAGCCAAAGAGATGGGCGTCAAGCTGGAAATGGTGAACACCACCAGCGCCAACCGTATCCCTAACCTGCAAACCAACAAAGTGGATGTGGTGTTCTGTAACTTCACCCGTAATTTGGAGCGAGCGAAAGAGATTGGCTTTACCCAACCTTACGTGGTGGCCAGTGAAGCGATGCTGGTACGCAAAAATAGCGGCATTCAGTCGGCGCACGATATGCAGGGCAAAACTATCGCCACGGTAAAAGGCTCGACCAATGGCGATGAAGTGCGCGCAATGAATATTCAGGTCAAAATTCAGGAGTATGACTCTTCGCAAGCCGCCATCCTGGCAGTGAAACAAGGTCAGGCTGACGCGATGATTGAAGATAATAACTTCCTCGCTTACCAGGCAAAACTGGATCCTACCCTGGCTGTAACCAATGAAGCGCTGGTGCCACTGGAATACAACGCGTTCGGCGTGAAACAGGGTGACCAAGTCTGGCTAAATTATCTCAACGAATTCTTGTTTGAGGTTAATGCCTCCGGTGAAAACGCGACGCTGTACCAAAAATGGTTCGGTACTAAGCCGCGTTACCCGTTGAATCCGCAATATTAATCGCTGAGGGGAGGCTATCCGTTCACGCACGGATAGCCTCTCTTACTGCTGGTCAAACAGGAGCCCTCTCATGAGCTACCAATGGTTAACCTTGTGGCGCTATGCCGGGACATTTGTTGATGCGGCCTGGCTAACCTTGCAGGTCACACTGCTGGCTTTCGTGCTTGCCATGGCGCTCGGCTTACTGGCGGCGCTGGCGAAGGAGTCACGCATTACCCTGGTGCGGTGGATTAGCGGCTGTTATATCGAATTCATCCGCAACACTCCGGTCTTGCTACAAATTTTCATCATCTTCTTTGGGCTGCCGTCATTGGGCATCACCATGAGTGCATTCACCGCTGGCGTGCTGGCATTGGGTATCAATGTGGGGGCTTACCTGGCGGAAACCTTTCGCGCCGGTATTCAGTCGGTTCCTCAGGGGCAGCGCGAGGCGGCTTATATTTTAGGTATCAGCCCACGTCAGATGTTTATTCATGTTGTCATGCCGCAGGCAGCGCGCGCCGTCTATCCGGCGATTATCAATAACCTGATACAGCTACTGCTTGGTACCTCGCTACTTTCGGCTATCGCTTTACCGGAACTCACCGGTACCGCGACAGTCATCAATGCGCGGACACTGCTCTATATCCAGACCTTTAGCGTCGTTTTAGGCGTTTACCTGGTACTGAGTAACCTGTTTTCCTGGCTGGGCAATCTGATCGGACGCCGGGTGTTCAATCCGCCGCTGGTGACCAAAGTAAAAAAGTCCGTCTGGTTTCGCCGCGTAACTTTCCCGGTTAATCCGGTGAAACAGAGGAATCCAGTATGAATGATTTAATTTTCTCCAGCCTGCCGCTGCTATTACAAGGGTTACTGATCACCCTTATTCTTTCGCTGGCCGCCATCGTCGGCAGCACGCTGCTGGGTTTGCTGGCCGCCGTGCTACGTACCAGCCAGCTCCCGGTCGGCAAGCAGATCGCGCAAGTGTATACCGAGCTATTTCGCGGCACGCCGGTGCTGATTACGCTGATGTTTATCTACTTCGGCGTGGCCTATTTCGGTTATGAAATTAACCTGTTCGCCGCCGGTATCCTTGGGCTCAGCATCTATCAGGGCGCTTATATCGCCGAGGTGTTCCGCGCCGGTATTGAAGCGGTGCCGAAAGGGCAGTGGGAAGTCTCCTGGATCCTCGGCCTGAATAAACGTCAGACCTTTTTTAATGTGGTGTTGCCGCAAACCCGGCGCATCGTACTGCCGCCGCTGGTCGGGCAGTATCTTTCCCTGATTAAGGACACCTCGATCGTCAGCATGATCGGTATGTCAGAACTGATGCACCAAGGGCAAGCGATTGTCGATCGCGTTGGTCAGCCGGTAGTTATCTATGGGCTGGTTTCCCTGCTGTATTTCGTTATCTGCTTCCCTCTTTCACGCTGGGTTCAGCACGCCAGCCAAACCAGGAGCCAATTATCATGAGTAAACCCGCAATTGCGCTCAGCAATGTCACCAAATCCTTTGGTAGTACCCAAGTGCTGAAAGACATTAGTCTGCAAGTGACCCCTGGCGAAGTGCTAGTGCTAATTGGCGCTTCCGGTTCTGGCAAAAGTACCGTTTTGCGAATTATGAGCGGGCTGGAAACCGCCGATGGCGGCGAAATCTGGGTCAATGATGTGCCCCTGCACGACACGCGTCGCAGCCGCGAGATTTGCGGCCATGTCGGGATGGTGTTTCAGCAGTTCAATTTGTTCCCGCATAAAACCGCGCTAGGTAACGTGACGTTGGCGCTAATTAAAGCGCAAAACCTTTCCAGCGCTGAAGCCAATAAGCGCGGTATGGCTGCGCTGGAGCGGGTGGGCCTGGCGGAACGCGCACAACATTACCCTTCACAACTTTCCGGCGGCCAGCAACAGCGCGTCGCCATTGCGCGTGCGCTGGCGGTAGAGCCCAAAATTATGTTCTTTGATGAAGCAACCTCGGCCCTCGACCCGGAACTGGTCGGCGAAGTGACCGAGGTGATGCGCGGCCTGGCACGCGATGGGATGACAATGGTTGTCGTGACCCACGAAATGGGCTTTGCGCGTAAAACCGCCGACCGGGTGGTGTTTATGGATAAAGGGGTGATTGCCGAGCAGGGCGTCCCGGAACAAATCTTCGTTAATCCGCAAAATCCGCGCACGCAGCAATTTCTTTCCCGCGTGCTGGAGCACTAATCCGGAGGTGGTCATGTCTTTATCTTTTCCTCTACAAGCCGACGGCAAGCTGGACCCAATCAGCACGCCGCCGCACTACAAATCCGTCGCCGGAGACGGGCGACAGCCGCTGGCTAACGGCACGCCGGTATTATCGTCACCGGAGGTTTTCTCGCCAGTGATGGTGATGAAGCAGTCGGCAATGTTAGATAACTTGCACAACTTAGCGGCCTTTTGTCGCGAAAATGGCGTTATGCTGGCGGCACATGGGAAGACCTCGATGTCGCCTGCCATTTTACGTCAGGCGGTCAGTGAAGGCGGCGCGTGGGGTCTAAGCGCCGCGACCCCGGCGCAGGTGCGGGCGTTACGTAGCTTTGGCATTCGTAATGTGTTTCTGGCTAATGAGCTGGTTGATCCGGCGGGTATCCGCTGGATTGCCGATTATCAACGCCAGCACCCAGACCAGGCGTTTCTCTGTTATGTGGATTCGCTGGCAGGCGTAAAACTGCTGGAAGACTCTCTCGGTGAAAGCGTCATTTCGGTGCTGCTGGAGGTCTCGGTGGCTGGAGGACGTACCGGTTGCCGTAGCCTGGAAGAGGCGCTGACCATTGCCGATGCCATTTCAGCCAGCCGTTCACTCCAGTTAGTCGGCGTAGCAGGCTACGAAGGCGCGGTTGCCGCCGGGCGCACCGCGCATTCACTGGCGATTGTCCGTGGGTATTGTGATTTTATCGTCACTGTCGCGGAGCAGTTGGCGCAGCAAAACCTCTTTGCCGGCGAAGAGATTATCCTCAGCGCTGGCGGCGGCGCGTGGTTTGATATTGTCGCTGAACGCTTCCGCCAGGCGACGCTCTCCATCCCCTACACCATCCTGATTCGTTCCGGCGCCTATATGGCACATGATGACGGGCTCTATGCGCGCATTGCGCCTTTCGCTCAACCCGGCTCGCCGTATCACTTCCGCCCGGCGCTGGAAATTTGGGGACGTGTATTGTCGCGCCCGGAACCGGGCCTGGCGCTGTTAGACTTCGGGCGCCGCGACGTACCTTTCGATCAGGACTTCCCGATCCCGCATGCCACCCGCCTGCGCGATGGCAGTGGTTTACGCGCCGTCGAGCAGTGGGTGATTAGCGATGTTAACGACCAACACGCTTACCTACGCCTGCCGGAAACCGAGACGTTAGCGCCGGGCGATTGGGTCGGCTGCGGCATCTCCCATCCTTGCACCGCCTTCGATAAATGGCGTTATCTCCCATTGGTTGACGACGATTATCGGGTTGTCGACGCCGTGCTCACCGCCTTTTAATCTTTTCTTCCTTCACAGGGCGCGGTCTGCGCCCTGTCCTCTCCATGGATAACGCTCAATCTGCCCGGCTTTTTGGCTGCTTCGGGGTTCTTCTGCCAGGGTTAAAAGAGATCTCATTAGAGGAGGAGCAGTATGACGCATTCAACGCATCCGGCCGCCAGCGACGAACTGGCGTTACTCGATCGCTACTGGCGCGCCGCCAATTATCTCTCTGTCGGCCAAATCTACCTGATGGATAATCCATTATTGCGCCAGCCGCTGGAAGCCCGGCACATCAAACCACGCCTGTTGGGGCACTGGGGAACCACGCCGGGATTAAATTTTATTTATGCCCATTTAAACCGCATTATTCGCCAGCGCGAGGTTGATTTGGTTTACCTCTGCGGACCGGGTCACGGCGGGCCGGGAATGGTGGCGAATACGTGGCTGGAAGGCAGTTATAGCGAAATCTATCCGGCAATCAGCGAGGATGTCGACGGTATGCGCAAATTGTTTAAACAGTTTTCGTTTCCCGGCGGCATTCCCAGCCACGCGGCGCCGGAAACGCCCGGCTCCATCAATGAAGGGGGCGAACTGGGTTACTCGCTGTCGCACGCTTTCGGGGCAGTGTTCGACAATCCCGATCTGATTGTGCCCTGCGTGATCGGCGATGGCGAAGCGGAAACCGGGCCGCTAGCGGCCAGTTGGCACGGCAATAAATTCCTCAATCCGCAGCGCGATGGCGCGGTGCTCCCGATCCTGCATCTTAACGGGTATAAAATTGCCAACCCCACTCTGTTAGGCCGCGCTAACGACGAAGATCTGTGGCGCCTGTTTAGCGGTTTCGGTTATGAGCCACTGTTTGTTAGCGGCCACGAGCCCGCCGATATGCATCGGCAAATGGCTGATGCGCTGGATAATGCCTTTGACAAGATCCACCACTACCAGCAACGCGCCCGCGCCGCTCAACAAACAGATGAAGTCACGCTGCCGCGCTGGCCAATGATTATTTTACGTAGCCCCAAAGGCTGGACCGGCCCGAAACAGGTCGATGGTAAAAAGGTCGAAGATTTCTGGCGCGCGCATCAGGTGCCGGTCGCCGCTTGTCGGGAAGACGCCGCGCACCGCGAGATTTTGGAAAACTGGATGCGCAGTTATAACCCAGACGACCTGTTTGATGAGCAAGGCAAGCTCAAGGCAGAACTCCGTGCGCTGGCGCCACACGGTGAAAAACGCATGGGCGCGACCCCATATGCTAACGGGGGTCGATTGCGACGCGAGCTGATCACCCCGGACATACGCCGTTATGCCATTGACATTGAGAAAGCGGGAAAAACACAGGCGCAATCAACGGAAGTGCTGGGAGCCTACCTTAGCGATGTTTTCCGCCAAAATCTGACCAATTTCCGTCTCTTTGGCCCCGATGAAACCGCCTCCAACCGCCTAAACCGCGTGTTTGATGCGACTAATCGTAGCTGGATGGAGGCCACCAAGCCTTGGGATGAACAGTTGGCGCCCGATGGTCGGGTGATGGAGATCTTAAGCGAGCATCAATGTCAGGGCTGGCTGGAAGGTTATCTGTTAACCGGTCGACACGGGTTGTTTAACTGCTACGAAGCCTTTATCCATATCGTCGATTCGATGTTTAACCAGCATGCCAAGTGGTTAAAAGTAAGCCGTAAACTTAAATGGCGCGCACCGATCGCTTCGCTCAATTATTTACTCTCTTCCCACGTTTGGCGTCAGGATCACAATGGTTACAGTCATCAGGATCCGGGGTTCATCGATCATGTCGCTAATAAGAAAGCGGATATTGTCAGGATCTACCTGCCGCCGGATGCGAATACCTTGCTGTATGTCACCGATCACTGTCTACATACCTGGGATCGGATCAATGTGATCATCGCCGGGAAGCAGCCGGAGCCACAATGGTTAACCTTCGATGAGGCGGTTCATCATTGCGAAGTCGGAATGGGGATCTGGCAGTGGGCAGGCAATGAACAACCCGGCGAAGAACCTGATGTGGTGATGGCCTGCGCCGGTGACGTGCCCACCATGGAAACGCTGGCGGCAGTCGATCTGTTACGCGACTATTTGCCGAATCTTAAAATCCGGGTCGTCAATGTGGTCGATCTACTGGCGCTGCAAACTCACGATCAGCATCCACATGGTCTGGAGGAGCAGCAATTTGATGCGCTATTTACCCAAAATCGACCGGTGATTTTCGCCTTTCATGGTTATCCCAGCTTGATCCACCGTCTAACTTACCAGCGCAATAATCATCGCAACTTCCACGTTCGCGGTTTTATTGAAGAGGGCACCACCACCACCCCGTTCGATATGACGGTATTAAATGAACTGGATCGTTTTCATCTGGCGCAGGAGGCCATTTTGCGCGTGCCGGGATTACAGGATCGGGCAGCGACGATCCTCGACCAGTTGCAGGAGAAGATCGCCGAACATCACGCTTATGTACGCGAATATGGTGAAGATCTCCCTGAAGTCCAGAACTGGCGTTGGTCAAAATAACCCGACGCGCTATGGCGTGCCATTGCGGCCCCAGGTCGCATAACCGTGGCGCCCGGTGAGGCGCTCATAATAGGCACGCACCGCCGGATAATCCGGGTGGTCTAACGGCGTTTCATACCAGCGATTAACCGAGAGCCCAATTGGAATATCCGCTAAAGAAAAGGTCGCACCGGCGACATAGCCTTTGGTTTTTTCCAGTTGTTGATTAAGGATGCCCATGGTGTGTGCCCACCCTTTACAGGCGGCGGCCAGCAGACGCGGATCTTGATGTGCCGGAGAATTACGCACCAGCGACATAAATGCATAGCGCCAGGCGGTATTTAACTCGGTGGCCTGCCAGTCGATCCATTGGTCGACCGGCGCGCGGGCGCGCGCATCTTCCGGATAGAGCCACCCGCCGCCATACGCATTTGCCAGGTAGCGGATAATCGCGTTCGATTCCCACATCACGAAGTCGCCATCCTGTATTACCGGGATCATCGCATTCGGATTTAAGGCGAGGAACTCCGCTTCTTGCGGCGAGCGGAATCCTTCGCCCCACTCTTCGCGGCGGAACGGGATTGCCAGTTCATCACATACCCACAGCACTTTTCTAACGTTGATTGACGAGAGACGTCCGAGTATTTTCAACATGCTACTTTCTCTTTTTATTCAAAGCATAAGCATATTGATAGCCCGGTTGATTGCGGTTAGCAAGCATTGCTTATTTTTCGGACCAGTGTAATACTTGTAATGACAGATGTAATGGCAAGATTGAGGTGAATATATGGGTAGCATTAACCTTCGTATTGATGATGATTTGAAAGCGCGTTCGTTCGCTGCGCTTGAAAAACTGGGCGTTACTCCATCAGAAGCCCTCCGTCTGACACTTGAATATATTGCAGATAATGATCGGCTTCCTTTCAAACAAACGCTGCTCAGCGAAGAAGATGCGGAACTCGTCGAAATGGTTAGAGAACGGCTGCGCAACCCTAAACCTGTCCGGATTTCCCTGGATGATCTTTGATGGCGTATCTACTGGATTTTGACGAACGGGCGCTTAAGGAATGGCGTAAGTTGGGCCAAACCGTTCGTGAACAACTGAAAAAGAAACTCGCCGAGGTATTGCAATCCCCGCGTATTGAAGCCAACAGACTGCATGGTATGGCTGACTGTTATAAGATTAAATTACGCGCATCAGGTTATCGTCTCGCTATCAGGTTCAAGATGCCAGAGTGGTGGTTTTCGTAATTGCGGTTGGCAAACGAGAACGCTCAGCCGTCTATTCTGACGCCGCCAAACGTGCGCCCTGAAATCTTGTTCACCTGGTAACCGTGGCTGAAGTAGCGGCCATACCGTCTTAACCCACACCTTGGTTATAGCCGCTTTCTACTTTTACAACGTCGAATTACAGGAACATTCCGCCGGAAGCCTCAATGCGTTGCCCATTCACCCAACCCATCTCCTCACTCAAAATGGCGGCAACCGCAGCGCCAATATCCTCTGGCAGACCGACCCGACCTAATGCGGTTTGTGCGGCAATCTGCTGATTAACTTCAGGATTATCACGCACCACCGCGCCGCCAAAGTCGGTTTCAATGGCGCCAGGCGCAAGGATATTCACCGCGATACCGCGCGCGCCCAACTCTTTCGCTTGATAACGCGTTAACACTTCCATCGCGCCCTTCATCGCCGCATAGGTGCCGTAACCCGGCAAACTAAAGCGCGCCAGCCCGCTAGAAATATTCAGGATCCGACCGCCCTGTTTGATAAACGGCAACAGCTTCTGCGTCAGGAAAAACGGGCCTTTAAGATGGATATTCATTAGCTCATCAAACTGCGCTTCACTGGTTTCGGCGAACGGGCTGGCAATCCCAACCCCTGCATTGTTGATTAAATAATCAATATCTTCGCGTTGCCACACTTGGTTAAGCTGCTGTCGGACTTGCGTGACAAAAGCGTCAAAGCTGTCACTCTTCGCCACATCCAGCGGTAGCGCCACTGCGCGCGCGCCGCGCGCTTCAATTTCTTTCACCACCGCCAGTGCGTCTTGCTGTTTGCTGCGCCAGGTTAAAATGATGTCAATCTGTTTTTCTGCCAGCTTTAGCGCCGCATTTCGCCCTAGTCCGCGGCTGCCGCCGGTGATCAATGCAATTTTACGCGTCATTTTTCTCTCCTGCTGAAGTAACAAGGTGAAAAAAGAGGATATTCCTGTCAGTTTGATCTATAAACACCATCAAATGCGCTTCACTGTTTCAGTTAAAACAACAATTGGTGCACAAATGGATAAAATTCATGCAATGCGCGTCTTTGTCAGGGTCGCAGAAATGGAGAGTTTTACCCGGGCGGCAGAAAGTCTCGGCTTACCGAAAGGTAGCGTATCACGCCAATTGCAGGCGCTGGAAAACCAGATGGGTACGCGTCTGTTGCACCGCACCACTCGACGCGTGCAGCTTACACAGGATGGGCTGGTCTATTACGAGCGCTGCCTCGATCTGTTGGCAACGCTTGACGAGATGGATGCGCTCTTCCAAACCGATCCCGCGACTCTCAGCGGCCGCCTGCGGGTCGATATGCCCGCAGCAATGGCCACTGATGTAGTGATCCCGCACCTGTCCTCTTTCCTTCAGCACTATCCCGGCATTGAATTAGAGCTCAGTAGCAGCGACCGCTTGGTCGATGTCGTCCGCGAAGGCTTTGATTGTGTGGTGCGCGTCGGGCAACTCAAAGATTCCGGGCTAATTGCTCGCACGCTAGGGCATTTAACGATGGTAAATTGCGCCAGCCCTGATTATCTCGCTCGCTTCGGCGTGCCGCAAACGCTGGAGGATTTATCCCAGCATGCCATGGTGCATTACAGCCAACACTTGGGTAGCGTGCCGCAAGGCTTCGAGTTTTTTGATGGCAAACGCAGCCAGTTGATTCAAACCGGCGGTGTGGTAACGGTTAACAGTACGCAAACTTATTTAGCCGCTTGCCTGGCGGGTTTGGGCATTATTCAAATACCGCGTGTCGGCTGCTTCACCCGGCTGCATGCGCAGCAACTTGTTGAAGTATTGCCAGCTTTCCGCGCGCAACCGATGCCTGTATCACTGGTCTATCCGCATCGGCGTAACCTTGCACAACGCGTGCGAGTGTTTATGGAATGGCTCATGCAGCTAATGAAACGTCACATTGAGTGAGAGCAAGGCTATAATTTTAATCTGGATACTTAAAGCGAAGGATCTAACGGCTTCATGACTGATAAGCAACAGCACGACTCAACCAACAATCCATCCCAGGCGGAGAAGCCTCTGATTGCCCTTAAAACCGGCAACCCCACTGTGGATCGGTCAATTACGCGGGTTTCGCGTCTGGTCAGTTGGTTTCAGGCGATCCCTGCCGTCGCACACTTTATTCGCGCGGGCGAACGGTTTAACGATCGTCTCGGCAGCCAGTTTGGCGCGGCAATTACCTACTTCTCTTTTCTTTCGCTCATCCCAATTTTGATGGTTTCTTTCGCCGCCGTCGGTTTCGTGCTGGCGTCGCATCCCGATTTGCTCACTGAGCTTATCAACCGCATGGTGAGCAATATCAGCGATCCCACGCTGGCGAATACGCTAAAAAATACGGTAAATACGGCGGTCCGACAACGCACTACGGTAGGCTTGACCGGTTTACTGCTGGCCCTGTACTCCGGTATTAGTTGGATGGGTAACCTGCGTGAGGCGATTCGCGCGCAGTCGCGCGATGTATGGGAGCGTAACCCGCAGGATAAAGAGAAAATTTACTTTAAATACAGCCGCGATTTCATTTCACTGACCGGGCTGGTGCTGGCGCTGATTATTACCCTGTCATTAACCTCAATCGCCGGTTCGGCGCAGGCGGCAATCGTCAAGGCGCTCGGTCTTGATGGTATTGAGTGGCTGCGCCCGGCGATGACCATCATCGCGCTGTCAATTTCTATCTTCGCCAACTATCTGCTGTTTTTGTGGATTTTTTGGATCTTGCCGCGCCATAAACCCCGCAAGAAAGCGCTCTTTCGCGGCACCTTGCTGGCCGCGATCGGGTTTGAAGTGATTAAATTTATTATGACCTTTACTCTGCCAAAACTGGCCTCTTCGCCCTCCGGCGCGGCATTCGGTTCCGTGCTAGGGTTAATGGCGTTCTTCTATTTCTTTGCCCGTTTGACGCTGTTTTGCGCCGCCTGGATAGCCACCGCGAAATATAAGGACGATAAAGAAGATGAAGCGGTTCTGGCAACCCCCCACCACTAGCCCACGAAGCCGGCGGTTTACATGCAGCAGGCAGCGAAAACCCGCGCCTGTTGAGTAAACCGCCAGCCGGAATGCCAGATTTCACTTTTATTCACGCAACAGACAGTGTTTCGCGCCAGAAAAAGCCAGCGTATTCCTGCCATCCGCCAATAAAGCTGCCGTGTTAAATATTATCTTCTTCGCCGACGTTTCCGTACCCGCTTCCACACCCGGTAACCATTGAACCGGGGCAAACGGGTGCGTAAGATTCTTTGTCTGGATTTACAAATAAGAAACAATTATGCAAGCCTCTATCGCCCCAACGCTCGACACCGAACAGGACGCCACGCCGGTTAACTCCCGCAGTAAAGTGGTGGTCGCGTCGCTGATTGGCACCGCTATCGAATTTTTCGATTTTTATATCTACGCCACTGCCGCGGTGATTGTTTTCCCGCATATTTTCTTCCCGCAGGGCGATGCCACGGTTGCCACGCTACAGTCGCTAGCCACCTTCGCCATCGCCTTTGTTGCGCGCCCGATTGGGTCGGCGTTGTTTGGCCACTTTGGCGATCGCATAGGGCGCAAAGCTACGCTGGTGGCGTCACTCTTAACGATGGGAATTTCAACCGTGGTTATCGGCCTGCTACCGAGCTATGCCACCCTCGGTGTATTCGCGCCGATGCTGCTGGCTCTGGCGCGCTTTGGTCAGGGGCTGGGTCTGGGCGGCGAATGGGGCGGCGCGGCCTTGCTGGCTACCGAAAACGCACCGGCGAAAAAACGCGCGCTCTATGGCTCTTTTCCGCAATTAGGCGCACCAATTGGCTTTTTCTTCGCGAATGGCACCTTTCTGCTGCTTTCCTGGCTGTTAACCGATGAGCAGTTTATGGCATGGGGTTGGCGTCTGCCGTTCGTCCTCTCCGCAGTGTTGGTATTGATTGGCCTGTATGTGCGCGTCTCGCTGCATGAAAGCCCGGTATTTGCCAAGGTCCAAAAAGAGAAGAAACAGGTGCGAGTGCCAATTGGTACGCTGCTGAGTAAACATCTGACGGCGACCATCCTTGGCACCTTTATTATGCTGGCCACCTACACGCTGTTTTACATCATGACGGTCTATTCCATGAGTTACGGTACCGCGCCCGCGCCGGCAGGTCTCGGCTTCTCGCGCAATAGCTTCCTGTGGATGTTAATGGTGGCGGTGATTGGTTTTGGCGTCATGGTCCCAATTGCCGGATTGTTGGCAGACCGTTTTGGCCGCCGTAAGACAATGATCACCATTACGTTGTTGATTATCGCGTTTTCACTGCTGTTTCCCGTAATGCTCGGCTCGGGTAATCAACTGGTGGTGATGAGCTTCCTGTTATTAGGGTTGAGCGTGATGGGGCTGACCTTCGGCCCAATGGGCGCTTTACTGCCGGAACTGTTTCCTACCGAAGTTCGCTACACCGGCGCGTCATTCTCTTACAATCTGTCGTCGATACTTGGCGCCTCGGTGGCACCCTATATCGCTACCTGGCTAAACACCCATTACGGCCTGTTTGCCGTGGGTCTGTATTTGGCTTCAATGGCGGTATTAACGCTGATTGCGTTGCTCGCCTGTAAAGAGACACGCCATCAGACGTTGTACGAAGGCTAATCCTTCAGGGCGGCGATGCCCGCCGCCCTGAATTAAACGCCCGCTATTTTTTCCCTTTCATCTGTTGCAGGACATTTACGCACTGGTTGTCCTGATTATCGCTTGGCGATACCAAGGCTAACAGTGCCGCAGCCGGAGCAACCACCGCGCCTAATGCGACCGCCGCCGCGCCGCGGGCAATCAGTGGCCCGGCTTTTACGCCGGCATCCGGATTTTTGAAAGTACCCCGCACATACAGCGGCGAACGCAAGGTAATAATGCGGATCCCTTTGCTTTGCGGATCAATAGACAAATCCATCCGCTCATTGGCGAAGTTAGTGGTGCCGCTGATATTGATAATGGCGTTTTCGGTATCGAAGACAAACAGACGTGTCGAGGCCAGCCCGTTACGTACATTGAGGTTGGCGGCAGCACAGTTAATCCGCACTTCATCATCTCCAAACAGTTTACCAACCACATAGTTACCGACGTTCAACCCAACAATTTCCATCAGGCTGCGGCTAATTAAGCCATCATTCATCAGCAGTTTTAACTCGCCGTTGCTGGTAGCTAATAAATCCGCCACCGAGTTACCGGTGCCGCTTAACGTCGCATCGCCATTAAGTTGGCCCAAGCTGTTCTGCATGGCGCTCACATTCGGCAGTAATTGGCGTAGATGCAATTTACGCGCGTGAATATCCGCCCGACCTTGCATCGGCGATTTATCGCCTTCCAGATGAATAGCGGCGTTCAGGTTACCGCCCGCCATGCTAAACCGTAACGGATCTAAACGTAGATCGCCGTTTTGCAGCATCAAGTGGGTATAGAGATCGCTTAACGGCAGCGAGTTACTGTGCTCAATACGTTTGCCGCTAAACTTCACATCCGCATCCATCACATCCCAGCTTTTGGTATCGAACTTATCATGCGGTAACACCCGGTCTGCCGGTTGCGTAGACGCATCGCCGCGCTTCGCCTTCGCCTGTTTGGTTTTTTCACTCCCTTTCCCTGAGTCGACGCCAATTAATGGCCCCAGATCGGCCATACGCAACTGACGAGATTCCAGCGATCCCTCCAGTTTAGGGCGTGGTTTACCCTGGCTATAGGTGAGAGAACCATGAATATCGCTATCGCCAATATGTCCATTGAAATTGTCATAGCGAAACACCGGGCCGCCCGCCTGGCGGAAGTGCACAATCAGATGACCATCGGTTTCATACGGCGGCGTATCCGGCAACAGAACACCGGTCAGCCCATAAAGATTGGCGAGCGTATCGCCGGAGAAGCGCAGGCGGAGATCAAGGCCGCCAAGGTTGAGCGGATCTTGCAAACTCCCGGCCAGCCTGACACGCGTGGTACCATTGCGAACATCGGCCTCAATCGGGAACGGCGTGGTTTTACTGCGCAGAGACAGCATGCCGCCAATTTTCCCTTCGCCATCTAGCTGCTCATTGTTATAGGTACCGTCTGCTTTCCAGCCGAATACAAAATTGGCCGCATCCTGGCGTTTGCTCTCATCACCGCCCGCAATTTGCACATAAGGTACTGGCTTCCCTAACGGGTCGACCACCACATGCACATCGGCACGGTTGATCGCATCGCGGTAATCGATTTGTCCGCGATCAAACATGATATTGTCCAGCCGGAACGACCAGGCAGAAGGGGGTTGATTAGCCTCTTTATCATCGCTACCGGCGAGGTTGAAGGTCCAGTTATTCTTTTTATCCGCGGTCTGAATAAGGCTGGCATCGGGCTGCTGCAATTTAATCCACGGGATATAGACCTGTTTACCCAACAGCGCGAGCGGCGCCAGCGTGGCATCCACGCGCTGCAAATGCACCATCGCCAGTTGCGGAATTTCCGGTGGGTTACCCAGCATAATATCTTCCGCATGAACATGCGGCCAAGGTACCCAACTACGCCAGCCTGGCTCTTCCCGATTACGCTCCCACGCTACGCCTAAATCGCCACGAATGGCGAAAGGACGATTTAATTCAGCCGAAACTTTCTGGTTAATGGTAGGTTTTAGGCGATTCCAGTCGAAGGTAGCGATCACCACGACAATCACCACAACCAGCAACAACAAAATTCCGACCACCCAACTGGCTATTTTCCCCGCTCGCGACATATTTGTCTCCTTACCAGACCCCTGTCTTTATATAAACATAGACGAGAGGCGAGCAATCGGCATTAAGCGAGCTGGAATGGTAGGTCAGATAATTGGCTAAATGGCGCGGGGCGCGCGAAATAATAGCCTTGTGCGGCACAGGCTGGGGAATTACGCACCTGTTGCCACTCTTCCTCGGTTTCAACGCCTTCTACAATCACGCCTTTGCAGTAGCGGTTAATCAGCGCCAGGAGCATTGGGAACAAATGGCGGCCTTCATCCGTTTGCCGCAATTGGGTAAATAAGCCACGTGAAAGCTTAACATGCTCATATTTCAATTCCGTCAGCGCTGAAAAGTTAGCCATGCCGGTGCCAAAATCATCCAACCACAGCGCGCCCAGTTCCGGCATCTGCGCAACCCACTCCTCCTGCGGCAACACGGCATGCTCAACCAGTTCAAAACGAACCCACGGCAAACTGGCGACCAGCGCGCCGATTGCCGGATGGCGACGGATCGCCAACAGGGTTGGGCCATCAATATTGACCGAGGCCATGACATCACGCTGGCGAAAAAACGGCGCCAGGCCGGATAACAGTGTCAGTTGTTCATTAATGATTTGGAGCCGCCAGGAAATATCGAGCGCGGTAAAATAGGCTTCCGGAGAGAGGCGCCGCATTGGCGCAGACGGATGAAACACAGCGGTGAGCAGTTCAATCGCCATGAGACGACCGCACACACGATAGATCGGTTGAAACGTATAGTCGCGGCGACACTGCTGCCAGTAGCAGCGCGTAGTCGGATGTTGGCGCACGGCATCGGAGGAGGAAAGCCGGCGACCGATATTCTTCATCCTCATGCTTGGTTTCCTGATTATAAAGGTTGCCCGCGCTTGCCAGCGTCGGGATAACGTATGGTCACCATCGGTTAACCCTTCGCCGAAGCACTCTACCAGCCGTCTGCATATTCAATCGCGACAATAGCACTGTATTTCGCCGCCTTATCAGGCAGTTTAATCAGCATACGCTGCACTTAAATAAAATTAAAACACTGTTTTAAATCATTGACTCCCCTCACAACGACGGCGAGACTAAAGGCTGATTTTTCTACAGGCTAAGATCGATGACGACGAAAAAAATAGCCATTATTGGCGAATGCATGATTGAGCTATCAGAGAAAGGAACCGCGCTCAGCCGCGGCTTTGGCGGCGATACCCTGAATACGGCGGTCTATGTCGCCCGTCAGGTGGCGGCTGAACAATTAAGCGTCGCCTATGTCACCGCGTTGGGGACCGACAATTTTAGTGATGAAATGCTGCACGCCTGGCAGCGTGAAGGGGTCGATACCGGCCTTATCCAGCGTCTGGAAAATAAGCTACCCGGTTTATACTTCATCGAAACCGATGCGCGCGGTGAACGGACTTTCTATTATTGGCGCAATGAAGCCGCCGCGCGCTACTGGCTGGAAGGCCCGGATACCGCAGACATTTGCCGCCAACTCGCACAATGCGATTATCTGTACTTAAGTGGTATTAGCCTGGCGATATTAAGCGCAGAGAGCCGTGAAAAGCTGATGACGCTGCTAGCGGAATGTCGTCGCAACGGCGGTAAGGTTATTTTTGATAATAACTATCGTCCCCGTCTGTGGGCAAACCCGCAACAGACGCAGCATGCTTACCACACCATGTTGTCCCACACCGATATTGCGTTTTTGACGCTGGACGATGAAACCGCGTTGTGGGGCGAGGAGCCAGTTGAAGCCGTAGTGGCCCGCGCACGCGGTGCAGGCGTGGAAGAGATCGTGATTAAACGCGGCGCCGAGGCCTGTTTAATCGCCCTCGGAGATGCGCCGTTACTCAGCGTACCGGCGATAAAACTGCCGCCGGAAAAAGTGGTGGATACCACGGCCGCGGGCGACTCTTTTAGCGCTGGTTATTTATCCGTGCGGTTACAGGGCGGCAGCGCCGAAGAGGCGGCTAAACGTGGTCATCTTACGGCCAGTACGGTAATTCAGTATCGCGGCGCAATTATTCCGTTAAGCGCCATGCCGCAATAATGACGCCAGGTTTAGTTTCACCGCCTTATACACTTTATTCGCGGGAGGTAACGCAATGTTAACGGTTTGGGGTCGTAAAACATCATCTAACGTGCAGTCATTAATGTGGGGTATTGGTGAACTCCAGCTCCCCTTTGAGCGCTACGACGTCGGCGGGAAATACGGCGGGAACGATACGCCGGACTTTCTGGCAATGAATCCAAACGGCCTGGTACCGGTACTAAAAGATGATAACGGGCCTGCGCTGTTTGAAACCAACGCTATCTTACGTTATTTAGGCCAGCGTTATGGCAGTGAGATATTCTGGCCGCGCGATCTAACCGCCCGTACCGAAGTCGACATTTGGGCCGAGTGGGCCAAAATAAACGTTTCGCTCAACTTTACCGCGCCTATTTTTTGGCAACTGGTTAGGGTGGCGGAAAAAGATCGCCACCCTGAAGCGATCCACGCCGCAATAGTTCGCCTGACTGGCTTTTTAAACATTGCGGAGCAACGCCTGTCGCAGCACGACTTTTTAGTGGGTAATCAACTGACCCTGGCCGATATTCCGTTTGGCTCACTGTTGTATCGCTACTTTGACCTGGATATGGAGCGGGCCGACTTACCGGCGCTTTACGCGTATTATCAACGCCTCACACAGCGTCCGGCCTACCGTGAACATGTGATGTTGTCTTACGAAGAGTTGCGTGTGGTTTAAAAATTCCTGGCGTTTGAAGGCGTAAAAGGATCTCAGGAAGATCCTTTTACTTAATGCATGATTTGATTATTTTAACGACAGTAACTTGTCGTGATCTGGATAGATATACGGTATATCCTCACGGCTGCCATCAGGATAGAGTGCGGTAATATTTCCTGGAGGGGGATTAGGACTCTCAAGTGTAACGAGCTTATTGATATGTACTAATGGATTCAGATAAATGTTATCCGTATTAGACAAGCGATAACGTCGACGCCATTGCTCGTAATTAGTATCCCCCGCAAAAAGTTTCAGTGTTGTTTTTTTGAACATATGATTAATAAATACCATAGGGAAAAAGTCTGTTTTCAGATCCAGCCGCTCCCCGCTGAACGCTTTAGCCCGCCCGGTTCCGTAACCGTCGCTGAGTCCGTAGGCCCCGAAGTCAAAGATATAGCTGGTATCGATAACCTCTTTTCCCTTCACCAGCGGATTATCTCCCGCAATCCTGAAGCTCACCCTCAGCGAGTTCAGTTGCCAGTGACACCGGCCGCCGCCATCTACAGCAACGCGCAGATGGCGGATATTACTGTTCTCCTGCGCACTGAATAGCCGCTCAACATCGTTATAGCCCGGAATATCATGAGGCTCATTACTCGAGTTATAGCGTACAGATTTGCACTGCGCCGAACGGTACAGTAGCTCTGCAGGCTGTAGCGCTATCCCTTCCGGCACGCGAAAAGTCACCGTCACCCATCTGGCATCTTCAGGAGGTGAAAGCGTCCGGTCAGGCCGGTTATCACACCCGCAAAGCAGCCCGAAAGCGGACCCAATAACAGCGGCTCTACTGAGAGAATTCAACGTCTTCATCCGTTACCTCCGGGGCATTTTTGGAGATACGGCAGATAGCAGTGCGCCATCGAATGGCTACGGGGATCGGTTCCGATGCCGTTCAGCACCAGGTTGGTGTTCTCATCCACGAACTGGAATTCAAGCCAGTATTTATGCGGCCCACCGCGATAGTAAACGGCCTTCCCTTTGAGGCTGAGGCTGAGGCTGAGGCTGAGGCTGGTGACACAGGTGTTATCGCCAATAATTTCCATGCTGATTCCCTGCACATTATTATGTATAAATAACGTTCCATCGTAACCAGGGCGTAATTTTAACGTCATTGCTCCACGACAAAGAAACGACTTTCTCTGCTGAAACGGTCGCTTTTACTCTGAGAATAGTCTGCCTTGTGTAGGTTACAGAGCTAAAACCAAGACCCTTTTTTTGACTTAATACCACGTTCATATGGTGTTGTCTTACGAAGAGTTATGCGTAGCTTAATAAAAATTCATGGGGTTTGAAGCCCAACCGTACGCTAAGTGCATTTTTAATGCGGTTCTGCCGGATAAATAAAACGAGCGAGTTCGGAGGTTGAAGGCGTAGAAGGACCTCAGGAAGATCCTTTTACTTAATGCATGCTTTGATTATTTCATCGACAGTAACTTGTTGTAATCCGGGTAGATATAAGGTATTTCTTCACTACTGCCATCAGGATAAGTTGCAGTCAGGTTTCCAGGACGAATAGCAGGTGGTACTAACTCAACTACTTTTGTTAAATGTATTTGTGGTTCAATATCAATGCGTTTCGCATTTACTATTTTATATCTTCTCCGCCATTGCTCGCGTCCTGTATCACCACCAAAAAGAGACAGGTCTAATTTATTATCTATATGGTGAACAACCATAGGGAAAAAGTCTGTTTTCAGCGCCAGTTGCTCACCGCCGAATGCTTTAGCCCGCCCGGTCCCGTAGCCGTCACTGAGTCCGTAGTCGCCGAAATCGAAGATATAGCTGGTATCAATCACCTCTTTTCCCTTCACCAGTGGATTATCTCCCGCTATCCTGAAGCTTACCATCAGTGAGTTCAGCTGCCAGTGGCATGAGCCGCCGCCATCCACGGCAACCCGCAGACGTCGACTATCGCTGCCGTCCTGCGAACTGAAGGGCTGTTCAACATCGTTGTAGCCCGGAATATTATGAGGCTCATTACTCGAGTTATAGCGCACAGATTTACACTGTTCCGAGCGGTACAGCAGCTCCGCAGGTTTAAGCGTTATTCCTTCCGGTACGCGAAAAGTCACCGTCACCCATTTAGCCTCCTCCCGGGGCGACAGCGTACGGTCAGGCCGGTTATCACACCCGCAAAGCAGCCCGAAAGCGGACCCAATAACAGCGGCTCTACTGAGAAAATTCAACGTCTTCATCCGTTACCTCCGCAAAGCGGATCAGCGCATTTTTTCCGGTTTCCTCAGCCCGTGTCCGTTTCAGCGTTACCGGCAACATATCCTGAAGCGCCAGGAACCCGCGGTTGCGCTCCACCTCATCCGGATTGCTGCCGGATGCATCCTTCTCAACCTCGCCCCGGAATCTCTCCCGCATCGCTTTTCTGCTCATATCTCGCGCCGGGTCGGCCAGCTCCAGCACCTGATTATGGAGATACGGCAGATAGCGGTGCGCCATTGAGTGGCTGCGGGGATCGGTACCAATGCCGTTCAGCACCGGATTGGTATTCTGTGGAAAGGTCTTTTTCAGGCTGGCCGGATCCAGACACTGGATAAACGCCACCTGATGCTCGCCGGTGGATTTCAGGCACTCCTCATTCAGGGACGGCACCAGGAACAGCTTCACAGCCACAAAATGCCGGGTGTATGTCTGGCCGTCGATCAGGCTTTTCTGGTATCGACTGGCGGCCCGTATCGCGCACTGCTGCGCCCGGAAAAATATTACCGTACTGCCGTGGTGCCAGTACGGATCTTTTTTCTCCATCAGTCCCGCCGACTGATACGTCAGATCCCGTACCGTCACACTGAGCCCGGCGGCCGTGGTCAGCGACCAGTCGAACCCCAGCTTGTCCCCCAGTGGGCCCCACACCTCGTAGAACGCATTATCAAGATCGGCATCCGGGGGGATCTGCGTAATCGTGTCGTTATCGTTGACGTGCCGGTAATGCGTGATGGCGCTCAGTGAGGCTATCGCCTTACGCGTAAAGGTGCGCGGCATGCCATAGGTGTAGAGCACGGGATGATAAACTTTCATCTCGGCGGCATACAGCAGCGCCAGCGCACCGCCCAGACTATGCCCGCAAATGAACAGCGACTTTCCTTTGTCTAAAGATGTTCTGAGCGCTCGAAGATCAAACTTCTCTCCAAACTTCCGCTTCGCCAGCTGATAAGCTTCCAGAAAACCACCGTGAACATATCCCTCACCGGCCAAATCCGGCAGGCAGCGCTTCGGCGCAAAGGATAAATCGGTTACCACATTCAGCAGGCTGTCGGTGCCGCACCAGGCAACCAGCACGTGCATACCACATTCCACCGTAAACAGTCGGGTATCGCCTTCCCCGTACTGTTCTGCCCCTGTGTTCAGGTAGACCGGAGCCCGATAGTGGTCACGGAACGGTACATCTACCGCCAACGCGTGAAAATAAGAAGGGAACTCCGCAAATTGCGGGATACAGGACAGATCCTGGCACTTCTGACGGAAAAAATAATCGATGGCCGGGTTTGCCGCTTCTGCGGTATAGGCGAGATCGGCCATAATGCCGAGGTTATATCCGTTGGCAAGGTCGTACTCTTTCGTGTCGTGCAACGCCAGCACCCATGCCCGGAACGGGCAGATCTCAATCACATGCCGTTTTTCCAGCGCCTCCCGCGCAATCTCCGTCCCTTTCAGCGATTTTCCCGGCGGGAAATGGAATTTCGGCGGCTCAGGCGCATTCCAGCCCTCAATATGCGGCAGCCGGTCACAGAGTTCGCCAATAGTGACATAATGATGCATATGCCCGCTGGCCTCTGCTTTCTCCTGCACATCAGTGCACCATGACGGGTCGCGGGTTTCCGGTCTGAATAAATTATTGGTCACCGGCTGGCTGTTCGGGTTGCGGCGAACGCCCAGCGGCCGCTGTTCCATTTCATCGGCCAGTTGCTGACCGTCAACCTTCACATTAACCGTGATCCAGTAGAGGTCATCGAAACGGACCAGTCCCTGGCTGTCGGTCACTCCGGCGGGCGGATTAGGCGGAGGCGTGGGGTTGTAGTCGTAGCCGCGACTACGAGCGATGGCGACCTCCCTCTCAGAGGCCAGTGGAGAGTATTTCAGTTGTACGTTCAGCCCGGCTATCGGGGTATTGTTCTCATCCACGAACTGAAGTTCAAGCCAGTATTTATGCGGCTCACCGCGACAGTAAACAACCTTCCCTTTGGGCCTGAGGCTGGTGACACAGGTATTGTCGCCAATAATTTCCATGCCGATTCCCTTCACATTCCTATGTGTAAATAACGTTCCATCGTAACCAGCGCGTGATTTTAACGTCATTGTTCCAGGACAAAGAAACGATTTATTCTGCCTGGCGTGATCGTTTTCTCTGCTGAACTGGCCGCCTTTCCCCCCTCTGAGAGTACCTGGTCTTGTGTCGGTTACAGAATTAAAGCCAGGGCCATTTTTGACCTAATGCCACATTCATATCATGTTGTCTTACGAAGAGTTGCGTGTGGTTTAATGAAGTTAGTAAACACTCACAATCAGCGCGGAGCAGCTAGCCCCGCGCTGATGCTATTATGACTGTGGCGCCGGGATGTCCGAAACCTCAGGCTTATTATCCTCCGACACGGCGGGTGGCGCAGGCGGCGGCGTCATAATCTTCTGCCAGTTCTCATGCAACGCTTTGATATTAATCTCCGGCTCACCTTGCGGTTGCATTAACACCATCGTCAACTCCTGCGACAACTGCTGACGGAGCTCCTCATTCAACATCGGCAAGGTTAGATTAGATAAAAAAGCCTGCCGCAACGTCTGATACTGCTCAGGCGCAATATCCACGACCGCATTCTGTTGTGAACGTAAACGCTGACTCATTAATACATCAGTATCGGTGCGCGCATACGTCGCGAACAGCTTATTCAACTCAGCCACTTTCTGCGCCATCAGCGCATCAAACTCCGCTTGCGGTAAGCCATTGTCGCGAATATTCGCCAACTCATGAGCGACCAACGTCATATTGTTCTCAAGCCCGGCATTCCCTGAATCCATATTGATACCGCACTGCGCGCGCTGATACAGCACCCGGCAGTCGAACCCAACCTGAACACCCTGCGCTTTACTGTCGCTCAACACACGTTGCACATGCCAAAATAGCGCTTCACGCGCCAGGTCACTTTGCCAGTAATGCATCAAATTTTGCGAGTCACGAATGGGTTGCCAGGGCGTGTCCCACACCAGTGACAAGCGATCCTGCGTTACATCGCCATTCACCAGATTAACCGGCTCATGCGGCAACGGAGAGAGTGTTGGAATTGGCGAAGGTGTTTCACGTTTACCTTCCAGCGACGAAAAGGCTTTACCGATCTGCTCGGTCAGGCTGCGACTATCAACGTTACCTACCACAAATAACGTCATCGCATCCGGTGTGTACCACTGCTTATAAAACGCGTTAACTTGCGCAACATCCAGCGGCGCTTTCGGCGCTTCCGCCGGATCGTGCCCCAGTAAACTTGAGCCTTTCATGCGGTAACGCCACCAAACGTCCTGCGTGTTAGCCGGCCAAGTCGCAATAGGATCATCCGCAGCGATAGCGGTGTTAACCACTTGTTCATTAATACTCATTTTACCGGCGGTGGCCGCCAGCCAATCCAAGGCTTCCTTCACCATTTCGGGCCGGTTATTCGGCAAGCTTAAATTATAAATGGTGTAATCATAGGAAGTAATTGCGGGCGGCAAAGGATGGCCCGGGTCCATACCCTGTTGCCACAATGCGCGCTGCTGCGCCGGGTCCAGCGCCGCGTTATGCACCATCGCCAAACGCGGCAATAAATGGCTATAACCCGTTTGTGTTGCCCCTTCGACAAGTGAGCCAGTACTAACTAACAAACGAATTTCTACTCGATCGCCAGGGCGCTGCGGCGTACTCAGCAACTGCCAGCTAAATCCATTGTCTAATTTGCCCTGCTGCCAGGCAGGATCCGGTTGTAGTGTTTCAGCCTGCACCGTGCTACCAGCCGCTACCAGCAACAAACCACCAACCAAAAGACGTATTCTGGTGCCCTGCATTGCGAACCCCTACTCAATCACAAACCAAAAAAATAATACTCACTGGCCCGGTACGACTTACCACTCTCTTTCCGCTTAATGATCAGGCAATGACCAGGAAAAGCCGCCGTATATTACAAGAATCGCTTCTTAGACCACGCGAAGACGAGGATGTCACGCAACGAAGTGAAATATCATGAAAAAAGATAAGTGGGTTTATTATGCAAATGCCCGCCGCGAGGGCAAGATGCGGCAGGCATTTGGGGGCGATTTTTCGCTGAATGAGTAGCTTAAAGAGACGTTTCAGACACCTTTTTTGACTTTTTGGCCGAGCTGAGCGTCTCTTTCAATTGCGTTTCATCCAACTGTCCGACCCACTTGGCGACGAAAACCGTCGCCACGCCATTCCCCACCAAATTGGTCAACGCACGCGCTTCCGACATGAAACGGTCAATCCCGAGAATTAACGCCAGACCCGCAACCGGCAGATGCCCTACCGCCGAGAGCGTCGCCGCCAACACAATAAAGCCACTACCGGTAACGCCAGCCGCCCCTTTTGACGACAGCAGTAACACCACCAGCAACGTAACCTGATGCAAAATATCCATATGGCTATTGGTTGCCTGAGCGATAAACACGGCCGCCATGGTCAGATAAATCGAGGTGCCATCAAGATTAAAAGAATAACCGGTCGGGATAACCAAGCCGACCACTGACTTCTTACAACCCAGTTTTTCCATTTTATCCAGCATCCGCGGTAAGGCGGATTCTGAAGACGAGGTTCCTAATACGATCAGCAGCTCTTCTTTAATGTAGCTAATGAATTTAAAGATATTAAAACCGGTATAACGTGCGATAACGCCCAGCACAATCACCACAAACAAAATACAGGTGATGTAGAAACAGAGAATCAATTGGCCCAGTTGCACCAGCGATCCCACGCCATATTTACCAATCGTGAATGCCATCGCGCCAAACGCGCCAAGCGGCGCCAAACGCATAATCATATTGATGATGCCAAAAATCACCTTCGAGAAGTTCTCGATGACATTGAACATCAGGGTGCCTTTATCGCCCAAATGATGCAGGGCAAAGCCAAACAGAATGGCAAACAGCAAAACCTGTAAAATATTGCCACTGGCGAAAGCGCCGATGATGCTGTCGGGAATAATATCTAACAAGAATGGAATCACGCCCTGATGCTGAGCCTGTTCGGCATACACCGCAACCGCTTTGGCATCCAGCGTCGAAGGGTCGACATTCATCCCGGCGCCGGGTTGTAATACGTTGACCACAATCAGCCCGATAATCAGGGCAATGGTGCTGACAATCTCAAAATAGAGCAGCGCAACCGCGCCGGTGCGCCCCACGGCTTTCATGCTCTCCATACCGGCAATGCCGGTGACCACGGTGCAAAAAATAACCGGTGCGATGATCATTTTGATCAGTTTTACAAAGGCATCGCCCAGGGGTTTCATCTGCGCGCCCAACTCCGGATAGAAGTGGCCAAGCAGGATCCCGATGGCAATAGCTGTTAACACTTGGAAATAGAGGCTTTTGAACAGAGAAGTTTTCATACAAGCGGATCCGTTAACGGCATGGGTTCGATTTGTATCGCTGTAGTTATAATCAAACGACAGCGCGAAAATAACACCGCATTAACAGGATTGATATATTTTGACATAAGTCGACGCATTCATAATCGTTTTTTATGAACTGAACCGCTTCAGCTAACAATGCGCGTGGCAACCTTGGGCGCGCCGCAACGAAGCCGGCCCGCGATCAGGATTGCGTTGAAAGCGGCGGTAACCACTTCTCAAAAGCGGCTAACGACAACGCTTCATCAAACAAATAACCTTGCCCGATGGTAATGCCACGCGCCAGCAACCAGTCACGCTGCTCGGCATTTTCTACCCCTTCGGCAATCACATCCAAACCGATAATCTCCGCAATGGCGGCGATTATTTTTACCATGGTGTCGTCATGCGGTAGCGCCGCGACGAAGCTACGATCCATCTTCAGCTTATTGATCGGTAACGATTTGAATGTATGCAAGTAATTGAGATTTGAGTAACCCATACCAAAATCATCCAACGCCACCGAGACGCCCGCTTGCTGTAATTCGCGTAACCAAGCCATGGTCTGCTCGGCATCACCGACTCTGGCGGTTTCGGTTAACTCCAGCGTCAGGCTGCCCGGCGCGATGCGATGATGTAACAATAAGTCGCGTAGACGCGTCACCGCCGCCGGGTCGCGGAGTTGCATCGCCGAAATATTGACGCTGAGCGGAATAGTAATCCCCCGCTTTTGCCATCCGGCTAACACACGGCAAGACTCGGCAAAAACCCAGCGGCCAATACTGCCAATGACCCCCATCTCTTCGGCGTTGGCGATAAAATCCTCGGGTAAACAGTAGCGACCATCGGGCTGACGCATACGCAATAGCGCCTCCGCTCCGACCAACGCGCCGCTATTCATATCAATTTGCGGCTGAAGGAATAACGCAAACTGCTCCTCTTCCAGCCCCTGTAAAATGTCATGCTCTTGCGTTAAACGCTTTTGCGCGCGTTCGGTCAGCACCGGGTCGAAAAACAGAATTTGGTTCTTCCCCTGGTGGCGTGCCGACATCATAGCCGATGTTGCACGGCTCAGCAGTTCGTTGGCGCTTAAGCGAGCGGCATCACGCTGGGCGATACCGATACTGACATTAGGCCGCAGTTGTATTTGCTGCAGCGTCACCGGCTGGTTCAAGCGCGCCATGAGATCGCGCGCCAGGCGCATCGCCCGCCAGGGATGTTTCGCTTTTTTCACCAGCAACACAAAATCACTGATACCCAATTGAGCCAGTACGGTGCGATCAACCAGCGCGCTGCGGATTTTTTCCGCCAGTGTTAACATCAAAATGTCACGCTGCTCATCGCTCAATACCCCATTAGCTTCCTGTAGCGTTTCAATACGCACCAGCATCACGGCGAACGCGCTGTCATGCTCAACCGCGCTAAGGTGCTGCTCCAGCAAGGCCAGAAACAGGGTACGATTAGGTAAATCCGTCAGCGCAAAATGGGTGGTCAGGCGCGTCATTTCATCATGCACCGACTCCAGCACCTGCTGATTACGGTTATAGCTGCGTATCAGCATGCCGATTTCATCGTCGTGGTGCAGCGGCGGCATTGCCAGCTGATGCGTCAGAATATCCTGCGGCGGCAACGCTTGCAGTTCGGTGGAAATATCGCGTAGCGGATGGATGACCAGCCGGTTTATACACCAACTAATCGCCACCGATAAAATCAGCGCTAATAGTAGGTAGGTGGTCACCATGGTAGAGATGGTGCTGAGAATAAATTGATATACGCGCCAGGAATCGGCCTGTAGCACTAAATAAGCCAGCGGTTTAGGCGATGCGCTACTCTCCACCGAGTACAACGGTACGGTAATTTGCACCGGCAATTCAAATAAGCGCGCAATCAAACGCGGCACCGGTTTTTCCGGCTCAAAATTGGTGTGCAAAGCCTGAAATGCATTGGGCAACATTACATCGGCACGGGTTAAGATCCCGGCAGGTTTTAGCGTATTCAAAATACGCTCGGCTTGCGGAATATCTGCCTTGAGCACCGCTTCAGAGAGAGGCTGACGCACGGTATGCGCAATATTCTCCATCTGCCGGGCGTAATCAATCCTGCGCTGCTGCACAAAATGAAAAAGCTGTATAACGATAAAAATACAGATGGTAATTACCGCAACGCCCGAAACCGTCGCCATCTGCTTGATCGTAAGTGACCGACTAACGCGCAAAACGCTTCTCCAGAGTCCTGGAAAACTCAATAAGGGAGCCAAAACGGCTCTCAGTATATCCTATAGGCAATGCTTTTTAATCAGAGTAATCCCCGTCATCATTCCGGCCGCAGAGGTACCGATGATAAGCGTAGGCGAAATGTGTGGAAAGGAAGCGAGCTTTATAGAAAGCGCGGCGCGACACGCCGCATCCGTTAACGTTCTTGCCAGGCCATCCAGACGATCAATTGCAAACTTGCGGAGTAGTAGTCCTGCCGCTCAGAAAGCGATTCTGTCAGATTACCGGTATCGCCGAGGGTTAAATCACGGATAGCAAGTAGCCCGCCGTCCATATTGTAGGGCGCGCTTTCGTTTGCGATCACATCAATCCAGGCTGGTGTACGTAAACGTGAAAAATTGCCCCAAAAACGCTGGAACGGCGTGAGACGCAGACTTTGCGCATCGTACCACCACACATAGAGCGGAACCCGCACCGCATCATAGCTAAAGCGCGGCGGCCAGGCGGTGGCAGGCGCCATGCTGCCATCGGCATTCATGGCCACCCAATCCAACGGTAATTGGCTGGCGCCGAACTGCATCTCTCCCAGAACATCCAGCCCGTCATCAATCAATTGATTCCAAACTTTCAAATGGCTACGACGGGCAAAGTCACGCCACGCCGGGAAGATAAAATAGGAAGGATTAAGGATCACATAGCTGGTTTTATTGAACCCCTGCGCGCCGGGCAGCATCAGCGTATGACCGGCATACGTCACCACATCCTGCGCGACAATGGCGCGCTGAAGCTTATCTGATTGCGCCAGATAGTCGGCATTATTCCACTTTTCACCGGCGCGTTGCAGCGCCCAGGCAATTAACACATCGCCATCGGCGGCGTTATTCTTATCCGCGACCGGATTCGCCGCCGCCGGGTCGTAGCGCCAGTAAAACAGCCCATTTTGCGGGTTACTTAAATGCGTCGAGGTCCATTTCCACAGACGTGCAAAACTGTCGCGATCATCATAATGCACCGCCAACAACATGGCATAACCCTGTCCTTCCGTATGGCTAACATTGTTATTGCCGGTATCAACAATACGACCATCGCCAGACAGAAAGGTCGCTTTATACCGATTCCAGCCATCGCTGGCGGCGGCCTGCGCGCTACACAGAATCAGCATCAGTAACAGTATTCCTTTACGCAACAAGGGCGGTAATCTCTTCACTTAAAGACCTTTTTGATAACGGAATAACAGCAATGACGCATCCGCCTCGGCATCACAACTCAGCGGCACCTGCGCATGGCCGCCCTGATCGCGCAACCAGCGGGCGTATAAGCCACTGAATACCGCCCCCAATGCTCTGCGCCACAGTGCGGGCGCCAGTTCATCGCGCCCTTCCGGTAGCGCCATATGCAGCAGCGTTAAGGCATTCTCTTGCGGTTGTATCTCGACAAACCCCCAGTTAAAGCGTGCCAGCGCGAGGTTTATCTGCGTCTCTAAATCCTGCACGGTACGGGCTTCCGCCAATGGATAGCGGGCAGCCAGATCATCTCCGGTCTGGCGCAGAAACGCATGGCTCTCTTCCTCGCCCGCGTTCTCCAGCATACCGCTCACCATAATACTGAAAAGATCAAACCATCCCGGTTGATACGCGTGTTGTTGTGCATTCATGCTTATTTATCTCCGAGCATATAGCGGAACCAAAGCTGGGCAGTGCTTTCGTTATAGTCGCCAAAGGTGTCGTACCCCAATTGACCGCCGATGGTGACATCTTTATTCACTTTATAATCGGCTCCCGCATGGAGATTATAGCCAATACCGTTTTTACTGCCGCCGGAATAGAACGCCTCTTTCGCCGAACCGTTCGCCACCGCCTGCTCTAGTATATTTTGGAAATCCGGATCGTTCGGGAAGTAAGCGCTGCGATCCTGCGAATACGACTGATAGCCGACTGAGCCGCCGATGCGCATATTGAGATCATCATATTTTTGCGTAAACTCCACCGGGAAGGAGACGCTGACGTAGTTCTGCGGGCTGAAATAACCGCCCTGACCGAAGCTGTAGTAACTGAGGTTTTTAGAGAAATCCATCCAACCAATGTTGATGCCGGTTTTCAGTTCACGATCATCAAAGTGGAAGGGGCGTAGATACGCGCCCGCATTGGCGTTGACGCTGGTATTGCTGGCAACGTTTTCCCCCAAGTAGCTATAAGCGCCTACGCCAGCGTAAAAACCCGCATCGCCGTTATCATAGCTCAGCAGCGCATTGCCGCCGTTTTTGGTTACCCGGCCCCAACTTTTACCCGACAGCCCATCTTTGACGCCCACATATGACAAGAGGCTGTCGGTAACCGCGCGTCGTTCACCGGTTAGCACCAGCGTTAAATAATCGGTTAGCTTCGGCGACCATTGGATGCCGCCGACCAGGGTAGTCAGATCCTGCCCCAACGGCGTACTGCCAAGATCGATCTTGTACTTATCGCTGCTTAACGCCAGTTTTAGCTCAACGCCATTGCCATTTTGCGCGCCAGAGGAGCTGGCGGGCGTCTCATCAAGATTGGCTTTATTGGTGGCCGATGCAAGCGTACCCTGCAAGCTTTGCAATTTCTGTAAGCCACGCGTGGTCAGTGGGTTAAGGTCATTAAAGGTATAGGCCTTGCCGTTATTCAGTGCCTTTTCATTTTTCAGCGTCTGTACCGCCGCATTCACTGCTTGCGATAACGCGCCGGTACCAAACCGGCGATCGGCATCGCCGCCCGCACTCCCCGCGCTGAGCGCAACTGGCGTAATCGTGAATTCAAAACGCGAATCGCCAAAAGGCACGCTCGACCAGGTTAAAGGCGCTTTTGCCTCGGTCAGTTTACTCAGACCGGATTCTCCGTCACGTCCACGGATTTGTACGCCAGCCTGTACCCACGTACCGGTACGTTGTTCCAAATCATCCATCATAGTATCGATTTGGTGCAGCGTGCGGCTCTGTTGCGCCGTAGGGTTCGCGGCCAGATCGCCGCTTGCCGGGTCAGCATCGCGATACTCTGCGCCATTCGGCGCCTGCTGCCATGGCATAACGCTGCCGTAGCTGGACGGTGAGCGGCGCACAGAAGGCGTACCGCGATTAATAAACGGATTATCAGCTAATGCCAGCCCGCCAATATCCGGTACGCTGCCGGTTTCCGCACCCTGCAGACCAATCATCTTACCGCGTGCGGTGCGGAGGTAGCTGAGCGCTTCGCTATGGTTCCCTTCCGCTTCGGAAACGCGTGCCAACAACAACAGGCGCTCCGGCGTTTGTTCGCCATGCAAACCGTTGGCTAAAGTGCGCGCCTTCGCCACGTTATTTTGCGCCAGCGCCACGTCAATCGCGCCGCTGCGGGCATCTTGGGTCGGTGTATCTTGTGTTAACAGATAATCGTAAACCACTCCGGCTTCTTGGTTCATTTTGCCGGACTGGTAAAGTCGCGCCATCGCAAACATTAAATCCGGGTTTTTCGGATCGTTTTGCAAAGCGCCAATCAGTTTGTCATAAGCGGCGGCATACTGTTTTTGCTCACGTAGGCGATCGACTTCATTTATTAAATAACCATTGCGAATCCCCGCCAGTTGCGTGGGCGTACTACGCGCCTGCAATTCAGGTTCACTAAGGAAACGTTGCGCTTCATCGCCCAATCCCGCCTGGTTAAGCACCGCCATCTGCGCAGCATAATCCCCGGCGTTACCTTGCACGCCGCGCTGAAGGTTATTATGAACCACCTGAACCGCACTATTCAGGTCGCCCGCTTGCGCCAAATTTTGCGCCAGCTTGCCCGCGTCAACCGGATTAGCCGGTGGATTCACCGCCAGCGCTTTGAGCGTATTCGCCGCCGCCGCGTTTTGACCACGCGCCAAGTATTGATCGGCTGTCGCCATTTGCAGGTTAAAGTTCACACGCTGCGCTAAGGTACGCATCTCGGCATTTTGGCTACGCGGTGGAATACGCGCCAATAGCGTACTGGCCTGTTGCCAGGCACCGCTTTCGCTGGCGTTGATCGCACCAGCATACAGCTCGTTAACGCTAGCGCCAGTGCGCATCAGCGGCTGAGCGGTATTGGAGGCGGAAAGGGTATCGCCCTGCTGGCGATAAATGCGCGCCAGATCAAGCCGTAACCAACCATCGTTCGGAAAACGGAGTAGCCCTTGCTGCAAGATAGCTATCGCCCGTTGAGGATTACCGGCCGCCAGCGCCTGGCGCGCCTGGTTACGTACCGGCTCGCTGGTACTGACCGGGCGCGGCGTCATGCTAGCCTGCACCGAAGCCGGTAGCGCTGAAAACAGTGCGCTGGCCTCTGCGGTGCGATTCTGCTGGCGCAGCAGGTAGTACAAACCCTCTTTCGCATTGCGGTTATCCGGGTCGCTTTGCAAGATGTCACGAAACGCCTGTTCCGCTGGTTCCACCTGCCCGGTGCGCCGCAAAATATCGGCGCGGAATAACTTCGCCGCCTGCCCTTTTTCCCCTTGCGCCGTCACCAGCGGAGCGCTGAGCGCCAGGGCTTTTGTAGTATCGCCGGCTTTCATCGCCTGCTGCGCATCGGCTAATTGCGCGTAAAAGCGCGCATCGTCCGCTTGCTGTTGGCGTTGCGCCCCCTGGGTGCCGCCGAGTTTCGCCGCACGTTCCAAATAGTCTGCCGCTGCGGAGTAATTGCCGCTGCGCTGCGCGATATACCCCATGCCAGCCAAGGCATCGGCATCTTGGGGATTGGCCTGCAATACCTGTTGAAACGCGCTTTGCGCCCCCGCAACATCCCCTTGATTGAGCGCGGTATAGCCCTGGCCCTTCTCCGCGCCGCCCACATTGCTGCGAAAATAATCCGCCACGGCACGGTCATCCGGATGAAGCTGTTGGTAGCGCTGATAGAGCGGCGCATCTTCCGGTTGCGGACTTAACCACAGCAGCGCCTGCCGCAGGGAGCGATTGGCTTCCGCATTATTATTGCTCGCCATGCTATCCAACAGTTGCAAACCTTCACGACGGGTTGCGTCCTGATAGGTTAACGCTTTACCCAGCGCCAAGCGTGCCCCGGTATCCTGCGGATGTCGCCCCGCCAACTGACGTAAATTATCAATAGCCTGTGGCAGTAAGGCACGATCGCCCGCCATGGTCAGATAATATTCCGCCGCCACGCTGTCCGGCGGTTGGCTACCGCTAAAAGTATTGCGCCAGGTTTGCAACGCGGCGCTAATGTTACCGCCCAGTGCCTCACGGCGCGCCAGCGCCAGTTGCGCCGGGGGTATCGACTGTATCTGCCGGGCGGTATCCAACTCGGCCAAGTGCGGGTCCTGCGGCGAAACCTGTTGCAGCCGGTTGCGCCATTGCGTGGCCGCCACGTTATCACCGCTCTGTTGCGCGTAAAGCGCCAGCAGATAGAGCGCCTGGGTATTTCCCGCATCAACGGTAAGCACCTTTTGCAGTGCATCTCTCGCCAACTCGTCATGGGCCTTTTGATGCCAATATTCAGCCTGATCAAACAACGCTTGTAGCGCCGGATTGGCTTCGGCGGCAAACGCCTGCGGCGCAAACGCGCCGACCGCGACCAGCCCGCTAAATAACAAGGTTTGTTGCATTCTGGCAGCTACGTTTTTAATTCTCATGGTCGTTCCTTACTGCTTGCCAGCATGATCGTCGGGCCGTTGCGGATGGAGTCGTTGCCAGGCATGACGTTTAAGTACCGCAAAGGTCGCGCTACCAATAATCACCGCAAACAGCAGCGCCAGTAAGGCCAGCAATACCGTATGCTGGCTGGCATACCACACGATCATCATGTACCAAGGCATCTGCCCACTTGGGAACTGCGGCCCTACCCGGAAGCTACGAATACCGGTCTCGTCGGTAATAATCGCGGTATCGCCACGAATACCGGCGTTAATCGCCGAGGATGCTAAGTCATGATGCAGGCGCAGCAATTGCTGATCGCTACTGGCTGTTGCCATCACGACCAGCCGTGAAGGGCTCCACGGCGAACGATAGCTAAGGAAGCCACGCCAGGCTTCGTTAGAAGAAAAGTAACGGTCGGCATCCAGCGGCTGACGGTACCAGTCGCCGGTCACCCAACTGCGCACCTTATCCAGCGTATTCGGCGCTTTTACACCAAATGTCCGGTCATTAGTTTGATAGGGCGAACTCGCCAACATTTGCTGGTTAAATACCGTTTCGCCGCTGGTTGATACCGCCAACACATCGCTGTTTCGCAGTCGTTCGAGGTTCACGCCTCCGGTCGGGATACCAAACAGCACGCGGTTTTGATACAGCGCAACGCCGGTAGCGTTTCCGGCCCGGCCCGCCATATCCAGCATCGTCGATATTTCGGCATCCCCCGGCGCAGGCGGCAACATCAACACCGTTTGCGAATAGTCGGCCAGGCGCGAGAAGGGGAAAGACGCGCCAACAAAATAGGAAAGGTTTGGCAACAGAGTGAAATGGCGCGTATGGCTTAAATCAATAGAGGCCTCTTCACCAATGCGGCTTTTGATATTGTTATTCAATAACACACCGCAGGGTGCGTCAGCTTTCGGTTTAATATTGAAATAGAGCTGCAGTTGGTTATCACCATAAATCAAATACGGATCGAGTTTTAAAGTATATTCTTCCTGGCGCGCATCGCCGCCTAACCGATGCCAAATACTTTCCAGCAGGCCGATCTTATTTACCGATAAGTTACGCAGAAAGGTGCCATTCAGCATGATGTTGAGGTAGGAATTATCTTCATCAATCCAGCTTTCGCTGGGGAAACGGTAACTGACGCGTACCGGGAAAGTATCACCATCCCATAGGAACAGATCCGGCGCGGCGCGGAAGTTGACGCGCAGGGCATCATGCCAGATCCCGTTGGCAGTGAGGCTTTGATCCTCACGCAGCAACTCGCTAAGCCGCACCGGACGGTCGGTATTAATCCAGCGCGGCGCATCGTAAGCCACGCGTTTCGGCAGCGTAGCGGGCGTCACCTGCAGCGTGTTGCCCTCCACATTGAGCGGCTGGTTAATTAAACGCCATGCGGCCTGGCGCAACTGCTCATCATCCCGCCCGACCACCAGCATCAATTTATAGATCGGGTTATTCGGGTTATCCACCAGTTGCAGCAGCGGGCCATCGGCGGCGGGCAGCGTCAACGTCCCAACCTGCTCGCCGGGATGTCCAAACACGATACCGTTCTTTTCCGGCAATTGGCCGCGCATCGACGGAAAGCGGATGCCGCGATAATCGGCCTGAATACCAAACCACGAGGCGACCGTGGCCGCCGCGCTAACTTCTCCCGGCACCACATTTTGTGGAAACACCATGGCAACATTCCCGGCCGTCATCTGTTTCGCATCCATGAACGGGCGCGGAAAATTGCGCATCTGCGTCCCCAGGTTTAGTAACTGGCCTTCCAGCGCTAACTGGGTCGTAGGCAGTATTGTTACCTGATACTTTGTCGCGCTATCGCGCTCACACAGCAACTTATCCGCATCATTAACCCGAAAGCTCAGGTTATTGGCTGAAACCACCATCGCCGCCGGTATATCGAGTTGATAATCGACCTTATCGCTGTTGGCTGCGCCCAAAGGTAAAGTACCGAGCGGCTGCCCGTTAAGCATTAACTGGAGGGAGGTGTTGCGCGCGGCTAACTCAGGCGAAACCTGTAACGATAAGTCGAGACGGGCGTGGGTAATGACCTGGTCGCCAGGTAGGGTAAACATGATACCCGATTGCAATTGCCCACCGCTTAGCGTGATCCCTTGCGGTTGTCCCATTTGCGCAACGCTTATCGCGCTACTTATCGGCTGAAAAAAGGTATTTTGATCTGCCGATAACGGTGCGCCGTCAGGCGCATCCGGTACGGTCGGCGCGGGCATCGCGGGTGCATTATCCGCCGGTGAAATGGGCGCCGATGGCGATGCCGAAGTATTATCCGCCGGTGGAACAGGCGCCGATGGCGATGGCGAAGTATTATCCGCTGGTGGAATGGGCGCCGATGGCGCATACGGTTCACTACCCGCCGTCGCGCGCAGTTGTTGTTCGGCGCCGCCCATATCTGCCGGAGGCGGCAACGCTGATAACGCGCCGCTATCCTGCGTCACTGGCGGTTCATCCGCACTGACATGGCCGATTACGAACAGCCCAGACATGCACAGAATGACTAATAACAGCTTACACCTGCACGTCATGCGGCGTGATCCTCTTGTATTTCTTCAGCCGTGGCGGCACGTTTTCTGTCACGCCGCGTTTTCCACGTCAGCCAAAACAGTTCAAAAACGGTGCGAATAATCGTCAGCAATGAGCGCAAAGGGTTATCTGGTTGATACGGTGGTTTGATCCACGCATCAGCACGCGCCAGCACCACCCGGACCAATTCACGACGTCGGGCCAGCGGGATTTCGCTGAATCGCAATCGGATCACACGCTCATCTCCCATAACGGTACTGACCGGAATCGTTATCGCGCCGGAATTCAGCAGTAAATCGATCGCCTCCACCTCATCATTCAAATGGCGCGTATCCGGCGCGATAATCTGTGCGCCCCCCATCGAGAGGTTCGAGGTCACGGTGCGAGAGGAGATACCGCTGGCGTAGTGAACAATCACCGGGATCGTGACATCAATACGGATGGTTTTGCGCACCTGCCGTGTCTCGCGCGCTACCGCAATTGCCGCCATCAAAATAATTAAGCTGAAAGTGGCCCAACCAACGTTGAGTGCAATAACATAGGGATCGACCCCAAAATAGTGATGCCCAACCGCGCGGACAATGCCCGCAATTACGCCAATCAGCAGCAAAACAACGGCAATCACATGCGGGCGTACAATATTGAAGTCGAAGAATCCCGCATCCAGCAATCCTCCTTTATCGGTCACGTTAAATTTGCCGTGCTTCGGCGAAATTAAGGTTAACAGGGTGGGGATCACTAAATGGAATGCCATCACCGTTTCATAAATCTCGCCCCAGAAGGTGTAGCGAAAGCGCCCATTCATACGCGAGTTAACGTATAACGACATCACTAAATGCGGCAAAACGTAGGCAAAAATTAATGAAGCCGATGAGTGAATAATATTGAGGTTAAACAGCAAATAGGCCAGCGGCGCGGTCAGAAAGATCACCCGCGGTAAACCGAACTGGAAATGCAGCATCGCGTTTAAATAACATAAGCGCTGCTGCCACTTCAGGCCCCGCCCAAGGAGTGGATTATCCACCCGGAAGATCTGCGTCATCCCGCGCGCCCAGCGGGTACGTTGAATAACATGTAGACCAAGGCGTTCGGTTGCCAGCCCGGCGGCCAGCGGAATAGCCAAAAATGCCGAGCCCCAGCCCAGCCGCTGCATTTTCAGAGCGGTGTGCGCATCTTCGGTCACCGTTTCTACCGCGAAGCCGCCAATCTCCTCCAATGCCGAACGACGAATTACCGCGCAAGAGCCGCAAAAAAAGGTGGCGTTCCAGTTGTCATTCCCTTGTTGCACCGGGCCGTAAAATAACGCACCTTCATTCGGAATATGGCGGGCCGCGCGCAAGTTACGCTCAAACGGGTCAGGTGAATAGAAGTAGTGCGGCGTTTGTAATAACGCCAGCTTCGGGTCTTTGAGGAACGGGCCAACCGTGGCCTGTAAAAAGGTTCGCGTTGCCACGTGATCGCAATCGAAAACGCAAATCAACTCGCCATGCGTTAGCTTCATGGCGTGATTAAGGTTACCCGCTTTCGCGTGTTTATTATCGTTACGCGTGATGTAACCGACACCGGCATTCGCCGCAAAAACCGCAAACTCGCTACGCTTTCCATCATCCAGTACATAGATTTTTAATTTGTCGCGCGGGTAATCAATACATTGTGCCGCTAATACGGTATCGCGCACCACATCAAGGCTTTCATTATAGGTTGGCACATAAACATCAACCGTCGGCCACAACTTCGGATCATCGGGTAAAGGTTCAATTGTCCGTTTTAACGGCCAACTGGTTTGTAGGAAGCCGAGGATAAGAATCACCCACACGTATAGCTCGGCAATAAATAACCCGATCCCTAATATCGCCTCAATTTCGGAATTAAAATGTAGCGTTTCGGTGGCGCGCCACCAGATATAACGCGTCGACATTAATGCCGAGAGAGTCACCATCACGATCGATATTTTATGGCTTTTGCTGAAGCCTAATAGGAATAAAATCGCAATGCTAATTAGGCCAAATATATACTGCTTCTGGCTATCCATCGGAGTGATCACAATCACAGCGGCTACCGGAAATAATAGTAATAACAGTAGCCAGAACAGAAACTTATTCATGATTCCCTCGGGTATTAGGAGTCATTATTTTACTCACTCAACACCGGCTAACCTTGCTGGTGAGTGAGGCATTTTTTTGGCATAACCAGGAATTTACTGCGTGCGTATCGTGGCTGAGACTTCACCATTCCCGACGTTAATATCCAGTAATCCGGAAACACGTTTAGCGATAAGTTCAATATCAAATGCCGCCGCAGAGACCGGACTAAAATCAAAAATAGAACGCTGAGACGCATTGGCTTCTATCACGCTTTCATCGCGATGCACCATGCCAATTAACTCATCGCCAAGCCGCTGTTGCATAAAAGCCGTGACATCACGGCTGATATTGCGCCGGTTATCACTCTGGTTAAGCAGGAAATAGCGCCCCAGTTTGTTATTTAACGGTCGGCCAATCAGGCGATCATTCTCCATTTGCGGTAACAGCGAAAGCGAAGCGGTATCCGCCATCATTACCACTAAGTGGAGATCGGCCAGCTCACTCATCGCCTTTAGCGCCGCACTGGCGCCCGGCGGGAAATCTGCAATAATCACCAGCCCCGGATAATTCAGTACCGTACTTAAGCCGCGTCGTAAAAAATGCGGATCGTGCAACAGGTTATGTTCAAAACCCAGCCGCTGCTCTTCAGTGACATCGCCATACGGCAACACAAAAATATTGCCGCCGGTGGTCAGGATAGATTGGCTCCAGTCATGCTGATCCGCCGAGCGGGCAACATAGCCGCGGTTATCCGCGATTGGCACGCCAAAATGCAAGCGCAATGCATTCTGCATATCAAAGTCGATGGCTAAAACCTTGCTGCCTCCGCGCGCCAATGCATACGCCAGATTAGCGGTCAGGGTCGTTTTTCCTACGCCCCCCTTTGGCGAACAGACACAAACTAACGGCATAACGCAATTTTCTCCAACAGGGGTTTAAGCAACGAATCTTTGGATACGCCGCCAGTACCACTGCCATTACGGGCTCGGAACAGAGCCTGATAGCGTGGCGTCACTGACGCGGCGGCGGCGCGCGCTTCCGGTGGAAACGACGGGCGAGTTGCCTCCGGCCTGGCGGGCTGAGCGGATACCGGCGGCGGTACGCTCGTTGATGCATTTATCGGCCGTTCCGCCGCTGGCTTTAATGACGCCGCGACGCTCGCCAATAACGAACCGCCGGTTTCAGCCGACGATGTCACGGCTGCAAAGGGTTTCATGGTGGTCAGCGGTTTTATCGCAGGCCCTGGCGCTGGCTTCTCAGGCTCGCCCGGCGACGCCGCCGGTAATGCGGCAAAGAGATCTTCTGCTATCGGTTGAGGTAAGCTCTGATCGATAGGCTGGCTACGCTCCAGTACATTTTCGCTGGTTCCATCCTGCAATAACTGCTTAATAATCGCCCAGTGGGTAGTATCTGACTCTAATGTTTGTTCAGACATATCTTTGAAATCGATACCTTGCGTCTGGGTTTTGTCTTTGAAACGCTGCAAATCATCGTAGCTTTTCATAGGGTTCTGTTTATTCAGGATAGGTTTCTGAAAAATATAACATATGAAGACTCTGCCTGTAAGAATACTCCTATAAAATTACGCGGTCGAAGCCATTGAATAATTATATGCAGCGCTTTTAATGGACTGAATTAATTATGAATCAGGAGGGTTTCGCCGTTTAAACGCGTGAGGAAAACCTTAAAAAGATGATAATTAATAATGGGTTAGGAGGTTATTTAATTAATTTCCTAAGAAAAATAACCCAACATTCCAGGCATGATGAATAACGGGCGGAATAATTCCGCCCGTGAGGAGTTAAATCAGATTAACCCGCGTTTTGTTGCTCATCCTGATCCACTGCGAAACACGCAATCTGCTGCTCTCCGTATTGTTTTAGTTTCGGCTGTAACTGAGTACAGGTACCAAAACGACGACGGCAGCGCGCGTTAAAGGCGCAGCCAGGCGGCGGACTCAACGGGCTCGGCAATTCGCCGGTCAGTTTAATCCGCTCCCGGCGTTCATCCGGGTTAAGGCGCGGCGTCGCCGAGAGCAGCGCTTGGGTATACGGATGGCGCGGATTAGTGAAGATCGCCTCTTTGCTGCCTTTTTCCACGCAGCGCCCGAGGTACATCACCATCACTTCATCAGCAATGTGCTCTACCACCGAGAGATCGTGCGAGATAAAGACGTAAGACAGCCCCATCTCCTGCTGTAAATCCATCATCAGGTTGAGCACCTGCGCCCGCACCGAGACATCCAGCGCGGAGACCGGTTCATCAGCAATCAGGACATCCGGGTCCAGCATCAGGCCACGCGCAATGGCAATACGTTGACGCTGTCCGCCAGAAAACATATGCGGATAGCGATCATAATGCTCGGTCTTCAAACCCACTTTCGCCATCATTTCCAGCGTCTTTTCCCGACGCTCAGCTTTACTCAGCGACGTGTTGATCAGCAGGGGTTCTTCGAGGATCTGGCTAACCTTCTTGCGCGGATTCAGCGAACCGTACGGGTTTTGAAACACGATCTGAATTTTTTGGCGACGTAATTTTTGCGCCTGCGGATCGGGTTTCAGCAGATCCTGCCCCTGCCAGTAAAGTTGGCCTTCGGTTGGGGTTTCGATCATCGTCAGCAGCCGGCCCAGCGTTGATTTACCGCAGCCGGATTCTCCTACCACCGCCAACGTTTTCCCGCGTTCAAGATTAAAAGAGACGCCGTCCAACGCCTTGACCAAACGTTCCTGACCAAACATCCCCTTCTTCACCGGGTAATGCTTTTTCAGATCGATGGCCTGTAGCAAATAGTTTTGCTCAGTATTCTCATGACTCATAAGTTGGTCTCCCGGCATCATCCAGAGGGAAGTGGCATTTGGACTGACGCCCCGGAATATCACGTAATTCAGGTTCTTCAGCACGACAGCGATCGGTGGCATACGGGCAGCGCGGGTTCAGCAAACAGCCGTTTGGCCGGTCATATTTCCCTGGCACTACGCCCGGAAGTGACGCAAGGCGCGCTTTATCGCTGGCGAATTCTGGCAACGCGCGTAATAACGCTTGGGTATAGGGGTGACGCGGAGCCTTGAAAATATCGACCGCTTTACCGGTTTCTACCACTTGCCCGGCATACATCACGATAATGTGCTGCGCCGCTTCGGCTACCAGCGCCAGATCGTGGGTAATTAAGATCAGCGCCATGTTCTCTTTGCGCTGTAATTCCAACAACAGTTCGATGATCTGCGCCTGGATAGTAACGTCGAGCGCGGTGGTCGGCTCATCGGCAATCAACAACTTGGGTCGGCAAGCGATGGCCATCGCAATCATTACACGTTGACTCATACCGCCGGAGAGCTGATGCGGATAGACATCAAGTCGCGAAGCAGGATCGGGAATACCCACCTGGGTTAGCAAATCAATCGCCCGTTGGCGGCGAGTGCGGCGGTTTCCGCCCTGATGAACCTTGATCGCTTCCATAATCTGAAACCCGACGGTGTAGCAGGGGTTCAGGCTGGTCATCGGATCTTGGAAAATCATCGCCACTTCCGAACCGACCAGTTGGCGACGCTCTTTTTCAGAGATCTTTTTCAGGTCACGCTGGTTAAATTCCAGCTTATCGGCGAGGACTTTGCCGGGATAATCAATCAACCCCATAATCGCCAGCGAGCTGACGGATTTACCGGAGCCAGATTCACCGACAATACCAACCACCTGCCCTTGCTCAACCTGGTAACTAATGCGATCAACCGCGCGGAACGGTGCTTTATCGTCGCCGAAATGCACCGATAGTTTGTTTACATTAAGTAATGCCATCTCGGTGCCTCTTTACTGCTTGAGTTTCGGGTCGAGGGCGTCACGCAAGCCATCGCCCATCAGGTTAAATGCCAATACGGTTAGCAGGATCACCACCCCAGGGAAGGTCACCACCCACCAGGCACTTTGCGCATACTGCAATACGTCGGAGAGCATCGTACCCCACTCCGGCGTTGGCGGTTGCGCGCCCATACCGAGAAAGCCCAACGCAGCCATATCGAGGATGGCGTTGGAGAAGCCTAACGATGCCTGCACAATCAGCGGTGCCAGGCAGTTCGGCAAGATATTGACAAACATCTGGCGCAGCGCACCTGCGCCCGCCACGTTTGACGCGGTGACATAATCGCGATTCACTTCGACCAGCACTGCCGCGCGCGTTAAGCGAATGTAGTGCGGCAGAGCCACGAAGGTTAGCGCAATCGAAGCGTTAACGATTGAGGGGCCGAAAATCGCCACCAAAACCAGCGCCAACAGCAAGCTTGGCAGTGCCAGCATAATGTCGACCAACCGCATGATGATCGCATCCACCGCGCCGCCAACATAACCGGCCAGCAGGCCGAAAATGACGCCAAGAATCAGGGAGAGTACCACCACCAGGCAGCCGACCAGCAGCGACAAGCGTGCGCCGTACATCAGGCGCGACAGTACATCGCGGCCAACGTCGTCGGTCCCTAAAATGTAGTGCCAACTGCCGCCCTCCTGCCATACCGGCGGATGCAGCAGCGCGTCGCGGAACTGGTCCGCCGGGCCATGCGGCGCCAGCACTTCAGCGAAGATGGCGATTAAAATCATTAAGACCACGTAGACCAGGCCGATTACCGCGCCTTTGTTACGTTTAAAATAGTGCCAGAATTCCTGTAACGGGGTCATCGGCTTGGGAGCAGCGACCACGCTGCCCGGATTAATTTGAGACATACCGGAGCCCCTCGTTATTTCTTATGACGAATGCGCGGGTTAACCACGCCGTAAAGCAGGTCGACCAGCAGGTTAACCAGGATGATTAAAGTTGCTACCATCAGAACGCCGCCCTGTACCACCGGATAGTCACGGCGCTGTAACGCCTCAATCAACCAGCGTCCGAGGCCAGGCCAGGAGAAAATGGTTTCCGTTAGGATGGCGCCTGCCAGCAATGTACCCACTTGCAAACCAATAACGGTGACCACCGGCAGCATTGCGTTACGCAAGGCATGCACCACAATCACACGCATACGGGTCAGCCCCTTGGCACGCGCGGTGCGGATATAATCCTCGCCCAGCACCTCTAACATCGCCGAGCGCGTCATCCGCACGATAACCGCCAGCGGGATGGTGCCCAGCACAATCGCCGGTAGGATCATATGCATGACTGCATCTTTAAAGTCGCCCGGTTCGCCCCAAATCAGGGTATCAATCAGCACAAAACCGGTTAGCGGATTCGAGTCATCCAGGAACACCGTATCCCCCACCCTGCCCGAAACCGGGGTGAGATTAAGCTGCACCGACACCAGCATGATCAGCATAATGCCCCACCAAAAGATCGGCATTGAGTAGCCGGTCAGGGAGATGCCGACCGCAGTGTGGTCGAAAATAGAGCCACGTTTGACGGCGGCCAACACGCCGACCGGAATCCCTACCGCCACCGCGAAAATCATGGCGCAGATCCCCAGTTCCAGTGTGGCTTTAAAACGTGGAACGAACTCATCCCAAACCGGGATGCGGCTCTTCAGAGAGATACCTAAATCACCGTGCAAAACGCCGTTGATATAGGTGATGTATTGTTTCCATAACGGCTGGTCCAGGCCAAGCTGGGCCAATAGTTGGGCATGTCGTTCAGGAGACATTCCGCGTTCCCCGGCCATGATTAACACCGGATCGCCGGGAATCATATGTACAAACGCGAAGGTTAAAAGGGTAATACCAATAAACGTTGGGATAACAAGCCCCAAACGTCGGAGTATGAACTGCAACATAATCCGGATTCTCTGTAATCTCCCGCCACTGTCGCGAACGGGATTCTATTTGCTCACATCTAGCGATGGGGTAAACCTCATCGCGACGCGGTAAACCGCGCCTTTACCATTTTTTCATCCTGGAAAAGGGCCGAAGGAACTTCAGTCCACAACCGCCGCGAAACACGGCGGTATTCGTTACCGTGACGGGTGAAGGAAATGTAGCACCCTTCACCCGTGGCGGATTACTCGCTGATGTCGACGTTTTCGAAGTGATGCTTCCCTAACGGATCGACCACGTAGCCGGAGACTTTCTTGCTGACCGGCTCAAATACCGTGGAGTGCGCAATAATCAGCGCCGGTGCCTGGTCATGCATGATCACCTGAGCCTGCTTATAATAAGCCGCACGCTTAGACTGGTCAGACTCGGCACGCGCCGGTTGAATTTGGTCTTCAAACGGCTTGTAGCACCAACGTGAGTAGTTAGATCCATCTTTCGCCGCCGCACAGCTAAACAGCGTGGCGAAGAAGTTATCCGGATCCCCATTATCGCCGGTCCAGCCCATCATCACCGTCTGATGCTCACCTGCTTTAGCGCGTTTCAGATACTCGCCCCATTCGTAGGTTACGATGTTGGCTTTCACGCCAATTTTCGCCCAGTCAGACTGAATCATTTCCGCCATGCGGCGTGCGTTCGGGTTATACGGACGCTGTACCGGCATCGCCCACAGGTCGATAGAGAAGCCATTCGCCATACCGGCTTCTTTCAGCAAGGCTTTGGCTTTGGCCGGATCGTACGGATAATCCTGCACCGCGTCGTTATAGCCCCACATGGTCGGCGGAATCAGGTTCTTCGCCGCCTGGCCCGCGCCTTGGTAAACCGCGTCGATAATCGCTTTCTTATTGACCGCCATGGTCAATGCCTGGCGAACTTTCACGTTATCTAATGGTTTTTTCTCAACGTTGAACGAGAGGTAGCCGACGTTCAGGCCCGGTTGCTCCATCAGATTGATATTTTTGTCCTGCTTCATACGGGCAAGATCAGCCGGGTTTGGATACGGCATGACTTGGCACTCGCCTTTTTGCAGTTTGGCATAACGGACTGAAGCATCCGGCGTAATGGAGAACACCAGACGGTCGATTTTCGGTTTGGTGCCCCAATAATTCGGGTTAGCTTTGTACAGAATGCGGGAATCTTTCTGGTATTGCAGCAACTGGAATGGACCGGTACCGACCGGATTCAGGTCGATTTTTTCCGGTGTGCCGGCTTTCAGCATATTGTCGGCGTATTCGGCAGACATAATGGACGCGAAGTCCATCCCGAGGTCAGCAATAAATGGCGCTTCAGGGCGTGTCAGCGTAAAGCGGACGGTATTATCGTCAACCTTCTCGATTTTGCTGATCAGCGCCGGCATGTCCATACCTTCAAAGTACTCGTAGCTGCCGCCGGAAACGTTGTGATACTTGTTGTTCTTGTCCAGTTGGCGTTCGAAAGAGAACACCACGTCATCGGCATTAAAATCACGCGTTGGTTTGAAATCTTTGGTGGTCTGCCACTTCACACCTTTGCGCAGGTGGAAGGTATAGGTTTTACCGTCAGCGCTAATATCCCATTTTTCAGCCAGGCCGGGCTGCACTTCAGTGGTGCCAATTTTGAACTCAACCAAACGGTTGTAGATTGGAACAGAACTGGCGTCATAGGTGGTGCCGGAGGTAAAGAGCTGTGGGTTAAACCCTTCAGGAGAGCCTTCTGAACAATAGACAAGGGTTTTAGCCTGGACACCAGCGGCAACGGTCATGGCGATCAGGCTCAGACCTACCTTTAGCATCCCTAATTTTGCCCGGGAAATACTCATGCTTATGCTCCAATTGTGATGTGTTGTTGTGTGCGTAACGCCCGACCTGTGTTTTTTTAATGCGGTCAGTGCTTGCTGCCCGTAGGCGTTGAGAGTGAGCTGACGAAAGTCTGGTTCTGTAAACGCCATCAGACGAATCCGCTTCCTTCCACCCTCATTGACGCATCAATTTGTCAACTGTTGCAAGCAACGTCAATACAAGTGTCAGGTATTTACACAGACTGTGAGAAACAGCAAGCAAACATAAAAAAAACTTTCCCATAACAATGTTAGAGGAATCGTTTGCTCATAGAAGCAATACCCATAGATTTGACGCATGTAATAGCTTGATACCAGTTATTTTGTCGGAAAAAAAACAGATAAAAATTGTCGTTAAACGTTGAACAACTGAACGATTCATTTCGCGATCGGCAAAGGAAACAGCTAAAAATGCTGCAACATTGGCATAAGAAATGGTCAACAAGTTCTCAACCTTCATAAGCCAGGCGTGGTGCGAATTAAGTGGCGAAGTAAGGCACAGCAAGGGGTTGGCGTAGGAAAAGAGGTGTAAACGCGATTCAGCGCTTATTTATCGGTAATGGCGACTAAAAACGGGAGATCTGTGCGGTTTGGCAGATTATCGTTCTGTGAATGATAGCGGACAAAATAGAGACGAAAGTGTCCGGCAGAGGGCGGCGTGTGGTCTACCCCGCTGCGTTTTGCCGTGGCATAGTGCAGACCCCACGCTGGCGACATGCAACATGCTCATGCCCGATATACCGTTTGCGCCAGCGTCAGTACCTATTCAACGGAAAAACACATGTGGATCGTCTCTTCGTTAGCGGTCCGTGGAGCAAAACCTGCAAATCATCTTCATTAAGGATAATACGAGGGTAGCTGTCGCCCCTGCACCGGCTGAAGAGCCGCCGGAACAATACGCGCAGGCAGGGACGAGGCCCGGCGACAAATCAGCGGTTATATCCTGAATTACTACAATAGCGTCAGGCCTCATCATTACAACGGAGGGCTGACGCCGGAAGAGTCAGAGAACAGATGCCATTTTTACTGTGAAACCGTGGCCAGTATTACTTGACCACTACAATGTAGCTGAGGCCAGTTTGCGCAGTCGCATAAACAGGCCTCGGATTATCTAAGCAAAGATTCAATAATTGAACTGAGGGTTACATCACCACCAAAGTCTTTAAGGGTTTCGGTATTTTGTTCAAGATGACTTTTAAGCTTAAGTTGCGCTTCATGCTTATCATTAGCTTCGGCCTCAAACTCAATTATTTTTAATTCTGGTGATGATGACAACTGCTCCGCATACACTGAGTCACTGATGGCTGTTTTAACCAACCCGTTACTGGCAAAAAATACATATTTTGGCATAAATTGACCTTAACGTATCCGAGTTATAGACAGGGGTTTATGGGAGGCTTGACTACCACTGTCATGGATTCCATAAAAAGTATTTTAGTTTCCGTGGCACGGAATATCAGCCTGTTGCATCATACCGGGACTCTTTTAGCCCGGAACAGTATACTGGGCGAGCTGGCAGGGCGCCAGCTTTACTGCGACCGCAATGGCTTGTAGAGATTGTTATTGATGGAGTTAACGGTAAACACCGGTCCGGTACCTGATGACGACTATCAAACGGAAGGGAACAGGGATGAGTATAAGAAGTGAAATTATTGATGGTAACCTGGCGCAAAGCAGTTCATACGGATTGATATATATGGAAGTATTGGGCTGGGTGGATCTCGGACATGCGCAGGGTGCTCTGGTGTAGTTTTCCAGGTCATTGGGTTCTCCGGGAGTGATAGTTGAGCATATATACACTGCCCCCACGCAAGTTTTCTGTAATAAAAAACCAGATATCCAATTTCAGAAATTAAAATCGCTTCAGGCCAAGGCATACATAATGGAGTGATGATGTTCTGCATTTGTAGTGGATCGGAAATGTTACTTGTAATGAGATTAGCGAAGCCTGATCTGACATTCGGCTGAGTGCGCGAAACAGAGGCTGGTAACGTTATGAACATCAATAGCTGCAGGAAACGTTTTTTTGCACCAGACTTACAAGGTTGCCAGTCTCTCTGCTCTCTGAACCACCCCACCTAACAGCATCAACTGTCAGGTGGGTGAGGAAAGTAGAAAAGGATTTTCAGCCAGGCTAAGTCGGCAATTAACTAATAACCCTCCTGTCTTGAAACTTGGTCACCCGACATACTGAGTTCTTTATCCAATGCTGCAATTTCCGTATTCATTTTCTCATATACAGCGGCAACAACGTCGCGAACTGGTTGTGTGGCAATGGTTTCTTTAGGCACCGGCGGTAAAAATCTTATGATGATTTTTCCGTTATTAATTCTGTTAAGCTTGAAACAACCATAGTAATTACTGACACTAACTGGAACCAGACATAACCCGGCATTACGGGCAAGATGGAAAGCACCACTTTTGAACGGTTTCAGACCTTTGCCATAGTTCCGCGTACCTTCGGGGAATAACCAGACGGACATATTCTCCCTCAGAATTTTCTCTTTGGTTTTTTGCAGCGCCTGCATCGCCTTAATCTTGTTACCGCGCTCGATAAATATGTTGCCGGACAGCCAGAAAATCAGACCAAAGAAAGGGAAGAAAAGGATGCTTTTTTTCCCGATGCTTACGGCTCCGGGAGGTACAGCCGCGGTAAGGAAGAAAATGTCATAGTTGCTTTGATGATTGGCGACATAGACACAACTGCCTGAAGAAATATTTTCCCTGCCGGTAATGATGATTTTAACCCCAAGTAGCCAAGAAATTTTACTGTAAAGCTGGGCAGCGAAGTGAACGTTCATGGCGTTACGAGGCCGTAAAAGGCAGACAAACAGCACCACTACGCTGCTCAATAATATAAAAATGCCCATCAAAATTAGTCTAACTATAGCAATCATAAACCTGCCCAGTATTTATCTATGTTAAGTTTCGCTTTGCTGAAAGCCCAATAACACCTGCTGGTAACTAACGACGGTTTCCTCGCTAACCTTGCTTTCATCGCTAACAATAATAAAGCTCTCTTTTTGGACATCAAGAAAAACATGATGCTGGATAATTTCTCCGGCAATAATCGCGCGTCGGAAATGAACGTTTTTACAGGAAATAATATAGGGGAAAAATCCCGTTTAGCACAATTCAGAAACAATCCGGCAGATTGGAAAAATGACTCAACGACTAGCCAATCCGGATAGATAAACTCTTGCTGGTTTTCAAAATTAGCGAACCTGAATTCGTAGTCATTCAGCGAAACGAATTTTTTCAGTAATAAGTTTGCTGCTGTTTTCAATAATTCTGTCCATCAATACCATGGGAAACGATGAGGATTACCGCCAATTAGCTCAATATTATTTCGGGTATCAATCTGCATATTCTTGACCTGCAGAAAAAACAAAGTGAATTTTCGCCACGGTTTCCTGCGATAAATCCTCCACCCGCGTCACAACATCAATGCTGCCTGCCGCAGCAGGGGAACTTTCAATAATTTAATTCAGTTGAGTGTCCGTCGTGACCATTTTAATAAATTTTTCCTGCCTAATGACATAAGGAAAACCGACTACTTCCGGCGGAAGCAACCTTAAAATCTCTCTGAAATGAAACACTCCAGGTAGCAACGGTCTTCCAGGAAAATGTCCCCGGAATGCCCTGTGCCCAGAAGCAAAATGCTGACTATAAGTTATCCTGTTTGAGTGACGCTCCTTCGTAAGTTTCACTGTAACACCCTCTCAATAAGAGCCATCCCATAAAAACCATCGACATCTATCGCCAGTTGTACGCCGAACTTGTTGTCGCCAGTGCGGGACAAAAAATCTTCCAATTGCCAGGCTCCCAGCCCTGCCATCAGCACCCGCGCAGCAGCGGGTAGAACCGTCAATGTCGCCTGCGTGAATCGTTTACCGCCCACATACGAATAATGGTGGCTTACCGCCATGCTTACATGAAGAAAAAGGGAAACAGGTTATTCCGGTGTCCTGATTTTGTGATCCACTACAGTACACAAGCTATGGTTGTCTCGCTACGCTCGGCTCAAACCTCCTTCGGAGATTCTCATCCTCAGTTTACCTGGACGAAAAAAAACCTGCTTTAACAAGCAGGTTTTCTAATTTGGTCGGTGAGAGAGGATGACTCATCCCTTCGGGATGGCCCTACGGGCCGTTGCTCGCGCAACGTTGTCTCGCTACGCTCGGCTCAAACCTCCTTCGGAGATTCTCATCCTCAGTTTACCTGGACGAAAAAAAACCTGCTTTAACAAGCAGGTTTTCTAATTTGGTCGGTGAGAGAGGATTCGAACCTCCGACCCCTTCGTCCCGAACGAAGTGCGCTACCAGGCTGCGCCACTCACCGATGGGGGCGCATGTTACTGCGCCGAATTTTTAGCGTCAACGAATTTTTATTAAATACCCCGCGATTGCCTGAAAAGCAGCCGTCACGAACGATCGGCGCCGCTTTTCTGCGGATCGGCGCACCAGTTGTTGGCTGCGTTAATCCCACCGTTCGGCGAGGTATAACCTAAACAACCGAGAATGGTATCAAACAACTCAACGTGCCGGTGCGTTTTACCTACCCGCTGCTGAGCCTGCAAACGCTCAAAGGCACGCTTATTGTTCGCATCCGCCAAATACTTATCCGATGCCCAAACAATCATCGGCACCCGGAACTGCTCCGGCGGCGCCATCTCGCGCGGCGTCCCGTGGAAATGCATATTATCGCTGATCGACTCACCGTGATCGGAAGCATAAAACACGATGGCTTTTTTATCGCGCAACTGATCATACACTTTGTCGAGCACGCTATCGGTGTACAACACAGAGTTATCAAACGCGTTAATAAATTGCTCTTTACTACACTCACCATCTACCCCCATACACTCGGGCTGATAGCGTGCGTAACTACGCGGATAACGCTGAGAATAGAGGTAGTGCGAACCTTTGGTATGTAACACCACCAAATGTTTGCCCTGAGGATGCCGATCCAGCGAGGCTTTCAGCTCCGGAATCAGCAACATATCATCCACTGGCTTGCCCTGATTTCGCTTCTCGGAACCAATCTGCTCGCGGAAAGAGAAGTTATCAACGTCCGTATTGTCGTAGAACCACACTTCACTCTGCATGGCGAACAACTCCGAACTAAAGCCCAACTCTTTTAACACCGCAAAAACATTTTGTTCTTTCAGCGTACGACCCGGGTTATCCATGGTGCCGCCTTCACGAACAAACATACAACGCAAAGAGAGTTTGGTCGCGGTATCGCAAGACTCACCGCGAAATGCGACAAGGTTTTTCTCGCCCGACAACTTCGGCGTAGTATCACGGTCGTAACCCAAGATCCCCATATGATCCCAACGTGTGGTTTCGCCGATAATAAACACCACATAGGTATCGTTAATACCCGGCGGGGCCACATAGGTAAAATGCTTCGCCGGATCAAACAACTCTTTACCATCCATCGATTCATCGACCTGCGTCCAGGCAAATAGCCCCAACGCCGCCAGCCAATTGGAAGGCAGATAGGAGTGCGCCACCACACCGCCATAACTCGGCAGGTCAATATTGGTCACTTTTTCTTGCGCTTTTTGTAACTTATCGAAATAACGAATCGGCAACCACACCAGCGCCAGACTCAGCGCCAACACAATGAGCGGCTTAATCCGCTGCCCCGGCGTTTTCAACTGCTCAATCAATGTCAGGCTTAAGTTATTGCGCCAAATCATCAACAACGGCAGCGCGCTAACAACCACCATCCACACAACAAACTGGTAACCCACCACTTCTTTTGACAAATCAATATCGGTGGTCATCACCGAAGCAACAATCCCGTAGCCAATGACCACGTTAAAAAACGCCATATAATAGGCGGCAGCAACCGAAATCAGTACTAACAAGGTCGCCAGAATGCGGTATATCAGCTTCCCACCCAGGGAAAGCAAACGCATCAACAGGAAGGTCAACAGCACAATCGCGACGATTTCAACCACCGCGGAAACCCAGTTCACCAGGGTGGATTTGGTGAGAAACGGATCGAAACGTCGATAAAAGATAGGAAGATTCAGCAAAATGCCGATGTAAAGTGCCAACAGAAACGAAAGCTTCTGCTGCGTCAGTAATTTAATATAATTCATTCGGCTTTCTCTAAATTCCCCGGTATTGATTAGTTATATGTAACAACGCTAATCAGACCGTTTCATCGCACCAGAGTTCGTTAAAGGGAGTGATTATGCGCCCCGATCGCGATGAACAGGAAGATTCCGAACAGCAGAAACTGCCGCCATTCGGTTTGAAAGGCGCCAGTAAAGCATACAAAAAACATTCAGGCAGGTAATTTTATCGTTCAGGATGAAAATCAGATGTGATAACGCTTTTACAGCAACGCTTCAAATCCCGCTGAAATCGTTATAGCCCTGATCTTCCCAATACCCACCGGGATTTTGATCGGTCACGAACAACGCGGCAATGTGCTTGGCATTTTTAAACCCGAGCTTAGTCGGCACCCGCAACCGTAGCGGATAACCAAAATCAGGCGGCAAAGGCTTATGGTCAAACTCCAGCGCTAAAATCGTTTGGGGATGCAACGCCGTCGCCATATCAATACTCGAATAGTAGCGGTCGTCACATTTAAAGCCGACATATTTGGCGGTCAAATCGGCCCCAATATGCTGTAAGAAGGTCTTTAGCGGAATGCCGCGCCATTGCCCAATGGCGCTCCACCCTTCAATGCAGATCAAGCGGGTAATTTGCCCGGCCTGCGGTAACCGCTGTAACTGCTCAAGCGTCCAGGGCGCTTTTTTATCCACCTTGCCGGAAACTTCCAGCCGGTAGTTAGGAATATCAATATCAGGCACATTATATTCCGGGTAAAACGCATTAAAGCGAAACGGACGCGTAATCTGATCTTCGCGGTAAGTCTGTGCCAACTTATCTTTGCGAAACAACCATGCCTGTACCCGATCATTCCAGTGCGACATGGCCCACAAGACGCGATCGACTTCGTCGCCATCCTGTAAATTACAGCCGCTTAGCATGGCAACCGCGCCCAGCGTTAAGCCGCCGCGCAGCAGAAAACGCCGCTCAAGATTAACCAACTGCTTGCGTTGATCAGGTTCCAGAATGATTTTAGAGGGTTTGTTTTTATCGCTCATTCGATGGCTCCTCACCGCCGCCGCCAATAATCATGCGCGGCAACGTTTTTGGCACCAACAACACCATCACCACGTGGATAACGACAAACGCCACCACGCCGCTCATGGCGAAGAAATGCACATAACGCGCAAAATCAAACCCGCCAAACAACGCCACCAGACCGCTGAACTGCACCGGTTTCCAAATTGAAAGCCCGGAAAGCACCAGCAATACGCCGCACAGTAACACACCCAGGTACATAGCCTTTTGCACGGCATTATATTCGGTGAGTTGATGCGGCAAGCGAAAACGCAGCGCTAACCCGAGATCGCGTCCAACCGCGCGGGGCGATAGCGGAAAAAAGCGCTGACGAAAGTGACCGCTTACTACGCCCCATATCAAATAAAACAAACCATTGGCCGCCAATGCCCACATTACCGCTAAATGCCAGGCGATATTGCCGCCCAGCCAACCGCCCAAGGTGAGCGGTAGCGGAAAGGTGAAATTGAACAGCGGCGAGGCGTTGTAAATCCCCCAACCACTCATCACCATGCCAACCATCGCCAGCACATTGATCCAGTGACAAACCCTGACCGGCAGGGCATGAAAGGCACGACGACGAACCGCAGGCATGGTGAACTCCGTTCTTACATCGGTGGCGTCAGGCCGTCTTTACCGGCGGAGACATTGCGTGCGACCAGGTTGCCTTTATCATCTTTCACCGCGAATAACACCACTTTTGTCCCGGCGGTCAGCAGCGATTTATTCCCTGGCTGAATCAGCACTACTGGCACGTCATCCGGTACGATGACGGTTTTTTCTTTCCCTTTATATTTCACCGTTAAGGTGCGGCCATTACTGTTTACCAGCTTGCCTACCGTACCGTTAGTCATGGTGTTGACTTTACCGTCAGGAGATTCAAACGGGTTGAAGCCTTCGCCTGTGCCGCGCAAGCTGGGCGAGAACACATGCACTTCCAGCGCTTTTAAGGTTCCGTTTGCCTGTGGAACCGCGGCGGTACCGATAAAGCTATCAGCTTTAATGTCGCTCATCTGCGCCTTACTAACGCTATTCACTTTGGTGTTATCGGTCACGCCGACCGATAATTTTTCACCCTGGCGTGTCGTGATTTGCAGCGTATTGCCATTCACCGCATCAATGGTGCCACGTGTCGGTTTAATGACTTTATCGGCCGGGACGGCGGCCACGCCAAAACTGAATAACAGCGAGCCTAGTAACAGGCCGGTAAAACGGTGCTTAATCATGTTCCTCTCCCGCATTCAGGGTTCATTATGCAATGGTTAGCAAGCAAAGTAAGAGTAATCAGCGGGGCGAAATTGGCGAGGTAAACAGATGAAAAGAGTGTATTAAAACATTTCTGCGGGCCGCAGGATGGCCCGCAGAAAGTGGACGGCGCTTAGTTAATAATGTTCAGCGTAACGTCGATATTGTTGCGTGTCGCGTTAGAGTAAGGGCAAACAATATGCGCCGCATCGACCAGTTTCTGCGCTTCCGCCTGATCCATACCCGGCAGATGAATGTTTAACTTAGCTTCGATACCAAAGCCGGTCGGTAGCGGCCCGATACCCACTTCACCTTCAATAAATGCCTCTTTCGGGATCGCCAGTTTGTCACGGGAAGCAACAAACTTCATCGCGCCGAGGAAACAAGCGGAATAGCCTGCGGCAAACAGTTGTTCCGGGTTAGTCACTTCACCGCCTGCGCCACCCATCTCTTTCGGTACACCCAGTTTTACGTCCAGCACGCCGTCGGAAGAGGTTGCACGACCATCACGACCACCGGTAGCTTTTGCTTTTGCACGATAAACAACTTTTTCTAATGACATAATTTCTTCCTCATTAATGCAGGTTTATGCGCGATTTAATCGCGGGCGATTTACAGAGACAGACAACTTCAGTATAGACCATTGGGCCAAGACATCGCTGGCCCGAATAGTAAATTAGCGATTAAGGTTATTGCGTAACCTATCCAACTGCGATTTCAGCGTCGTTAGCGTATCCATATCGCAGTCAGAAGCGCACAGGATCGATTCCGGAATTTCCAGCGCCTTCTCACGCAGCGCCCGGCCCTCTTCCGTCAAGGTCACTACAACCTGGCGCTCATCCTGACGAGAACGTCGGCGATCTAACAACCCCGCGGCTTCCAGGCGTTTTAACAGGGGCGTAAGCGTGGCGGAATCCAGAAACAGACGTTCGCCAATGTCCGACACCGTTACATCATCTCGCTCCCACAGCACCAACATCACCAAATACTGCGGATAGGTGATATCCAGCCGGGTCAACAATTGACGGTACTGTTTATGCATCGCCAGGTTCGCCGAATAGAGCGCAAAGCAGAGCTGTTGATCAAGCAACAGTGGCACGCTTTGTTGTTTTTTGTCATCTTGATGTGTAGTCATGGGGTTAAATATAAATAGCGCCCTAGATAATTGCAAGCAACTTTTACGCATGGAGGGTATTTTGATGCTATCGCTGGAAGAACGCGCCCGCCGTTACGCCACTAAAGCGCACGCAGAAGTTGATCAGCGGCGGAAATATACCAACGAGCCCTATATCGTCCACCCGGCTGCGGTGGTGGAACTGGTGCGTAGCGTAACCGATAACGAAACCATGCTGGCCGCCGCCTGGCTACACGATACGGTAGAGGATACCGCCAGCACCACTGGCGATATTGAAAGTCACTTTGGTCTGGAGGTGGCAAGGCTAGTGGCGATGTTAACCAATACCACCCCGTCACAAGCAACCAACCGCGCGGCACGTAAAATGGCGCACTTTCGCCATAGCGCGCACGCGTCGCCGGATGCGCAAACCATTAAGCTGGCGGATATTATCGATAATACCCGTTCGATTATTCACTACGATCCGCATTTCGCCCGCGTTTATTTGGTCGAAAAGCAGATGCAAATTGATTTACTTAAGCAGGGCGATCCGCTGCTGTGGCAGCAGGCATCGACAGTTATCACGGAAGGAATAAAGCAGTTAAGCCAACCGCCACACAATATCCCGCCAAGCTGGTTCACCAAACAGGCGGCGAAATATGTAGGATAAGGGAGCACAAACGCGGCTGGCATGCTATCGAGATGATTGGTTCCGCTTGCTAAATAATGGAACCTCAATAACCCGCCGGGCGGCGGGCTGCGTGGCTTTAATCCAGCAGTTGCCGGCCCAGGTAAGGGTTGGAATGCAGTAGTTGCATCAGCTTCTGCGCACTACCGGACGGACGCGTACGCCGCGCTTCCCAACTCTTCACCGACGAAACGCTAACACCCATAACTTGGGCAAACTCTTCAATCTCCATACCGGTCATTTCGCGTAAACGCTGCGGTTCCGGAAGTGAAGCCGGTCTAACCTTGACAACCGGCGTGGTTTTTACCACATCACGCGTCAATACAATTTGCTCAAGACTACTGAGTAACTCGATCATTGGATCTTTATTTTCCATAGAGAACTCCTCAAATACTCACTATGAACAACGTGAAAGAAACCGAGGGAAGAACCTGAAACCCAGGTTCAGAATACCGGCGCAGCCAAATGAGCAAACGAGTCAAATGCGTTGGCAAAATTTACCGGGATCCTAAGTATTAGATGGAAAGTCGCCGTCTGCCTCAATTTTTTTGAGTATTTTTCGAACTTACTAATAACCAAAAACATTTATTTTCTGCCGTCGCGATATTGAACACGGCTTCTTGCCCGGCGCTTCGCGTGATGCGCCTTCTCATTAAGAGAGCAACCGGCGTAACGGCGGCTCGCCCGGCAGGCATCGTCAATTGAGGCATCCGCCTTTCTGCTAGCGCCAATAGTCGTTTTTACCGCTCTGGTTGGCGAAGATAAGACCTTAAGCAATAGTAATTAGATGAATAGCACAATAACATGTATATTTTATGCATCTTATGTCTAAACGAGGCGACGAATTATGGGCAAAAGGGGTCCGTTGCGGCTTAGCCTGCCGGCTGGATATTTTGGCATAGTGTTAGGCACCATTGGCTGTGGATTTAGCTGGCGTTACGCCAGCACCATATGGCCAGTGCTCCCGCCTGAGATTGGCAACTCGCTGATTATCTTTGCCATCTCTATCTGGTTTCTGTTGGCCTGTGCTTTTCTTTGGCGGTTGTACCATTTTCCACACAGCGTCGTTGCTGAAATCGAACATCCTCTAATGAGTAGTTACGTGAGTCTATTCCCGGCGACCACGATGTTGGTTGCAATAGGCATCACCCCATGGTTCCACTCTCTGGCTGTCGGAATGTTCATCCTCGGCGCCACGGCGCAACTTAACTATGCGGCATGGCAAAGCGCGGGTCTATGGCGAGGTAAGCATCCTAACGAGGCAACGACGCCGGGGCTTTATTTACCCACTGTCGCCAATAATTTTATTAGCGCGATGGCGTGTGGCGCGCTCGGCTACCATGACCTGGGTTTGTTGTTCCTCGGTGCAGGCATTTTATCCTGGCTAAGCCTTGAACCGGCGATTCTGCATCGTATGCGTTCTGCCGGAGAGATGCCGTCTGCTACCCGCATTTCTCTTGGGATTCAGTTAGCGCCGGCTTTGGTGGCTTGCAGTGCCTGGCTGTCCGTAAACGGCGGCCACGCAGACGTTTTTGCCAAACTACTTTTCGGTTATGGATTACTGCAACTGATCTTTATGATCCGCCTGCTTCCGTGGTATCTGGAAGCCCCTTTCACCGCCTCCTTTTGGAGCTTCTCGTTTGGCCTCTCAGCTCTCGCCACCACGGCATTGCACCTCGGACATAGCAGCCACGATGGGATTTTATCGGCGCTCGCCATTCCACTTTTTGTATTCAGCAATTTGCTGATTGCCTTGCTACTACTTCGCACGCTAGTGCTACTGTTTCAGGGGCAATTGCTGGTTCGTCAGGATATGCGTAAAACAATCTAGAAAAGCAGCCACTTACCGGTTTCACCGCCATTTCCATTACATATGCGCTTGCTCCCCACCCGTCGCTTGTAGGGAACGGGTGGAAATTCTTCAGAAAACATATCCAGCCTTGATGCATTGATCTATTCTTAGGCACATTAATGCAATGACCTACTTACGCGTTATCAATCAGATAACGCGTTAACTTACAGGAGTAAATTCGATGGCGACAGGAATCTCCCGCATCCAGGCGCGTTGGTGGTTGCCCATGGCGGCGGTATTATTGGTTTCATTACTCACCGCTTGTGGCGATAAAGAGCCGGAACAGCGCAAAGCCTTTATCGATTTCCTGCAAAACACCGTCATGCGTAGCGGCGAACATTTACCCAGTCTGAGTGAAGACCAGAAACAGCGCTTCGGTAATTATGCCAGCGATTACGCCATTATTTATGGCTTCTCTCAGCAGGTGAACAAAGCGGTGGATAACGGTATGCGTCCGGTGGTGGATGAGCTTTCGGCGATCCGCGTGCCGCAGGATTATTTAACCCGCCGCGATTCGCTGCGTCAGGCGAGTGGTTCACTGAACGTGTTGGCCCAACAAATTCAGAGCGCCAAAAGCCAGGCCGACAGTAGTAAAGCGGCGCTGAAACAGCCGGATGATCTGAAAAATGCTTACGATAAGGTTTATAACAACGTGGTCACGCAGCCGGCAAACGCGCTTGGGCCGCTACTCCCTGCTCTACAGTCATTGAGCCAAGATGCGGTACAGGCCGGGGATTTCCTCCAACAACAGGGGCCGCGCGTCAGTTTTAATGACAACGCGGTACAATTCCCCTCGCAGCAGCAGGCCAGCCAGTACAATGCCATTATGAGTAGCCTCGCCGCGAAATCGCAGGCTTTAACTCAGGCGCAAAGTGCGGTTCAGGGCGGTTTTCAGTAATCCCTCACTTTCAGGCGGCCCGGAGCCGCCTTACGTTTACATGACCACGTAATAAAATTACGCCACTGAGCGGCTGCGCTTCTCTGCCGAGTCAAAGTGTGATCGACGGCATTTTGACATAAAAATACATTGTGATTTAAATCACATTTTTCAAATAAAACGCCCAGTCAATTTTGTGATAACCATCACATATAAGCGTCTTTTATGGCGACAAAATCCGCACTGTCTTTTTTTTACACTGCCATTTTGTGACGAGTGTCACTAAAATACCCCCTAAAGACCAACCACAAGCGTGACATACATCACATTTTGCCCGCGCACTACGCAGCGTCATTTTCGCGTGCTAGAGTCCGGCTGCATACAGTGATACTAACGGCTCCCCGCCGTAACGTCTTAACAAAAACAACGCGCTCTCTTATTTGTCGGCGCGTACTAATAAGGGGTGTGTTTTTATGTCCTCATCAGTCAAGGTCAGAGTCCAGAGCTTTGGTCGCTTCCTGAGTAACATGGTGATGCCCAATATCGGTGCGTTTATCGCATGGGGTATCATTACCGCATTATTCATTCCAACCGGATGGGCGCCAAACGCAACGCTGGCAAAACTGGTTGGCCCGATGATTACCTACCTGCTGCCGCTGTTGATTGGTTTTACCGGCGGGCGTCTGGTAGGCGGCGATCGTGGCGGCGTAGTGGGCGCCATCACGACCATGGGCGTGATTGTCGGCGCCGATATGCCAATGTTCCTTGGCTCAATGATTGCGGGTCCGCTGGGCGGCTGGGCGATCAAATCGTTTGACCGTATGGTTGACGGTAAGATAAAAAGCGGTTTCGAAATGCTGGTCAACAACTTCTCTGCCGGTATTATCGGCATGCTGTTGGCGATTCTGGCTTTCCTTGCTATTGGTCCATTGGTTGAAGGTTTGTCGCACATTCTGGCAACCGGCGTAAACCTGATGGTTCAGCATAACCTGCTGCCGCTAACCTCCATCTTCGTGGAACCGGCAAAAATCCTGTTCCTGAACAACGCGATTAACCACGGTATCTTCTCACCGTTGGGTATTCAGCAGGCGAGCGAAGCCGGGAAATCCATCTTCTTCCTGATTGAAGCCAACCCAGGTCCGGGCATGGGCGTTCTGGTTGCCTACATGTTCTTTGGCCGTGGTAACGCGAAACAATCTGCGGGCGGCGCGGCAATCATTCACTTCCTGGGCGGTATCCACGAAATTTACTTCCCGTATGTGTTGATGAGCCCACGTCTGCTGATCGCGGTAATTTTTGGCGGTATGACCGGCGTGTTTACGCTGACCGTACTGCACGGCGGCTTGGTTTCTCCGGCGTCTCCTGGCTCCATCCTCGCGGTGTTGGCAATGACACCAAAAGGGACTTATTTTGCGAATATCATCGCGATTATCGCTGCTTTCGTGGTCTCCTTCGTGCTCTCTTCTATCCTGCTGAAAACCAGCAAAGTTAAAGAAGATGACGATATCGAAGCCATGTCACAACGTGTGAAAGATATGAAAGCGCAGTCCAAAGGCCAGGCAACGCCAAACGCAACCGCCGCAGCGGCAGATGCGATGAGCGGCGATCTGAGCCACGTGCGTAAAATCATTGTTGCCTGCGATGCCGGTATGGGCTCCAGCGCCATGGGCGCCGGGGTGTTACGTAAGAAAGTCAATGATGCTGGCTTAACCAATATCTCGGTAACCAATACCGCGATTAATGCGCTGCCAGGCGATGTCGATCTGGTGATTACCCACCGCGATCTTACCGAACGCGCCATGCGTCAGGCACCGCACGCTCAGCATATCTCGTTAAGCAATTTCCTTGATAGCGCGCTGTATACCGACCTGACTGCACGTCTGGTCGAAGCTAACCGTAGCGCCGGCAACCGTCAAAAAGTGGATGCCGCATTGAGCGATAGCTATGACAACAGCCAGGATAACCTGTTTAAGCTCGGCGCGGATAACGTGTTCCTGGGTCAGCACGCCGATAACAAAGAGCAAGCAATTCGTTTCGCCGGAGAGCAGTTGGTGAAAGGCGGTTACGTAGAGCCGGAATATGTTGACGCCATGCTGGATCGCGAAAAACTGACGCCGACCTACCTTGGCGAATCGATTGCCGTGCCGCACGGGACAGTGGAAGCGAAAGACCGCGTGCTGAAAACCGGCGTGGTGTTCTGCCAGTATCCGAATGGCGTTCGCTTTGGCGAAGAAGAGGATGACGTTGCGCGTCTGGTGATTGGTATCGCCGCACGTAATAATGAACACATCCAGGTGATAACCAGCCTGACTAACGCCCTTGATGACGAGAGCGTGATTGAAAAGCTGGCCTCTACCACCAGCGTACAAGATGTGCTGGACATCCTTTCAGGGAAACAGCCAGCATAATCTGCGGGCCGGGCTTGCCCGGCCCCTTTTTTTCAGCGCAGGCATGCTGGCCTTTTGGCAAAGCCGGCGTGGCTGAGACTTCTACGCAATGCCTACAGGTAATTTTATGAAAGCTCTACATTTCGGCGCGGGTAATATTGGCCGTGGCTTTATTGGTAAATTGCTGGCAGATGCCGGTATCGAACTGGTTTTTGCCGATGTGAATCAAACCGTGCTGGATGCGCTAAACGCGCGCCATGAATATCCGGTTCATGTGGTGGGCGAAAATGCCCAAGTCGAAATCGTCAAAGGCGTCAGCGCCGTAAATAGCACCAGCGATGATATTGTCGCGCTGATTGCTGAGGTTGATATCGTTACCACGGCGGTTGGTCCGCAGATCCTTGAACGCATCGCTGGCGGCATCGCGAAAGGACTGGCCAAACGCAGTGATAGCGGTAATGTCCGTCCGTTAAACATCATCGCCTGTGAAAACATGGTACGCGGTACCAGCCAGTTAAAGCAGCACGTACTAAACGCGCTCCCGCAGCAGTATCATGCCTGGACTGAGCAGCACGTCGGCTTTGTCGACTCCGCCGTTGACCGTATCGTCCCGCCGTCGGAAGCGGGCAGCAGCGACCCGCTGGAAGTCACGGTAGAAACGTTCAGCGAATGGATTGTGGATAAAACGCAGTTTAATGGCCCACTGCCAAGCATTCCCGGCATGGAGTTGACCGATAACTTAATGGCGTTCGTCGAGCGTAAGTTGTTTACCCTCAATACCGGTCATGCGATTACCGCCTATCTCGGCCAGTTGGCGGGCCATCAAACCATCCGCGAAGCCATTCTTGACGAAAAAATTCGCACCATCGTTAAAGGCGCGATGGAAGAGAGCGGCGCGGTGCTGATCAAACGCTATGGCTTTGATGCCGGTAAACATGCCGACTATATCGAAAAAATCCTCAGCCGCTTCGAAAACCCTTATCTGAAAGATGATGTGGAACGCGTAGGGCGCCAGCCGCTGCGTAAACTGAGCGCAGGCGATCGCCTGATCAAGCCCACCCTGGGAACGTTGGAATACCATCTGCCACATACTAATTTGGTGCTGGGTATTGCTGCGGCGATGCATTATCGCAGTGACCAGGATCCACAGGCGCAAGAATTGGTGGGCCTGTTGGATAAACTCGGCCCACAGGCGACGCTGGTCCAGGTGTCTGGCCTGGATGCCGGGAGCGACGTGGTCGCTGCGGTGGTGAAGGCTTATCACGCCATGCCATAATGCGCGCGCTCCCGACCTCCTCCGGTGAGCGTCCAGGGCACAGTTTTGCTGTGCCCCATAGCGTACTGACAGATATGCAGGCAACAATGGAAGAAAAACAGGCTTTTGAGAATCAGGTGCTTGAGCGCCTGAATGCTGGCCGTTCGGTGAGAAGTTTCTTGATCGCCGCGGTTGAGCTATTGACTGAAGCCGTCAATATCCTGGTTATTCAGGTATTTCGCAAGGATGATTACGCGGTGAAGTATGCCGTTGAGCCGCTGCTGTTAGGTGATGGTCCGTTAGGCGAACTGTCGGTTCGCCTGAAATTGATTTACGGACTTGGCGTGATTAGCCGCCATGAGTATGAAGATTGCGAACTATTGATGGCGCTACGTGAAGAGCTAAATCACGATGGTACCGACTATCGGTTTACCGATGACGAAATTCTTGGCCCGTTTGGCGAATTGCATTGCGTGGTTGCCTGGCCGCCAAAGCCAGATTTTGCCACCGAAGATGCTGAATTGCGTGCCATGCAACAACTGCGTTACCAACAGGTGCTACGCTCGACCATGGTGCTCTCGCTGACCGAGCTGATTTCTCGCATTAGTCTTAAACAGGCTTTTAAAAAGTAACCCCGCGAAACGGCGGCTTTTCGTGTATCCTTGGCGTCAGAGACACACTGTTAGGTATTCACGATGAAAGAGCAGGAAAAAGCCGAAATTAAACGCCTGAGCGATAAGCTTGACGCGCTAAATCGCAAAGAGCCGCTATTGCTGGAGTCCGGCGAGTCGGAGAAGTTAGGCGCGTTATTGAAAGAAAAAGAGACGTTAGTCATCGAAATCGAACGTCTGAAAAATGTGCGTGAGCAGAAGCTGAGCAAAGAAGCGCAGCAGCTACAGCAGCTCCCCTTCAGCCGGGCAATTACCAAAAAAGAGCAGGCCGATATGGGCGCGTTGAAAAAGAGCGTGCGCGGCTTAGTGGTGGTGCATCCGATGACCGCGCTGGGTCGTGAAATGGGCCTGACGGCGATGACGGGCTTCGCTAAAAAACCATTTTAATTCCGGCAGGGGCGCTCGCCCCTGCCCTTCCCTGCGGTTACCCTCTGGCTGGATACCCGCCGATCGCCGCCGGAACCTCAGCCTGCAAGCGATCCATTAACGCATAACGCCGGCGATACTCTGCGCGTTTCTTACTCGCGATGTCCTCAAGCGCCTTGCGTTCGACCGATAAAGGCAAGGTAAAGACATCCTGCTCATCCGCTTCGCCGCCGAGCGTTAGCCAGAACTCGCTATAGCTGGCAAAGAAAACATCATTTTTACTGTGCCGATAACGCAAGCTACGAAATACATGTTGGGAGTCGCCAACCGCACGGATACGTTTTATTCCACTCTGGTCTACCAAAATAAAAAGGGTTTCCATCAGTAAGCGCTTCGGAAATAAACCAAAACAGGCTTTGGTCGCCTCGCGAATAACCTCGGCGGGAATATCTTTACGCGGCCCCTGTAAGCCACCAATAAACAACGTGGTTATTCCCTGCTCCTGAATAATAGAAAAAGAGAGGGTGCCAATCGTCATCTCGTTATAATGTAATACCAGCGTCACCTCACCTTCGCGATCAAAATAGCCCGAACAACAGGAGATAACAAAATGCTCGCCATTTTTGCCATCGACCGAGGCCAACACTGTTTCCGTTGTGCTCTGCAGTACCTGCCGTAGCGCCAGATCCTCAACATGTTGGACAAACAGATAGTGATCGGTAATCGCCCGCGCCCGCGCTTCTACGTTAAAATTCGCGCACAAATAAGGACGGTGAATTTTTGCCGGTAACACACCCTGATTAGTGATGGCTTGCCGCATCACCGGCAAATCGGCCAGATATTTAAAATAATGAAAAGTCGTTAGCGGAAACGCTAAAGAGCGCAATAGAAATTTAAGACGAAAGCGCTTACTCCGCCATAATTTACTCGGTTTTAGTCTGCCGCTGATTAAATTCAGAAAAAGCAAACCCGACGACGCAGCATGCGTCGGATTGGTAGCGATCATCGACATATTATTATTAATACCTGGCTGAGGGACGACGAGGATTACTGTACAACGTCGATTCTCAACGACAGGTTAATATCAAGGGTGATGATGCGAGACGAGTTCAACCAACAATCAACGAGCGTGAATTATTTTCGGCGCTCTACCTTGAGGCATCTCCCTCCGCCAATGCCCGCAAAACAGGCACGTTAAGAAGATGTGCCGGACTGCACGACTCCGCTCCATCAGGCGAACGTCATGAAGGCGCAGGCCCGATTTACCCGTCAATGTCACGCTGGCTTTCTAAGGTTGGCGTTTTTTAAAACATCTTATCATCCGTTACCGATACGCCCTGTTCTGTTCACTTCATTCCTGAGTCGATAGAGTAAGTTAACCGGTTTCACCACTAGCCGCACTATAGTACTATCTTATCGTAAGGACTGATGCGGATAAGGAATCGGAGTAAGGTGGTATGAAATCTGAGAAAGTAAAAGCGAATATATCTGCCACGGGTTTCAGTAAACGCGAGCTTTGGGGGTTCAGACGCATTTACAAAGAACTGAAGGGCACCTATCATCCGAACCTGACCAGGGAACTCACGCTTGAAGAAGTAATTAAAGAGGAGGCCCGGAAAGCCTTCGCATTACCAAAATATTTCCTGCTTTCCATAATAATTACTATCCTTGGTACTCTCTGGTTTCGTAACATTAGTTATCTTTTCGCGCCGCTGGTCATGATGATTATCATGATTCTGGATATTCGCTCTTCAGCAAAAAATGCACATCGAAAAATTTCAAGCGAGCTCAAGCTAATGAAACTGGCTTTTAAGCTACGGCTCTAGTCATTGAATTTGTAATCTCCATCTATGAACTCGGCCTTAAAACTAAAAGCAGTCTTGGCACCAAAGTAGAGTTTCATCTCGCCGCTTTTACTGGACCATTTTGTAATAAAATCATTACTAACATATCGGAACAGCTTTCCCGTACCCGGTTTCTCGCCAAATAATCGTCCTACCAGCCTTCCCGGGTTCTGAGAAAATACCGGGGCGCGTATGGCAGCGTATACAGAAAGCGAAAATTCAACGCTACTGTAGGCAAAGTCGCCCTCATCATCGCCGAGCCCTGCCAGGTTTGCAGCTTTTCTGTATAAACTCCGTAAAAAGCCAGCCTGTTTATGCTCGTAAATCATCGGAGAGGCCGATTCATAGATATTATTAAGACCATAATTCATAAGAACAACGCCAACTCCCATAAAGTGTCTGGCGTTAATTGTTCTGCCAACTTTTACCAGTTGTAGCCCGGCCCAGGTTTCAGCCGAGCCGGCAAGTACACCCCCGCCGATTTTCGCATATTTAATGACGCCGTGTTCTTCAAAAACATCCGTGATTATATAGGTGATACGATCCTTCATCCGCAGGATTTGATACTCCCGCTCGGTTAATCGTACTTCCTCTTTCAGGTCATTAATAACCGAAGACTTACTGACCGGGGAAATATCAGCGTTAAACCTGTGCTCATATTCGCTTATCCCGTTTTCAATATCTCGCAGATAATCCATTTTAATCAGGGCGTCTTTTATCAGAAACACCGACGCCAGGTTCGCCATGCGTCTGAGTTCGGTGATGTAACTATCGAGATCGTAGCGCAGATGCGCATAAGCAGCGGTTCCCATCGGTTCCTCCGGTTCAGAAACAGGACGAGGAGTTTTTAATATCCCAGCCCATGCGTGTTTCAGCCGCTTTACCGCCGGTGGTACTTTGCTCCCAGTACTGAAACTTAACCCGGTCAGCCTGAAATTCATAAGTCACATCGGTCGAGGCGCCATTGTCCCTCAGCAGCACCTCCATGACTATCACGTGCTCCATCGTGATGCGGTAATATTCAACCTGTGACCGCCCGCCTTGCAGGCGGACAACTCGACTTTTTTTATTCTGTTGCCGTTTGAGGCATAAAGCAGTGCGCCGGGCGTGCTTTTTTCCGCCTGGCAATGAACGGACAGATTATGGTAATTCGTTTTGCCGGGGCCAATGCCGTCTCCCTTTCTGCGGGTACCCCATGTGTAGCTATCTACGTCAATCCAGCCCTTATGGGCGGAATCCCTGGATTCACCGGCAACACCATCAATTTTCAAAAAAACGTTATTCATCTTATTCCCTGATGTTTATATGGTCTCCCCCGCAAATATTACCCGACTCGCGTCTTGGCGCAACCGAAAATGTTCAGCCCAACTTCCAGGCTTTTGGCAAGCAATGGAAGAGTAAATACCGCTAAACGGTCAATTTAAATAGCCATTAATTTATTAATCAAAAATCAGAGTTCTTCATTGAACGCACTCCGTTCTCCCTTGCTGACGAACCCGGCACCGAAAAAATATGTAGGGATAAAAATAAAAAGCCGACGGCAAACACCGTCGGCTTTATGCTTAGATTACGCCGCCGTAAGACAGCGTAAACCAGGTTTACTTAGCAGAGGCGAAACGGGCTGCCGCTTCATCCCAGTTGACCACGTTCCAGAATGCTTTGATGTAGTCAGGACGTTTGTTCTGGTACTTCAGGTAGTAAGCGTGTTCCCACACATCCAGACCGAGGATCGGGTAGCCTGAAGCGCCGGAAATAGCCTCACCCATCAGCGGGCTGTCCTGGTTAGCGGTAGAGACCACCGCCAGCTTGTCGCCTTTTTTAACCAGCCAGGCCCAGCCAGAACCGAAACGGGTCGCCGCGGCTTTTTCAAACTCTTCTTTAAATTTATCCACGCTACCGAAATCTTTTTCGATGGCCGCTTTCAGGTCGCCCTGCAGTGTGGTGCCGGTTTTCAGGCCTTTCCAGAAGAAGCTGTGGTTAGAGTGGCCGCCTGCGTTGTTACGCAGCACGGTTTTCTTATCGGCCGGAACCTGATCCAGTTTGGTGAGTAGCTCATCAACCGGCAGGTTAGCGAACTCAGTCCCTTCCAACGCGGCATTCGCGTTGTTGACGTAAGTCTGATGGTGTTTGGTGTGATGGATTTCCATCGTCTGCTTGTCGAAATGCGGTTCCAGTGCGTCATAAGCGTAAGGCAGGGATGGCAGTGAATAACTCATGTTCATCATCTCCAATAATGTTGGGCGGCAGGTTAATTTTGTCGCTACCGCGTAAGCAGTTGGATCATTATAGTTAAATAAACCATTGGGAAAAGGTTAATCAATGCCCTTAACATCATAAGGTTTTTCACCTCACGGCAAAGCATAGCCCTTAATTCTCAACCACTTTCTTACATGGGGGCCATTTCATACAACGCAAGGGGGCTGGTGCGTAAAGTCGCATACGTTTAACGACCCAGCGCGGCTAACGACCTGTCCAGCGCGCCCACCAACCAATCAATATCCTGCTCCTGAAAAGCGAGAGGCGGGCGCAGTTTCAGAACATTGCCATAAGGCCCGGCAACCGAGGTTAGCACATGGTTATCGCGCAATTGCTCAACCACATCCAGCGCCAGCGCTTTGTCCGGCGTTTTATTCTCGCGATCCGCCACCAGCTCAAAGCCAATAAACAAACCGGCGCCGCGCACATCGCCAACGCAGTCATATTTATCCATCAGCGTCTTCAGTTCGGCCAGCAGTTTGGCACCGACTACCCGGCTATGTTCCTGCAACTGCTCTTCATGAATAACCTTCAGCACCGCCTGCGCGGCGGCCATTGACACCGGGTTCCCGCCGAAAGTATTGAAATAGGGGATCGCATCGCTAAAGGCAGCGAGCACTTCGCTTTTCGCCAGCAGGCCGGAGACCGGAATGCCGTTCCCCATCGGTTTGCCGGTAGTCACAATATCAGGCACCACGCCATGGCGCGCAAACCCCCAGAATGCCTCGCCGGTCCGTCCGAAACCAGGCTGAACTTCATCGGCAATAAAGATGCCGCCATTGTTATGCACCACCTCAATCGCCTGCTGCAAAAAGCCGCGCGGATCGGGCAATACACCGTCGGAGGAGAAAATAGAGTCTGCCAGAAAACCGGCGAACTTGATGCCGTGCGCCTGCATATCATCAATTTGCCGCTGAATCTGCGTGGCGAACCAGGTGCCCAAATCGGGCGCGTTAACACGGTAGCGGTCCGGCGGCGGAACGAGGCGCGTAGTGGCGGCTAACGGTTGCCCGCTGCCCAGCGCCGGCGACACGCCCGAGGTTAACTCGCTGGTGCCATGATAGGCTTCCTGGCTGACAATAATACCGCTACCGCCGCTGTAGGCACGCGCCACGCGAATGGCTAAATCATTCGCTTCAGATCCGGTACACATATACATCGCGCGGTCGATCGCCGCAGGCATGGTCGCCAGTAACGCCTCCGAATAGTCAAGAATCGCCTCGTGCAAATATCGCGTATGGGTGTTTAACCGTTGCATCTGTTGATGCACCGCCTCAATCACCGCCGGGTGGCAGTGACCGATACTCGCCACGTTGTTATACACGTCCAGATACTTCTCGCCAGCCGCGTCCCATAGATATTGCCCCTCGCCGCGCACCAAATGCACCGGTTTGCGATAAAACAGGCGATAAGACTCGCCGAGCAATTTCTGGCGTTTATCGGTCAATTTGCGTAGATTCGCATCTAAACCGGCGGCGTGTTCGGCGCGAAAACTGTTGGTATCCATAATGGTCGAGCGTGTAGCCATGATGACTCCCGTGACGAAAAGGCGTAGTGGTCTGACGAACGGATGTTCAGAAAGTATACGGTATGCGCTTATGATGGCGCATTTCGGCAAAAAAGCAACCAAATGCACAAATACAACAAAATACACATGCGGTTGGCGTGATTCTCCACTATGGTAGAGTTTCGTTTCACTTTATCGCTGCCTTGCCGGAAAAGTTTATGTTGCAGGAAACCCGTTTACACCGCATTCGCGCACTGCTTACTACCCTTCATCAGGTCAGCACTGAACGTATTATCAAAGAATTAGGCATTTCACGAGAAACCGCGCGCCGCGACATTATTGAACTGGAGGCGCTCGGCGTCGCACGCCGTGTGCATGGCGGCCTGATTGCGGTAGGAAACCGACATACCGAGCCGCCACTGGCAGTACGCCACGCCGCAATGGCGAAAGAAAAACGTGCAATCGCCCGCGCCGCAGTACAGCACCTACACGCTGGCCAAACCGTGTTTTTGGATGGGGGCAGCACCACCACTCTGCTGGCGGATGAGATGCGCTCAATGTCGGGGCTAACAGTGATCACCAATAGTCTACAGGCCGCGTTAAAGCTGACGGCGGCGGAAGAAGATGAACACCTCAATAATCAGGTGATCCTGATTGGCGGCATGATGACCGCTGGCGCGCAGCAAACGCGTGGTGAACAAACCATGGGGGAAATTTATCGCTATCGGGCGGATATTGCTCTGCTTTCGCCGGTGGGTATCGATGCCAATAGCGGCGCCAGCAGTTTTCAGCCGCATGAAGCCGCCATTGCCCGTGCCATGACGCAACAGGCCACTCAACTGATAATACTGGCAGACCATAGTAAACTGGGTATTGTCAGCCGTAGTTTGTATGCCACGCCGCGCGAGATCGATGTGCTGATCACCGATGCTGATGCCGGGCAGAACCCGGCGCTGGCGGCCCTGCGTCTTGCTCTACCAGAAGTCGTGTTAGCGTAACTTATTTACTGCTCAGTCGTTGTGGATGGGTATACACCGTGGCGCGGCCGGGTTTACTAAAACCGACCAATGTAAGGTTGCTACGTTGTGCAACCTCTACCGCCAGTTGGGTCGCGGCAGATACCGCAAACAAAATTTCAACGCCGCACATCACCGATTTTTGCACCATTTCATAGCTGGCGCGGCTGGAAACCAGCACCGCACCGTCATGCCACGGCTGCTGACTGCGGTAACCCAGCAATTTATCCAGCGCGACATGCCGCCCAACATCCTCATAACCGCCGGTAATCTGCCCATCGCTAGCTATCCACGCTGCGGCATGGGTACACCCGGTAAGTTTGCCAACCGGCTGATAGTCGTTGAGCTGTTGCAACGCGGTATCCAACCACCCTAAATCAAAAGATTGGGTAAACGGCAATGGCGGCACCGGCTTGCCAATTTCATCCAACTGCTCCACGCCGCAAATACCGCAGCCGGTGCGGCCCGCCATAGCACGACGCCGAGCTTTTAACCCCATAAAGCGGCGGCTGGAGAGTTCAATCTGCACTTCAATCCCGTGGCAAGACGGCACCACATCAATACCGAAAATATCACGCGGCGAATCAATAATTCCTTCAGAGAGTGAGAACCCAATCGCAAATGCCTCTAAATCTTTTGGCGTTGCCATCATCACCACATGCGAAATCCCGTTATAGACCAACGCCACGGCGACTTCTTCCGCCAGCCAGTCGGGTTGCGAGGTCGACAAAGCGGCGCGTTGCCACACCTGTGTTTCGCTTACGCCTGAGAGATTGTTCACATTTACGGCAGTTTTCTGATCTATTTTTTTCACTTATTAACCACCTGCTGACAACAAAACCACCTGGCTGGTGGTAGTATTAATACTCACCTCGGTTGCTAATTCTGAACCGATGCCGGGCGCACCGCAAAAAATTTTGCCAGACCCGTTTAGCCATAGTAGTGCGCGCCCGAAAGAAGACGATAATAACCGGTGCTATCACTGTTGATGGATAGCCAGAGCAATGTCGAAAAAACAAGGAATTACCATGCAAGTCAGCAGAAGAAAGTTCTTCAAAATCTGCGCGGGCGGTATGGCAGGCACCACGGCAGCAGCGCTGGGCTTTATGCCCGAGGTCGCGCTAGCGGAAACGCGGCAATATAAATTACTGCGTGCCCGTGAAACCCGTAACACCTGTACGTATTGCTCGGTTGGCTGTGGTCTGTTGATGTACAGCCTCGGCGACGGCGCAGAAAATGCCAAACAGTCTATTTTCCATATTGAAGGGGATCCGGATCACCCGGTTAGCCGCGGTGCGCTGTGCCCGAAAGGCGCAGGATTGCTGGATTTTGTTCACAGTGAAAGCCGACTAAAATACCCTGAATATCGCGCGCCAGGCTCAGATAAATGGCAACGTATTAGCTGGGATGATGCCTTTACCCGCATCGCCAAACTGATGAAAGCGGATCGCGATGCTAACTTCATCGCCAAAAACCCGGCGGGCGTCACGGTTAACCGCTGGCTCAGCACCGGTATTTTGTGTGCCTCCGCCTCCAGTAACGAAACCGGCTATTTAACGCAGAAATTCACTCGATCGCTCGGCATGTTAGCCGTCGATAACCAGGCGCGCGTCTGACACGGACCAACGGTAGCAAGTCTTGCTCCATCTTTTGGTCGCGGTGCGATGACCAACCACTGGGTTGATATTCGAAATGCGAACCTGATTATTGTTATGGGCGGTAATGCGGCAGAAGCGCATCCGGTGGGGTTCCGCTGGGCGATGGAAGCCAAAATCCATAACCGTGCCAAATTGATTGTCATCGATCCGCGCTTTACGCGTACTGCATCGGTGGCGGACTTTTATACGCCAATTCGTTCCGGTACTGACATTGCCTTCTTGTCAGGCGTCCTGCTGTACCTGATCAACCATAACAAAATCAACCGTGAATACGTTGAGGCCTATACCAATGCGAGCCTGATCGTCCGCGATGATTTTCGTTTTGATGATGGCTTGTTCAGCGGCTATGACGAAGCCACCCGTAGCTACGACAAAACCAGTTGGAACTATGAACTGGATGAAAACGGCTTCGCCAAACGCGATCTGACGCTGGCGCATCCGCGTTGCGTGTGGAACCTGCTGAAAACGCACGTCAGCCGCTATACGCCAGACGTGGTCGAAAATATCTGTGGTACGCCGAAGGCGGATTTCCTACAGGTGTGCGAATTGCTGGGCGAAACCAGTGCGCACGACCGTACCGCGTCGTTCCTCTACGCGCTCGGCTGGACGCAGCACTCGGTTGGCGCGCAGAACATTCGTACCATGGCGATGATCCAGCTACTGCTCGGCAATATGGGCATGGCGGGCGGCGGCGTAAACGCCCTACGCGGCCACTCCAATATTCAGGGTTTAACCGACCTCGGTTTGCTCTCGCAGAGTCTGCCCGGTTACATGACCTTGCCGTCGGATAAACAGGCCGATCTGCAAACCTATCTCACGGCCAATACGCCTAAACCGACCTTGCCCGGCCAGGTAAACTACTGGAGCAACTACCCGAAATTCTTCGTAAGTATGATGAAAGCGTTCTACGGCGATAAAGCGCAGAAAGAGAATGATTGGGGCTTCGACTGGCTACCAAAATGGGATAAGAGCTACGACGTATTGCAGTATTTCGACATGATGTCGCAGGGCAAGGTAAACGGCTATCTGTGTCAGGGTTTCAACCCGGTGGCTTCCTTCCCGAACAAGGCGAAGGTGATCGCCTCGCTGTCGAAGCTGAAATACTTTGTCACTATCGACCCGTTAAATACCGAAACGTCGACCTTCTGGCAGAATCACGGTGAATTTAACGACGTCGATCCGGCCACGATTCAGACCGAAGTGTTCCGTCTGCCCTCCACCTGCTTTGCGGAAGAGAACGGCTCCATTGTTAACTCCGCGCGCTGGCTACAGTGGCACTGGAAAGGCGCGGATGCGCCAGGCGAAGCGCTGAATGATGGCGAAATCCTCGCCGGCATCTATCTGCGTCTGCGTGAGATGTACGCCAACGAAGGCGGCGCCACGCCGGAGCCGGTACTGAATATGACCTGGAACTTCCTGACGCCGGAGAACCCGGCTTCGGAAGAGGTGGCAATGGAGAGCAACGGTAAAGCGCTGGCGGATATCGTCGATGATAAAGGCGTGGTGTTGGCGAAAAAAGGCCAGCAGTTGAGCACCTTTGCTCATCTACGTGATGATGGCACCACTTCAAGCGGCTGCTGGATCTTCGCCGGGAGCTGGACGCCGGAAGGTAACCAGATGGCACGGCGCGATAACACCGACCCGTCCGGGTTGGGCAATACGCTCAATTGGACATGGGCATGGCCGTTGAACCGCCGCATTCTGTATAACCGCGCATCCGCCGACCCGCAGGGTAAACCCTGGGATCCGAAACGCGCCTTGCTGCACTGGGATGGCGCTAAGTGGAGTGGACAGGATATTCCGGACTACAGCACCGCCGCGCCAGGTAGTGACGTCGGGCCATTTATCATGCAGCCGGAAGGGATGGGCCGCCTGTTTGCGCTGGATAAGATGGCGGAAGGCCCGTTCCCGGAACACTACGAGCCGTTTGAAACACCGTTAGGCACCAACCCGCTGCATCCGAAAGTGATTTCGAACCCAGCAGCACGCGTGTTTAAAAGCGATCTGGAAGCAATGGGTAAAGCCGAGCAATTCCCTTACGTCGGCACCACCTATCGCCTGACCGAACATTTCCACTTCTGGACCAAACACGCGCTGCTTAACGCCATCGCGCAGCCGGAACAGTTTGTCGAGATTGGCGAAAAACTGGCGGGTAAATTGGGCATTGTGCAGGGTGATACGGTTAAAGTGAGCTCCAATCGCGGCTTTATCAAAGCCAAAGCGGTGGTCACCAAACGTATCCGCACGCTGAATGTTAACGGCCAGCAGGTCGACACCATTGGTATCCCGATTCACTGGGGTTATCAGGGTGTGGCGAAAAAAGGCTTTATCGCCAATACATTGACACCGTTCGTCGGTGACGCCAATACGCAAACGCCAGAGTTCAAGGCGTTCCTGGTTAACGTGGAAAAAGTGTAGCGGAGGCTGTTCATGGCTTATCAATCGCAAGACATTATCCGCCGCTCAGCAACCAACGGTTTTACGCCTGCTCCGCAGGCGCGAAACCATCAGGAAGAAGTGGCAAAACTGATCGATGTTACCACCTGTATCGGCTGCAAAGCCTGTCAGGTGGCCTGTTCCGAATGGAATGACATCCGTGATGAGGTGGGGCATAACGTCGGGGTGTATGACAACCCCGCCGATTTGACCGCTAAATCCTGGACGGTAATGCGTTTTTCCGAGGTGGAAGAAAATGGCAAGCTGGAGTGGTTAATCCGCAAAGATGGCTGTATGCACTGCGCGGATCCGGGTTGCCTGAAAGCCTGTCCATCGGAAGGCGCGATTATTCAGTATGCAAACGGCATTGTTGATTTTCAATCCGAACATTGCATTGGTTGCGGCTATTGCATCGCGGGTTGTCCGTTTGACGTGCCGCGGCTGAATAAAGACGATAACCGCGTGTATAAATGCACGTTGTGCGTCGATCGTGTCACCGTCGGTCAGGAACCGGCCTGTGTGAAAACCTGTCCAACCGGCGCTATTCATTTCGGCACCAAAGAGGATATGAAACAACGCGCGGCCGATCGGGTTACCGAGCTAAAAACGCGCGGTTACCAAAACGCCGGGCTCTACGATCCGGAAGGCGTTGGCGGCACCCACGTGATGTATGTGTTGCACCACGCCAATAAACCGCAGTTGTATCACGGTTTACCGGATAACCCGAGTATCAGCCCAACCGTCACCTTCTGGAAAGGCGTCTGGAAACCGCTGGCCGCCCTTGGCTTCGCGGCAACCTTTGCCGCCAGTGTCTTCCACTACGTAGGTATTGGGCCGAACCGGGTTGATGAAGACGAGGAAGAAGAGGAGCGCAAACCATGAAAAAGCGCGAACGCATTGTACGCTACAGCGCGCCGGAACGTATCAATCACTGGATTGTCGCGTTCTGCTTTGTTTTTGCCGCGCTGAGCGGGCTGGGCTTTTTCTTCCCCTCTTTCAACTGGCTGATGAATGTGCTGGGTACGCCGCAACTGGCGCGTATCCTGCATCCGTTTGTCGGTGTCATTATGTTCGCGGCATTTTTGATTATGTTTTTTCGCTACTGGAAACATAACCTTATTGACCGCGAAGATATTATTTGGGCAAAAAATATCCATAAAATTGCCCAAAATGAAGAGGTCGGCGATACCGGGCGCTATAATTTCGGGCAGAAGTGCGTATTCTGGGCGGCGATCTTCAGCTTGTTGCTGTTGTTAGCCAGTGGGATTGTGATTTGGCGTCCGTGGTTTGCCGGCGCGTTCCCCATCCCACTGATTCGCCTGGCCTTAATGGCGCACTCTTTTGCGGCGGTGGGCCTGATCATCGTGATCATGATCCACATCTATGCCGCGCTGTGGGTAAAAGGTACCATCACCGCGATGGTGGAAGGTTGGGTCACGTCGGCCTGGGCTAAGAAGCACCATCCGCGCTGGTATCGTGCTGTTGCACAGCAGAGCCGCCCGAAACAACAGGAAAAACGACCCTGATGAGTATTCGCATTATTCCGCAAGAGCAGTTGGAAAAGAGCGATAAAAAAACGGCGGAGATGATTCCGCCGTTACTTTTCCCACGCCTGAAAAATTTGTATAGCCGCCGCGCCGCGCGCCTGCGCCAGTTGGCGGAAAAAAACCCGCTCGGCGACTATTTACGCTTTGCGGCAACCATCGCTGCGGCGCAGGAAATTGTGCTGTATGACCATCCTTTACAGATGGATTTACACGCACGCTTAGTGGAAACCGCCGCTAACGGCAAGCCGCCGCTCGATATCCACACCCTGCCGCGTGACGCCCACTGGCAGCGTTTGCTGCATTCGCTGATCGCCGAGCTGAAACCGGAAATGAGCGGTCAGGCCTTGTCGGTGCTGGAGAATCTGGAAAAAGCCTCGGTGCAGGAACTGGACGATATGGCCAACGCGCTGTTCGCCAATGAGTTCGCCCGCGTCAATAGCGATACCGCCCCATTTATTTGGGCCGCGCTATCCATCTATTGGGCGCAAATGGCGGCGCTGATCCCCGGAAAAGCCCGTGCGGAATATGGCGAACAGCGACAGTTTTGCCCGGTCTGCGGAAGCGTGCCGGTTACCAGCATCGTTCATATGGGCGCGCAAAACGGCGGGCTGCGTTATTTGCACTGTAATTTGTGCGAAAGTGAATGGTATGTTGTACGTGCCAAGTGCAGTAACTGTGAACAAACACGCGATCTCCATTATTGGTCGCTGGACAGTGAAAACGCCCCGGTTAAAGCGGAAAGCTGCGGCGATTGCGGCACCTATCTGAAAATGCTGTATCAGGAAAAAGACCCGGCGGTTGAACCGGTGGCTGACGATCTGGCCTCGCTGGTGCTTGATGCACGTATGGAGCAAGAAGGGTTTGCCCGCAGTAGCCTTAATCCGTTTTTATTTCCGGGCGAATAGTCACCTGAGCGTCGGTTAGGCCGGCGCGTTGATTTCAGTACCCCAACCACGGAGCCCACGGAATGAAATTAATCGGCAGTTATACCAGCCCCTATGTGCGGAAAATTTCGGTCATTTTGCTGGAAAAAGGCCTGACTTTCGAATTCGTCAACGAATCGCCGTGGCCCGATGAAAGCCACGTACCGCAGTACAATCCGTTAGGTAAAGTCCCCGCGCTGGTTGATGACAGCGGCGAAGCCTGGTATGACTCTCCGATCATTGCCGCCTGGCTGGATGCGCAAGACGCCACGCCCAAACTACTGCCGGAAGACGCGCTGCAAGCCATAAAAGTGCGCCAGTTGGAAGCGTTGGCGGACGGCGTATGTGACTCGGCGCTGATTATCGTACGGGAACAACTGCGCCCGGCAGAACAACAATCGGAAACTGAACTGCTGCGCCAGCGCGAAAAAATCCGCCGTGGGCTGGATGCGCTTGAACAGGAAGCAGCCAAAGGTCAGTGGTTAAATGGCGAACAGATTACTCTCGCCGATATCGCGACCGCCTGTACTATTGGCTATCTTAACTTTCGCCATGTGGTACCAAACTGGTGTGTGGACCGCCCATCGCTGGTTAAGCTGGTGGAGAAAATGTTCCAGCGTGAGAGTTTTGCCCGCACGGTACCGCCCGCCGCTTAATCTGAACGGATGCCATGAACACACTTTTTAGCCAGCTCCCCTCCATTGACGGCCTGCTGCGCGAACCTGCGCTTCAGGCTTTAACCGCACAATACGGGCACCAGTTTGTCACACACACCTTGCGGCAAATGCAGGAGGATGCTCGCACCGCGATCCTCAAGGAGGGTGCTTTGCCGAAGTGGCATCCTGCCTGGGCGCAGCAGGCGGCAACGCGTCTCGCCGCGCAACAACAAAGCGCACTGAGGCCAGTCTTTAATTTGACCGGCACGGTGCTTCATACCAATTTAGGGCGAGCACCGCTGGCTGAATCGGCGATTGAAGCGGTCAGCACCGTGATGCGCGGCGCGGTTACGCTTGAATATGCGCTCGACGAAGCGGAACGCGGTCATCGCGATCGCGCGCTAGCCAGCCTGCTCTGCGAACTGACCGGTGCGGAAGACGCCTGTATCGTCAACAATAACGCCGCCGCCGTGTTATTGATGCTGGCCGCGCTCGCGCCGGGTAAAGAAGTGGTGGTATCACGCGGTGAGTTGGTGGAAATTGGCGGCGCTTTTCGCATTCCGGACGTGATGCGCCAGGCCGGGTGCCAGTTGGTGGAAGTAGGAACCACCAACCGTACCCATCTGAAAGATTACCGTCAGGCGCTGAGCGACAACAGCGGCCTGTTGATGAAGGTCCATACCAGTAATTACCAGATTGCCGGTTTTACCAAAACAGTCGATGAGGCCGAACTGGTTGCGCTGGGTAACCAGGTGGGCCTGCCGGTGGTTACCGATCTCGGCAGCGGTTCACTGCTCGATCTGCGTCAGTACCAGCTCCCCGCCGAACCGATGCCGCAGTCACTGATTGCCGCAGGCGTCAGCCTGGTCAGTTTCTCCGGCGATAAACTGCTCGGCGGCCCACAGGCCGGGATTATTGTCGGAAAAAAAGCCCTGATCGCCAAACTACAACAGCATCCGCTCAAACGCGCGTTACGCGTCGATAAAATGACGCTGGCGGCGCTGGAGGCAACATTGAAACTCTATCGTCAGCCGGAGTTATTGCGGCAAAACCTCCCGACGCTACGCCTGTTAACCCGCCCGGCGCAGGAGATGTTATGCCAGGCCGAACGCCTATTGCCGCAACTGCAACCGGCCTACGATGCGCATTTTTCGCTAGAAATCGCCCCCTGTTGGTCACAAATCGGCAGTGGATCGCTACCGGTCGACCGTTTGCCCGGTTATGCCATTACCTTCCGCGCCAAAGATGGGCGCGGCAGTACCCTGAATGCGTTGGCGCAACGGTGGCGGCGGCTGGCGATGCCGGTGATCGGACGTATTCAGGAGCAGCGTCTGTGGCTAGATTTGCGCTGCCTTGAAGATGAAACACGCTTTGTGCAGACCTTAACCTCATGATTATCGCCACCGCTGGCCATGTCGATCATGGCAAAACCGCGCTGCTACAGGCGATTACCGGCGTTAATGCCGACCGTCTGCCAGAAGAAAAACGGCGCGGGATGACGATTGACCTCGGCTACGCTTACTGGCCGCAGCCCGACGGGCGCGTGCTGGGCTTTATTGATGTTCCCGGCCACGAAAAATTCCTCGCCAATATGCTAAGCGGCATCGGCGGCATTGATCGCGCTTTGCTGGTGGTGGCCTGTGACGATGGCATGATGGCGCAGACGCGCGAACATCTGGCGATATTACAGTTAATCGGCAGGCCAGCGCTGACTGTGGCGCTGACTAAAGCCGATCGTGTCGCCGCCGAGCGCGTCACGGAGCTGGAGCAACAGGTGCGACAACTCACGCAGCAGGCCGGTTGGCAGACGGTGGATTGCTTCGTCACCAGCGTAGCGGACGGGCGGGGTATCGATGCATTACGCCATCATTTAAGTCAGTTGCCGGAACGGATACGCACGGCGGAGCGGCGTTTTCGCTTAGCGATCGACCGCGCCTTCACCATCAACGGCGCCGGGCTGGTAGTCACCGGTACCGCGCTGGATGGCGAGGTGCGGGTCGGCGATCATCTGTGGCTAACCGGTGCTAACCGTGCAGTGCGCGTGCGCGGTATACACGCGCAAAATCAGCCTGCCCATGATGCGCACGGCGGTCAGCGTATTGCGCTCAATCTGACCGGTGACATCGCCAAAGCCGAGGTGACGCGCGGCGCCTGGCTACTGGAAAACCGCCGTGAGAGTGGCAGCGAGCGTGTAATTGTCGCGCTTGAGTCACTACAACCGCTAAAACAGTGGCAGCCGCTGCATATTCACCATGCCGCGCGCCATATCACCGGGCGCGTTTCGTTGCTGGAAGGCTGTCTGGCGGAGTTAGTCTTGGACGAGCCGCTATGGTTGGCGGATAACGACCGGTTGATCCTGCGTGATATTAACGCGCGCCAAACGTTGGCGGCCGCGCGCGTGATATTGCTCTCGCCGCCGAAGCGCGGTAAACGCCAGCCGGATACCTTGCAATGGCTGCATCAACTGGCGCAAGCCAAAGATGATGCCGAGGTTTTGCGCCTCTATCTCCAACAGCAGCCGTGGCATATTGATGATCTTGCCTGGTCGCGGCAACTTACCGCCAGCGCGCTGGCGCAACGAATAAGCGCATTAAACCCCATACAGGCGGATGATTACCTGATTCCGGGCGAAACCGCGCACGAGTGGAAAGCACGGCTGGCCGCTACGCTTGAGAGTTTTCATCATAACCATAACGACCAACCGGGCGTAGGCGGCGATCGTTTGCGCCGTATGGCGCTACCGCATCAGCCTGCCGCGCTGGTGATGTCGCTGATCAACAGTATGGTAGCGGACAAGAGCCTTGCCAATAGTGGTGGCTGGCTGCATCTGCCCACGTTTAACATCGCCTTCACGCCACAAGAAGAGGCGCTCTGGCAGCGCGCGGAAGCGTTGTTTGACGCGGAACCCTGGTGGGTACGCGATCTCGCCGCCGCCTTACAAGAGCCGGAGGAGACGGTACGCCATCTACTGCGTACCGCCGCGCAACTCGGCTACGTCACGGCGGTGGTGCGCGATCGTTATTACCGCAGCCAGCAGATTCAGATCTTTGCCGATCTAATACGCCAGCGCGCGGCGCAAGGCGGCAATACCCGCGCCGCCGATTTCCGCACCGAACTCGGCACCGGACGAAAAATCGCGGTACAGATCCTCGAATTTTTCGATCGCAGTGGTTTTACCCGGCGGCAAGGCAACACGCACCTGTTACGCGATAATTCTCTGTTTCCAGGGGGAAAATGTGACGATTAACACTTTCTTGCCTATGCCGTTTGTCTGAACCTTGCGCTATCCCTATGCTGTGCTGAACGGAAATAGGGATTCGGAAAATAAAATGGATGCATCACTTTTTCGCCGGGAAAAAACCTCATGATCACCCTCGCTCTGGTTGACGATCACCTTATCGTTCGCTCCGGTTTTGCCCAACTTCTGGGGCTGGAGCCCGACTTTCAGGTTGTCGCCGAATTTGGTTCCGGGCGTGAAGCGCTGGCCGGGCTACCGGGCCGCAGCGTGCAGGTCTGCATTTGCGACATTTCCATGCCGGATATCTCAGGCCTGGAATTATTGCATCAGTTACCACGCGGCATGGCGGTTATCATGCTTTCCGTCCACGATAGCCCGGCGCTGATTGAGCAAGCGCTGAATGCCGGCGCGCATGGCTTTCTCTCCAAACGCTGTAGTCCTGACGAACTGATCGCCGCCGTGCGTACCGTGGCAACCGGCGGCTGCTATCTCACACCCGATATCGCCCTGAAACTGGCGGCCGGGCGGCAAGATCCACTCACCAGGCGTGAGCGGCAAGTGGCGGAAATGCTGGCGCAGGGGAAAGCCGTAAAAGAGATCGCCGCTGACCTCGGCCTGTCGCCGAAAACCGTGCACGTCCATCGCGCTAACCTGATGGAAAAATTGGACGTCCATAACGACGTGGAACTGGCCCGCCGCATGTTTGACGGTTGGTGATGCGCCCGCTTATCTCACGGCTACTGGCCGTCTCTGCCTGCTTTTTTATCTTCTCCGCCGCATGGTTCTGCCTGTGGAGTATTAGTCTGCATCTGGTCACCGTCCCGGCGCTGGCGGTGCTGCTATTTCCTTTCGGCCTGCGGCTAGGTTTAATGCTGCAATGTCCGCGCGGCTATTGGCCAGTGCTGCTGGGTACCGAATGGCTACTGATCGGCTGGCTATCGCGTGAAGTGGCGCTGGCACATCTGCCCTTATTGATAACTGGTAGCCTGCTCACCCTATTGCCGATTATGTTGGCCTCCCGTTTTCGCCACCAGCGCGACTGGCATTCCCTGCTGTTGCAGGCGAGCGCGTTAATCACCGCGGCGTTGTTACAATCGCTGCCGTGGTTGAGCGAAGGGAAAATGGCGCTCAATGTAATGCTGCTCACCCTGACCGGCGGCCTGACGCTCGCACCGGTTTGTCTGATTATTTGGCATTATCTTACCAGCACCCTCTGGCTGCCGCTTGGGCCAGCACTGGTGGCCCAACCGGTCAACTGGCGTACCCGGCATCTGTTTTGGTATCTATTGCTGTTCGCCATCAGCCTGTGGCTACAGTTCGGCCTACCGGACGATCTCTCTCGCTTTACCCCTTTCTGCCTTGCGCTGCCGATTATTGCGCTGGCCTGGCACTATGGCTGGCAAGGGGCGTTAATCGCCGCGTTGATGAACGGCATTGCGCTTATCGCCAGCCAAACCTGGCACGCACATCCGGTGGATCTGTTGCTCTCGCTACTGGCGCAAAGTCTGACCGGGCTATTGTTAGGTGCCGGAATTCAACGCCTGCGTGAACTGAATCAGTCGCTGCACAAGGAGTTAGCGCGTAATCGGCGGCTAGCTGAGCGCCTGCTCGAAACCGAAGAGAGCGTACGCCGCGAGGTAGCACGCGAACTGCATGACGACATTGGTCAGACGGTGACCGCTATTCGCACTCAGGCCGGTATTTTGCAACGTCTGCCGCCAGAGAGCGTCAGCGTCAATCAAAGCGGCGCGCTGATCGAACAGCTCTCGCTTAGCGTATACGACTCGGTGCGCCGCCTGCTTGGTCGACTGCGCCCGCGTCACTTGGATGATTTGAGTCTCGAACAGGCGGTGCGCTCCCTGATGCGTGAGATGGAACTGGAAAGCGGCGGCATTATCGGGCATCTGGATTGGCGCATTGATGAAAGCATACTGAGCGAAGGCCAGCGCATAATGCTGTTTCGCGTCTGCCAGGAGGGGTTAAACAATATCGTCAAACACGCTAATGCCAGCATGGTCACGCTACAAGGTTGGCAGCAAAATGCACGTCTGATGCTGGTGATCAATGACGATGGCTGCGGCTTACCGCCGGGTTCCGCTAACCAAGGCTTCGGCCTAATCGGGATGCGCGAGCGGGTTACGGCGCTGGGCGGCACGCTGTCGATCTCTTGTACCCACGGCACCCGTGTCAGCGTGAGTTTACCGCTGCGTTACGCATAAGGAGACGCGATGTTTCGGTTTTTACAGCCCCCCGCCAACGCAACACCATTGACGGATAAATCGGCGATCGACGTTCGATACCGCTACTGGCGTCGTCATATTTTACTGACCATTTGGCTGGGCTACGCGCTGTTCTATTTCACCCGCAAAAGCTTTAATGCGGCCGTCCCGGAAATTCTCGCCACCGGCGTGTTAACCCGCACCGACATTGGTCTGCTGGCCACGCTGTTTTACGTCACCTATGGGCTCTCCAAATTTGTCTCCGGCATCGTTAGCGACCGTACTAATGCCCGCTACTTTATGGGCGTCGGGCTCATCGCCACCGGGATAATCAATATCCTGTTTGGTTTTTCCACTTCGCTGTGGGCATTTACCACGCTGTGGGCACTCAATGCATTCTTCCAGGGCTGGGGTTCGCCGGTTTGCGCTCGCTTGCTAACTGCCTGGTACTCGCGTTCCGAGCGCGGCGGCTGGTGGGCGCTGTGGAACACTGCACATAACGTCGGCGGCGCGTTGATCCCGATGGTGATTGGCGCGGCGGCGCTGCATTACGGCTGGCGGGTGGGAATGATGATTGCCGGGGCGCTGGCGGTGTTAACCGGTCTGTTTCTCTGCTGGCGTCTGCGTGACCGACCGCAAACCGTGGGATTACCGCCGGTTGGAGACTGGCGGCACGACGAGTTACAAATCATTCAGCAACAAGAGGGCGTGGGGCTGACGCAGCGGCAAATCCTCTACAAGTACGTGTTGGCTAACCCGTACATCTGGTTGCTGTCGCTATGCTACGTGCTGGTCTATCTGGTGCGCGCGGCGATTAATGATTGGGGCAATCTGTATATGTCAGAAACTCTGCGCGTCGATTTGGTCACCGCTAACTCGGCGGTGACCATGTTCGAGCTGGGCGGGTTTATCGGCGCGCTGGTGGCAGGCTGGGGCTCCGATAAATTGTTTAACGGCAATCGAGGGCCAATGAACCTGATTTTCGCCGTCGGCATTTTACTGTCGGTCGGTTCGCTGTGGCTGATGCCGTTTGCCAGCTATGTGATGCAAGCAGCGTGCTTCTTCACCATTGGTTTTTTCGTGTTTGGTCCACAAATGCTGATCGGCATGGCAGCGGCAGAATGCTCGCATAAAGACGCAGCGGGCGCAGCAACCGGCTTTGTCGGGCTGTTTGCTTACCTGGGCGCCTCACTCTCCGGCTGGCCGCTGGCGCGGATTATGGATAGCTGGCACTGGAGCGGCTTTTTTGCGGTGATCGCGTTGGCGGCAGGTATTTCTGCACTTCTATTATTGCCCTTCCTTAACGCCCAGGCACCTCGCCCTCTCGCCACCGATGAAGAGTGATGAACTTCACTTTTTTGTCTCGAATGCCGCAGAACTAAGAAATATTCCCGGTTGCGCCTGGATACTGTCTCAGGCTCAATCACTGCTCGATTTTTACAATGCTGGCCATCACGCAGGTATAAAACAGGAGATACCGATGCTGGCCTTTCTTAATCAGGTGCGCAAGCCCACGCTAAACCTGTCGCTCGAAGAGCGGCGCAAAATGTGGTTCAAACCCTTTATGCAGTCCTACCTGGTGGTCTTTATTGGCTATCTGACCATGTATTTGATCCGCAAAAACTTTAATATCGCGCAGAACGACATGATCAGTACCTACGGCCTCAGCATGACGCAGTTAGGGATGATAGGCCTCGGCTTTTCAATCACCTACGGCGTTGGTAAAACGCTGGTTTCCTATTACGCAGACGGCAAAAACACCAAACAATTTCTGCCGTTTATGCTGATTCTCTCGGCTATCTGTATGCTTGGCTTCAGCGCCAGTATGGGAACCGGCTCGGTGAGTCTGTTTTTGATGATCGCCTTCTACGCCCTAAGCGGTTTTTTCCAGAGTACTGGCGGCTCATGCAGCTACTCCACCATTACTAAATGGACGCCGCGCCGTAAACGCGGTACCTGGCTCGGGGTGTGGAATATCTCCCACAATCTCGGCGGCGCAGGCGCGGCGGGTGTCGCGCTATTCGGCGCCAACTATCTGTTCAATGGTCATGTCATCGGCATGTTTATCTTCCCATCAATTATCGCGCTGCTGGTTGGTCTGATTGGCCTGCGTTTCGGCAGTGACTCGCCGGAATCCTACGGCCTTGGCAAAGCCGAGGAGTTGTTTGGCGAGGAGATCAGCGAAGAAGATAAAGAAGCCGAAGACAGCGCAATGACCAAATGGCAAATCTTTGTCGAGTATGTGCTGAAAAACAAAGTGATTTGGTTGCTGTGTTTCTCCAATGTTTTCCTGTATGTGGTGCGTATCGGTATCGATCAATGGTCAACGGTTTACGCGTTTCAGGAGCTAAAGCTCTCCAAAGAAGTAGCGATACAAGGATTTACGCTGTTTGAAGTCGGCGCGCTGGTCGGCACGCTGCTATGGGGCTGGCTGTCGGATCTGGCAAACGGGCGGCGGGCGCTGGTTGCCTGCATCGCGTTGGCGCTGATCATCGCGACACTCGGTATCTATCAGCACGCGAGTAATCAGTACGTCTATCTGGCATCGCTGTTCGCGTTGGGCTTCTTAGTGTTTGGCCCGCAGTTGTTAATCGGCGTCGCCGCCGTCGGTTTTGTCCCGAAAAAGGCTATCGGCGCGGCGGACGGTATTAAAGGTACCTTCGCTTATCTGATTGGCGACAGTTTCGCCAAACTGGGGCTGGGAATGATTGCCGACGGTACGCCGATATTTGGTCTCACCGGTTGGGCTGGAACCTTCGCCGCGCTGGATGCAGCGGCGATTGGCTGTATTTGTCTCATGGCGATGGTTGCGGTGCTAGAAGAGCGGAAAATTCGTCGGGAAAAACGTCTGCGGGAACTGACCCCAATCTGAATTCATTCAGGGTAATCTCGCCATTCACCGATAAGTTAACGCGTACCCGTTACGCGTTAACCTTTTGTTTTAAATTATAAATTTGACATATAGCAACTAATTGGCGTTTTCTTCCCCGTACCGTTTGCCTAAAAGTTGTACCGTCCCTATGATGGCCTGAACGGAGAGGTTCAGAACAACGGTAGTGGTCAGCCTTGGCGTACTACGCGGAAGGTACTGTGCATGTTCCCTGTGATGTCCGGCACCGTCGTCAGACGACAAAAATCATTCTGCTCAGGCAACTCGCTGGTACAAGCCCGCCACAGGCGACTAGGCTTGTACCGGCGAGTCAAAGGATGCCGCCCATGAGGGATGGACAGATGTCTTGTTCTGTACCTAGGGCAGTCGGCGTGATGATAATGCCCGGGAAAGCATCGTTTATTGACCTTGTCGCTCACTGCCGGGTAGATAAAGCGACTCCGGGTGCGCTGCTGTATCAAGACCAACACTATATAAATATATCGACGCAGCAAAGAAATCTGCTGCGTCAATTATTAACGAAAGCAACCAGAAATAATATAGGGAAATAAATCGATGGCTATACCAGTATATTTATGGCTTTACGAGGAAGAAGGGAAGTTATTAAAAGGTTCTGTAGATATAACCGGTCGTGAAGGCAGCATCGAGCTAACCGGAATGCAGCATGATTTATTTATCCCTACGGACGATGCAACAGGTGCAGCGACAGGAACGCGACAACATGAGGCGTATACCTTTGAAAAGCTGATAGATAGCTCATCACCGCTGCTGTACAAGGCACTCACAACAGGGAAAACGCTGGTTAAAGCGGTATGTAGTGGCACAGTAAATTTGGCCACCTGATTAAAGGTGATATTCTCACCACAACATAAAACAGGTGACTTAATGAACAAGAAAACTAAGCGTACTTTCACCCCTGAGTTCAGGCTGGAATGTGCACAGCTGATTGTTGATAAGGGCTACTCATATCGACAAGCCAGTGAAGCGATGAATGTCGGTTCTACCACCCTTGAGAGCTGGGTGCGCCAGCTCAGGCGAGAGCGGCAGGGGATTACGCCCTCTGCTACTCCCATTACTGCAGAACAGCAACGTATTCGCGAGCTGGAAAAGCAGGTTCGCCGCCTGGAGGAACAGAATACGATATTAAAAAAGGCTACCGCACTCTTGATGTCCGACTCACTGAACGGTTCACGATAGCCGCCAGACTGAGTGACAGCCACACGGTTGTCAGCCTTTGCTCCGCGCTGGAAATACACCGTAGCAGTTACCGGTACTGGCGAAAACGACGCGATACTGTCAATCCGGCGCGAGTCAGGTTGTACAGCGAAATACGCCGGGCGTGGAACCAGAGCCGGGGCTCAGCAGGCGCACGCACGCTGGCTGAAATGCTGGCTCAAAATGGCGTTCCGATGACCCGTTACCGTGCCGGGCGTCTGATGAAATACCTGAACCTGAGCAGTTGCCAGCCCGGAAAACATCAGTACAAAAATGCCCGTCAGGAGCATACCTGCCTGCCGAATCTGCTCGAGCGTCAGTTCGCTGTACCGGAGCCAGACCGGGTATGGTGTGGAGATATTACGTATATCTGGGCTGGAAATCGCTGGTGCTATCTGGCGGTTGTTATGGATCTTTTTGCCCGCAGGGTTATCGGCTGGAGTCTGTCAGCGAATGCCGATACCGCACTGATAAGAAGTGCTCTGCGGATGGCCTATGAGACGCGTGGTCAACCGCGTGATGTCATGTTCCATAGCGACCAGGGAAGCCAGTATACAGGCCTTAAATATCAGCAAGTTCTCTGGCGTTACAGGATAAAGCAAAGCGTCAGTCGTCGGGGGAACTGCTGGGATAATAGCCCCATGGAACGCTTCTTCCGTAGTCTGAAAACAGAATGGGTGCCGACGAATGGTTACGCAGGTAAGGATGAGGCCCGGCGACAAATCGGCAGTTATATCCAGAATTACTACAATAGCGTCAGACCTCATCATTACAACGGGGGGCTGACGCCGGAAGAATCAGAGAACCGATACCGTTCTTACTGTAAAACCGTGGCCAGTATTACTTGACCACTACACCAGCCAGAAATGGATGAATGATTATGGCGCGGCTGATATGCGTTATGGTGACCTGTCTGAAACACAGCTAAAAAAGGGGTTTTATCTTGCTGAGGTATCAGAGCGGGTAAACCCGTATACGCTGACCCGGCGCTCCTCGCTTGACCGGCCGCAATCACGTTTCTGCTGTAATCTGCGCGGCCCTGGCGAGACGTTAAGCCGCCAGCAGTGCGCGAACATTTTGTTTGATGAGTTTCGCGATAACGCTTTGCCGTTCGCGCTGTGGGGGCCATACAAGTATCTGATAAGGGAGATGATTGACCATATGCAGTATGGCAATGGTACGCCGTTTCGCAGTATGTTGCTGGACCAGGCGCTGAAGGAGCAAATCCTCGGGGATAAGGCAGATGATGCTTCGTTAAAGAAAATAAAGAAAGTCTTAAGAGATAATATTGACTGGCAGCATAACTATTTTCCCATCGTACAAAAAGAAGCATTTTACGAAGAACTAAAAAGCTGCAGGTTACCTAAATTTGACCGTTTACAGGATATGTTTAACGGCATGGGCATCACCGTACACGATACTTGGGCAACACAGATTACCTTACGCGCGCTAACCATTGAAAACGGACAGTATCGTGCGCAGTTGCACTATAAGGTACAGGATCATTTTGGGTTGGATAACCACGATATAATGAAAAAAACTTTTCACCAGTTTCGTTTCTTTCGCATCTGGTTTTTGCTACAACGCTATAATCAATTTGGATTTAAACCCTTTTTTACTAACATGGAAGCGGCTGTAAATATAACAGGAGATAAGGACGATAATGAAAATCGCTAAAAAGACGCTTTTTTATAGCTTATTTTTTGTCTCAGTAATATTTATTATCGTTTACGGATTAATCGTTTTACTCCGCCCGACTGAAATAATAACAGTGTACCAAAGTGATTCTTTCAGTAGGATTCTGGTCAAAAACCCACCATTAACCGATCGCGCCAAAATAGCGTGGTGGCAAAAAAACCAAGAGATATTGAAAAATCAATACCATGTCCCTCAACCAGAAGCGTCTTATGGTTCCTGGAACGTCAGTGTCTGGAACATTGGTAATGGATTTAAAGAACGTGAGGAAAGCACGTTTCTTGATTTTTTCCCAACCAGTCAGCGTTGTTTTGATGAAATAAAAGCGACAAAAAATTGTATTAATTATGATCGGGTGATTACTATTGTTAAAACGGTAAATGGCATCACGCGCTTTTCAATAAAAAATCGAAACTATACTCAACTCACTAATGGTGAAATAGTCCGTAGAAAGGATGATTAGCCCATCGTCGCGCTTACCGCACCCATCACTATTTTGTTGCCGCCCATTTCCGCGTATTCTGAGAAAAAATTACCACGGGCGTTTGAGATGAAAGATTACGCGCCGCTGCTGGCGGACCTAACCACACAACTCACGGCAAAAGAGAAAAAACCGCTCTACCAACGCTTCGCCTCGGTCATCAAAGCCGGGATACGCAGCGGCATGCTACAACAGGACGATATCCTGCCCGGCGAACGTGAATTCAGCCAGGCGCTGAATATTTCCCGCATTACGGTACGTAAGGCGCTGGATACGCTGGAAAAAGAAGGGGTAGTCTACCGGTCACGCGGCTACGGCACCCAAATTTGTAATCCGCTTGAGTATTCGCTGAAAGAACCAAAAGGCCTGTCGCAACAGGCGGTGCTGAAAGGGAAAACGCCCAATACCGTGTGGATCAATAAAAGTGTGGTTGCCTGTAGCGCAGATATTGCCACGCTATTGCGTCTGGAGCCCGGCAGCGAGGTCTTTTTGTTAAAGCGCATCCGCTACGTTGATGAGCAGGCGGTATCGATTGAAGAATCGTATGTTCCCGCCACGCTGATTGATAGCGCGGAAGATATTGGTATCTCGTTGTATGACTATTTCCGCGCACGCGGTATTCGACCGATCAGAACGCAAAGCCGCGTTAGCGCCCGGATGCCGGACGCGGAAATTCAGGCTCATATCGCCCTGTCGGCCAATATTCCAATCCTGGTGATTAAACAATTGGCGCTGGACGAGCGGGACAGCGCCATTGAATACAGTATTAGCTACTGCCGCAGCGATATGTACGTGTTTATTGCCGAATAGTCTGCTGTTGCCAGTAGTGGCGTAACGTCACACGATCCGGCGCGCAATCACCACCGCGATGCGCCACCACAAAAGAGGCGACCGCATTGCCCAGCGCAACCGCCTCACTCAACGGCAGCCCGGAAGCTAAGCCCGCCAGCACACCGCCAGCATGGCTATCGCCAGCGCCAATGGTATCAACCACTTCGGTGGGCAGCGCGGGCACCCAGCCCTGCTCCTGTGCGCAAAAATAACCGGCACCATCGCTATCCAACCGCACAATCAACGGCGAAGCGAAACGCCGCTGCCACGCATCACACAGCGCTTGCCAGCTAAACTCACCCTCGCCCATCAGTTTCTCTTGCCATACCAGGCTGGCTTCTTGCCGGTTCAGCGTCACCAGCGGCTGCAACGCCATGAGCCGGGCAAAACGCGCCTCTGGAATATCCGCCAGGCGCGGCCCAAAATCAATAAACAGTCGCTGCGTGTCTCGCTGCGCTTCCAGCCATGCCAGCAGCACTTCGCCACTGGCAGAGGTTAGCTGATAGCCAGACACATATATCCAACCGCCGGGTTTCAACGCCAGACGTTGTAGCATGGCGCTATCCCACTGGTTCTCTACCCCGCTGACAGAAAGGAAAGTACGTTCGCCATCCGGCTCGACCAACGCCAAACACCAACCGTTATCGCCTTTGTCGGTTTCTACCGCGCTGTGCAGCCCATAGGCCGCCATTTGATGACGAATAATATCCGCCCACGTTCCCAAGCCAAGCGGCAACGCATTCAGTGCCGGGATGCCAAGCCGGTGCAACGCAATCGCGACATTAAGGGCGCAGCCGCCGACATTAACGCCTTGCTGATGCAGCTCAATATCGCTACCGCGATGCGGTAAAGAGTACGCATCGGCAATCACATCCACCACCGCGGCGCCTACCACGCACACCGGATAACGCCCGGTCAACGCATGCAGTACCTCAACGTTGAGCATAGGCCGCCTCGCGCTGCTGACGGAAACGCAAAAACGCCTGGCTGTAGCGGGTAAAATCCAGTTGATTAACGTCATCAAGCTGCACTTTTAGCGCCGGATCGATACCATCAATGCCATGCAGCGCGCCGCAAATCGCCACCGCCATTGCGCCAATGGTATCGGTATCGCCACCGAGATTGGCGCACAGAATCGCGCAACGGTTCGGATCGGTGCCGGAGAGTTCCACCATCGCCAGCGCGGCAGGTACCGATTCAATGGTGCTCGTTCCGGTGCCTACCAACTGATAGACACGCTCCATCGCCTCTTCTACACCATTGGCCTGTGCCACAACCTGCAACGCCAGCTCAATTCGCGCCGCCATTGAGGCGCTGAAAGTGGTGATTTTGCGTTCCTGCGCCGCGCGGGCGATGGCTGGTAACTGGTCACGAATTACCGGCCACGCGACACCTTCGACCGCCAGTGAAACCGCCCAGGCAATGGCAGTGGCGCCAGCAATGGCAACATCGGCTTTGTGCGTTGGGCTGGAGGCCACTTCAACCTCATCGATAAAATCCGCCAGCTTACCGGGCGGCAACAAACAGCCGAGCGGAGACACCCGCATCGCCGCGCCATTGGTTAAGCCGTTATTCTCCAGTTCCGCGATCGGCGTACCGTTCTTGAGCGCGTTCAACGCAATTTTGGAGGTTGGCCCCAACACGTTTTTATTAAACGCATCAAACGCTTCCGCCCAATGCAAAATGTTACGACCAACCACCTCCGCCTCAACGTTCCCCTCACACTGGATAATCGCATCGGCCAGCGCCAGCGCCATTGAGGTATCATCGGTAAATTCCGCCGTATTAAAGTAGCAGGCGGCGTTATTCTCTTTTGGCCCCGGCAAAAAACGGTCTATCCAACCAAAATGCGCTTTCACGCGCGTGCGCGGCCACAGTTCCGAGGGCATCCCCATCGCATCGCCCAACGCCTGGCCGTAAAAGGCGCCCAGAATCCGCTTCTCTTTACTTATTGACATAATGATTCCTTAATGACTATTTTTCCGCGCTAACCGGCACGTCCAGCGGCGCCAGGTCATCGCTTTTACTTCGTGCGTCACGAAACAGCGCGATAAAGACAAGGGTAATGACCACAATCATCACGCTGCCAAACATCCACATCCCCGCCCAGTGGAATGTCAGACCATTGCGCGGCGGGTTGTAAGCAAACATCTCTTCCATTAAGTAGCCGCCAAGACGGTAGCCGAGCAGGCTGCCAATCCCCTGGCAAGCGAGAGTAATCAACCCTTGTGCCGCGTTACGCATTGCCACCGGCGCTTTTTTATCCACATAAATGTAGGCGGTAACAAAATAGAAGTCATAACTGACGCCATGCAGCAGAATGCCCATAAACAGCAAACCGTAGGTCAGGATGTTTTGGTCGCCGCCAAAGGCGAAGAAAATGTAGCGTAACGCCGCGGTGACGAGGCCCAGTAACAGCACTTTGCCAATACCGAAACGTTTGATGAAGAACGGCAGCGCCAGCAAAAAGAAGATTTCAGAGACCTGCCCCAGCGTCATCCAGCCGGTCGCGTGCTGTAGCCCCACTTCGCTGAGGAAACCTTCGGCAAAAATGTAATAGAACGCCAACGGCATACTGAACAGGAAAGAGCAGACAAAAAACACCAGGAAGCTGCGATCTTTCAACAAGTGCAGCGCGTCCAGCCCCAGCACGACCCGCAGGCTAAATTTACCGGTACTTTTCGGCTCGGTCGCTGGCAGCGTCAGCGCATAAACGCCAAGTAATAATGACCCGGCGGCAGTGACCAACAGGGGAATATTACTGGCGGAAATGTCCCCCATACCGAGCAGTGGCGGAACAAACCCGCAGGCGATACCGGACGCAATCCAGCCCAATGTGCCCATTACGCGTATACGCGGAAAGTCCCGCTCCACGTCGTTGACGTGCGAGAAGGCGATACTGTTGGTCAGCGCAATGGTTGGCATGTAGGTCAACGAATAGAGCAACAGTAGCGGGAAGAAGGTGCTGAAGTGCGTCTGCTGCGCGGCGAAAAACATCAGCAACGCGCCGGCAATCATTAACACTGACAAGACTTTTTGCGCCTGGAAAAACCGGTCGGTAAGCGAACCGACCAGGATCGGCGACAGGATGGCGGCAATAGAGGTACAGGCATAGCACCAGGCGATTTCAATCGGCGTAAAGCCGTTGCCATGCAGCCAGGCCCAGAGCGGCACAAACCATGCGCCCCAGATAAACCACTCAACAAACATCATGAACGAAAGCTTTGGTATTTTTGTTTTCATTGTCCTGCTCCCCGGTGTTGGCTAAGCAACCAATAGTACCTTTAGATAATACCTTTGCAATACCATTAGTTTGTTTTTTGAACCGCGTCGCGATTTTGAAATTTTTTCATTAGCGGGCAGGCGAAAAAAAGCCAGGCAATGCCTGGCTTCAGAAGAGGTTGAGATGAGTGTTCTTGCCGCCATCCGCAAAGCGGCGCGGCGGCCGAAACGTTGAAAAGCCAGGAAGCCTCCTGAAACGTGCCCGCCGCGTTCCTCTTATTGCAGCAACGAAATATCCGCCACCTGCAAAAACAACTCACGCAGTTTTGCCAACAACGTCAAACGGTTAATACGCACCGCTTGATCATCCGCATTGACCATCACTTTCTCAAAGAAGTTATCTACCGCTTCACGCAGTTGCGCCAGCTCGATCAGCGCCTCCTGATAACGCCCTTCGGCGAAATAGGGCTGTAGCTTACTGGTCAGTGCGGTGACGAAGGTTGCCAACTGGATCTCTTCGTTTTCTTTCAGCAATGATGCCTGCACACTGTCGCCCAATGTTTCGGTCGACTTCGCCAGGATATTGGACACGCGCTTATTCGCCGCAGCCAACGTGGCAGCTTCATCCAGCGTACGGAAATGGGATACCGCCTTCATACGGGCATTAAAATCCGCCGGACGCGTTGGACGACGCGCCAGCACCGCCTGAATGGTATCAACGCTGTGGCCCTCTTCCTGATACCAGCTACGGAAACGGCCCAACATAAAGTCGATAACCTCATCCACCACCGCGCGATTGGTCAGTTTGCTACCGTACAGACGCACCGCTTCCTCAGTCAGGGTTTGCAGATCGAGCGCCAGGTTCTTCTCAACAATAATGCGTAGCACGCCCAGCGCCGCACGGCGTAGCGCAAACGGATCTTTATCGCCTTTCGGATGTTGCCCGATACCGAAAATACCGGCCAGCGTATCCATTTTATCGGCAATCGCCAGCGCACAGGCAACCGGATTAGAAGGCAGCTCGTCGCCAGCGAAACGCGGCTGATACTGCTCATTCAATGCTACCGCCACATCCTCCGCCTCGCCATCGTGACGCGCGTAATGCATCCCCATCACACCTTGAGTGTCGGTAAACTCAAACACCATATTGGTCATCAGGTCACACTTGGAAAGCAGGCCCGCGCGAGTGGCGTGATTCACATCGGCACCAATCTGCGCGGCAATCCAGCCCGCCAGCGCCTGAATGCGATCGGTTTTATCGCGTAACGTACCCAGTTGCTGTTGGAACAACACGGTTTCCAGACGCGGCAGGTTATCTTCCAGACGTTTTTTACGGTCGGTATTAAAGAAGAACTCCGCATCCGCCAAACGCGGGCGCACCACTTTCTCGTTACCGGAAATGATCTGCTGCGGGTCTTTTGATTCGATGTTGGCAACAAAAATGAAGTTCGGCAACAGCTTGCCGTTCGCATCATAAACCGGGAAGTATTTCTGATCGCCCTTCATGGTGTAGACCAGCGCTTCCGCCGGAACCGCGAGGAACTTCTCTTCAAATTTCGCCGTCAACACCACCGGCCATTCCACCAGCGAGGCGACTTCTTCCAGCAAGCTGTCGCTCAGATCGGCATTACCGCCAATTTCACGCGCGGCCGCTTCGGCATCGGCTTTAATTTTGGCTTTACGTTGAGCGTAATCCGCCATTACTTTACCGCGCTCCAGCAAAATCTGCGGATACTGGTCGGCGTGGTTGATAGTGAACGCAGGCTCACCCATAAACCGATGGCCGCGGATCACGCGAGCGGATGAAACACCCAGAATGGTGGCGGGAATTAACTCATCGCCCAGCAGCAGCGTGACGGTGTGAACCGGACGCACAAACTGCACCTCGGAATCGCCCCAACGCATCAATTTTGGAATCGGCAACTTCGCCAGTGAAGCGCTCACCATCGCCGGCAGCAGCGTTTGCACGCTCTCGCCTTTCACTTCGGCGCGATACACCAGCCATTCGCCTTTGTCGGTTTTCAGGCGATCCGCCTGCCCGACGGTGATCCCGCAGCCACGCGCCCAGCCTTCGGCGGCTTTAGTCGCTTTGCCTTCGGCGTCAAACGCAGCGGCGATGGCCGGGCCGCGCTTTTCAACCGTGCGATCTGGCTGTGCGGCCGCGAGGTTCGCCACTTTCAGCGCCAGACGACGCGGCGCGGCAAACCAGTTCACCGCACCGTGCGCCACATCGGCGGCATCCAGCTCGGCGGTAAACTGCGCGGCAAAAGATTCGGCAAGGCTACGCAGCGCCTTCGGCGGCAGCTCTTCGGTGCCGATTTCCACCAGAAAAGTTTTTTCAGTCATGGCTGCCTCTTATTTCTTGTTATTGCACATCGGGAAGCCCAGCGCCTCGCGAGACGCATAGTAAGCTTCAGCCACGGCTTTGGTCAGGGTGCGGATGCGCAAAATATAGCGCTGGCGTTCGGTTACCGAAATTGCCTTACGCGCATCCAGCAAGTTAAAGCTGTGCGCCGCTTTTAGAATGCGCTCATAAGCCGGTAACGGCAGCGGTTTTTCCAGCGCCAGCAGGCTCTGTGCCTCTTTCTCATACTGCTCAAAACAGGTAAACAGAAAATCGACATCGGCATATTCGAAGTTATAGGTAGATTGCTCAACTTCGTTTTGGTGGAACACATCGCCGTAAGTGGTTTTACCCAACGGACCATCGCTCCACACCAGATCGTACACGCTGTCCACGCCCTGGATATACATCGCCAGACGCTCCAGACCGTAGGTGATTTCACCGGTAACCGGCTTACACTCCAGGCCGCCAACCTGCTGGAAGTAGGTAAACTGCGTCACTTCCATGCCGTTTAACCACACTTCCCAGCCCAGCCCCCAGGCGCCCAGCGTTGGGTTTTCCCAGTTATCTTCTACGAAGCGAATGTCGTGGATCGTCGGATCCATCCCCAGCTCTTTCAGCGAACCGAGATACAACTCCTGGATATTGTCCGGCGAAGGTTTGATGATCACCTGGAATTGGTAATAGTGCTGTAAGCGGTTCGGGTTTTCACCGTAACGCCCGTCGGTTGGACGGCGTGAGGGCTGAACATACGCCGCCGCGATCGGTTCTGGCCCGAGCGCACGCAGGCACGTCATCGGGTGAGAGGTACCGGCGCCGACTTCCATGTCCAACGGTTGAACAATGGTGCAGCCCTGGCGCGCCCAGTAATCCTGCAAGGTCAGGATCAGGCCCTGAAAGGTCTTGGTATCAAACTTTTGCATGTTGAATTCGCACGCGATACGAGTGGATTAAAAAAGTGTGCGCCAGTATACCCTTTGACCGCCGGATAGTCAGCCTGAGTTACAAACCCGACGGAACCTTTGTAGAAAATTCAGCGAGATGTTGGTGAAGGGTTTAGGTTTTGGCGCGCGCAACCGGTCAGCCAAATCTGATTCCGCCGTGGCGAGGTTGTTGAAACAGAAGCGGGCGGCTACGCTCATAACGCATTGATGCGAAAGCAACATGAGGATGACATGACGCAAAAGATTGGCTGGATTGATAATTTACGCGCGGTAGCCTGCCTGATGGTGATTATGATCCACACCACCACGTGGTATGTCACTAATAGCCCGAAGATTACCGAATCGCACTGGGACATCGCCAATCTCCTCAACTCCGCGTCACGCGTCTGCGTTCCACTGTTTTTTATGATTTCCGGCTACCTGTTTTTTGGCGAACGCAGCGCGCAGCGTCGCCATTTCCTGCGCATTATTCTCTGTCTGTTGTTCTACAGCGCCGTGGCGCTGGCCTATATCACCTGGCTAACCCCGATCAGTGAAGGTTTATCAATCAAACACTTATTACAAAAGCCGGTGTTTTATCATCTCTGGTTTTTCTTCGCCATTATCGTGATTTATTTGTTTTCGCCGTTGATTCAGGTGAAAGAGGCGAAAGCGGGCTATGTGGCTTTGGTGGTGCTGGTGCTGGCGGTGCTCGCTAATCCCAATACCGCCGATCAATCGCTCGGGCCCTTTCACTGGTTGCCGGTGAACCTTTACGTCAGCGGCAATACCATTTATTACCTGCTCTACGCTCTGCTGGGGCGCGCCATCGGCATGATGGAAACGGCACGGCGTGGGGTGAATGGGTTGGCGGGCGGGCTGTTTATTGGCTGCGTGATTGGGATTTCAATTGGCACTAAACGAGAGCTGCATATTAACGGCGCGTTTTCCGACCTCTGGTATCTCTACTGCGGCCCCTTGGTGTTTATTGCCGCCATCAGTCTGATGGTACTGTTTAAAAATTGCCTGAATCAACGCCCCTTACCAGGTTTGGCGACCATTTCACGCTACTCCTTACCGATTTACGGCTTCCATGCGCTGTTTATTCACTACCTGCGTACCCATCACCTCGATCACACCGCGCATCCATTAGTGGATATTCCGTTGGTGTTTGCGATAACCCTTGGCGGTAGTTTGTTGCTGGCGATGGGCTTACAGCGGTTGGATACGCACCGGCTGGTCAGTTAAACCAGACTGGCGCGGAGAAGGCCAAAAACGGCACGCTACCTTCTCCGACGGACGAGTAATTATTCCATTAACGGCAGCAACTGCTGATACAGACGCTCAAAGGTTTCCCGCTGCTGCCGATAGGCCTGGTGACGTTGCGCATCAGGTTGGTGGCGTTGCTCTAACGGTAGCGCTGGCAACATTTCCGCCAACGGCGTTTGCGGGTTTAATGCTAACAGTGCCAGCCGCGCCGCGCCGAGCGCAGGCCCAACATCGCCACCGGTGCAGTAATCCAGCGTTTGCCCGCTAATATCGGCCAGCATCTGGCGCCAGTAAGCGCTACGCGCGCCACCGCCGATTAACATAATCGATTCGGGCTTCACGCCGCTGGCATGAACCGCATCCATGCCTTGCGCCAGCGCGAAACCGACGCCTTCCAGTACCGCGCGCGCCAGTTCCGCACGACCATGCTGGTGGGTAAGGCCAAAGAAGACGCCTTTCGCTTCCGGATTATTATGTGGGGTACGTTCGCCGGAGAGATAAGGCAAAAACCAAATCGGCGGGACATCGTTTTTTGCCCGCTCGGCTTCCGCCAGTAATGCAGGAACATCCTGGCAACCGGTTAGCTGCGCCGCCCAGTCAAGGCAGGAGGCCGCGCTTAATACCACCGACATTAAATGCCAGCGGTTGGGCAACGCGTGGCAAAAACTATGTACCGCACTTTCCACATTACTTAAAAAGCCGTCGCTGACCACGAAGTAAACCCCGGAAGTACCCAGCGATAACATGCCTTGCCCGGCATCGACAATGCCGACGCCCACCGCGCCCGCCGCATTGTCGCCGCCACCGGCAATTACCGGAACTTCCGGCATGCCCCAGCGTCGCGCCACATCCTGTTGCAAGTTGCCAGTAATTTGATTGCCTTCGTATAAAGCGGGCATCTGCCGCTGCGAAAGGCCGCAGGCCGCCAGCAATTCGTCATTCCAGGCGCGTTTTTTCACATCCAGCCACAGGGTACCCGCCGCATCTGACATGTCGCTGGCGAACTCGCCGGTAATGCGCCAACGCAGATAATCTTTCGGTAGCAACACTTTTTCGACGCGGGAAAAGACCTCGGGTTCATGCTGCTTCACCCACAGCAATTTCGGCGCGGTGAAGCCTGGCATCATCAGGTTGCCGGTAATGCGTCGTGAATCGGGCACTAACGCTTCCAGCTCACGGCACTGCGCCGCGCTGCGGCCATCGTTCCATAAAATGGCCGGGCGCAGTACCCGATTTTGGCTATCTAACAATGTGGCGCCGTGCATTTGCCCGCTCAGCCCCAGCGCACGCACCTGACTGAGATCCTGCTCTTCCGCCAGCGCGCGCATCGCTTCATCGGTGGCTTGCCACCAACTTTCCGGGTCTTGTTCGCTCCACAACGGTTTCGGGCGGGAGACGCGCAGCTTAACGGTTTTGCTGGCCAGCGTCTGGCCATGCTCATCCAGCAGTACCACTTTGACGCCGGAGGTACCCAAATCGATCCCGATTACCATGTTGTTTCTCCCGTAGCTTAACGATTACGCAATGATAGAGAGGGCGAATTGGGCATTGGCCCACTCGCCGGGTTAATGTCTGTTTCCAGCTTATCCTGTAATGCATGGAAAGTTTATGACCGATAGCGCGGAATGAGAGGCGACGAAGAAATTGTTAGTTGACCGGCGGCGTTTGGCAATTCGCATTTTATTTCAGCATGATGCTATACTTTTCGCCTCTTCAGGGAGGGAAGATCGTCGTCTCCGGTGAGGCGGCCGGATTTCAAATCCGGTTGGGGCCGCCAGCGGTCCCGGGCAGGTTCGACTCCTGTGATCTTCCGCCAAACATCTTTCATGACCATCCGGGAACGTCTAAAAAATCCTTTATTTTCAAATCACATGTCGAGATTACTGTTCGAGGTTGTCCGACAAAGTCTCCCTGAATCACCTGACGCCGGAAGAATACCGGCTGATGACTGAAAAACCGGACCTCTCAAAAAGTATGTGGAACTAAAACGGGTGTCTTTACAAATACTTTAGCTTGCCACTGATACTGGCTGTCGGCTATCGCGTTCCCTCGCGGCAAGCAATTCCGTCAGTGGGCAACTCAGACGCTACCAGAATACCTGATCAAAGGTTTTGTGATGGGCGATGAGCGGCTGAAAAATCCGCCCGTGGGTTCATCGACGGTGCCTGACTATTTCGATGAGATGCTGGAACACATCTGCGAAAGCCGCTCTGGCGGCCTCGTTACCTCAGGCGCTTAAGCCTGGTTATCGGCGTAACGGCGCAGGAAATGGTTATTGTTCATTTGCTCTTCTAACAACAAATAAGCCGCGCCATACAACGCACTATGGGCTTCAGACACCGAAAGAACAATCTGCAGATTTTGCGTGGCGAGCGGTAAACAACGCTGATAAACCAACTCCCGAATACCGGATAACAGAAACTCACCGCAGCGGGCAAGAGTGCCACCCACCACAATCAGGCTCGGATTGAGGATACTGACCACATCGGAGGTCACCTCACCAATGGTTTGGCCTGCTTTCCGGATATGCATAATCGCTTCCGGCACCCTGTTTTCCATCAGTTTCACCACGTCGTAGGCGTTTTCAGCCGGATAGCCGCAACTCGCCAAATCGCGACCGATGGCCCAACCCGCCGCGCGAGCCTCAACACAGCCAAACTTGCCGCAGCGGCATAATGGCGCGGGTTCGGTATTAAACTGGATATGCCCAATATCGCCAGCCACGCCTCTGGCGCCGCGGAAAATCTTGCCGCCAGTGATAATTCCGCTACCGATACCGGTGCCCACTTTAATGAAGAACATATCGGCAACTTGCGGGTAATTGTGGCGATGTTCGTAGATAGTCATCAAATTCACATCGTTTTCTACGTACACCGGCGCGTTGAATCGGTTTTCCAGGTAACCGGAAATATCAAACCGCTCCCAGCCGGGCAAGATCGATGGGCCGACCACCCAACCGCACGCGCTATCGACCGGCGTTGGCAGGCTGAGGCTAATGCCGGCCAGCACTGCCTGTTGAAACGGCAACTGCGCGATCAAAGCGTTGAAACGCTCCGCAATCAAATCCAGCGTGGATTGCGGATCCTGCTTATCCCGGAACGCGACGGTTTCCTGGACCAGGATAGCGGGCTGCAAATCCATCGCGGCCAGATGGATATGCGATTCACCGATATTTGCCGTTAACAGAAAACCCGCCGCATAATTCAGACCCAATACCCGGGTAGGGCGCCCGCCGCTCGGCATGGTTTCTTCCGTCTCTCTGACTAATCCCGCGGATAACAACGCGTTCAGGCGTTGCGTCACCGTCATGCGGGATAAACCGGATGCGCTTAGGATGGCGGCTCTTGAGGTAGCAGTCTTATTGGCGATAAGGCTAAATATCTCGCCAGAACTGATCAGTGATTCCTTATCGATATGACTCGCCGCCTTTTTTTGCAATTGCCTTCTCCCGCGTGATCTCTGATTGATGGATAAAACGCTACGATTCCCGGCGCGTTATGGCAGCTTATCTCAATAACCTAAAGCTCGACACCCTGCCAAATGCCCTCCCGCCGCTTAAATCCCGCGCCAAAGCAGTCGCCTGCCCGAAAGCGATTTATCTCTGGCATAACCGGGGCGCGAGGGGTGCGTCAGTAAGCCGTAGTTTGATTGCGATCTCACTTATGAATAAAATTATACATATACAAATTGACTTATATCAATAGTTGGCATTATCTGAATGGACAAAAGATAGACAACCAAGGGTAGCGCCGGTTATGACCAGTTTGTTTATTATTGGCCTTGATTATGGTTCGGAGTCCGCCCGGGGCGTACTGATCGACACGGTGACCGGCGAGCAGGTGGACAGTTGTACCCATACTTATCGACACGGCATTATGACCGATAGTCTGCCAACCGGTCGCCCGCTTCCTGCTGGCTGGGCGCTGCAGGATGCGGCGGACTACCTCGAAGCCGCGCAGATTATCCTCGAAAAACTGGGTAATAACCGCCATATCGCCTCGATCGGCGTTGGCTTTACCGCCAGCTCTCCGCTCCCGGCCAGCGCAGATGGTCAGGCACTCTCCACACATCATCCTGATGAACCGCATGCTTACGTAAAGCTCTGGAAACACAGTGCGCCTCAAGCCTATGTGGATGAGATCAATCGGCGCGGCGATCACTTTCTGGATAATTTCGGTGGCAAAGTATCGGGTGAATGGTTACTGGCTAAAGCGGCGCAGCTCGCCGATGAAGCGCCCCATATCTGGGCGCAGGCCGACCGTTTTATTGAGGCGGGTGACTGGCTGGTCTGGCAACTGACGCAACGGGAAGTACGCAGCCTGGATTTTGCCGCTTATAAAGCGCAATACACCGGGCAAACCGGTTATCCGCATCATCTGGTGGATGGTTTGGAGCAACGCCTTACGACGCCTTATCCGGTCGGAACCGCAGCGGGTACGCTGTCGAACGCGTGGCGGCAGCGCACCGGCATTCTCGGTAACGCCACGGTGGCAGTGGCGGTCATTGATTCACATGTCGTCTTGCCTGCGGTGGGTACCATGGTTCCGCACACGTTGGTTGCCGCATTAGGCACCTCAGCCGCCTACCTGTTTCTTGATGATACTGCCCAACCCTTACCGACCGGTATCGAAGGCATGGCCAACGGCGCCGCGCTCCCCGATGTTTGGTGCTATGAGGCCGGACAAGCCGGATTCGGCGATATTCTCGCATGGTTTGTCAGAACCTTTCCGCGCAGCGACGACATGGCCGAAAGTTTTCGGCTGTATAACAGCAGCGCCGCCGCGCTGGCCCCGGCGCAAACCCGGCTACTGGCGCTTGACTGGTGGAGCGGCAATCGAGTGCCTTTTGCGGATGCTCACCTCAGTGGCCTGTTAGTTGGGCTTACGCTTACCAGCACCTCAACGGATATTTACCGCGCGCTACTGGAAGCGCTGTGCTTTGGCGCGCGCGCGATTCTGGATTATCTACAGGCTGGCGGAGTGTCAGTACAGCATATTCTGCTGACCAGCGGGTTATCGCAGCGTAATCCGCTATTGATGCAAATGATGGCGGATGTGCTCGGCCATGCGATCAAGGTTCCGAACATTCAAAACCCGACCGCTGTCGGCGCCGCCATTCATGGTGCTGTTGCAGCAGGGATCGTGGCGGATTTTGCGACCGGCTCCCGGCGCTTCGGCGCGCGTGACTTTGAATGCTATCAGCCACGAGACGCCAATACCCAGGCTTATCAGCCGGTGTATCAACAATACCGCGAGCTGATGGCCGATAACGCGATTCGCCGGACGATGCACCACCTGGCCGACAACCTGCGCCGTCCGCAGTAAACCGACACTAACGCCGCACCGCGCGTGCCGATGCATAACAGAACCAACAGAAATGGCAGTCACGCATTTCTGCAAAATGAACCATTGCAAGCTGGAGAAGATTATGTGGAAAAATAGTAACCGGCCACTCTGCGCCGCATCGTTTTCGATCGCGCTGACGCTTGCCACCATGACCGCTTCTGCTCAGGCGCAGGATACCAAGTATCTGATCGGGGTGATTGAACAGCAACTGTCCAATCCATTTTTTGCCCGTCTACAACAGGCCGCCGTTGATGAGGCGAAAAAGAACGGGCTGGGCACCATCACCGCTGCTTCGAGCGCCGCGGGCGACTCTGATACACAGATCGCGGCAGTGGAAAATATGATTAACCGGGGCGTTAAAGGCATTGTTATTGACCCGGCCAACCCGTTTGCGTTGCGTAATGTCATTAAAAAAGCGCGTGACGCCGGGATCGTCGTGATTACCACCAATACCTCGCTAGAACCGGCAACCACAGCCAACGCCTCTTATGAAACCGATAATTTAGCCGCCGGCGAGCTGGTGGGTAAATGGGCGAAGGCCCGGCTCGGCGCTACTGGCGCCAAAGTGGCGTTGCTGGATTACGATTTATCCGACAAAACCTCCAAAGCCCGTCACGATGGTTTTCTGAAAGGGTTTGGCCTCAGCGAGCACTCACCGGAAATCGTCGGCACCGCCTTAACCCAGGCCAACGTCGAAACCGGCCAATCTTCCATGGAAAATCTTCTGGCGGCGCATTCGGATATTAATGTGGTGTATACCATCAACGAGCCAACGGCCCAGGGCGCGTATCTTTCGATTAAAAGAGCGCGCAAAGATATTGTGCTGACCTCTATTGATGGCAGTTGCTCTGGCGTACACAGCGTGGCGGATGGCGCTATCGGGGCGACCGTTATGCAATTCCCCGACCGGATGGGCAAAATGGCGGTGGAGGCCATTATTACGGCGGTTAATGGCGGTGCTAAGCCACACGGCGTGAATAATTCCGGGACGGTGCTGATTACCGACCATCCGGTGAAGGGGCTTGCCTCCAAAGATTCGGCGTGGGGCCTGAAGAATTGCTGGGGAGAGTAATAATGAGTCTCTTTGATCGGAGTGAAAAAGAGCCCCGGCCAAAAGCGCTGACCGGTACTTCAGACGAATCCCGCCCGACTGGCGCCAGGGCCTACTTGCGCACCATGATGGCGTTGTGGCTGTCTTATCCGATCGTTGGACCGTTGCTGGCTCTTCTCGTGATTATTATTGTGTTTTCAACCACTACCGCCACCTTTCTCAACGCCGGTAACTTGTCGCTGATACTGCAACAATCGGTGGTGGTGGGCACATTGGCGCTGGGGCAAACGCTCATTGTGCTGGTTTCCGGTATTGATTTGGCGAATGCCGCCATCATGGTGCTCGGGACGGTGGTGACCGGCAGCCTCGCCACCACCGTTGATCCGTGGATAGCGTTAATCTGCGGCATGTTGGTGTGTATCGTGGCCGCTGCGATTAATGGCGTGGTCGTCACCACCTTCCGTCTACCGCCTTTTATTGCAACCCTAGGGATGTTCACTATCTTAACGGCTGTCGCACGGCTCTACGCTCACTCGCGCAGCTTCCCGGTAACGTCCGATTTACTGGCTTTGATGGGCTCAGGCCCGGCGTGGATGCCCGCCAGCCTGACCTATGGCAGCCTGCTATGGATTGCTCTGACATTGGTTCTGATGTATGTGCTGAACAAAACGGCCTGGGGCGTGCATGTGTATGCGATAGGTAACTCGCCCTCGGCGGCGCGTCTGAACGGCATCAGCGTCAGAAAAATCGTGTTTAGCGTGTATGCGTTGGCCGGTATTTTCTATGCCTTTGCCGGCTGGCAGGCATTGGGTCGTACGCCTATCGCCGATCCAAGCGGCTATCCACTGGCCAATCTTGAGAGCATCACCGCGGTGGTCATCGGGGGCACCAGTTTATTTGGCGGACGCGGCAGCGTGATGGGGACATTTATCGGCGCCTTGATTGTGACCGTACTCAAAAATGGCCTTACTCAGGCCGGTATCGATTCGCTCTATCAACAGGTGGCAACCGGCTTTTTGGTGATCTTCACCGTCGGTATCGATCAATATCTGCACCGAGGACAACGGACATGACCGATACAACTTCCTCTATTGTCATGCGCGCGAGCGGGCTGGTTAAACGTTACGGTCACGTCGTGGCGCTGAATGGCGCGGATTTCGAGTTGGCGCAAGGAGAAATTCTGGCGGTGGTTGGGGATAACGGCGCGGGAAAATCAAGCCTGATTAAAGCGCTGACCGGCGCGCTGATCCCCGATGAGGGGCATATCTACCTGAATGATCGTGAAGTGAATTTCAATAACCCACTTAGCTCACGGCTTTCCGGTATTGAAACGGTGTACCAGGAGCTGGCGGTCGCCACGCAACTCAACATCACACAAAACCTGTTTCTTGGCCGGGAACTCCGCAAACCGGGCCTCCGCGGCGCGCTGCTTCGTCAGTTAGATAAAAAAGGGATGCGGCAGCAGGCGGAAGATCATATGCGCAACTTGGGTATTCGCATTCAATCGATAGATCAAAAAGTGGAAACCTTGTCCGGTGGCCAGCGGCAAGCCGTTGCCGTAGCGCGTGCGGCGGCATGGGGAAAACGGGTCGTCATTCTCGACGAACCGACGGCGGCGCTTGGCGTGCGTGAAACAAATCAGGTGCTTGATCTGATTACCCGTATCCGCGATCGGGGGCTATCGGTGGTATTGATAAGCCATAGCATGCCGAATGTGTTTCAGATTGCCGATCGTATTCATATCCATCGTTTGGGACGTCGGGCCTCTGTCGTCAGCCCTGCAACCACCTCAATGAGCGATGTTGTCGCCATCATGACCGGCGCACTGGCGGCGGATGCGGTTTCGTCTGCTCTTATCATCCCGGAAGCCGCCGCGCTTCCTGAACGTAGTTAGTTAATTTTGGAGAAAACTTGTTATGTCAATCATGGACAAATTTTCAATGCGTGGAAAGGTATCGGTTATTACGGGTGGCAACCGTGGCATTGGGCGCGCCATCGCCCTTGGATTAGCCGAGGCGGGCTCTGCCGTTGCGATTGCCGCACGGGATGAGGCAAAAAGCGCCGCGACGCTGGAAGAGTTACACCGCATTGGGGTTAAGGCGATTTCGGTACCGACCGATGTGGCGAATCGCAACGATGTGGAAGCGATGCTGGCGAAAGTCACGCAGGAACTCGGCCCGGTGGATGTGCTGGTCAATAATGCCGGCATTGGTTTTCATGCCGATGCGCTAACGTTAGAAGACGAAGAGTGGCAACGATTATTTTCCATTAACCTTGATGCGGTATGGAAAGCCAGCCAGATTGTCGGCAGGCAAATGGCGCAACGCGGAAGCGGTTCGATTATTAATATCGGTTCAATCTCCGGTTTTATCGTCAACCGTCCACAATGGCATTCGCCTTATGGCATCTCCAAAGCGGCGGTTCACCATTTAACCCGTTCGCTGGCAGCGGAATGGGCAAAAAGCGGTATCCGTGTTAATGCCATCGCGCCAGGGTACGTTAAAACCGAGATCGCCAGCGAGGAGTATGAAGATTATCGGCATTATTGGCGGGACGAAGTGCCGATGCAACGTTATGCCTCGCCGGATGAAATCGCCCCGATTGCGTTGCTATTAGCCAGCGATGCCTCCTCCTTTGTCACCGGCTCAGTGTTTACCGTTGATGGCGGCTACACGCTCTGGTAACCGCACCAACGGGGATTCCACTCTGTTTTAAGGCGAGTCGAAACTCGCCTTTTCCCTGCAACACGCGGCTTAAACAGCGGTTTGCCGTAGCCAGATCCAGCGACAGGCAATTTACGGGAGTAGCAATAGCTTGCCGCTGGTTTTCCGGCTCTCAAGATCGGTATGGGCGCGCGCCGCGTCCGCCAGCGCATACTCTCCCCCAATTTTAAGACTTAACTGACCTGCGGTTATCCAGTCAAACAACTGTTTGGTGCGCGCGCGTAGCAACTCAGGGGTACGAACGTGATGATTGAAGGTGGCATAGCCAATTTTGATGCTTTTCGGCAGACTCATTATTTCTATGGCTCCCGGGCTACCCAGCACCGGGCCATACCAACAGAAGGTTCCACAGACACGCAGCGCATCCAGGGAGCCCTGAAAGGTTTTCGGCCCTGAACCATCGTAAACCACATGTACACCTTCGCCACCGGAAAGGCGAATCGCCTCGGCGGCGAATGCGCCCTCGGTATCGACAATCACTTGTTCGGCTCCCGCCTCTTTGGCAAAAGCGACTTTGTTGGCGCTAGAAACGCGCCCAATCACCCGGCCTCCGCGCAGCTTAATGATTTGTGTTAACAATAATCCCACTCCGCCCGCTGCCGCATGGACCAGGGCAATATCGCCGGGCTGAACCGGATAAAAGTCGGTAGCAAAGTGGCTCGCGGTTAATCCTTGCATCATAACCGCCGCCGCGGTTCGATAATCGATCTCATCCGGCAGCGGAACCAGCGCGGCGGCGGGTACCACCACCTGTTGGGCGTAACTCCCCGGCGCATATACCCAGGCAACGCGCTGACCAGGCGTTATATCCGTGACCCCGGCGCCCACGCTTAACACCTGACCGGCGCCCTCAACGCCCAACGTTTTCGGTAGCGGCATCTCCTGCCAAAGCGAGCCTTGCCGGACGCCAATATCCATAAAGTTCACACCAGCCGCATGTACTTGCACTAGCACCTGTCCTGCCGCAGGCTCCGGGTTTGGCCGATCAACATATTCCATCACTGCCGGGCCACCGACACGTTCCATCACTATCGCTTTCATGGTTAACCTCGCATTATTGAATGATCATTCCAAAATTAGGTAAAAAAAGAGGCTCATCGTAGAGCCTTTAGGGTGAGCGCTTTTAGCGCATTGAGTTCGGACGGCTTCGCGCCTGCACGCGCGGCGAGACGAATCGCTGCAATGTTTGCCAACAGGAAAGCGGTGCCCTGGTCAGGGTCTAACTCCGCAGAGACCGCGCCCGTTTGTTGTGCTTCAACCAGTTTCTGCTGTAGCGCCACGCGTAACGCCCGCCCGGCCTGTTCACGGATACCAACCAGATCGTCGCGGCTAGTGGCAAACTCGCTAATGGCACTCAGCCCCAGACACGGCCTGTGGGCCTCAGCGACTACCCGTTCAAGCATCTGTTCAATGCCCGCCATCGCTGTCGTCTCGCTTTGCAGCATCGCGATATGCTCGGCTGTTTCCGCCGAACTGTAGCGCGCCACCGCAGCGCAATACAGCTGCCACTTTCCGCCGAATGTATCGTACAAGCTCTGCTTGCCGATCTTCATCGCCTCAATCAGCATTTGCGCGGAGCTGCCCGCAAAACCATGTTCGCGGAACACGCCCACGGCGGCATCTAATGCCACATCAATATTAAATTCTTTTGGTCTGGCCATGACGGTGAGTATAGAAAATTCCGGAACGATCGGTCAATTATAAAAGTGACAGGAACTAAAACCGATATACTTACACAGTGAGGCGGGTATCCCACGCTGCACTGGCGCTAACGAAGGCAGATCATGCCATAGACGGTGCTCTGCCGCACAGCAAACAACTCCGCTTACAGAGGGCTTACAGGCTGTCCAGCTCTGCGAATAGGCTGATAATATCGCGTGAACCATGCAACAGCCGTTCTATACGAACCTCAGTATCAAGTACCCTGAACACGATCAGGTAACGGCCATAAGCGCAACTTCTGACACTTTGCCCCAGCTCCGACCTTTCCCTGTAGATAACCGGTGATTCTGCTATCAACAGGCACTGCTGGTACAACTCTTCCGTGAAGCTCACCGCCCGAACCGGATTGTCCAGTGCGATATAGTCGCCGATAGCTTCTATATCCTGTTCTGCCAGTGGCGATATACCCAGTTTCATTTCGTCTGCTTGCCTTCGACCATGCGCTGGTATTTGCGTGACAGACGCCCGAACACCTCTTCCGCGTTTCTGCTCTCCCCGCTGTTTATCCCTGCGCTGACTGCTTTTTGCAGTGATTCCAGTTTCATCTGCTGCTCCCGCTCTTCCAGCGCCCGAAGCCCGGCACGGATAACCTCGCTGGTATTGTTGTAACGTCCGCTTTCTATCTGTTCGCGGATGAACGCTTCAAAATAGGGACTTAAGGCTACGCTGGTTGGCATGGTGATTTCTCCGGCTGGATTACTATCAGTTATTAACTGTTAGTATACTGTGTCATTTTTCATTAGCAACTTTCGGTGCATCATTCTCTTGCTGCTCAGTCGGATGTGTACTGGCATGTACCGCCTGCAACATCCGGATGCTCACCTGCGTGTATATCTGCGTGCTCTTCACGCTACGGTGACCCAGAATCGCCTGTTACGGCCGGTAGTCTTCATATTCCCAGGCAAAAACACGGGAGAGTTTTTGCGCTATCGCCATCCAGTCTTCACCTTCACACTGATCGATATAATCCGTAATGATCTTTTTGATCTCATCCAGATCGTATTTGCGGACCAGAAGCGTATGACGCATCAGTTCAGGTAGCCAGTGGTGTTTACACAGCCATTCGGGGGTGCAGACAAAAAACCTAAAATAATCTGCACCAGTTTCACCTCTGGTTCCTATTTTTAATTCAATCCATAAATTGAAGTTATTTTTCTCTTCAGGCTGATAAGTTTCCAAGCTTATATCAGCAGAGTCGACCCACATACCTTTTAAGTCTGCTTTCATTTGCCAATACTCATATGTCCGTTACTGATGATTACACCATCTTTTTGCTGAACAAAGTTCGCCTGCACCCCAGTAGGATTTAAGTCGGCTGGCGTATTCTTTTTCTCCGAAGGTGGTCTGTATATGCGAGCACCATCTGCACTAACCAGGCATCCTGGGCATTCTTTCTGATTTGTAACTAATCTGGCACCATCACCAACCCAAATTTGCCCTAATCTATCAGCTTCAGCTGCGCTTCCTGAACCTACAGAGAAATTAGGGTTAACAGTATCACTTCCTTTCACCACTGCTGCCAGTATCGGGTCCTGCTTCGCAATATTATTCAGATTCTGCTGAACTAGATCGTCTTTCAGCTTTGGATAGGTGTAGTGGCACAGTAAATTTGGCCACCTGATTAAAGGTGATATTCTCACCACAACATAAAACAGGTGACTTAATGAACAAGAAAACTAAGCGTACTTTCACCCCTGAGTTCAGGCTGGAATGTGCACAGCTGATTGTTGATAAGGGCTACTCATATCGACAAGCCAGTGAAGCGATGAATGTCGGTTCTACCACCCTTGAGAGCTGGGTGCGCCAGCTCAGGCGAGAGCGGCAGGGGATTACGCCCTCTGCTACTCCCATTACTGCAGAACAGCAACGTATTCGCGAGCTGGAAAAGCAGGTTCGCCGCCTGGAGGAACAGAATACGATATTAAAAAAGGCTACCGCACTCTTGATGTCCGACTCACTGAACGGTTCACGATAGCCGCCAGACTGAGTGACAGCCACACGGTTGTCAGCCTTTGCTCCGCGCTGGAAATACACCGTAGCAGTTACCGGTACTGGCGAAAACGACGCGATACTGTCAATCCGGCGCGAGTCAGGTTGTACAGCGAAATACGCCGGGCGTGGAACCAGAGCCGGGGCTCAGCAGGCGCACGCACGCTGGCTGAAATGCTGGCTCAAAATGGCGTTCCGATGACCCGTTACCGTGCCGGGCGTCTGATGAAATACCTGAACCTGAGCAGTTGCCAGCCCGGAAAACATCAGTACAAAAATGCCCGTCAGGAGCATACCTGCCTGCCGAATCTGCTCGAGCGTCAGTTCGCTGTACCGGAGCCAGACCGGGTATGGTGTGGAGATATTACGTATATCTGGGCTGGAAATCGCTGGTGCTATCTGGCGGTTGTTATGGATCTTTTTGCCCGCAGGGTTATCGGCTGGAGTCTGTCAGCGAATGCCGATACCGCACTGATAAGAAGTGCTCTGCGGATGGCCTATGAGACGCGTGGTCAACCGCGTGATGTCATGTTCCATAGCGACCAGGGAAGCCAGTATACAGGCCTTAAATATCAGCAAGTTCTCTGGCGTTACAGGATAAAGCAAAGCGTCAGTCGTCGGGGGAACTGCTGGGATAATAGCCCCATGGAACGCTTCTTCCGTAGTCTGAAAACAGAATGGGTGCCGACGAATGGTTACGCAGGTAAGGATGAGGCCCGGCGACAAATCGGCAGTTATATCCAGAATTACTACAATAGCGTCAGACCTCATCATTACAACGGGGGGCTGACGCCGGAAGAATCAGAGAACCGATACCGTTCTTACTGTAAAACCGTGGCCAGTATTACTTGACCACTACAAGGTCGCTACGTTCTCTGCACCACTGGACGGCTTGTTTTCTGTCTGGCTACCCGTTCCCGGCTTAGTCGATGGCGTGGACGGCTTCACACCCGGTATCAGCCCCTCATCCACCGTTTTTCCTGAGCCGATACCTGCTATCCCGCCAGCGATATACATCGCACTAAGCTGGTAACCCACCGCAGATTTAGCGGCTTCCTCGCTCATCCCGGTGCGCATATAGGCTGACACCATGCCGTTAAACAGTTCCTGTGTCTGTTTCGCTTCCGAGCTGGTGCCGTTAAGTAATTGCTGTATCTGCTGATAACCAGCCTGGGCTTCCTTCTGATTCTGATAACTCAGGCTCTGGTAGGTATCCTGCTTCTCCTGCGCATCCTTCCGGGCTGCTGTACAGGCCGAGGCACTTCCTCCCATACAGGCATCGACCAAGGTTTTACTGGTTTCGGCGTCCTTACGGTTCAGCGCGTCGCGCTCCTGCTGCTCCTGCGGGGTAAGATTCTGTTTGTGGTTCAGCTCCGTCTGGCGGCTCTTCTCCGTACTACTCAGATAGTTATTCTCAACCGCGTTTTTCCCGCTCTGCGCGCCGGCCAGTGCGTCGCTGCTGTTACCCCCTGCCACGCCGCCAGCTATCCCCGCTGAAAGCGTTGCCAGCATACTTACCGTCTGTTTTTCATCTTCCGTCAGCGAACTGGCATCCCTTCCGGCATACAACACTGCCGTTATCGCCCGTGCCGCAAGCTCCGACGACGCCGCGCCCGCCGCTCCGGCCAGACCATTATTACCCTGCAGCATGGCTACCGCTCCGCCCAGGATGGCATGCGCCATGGCGTTTACTGCCGGATTCCCTTCCGTCGGCTTCAGCAGATGTGCCAGTTCCGGAGCCGAGGCTCCCGCCAGCGCCCCGCGCAGATCGCCGCCTGCCAGCCCCTGTATTGCCGCCGTGCTCGCCTGAATCGCTCGCTGAAGGGTGCTACCAGTACCGTATTGTGCCATCTCGGCTTGATACTCATCCGTTTTCCTCAGCGCGTCTGCACTCAGCCCCGGATGGTCTTTCTTCGCCTCCGCCAGCGCGTTAAGATCGCCCTGCGTCCGGGCGATATCCGCCGCCTGCCCGCCAATCTCACCAATAAGCTGGGCTTCCTGTAGCCGGTTCTGCTCCTTCTCTTTGTCGAATATCGGGCTAATACTGTCGTTAGCATTCTCCGCATCGCGACTTAAATCTGCCACGCTCTGCTGTTGATGTGCCGGATCGCGAAGGGTGATGTTACCCTCGCTCACCGCGGCCTCGGTAGTTCCTTCCGCATGCCCCTTATGCTTCGACAGCGCCAGCACACCGCCGGTCATATTACCCTTAAACTGGCCGCCAACGCTTCCGCCGCCGCCGTTAACCGCTACGCCCTGATGTTCAACCTCATAATCCGCTTGGTTATGGATATCACTGAACCCCAGCGTCCCGGTATCGAGGCTGTTTTTATCTGCCGTGGCGGTTGATGCAATGACCGCACCATCAAGCTGCGTGTGGTTGCCAACAGTAATATCAAAGCCGCCTTTACCCGCATAAATCCCGGTTTGCTCCTGTACCGAGTCATAATTACTGTCCATTTTATCGTGGCTGGCATTAATGTAGCCGGAGCCGCTCATACTGCCAAAGGTAAAGCTGCCGCCCGCCGCCACGCTGCTCTGCTTCGAATTATAGTCGTTGCTGTCCTGCTGACTGCCAAGCAGGAAATCGTGTCCGATATTGGCCTCGACGCGCGCCGGTTGATAACAGCGTAGCGCCGCTTAACGTGATGGTATGAATGGAAAAACAGGGGCCTTGCGTCGGCATTGGCGGAGTAGCCGGAGTACGAATGGGAGCCTGGCTACGTTCCAACGCCTGCCGCTGTTGCTGGTTTTGCTCCAGAATCTGCCATTGTTGCTGCTCAATACTATCGCGATCGGCGGGCGTTAGCGGCGCGGCAGTCGCCAACGATGCCGCCGCCAGTAATAGCCACGTCACAGTGCGCAGTAAATAAATTATCGCCAATCTGCTTTTCAACAAAATAATGCGCAGAGATAAGCGAACAGATCCTTTAAAAAGGCTGATGATATCCCTATACCGCCTAACATGAGAAAAATAACGTATCATGGAGAAATGAACGGGCCATCCGTTCAAAATATTTGTTATTGATGAATGTATAATTCATCGGCATCACGCGGTAAGACTTTAATTTTATTTACGCGATTAAGAAAATGATGCGCATTACCCGACGTGATCCATAAAAGAAACCCGGCTTGCAAATACTGGTCAAAATATAAACAGAACGCAATGAATATTGACTTAGCGCAACCTGTTACGCATTAAAGTTATTTCCTGCCATGCGGATAAAATTAACGCTGTATACTCCGCTGCACAACGATTTTGAAGCGGATACACGCAAGTGATCTCCGTGAATGGTTAATCCTGAATAATCGATTGGTATTTTTTTCATTTGCTACTGGCAGGGACTAGTTGTGTCTATCAATAAATTTTCAATAAAAAATGCGGCGCTGGCGGTTACCCTCGGCTGCATGTCATTTTCAACACTGGCTGAAATTACGCTACTCAAACAAGATCCACAGGCTAACGATCCGTTAAGCCGCCTGCAGTTTCAGGTGGGCGGGAGTATTCGTCCCCAGTTCATTAACGAAGCGGGCAACAGCGATAAAGGCTCTTACAAACGTAACGGCTACGATGGCGGCACCCGTTTTCGTTTCTCTGCGGATTACTACCTGTTCGACGATGTGAGCCTGATCGGTTACTACGAACTGGGCGTGAATATTCCCCGCGTCTTCGACTGGGATAATCACTATAAAGACGGCGATAAACATACCGATCGTCGTATGTTGTTCGGCGGTCTGAAAAGTAAAACTTGGGGGACGTTAACCTACGGTAAGCAAAACAGCCTCTATTACACCGTGGTGGGCGCTAAAACCGATATTTGGGACTTCGACATGCAGGGCCAGGCGCCGGGTAACGGCTTCAACGGCAACTATGACGGTTCTTATCGTAGCTACAACCTGCTGCAATACACCAATAGCTTCGGCCCGGTTGATCTCTACCTCGGCGGCGTGATGCGCGACGATAGCCATCCTGCCGGTGGTAACGGCTTACGCTATCAGCGTAAGGGCGGCGCGGCGGTCGGCGTTGATTATCACATCAGCAAAGCACTGACTTGGGGTACTGCCTATAGCTATATCAAGCAGTCAATCCACACGCCGAATGGCATTGATAATGGCACCAGCGATAGCGGCCAACAGCTATTAGGCAGCAGCCTGAGCTGGAAACCGGGTAACTGGACGCTGGCGGCAGGCGCCGGATGGTATCGCAACTTCTTGATGACCACGCAGAAAGATCGCCATGACTTTTTTGCCGGTAACGCTTACGGCGGCGAGTACTACCTCGGTTATACCTTCCCGGTTCAACAATATTGGGTTAAAAATGTCACGCCTTACTACGCGGGCGACCGTTTGAAATTCAATACTGGCCGCGATTACCAGCAGCACCATAATACGCTGGGTATTTCGACCAAGTTTGATTATGGGTTCCAAGTGGATATTGAGCACGTATTTACCAACAGCACCGATAATAAAAGCGACCTGAATTTGGTCCGTCTGCGTTACGATTTCTGATCAAACGTCTGATTGCAAAAAACCCCTGCTTGCAGGGGTTTTTTATTACGCGCCTAACCGATTATAGGGCGGCAAACTTATCCAGTGTTCTCACCAATTGGGTAACGAAACCATATTCGTTGTCATACCAGGAGACGGTTTTTACCAGTTGCAGATCGCCAAATTCAGAGATTTCGGTCTGTGTCGCATCGAATACTGAACCGAACTCAGAACCGACAATATCGGAAGAGACGATTTCCTCATCGGTATAACCAAAAGAGGGGTTATTCTCGGTCGCCGCCTTTAACGTTGCATTGATTTCATCAACCGTCGTTTTCTTCTCCAGCACTGAAACCAGTTCGGTGATCGAGCCGGTCAGAGAGGGAACGCGCTGCGCATGGCCTTTTAATTTACCGTTGAGGCTTGGGATCACCAACCCGATGGCTTTCGCGGCGCCGGTCGTGTGCGGAATAATATTGGCGGCGGCGGCGCGAGCGGCGCGTAAATCAGAACCGCGCGGCCCATCAACCAGCGATTGCGTGCCAGTGTAAGCATGGATCGTGGTCATGGTACCGACTTTAATGCCGAAGCCATCATCAAGGGCTTTTGCCATCGGCGCCAGGCAATTGGTGGTGCATGACGCAACCGACAAAATCGTATCATCGGCGGTCATCGTATCGTCATTCACGTTGAAGACTACCGTTTTCATATTGCCGGCCGGCGCGGAAATCAGCACTTTTTTTGCCCCGGCATCAAGATGCGCCTGGGATTTTTCCGCCGAGGTATAGAAACCGGTACACTCCACCACAATATCGATGTCGTGCTTGCCCCACGGAATATTACGCGCCTCTTTCTCGGCATAAACCCGGATGGTGTTACCGTTAACGATTAGCGCCTCATCGGTATAGTCAATCGTTCCGTTGAAGGTGTGGTAACTGGTGTCATGTTTTAGCAGGTATGCCAATATTTTTGGCGAAGTCAGATCATTAATCGCCACAATCGCGTGTTCACTGCCCGTCTCCAACATCCGACGGAGAACTAAGCGACCAATACGACCAAAGCCGTTAATGCCAATCTTTTTCATCAGTTATTCCTCTCAATCGGCACCGGTACAGCGTGCCATGCATGCTACGAAAATGATGCTTTCACTGTTCACTGCATACCATAGACCATCATTATGACCTTATCTTTGCCGAAACAAGCACATTAAGAGGGGCTGGTCAGAAGCGAAGCTTGTTCACTCTGCTCAATAACCGCCAGCGCCAACCCCAGCGGCGGCGCCAACGGGTCGGCCGGAAAATGTATTTGGGTATGATGAAAGGTAAAGCCGAGTGCGTGCTGGCGCGCATTATCTAACGCCTGGGCGCGAAAAGCGGCGCTGAGGTTCCACGGGCTATCAATCACGATGGTGGCAGGGTTTAGTAGCAGCATAATCTGACTTAGCGCCTTCCCTAAATGCCATCCGGCCTGCGCCATCACCTCTTCAACCAGTTCTGGCGCCTGGGCGCGCGTTTGCCAGCGCAATCCCGCTTGCCGCGCCGCAAGCTGGCGATGAATTGCCGGAATGCTAATCAACGCTTCCAGGCAACCGCGCTGACCACAGCGGCAAAGAGGCCCGTCGGCGACCGTTAAATGTCCGGCCTCTCCGGCGGTCCAACTGCTGCCGGTAAAAATCTCACTTCCGCGTAACAACGCGCCGCCGGTTCCTTCGCCAACACGCAAGTAAAAGCAGCTATCGCCGACCGAAAAATCCGCCATTTGCCGCGAAAGCAGAGCGGCGGCTTTTACGTAGTTCATCACCTTCACCGGCGCACAACGGCATTCAGCAAACGCCGCCTGAATATCCACGTCGCGCCAGCCGAGGTGAGAAGAGAGATGCAAATAGCCTTTCTGCGGATCAACAATGCCGGGAAAACCGAGCCCAATCCCCATCAGCTCCGGGTGACGCTGTGTCAATGCTTCACAGGCTGTCGCCAGTTCGGCTAATAAGCGCGGCGGTTCAACCGTGTCGGTTTGCCAACTCTTCTCTTCTAACACCGTTGAAAAATAGTCGCATACCATCAGATGAACCTGTTGGTGCTCCACCATAATACCGGCGGCTTTACGTTTCTCCGGGCGCAGGGAGATTTCAATTTTGGGGCGACCCGCCGCCGTGACCGACACCGGCCCCAACGCATATACCTGGTCTTGCGCCATCAGGTCATCAATAATCAGCGACACGGTATTTTTACTGAGCGCCAGCGCCAGCGAAATATCCTGCCGGGTGGTCACTCGCTGCTGGCGTAAATAGCGTAATACCCGTTTCTCATTATTGAGCCGCAGTACCGCCGGTCCCTTGCCTGCTTCTTTCATGCTGTTAACCTGCAATCGTACACTCAGGTTAGTCTGGCAGGTATCGGAGCTGATTTCATCCCCACACTTTTCGTCCCGCTTTCCAGGTAGCCGTGAGCGTCAGACCGTGCGTATTACTCGGTGTCAGTAAAATCAGGTCGGCTGGCGCGCCAATGTTTAACCCCTGCTGTGATGGCAGCCCCATCTGCCGCGCCGGACGGATAGAGGCCATCTCTAAGGCTTGCGGCAACGGCGCCAACGCGTGATGCACCAGATGGTTAACGCCATGAAACAGCCCCTTCGCCGAGCCTGCTAATAGCTGTGGCTGCTCCGCCATTGCAAGACGGCCATTTTCGCTAAGCCGTACCCGACCACCAATCGGCGCATCATAAACCCCGGCGGCCATTCCAGCGAAACGCGTAACGTCACTCACTAAAAATGCCTGCTCTCCTTTTACCCGCATACACACTTTTAACACCGACAGGGGCAAGTGGTCGCCGTCGGCGATTAACGCACAGGCCAGTTCATCCTGCGCCAGTTGCTGCCAAATATAGTTCGGATGGCGCGGTAATTGTAAATGTGCGCCATTGCCCAGATGCGTCGACATCCGTGCCCCGGCCTCCACTGCCGTGATAATTTGCTCCGGCGTTGCCGCCGTATGCCCGAGCGAAACCACCACGCCCATTGCCGTCAGCGTGCGAATAAAATCCGGCGCGGTCGGCCATTCGGGAGATAAGGTCAATAAGGTAATGCGACCACCTGCTGCTGCCTGCCAGCGCCTAAACAGTTGCGCATCGGGCGCTTTAATATGCGCACGCGGATGGGCGCCGCGCGGCCCGTCTTCCGGTGATAAAAACGGCCCTTCCAGGTGGATGCCGCACACCGCGCGCGCCACCTCCGGATGTTCTTCACAGGCCTCGGCCAGCGTTTTCACCGCCTGCTCAATAACGTCGCTATCTGCGGTAATCACCGTCGGCATAAAGGTCGTCACGCCCTGACGCCACAGCTCCCGCGTCACTTGCGCCACCTCATCAACGCTAAACGGAAAATGGTTGAAATCGATGGCGGCGTAACCATTAACCTGTAAATCCACCAAACCCGGTGCGATCAGCGGCAATGCCGCCTGATCCGCCACCGGCTGGATGGCGCGGATCATTCCCTCCGCCACCCTGACCTCAATGGGTTGTAAGGTGCGATAGTGGCGTCCGCGTAGTGGTTGCTCAGGCATCCGCTAACTCCTGAAAGGCGTCGCTGTCGGTGTACAACGTGCAGCCCGCGTGCTGGCGCAAAATAGTGGAAGGGCACGCGGTGGTGATTGGTTGGCGCAACGTATCGGTTACCGCCTGGCGTTTATTCTTACCGGGCACCATACAAAACAGGCGTTGAGCGGACAACAGCGTGGGGATCGTCAGCGTCAGCGCATGGCGCGGCACTGCCGCCAGGGTTGAAAAGCAGCCATCGTTGACCTGCTGCTGGCGACAAACCGCATCCAGTTCCACCACCTTCATAACCTGCGGATCGGCGAAGTCCGCCACCGGCGGATCGTTAAACGCCAAATGACCATTTTCGCCGATGCCGAGACACACCATATCGATCGGCGCTACCGCCAGCAGATCGCTATAACGCTGAATGATCTGTTCAGGTTGGCCGGAGGCCGGGATCAAATGCACCTCGCCTGGCTGAACATCGCGAAATAAATGGGTGGTGAGATAGTGGCTAAATAACTGTTCTGCGCCCTCAGCCAGCCCAATGTATTCATCCATATGAAAGGCGCTCACTCGCGACCACTCAATATCCGGCGCCTGCCGCAATCGATCTAAAAACGCATTCTGCGACGGTGCGGCGGCAAACACGATCCGCACTTGCTGCTGGCTCGCGAGGCGCTGGCGCAGGTACGCCGCCGCTTCTTCAGCCGCCTGGTAACCTAATGCTTGCCGATCGGGAAACACTTTCACCTGTAACTTTTCATACTGTCGGTTTTGATACTGCGATTCCATCATTCGCTCCTCAAAAGTTATTTGCTCTCGGTGTGATAAGCCGAGACACCCGCTCCGCGAGGCGTGGGTGCCGGGCCATCCTGGTTGAGCGCGTTAAGTAACGTATCGACCTCCGGTGCCACCGGTGAGCGGCGCAACACGCCGCACAGCCAGAAAATCACCAGAGAGGAGAATACCGGTGCCGCCACAACGGTGGCGGTGCTCATACCCGGCAGCAAGAATTTGACGATAAAAAAAGTCGCCACACCGATAGCCCACGAGGCAATCGCTGCCGTCGCGCCGCATTTACGGAACCACGGCAATAGGCCCAGCAACATCGGAATGGAGATTGGCCCAACCAAGCCACCGAACCAGACGATCAACAAGGTGAGAACGCCGCCGAAACGCCCGGCATTTAAGGCAATTATCAGGGTAATAATGATAAACAGCGTGGTGGTGATCCGCGCCGCCAGCAGCGAGGGCGTGGCGTGTGAAAAACGTTTTGGGAACAACGCCGGTAAAATATCACGCGTGACCACCGCCGTAATGGCATTGGCATCCGATGAGGTCATTGACAGAGTATGGGTAAACATCGCGACCAGTACCAAACCGATCAATCCGTTCGGTAATAACGACATCGCCATCACCGAGTAGGAGCGGGACGGATCGGCTAAATCCGGAAACAGCAGTGGCGCGGCCCACATTGGATAAAATAGCACCAGCGGCCAGATTAAATACAGCGCCGCCGACAGCAGAGCGGCCTTGCGCGCCTGCTTACCGCCGGGCGACGCAATAAAACGTTGGGCGAGGTTCCAGGTTCCGCCGTTATAACTCAGGGTATAAATCACGAAATAGGCGAGGATAAAGCCCAGCGAATAGGGCTCCTGCACAATTACCGTGTGCTGCGCCGGCAGGTGATCCCAAATGTGTAGCAGTTGGCTAACGCCGCCTAAATGCACCGCCACCGCCACCACCATGACAATGGCGGCGATAAACTGCACCACAAACTGCCCAAAATCGTTACACGCATCGGCCCACAGCCCGCCCATCACCGAATAAAATAGGCTTAGCGCCCCTGCGATTAAAATGCCCATCAACGGATCGAAACCGGTAAACACGTTGATAATGATCGCAATCGCCGCCCATTTAGCCCCGACATCAAACACTTTCAGTATCACGCCGCTCCAGGCCAGCACTTGCTGAGTGGGAACGTTATAGCGGGTAGCGAGATATTCCATCGGCGACTCAATATTCATATGAATGCGTAGGCGCGCCCAGCGCGGCGCGAAAACTATCGCGCCAAACAACACCGCAATCGCAATCGGAAACGCCCACCAGAAATAGATGGTGATCCCCGCCTGGTACGCCACCGCCGCGTAAGCAACAAATACGGCGGCGCTATAACCCGACATATGGTGCGACACGCCGGAAAGCCACCACGGCATTTTACCGCCCGCGGCGAAAAAATCTTTGGTACTGCCTATCCGACGCATAGCCCAAAATGTAATCAAAACAATCATTAATGCGTACAGCGCCATCACGAGGTAATCAAGGAGATTCATAGCAGACTCCGGGACGAGAATGAATTGTAGCGGCCCGGTAAAGCCTGCGCTCCGGACCTGGTGTCTTCATTGCTTAACCTGAACGCCGTCCCTGACTGACTATTTTTTAATTAATCCTAACTAAGGATTAATTGACGTTAACACGTTACAATTGGTCAGTTTGTGATCGCTTTCGCTTTTTATCGGATGCCATGAAAGGAGATTAATGGGGCAAAAATCGCCGTGAGAGAGGCTCAGGCAGGAAGTGATACCTCATTTTTTTGCAGGAAACGCTGCGGCGTGGTGCCAAGTTGTTTGCGAAACATCGCGATAAATGCGCTGGTGCTTTGATAGCCCAACTCTGCCGACAACCGTTTAATCGACTGCCCCTGCGCCAGGTAACAAATAGCCTCCGCCAGACGCAGATTCTGCCGCCAACCGGCGAAACTGTGGCGGGTTTGCTCACGGAATATCCGCGCCAGCGTACGCTCACTGGCGCCAACCTTTTGCCCCCAGCAGGCCAGCGTTTCATTGTTAGCGGGCGCCTGGCATAACGCATCGCACACCGTGCGCGCCCGGCGATCGAGAGGAAAAACAATCTGGCAGACGCGGGCGGGCGGCACCCAGGATAATTCGTTATACAGCAGCGCGGTAAGCGCCTCATGCCGCGCCACGCCATGAGGTAAAGGCGCAACCACCAGTTCCTCAACCAAAGCCTGCAATAAGGGCGTGACCTGTAGACAACGAAAATCGGTACTGTACTGGCGGGAAGCGTCAGCGGTTAAATACACATTACTGGTGGTAACAGGGTTTATGGCATACAGTTGGTGAGGGATACCTCCCGGCAGCCATAATGCCTGGAACGGCGCCAGTATCCACACCTGTTGTTCGGTCTGGATGCGTACTACCCCGGCGGTAGTAAAGATTAACTGCCCCTGTTCATGGGCGTGCCACGGCTCGGTGCTACCGGCGCCATAGGTTAACAGCCGTACGCCAGCGATCGCCCCTTCAGGCGGAAGGGAATGGCGTAACGCTTTGGGATGCCAGTGATTTTCCATCGTATATCGTCTTCCCGTTAATCATCGTCAGAATTCAGTAACGACCTGTATTTAGCTACAAAACAGACAACCTCTGTCTGGATCACGCTATTCCCCACCAAAGTATCGCCATCATCATAGTGTCCCGGCTGCATTTTTAAAAGGGAATGATTATCATTTTTATCCTCATTTTAATAATACCAGGATTTCATGGGGAAACTATGAAACAGGCTCGGGACATTTTTCAGGGAATTACAGCGCAGGCCGCTTTGCTGGCCACCGTTATCGGTAGCGCATCACCTATGGCAAACGCAGCGGAAAACAGCAGTGCGCCGCCAGCGGAATCCACCATGGTGGTCAATGCGAATACACAGCAAACCACCGAAGATGAAGGCAACGCGGTCGCCCATGTTTCTGCCGCCGCCACAAAGACAGCGACACCGCTGATTGAAACGCCGCAAAGCGTCTCGGTAGTAACGCAAGCGCAAATCGCCACCCAAGCGGCAAAAACTATTCCGCAGGCGGTGCGCTACCTCGCCGGGGTTTCCGCCGAAAGCAGTGGGCCGGATACCCGTTTCGATACTATCTATGTGCGCGGTTTCGAAGCGGACGAATACCTGGATGGCCTGCGTCTGCCGCGCGAAGCATACTGGTCGCGCCCGGCCTGGGATCCCTATCTGTTATCACGGATTGAAGTGGTGAAAGGCCCCTCGTCGGTATTATATGGCCAGGCCAATCCGGGCGGCATTGTAAACCTGGTCAGCAAAAAACCGGAGGCGCAGCCTGGCGGTGAAGTTTATCTCAGCGCCGGTAATTACCATCAGTTTGGTACAGGCTTTGATGTCACCGGCCCATTGGACGATAACCATCAACTGCTGGGGCGCGTCAGCGGGACTTTCTTTAACACCCAGACGCAGGTTGACCATTCGCGCTATCAACACTTTGATATCGCGCCTTCCCTCACCTGGCAGCCAGATGCGGATACCTCGCTGACCGTGTTGGCGCAGTTGCGCCGCGATCCGGATTCCGGCTTCTTTAACCAACAGCCGGTGGTAGGCACGCTGGTCCATAATCCGAATGGCCATATTTCCACCCATTTCTATGGTGGTCAGCCGGGGCTCGACACATACTCACGCAATCAGGGCAGTATCGGCTACCAGTTTGAACATCGCTTTAATGATTTAGTCACCGTTCGTCAGAATCTGCGTTATCTCAGCTCGTCCGCCGACTACAAGATGGTGTATCCCATCGGCGTAGTACCGAATGCGCCGCTGGTTAATCGCGCCTCAATGAATCTGACAGAAACGATGAGTAACATCGCGCTGGATAACCAATCGGAATGGCATTTTGCTACCGGCCCGCTGAACCATACGGTATTAGCAGGCGTGGACTATATGCACACCTCGATCCGTTCCAACGCCGGTTATGGTGATGCCAGCCCGATCAACTACCTCGATCCGGATTACAGTACGCCGGTCACCCTGCCAGACTTCACCAGCCGCACCCACTCCACCATGGCGCAAACCGGCGCTTATCTTCAGGACCAGCTCAAATGGGACCGTTGGGTGATGAACCTCGGCGGACGGTTTGACTATGCCAAAACCAATGTGCGTGACCTGGTTGCCAGCAGTAATAGCCAGCAAAACGACCATGCCACCACCGGGCGCGCGGCGTTGCTGTATCATTTTGATAATGGCCTGGCGCCGTATATCAGCTACTCGACATCGTTTGTGCCCACCAGCGGCAGTGATTTCAACGGTAACGCCTTTAAACCAACCAAAGGCAAACAGTCGGAAATCGGCCTGAAATACGATCCATTGGGGCTGGATGCGCTGTTTACCGTCGCGCTGTTCGATTTGCGCGAAACCAATGTTGCCACCGCCGACCTTGAGCATCTCAACTATTCAGTGCAAACCGGTGAAATCCGCAGTAAAGGGGTCGAACTGGAAGGCAAAATTAACCTCACGCCAGATTGGCTGGTGCTGGCTTCCTATGCCTATACCGATCCGGAAGTGGTGCAGTCGAATAACGGTGATAAGGGCAATGATCCGGTGGCGATCTCCCGCAATAGCGCACGGCTATGGAGTGAGTACTCCCTACACGGCGCACTGGACGGGCTGAAAGTCGGCGGCGGCGCGCGTTATATCGGCACCAGCTACGCCAATCGCGCCAATACGCTCAAAGTGCCAGCCGCAACCGTATATGACGCAATGGTCAGTTATCGCTGGCGGCAGTGGCAAATGGCGCTGAATGCTGAAAACTTAACCAATAAAGTCTATTTAGCATCATGTCAGGATAACGGCTGTGAATATGCAATTAAGCGCCAATACGTCGCGACGTTGAGCTATCAATGGTAGGTCTGCTTTGAGGCTTTCACGGCGTAGTTTGCTGCAATTGGCCTTGACGCTGCCGCTGGCAGGCGGCGTTAAGGCCGCTTTGCCGCCGCAGCGTATCGCGGTATTGGATTGGGGGTTGACGGAGCTACTCTTATCGCTCGGCGTCACGCCGTTAGCGGTTTCCGCGCCGCAATGGTATCGCCAGTTAATTGGCCTGCCGACGCTCCCTGCTCAGGTACAGGATATTGGGCTGTTATTTCAGCCCAACCTTGAGGCGTTGTACGGGTTAAAACCCGATCTGATTATTATCACTCCCGCCCATGCGATGAGTAAGCCGATGCTGGAAGCCATCGCGCCAACCCTCACTCTGGCAACCGGGCGGCTGGCCAGTTTTTATGCCAGTTGCGACAAGCTGGCGACCCGGTTGGCATTAAAACCGCAAGCCGCGCGGCTACGGGCCGGATTGGATCAGCAACTGTTGCATACTCAAGACGCGCTGCGCCAACAGGCCGCGACACCCTGTTATCTCGCCTCACCGGTAGATGATTTACACATCCGTCTGTATGGCGAAAACAGTTTTTTTAATGATGTGATGCAGCGTGTCGGGTTAACCAATGCCTGGCGTGGCGCGGTTAACGCACAAGGGGAAGCGCAGGTTGAAATTCAACAAATTGCCGGCTCGCAGCACGCCCGGCTGCTGATCATGCCTGCGCCGGGGCAGTCACCCGCAGCGTTGCGCGGCTGGACACAGAGCCGTTTGTGGCGCGCCCTCCCGCTCACTCGTTGTCCGCAACGGATAGTGCTGCCGCATGCGATTAGCGAAAGCGGGGCATTACTCAGTGCGCAACGCTTCGCCCATGACCTTGAAACGACGCTAACCACACTTTCCGGAGCGCATTGTGATTAATTTTTCCGCCCGGCGCTCTCCGTTGGCGTTAACCGCCGCGTTATGGCTGTGCTGTTTACCGATCGCGCTACATACGCTGGCGCATAATGTCTCGCTGGCGCACGGTATCGACTTGCTGTTTTCCGCGCCGGATGCCCGTAGTGCGCCTTCGATAATTCTGCACGATATGTGGTTACCGCGTCAGTGTATGGCAATCCTGAGCGGTGCTGTGCTGGCGCTGTGTGGCTGGATAATGCAACGGGCGTTGGGCAATCCGCTGGCGGAACCGATCACGTTGGGAATTACCAGCGGCGCGACGCTGGCGTTGAGCCTGGCCGCCACTTGGTTTCCGGAGTGGTTGTTTAGCGCGAAAACCGCGCTGGTGCTAACCGGCGAGTTGTGCGCACTGGCAGGCGTATTCCTGCTTGCCCGCCGCCAACAGTTAGCGCCGCTGGCACTCATTCTCGCTGGCCTGTTAATCAATCTATATTGCGGCGCACTCTCACTGTTACTGGCGATTATTCACGATCGTTTTCTGCTATCGGTACTGATTTGGGGCGGTGGTTCGCTAATCCAGAAAGACTGGCAGACGGTACTTTGGCTGTTGCCGCGCCTGGCTGTCTGCCTGGCGATATTACTCGGCATGCTGCGCCAACTGGAGCTATTGCGTCTGCAGGATGGAATGACGCGTAGCCTTGGCGCCTCGCCAGTGGTGATTCGCAGCGCCGCACTACTACTGGCGCTGGTGATGAGCGGGCTGGTGATGAGCGCCGTCGGCGTGATTGGGTTTGTTGGCCTGGCGGCACCGCACATCGCTCGCCTGACCGGCGCCAGAACATCACGTCAATTGGTGCTATGGAGCCCGCTAATCGGTGCCGGGATCGTCTGGTTAACCGACCTATCGATTAGCGACATTACCCTGCTCAACGGCCAGTTTTTACCGGTTGGGATGATGACCGCGCTGATCGGCGGCCCGCTGCTGGTTCTGCTGGTATCGAAGGGAAATGGCGGCCTGGCGGCGCATACGCCGCCGGTTGGCGATTCCGGCCCCGCCGTTACCCGGCGGGTTGCGCGTCCTGCCGCACTGTTATTACTGATTGTCATCGCCCTCTCCCTGCTACTCGGTCATGGTTTACAAGGCTGGCATATTGCTACCTGGCAGGAGTGGCCTGCGCTGCTGCCGTTACGCTTACCACGTATGTTGGCGGCATTAGGGGCGGGCTTCTTACTGGCGGCGGCGGGGGTTTTAATGCAGCGCCTCAGCGGCAATCCGTTAGCCAGCCCGGAAGTGTTGGGGATCGGCGCTGGCGCATCGCTCGGGATCACGCTGTTTTTACTGATATTACCCGGCGGCAGCTTTGCGCAATTACTGCTCGGCAGCACGCTTGGCGCGGCGGTAACCTTGTTACTCACGCTGCACAGCACCCAGCGTAGCGATTTTAACCCGCAGCGGGTGTTGCTGATTGGCCTGGCGATTAATGCCTTATTTCAGGCGGTCGCCAGCATCGTCATGCTCAATAACCCCGCCGCCAGTTCGATGTTGATGCAATTAATGACCGGCTCGACCTATTACATTACGACGCCAGTGGCGCTGGCGCTGTTTATCGTCTCGCTACTGCTGCTGGCGTGTACGCCGCTATTACGCCGCTGGCTCATTCTGCTGCCGCTTGGCAGCGTCTCTGGATCACTTGGCGTACCGGTTTCTCGCGCCCGGTTATTGGTTTTGTCATTGGCGGCGCTGATGACCGCGCTGGCGACCATCATTGTTGGGCCAATCTCCTTTGTTGGTCTGCTTGGCCCGCATCTCGCACGTCAGGCCGGCGCGCACCGTCCGCTGCATCAACTGTTTACCGCCGTGCTGTTTTCCGGCGTGATGATGGTCGCGGCAGACTGGATGGGCAGGAATTTACTTTACCCCCGGCAAATCCCGGTGGGTCTGATGACCACCCTACTGGGCGGGCCATTTTTAATTGGGCTGTTATTACGAAAAAAGCGTAATTAAACACCGAAAAGCAGAATCAACGGGAAGAATGTGATGCAAATGCTGTTATACCTTGCGCGCCATGTTGGATGGTGGTTGTTATTGGCGTTAGTCGCCAGCCTGATCAGCGGTTTTAGCAATGCCTCGTTACTGGCGCTGATTAACCAGAGTCTGCATGCCACCAGCTCTCAACTCCCCAAGTTGGGTTGGCATTTTTTACTGCTGGCACTCCTGATGCTCTCTACCCGCATGATTGCCGAAACGCTGTTTATGACCCTTGGTCAGCGTGCCAAAGCCACGTTACGCAATGAAGTGGTGGAACGCATCAGCGAGGCGAGCTACCCGGCGCTGGAGAAAATCGGCATGTCGCGCGCCATTTCCGTGTTGACGCAAGATCTCGATACCATTGTGGTGTTTTTCGTTAATCTGCCTAACTTGGTGATCTACGGCGCGGTGATTCTCGGCTGCCTGGTATACCTCGGCACGCTATCGTGGACCATCTTATTACTGGCGCTGGCGGTAATTTTTCTTGGCTCGCTGGGTTACGTACTTTCACACAGCAGAGCATTACAGCTACTGCGTAGCTCACGGCGGCGCGAAGATACGTTGATCCAACAATTTAAGACGCTGTTTGATGGCGCGCGCGAATTAAAACTTAATCCGTTACGTCGACGCCGTTTTGTCCGCGGCCCGCTGGCGGAGAACATTGAGTCGGTGCGTCAGGAGCGCACACGCGGCTACGTGCTTTATGCGCTAGCCACCAGTTGGGGTAGCGTGTTGTTTTTTGCCTTTATCGGCTGTGTGCTCTATTTACTGCGTGGTTATCTACCGGTGAACCCGGAAATCATGACAGGCTATACCATGGTTTTTCTCTACATGATTGTTCCGGTCGAAGGGTTGCTGTCTGCGTTACCCAACATTAGTAGCGCCAGAGTGGCGTTACAGCGTATTCGGGATGTGGAAAGCGTTCTGCCGCCGGAAGCCCACCAGCCGCCGGTGTCCTCACCCTATTTGCATAGCCTGACGCTGCAAGGCATTAGTCACCATTATCAGGGCGAAAACCGTGATGAGCGGTTTACGCTCGGCCCGCTCGATCTGCACTTTTCGCCCGGAGAGGTGGTTTTTTTAGTCGGCGGTAACGGCAGCGGTAAAACCACGCTGGCAAAAGTGCTGGTCGGGCTGTATCCGCCGGAAACCGGTACGCTGACGCTCAACGGCCAGCATATAACGGCGGAAAACCTTGAAGCGTATCGCCAACACTTCGCGGTGGTCTTTAATGATTTCTACCTGTTCGATAGCGTGGATGACGCCAGCGCGCGCAGTGATGAGCAGGTCAACCATTTACTGCGTCTTCTTCAGCTCGACCATAAAGTCACGGTGAACAACGGCCAGTTTTCGACTATCGCCCTGTCGCAGGGGCAACGTAAGCGGCTGGCGCTATTACTGGCGTGGCTGGAAGATCGCCCGTTCTATTTATTTGATGAGTGGGCAGCCGATCAGGATCCGACGTTTAAAGCGGTGTTCTATCAGCAGTTGTTGCCGCTGCTAAAAGCCGAAGGAAAAACGGTACTGGCGATAACCCATGATGACCGCTATTTCCCGTTGGCAGACCGCATTATTAAACTGGAATTTGGGCAGTTGATCGCCGAGACGGAAACCCGTTAGGCGCGGCGCGTTACTCTAAATCGGCGTGGCGCGCCATCATGCTGGCATGCGTTTCCGCGCGGGTTGCCATTAACGCCAGCACCAGTGCGTCATACACCACCAGACAAAGCTGCTCAAAAGCGGAGCCCATTGGCTGAAGTGCGGCCTGGCGCGTCTCGGGCGCCGCCTGCTTTGACGCCACGCCAGACAGGCTCACCCGGTAATCAGCCAGCCCGGCCAACCTTGATGACGGGCTGGCGGTGATAACCGCCAACTTCACCTGCGCCTGACACGCTTTTTGCGCCAGCGCCACCAGGCCGGTGGTCTCTCCCGAGCCGGAACAGATCACTAACAGATCGCCTGGCCGGGTGTGCGGCGCGGTCACCTCTCCCACCACGCTCACCGAAAACCCTAAGTGCATCAACCGATTAGCGAACGCGGCGATGGCAACCCCACTGCGGCCTGCGCCCGCCAGGAAAATATGCCCAGCCTGTTGCAACGCCGCGATAAGCTGCGCCATTTCATCATCATTAATCGACTGACTGTTGGCGGCTAACTCCGCCACAATGGCCTCGGCGTGGGCTCGTACACTCATCCAGCGGTCTCCGGGTATTAGAGGTGATGGCCGATTTAATATTCGTCGCCTTTTACGCGGCTACGATAGCTTTCCCAGTCGAAGGTGACCCACAGGCTATTACCGAGACGCATACGATCCATTACGCGTTCGCCCAGCAATGCGTTCATTCCGGCATGGTTGAGGTTTGACAACATCCCGGTGGGTCTTTTTGAGGAAGAACGCCGGTCAACAATCTGATTAATAATCACTTTTTCATAACGTGATTCCGACTGCATACCAATTTCATCAATCACCAACAGATCAACGGTGCTGAGATCGTTTAACAAACTCTCTTCCGTAGTGCCGCCGCCGCCGCTGAACGTCCCTTTCATACTGGACATCAGGTCGGCAACCGTCACAATTAGCACGCTTTTACCGCGCAAAATTAAGTGGTTGCCAATGGCCGCCGCGAGGTGATTTTTGCCGGTACCCGGCTTGCCGGAAAAGACAAAACTGGCGATGCTGCCATCAAATTCCGCCGCATACTGCCGCGCCAAATCCAGCGCTTTGCGTTGCCCCTCATTTTCGACCCGATAATTATCAAACGAGCAGTTGATATGCAGCTCGCGGATACCGGAGCGCCCCATAATACGCTGCATTTTCATCGCCCGATTTTCTCGCACGATCGCCTCGGAACGTAGCCGCCCCTGTTCCTGATTCCAGGCTAATAGCTCGGCGCCATTCGTAAACTTTGGCTTTACATTGGCGGGCATCATGCGTTGTAAACGGGTGAAGAGTTCAGTCGGGCTTTTCATCATGCACCTCGAAATCCATCCGGGATCGATTGATCGGGCTCAGGCAGTTGGTTCATATCACGCTGAGGTTTGCCGCCGTTAGCCGCGCGCCCTTGTTGCAGGCTACGGGCCAGTTTCTGCTGCCACTGTACGTGATGAAACAAGCGGCCTTCTGCCTGCCAGTAGGTCACAAAAGAGGCCAGCTCTGCCGCAGTGGCCGGGGCGCTGAGCGCCACGCCCCATACCGCCGCCTGGCGCATAAAATCATCATCCGGTTGCCAGCCGACGTACATTGCGAACTTCCCGGCCGGCACCGGAATAGCGTCAGGATGCGCGAGTTCATCTTGATAGAAATGAGCGTCCAATTCTACATCGCTTTGCGCCTGGTTAGCCGCAGCCTCAAGCGCCAGCAGGCGAGCCAGTCGGTCAGGCGTTACCGCATACAACACCGGCGCATTGTGTTCAAACACCGCTAACGTGCCTTCTCCGGCGGAAGCCAGCGCAGTTATCGGGTCCTGACGAAATGCATCAAGGCCAATGATCGTAGAGGTTAATATCTTGACGGACATGGTAAAATTCCAGGTTGTAATTCAGGCGAAACGGCGCAACGCGACCCATTTTCGCCTTGCGACCGTAATTCTAACAAGTTTAGCGGGCAGGATCGCAAAAATCAGCAACCTGTGAGGGAAAGACAGGCAACCCCATGAATGCCGCTCACAATTTTGGTAAGTGGCGCGGTTAATGTGACTGCCAGGCAATGGTTTTTGGCTCTGATTTTAGGTGGCGCAAATCCCACAGATAGCGCAGCGTGGCGAATAAACACAAGCTGTAACCCAGTAACTCGGTCCCCTCTTCCGCCATATTTTTTACCGTGCGGTTATAACCTTCCAGCATCAATTGCTGCCACAACTGATGCATCCCGAACAGACGTGAATAGACCAGAATGGTGAGTAACCCTGCGACCATCATATTCCAACCCGGATGGCGCATGAGGGTGGCGAGTCCGGCGAGGGTTTTCGCCGGGCTGCGGGCGGCAAACAGCAGGCAAATAACGGCGACCGCTAAGGCGAACCAAACCCATGCGCCGTGGTGTATGGTATCAAACAAAAAATCCAGCTCGCGAATTAACATGCAGGTAAAAAAGCCGCCGACCAATACCAGGCTATATTTCAGGGCGCCGCGCCGGGAAGCGCTGGCAAAGAACAACAGTGCGATGCAGCCGAGAATGGTTTCTTGAATGATTTCAGTGAAAGAGAGTTCGTGTACGGCGTTGTTCATCCAGTTTACATCGATATAAACCAGCCCCATCATCAACACCAGAAACAGCGCGCAGCCGATAAAACCCACCAGTTTTACCGCTATTATGTGTAAATCATCACCCATATCATTTCTCAATTTATGATTAGCAGGCTGATTATATGCCTGCGTGAGACGGGCGTTTCTCTATTGATGCCGCAAGTCGATATAGGTGAAGACTTCCCAATCCTACACTGTGGCCGGATAGCGTTACCCGGCCACAACGAACGCCGCCTGACGGCTTATTTCAAATGTGTTTTCAATTCGGTTGCCGCCTGTAACAGTGCCGCGCGGGTCGCCGGAACCTGGCTCAGCGCATTCAGCAGACCAAAGTCGTGAATCACACCGTTATACCGCGTGACGGTTACATCCACCCCGGCGGCATCCAGTTTGCGACCATAGGCTTCACCCTCATCGCGCAGGACATCCAGCTCTGCGGTCTGGATCAGCGCCGGTGGCAAGCCTTGCAGATCTGCGCTGGTAGCACGTAACGGTGAAGCCAGAATGTTATTGCGCGCCTGCGCATCGGTTGTGTAGGCATCCCAGAACCACTTCATCATATTTTTCGTCAGGAAGTAGCCGTTTTGGAACTGATGGTATGAACCGGTATCAAAGTTCGCGTCGGTAACCGGCCAGAACATGACTTGATAACGAATGGCTGGCGTATGGTGTTGTTTGGCCTGCTGGGCCACCGCCGCAACCATATTGCCGCCGACGCTGTTACCGGCCAGCGCCAGGCGTGAACCATCTACGCCAATCTCTTTACCATGCTCGGCAACCCAACGTGTCGCTGCATAAGCCTGTTCAATCGCGACCGGGAAATGGGCTTCAGGAGAAGGCGTGTAGTTAACGAAAACCGCCGCCGCGCCCGACTGCACCACTAAATCACGCACAAAGCGCTCGTGGGTTTGAAAATCGCCCAGAATCCAGCCGCCGCCGTGGAAGAACATGAATACCGGTAACGTACCGTGGCTATTTTTCGGCTTCACAATATTCAACGAGATTTTTTGCCCGTCGACAGTAATGGTTTTTTCGCTCACATCTGCGTCCGGCATCGCGGCGCCTTTTTGCGCGCCAATCAATACCTGCCGCGCCTCCTGCGGCGACAACTGCTCAATCGGTTTACCGCCGCTGCCATTTAACGCATCCAGAAAACTTTTCACTCCGCGATCGGCATACGGCGCATCGGCGGCAAAGCTACTGGCAGACATAGAAGCGAGCAGAACGCTGGTAAACAGGCTTTTCATTTTCATGGTCTTAATCCTCAATCTATTTTATTTACTATTAAATAGCACGCTATTTAAATGAATATGGGGTGTTGCGGGTTTGTTTGGTGAAGCTCAATTTAAGTTGTGCACTATTTAATATCAAGCTATTTTTTAATTAATTTTAATTTTTCTATTAACTTGCTGTTTTGTAACAGGTTAAAATTTGGCGCTCACGCCAAGGTTATACATAAATTGTTCACCGGAACTCAGACCGCCCGTTTGTGAGACCGAGGCGAAGGCCGCCATGGTTTCTCCTAACGGCACATGCGCGCCGAGCGTGACATCAACCCAATTCGTATCCTGTTCAGCCGTATCACGGGTAAAAGAAGTGGCGGTGGACTTGAGGCCGCCGCTGGTCCGCCAGACATTATCGCCAAATTGATGGTTATAGCTGACCTCTGCCCACGGATTAACCCAGCCGAGTTGCGAATCAAACCGCCAACCCAGTGCGCCAATTTGCGAATGTGCGGTTTGGTCATTAAAGCGCATCGCGGTGCTGCTACTGCCGTTTTCGCTATAGCCGGAAACGTTGCTGTAATCGAGCGCATATTGCGCCACCGGCCCGGTACGCAACGCCGGGGACAACGGGAAATCCCAGCCTGCGGTAACGCGCGCGCCGATTTGTTTCCCCTCCGTATCGCCCGTTTCACTGCGGATAGCCGGGCCAAGCTGAATACGGCGGCGGATATCGTCATAATTCACCGAGGCAAAATGCACATCCGCATTAACGTAGCCATTCTCGAATAGCGCCAATTCGCTGTAGGCTGAAACTAACCAGCCACGCATTTTATACTGGTAATCCGGCGTGGGACGCTGGCTGTCATTCGATCCTGAGACCAGCGCGCCGATCAACCACGCTTCCGTTAGCCGGTAATCAACGCCGAGCGAAAGGTTATGGGTCGTAGCGTCGCCATCGGCTGCCGCCAGATTAGCCGTATAATCATCATGTTGCCCGGCATAGCCGCCATAAATCGTCACGTCGCCGACCGCGCGCGCATCATGGCGCTGCTGCTGTAAACGGCTATCCAGTGTGTTACGCACATCGCGCGACATAGCCAGCGTGGCCTGATTTAGCGCCACGACCTGCGCCGGCGCATCCAGTACCGATTGAATGTAATCGCCGATCAGTTGATGAGTGGCTGGCCCGGGATGTAAACGATCGGCAAACAGGAACGCCTGCGCGTGGGAAAAACCGGGCGTGGATTCGCCGCAGTCGCTGGCCGAAACGCCTGGCGGACACGCCATTCCTGCCGTATTACTCAGCCCATAGAGCGCGGGATCGGCAATGACCTCATTAAACAGCCGATTAATATCCACCCGCACAATATTGCCGTTCAACAGGGCGAGTTGCTGATCTTCCTGCTGGTTATAACGATCGGTCAATGCCGCGGCGTTCTGACTCGCACTCTCCCATGCGGTAATCAGTTGCCTGGCAATGGCTTGACGCAGCGTCGGGATCGCCGTGGCGCTGCCAGCGGCGGCATAGAGCGCATCATGAATGGCCTGTTGTCGCTGGTTAGCGTTTAACGTAGCGTGAGCATCCAATGCCTGAAATGCGGCAGCCAACGCGTTACTGGCAACTGGCGCCAGCCCGCTCTGAATTACGGCTTCCAACAGCGCAGGCGTTGCGCCAACATTGGGCACCGTCGGAACAATAATCGTGTCTGCGCCCGCCGCCATCAGCGTTTTTACCTGGCTTGCCGCCGCAAAAGCACTCCCGTTTACAATTTCCGTCGCACCGGCCGGGTTCAACGCCGCAGCGGCCAGGTCATTACCGCCGATCCAATGCACGTACAATCCGTTCGCATCGGCCTGCCCGTCATGCTGCGCTAAATAGGTTTGTACTTGTTGTTGGGTATTATCCTCGGGGTTTAATGCCGGAACCGCCACCGCGCCGCCTGCCGCATAGTTGGTGCCGCCCTCATCGGAAGGCGTGAGGGTTTGATGAATTTTTTGCGCCAGCACATCGTCATACAGTGGATGGCGGCTGCCATCCCAGGTATAACGACCATTGTTACCGCTATCGCTCAGGCTATCGCCAAAGACATACAGTTGATCCCAGCCAAAAGCTGGCGGCGCGCCATATAAATACCCGACCACCAATACCGTAATAACGGAAAAAGGGTGGCCTTTGCACTGTCTTTTCTGCAGCATAAAGGTGACTCCAGCCAGAGCCCAAACGCGAAAAGTTTCGTAGTATTTATGGATTAGAACAAATCCGTTTATTAACTATTGACCGTTTGCACACTACGTCAAGGCTTTCACCGGTAATTTATGCACGTTAATGATAAGGAATTTGAACCATGCAACGATGCGGTTGGGTTACTCAAGATCCGTTATACCTCGCCTACCACGATACCGAGTGGGGGATCCCGCAAACCGATAGCACGGCGCTTTTTGAAATGCTGTGTCTGGAGGGACAACAGGCGGGTTTGTCGTGGATCACGGTATTGAAAAAACGGGAAAACTACCGGCGCGCCTTCCATCAGTTTGATCCGCAAGCGGTGGCGCTAATGGGCGAGGCCGACGTTGAACGGCTGATGCAGGATAGCGGCATTATTCGCCATCGCGGTAAGATCTCCGCCATTATTGCTAACGCGCGGGCGTATCTGGCGATGGAGGCGCAAGGTGAAGAATTTACCCGTTTTGTCTGGAACTTTGTCGATAACCAACCGCAAATACACCGTTATGCGGATTACCGGGCAGCACCGACGCAGAGCGCGGTTTCGGAAGCAATGTCAAAAGCGCTTAAAAAACGCGGCTTCAAATTTGTTGGCTCCACCATTTGCTATTCGTTTATGCAAGCCTGTGGGTTAATTAACGACCATATTACCGGCTGTTTTTGCCATCCCGATAATAATCAGTAGCGTAACTTTACAAACCAGGACATTCCCCAGGATATTTTCTCCATCATTACACGGCATAATTAGGCCGCGTACGGGTGTCACCTCACCCATGGAAACCTTCCTGAGGGAATATGAATGAAAAAAAGCGTTATCGCGTTATCGTTGCTGCTAAGCGGCACAATGGTACTTTCTGGCTGTACGACTAATCCTTATACCGGCGAATCGGAAGCGGGTAAATCAGGTATTGGCGCAGGCTTAGGCGCGCTGGTCGGCGCAGGCGTTGGCGTGCTCTCTTCTTCGAAAAAAGATCGGGGTAAAGGCGCGTTAATTGGTGCGGCATCCGGCGCGGCGTTGGGCGGCGGCGCGGGTTATTACATGGATGTGCAGGAAGCCAAACTGCGTGACAAAATGAAAGGTACCGGAGTTAGCGTTACACGCAATGGCGATAACATCATTCTGAATATGCCGAATAATGTCACCTTCGACTCTAACAGCAGTACGCTGAAACCGGCGGGCGCGAATACGCTGACCGGCGTCGCAATGGTGCTGAAAGAGTACCCAAAAACAGCGGTTAACGTTATCGGCTACACCGACAGTACCGGCACGCGTGAATTGAATATGCGATTATCGCAACAACGCGCGGATGGCGTGGGTAGCGCTCTGATTACCCAAGGCGTGGCGGCGAACCGTATCCGCACCAGCGGCGCAGGCCCGGATAACCCTATCGCGACCAATACGACCGAGGCCGGTAAGGCGCAAAACCGTCGGGTTGAAATTACCCTTAGCCCACTCTCTTAACCCGCCGGATTGGGTTCGCTATCGGAGCGCGTTGACGCCAATAGCGGACCCACAGTAAAAGCTATGGTAGTCTCTGCCTGAACGAGCACAGAGAAGGAAAGCTATGAATCGTAAGGGCGCCCGAGCTACCATCAGCGATGTCGCGAAAGCGGCGCAAACCGGTAAAACCAGCGTTTCCCGTTATCTTAACGGCGAGTTGCAGGTCCTTTCGGCTGATTTAAAACAGCGGATAGAGCACGCCATTGCCGCGCTGGATTATCGTCCTAGCCAGATGGCGCGTGGTCTAAAACGCGGCCGAACACGGTTGATTGGCTTGATCATTGCCGATATTACCAACCCCTATTCCGTCGACGTACTGAGCGGGATTGAAGCCGCCTGCCGGGCGCAGGGGTTCACTCTGCTGGTCTGTAACACCAATAACGAAGTAGACCAGGAACAGCATTATCTTCAATTATTAAGCAGCTATCAGGTGGAGGGCATTGTGGTCAATGCCGTTGGCATGCGCGAAGAGGCGCTGGGCCGGCTGCAACAATCACTCCTGCCAATGGTGCTGATTGACCGTAAAATTCCTGATTTTGCCTGCGATGTCATTGGGCTGAATAACACCGAAGCGGCGACGGTAGCCACTCGCCACCTGATTGATCAAGGTTACCGGGCGTTGCTGTTTCTTAGCGAGCCTCTCGGATTAGTGAACACCCGTCAGGAGCGTCTGGAAGCCTTTGTCTCCTGTGCACGCGATCGCCACGATCTGATTACCGAAAGCGCCGAAGTGGCGCTAACCGACGCTGACCAACTTGAACAGGTATTACTCGACTTTTACCAGCGCCATCGCGGTGAGCCTGCCGCAGTGTTGGTGGCAAACGGCGCACTCACGCTCCAGGCCGCGCGGGCATTGCGCCGTCTTGGCCTGAATTGGGGCGAGGAAATCGGCCTGCTTGGGTTTGACGAGTTGGAATGGGCGGAGCTGGCAGGCGTTGGTATCACCACTCTGAAACAGCCGACCTGGCAGATAGGCTATGCCGCTCTGGAGCAGGTGATTCGTCGTATCGAGGGCGATAATGCGCCGGTGAGCGAGCAGGTTTTTTCCGGCGAATTAATTGTGCGGGGCTCCACGACAACGCGGTGAAATTTTCCGTTCTGCGTACCAATCGGGTTTATCTCTAACCGCCTTCCGAAAAACGCTCTCCCTTTCAAAAAATTACCGCCGAAATATGCCCTACCGGTGAGGCGATCCTCGCCGTGACGTCGGCCCTATTGCAGTAATCGCACGGCTGCCGTGTGCGCTCACATTGTGAACGCGATCATAGTTTATCGCTCTGCTACTTTGCTTTGGAACCGGTTCCATTTAACGTTTATCTCAAACGAGGCGTTTTTTGCCCGGAGGAATAGATGAAGCGAGAAGTCATTGTGGTGACGGCGGCATACGGTCATCAGCAGGTACAGGCATTGGGCGGTCAACACGCGTTGTTACCGATCATTGCCGCCGCAGGAGCGGATGGCGTCGAGATCCGCCGTGAGTTGTTAGATGAAACCGAACTCACACAACTTACGCAGTTAGGGCAAGCCATCGCCCGCCATCAATTAACCGCCTTTTATTCGGTGCCGGAAGCGCTGTTTATGGCGGATGGCACGCTCAATCCCCACCTTGAACGCCGTTTTCAGGAAGCGGAACAACTGCGGGCGCAGTTGCTGAAGTTTTCTCTCGGGCATTATCAACGCGGTTTTGATAGCCACGCACTCAGGCAGCTACAGGCTAATCATCAGGTTCATCTGGTGGTGGAGAATGACCAAACCGACTGCGGAAAACTCAGCGCGCTGGAGAGTTTTTTCCATGACTGCGGCGAAACCCGGCTACCGAACGGGATGACCTTCGATATGGGTAACTGGCGCTGGGTGGGCGACGATGCACTGGCGGCGGCTGACATGCTGGCCCGCTACGTTAGCTATATCCATATCAAAGTCGCGGTCCCGCATGATGATAGCTGGCGCGCCGTGGCGCCGGACGAGGCGGATTCATGCTGGCGTGAGTTGCTACAAAAACTGCCTACCGATGTGCCACGCGGCATTGAGTTTCCCCTACAAGGCGATGACCTGATAGCCATTACACGCCACTACGTTAACCTGCTACGAGAGGAGTAAACGCATGACTACCCATGCAAACGGTACGTTGGATGCCGTAACGATTGGTGAAGCGATGGCGATGTTTATTGCTCGGGAAACTGGCGATCTGGCTGCCGCCGAATGTTTTACCAAACGTGTAGCGGGCGCAGAGTTGAATGTGGCGATCGGCCTGGCGCGTCTCGGCTTAAAAGTCGGCTGGGTGAGCCGCGTCGGCAACGATTCCTTTGGGCGCTTCGTGCGTCAACAGTTGGAAAAAGAGGGGGTCGACCACCAGCAGGTCACGGTCGATAACCGCTATGCCACCGCGTTCCAGCTAAAATCAAAAGTAGAGGACGGCTCCGATCCACAGGTTGAATATTTTCGTAAAGGCTCGGCGGGCAGCCACCTTTCGCCTGATGACTTTGATTACGACTATTTTGGCGCGGCGCGTCATTTACATCTGAGCGGCGTCGCTGCCGCGCTGTCTGGCAGCTCACTGGAACTGTTAAAACTGGCTGCCAAAGAGATGCGTTCGCGCGGAAAAAGCCTGTCGTTCGATCCAAATTTGCGCCCGGTATTGTGGCCAAGCCAGCGTGAAATGGTCAAACAACTCAATTTGTTAGCCGCCTACGCCGACTGGGTAATGCCGGGGATTGAGGAAGGCAAAATTCTCACCGGCTTTAGCCAGCCGGAAGCGATGGCGGATTTCTGGCTCGATAAGGGCGTAAAAGCCGTGATCATTAAAACCGGCTGCGATGGCGCCTGGTACAAAACCGCCGAAGGCGAAACAGGCCAGGTCGCGGCGATTCGTGTCGATAACGTGGTCGATACAGTCGGAGCCGGAGATGGCTTCGCGGTTGGCGTGATTAGCGCATTGCTGGAAGGAAAAAGCCTGCCGCAAGCGATCATGCGCGGCAACAAAATCGGCTCACTGGCGATCCAGGTAACCGGCGATAGCGAAGGTTTACCGACGCGCAGCGAGCTAGGCGATTATTAACCGCGTGTCTCGCCATTTTCGCCAATTATCGCGGCGAAATGTTGCACGATGGGTACGCGGCCACCTCAACAGAGGACACTATTATGCATCAACAGACCATTGCTCCTAAACGCTGGTGGTACATCATGCCCATCGTGTTTATTACTTACAGTCTGGCGTATCTGGATCGGGCAAACTTTAGTTTTGCTTCGGCTGCCGGAATCAATGACGATTTAGGCATTACCAAAGGAATGTCGTCGCTACTCGGCGCCCTGTTCTTTCTGGGCTATTTCTTCTTCCAAATTCCCGGCGCGATGTATGCCGAGCGCCGTAGCGTGAAAAAACTCATTTTCTGGTGCCTGCTGTTGTGGGGCGGCTGTGCCTCATTAACCGGGATTGTTAGCAATATTCCAATGCTGGTGGTGATTCGTTTTGTTCTCGGTGTGGTTGAAGCGGCGGTAATGCCAGCCATGCTGATCTATATTAGTAACTGGTTCACTAAATCCGAACGCTCGCGCGCCAATACCTTTCTCATCCTGGGTAATCCGGTAACGGTTCTCTGGATGTCGGTGCTTTCCGGTTATCTGATTAACGCGTTCGGATGGCGCGAAATGTTTATCTTTGAAGGCATTCCGGCGGTGATCTGGGCGGTAGCCTGGTGGTTTATGGTGCAGGATAAACCGGCACAATCACGCTGGCTGAGCGAGGAAGAGAAAGCCGCATTGCAGGCGCAGTTACAAAAAGAGCAGGAAAATATCAAAGCGGTGCGTAATTACCGCGAGGCATTTAAATCGCGTAACGTGATTATTCTCTGTCTGCAATATTTTGCCTGGAGTATTGGCGTGTATGGCTTTGTACTGTGGCTGCCGTCAATTTTACGTAATGGTACGCAGATGGGCATGGTTGAAGCGGGCTGGCTCTCCGCCGTGCCATATTTAGCCGCCACCATTGCGATGATTGTGGTTTCATGGGCCTCCGATAAAACGCAAAACCGGAAACTGTTCGTGTGGCCGCTACTGTTAATTGGCGCGTTGGCATTCCTCGGTTCGTATCTGGTGGGTACCAATAATTTTTGGATGTCCTATACCTTATTAGTGGTGGCCGGTGCCGCAATGTATGCGCCATATGGCCCGTTCTTCGCTATCGTGCCGGAGATGCTGCCGCGTAATGTCTCCGGCGGCGCCATGGCGCTGATCAACAGTATGGGCGCGCTCGGCTCCTTCTTGGGGTCATGGGTGGTGGGCTACCTGAACGGCGCCACCGGTAGCCCGGCGGCCTCGTATATCTTTATGGGTGCGGCGTTATTGGTTTCCGTCTGGCTGACGCTGATCGTGAAACCGGCCCGCAATCAGCAAGCCATACCGGAACAACGGGCAAAACACGCCTGACGTCGCGAGCCGCGGTCTCGGGCTTACGCTACGCATTCGCGGGCGGGCAGCACAACGCCGCCCGCCGTTTTATTTTGATTTGTCACAGCTTATTAGGGAGAACGCATGAAGCCTTCAGTGGTGCTGTATAAAACCTTACCCGATGATTTACGCACACGTCTTGATGCGCATTTCAACGTGACCGCTATCGACGGGCTCACGCCGGAAAACCTGGAAAAATATGCCGATGCGTTTCGCTCGGCGGAGGGGATTCTGGGCGCTGGCGGCAAAGTGGACGCCAGCCTGCTGGATAAAGCGCCCAAACTCCGCGCCGCCTCCACCGTCTCAGTTGGCTATGACAATTTCGATGTCGAGGCGCTTAACCAGCGTGGCGTGATTTTAATGCACACCCCCACGGTGTTAACCGAAACCGTGGCCGACACCATGATGGCGCTAGTGCTGGCCTCCGCCCGTCGCGTGGTTGAAGTCGCGGAGCGCGTAAAAGCGGGCGAATGGCAACGCAGCATTGGCCCCGACTGGTTTGGCATCGACGTTCATCATAAGAAACTTGGTATCCTCGGCATGGGGCGCATCGGGCTGGCGCTGGCGCAGCGGGCGCACTTCGGCTTCAGTATGCCGATCCTCTATAATGCGCGTAAGCATCACGAGGAAGCGGAACAGCGCTTCGACGCGCAATATTGCGACCTTGATACGCTGCTTAAAGAGTCTGATTTCCTGTGTATTAGCCTGCCGTTAACCGAACAGACGCATCACCTGATTGGACGCCAGCAACTGGCGAAAATGAAACCCGGCGCGGTACTGATTAATGCCGGTAGGGGCCCGGTCATTGATGAGCAAGCGTTAATTGCCGCGCTGAAGGATGGCACCCTGCATGCCGCCGGTCTGGATGTGTTTGAGCAGGAACCGCTGCCGGTCGATTCTGAGTTGCTGAAATTACCCAATGTAGTGGCGTTGCCGCACATCGGCTCAGCCACGCATGAAACCCGTTACGGTATGGCACGCGATGCGGTTGAGAACCTGATTGCCGCACTCACCGGCACCGTTGACAAAAATTGCGTCAACCCGCAGGTGCTACGCTAACCCCTCTCGTCCGCCGCTCTGCTGGCGGACGTTAATTGTCTTTCCGCTGTCGGTGCCCATTGCACCCTGGTTTTAGGGGCGTTATGGTGAGCGTCCTATTTACTCTTAACTAACGATTTACACGCTATGAGTTTTTCCGCTTTCGGTGACAAATTTACGCGCCATTCGGGCATTACCCGCCTGATGGAAGATATGGGAGAAGGGCTGCGCACACCGGGCACCGTGATGTTAGGCGGTGGTAATCCGGCGCAGATCCCGGCGATGACGGACTATTTTCAGCAATTGCTGCAACGCATGCTCCAACAGGGAACGCTCACCGACGCACTGTGTAATTATGACGGGCCGGGCGGCAAAACCACGCTGCGTGAAGCATTGGCGACGTTGTTACGTGAGCAGCTAGGCTGGCAGATCGCGCCACAAAATATTGCGCTAACTAACGGCAGCCAAAGCGCCTTCTTCTACTTGTTTAATCTCTACGCTGGTCGCCGCACGAATGGCGCGAAAAAACGCGTACTGTTCCCGCTGGCGCCGGAGTATCTCGGTTACGCCGATGCCGGGCTGGATGACGATCTCTTTATTTCCGCCCGCCCTAACATTGAGCTATTGCCGGAAGGCCAGTTCAAATATCACGTGGATTTTGAACATCTCTCCATCACCGAGGATATTGGGCTGATTTGCGTGTCGCGCCCCACCAATCCAACCGGTAATGTGATTACCGATGAGGAGTTGTTGAAGCTGGATGCGCTGGCGCAGCAACATCAGGTGCCTCTGCTGATTGATAACGCGTATGGCGTCCCCTTCCCTGGCATTATTTTTAGCGATGCGCGTCCGCTGTGGAATCCGAATATCATCCTGTGCATGAGCCTGTCCAAACTCGGCCTGCCTGGCTCTCGCTGCGGTATCATTATTGCCGATGAGCCGGTGATCTCCGCCATCAGTAACATGAACGGTATTATCAGCCTGGCGCCAGGCAGTGTCGGGCCGGCTATCGCCACCGAAATGATCCAGCGTGGCGACTTGCTGCGGCTTTCAGAACAGGTTATTAAGCCGTTCTACCAGCAGCGGGTAACACAGACCATTGCTATTATTCGCCGCTATTTACCGGAAGAACGCTGCCTGATCCACAAACCGGAAGGCGCTATTTTCCTTTGGCTGTGGTTTAAAGATCTGCCGATTACCACCGAAGTGCTGTATCAACGGTTAAAACAGCGCGGCGTGTTAATGGTACCGGGCCATTTCTTCTTCCCGGGCCTGGAACATCCCTGGCCGCATACGCATCAATGCATGCGGATGAATTACGTACCGGATGGCGAGCAGATAGAGCGCGGTATTCAAATTCTCGCCGAAGAGATTGAGCGCGCGCACGCGGAAAGCGCCTGACAAGCTATGCCGACGTGATCGATTGGGTTATCTTAGGCGTGCAAACCGGATAACCGAATCATCGGCCTCTCCATCAGGTCAGGGGTAGTCACAGCCATGGGTAAACAGGCCACTACGCTCAAACAGCGCGAAGTGCAACGGATTATAGATAAGCTCTCCAAAGCGATCGCTCAGCATCGTTTACGGCCGGGTAGCCGCCTGGTCGAAGCGCAGATCGTTGAGGCGCTAAACGCCAATCGTAATCATGTTCAAAGCGCGTTACAGCGGCTGGCAATGCAGCATATTGTAACGATTGAGCCTAATCGTGGCGCGATTGTCGCCCAACCGACGGCAACCGAGGCGCGGGAGATTTTTATCGCCCGCCGGGCAATTGAGCGGGCGATCATCCAGCAAATCACCCCACGGCATGTTGCTGCCTGGCAGGCCAAAATAGAAGCGCATCTGCACCACGAACGTCAGGCGACCTGTAATACCGATCGTCAGTTAATTGTTCGGCGTCTGAGTGACTTTCATTTGCTCCTCGGTGAGATCAGCGGTAATCGGGTGTTAAATGAAATTCTGGCTAACCTGATGGTGCGCAGTTCGCTAATTGTCTCGTTGTACCAACGTAATGATGTGCCTTCCTGTCAATCGGATGAACATCAGGAGATCTTCGCGGCGCTGGCGGCAGGGGAAAACCTGCGTGCGCAGGAGATGATGATGGCACATCTGGATGAGCTGGAAAGCCAACTGGCGCTGGATACCTCTCTCGCGCCAGAGGCTTCATTACATCAAATCTTGCTGGAAACCTAACCCATCAAACGTCATGCGGGAAGGCAGGGCGAAACAGTTGGTCTAACGGTGGATGCTGATAACTCCTCTCCGGATACGTTGCCATCAGCCCGGTAAACTGCTGCTGGGCCTGACGATGCAGTGCCGCTATATCCAGTTTCATCTTCACTAATTGGCGGTCCCACACCACTTTCTCACCGGCAACAATCACGCCGCGCAAATCACGCCCATTGCCATTAATCACCAGGGTGGTGATCGGGTCAAAAATTTGTCCCAACGCCGGTTCATCTAGCGAGAACAGCGTGATATCGGCCTGCGCACCAGGCGCTAACCGACCGAGGTCATCCCGGCCCAAGGCTGCCGCGCCGCCGAGGGTTGCCATTCGGTAATAATCCGCCGCGCTGGCCGCATCGATCTTTTTCGCCACTACCCGGCTTAACAGCGTACCGATATGAAGGTTAGTTAACATATCCGGTGGGAAGGTATCCGTACCCAATGCCAGGTTAACCGACGCCTGGCGTAACGCAGCGAAAGATTCCAGATATTTAGCATGTCGTCCGGAGACCAACGGACAGGCGACGACAGTGGCCTGCGACGCACTCAGTAACCTAATATCATCGGCGATTGAGGCTGGGCTGGCGTCGGGGCCGCCAAGGTATTGTCCATGCGGCAAAATCATCTGACGATTTAACAACTGATAATCATGCAGTACCTGAATGGACGAGCGCCGCTGGTAACGACGCGCCACTTCGGCAACCTCCAGTTCGCCCTGACAGCAATGTAGCCGGGTTGGGCAGCCGAGCGCCTTTACCGCCTCACTTAGCGCCGCCAAAAGCCCTGGCGTACATCCCTCAATACGGTCGGGCGCCAGCATACCGTTCAGGCGCGAAACGCCGCGTTGCTCAAGCCGCTCAACAAAGGCAACCGCCTGCGCCAGCCCGGCCAGCCCGCGCGCCTCATCAAAACGCATCCCGAGCGAGCCATCCGCTTCCACCACATGATGGCCCGACATAAACGCCGGCCCCAGCCAGGCACGAATACCGAGACTTTCCGCGACATCCGCCGCGTATAGATACTCATCAAAAGTCTCGGCCCACTCCCGGTAGAGGATGGAGGTAATTGGCAGTGCGGTAGTGATGCCATTAAGCAATAACTGGCTGTAGGCATAGCGTTTGTTGAAATCCAACGCCTCCCGGCTGTAGAGGCAACGTCGTGTCCAGTCTGCCGCCACAATACGCCCGGTTCGCCAGCCCGGCTGGTTATCGAACGCCAATACGGTGGTATCGAGATCTCCCAGCGCATCAAGATCGATAAACCCCGGCCCGGCGAGTGCGTTTCCGGCATCAATCTCTTCGTCAACCTGGCCGGAATAATCTCGGCCGACAAACAGGATGCGCTCCCCCTGCCAAACCACTTCACCATCAGCCACCAGACAATGGTCACCATTACGGTAACCGACCACCCAAGCCGCCCGTAGACGGATAACCCGCTGATGGCTTGCCATTAGAGGCAGAGCTCGCCGTTAGCCACCACCACGCGACCCTGCTTAATCACCGTGCGCCCGGCCGGTTGCGCCACGATCGCTTCTGCCATCACCCGGGCGGGGACTAACACCAAGTCGGCAGTACAGCCAGGCGCGATACCATAATCCGGTAGGTTCATGACGTGAGCGCCGCCGTGGGTAATGGCGTCCAGCGCGCGCGCCATCTCTTTGTCTTTGCGCCAGCGGTATTTCAGGCCAATCATCATCGCCCGGAACAACATGTCACCATTGCCATAAGGGTTCCAGGTATCGCGCACGCCATCGTTGCCGGCACAAATAACCACGCCCGCTGCGCGCAATAATTGATACGGCGGCACCGCAATATCCACCGGCGCGGTGGTCGCGATCGAAATACCCAGCGCGGCAAGTTGTTCCGCCAGCCGCTGCTGTTCTTCAATAGCCACCATACCCAGGCAAAACGCATGGCTGATAGTGACTCTATTTTGCAGGCCGAACTCACGCGTTTTATCCAGAATCAGGCCCACGCTAAACGCCCCCAACTCCCCCCGTTCATGCAGATGAATATCCACGCCTTTGCCTAACTCCGCCGCCAACCGAAAAATGATATTGAGGTGGGTCACCGGGTCTTGCTCATAAGCACAGGGATCAAGGCCGCCGATATAATCAGCGCCCGCCTCTAAGGCTTTACGCAGCCATGCTTCGGTGCCCGGATTGCGCAAAATTCCGCTTTGTGGAAAGGCAACGGTTTCCATATCCACCACGCCGCGTAACTTCTCTTTGGTGGCCATGACGCCTTCAAAATTCTGAATGCCGATTTCATTATCAATGTCGACATGGGTGCGAAAAGCGGTAGTGCCATGACGTAAACACTCCAGCACAATTCGCTGCGATTGCAGTTGTGGATCAGGTTGATGCTCACGCCGATAAGCACGCTCATTCGCGATAATGGTCCCTAATTCGCGCGGCACATCATTGACGTACCACTCGCGCCCCCACAGACTTTTATCAATATGCGCATGAGCATCAACAAAACCAGGAAAGAGCAGCTTATTTTCTGCGTCATGTACCGCGATATTGGCGGCAACATGGCTAATGTTGGCCGCAATTTGCTGAATTTTCCCCTCATGAATCAACATATCAACCGTCTCAGGTTGATGCCAGGGACGAACGTTTTTTAACAGAAGTGAGTGCGTCATAAAGTGTTCCTGTATTAAGCGTCAAGCTGATAATGGCATTCGATATGGTGTTCTGCCGATAACGCCCGTACCGGCGGCGCTTCACGGCGGCATAGCTCGGTGGCGTGTGGGCAACGAGGCTGGAAAGCACAGCCAGGCGGCGGCGCCAGTGGGCTGGGTATTTCACCGCTCAACGGCGTTCCGCTGCGAATTTTTCCCGGTTGAGGAATGGTATCAATTAGCATGCGGGTATAGGGATGACCGGGATGGTGGAAAATACGCTCTACCGGCCCCAGTTCCACAATGCGCCCGAGATACATCACCCCCACCCGATCGGAGAAATGGTGAATGACAGACATATTGTGGCTAATAAAAAAGTAGGTCAGCCCGAGGCGCTGTTTCAAATCGCTCATTAAATTCAGCACCTGTGCCTGTACTGAGACATCCAGCGCCGAGGTCGGCTCATCACAAATCATCAGCGCTGGCTGGGTCGATAATGCGCGGGCAATCGAAATGCGCTGCCGCTGTCCGCCGGAAAACTCATGGGGATATTTGAACATGTCTTGCCCGGATAACCCGACCTGGCGTAACAACTCGCCAACTCTTTGTCGGACTTCGGCTGGCGTACCGGCCCGCCCTTGCAGGTTGAGCGGTTCGGCGATAATTCGCTCCACCCGCCAGCGCGGATTAAGGCTGGCGTAAGGGTCTTGAAAAATCATCTGAATATTTTGCGCGGCGGCAGCCTGCCCTGATAGCGAATGGTGATCCTCCCGCTCAATACTGCCCTGACTTATTGGCCAGAGCCCCACTAACGCACGCGCAACGGTGGATTTCCCACAACCGGACTCGCCGACCAGGCTAAACGTTTCCCCCTGATAAACGTCGAAACTGATTCCCCTTACCGCCCGTAGCGGTGTTTTTTTACCGCGCGAAAACAGGCCGCCATTGCCGTCATTAAAGGTGATATGTAAATCTTTTACCCGCAGCGCCACTGGGCGCGCTGGGGAATGCGCGTGTTGCTGTGTCATCGGCTTTCCTCTTCTTCACACTGCAAACAAGCCACCTGAACCTCGCCGACCGGTTTTAACGCCGGAATTTGCTGGCGGCACTGTAAACTGCCGTGCGGGCAGCGCGGATGGAAAGCGCATCCTTGTGGAAGCTGATTTAACCGTGGCATTGCGCCTTCAATTTGCCGCAAGCGCGCTTCCCGTTGATGCAATGAGGGGATCGAGGCCATTAAGCCCTGCGTATAAGGGTGTTGCGGATGCATCAGAATTTGATTAACCGGCCCGATTTCGACCAGCCGTCCGGCATACATTACTGCCACCCGATCGCAAATTTCCGCAATGACGCCCATATCGTGCGTAATCAACATCACCGCCGTCTGCGACTGCTTACACAACCGTTTTAGTAAGCCCAGTACTTGCGCCTGTACCGAAACATCCAGCGCGGTGGTGGGTTCATCGGCAATCACTAATGAAGGAGAAACGCACAGCACCAGCGCGATGATGATGCGCTGTCGCATGCCGCCGGAAAACTGGTGCGGATACTGCGCCATGCGTTGTTCCGGGCTGTTAATGCCCACTTCCGCCAATAAACGCACCGCATGTTGACGCGCCTGCTTTTCATTCAGCGGCAAATGGGTACGGATAGTCTCAATCAACTGCTCGCCCACGGTTATTACCGGGTTTAAGCTGGTTAACGGATCCTGAAAGATGGAGCCGATTTCACGCCCACGCAACGCCCGCCGCTGACGTTCATCCAACCGATCAATGCGCTGACCTTTAAAGTGAATCTGGCCGTGGCTAATATGTCCCGGATGTTCCAGTAACCCGGTAATCGCCGAACCGGTGAGGGATTTCCCGGCGCCGGATTCACCCACCATGCCGAGCAACTCGCCCGGATTGAGGGTTAACGAAACATCGGAAATAGCCCGTAATGCCCCGCGCCGCTGCATAAAATCAATACACAGCCCTTCGACCTGTAATAAAGGTGTACTGGTCATTTTGCTTATCCTCCCTGCTGTAATTTTGGATTAAGCACATCACGTAACCAGTCGCCGAGAATATTGAACGCTAGCGAGAGCGTGACCAGCACGATGGCCGGAAACAGTACTACCCACCACTGCCCGGAAAACAGGTATTGGTTACCTTCATTGATCAGCGTACCCAGCGAGGGTTGGTCTGGAGGCATACCAACGCCGAGGAATGACAGGGTAGCCTCGGTCAAAATAGCCAGGCCGAGGTGCAACGTCGCCAACACGAAAATTGGGCGGGTTACATTCGGCAGAATATGCGCGAACATAATATGCAGGTGCCCGCCGCCGCTGATGCGCGAAGCCAATACATACTCTTTGCGTTTTTCCAGCAGCGTTAAAGAACGAATGGTCCGCGCGTATTGCATCCATCCGGTTAGCGTAATGGCAACCACAATGATCGGCATTGCCATCGCTTCCTGACTCTCTTTCGGGATAATGCCGCGCGCCACGCCGCTAAGTAATAGCGCAAACATAATGGTGGGGATACTTAACATCGCGTCGGCAAATCGCATGATCAAGGTATCTAACCAGCCGCCAAAATAGCCGCTCAGCACGCCGAGCAAGCAGCCAAATACCACCGAGAGCGAAACACTGATTAGCCCAACGATCAGCGAGATGTGCAGGCCAAACAGCATTAATGACAGTAAATCGCGCCCCTGCACATCACTCCCCAACCAAAAACGCGGATCGCCTTCGCTCATCCACGCAGGCGGCAGCTCTGAGTCCATCAGGTCAAAACTTGAGGCATCAAAGATTGGATGCGGCGCCAGCCAGTGACTCAATAAACCGGCAATCAACAAAATAACCGCCCAGATAAACGCCACGACCGTGATCTTTGAACGCCAGAAAGCGTACAAAAAATCACTCTCCGCCCAGATGCCAAGCTGGCGACGCGTTCGTTGCCACCAGCGTTGGGAGGTGGTTTCCGGGCTCTTAGTTTCAGAAGGATTCATATCATCGTTCTCCGGTTAAGCGTGCTTCATACGCGGATCGATCAGGAAATAAAGCAAATCGACGACCGTGTTGATAACGATAAAAATCAAGGAGATGAACACCAGATACGCGGCGATAACCGGAATATCGACATAATTGATCGCCTGAATGAATAACAGCCCCATCCCCGGCCACTGGAACACGGTTTCAGTGACAATGGCGAAGGCAATCAGGCCGCCAATTTGTAGGCCAATAATGGTAATCACCGGCAGGAGCGCATTGCGTAAGGCGTGGCGGAACCAGATGCGAAGCTGGCTAATGCCGCGCGCGCGGGCAAATTTGATATAGTCGGTACGCATCACCTCCAGCATTTCTGCCCGTACCAACCGCATGATCAGGGTAATCATAAATAGCGAGAGTGAAACCGCCGGTAAGATAACCGCGCGCCAGCCGCTGGCCGACAACATGCCGGTACTCCAGAACCCGATATGCACCACCTCGCCGCGTCCGCTGGAGGGGAACCAGCCCAGCCATACCGAGAACACAATAATCAGCAAGATACCAATCAGGAAGCTGGGTAATGAGACCCCGATCAGCGACAGAAACTGCACGGCGCCGAGTAAGTAGCGGTTCTTACTGATCGATGACCATACGCCTAACGGCAACCCAATCACCAACGCGATGGCGACTGACACTGCAACCAGTTCCAGCGTCGCCGGTAAGCGCTCCATGATGAGTTGAAAGACATCAACTTGGTTGTGGTAAGAAATCCCGAAATTCCCGTGACAAATGCGCGTAATAAAATGCCAAAACTGCACCAGAAACGGGTCGTTTAACCCTAAGCGGGTGCGCAGTTCGATACGCTCCTGCTGGGTGGCGCTTTCCGGCAACATATTGTTGATGGGATCGCCAAGGTACTGAAACATTGAGAACGCCAGTAACGCAACGGTCAGCATTAACAGACACATTTGTAGTAGGCGCTTTACCAGATAACTGAACATAGCCTTTCCTCTACCGGATGATTATTTAAACTGGCCGTACCACAGGCGCACCACGTTATCCGGGCTCTGTTTTAGCGTGAGTTGTTTGCTGACCACCCACACCACCGGTTCAAAATGCATTGGGATGTAGGGCAGGTCGGACTGCGCTAAATTGATCTCCTGGCGCAACATTTCTACGCGTTTGGCTTGATCTAATTCCGGTAACGACGCTTCTATGAGTTGGTCAACACGCGGGTTGCTATAGCGCGGCAGGTTAAACATGCCGAAACCGGTATTGTCATTGGTATGCAATAGCTGAACGGAGATGTTATGCGCATCCATAATCGGCAGGTTTGCCCAGCCGATGACCGCAATGTCGGTTTTGCCGTTGTCGGTTATCTGGTTATAGACGCTGTACGGATGCACGTTCATGGTGGTTTTCACACCAATTTTCGACCAAAACCCCTGTACCGCCTGGCACCATTGCGGCGCATTAATGTAAGCGCCTTCTACGCAATCAAATTGCAGCGGAAACCCTTGCGGAAAACCCGCGTCGCTTAATAACTGTTTCGCTTTTGCTGGATTGTAAGGCAAGGCAATGGCGGATTTCGGGTCATAACCGGGGATGGCGGGCGCCAGGTAGGTATTTGCCACGCTGGTCATGCCACGCATGATTTTTTTCACAATCGCTTCGCGGTTAATCGCCATCATCAACGCCTGACGTACGCGGAGATCTTGCAAAGGATTTTTGCCGTTAGTGTTACCCGCATTCAGTTTATCGCGCAGGTTAAAGGCCAGGAAATCAACCCGCAGCGACGGGCTCACTAAGGTGGTGAGCTTAGGGTCAAGCTTAAGGCGATCAATATCCTGTAGCGGGACGTTGGTCACCAGGTCATATTCACCGGCCAGAATGCCCGACAGCCGTGTAGCATCGGAGGAAACCGGTTTAAAGATGATTTCATCAATATTGTTTTGCGACTGCGCGCGATTCCACCAGCCGGGATTTTTTTTGAGGATCATCTGCGCGTCACGCTGACGGCTTTCCAGCATAAATGGGCCGGTTCCGTTGGTGTTATTGGTAGCGTAACCTTCGGTACCCTGGCTAATACTGGTGGGTTTTAGTGCGTTATGCTGCGCCATCCAGCTTTTATCCATTATCAGGACGCCGCTCAGTTCATTGAGGGCAATGCCGCTTTTCTCTTTAAGATGAATATCAACGGTGTATTTATCCACCGCCACGGCGTTTTTAATCGAGGAGACGTTGGCGCGAACCCCGGAGTCCGGATCGGTGGCGCGGGCGATCGAGGCCACTACATCGTCAGCCTCAAAATCATCGCCATTCTGGAATTTCACACCCTGGCGCAGAGTAAAACGTAAGGTGGTGTCGTTAACATATTCCCAATGCGTCGCCAGCGTTGGCTGAAGGTTTAAATCATTATCGCGCTGCAACAGCGCTTCGTAGATATGGTTTTGAAACGCCAACGCGCTGGTAGAAGCAAACGCGTAGGGATCGAGCGTCGGTATATCCCCGGAGGTCGCCCAGCGCACCACATTCTGCGCCAGCGCTGGCTGGCACGAGAGACTGAGCAGTAAAAACGACAGCCAATATTTTTTCATGTTATGCCTTTTTATAAAGGTTGAAATACCCTGCGCGCCCCGATCGCATCGTTTCTCCTCGTCAAAATTGCTAGCAATATAGATACCGACAATATGGCTGGCGAATGAACGAGACTGAATGGGATGTGAGTGACGGCAAAAGACGCCGAATGTTTCCAGATTGACACACCGGTTACCGCAGATGTGTACGGTTATGACACTGCATCACATTGTTTAAAATTGCTAGCAATGTTGTTAAACAATATAACGCAACGCACACTCAATGCGGTCTATATGAGAACCGCGAGTGGGAAAATGTGATAAAGATCGCTAGCAATGTGTAACTGGCGGGATTAAAGATTGATCACTGTCACTGGCGTTTAGGATGCCGGCGGCAAGGAGTGCTGGCACCACTGCGCCAGTTGTTTAATGGCCTGATCAACTTCATCATTCCAGCCAAAACCCGCGTTGAGGCGGAAGCAGTGATCGTAACGATTATCGGTGGCAAAGATATGCCCCGGCGCAATACCGATGCCAGCGTTGCGCGCTTTGATGAACAGGGCGCGGACATTGAGCGCCTGACGGGGCATTTCTACCCACAGTACATAGCCGCCCTCCGGTTCCGAGACGCGGGTACCGGCCGGAAAGTAGCGTAATACCGCCTGGCGGATCTGGTTTATCTGCCGGGAAAGTTCGCGTCGTAATTTGCGCAGGTGGGCATCATAACCTCCGCTGCGCAGTAATTCGGCAATGGCGGCTTGGGAGAGGACCGACGTGCCCATGGTTGAGGTGTACTTTAACGAAGCAATTTTGCGCATAAAATTGGCGCTATGTACCCAACCAATGCGCATACCCGGCGCGACAGTTTTAGAAAAACCGCTACAGAGAATGGCGTTCGGACTAAAGGCGCGCATCGGGAAAGGCCGCCGCTCGCCAAAAGCGGTATCGCCAAAAATATCATCTTCAATAATAACGACATCATTTTCATCCGCCTGACGCGCGATATATGCCTTCTCCTCATTGGGAATACTCTTTCCCAATGGGTTATTAATATTTGCCAGGGTAACAAACGCTTTTACCGCCTTACGACGGAACAGAGCGGTTAGCGTTTCGACATTAATATAACCTTCGTGGCCCGCCTCAACTTCAATTACCCGTAAATTAAGGTTATGCAGCATTTGCAATAAGACAAAGTAGCAGGGCGATTCTACCGCGACCACATCACCCGGCATTACCGTTGCTCGCAGCGAAAGGGAAATGGCCTCAATACACCCATTAGTAATCAAAATATCGTCAGGATTAATATTACAGCCATACTCCACTGCGCGACGGGCAATTTCGGCTTTTAACGGCGCATAACCGGTGCCCTTTACCGTATTGCCTAATAAAAAGGGTTTGCTATAGCCCAATTGGCGCATTAACAACCCAATTCTTTTCACCGGATACAGCGCGCTGTCACCGTTGGCTAAGTCGAGGCGAACCCGACAATCCGCCCCCACCATCGCTAAATGCAACTCCGTCTGCTCATCCAGCGGCGCAATCGCCTTCGGCTGTTCCACTACCGCCGGTAAGTCACGCTGTGGACGTTGTAAGGGCGCAACAAAAAAGCCGGATTTCGGTTTCGCTACCGCATAGTGTTCATCTTCCAGCGTACGTAGCGTTTTGAGCGCAGTGGTTAAACTGACGCGGTACTGAGCGGCGAGCGTGCGCACCGAAGGTAAGCGCGTGTCCGGTAGCAGCGTACCTGCGTGTATCGCCTGTTTAATCTGTTCCGCAATCTGCCGATAGCGGCTACCCTGACTTTCCCGATCTGGCTTTGCGCCGGACATCTGTTCCACTCCATATCGCTCTGATCTGTGCCTGTTAAAGAAACTCCTTTGATAGTAGTTTACCCGACAAGTGCTTAACAATAACCAGGCTTGAAACAGTCATTCTTTAGCATTTTTTTTGGCGGGTCGTGTTCAGGAAATGGCGCGTCGCTTTCAACATCCGGGGAGCGTTATATTTATTTGCCAAAGGAAAAGTGAAAAATGAATAACCTTTCGGTCATGATGGAAAATATTGAAGTCTGGCTCTCTCCCTCAATTATTCATTCCGCAAGAAATTGCGCACGGCGATTAATTGATACTCTGCCCGATAAAGAAACGCTACGAAATAATCGCGTATTACTGGCTTATGGCGGCGGTAAAGATAGCAGCTATATGGTGGCCTATGTGCGTTATATCCAGGGATTATTGTGGCAGGAAAAAGGTGACACTTTCCGCCTGCGCATCAGTACCAATCGCCATGCCGGGATGAATGATTGCGTCATGGAAAATATCGACCGGGTGTATCGCGCGCTGCAAATACAGGGCGATGAGATGGTGGAGTGTTTGCTCACCGATGGTTTATTGATTCGCCCCTTCGAGCGTCATTTAGCCATGCCAGATGCCGTCCGGCAACAGAACCGCAATGATGTGCTGATGAATGGTCACCGCTTTCAGGCCGATGCGCGTTCTACTTTCTGTAATGCCTGTAACCTCAGTATGGTCAACTCTTTTGGTCTTGCCGCTCATTACGACGGTGGCGTTGACCTGATTATTACCGGCGATTCGCCGCAAGAACAAACCGCTTATGTCGCCTGGGCCCGACATCTTTCACGCCTGTTCGCGGCGCCAGAAGTTGAGAAGCGCGCCGGTTTTTCCGGTTTTCTCGAAACCCTCGACGGTGTAGCGGAACGCTATTTCGGCAACATTTATGGCGCGGAAAACGTGACGCCGGGTCACCGCATCACCCACCAACTGGCACGCGATCCGCTGTTCTTCAATATCTATCAGGATACCGCCTATGAGGCGGGCGCGCATTGGACATTACTCAACGATTTCATGCATTTCCGTTTTGACGAATTGATGTTTAGTTTCTCTGAATCGGATTGTGGCAACCCGACGCTGATGGCGCATATTCGCGGTCTGCGCGCGGAAACCCTGTTGCAACGTAGCTATGCCGAAGGTATTCGCGAATATGTGCGCTTCGCGCTCGGTCTGATGAAACAAAAGGATTTCCCACCGCATTTAATTACCGAAATGGCGGCGCGCTATCAGGATGACCAAGCGATTAACGCGCAGCGCGAGCGGGCCACGCAATTTGCCAGTAGCGCGTTTGGCCTTAATACCGGGCAATTGGTGTGCATGATCTATTCGCCGTTTACCGAGCAGGGAAAACATCTGGCGCACTATTTGGCGCAGGAACAACTGGCGCTTGATGCCAGCGACATTGATGCGTTGCTAGGCGGCAATCAAAGTAATCCGTCGCTGGCTGGTCGGCTGGAAGCGCTCTCCGGTTTGACGCTGGCGCAATTACGTCAATGCTGGCGCAGCCCGCTGGTCACTTCGCTACTGGAGAAAAAGCGTCACGATCCGTTGTCGCGCATTCTGCGTTACGACCCGCATAAAGCCATTATCCAGGTCAATAACGGCGTATTGCGCGACACCGTTAGTGAAGTGATTTCCGGCCGCTAAATCGAGGGTGAACCATGAAAAAAATCTTTCTGCAAATTGGCGCAACCCGGGATGGTCAGAATCCTTACTGTGAGGTCGCGCAGCGAGAAGGATATTTTACCGTACTGGCCGAAATGGGCGATTTTATTGATTATCAATCCATTGGGTTGAATCTGCCTTTCGATATGGTGTTGCGTATTAACCGACCGGAAAGCCCGTATGAAGTGATGCAGGCTTGGATGAACGCCGGTTTACTGGAGCATCCGCAGGTCGTGTTAGCCGGTTTTGAAGCCTATAACCAAAGCGCCGGACGGGTACGTGAAATGCTCGCCGACCCGCTTGACCGCCAATGTTTTATTCCGCTGGATAAATATGCGCAACGGATGGCGCTGAAAAAAGCACTGCCCAGCTTTCCCCAGCCGGAATTTCGTTTTTTCGCCTCGGCGCTCAGTATCAAAGATGCGCGTAACGCATTGATTTATCCCTGCGTGATCAAGCCAGTCGATGGTGGCGGCGGGTTAGGCGTTTGGCTGGTGAAAACGCCGCAAGAACTCGACAAGGCGGTGATGAGCCTGGTTTCCACCATGAACTATGGTGGACGCTGCTTCTCCGGCTTTATCGTCGAATGCTGTCTTGAAGGCCAAGAGTACTCACTGCAAGGCGTGGTCTGTGAAGGCCGACCCTACGCGCTGACCTGTTGCCAAAAGCTCATTGAGCGCATTGGCGAGGGCGACGGGCCAATCGGCTTTTACGAGTCGGGGCATGTTGGGGTTGCCGCGCACGATTTACCACCGGCTTTCACGCGCCTAATGCATTTTTGCTGCAAGATCTTCGACTATCGGCAAGGCGCCTTTCATATCGATTTTATTGTGGTTAATGGCGTGCCTCATTTTCTTGAAATGGGCTTCCGCCTCTCCGGCATGGGCGTTGTGAACCTGGTAAAAGAAGTCACCGGGCTTAACTGGGCGGAAATCGCCTTTAATCTGGAACAAGGGAAAAACTTTGGCGGTTTACCCTTTGATACGCCGCACCATGCCGTGGGGCAACTGCGTTTACGTCAGCGTCCACAGTTGGCGGCTGCAGAGCTGTGGATCCATCAAAACCAGCGCGGCACTATTGCGCCGCCGATTGCCTTGCCGCAGTTGATTGTTTCCCATGACTCCGCGCTGTATGCCGATTTAACCCGCCATGCCGGTATTCTCGGCACCTTGCGCCTTGAAGCCGCCGACCCACGAGAAATTATGGCGCTGTTTAATTCAGTGACCTCTATCCATCACCTTCCGGCAAGGAGGGATTTGCAATGTGCAGAATGATTATGGCGCACGGGGATTTCTCCGTTGCCGAGGTGATCGAGGCGGCAAGGGCAATGAGCTGCGGTGAAACCGCGCAGCATGAAGGCCTGATTAAGCAGCATCCCAACGGTTGGGGCTGTTTGTGGCTGGACAATGGTCAAATCCGCACCTTGCATGGTACCGGTCGCTTTGCCGATGCGCTGCCCGAACTGAATATCAAAGCGCTGCAGACACGCTTGCTGGCAATACATGTGCGCCATGCGACGCTGAGTAAAAATAGCGGCATTCAGTTCTCTCATCCCCTGCTGCGCCAGAGCGGCGGTACGCAGTGGTATATGATGCATAACGGTTTTTTGCCCACCATTTACCAAAACCTCGGTTTGCCCGCTTCACAGTTCGACTCAGCGGAATACCTCGAATACGTGGTCGACGGAGTGACGCCGTCAGATTTTACCCAACGCTATTTGCAGGAAAAGATGGCCAACGTCGCGCCTGGCGGCAGCGCCGGTAACGCGTTCTTTTTTACCGACCAGCAAGCCTGGGCTTGGCAATGGCATCCGGACGATACGCCCTACCCTCACTATTTCACCCTGCATTGCTGTCAAAACACGCGTAGCACAATTATCGCTTCGGAACAGATTCCGGCGCTGGGCGCCGCCGCGCACTGGCATCGAATGAGCAATCACCAACTGCATGAAATCACTTTTGCGGAGTAGATCATGGCCATTTTTAATCAAATTCGCGTTATTAATCCGACCATGTTTGTTGAAACCACCTGGCTTGACGATATCGTCACCGCACGCGTGCCACTGCTGGTATTACGCAACTTTCTCTCGTCGGAGACACGCCAACAAGTGGTGGATGATTTGCATGCATGCCGGGAGAGAATTCGCGTTTCTCACTATCCCAATGGCGCATTAACCACGTTGGGCCCTTATCTGGCCCGCCATACCGCCACGCCAGAAAACTACTTCACCGAGCTACGTGATATTCAGCCTGCGTTGCCCTCTTCGCTGGATGCCCTGAAGCAGGACGTTTATGCCTGGGTGAAACGCTCTCTCAAGTTAGAGCAGCTTGAGACTGCGGTAGAGCCGGGGCTGGGTGAGTATGCCGGATCGATAGTGCGCTTCCACGCCGATGGCGTCGCGAATCCGCTGCATAACGATCATATCGTGCGCGACGCGGCAGAGAGCGGCCTGGTGGTCACCCAAATCCATCACCAGTTGAGCTGTGTGGTTTGCCTGCAAGAGTGCAGCGAAGGCGGCGCGTTACGCATCTATAAAAAGCGCTGGGAGCCGGAAGATGAACGTTTTAAAACGCCGGGGGAACTGGGTTATCAGGATGCCGTGGTAGAGGATTGTGAAATCTGCGAATTCCGACCGCGCAGCGGCGACATCTACATTTTTAACCCGGCGTGGTATCACGAAATCGATCGTGTTGCCGGGCAAACCCGCATCACCATGGGCTTCTTCTTTGGTTTAACCGACCGAAAAATGAAGCAGGCGATGGCCTGGAGTTAACTTTTTTCCAACCAATGAGGAAGGGTGTGATGACAACATTTGAAAAAGTAGTGGCATTGCTGAATGAGGAACAGGCCGATTTCCGCGTGATTACGCATCCGGCTGAAGGGCATACCGAAGCGATTAGCGCCATTCGCGGCAACGCACTGCATCAGGCCGCTAAGGCCATGGTATTACAGGTTTTGGCGGGAGCCGAACCGCCACGTTATGTGCTGGCGATTGTACCCGGTGACAGTAAGGTCAATTTTAAAGGCGTCGCAAAAACCGTCGGTGGAAAGAAATCCAGTTTCGCGCCGCCAGAAACGGCACAGGAATTGACGCAATGCGTTATGGGTGCCGTGCCGCCTTTTAGCTTTGATTCTCGCCTGGCGTTGCTGGTGGATGAGCGCCTACGTGCAGCCGGGACGTTATTTTTTAATGCCGGAGAGTTAGAGAAATCTATCGCGTTGGATGTGAATGATTATTTTCGCGTGGTTGGCGAAAGTTGTACCGGCAATATCGCCACGCCGATGGTGACCAACGCGTAACGCGCCCCGGAAAGGAAAAGGTTATGTCAGTCAAAGATATGTTGCTTGCGCTGTGTGTCGTGGTGGCTTGGGGAATTAATTTTGTCGTCATTAAAGTCGGCCTCCATGATATGCCGCCCTTTTTGCTGGCCGGTTTGCGTTTCCTGTTGGTGGCCTTCCCGGCGGTTTTCTTCGTCAAACCGCCTAAAGTGCCGCTGCGTTGGCTGATCGTTTATGGCATGACGATGAGCTTTGGGCAGTTCGCCTTTTTGTTTCTGGCGATCAAACTGGGTATGCCCGCCGGGATTGCTTCGCTGGTGGTGCAGGCGCAAGCTTTTTTCACGCTGTTACTCGGTGCGCTGTTACTGGCGGAAAAACTGCGCTGGAATCATATCGCCGGAATTCTTATCGCCACTATTGGTATGTTTATGTTAGCCACCGCCGGTGTGACCGGCCAGGTAACCACCGGGATTACGCTCACCACCATGTTGTTAACCCTGGCTGCCGCGCTCTCTTGGGGCATGGGTAACATCACCAACAAAGTGATTATGCGTAATACCAAAGTGCCGGTCATGTCGCTGGTGGTATGGAGCGCTTTAGTGCCGGTGGTGCCTTTTTTCGCCAGCGCGTGGTTGTTTGAAGGCCAATCGACAATTATTTTGAGCTTGATGAATATCAACCTGAAAACGGTGCTGGCGCTCATCTATCTGGCTTTTATCGCCACCATTATCGGTTATGCGATTTGGGGAAGCCTACTGAGTCGCTATGAAACCTGGCGTGTGGCGCCGCTGACGCTGCTAGTACCGGTGGTTGGGATGCTGAGCGCGGCGCTGTTCCTTGATGAAACACTGTCGGCACAGGAAATTACCGGCGTCGGGGTGATTATCGTAGGTTTACTACTGAATGTATTCGGCGGATTGCTGTCACAGGTACGGGTGGTGCGGGAACAACATCAATAGCGGCGACGTGACGTGACGAGAGTAAAAAACGCCGCTGCCAGAGCGGCGTTTTGCTTTGATTAGTTCAGAATATCAATGCGGCGCGGTTTCATTGCTTCAGGCACGATACGTTCCAGCTCGATGTATAACAGGCCGTTTTCTAAACGGGCATCGCGTACCACAATATGTTCGGCAAGCTGGAATTTACGTTCGAAATTGCGCTCGGCAATGCCCTGGTAGAGATACTGGCGCTCAGGCTGCTCTTCCGGGTGGGCGCCGCGCACAATCAGTAAATTGTCGTGGGCGGTGATGTCAAGCTCACTCTGGGCAAAGCCCGCCACGGCAATAGTAATTCGGTAATGGTTTTCATCGACCAGTTCAACGTTGTACGGAGGATAGCCGCCGTTACTCTGGCCTTGGCCGGATTCCAGAAGGTTAATCAAACGGTCAAACCCAATGGCAGAACGATAAAGGGGTGAGAGATCGAAATTACGCATAATAATAAGCTCCTGAATATCAGCGAGTAGGTTAATGTGCAACTTTCCCCAATGGACAAGTTGCGTGGCCCTAAATTAATGCCCTGTCGGCGCATTCTTTTGTGACCATGACTAAAAAATGGGGTTAATCATGTCGCTTTCAAGAGGTAAGAAGGCAATATTTTTAAACAAACAACAAGCAATGTCATACACTCAGGGGACAATATTGCTATCAGGCAGATGTGAGTCACCGCAGAGTGGCCGGGTAGAACCCCATCGGTGAATTTAGTTCCGGGATAATTCAAGTGGCAGGAGGGCGTTAGCGCACCTGCGGTTTGAAGTATGACGGGAGGCGCTCAGCCAGGCAGTATGCCGTGACTGAAGGGATAATAAAGATGAAAGCAATAAAGACATACCGCCTGGCAGGCGTATTGGTCTGCTGTTCACTGGGCACCACAACGGGTTGTTCCAGCGTAATGACACATACCGGCGCCAGCCAGGGTTACTATCCAGGTACGCGCGCCAGTGCGGAAATGCTGACCGACGATCACACGAGCTGGGCGTTGAAGCCGCTGGCGCTGATCGATCTCCCCTTTTCCGCCGTGCTGGATACGCTGTTATTACCGTGGGACTACGCCCGTCATGACGACGATAAATCTATCGACTCGCCGCATGAACGGGTGCTGAAAGAAGAGAAGTTAAGCCATACGCAAGACACGCTTCCCGGCGATGCGCCGCTGGCGGTTAACGCGTCGCAACAGTGAAGATCTGCCGGAAACCGGCTAATTCACGCGTAAAGGCTATCTGCCCGCCGTCCGGGGAAAATACCACCGCCTCGGCATCGGGCGCCTTTTCACTGCGCGCGGTCAGGCGTGTCATCTTGCCAGTGGCAATGGTGCAAACCATTACGCTGTTATCGCAAATAAACGCGACCTGTTTTCCTTGCGGATGCCAACTAAAGGCGGATTGAACCCCTGATACGCTGTGAGTGACTTGTCGCAGCTCGCCACCGTTAGGTGAAACCGTCCAAAGTTGCACTACGCCATCATCATCCTTCATCAAAAAAGCAATGTCGCTGCCATCAGGCGAGGCTCGTAGCCAGTGGCGTGGTTGACTGACCAGACCAGGATAGCGTCGTTGCGCAGTAAAGGTCAACCGACGCTGCCGCACGCCGCGCGGCGGCGCGGGTAAACGTGTTTCAGTTCCCTCCAGCGGCGCTTCACCAGCCAACGCATAATCCGCCAGCTCATCAGGCAAGTCCACGATAAACACTTCCGCGACTTTCACGCCATTCTCCGCCAGCGTATCGCCAATAAAGGCTAACGCCCAACGTTGCTGGCGGCCATCCGGTTTAACGTAGCCTTGGTTCCCAACCCATCCCTCTTCATAGGCGCGATTTATCTCATCGCTGCCCGGTTGCGGCGTCACGGTGGTTTGGCTGACCAGTACGCAGAAGTGGCTACCGTCATATTCTCGCGGGTGCTGCTTCGGTGGACATACCGCGCCTAGCGGCACCGCCACGCCGACGTTACGCAAATCCTCCTCGATTGCGCGCTGATGCATAACGTGATCATTATAGGTAAAGCTGATGCGGCTACCGTCGGCGCTAAAAACATGCACATGCGAACCACCCCGTAAAGCGCCGGGCGTAAAAGGCGGCGTAATGTCGCACGCATCCAAATTCTCAGCAATACCGTGCTGGATAATGACGCCGCGTCGGTGATGGAAATCATAGTGCCAGTCGGCATCGGGATGTTCGGGACCATGGATGCACAGATAACGCGGCGGCAAATCCGGGCTGGCAGTGACAACGCCAACATGCGCGCCATCTCGCGCCTGATAGAGCACCTCTGTCGCGCCGTTATCGGCATTAACACGCTCGATTGTCAGGCTGGTGAACGAGGCGCCGGATGGGCGCACATCATAAACCAGCCATTGGCTGTCGGCAGTCCAGACGTTGATATTGGTCAGTTGATGATGACGAGCGTCGAAGGTGAGCTGTTTTTCAGTCATGCGGCATCTCTCTTCAGTGAATGCCAGACAAATTACGCCAAAGGAACACAGGACGCAGCTATTTTACCGCTGCCAGTCGAAAATAGTGGCCGGACATGCCCGGCCACTATCCATTGATTTAGCCGACGCGTTTCACATCGCCAACCAGCAAGATGTACGACAGCGCGCCAAGCAGCGTCACCACCGAAATATAGGTTAACGCCGGAGCGAAACCATAGTCTTGAGCTAAATATCCCACTACTAACGGTACGGTAATGCCGCCCAGGCCGCCAATAAAGTTGAACATACCGCCGACCAAGCCAATCAGACGCATCGGCGCCAGCGAGGAAACCAGCGACCAAGTGATTGACGCAAAACCGTTACCAAAGAAGGCCAGCGCCATTAACACCATAATCCAGATCGGATCATCGGTGTAGTTTGCGCCCATGATGCAAGTAGAGATCAGCAAACCACAAATGATTGGTGTTTTACGCGCGAAGCCGAGTGAATACCCGCGCTTCACCAACTTATCCGCCACAATGCCGGACAAAATCACGCCGAAGAAGGCCGCCAGGAATGGTACGGTGGTCATAAAACCGGCGGTTAAAGCGGCAATATGTTTTTCCTGCGTCAGATAATTTGGGAACCACGTCAGGAAGAACCACAGCGTCGATGCCACGGCGAATTGCCCAAGATAAACCCCCACCAGCTTGCGATGAAACACCAGTTTCCAGTCTGCGCGGGACAACTTCGTGCGCGTTTTTTTCTCCGCCGGGGCATCACCATCCACCATTGCGCCGCCCGCACGGATATACTCCATTTCTGCCTGGTTGATGGCTTTGCTGTCACGCGGCGCACGGTAACATTTGATCCAAATAAAGGACCAGATGATGCCAATACCACCGGTGAGGATGAACACCCAGTGCCAACTCATCAGTTCCTGAATCCAAATCAGCAGCGGGGTCAGGAAAGCCAACCCCACGAACTGCCCTGAAGTGTAGAACCCGACAGCAGAGGCGCGCTCCTGCTCCGGGAACCAGCTCGTGACCAGCCGATTATTGGTTGGGAAAGCGGGTGCTTCAAAAATACCGGTAATCGCCCGTAAACCAATCAGCGATAACAAGCCAGAGGCGAACCCTTGTAGTAACGTGGCGATCGACCAGCCGAAAATAGCGATAAAGTAGGTCAGGCGCGAGCCTACGCGGTCAAGAAACCAGCCGCCGGGGATCTGACACAAGGTATAGAGCCAGGCGAACGCTGAGAAGATGTATCCCATCTCGGCTTTGCTGATACCAAACTCTTTCTGAATATGTGCTGACGCGACAGCCAAATTAGCGCGGTCAACGTAACAAATAACCACGGTAATAAAGATCATTAACAATGTTAAATAACGCCGACGCGTAGGTTTTACTGAAGAGGTTAATTCCATGGTGTTTCTCCGTATGGAAAATAATAATGTTACTTATCTGCGTGATGTTATAATACTATTCCATTTGGCAAATAAAATTACCCATCTACTTTAAAGCGGATAACCAAAATACCTTTACATCTTTGCGGTAAACAAGGCGCAGAGCGCTATACAGATATAGCGCCTGGCGAGTATAAAAGCTTTAATAAAAATACTCATTACCCCTCATAATAAGCACCTGGTATTAGGTATGCCGCATCAATTAAATGAGGGATTAAAACACGCTAAAAATAAATTACCACTCAGCCACACTACCATCAGGATAACGCCATAATGGATTGCGCCAGTCTTGAACATTTTTACTACGTTCAATCACCATTTCTTCATTAATTTCGACGCCGAGGCCCGGTTTATTTAATGGATAGAAATGACCATCGTCCATTTTAAAGTCATCTTTATTCAATACAAAGTCCAGCAACTCAGCACCTTTATTGTAATGAATACCCATACTTTGCTCCTGGAACACCGCATTACGGGAAACAAAGTCAACATGCAGGCAGGCCGCCAGCGCGATTGGGCCAAGCGGGCAATGCGGTGCCAGTGAAACATCGTAGGCTTCAGCCATCGCGGCAATTTTAAAGCATTCGGTAATCCCGCCGGCGTGGGAGAGATCCGGTTGCAAAATCGCGAGGCCACCGGCTTCCAACACACGCTTGAACTCGAAACGCGAGAACATACGTTCACCGGCGGCAATTGGTAAGTGGGTTTGCGCTGCCAGACGTGGATAATATTCCGCCTGTTCAGCCAGCACCGGCTCTTCGATAAACAACGGGCGATAGGGCTCCAACTCTTTAATCAACACTTTTGCCATTGGTGCGCTAACGCGCCCATGGAAATCCAGACCAAATTCAATTTCGTTGCCGAATGCGTCACGAATTTGCGCCACGGTATTCACGGCTTCATCGATTTTGCGTGAATTATCAATAATGCCCATCTCTTCACAGCCATTCAGCTTGAAGGTATCAAAACCGATTTCTCGCAACTTTTTAATGCCGCTAATAACCTCAGATGGACGATCGCCGCCTACCCAGCTATAAGCCTTAATTTTGTCACGCACCAGGCCGCCGAGCAGTTGATACACCGGAACACCTAATGCTTTACCTTTAATATCCCACAACGCCTGATCAATACCGGCAATCGCGCTCATCAAAATGGGGCCGCCACGGTAGAAACCGCCGCGGTACATCACCTGCCACAGGTCATTAATACGTGCCGGATCTTGACCAATCAAATAATCCGAGAGTTCATGTACTGCCGTTTCTACGCTGCGCGCCCGGCCTTCGATGACCGGCTCACCCCAACCGACGATCCCTTCATCGGTTTCAATTTTCAGGAACATCCAGCGTGGCGGTAGGCGCCAAGTGGTGATTTTGGTAATTTTCATTGTACAGCGTCCTTATAAGCGGCAACAAAGGCCTGCGCTTTTTCTATCGTGCGCGACAAGGGCTGCCCGGCACGATAGAGATCGCTCCCCAGACCTGCGCCCACGCAACCTGCGGCCAGGAAAGTTTTCAGGTTTTCCGGCGTGACGCCGCCGACGGCAAAGACCGGCACGTCCGGCGGCAATACCGCTTTCAGCGCTTTGATATAGTCCGGGCCAAACGCGGAAGAAGGGAAAATTTTCAGCGCCTGCGCGCCAGCCTGTAGCGCAGTGAAAGCTTCACTGGCGGTGGCACAACCGGCGGCCACCAGCATTCCCTGTTCGACCGCGCGGCGAATCACGGCGGCGTCGGTATTTGGCGTTACCACCAACTTGCTGTTATAACCAGCCAACGTATCCACCTGCTGTGGCTGCAATACCGTACCGGCACCAATTAATGCCTGCTCGCCAAACGCTTTTACCATTGCCGGAATGCTGGTTTGCCAGTCGGGTGAGTTCAGCGGAATCTCAATAGCATCAAAGCCAGCCTCAATTAGTGCGCTGATATGGGCTTCGGCCTCTTCCGGCTTGATACCACGCAGGATGGCGATTAAGGGTAGTTTAGTCGGCCAGGTCATTGGCAATACTCCTCATTCCATGCTGGAAAGCGCGATCGCCATCCAGAAGTTGCACCGGCAAGCCGGCAAATGTCATCGCGTGCTGATAACGCTGGGCCAGTGAACTGCCGGCAATCAGCGTTACCCCGCCGCTCGTCGGGAAAGTCTGACTCATCAGCGCCACTTCGTGACCAATCAGCAAGCCAGAGAGAAATTCGCTCACCGCCTCACGCGGACGGGAACCTAAAACATGCGCCGCGCGGACTTCAAATAAACGCGCCAGGATGCTGCTATCATTACTGCCGGTTTCCAGCCCTTCGCAGAACGCGCGTTCATTGGCTTGTTGAGGCGGTAACCCGGCTCCTACCAGCGAATGGCGCAGTAATAAATGATGCAATTCGCCGGTCATCACCGTGCGAAAATCACACACCGTATCCTGCTCAGTGACGACCCATTTGGAATGGGTGCCCGGCATGACATACACGCGATTAGGCGCGAGCGTAATCGCACCCAGTAACTGCGTTTCTTCGCCACGCATGACGTTATGATTACTTTCGCTATCGACGCTAAGCCCCGGAACGATCCACGCTTTGTCTTCCACGCGCGTGAGTTGAGAAGCCAGCTTACCCAGCGATACCGGGCAGGAAAGGTAAGGTACCGACAGCCAACCCGCATTGCTCCCTACCATCCCCGCCATCACCACCGGCACCGAGGTTACCGGCCACCCGGCGGTAACGCTGTCAAACACCTCAACGGGCGTTCGGCCTTCCAGACGAGTAACACCCGCTTCGGAGCGGCGCTCGTCAATACACTCACCGTTTTCATAACGCCAGGCGCGCAGATTGGTGGAGCCCCAATCAATAGCGATATAGCTGGTCACGTAATATCCTTTAATCGTCGTGTCGAGCTGGCGATCATTGATTGCGCCGCCAGCTCGGCGGCATCGGGATCCTGATGACGAATCGCGTCAAACAGGGCTTTATGTTCCTGCAGCGTTTTCGGCATGTTGCCCTCATCTGGCATGTAAGTGCGCTCAAACACCGCTTTTTGTAACTGACTGATCGCCACGCTAAGTTGTTGCAATACCGGGTTATGAACCGCTTCGAGTACCGCTTCGTGGTAACGAATATCAGCCAGGTTAAACGCCTCGCGATCGAGGTGATTCGTTACCATATCGTTCCAGGCGACTTCAATTTTCGCCAAATCACCGGACGTAGCGCGTTCCGCCGCCCAGCGCGCAATTTGTGGCTCTACTAGCGTTCGCACTTCATTCATCGCGGCGATTAGGCGCGGATCGTGATCATGCTTTAGCGACCACTGCAAAACATCGCTATCGAGATAATTCCATTGGTTGCGTGGCGTCACGAACGCACCGCGATAACGCTTCATTTCCATCAGACGTTTCGCCATCAGCGAACGAAACACTTCGCGGATGATGTTGCGCGAAGTGGCAAATTGTTCGCAAAGCTCAGCCTCGGCAGGTAAAGGGGCGCCGGGCACATACTTTCCGGAAACAATTTCTTCACCAAGCGTCAGAATAATGCGGTCCGTTTTGCTGAGAGGTTCTTTGGTCATAATGTTCCACACGGTAAGAGAAGACATTCGATACTTTACCTCTGTCGGGAACCTAATCGCACTACATCACGCAGGCAAAAGACGTTACTTGAGATTGATTGTAGTACCAAAAAACACGCTTGTACTACAATCTGGATCACAAAACCGGCAATTTGCCGCCCCAAAAGTCAAAAAAAACGGGCCGATTTTCATCGACCCGTAATAAATATGAGTAATATTGAGGAGTTACAGCACAAATTTTTCGATTGCGTGCGCGACCCCATCTTCCATATTGGTTTTCGTCACAAACTGACTGATGGCTTTTACGGCTTCAATACCGTTACCCATCGCAACACCGATACCGGCATACTCCAGCATCGCCAGATCGTTTTCCTGATCGCCTATCGCCATCACTTCATCCCGTGCCAGGCCGAGCTGCTCCGCCAATGCTTGCACCCCCGAACCTTTATTGACACGCTTGTTGAGGATTTCCAGATAGTACGGCGCGCTTTTCAGGATTGTATAGTTGTCACGCGCCTCCTGCGGCAGGCGGGCAATCGCCGCATCCAGTACCTCTGCCGGATCGATCATCATAACTTTCGGGAAAGTCAGCGTACTATCCATCTCTTCCACCGCGCGGTAACGCAACGGCATGCCGGTCAGGCTGGCCTCATGGATGGTATATTCACTGATATCTTTATTGGCGGTATATAAGAAGGATTTATCCAACGCCTGGAAGTGTACGCCCAGTTCGCGCGCCAGCTTTTCAAACCGCAGATAATCATCAAATGAGAGGGTGGTTTCCGCCACGCAGTCACCATTGACCGCTCGCTGTACGAGCGCGCCATTGTTGGTGATGCAATATTGGCCTTCTTGCTGTAAATCCAGCTCCAGTAGATAGCGCTGAATCCCGATAAAAGGCCGCCCGGTTGCCAGGACGATATGGACGCCCTTGCTGCGCGCCCGCGCTATCGCTTGCTTAACGCGCGGGGTGATATCATGTTGCGGGTTAAGTAGTGTGCCATCCATATCGATTGCAATGAGTTTTATTGCCATAGTGTCCTCGTTAAATCGCGGTTTTGCTTATGCTAACGCGATCCAGCTCACATTGACCAGCCTGATTATCTTTTAAACGGTTGTATCCAGAATAACCCACGGTATACTCGCGCCGAAATGTGCAATGACGCACTAAACATAAGTTAACAAGGAACGTAACGCCATGTCTTTACTACATTTTCCCTTTAAAGTCTTTACCTCAGCAAATCGTCTTGATGATTACGGGGCGGATGATATGCGTTACGGCGATCTTGATGAAATGTTTCTCAAGCGGCATTTGAATCTGGTCGATATTTCTTCCCGCGTCAATCCTTATACCCTGACCGCGTTAACCGCTTTCAATCAGCCTCAATCACGGTTTTATGGTATGCATGGCCACGGTACGCGTCTCTCACGCCAGGCCTGCGCCGAGATTCTGTTTGATGAGTTTCGCCATCTTGCCGGGGCATTCTCCTGGGTTGGGCCGTATCGGCATCTCATTTTGCGTATGATTGAACATATGCAGAAGAATAATGGCGCGCCTTATTACGATATACAGTTAAATCGCGCGTTAAAGGAACAGATAGTGAATGATGGATCCGAAAAAAACAGTTCATTATTAATCTTAAAAAATACTTTATTAAATAGTATAGACTGGGATAAAAAATCGTTAAATGCTGACAAAAAAAAGCTGTTCCAGGAAAATATTAATAACACTATTCTGCCGAAATTCATTAGGCAACAAGATAAAATTAACGGCTTAGGGATCACGGTTCATGATACCTGGGCCACACAAATTACGATTAAATCATTACGTATTGAGCAAGGGCATTATCATGCAGTAGTGCACTACAAAGTGCAGGATCACTTCGGGCTGGATCAAGCGGATATCAGGCAGTTCAAATACTGGCATTTCCGTTTTTTTCGTATCTGGTTTGTACTACAACGCTACAATCAGTTTGCCTATAAACCATTTATAACTAATATGGAAGCAACCATAGAGATTTCAGGGAGTAAAAATGAAAGCATCTAAAATAAAAATCACTTTCATGATCCTATTTTTAATCGGGATAGGTGTAGTCTGGATTTCACTGCGACCAGTACAAATTATAGCCATCCACCATAATGGCGCTTATACGGATATCGTAGTCAAACATTTCCCGCTGACTGAAAAGCAAAAAATAACCTGGTGGAAAAAGAATGGGCAAAGCATAGAAAAGAAATACGGGTTCCCAACGGATGAAATTGATGGTTATTCTTCAATTAGTATATGGAATATTGGCGATGGATATAAAGAAAAGGGAAAATATGATAGAAAATGTTTCAACGATATGAAAAATAAAGAAAATTGCATTGAAAAAGATCGGCTTTTAATCATTGAAAACTACAAAAATGGCAAAGTAAACTTTACTGACAAAAACAGATACACCCAATTACCAAACGGAAAGATAGTGGAAGAAAAATAGGCCGAACGCAGAGGGGGCGCGCTCGGCCTGCAGGCAACTGATTGCAATGAGTTTTATTGCCATAGTGTCCTCGTTAAATCGCGGTTTTGCTTATGCTAACGCGATCCAGCTCACATTGACCAGCCTGATTATCTTTTAAACGGTTGTATCCAGAATAACCCGCGGTATACTCGCGCCGAAATGTGCAATGACGCACTAAACATAAGTTAACAAGGAACGTAACCCCATGTCTTTACTACATTTTCCCTTTAAAGTCTTTACCTCAGCAAACCGTCTCGATGATTACGCGGCCGATGATATGCGTTATGGCGATCTTGATGAAATGTTTCTCAAGCGGCATTTGAATCTGGTCGATATTTCTTCCCGCGTCAATCCTTATACCCTGACCGCCTTAACCGCTTTCAATCAGCCTCAATCACGGTTTTATGGTATGCATGGCCACGGTACGCGTCTCTCACGCCAGGCCTGCGCCGAGATTCTGTTTGATGAGTTTCGCCATCTTGCCGGGGCATTCTCCTGGGTTGGGCCGTATCGGCATCTCATTTTGCGTATGATTGAACATATGCAGAAGAATAATGGCGCGCCTTATTACGATATACAGCTAAATCGCGCGTTAAAGGAACAGATAGTGAATGATGGATCCGATGGAAGTACGCTAAAAAAGATAAAGACGGTTGTCCAAAAATTTGCTAATTGGGATGAAAACTATTTCCCTGCAGATAGTAAATATGAATTCGATACTTTGTTAAGATCATCTGTACTCCCTAAATTTGTTCGGCATAGAGATAAAATTAACGGCTTAGGGATTACGGTTCATGATATCTGGGCCACACAAATTATGATTAAATCATTACGTATTGATCAAGGGCATTATCATGCCGTAGTGCACTACAAAGTGCAGGATCACTTCGGGCTGGATCAAGCGGATATTAGGCAGTTCAAATACTGGCATTTCCGTTTTTTTCGCATCTGGTTTGTTTTGCAACGTTATCATCAGTTTGCTTATAAACCGTTTATGACTAATATGGAGGCGACGATAGAAATCAACGGGAAAAGACATGATAAAATATAGGATAATCATACTCATGCTTGTAGTATGTGTATGCGCTATCTACGCTGGATGGAGGTTAACCAAGCCGGTAGAAGTTATAGGTATCCATAAATATCGGAACTCAACGGATATTCTTATTAAAAACTCTCCGTTAACCGCTCAAGGAAAGATTAGCTGGTGGAAAGAATACAGCAATCAAATTGCAGAAGAAAATATCGCTAAACCAAGCAATGATGGGACATATTATATTAATATATGGGATTTTGGCAGTGGGTATAAAGAAAACGGAAAGTATGATCGTCTGTGTTTCGCTGATATTCCATCACCCAAAAACTGTATCGATAAGGTTAGTGACATGGTCATCTACAAGTTTAAACAAGAAAATCCTATCTATGCCATTGATGGAAAAAGATACACCCAATTACCAAGCGGAAAGATAGTGGAAGAAAAATAGGCCGAACGCAGAGGGGCGCGCTCGGCCTGCAGGCACAGGACACAGGTTTAGCGCAACGCCTTACTGACTGGTGGCGTCTTTTTTCTTGGTATCTTTACTTTTACTCATCTTCATTTTCATTGCGTGATGCTTTTTCTTACCGTCATTATTCATCGGATCTTTGTTCATGGCGGTTTGCTGCTGCATCATCATGCTATTGTTCATCGCCTTACCGTTATCTTGCTTCGTCATCGCGTCCTTACTCATGCTCATAGAGTCTGCGGCCCAGGCTCCGGTAACGGCCAGCATTGCAGCGCCAGCGATTGCAACTTTAAGTAAAGCTTTCATTGAAGTTTCCTTATGCTTAACGGGTATAACTCATTATAGAAGTAAAATCTTCACTGGCGCCTCACGCAGAATTAAACAAAATGTGATAACTCTAATAAGCCAAAAAGTGTACGCTTGGCCGGTAGATAGGCGTAAAGAGAGCACCGTGTGACTAAGGCTAAAAAAATCCTGATTGTGGAAGATGACAGTAATATCGCCGAACTTCTGCATATACATTTACGCGATGAGGGGTATGAAATCATTCATGCCCCCGATGGCGATCGCGGCGTTGCGTTACTGGAAAGCAGCCAGTGGGACGCATTGATTCTCGATTTAATGCTGCCCGGTGTGGACGGTCTTGAGATTTGCCGCCGCGCACGGATGATGACGCGCTATACGCCGATTATTATGATCAGTGCGCGTGCCAGCGAAGTACATCGCGTATTGGGGCTGGAACTGGGCGCCGACGATTATCTCGCCAAACCCTTTTCGATGCTGGAACTGGTGGCGCGTGTCAAAGCGCTGTTTCGTCGCCAGGAAGCCATGACGATGAATTTACGTATGGAAGCCGGTACGCTAAATTTTGCCGATTTGACCATTGACCCGGTAGCGCGTGAGGTTCGTTTGGCTCAACATATCGTTGAACTAACGCCACGCGAATTCGATCTGCTGTACTATTTCGCTAAACATCCCGGTAAGGTTTTTTCCCGTCTCAATCTCCTTAATCAAGTATGGGGTTATCAGCACGACGGCTATGAGCATACCGTAAACACCCATATTAACCGCCTGCGTTTAAAAATTGAGAAAAACCCGGCAGAACCCGAGCGCATTTTAACCGTCTGGGGTAAGGGCTATAAATTTGTTTCTCCTGACAGCACACAAGGTGACTAAGTGATGAAAAACCTCACCTTAAGCCAGCGCCTGACGCTGGTTTTCGCTTCGCTACTATTGCTGTGCTGTGCGCTCTCCGGCTGGATTCAGTTTCGTAGCAGTATTCAGTACGGCGATGCAATGATCCAAAACCTATCACGTAATTTGGCCGATAATATTGCACACAGCAGCCCGCTAATGAACGAACAGGGCATTAATCAGGACGCGCTCAAGCCGCTGTTTGATCAAATGATGGCGATCAATCCAAGCGTTGAAGTCTATTTATTGGATAAACGTGGCCACATCATTGCCGACGCGGCGCCCAAGGGGCATCTTAAACGACCGATGGTAGATATTGCGCCGCTTAACGCGCTGCTGGCCGGGGAAAAACTGCCGGTCTACGGCGATGATCCGCGTAACGTTTCTCAGCAGAAAATTTTCAGCGTGGCGCCGCTTAACGCTGGCGGCAAACAGGTCGGCTACCTTTACGTCATCCTTCAGGGGGAACATTACAACAACCTGAACATGCGGGCACAGGCGGTTTCACTACGCCACTTTACCTATTGGTCGATTGGGCTGATCGCGCTATTTGGTCTGGTGGCCGGGGGATGCGCCTTCCATTGGGTGACCCGCCCCATTCGCCAACTGACCGCACAGGTTAGCCATCTCGATCGTGGCGGCGTGACGGCGGTGAAAGCGCTGGCTGCCGCGCCGCATGAAAAAAAACGCAAAGATGAAGTCACCCTGCTACGCAACGCCTTCATCGATCTTGCCCAGCGTATCGCCGTGCAGTGGGAAAAATTAGCCAGCCAGGATCAGCAGCGGCGCGAGTTTATCGCCAATATCTCTCATGATTTACGCACACCGCTGATGTCATTGCATGGCTACCTGGAAACACTCTCGGTTAAAGCGGCGTCGCTAAAAGAGGAAGAGCGCACGCGTTATCTGAATATCGCCCTGATGCAGAGCCATAAGGTAGGTCAGCTATCGCAACAACTGTTTGAGCTGGCGCGGCTGGAATATGGCGTGGTGAAACCGCGTAAAGAGCTTTTCTCTCTGTATGAGTTGATACAGGATGTGTTTCAGAAATTTGAGCTTTCGGCGGAAACGCGTAAACAACGGCTGGTGGCGGATATTCAGCCGGGGATCCCGCACGTAAAGGCTGATTTGTCGATGATGGAACGCGTGCTAACCAATCTGATCGATAACGCGATTAAGCACACGCCGGAGCAGGGTGTGATTACGCTACGGTTGTGGACCGAAGCACAGCAGGTGATGGTACAAGTGAAAGATAGCGGGCCGGGGATTCCGCAGGAATTAAAAGCGGATTTGTTTGAGCGCCCCTCAATACTGGGTCACGCACGCCGCCAAAATGGTGGGTTAGGTTTGATGATTGTACGGCGAATTTTACAACTGCACGGCAGCGATATTGCCTTAATTGAAGAAGAACCGGGCGCCTGCTTCCGTTTCGGCATCCCGTTATAGTGGCAGAAACGCTAACGGCGCGGTTTCCCGCGCCGTTAGGCTGACGTGCTGGTCGATTAGATATCGATATTCGCCGCCTTCAGAGCATTTTCCTCGATAAAGGCGCGACGCGGTTCAACCGCATCGCCCATCAGCGTGGTAAACAACTGGTCGGCAGCAATCGCGTCTTTAACCGTCACGCGCAACATGCGGCGGCTATCCGGATCCATTGTCGTTTCCCACAACTGCTCCGGGTTCATCTCACCCAGCCCTTTATAACGCTGGACCGACAGGCCACGGCGTGACTCTTTAACCAACCACTCCAACGCCTGCTCGAAACTCGCTACCGGCTGACGGCGCTCGCCACGTTCAATAAAGGCATCTTCCTCAATCAGACCGCGCAGTTTTTCACCCAGCGTACAGATTTTGCGGTACTCCGCGCCCTGCATAAACTCGGTATCCAACGGATAATCGGTATCGACACCGTGGGTACGCACGCGCAGCACCGGCTCAAAAATGTGCAACTCACGGTTTTCACGCACTTGCGCCACATAGCTGCTGCCATGAACTTCTTTCTCGTTCAGATAGCTCACCAGGCCGTTAATCCAGCTTGTTACCGCCGATTCACTGCTTAAATCACTCAGCGTCGGATGGTAAACCAGCGCATTTAGCAGCGCCATCGGGAAACGGCGCTCCATGCGTTTAATCATCTTCTGGGTACTATTGAACTCAGCAACCAAGCTTTCAAGCTGTTCACCGCCCAATGCCGGCGCACTGGCATTAGTGTGCAGCGTGGCACCGTCCATCGCGATGGCGATTTGATACTGATCCATCGCGTCGTCATCTTTAATATACTGTTCCTGCTTGCCTTTCTTCACTTTATACAGCGGCGGCTGCGCGATGTAGACGTGCCCGCGTTCAATGATTTCCGGCATCTGACGATAGAAAAAGGTCAGCAACAGTGTACGAATGTGCGAGCCATCGACGTCGGCATCGGTCATGATGATAATGCTGTGGTAACGCAGCTTGTCGGGGTTGTATTCATCACGACCAATTCCGCAACCCAACGCGGTGATCAGCGTCGCCACTTCCTGTGAAGAGAGCATTTTGTCGAAACGCGCTTTCTCTACGTTAAGGATTTTCCCTTTCAACGGCAGAATGGCCTGATTCTTACGGTTACGCCCCTGTTTTGCCGAACCGCCTGCGGAATCACCCTCCACCAGGTAAATTTCAGACAGCGCCGGGTCGCGCTCCTGGCAATCCGCTAACTTGCCTGGCAGACCCGCGAGATCCAGCGCGCCTTTACGACGGGTCATCTCACGGGCACGGCGTGCAGCTTCACGGGCGCGGGCGGCATCAATAATTTTGCCCACCACAATTTTCGCATCGCCCGGATTTTCCAGCAGGTACTCCGCCAGCAACTCGTTCATTTGCTGTTCAACCGCTGATTTCACTTCTGATGAAACCAACTTGTCTTTGGTCTGCGAAGAGAATTTGGGATCGGGTACTTTAACCGAGACCACCGCAATCAAACCTTCACGCGCATCGTCACCAGTGGCGCTCACTTTAGCTTTTTTGCTGTAGCCTTCTTTATCCATATACGCATTGAGGGTACGCGTCATCGCCGCACGGAAACCCGCCAGATGCGTGCCGCCATCGCGCTGTGGAATATTGTTGGTAAAGCAGTAGATATTTTCCTGGAAACCATCATTCCATTGCAGCGCAACTTCAACGCCAATACCGTCTTTTTCGGTCGAAAAATAGAAGACATTTGGGTGAATAGGCGTTTTGTTCTTATTCAGATACTCAACAAATGCCTTGATACCGCCCTCATAATGGAAGTGATCGTTTTTATCGTCGCGCTTATCTTCCAGGCGAATAGAGACGCCTGAGTTGAGGAATGAGAGCTCGCGCAGGCGTTTCGCCAGAATGTCGTACTCAAAGTCGGTAACATTGGTAAAGGTTTCATGGCTTGGCCAGAAGCGCACACGGGTACCGGTCTGCTCGGTTTCACCGGTTACCGACAGCGGCGCTTGCGGCACGCCGTGCTGATAAACTTGCTGATGCACCTTTCCTTCGCGACGAATGGTTAGCTCAAGTTTTTCCGACAATGCGTTAACTACCGACACGCCCACGCCGTGTAGGCCACCGGAGACTTTGTAGGAGTTATCGTCAAACTTACCGCCCGCGTGCAGCACGGTCATGATAACTTCCGCCGCCGACACCCCTTCCTCTTCGTGAATACCGGTCGGAATACCGCGACCATCATCCTGCACGGAGACCGAGTTATCGGCATGGATAGTCACCAGAATATCTTTACAGTGGCCGGCGAGTGCTTCGTCGATGGCATTATCCACGACCTCGAATACCATGTGATGCAGACCGGTGCCGTCATCCGTATCGCCGATATACATGCCCGGGCGTTTGCGTACCGCATCAAGACCTTTCAGGACTTTGATACTTGAGGAGTCATAAGAATTCGACATCAACGTTTCTCGCTCATTTAATCTTCAGATTGAACCGCTATTTTACCCTGTTCCACGCGGAACATCTTGCCCTTTTCGTCATTCATGTCGATGACATGATCGGCGCCAATCGCGCTAACGAAAACTTGGGCCCGCGTAGCCTTCAACCGGTCTGCCAACAGGCGTCGACGGCTCTCATCCAGCTCAGAGGCAAAATCATCGATCAGATACAGGCAACGACGCCCATTTTGTCGGGTAAGAAATTCACCCTGCGCCAAACGTAGCGCACACATCAATAATTTTAACTGCCCGCGAGAGAGCAGATCCTCTACCGGCGTCCCCTCGGCGCGAATGCGAAAATCCGCTTTATGTGGCCCGGTTGCGGTGTAGGTTAATGCTCTATCGCGCTCAAATTGTCGTTCCAACAGTTCGGCGTAATCACTCTCTTTATCCCAGCCGCGCTGAAATGAGAACGTAAGCTGGAATTCGGGTAAAAATTGCGCGCAGGTGGCGGTAATATCCGCCGCTATCGCCTCACTATATTCCGCGCGCCAGGCGCTGATTTGTTCCGCTAGCGGCGCCAGCTCTTGATCCCAGGCTCGAATTTGCTGATAGCGGGAAACTTGCCGAAGCGCCGCATTACGCTGTTTCAGCAGACGGCGCAAATTACTCCAGGCGGTAAAAAAGCCCGGTGTATTGTGAAAACAACCCCAGTCAATGTAGGCACGGCGATATTTCGGCCCGCCATTTAGCAAGGTAAAACCTTCCGGGGTGATCAATTGCATCGGCAACAGTTGCGCCAGTTCGGCGACTTTATGCCCATCACTGCCATCAATCCGTACTTTACTGTCGCCCGCGCGGTTTTTGGTCAGCCCAATCGTCACTTCCCGCTCCGCGCCGTCAATACGACCGTGTAGCACAAACGCCTCTTCATCATGACGAATGACACGCCCGGCCTGTAAGCTACGAAAGGCACGCCCATGCCCAAGCGTATAAATGGCTTCCAGTACGCTGGTTTTGCCGCTGCCATTGGCGCCGATGAGGAAATTAAACCCCGGCGCCAGCGCCAAATCGGCATTTTCAATATTACGGAAGTCTTTAATAAGAAGGCGGGTCAAAGCCATGGGGAGAGATTATCCAAAGCAGTCAGGAAACCAGAGCGTAAACGGCGCGCAAAAACCGGAGCGTACACAGAGTACGTGAGGATTTTGCGCGCTGCCCAATCCCAAAATAGCCAGTAAGATAGCCCGGACAACTATAATCTCATGGGCATAACAACATAGGCTGCGCTCTGGCTTGCCGCATCCTCAATCTGCACACTGGAAACCGAGTCCGTTAATAGCAGGCGCACATTCTCGCATTTCAGCGCATTCAGCACATCCAGCACGTAGCTCACGTTAAAACCAATCTCCAGATCGGCACCGCCGTACGTGACATCCAAAATCTCTTCCGCCTCTTCCTGTTCCGGATTATTAGCGGTGATTTTCAACTGATTTTCGCTGATATAGAGGCGAACGCCGCGGAATTTCTCATTCGACAAAATAGCGGCGCGGGCAAAAGCCTGTTTTAACAGATCGCAACCGGCATCAAGGTTTTTGTCAGGATTTTTCGGCAATACGCGGCGATAATCGGGAAAACGCCCATCAACCAGCTTAGAAGTGAAAATAAAATCACCCACATGCGCTCGGATGTTGCTGCTGCCAATCTGTACTTGCAACGGTGTCTCGCCACCATCCAACAACCGCACCAGTTCAATCACACCTTTGCGCGGCACAATCACTGAATGGTTAGGTAATGCTTGCCCAACCGGCATAGAACAAACCGCCAGACGATGACCATCGGTCGCCACGGTGCGTAGCTCTTCGCCTTCGGTTTCAAACAGCATGCCATTGAGATAATACCGCACGTCCTGATGCGCCATTGAAAACTGCGTGGCTTCAATCAAACGTTTTAGCGTTGCCTGCGGCAGGGTGAACTCAACCTCGCTCTGCCAATCATCAAGGTTAGGAAAATCACTGGCCGGCAGAGTGGAGAGCGAAAAGCGACTGCGCCCGGAGCGCACCAGCATTCTGTCGCCCTCCAGCACTACGCTAATTTCCGCGCCATCCGGCAACCCACGGCAAATATCTAAAAATTTGCGCGCCGGAACGGTAGTTGAACCAGGTTCGTGCGGCTGCGTCAACGCTACGCGCGCCACCATTTCCATTTCTAAATCAGTACCGGTTAACAACAGATCGCCCTCGTTGACCTGCAACAGCAGGTTACCAAGAATCGGCAGCGTCGGTCGACCACCTAAGGGACCGCTGACCTGTTGTAGCGGTTTGAGTAAATGCTCGCGTTCTACAATAAATTTCATAGCGTTAGGAAGATAATGTTCTGATTAAATTTGAGAAATCTTCTTTAATGTCATGACTTTCTTCACGTAGCTGCTCGATTTTACGGCACGCATGCAGCACGGTGGTATGGTCACGACCCCCGAAAGCATCACCGATTTCCGGCAAACTGTGGTTGGTCAACTCTTTCGCCATCGCCATCGCCATTTGACGCGGACGCGCCACGGAGCGAGAACGACGTTTTGAGAGCAGATCGGCCACTTTGATTTTGTAATATTCAGCCACCGTTTTTTGAATATTATCGATAGTGACCAGTTTTTCCTGCAACGCCAGCAGATCGCGCAGCGCTTCCCGCACAAAGTCGATAGTAATTGCGCGCCCGGTAAAATTAGCGTTGGCGATAACGCGATTCAGCGCCCCTTCCAGCTCACGCACGTTGGAGCGCAAACGTTTAGCGATGAAGAACGCCACTTCGCCAGGTAAGCGGATCGCGTTCTCATCGGCTTTTTTCATCAGGATCGCCACACGCGTCTCCAACTCTGGTGGTTCAATGGCAACCGTCAACCCCCAGCCAAAGCGAGATTTTAGCCGATCTTCTACTCCATTGATCTCTTTAGGGTAACGATCGGAGGTCAAAATGATCTGCTGATTGCCCTCCAGCAGAGCGTTAAAGGTGTGGAAAAACTCTTCTTGCGACCGCTCTTTATTAGCAAAGAACTGAATATCATCGATCAGCAACGCATCAACCGAGCGGTAGTAGCGCTTAAATTCTTCGATTGCGTTGTTTTGCAACGCTTTAACCATATCCTGCACAAAGCGTTCCGAATGCATATACACCACTTTGGCATTAGGCTTACGCGCGATAATTCCGTTCCCTACCGCATGCAGCAAGTGCGTTTTCCCTAAGCCGGTTCCTCCATAAAGGAACAAAGGATTGTAGGCGCCGCCAGGATTATCAGCCACCTGACGTGCCGCCGCGCGCGCCAGTTGGTTAGATTTACCTTCAACGAAATTATCAAAGTTGTGTTTAGTGTTGACGTTTGAGCGGTAAGAAACCTCGGCTGGCGCCGGAACGTTATCCCAACTGGGGCGCGTCGGCATCGGGCGCGTGTCTACAGCGGCTACCGGGGCGGTGATGTTGGCGCTAGCAACCACTGGCTGACCGAGGGTTTGACTGACCGGCTTGCTGCCTACTTCAAAACGCAGCAAAGGCGCGTCCGCGCCACAAAAATCATTAAGCAGCCCGTTGATGTTATTCAGATATTTATCCCGAACCCAATCAAGTACAAACCGATTTGGTGCATACAAGGCCAGCGTATTGTCGTTCAATTCCGCCTGCAGGGGGCGTATCCACATGCTGAACTCTGTGGCAGGTAACTCATCCTGCAAACGGGCAAGACACTGTTGCCAAAGCGAAAGTGACACGGCGGACTCCACTCGAACAAAATCGATAAGAAAAAGGCGCTGAAGCGATAAATTCATCATTGTTGACGCATGCAGCTGGGACGCATGCGAACCGCTATCTGCGGTTAGTTCCGATCCCGATCGTAAGGAGGATCGTTAGCGGAAGGGCGGATCATAGCGCAAAGCGCGGCAGAGATCTTCACTTTCTACACAGTTTTGAT